>NZ_WOWP01000034.1 GCF_009741375.1 Flavobacterium rakeshii
ATCTACATTACCACCGGTGATTTCTGTGTCTTTTGTAGTTAAATCAAACTCCTCAATACCATCGTTAGCATCAGGGTCCGTCTGGTCACACTGAATGTAGTTCGTGATTGGGGTTAATATAACAGGTTTTTCATTAACTATTAAATCCATTGTTACAACTGAGTAACATGAAGCAACTACAGCTCCCTGCTCCTGTACTCTAAAATAGATTGTTTGTGCATTTGGTACAGTAGTCGTAAATAATGGTTGTGCCTGAGGGTTTATGTTTGCATCTGCATCTGCCTGAGAAAGGTGAACAGACACATCAAGAGTCATTCCCGGCTCATTTGCCATAATACCATCTATAGCATCTGTCAAATCAAACTCGGCAAGACCATCATTAGAAGCATCATCACACGTTTCCATTGATGCAGGACTAACTACATCGTTAGGAAACTCTGTAAGATTAACATTAAAATTTGTTATATCATAACATCCTTCATCACCAATAACAGCCACTCTTATAAATATTGTCTGACCATCTGCAGCATCATAAGCATCCGGAGTAGTTATAGCATTAGTATTAGAATCAGCATCAATTAGTGAATCATAATAAAATACTTCAAAAACATTTGGATTTAATCCAGCCATAACATCGTTATACTGTACTGTAAGATCTACAATTTCATTACCGCTACCGTCTAAATCACATACATTAATATCATCAACCTCTCCAGCAACAGGAGCCTCTGTTATTATAATATCAAAAGAAACAACTTGATAACATCCTGTAAGTACATTTTCTATCCTTGCAAAAATAGTCTGACTAGCATCTGTAGAATACGCAGTATCAGGAATTATCTGATTAAAAGGAGCCTCAGCATCAGCAAGTGAAGGGTGATATGTAATAGGATACTGGAATTGGTTATAACCATTTCTAATAATCGGTGTATTTTCAGTTAAATCAAATGTATATGGAGGAGGATTACTAGAACATACATAGAAGTTATTAGGAGTACCTAATTCAAGAGGTTCATTAACTTCTACCGTTACATTCTGTGTTTTAACAACTTCAGTACCATCACAAGCAGTATATATAGCCTGAGCAGTATATGTTGTTGTCTCTTCCGGACAAACCGTAATTGTAGTATCTGTGCCTATTTCGGTAGTTCCCAAAAGCCAAGAAAACTCAACATTTGAATCTCCGTTTGGAGTAAACCTCCAAGCTTCGTTTGTTGCTGTCCAGCTACCTGTATTACGTCCTGGAGGCACAGCAGCCTGTGTACCACCTGCATTTTGAATACCTATAACACCAACACCTTCTTGCCATGAAGTACAAGGCACCCTTCTCTGAACGTATACCTCTACAACATTTGTTGTTTCATATAATACTATTTGAGAAGTTTGGGCACCAATATTAGGATCACCTTCACAAGCACTATAAAACTGTGCTACCTGAGAGAAGTTAACCACAAGTGTGCGACATGGCGCACTACCTAAAATAGCATAGTTAATATTAGGGTCGGCAAATGTATTATTAACACCCGGATCAATATCCTGATAAACACCATAAATAGCATTTCTTATAGGAAAACTAGTATTAGGTATATCCCCACTAAACGCGTATTGACAGTACGCCCCAGGAGTAAATGTGTTAGTATCAAATGTAATAACACCGTTTGATCCAATTAATACATTGTCATAATTTTGACCATAAAAACAAAATGAAAACGGCAGTGTAACCAATGGAGACCACACGTCATCTGTATTTACGGATACCTGTGTACCACCAATAAAAGGATATGGCGGAGCATAATCAACAGAACTCACCTCATAAGAGGTAGTTTCACCTGTTTCGAAATACTCAGCAATAAGGTCGGTACAATCACCTGGGTTACACAAAGGCGCTGGAGCATATGTCCCTACATCAGGACAACCCGGAGCTTGCGAAAAACCTTTAAAACTTAAAATGCTCA
Source organism: Flavobacterium rakeshii (assembly GCF_009741375.1). GTDB lineage: Bacteria > Bacteroidota > Bacteroidia > Flavobacteriales > Flavobacteriaceae > Flavobacterium > Flavobacterium rakeshii. The sequence goes on from NZ_WOWP01000034.1 coordinate 1,956, forward strand.
GAAAGAACAACAAAAGGTACTTGTTTCTCATTTTTTTAATTGTTTTTTTGAAACGCGAAATTTACACAAATTTAAAGCGCTGACCAGAAAAAATTATTATTTTTTAGCTTTAAGTATAAAAATATAACTAAAACATACATAATAATACTACAACGCTTATTAATAACAGTTATTATTTAACTTACCCTACCTTGTTTATTTTTTTTAACATTTTATTTTTTTTAAGTAAATTTAAAAGGGTAAACATTATTTGTTACAAACATAACATATTATTTAATCTTTACACAAAACCCAAGTGAAGCAATAAAATAAAATTTCAATGAAAGCTACAGCCTTTAAAATCAACTTTTATAACTATCTTTGCGTCCTGACTTTTTAGAGTATATATTAATTATTGTATCAATGATTGCTAACGAGGATTTAAAAGACGATATTGGAGAAAACCATATTGCAACAAGCGCAGAAACCCCTTTAAGGGCAGACGCTTTTGAAATGAGTGATGACCAAAAGATAGAAGCCATAAAAAAAGATGTTGAAAGCATTTTACATACACTGGGAATGGACCTTACAGACGATAGTCTTAAAGGAACTCCTAACCGAGTGGCAAAAATGTTTGTAAAAGAAGTTTTTGGCGGACTGAACCCTTCTAAAAAACCGGGATCATCTACATTTGAAAACAAGTATAAGTATGGTGAAATGCTTGTAGAAAAAAATATAACTATTTATTCTACCTGCGAACATCACCTTCTTCCTATTGTAGGACGTGCTCACGTAGCCTATATATCTAACGGAACAGTTGTAGGACTTTCTAAAATGAACCGTATTGTGGATTACTTTGCAAAAAGACCTCAGGTTCAGGAAAGACTTACCATCCAAATTGTAGAGGAACTTAAAAAGGTGCTTAACACCGAAGATGTTGCCTGTGTAATTGACGCTAAACACCTTTGTGTTAACTCAAGAGGTATTCGTGATATTGAAAGTAGCACGGTTACTTCAGAATTTGGAGGAAAGTTCAAAGAAGAGAATGTAAGAAGAGAGTTTTTAGATTACATAAAACTTGATACACAATTCTAATCCTATTATTTTTATACCGTAACTTACGGATTCAAATTAACCCATATGCAATTGTATAAAAACCAGGCTTTAAAAATTTATAATTCGCTTAGCGGAGACAAAGAACTGTTTACCCCAATACACGAAGGCAGCGTAGGCATGTATGTTTGCGGACCTACGGTATATAGTAATGTACACTTAGGGAACTGCAGAACCTTTATCTCTTTTGACCTGGTTTTCCGTTACCTGAAACACCTTGGCTTTAAGGTTAGATACGTGCGTAATATTACCGACGTAGGCCATATTGAAGACGATGCCGATGAGGGTGAGGATAAAATTGCAAAAAAGGCAAGGATAGAAAAACTGGAACCTATGGAAATTGTTCAGCAATATTCTGTAGATTTTCACCAAATCCTTGAACTGTTTAATAATATGCCGCCAAGCATTGAGCCTACAGCTACAGGACACATTATTGAGCAAATTGAAACCATAAAGCAAATAATAGAAAACGGTTTTGCATACGAGTCTAACGGCTCAGTATATTTTGACGTGGTTAAGTTTAATGAAACCAACCACTACGGTAAGTTAAGCGGAAGGAATCTTGAAGACATGATTTCCAACACCCGCGACCTTTCCGGACAGGATGAAAAAAGAAACCCTCAGGATTTTGCACTTTGGAAAAAAGCCGAACCACAACACATTATGCGTTGGCCATCACCTTGGGGTGACGGTTTCCCGGGATGGCACCTGGAGTGTACTTCTATGAGTACAAAATATTTAGGAAATCATTTTGACATTCACGGTGGGGGTATGGACTTAAAGTTCCCTCACCATGAATGTGAAATTGCCCAAAATGAAGCCTGTACAGGTCAGTCACCTGTAAACTTCTGGATGCATGCCAATATGCTTACGCTTAACGGCAAAAAAATGTCAAAATCTACAGGGAACAATATTTTACCAAGAGAGATATTCTCGGGTAATAATGAAATTCTTAGTAAGGCATTTTCACCAACAGTTACCCGCTTCTTTATATTACAAGCACACTACCGTAGTATACTTGACTTTAGTAACGATGCTATTCTTGCAGCCGAAAAAGGTTTTAACCGCCTTATGGAAGCCCTTGAAGCACTGGAAGGACTAAAGACTTCAGACAAATCGAGTATTGACATCGAGGCTTGGAAACAATCCTGCTATGATGCCATGAACGATGACTTTAACAGCCCTATACTTATAGCTCAGCTTTTTGAAGCCGTTCGCTACATCAATCTCCTGAAAGAGAATAAGGAAACTATTACAGTAGCTGATCTTAAACTGCTTTCTGAAACATTAAACGCTTTTGTTTTTGATGTACTTGGACTTGTTGACGAAAAAACAGCTTCAAACAACAACGATAAGCTTGAAGGTGTTGTTAACATGCTAATTGGTATGAGAAATGAAGCCCGAGCTAACAAGGACTTTGCCCTTTCTGACCAGATTAGAAATAAACTGACAGAACTTGGTATAGAACTAAAAGACAGCAAGGAAGGTACTACGTTTTCAATTCAATCATAATGATTTGACATTAAGGAAAATTATAATAACACCCTTTGTATTATTAGTACGCTTTTATCAGGGTGCTATATCTCCTTTCCTGCCTTCGGCTTGCCGCTATACCCCTACCTGCTCTCAATACACTATTGAAGCCCTCCAAACGCACGGACTTTTTAAAGGCGGATGGCTAAGTATTAAACGTATTGCCAGCTGTAACCCATGGGGCGGACGCGGGTATGACCCTGTGCCTGAAAGAAAATGCCGTCATAATCATTAATTAACGGTTTTTAGACTTGGCAATCTTTCACATTTATTTATTTTTACAGAAATTAAACCAATTAAAATGACACACGCTTTAAGCTTTGTATGGAACCCTCACGAAGGTATAGACCTTGGATTTTTCCTTTTACGTTACTATAGCCTTATGTGGGTAGTAGCCTTTGGACTGGGATGGTATGTAATGAAAAACATATTTGTTCGTGAAGGCGAATCTATGGAAAAGCTGGACAAACTGTTTATTTATACTATAGTTGCCACCATGATAGGCGCTCGTTTAGGTCACGTAATATTCTATCAACCGGAACTGTTTAAGGAAGACTTCCTTAATGTTTTCTTACCATTCAGAACAACACCAAAATTTGAGTTCACAGGCTTTGCCGGACTTGCCAGCCACGGTGCTGCGATTGCCATTATACTTGTAATTTTTTATTACAGTAAAAAAATCATTAAAAGACCTGTACTATGGATGCTGGACCGTATTGTGGTTCCGGTAACACTGGGTGGAATTTTTATCCGTATAGGAAACTTTATCAATTCTGAGATTTTGGGTACCGAAACTACTGCAGATGTACCTACAGCCGTTAAATTTATTAGAGGCGAAGAAGGAGAACTGGGCAGACGTGCCATAATGGAAGCCACCCAACAAACAGACTACAATAAGGCATACAACCTTGTACAAAATGACCCAAGGTATACCGATATACTTAACGCTATACCCTATAGGCATCCGGCACAGTTATATGAAGCATTTTGTTATATATTCGTGTTTGCTATAGTATATTACATGTACTGGAAAACAGATTCAAGAAAACAACACGGACTTATTTTTGGAGTATTCCTTGTACTATTATGGACTGTACGTTTTGTAGTAGAGTTTGTAAAACAAAGCCAAGGAGGGTTTGAAGGAAAAGAACCTATATTACTTACAGGTCAATGGTTAAGCATACCTTTCATACTGGTAGGACTATACCTTATATTTACTTCTAAGAAAAGAACTGAAACGCTTTAATAAGAGCCCAAAATAACAAAATAAAAAGTCCCGCACATTTGCGGGACTTTTTATTTTTTATCTTCAAGAATTTTAAATCTAATCTGTAAGCTTAAAGTTGTAAACAATCTCACCTATTTGTTTATCAGGAGCACTGTCACTACTGTTAAACCTGGTATTCATTGCAGCAATTTTAGCCTGATCTAACAAACATTTAGCCGAATTGGTTGTACCTCTGGCACCAGGCTTAGCCGAAATAACAGTACCGTTTTTATCTACCGAGATTTCAACTACTACAGTCCCCTGCTCATTACACAAATACTTAGGAGCCGGTTTTGTTAAAGCTTTACGACCGGCAAGCCTGTAATTGCCAGAACCGGTACCTGCTGTACCTCCACCTCCGTTACCATAACCACCCTGTAGAGAACCATCAATTTTCCCCTTATCTCCGGCTTTATTATCATCACCCTGCCCCTGTGTTGCAGTACCTTCGCTTTTAGGCCCGTTTATAAGACTGTTTAAAGCATCTGTAGTCGTTTTTGACGGCTGAGGCGGCTTAGGGGTTTCCTTTGGTTTTTCCGGCTCTTTAGCAGGTTCTTTTTTAGGTTTCTCCTTAGTAATAACAGGAGCATCAACTGCATCTTCGGTAATTACATCTTCGGTAACCGGAGATGACTCAGGCGTTGATGGTTGCGGTTGCGGTGCCGACTGTATGGGCTGCGTAGGTTGTACATCCCCCATACCATAATCAGTAGTACCAAAATTAATGGCGATACCGTTTTCCGGTGGCGGATCCATATACTTAAGTCCGAGAAAGAAACACAAAAGCAATAGCAAAGCAAATACTGCTACAGTTATTGCAAACGATTTCTTTTCCTGTTCTGTTTCTAAATATTTCATTATTCCTATTATTTAGGATTAACTGCTAATACTATTTTAAGCTTATTCCTTTTAGCGATATCCATCACCATTACAGCATTTTCAATAGGCACACCCTTTTCAGCACGTAATACAATAGCTTTATTTTCATCTCCCGAAAGTAATTCTAAAAGTTTAGGCTCAAGCGCTTCTTCTGCTGTAGGCTCCTTATCAATATAATACTCCAAATCTTTAGTTATACTTACAGATACACTTTGATTATTTTCTGTCTTCCCTTTAGCATTTGGAAGGTTAAGATCAAGCGCATTGGTTGTAACCATGGTAGAAGTAAGCATAAAGAATATCAATAACAGGAATACAATATCTGTCATTGACGACATGTTAAACTCGGGCGTTACCCTGTTTCTGCTTCTAAACTGCATAATTATACCGGATCGTTTAATAGGTCAAGGAATTCAACTGCGTTGGCTTCCATTTGGTTTACAATTTTATCTGTTTTTACTACTAAGTGGTTATACCCTATGTAAGCTACAATACCTACAATCAAACCAACCACGGTAGTTGTCATTGCTGTATAAATACCACTGGCAAGAGCATCTACTTCAATTTGACCTCCGCCACTTGCTATTTCATGAAATGCAAGTACCATACCAACTACAGTTCCCAGGAAACCAATCATAGGACCCGCACCCGAAATGGTAGCAAGTATACTAACATTTTTCTCCAGGCTGTAAATTTCCAGTTTACCGGCACTTTCAATAGCTGTATTAATATCTTCAAGCGGTTTACCAATTCTTGAGATACCTTTTTCTACAAGTCTCGAAACCGGAGTATTTGTATGCTGACATAAAAGCTTAGCACTATCCAAACGACCATTCATTATATGATCCCTAATTTGATTCATAAATCCTTTATCTACCTTAGATGCCGCTTTAAGTGTAAGCAATCGCTCTATATAAAGATAAATGGCTACAAATAAAAGTACCGCCAGTACGATCATAATTATCTGACCGCCAATACCGCCACTTGTAAGAAGTTCGATAATAGATAATGTTTTTTCTGTAGACTGTTCGTCTAACAAAGCTTCCTGAGCCACTGCCAGGCTATCGGCAGCATTCTGAATGTTCACCATAGAGAATTAATTCTTAAAATATTTATCTTTTAAATTTTAACGCTAATATAGTCTAAAAATTGCTTAATAGCCATCACGCTAACATCTCTTTTAGAAATAAAAAAACCTGCCTGAAAATCAGGCAGGTTTTATATATAATGTAATCTGTTATATTATTCAGCTGTATTGTGAGCTGTCTCAACAGCTTTTTTCTCTTTTGCAGATACTGTATCTACAAGTATTGGAGTTGCAATGAATAGTGACGAGTAAGTACCTACTACGATACCTACAAGCATTGCAAATACAAATCCTTGTATAGACTCACCACCAAACATGAACATAATTAATAATACAAGCATTACAGTTAATGACGTATTAATTGTTCTTGATAATGTAGTGTTAATTGACTGGTTAACGATACTGTTAAAGTCTCCTTTAACAGAACCTCCAAGGAATTCCCTTACCCTGTCAAATACAATTACCGTATCGTTAAGTGAGTAACCAATTACCGTAAGGATAGCCGCTATAAAGTGCTGGTTCATTTCCATTTGGAAAGGAGCTACTTTATAACATACTGAGTAAATACCTAATACGATGATAACATCGTGAGCAACAGCTACTACCGCACCTAAACTAAACTGCCATCTTCTAAAACTTAGCATTAAGTAAATAAATACTATAGATAATGAACCAAGTACAGCCCAGTAAGAGTTTGTTTTAATATCTTTTGCAATTGTAGGACCTACTTTAGAAGCCTGCATAATACCTACAGTCTTTCCATCATAAGTATTTACAAAATCATCATAAGAAATCTCTTTAGAATAGAATTTCTTAAGATTATTGTATAGTATCTCGTTAACTTCTTTATCAACTTCAACACCGTGAGCATCAACTTTATATTTGGTAGTAATTCTTAACTGATCGTCAGTACCAAATACTTTAGCATCTACAGCACTACCAAAAGCATCGCTTAACACACTCTTAACCTCTTCTACAGATACTTTGTTTTCAAACCTTACCTGGAAAGTACGTCCACCCACAAAGTCAATACCCTGATCTAAACCATTTGTAAAGAACGAAGCGAAACTACCAAGGATAAGTAATCCGGAAATAAAGTAAGCAATTTTCTTTTTAGAAAGGAAATCAAAGTTAAACTTAGTAAACCAGTTCTTAGTAATACTTGTATTGAAAGTTAAGTTACCACTTTTGTTAACAGCCCAGTCAAGTAAAACTCTTGTGATAAAAATAGCTGTGAACAAAGAAGTACATATACCTATAAGTAATGTAGTAGCAAAACCTTTAACAGGACCTGTACCGAATATTAAAAGCACTAAACCTGTAAGGAACGTAGTTACGTTAGCATCGGTAATAGAAGACATCGCACCTTTCCAGCTAAATGAAGCCTTAATAGACTCTTCAAGCGTTTTACCCAGACGCATTTCTTCTTTTGCCCTTTCGTAGATAATAATATTAGCATCTACCGCAGTACCCATTGTTAATACGATACCAGCAATACCAGGTAATGTAAGTACAGCACCTAAGCTAGCAAGGATACCGAAAATGAACAGTAAGTTAACAGCCAGTGCAATGTTTGCATACCAACCTGCCTTACCGTAGTAGAATATCATCCAGAAAGAGATTAATAATAAACCTACTAAAGATGAAGTAATACCGTTATCAATAGCTTCCTGACCCAATGACGGACCAACAACCTCTGATTGTACTATATCTGCAGATGCAGGAAGTTTACCTGCTCTTAATACGTTTGCTAAGTCTTTTGTTTCAGTTACATCAAATGAACCTGAAATTTGTGAACGTCCACCTGAAATTGGACCTGAAGATACACCCGGTGCTGAGTATACAATGTTATCAAGCACAATAGCAATGTTACCTTGCTCCTGGTAAGCCTGACCTGTTAACTCTTCCCACTCTCTTGAACCTTTAGCATCCATTTGCATTTCTACACATGGCTTACCTAACTGGTCAAATGAATCGTTAGCTCCAGTGATAACACTACCGCTTAATGGCGGAACGTTTTCCCTGTTACCTCTTAAAGCATATAGCTCAACTATACCTTCATTGTTTTTGTCTTCTTTACCCCATGCAAAACGAGTATAACGAAGATCTCCCGCCAAAGCAGAACGAACCTCAGGCTTTTTTAAGTAAGAATTAATTTTAGCCGTATCTGATACAGAAGCCATACCTAATATAGGGCTACCCATTGGACCAGGGCTAAATATTTCAAATAATGGATTGTTACCTTTAGCTGTAGCAGAAGAATCCTGAGCATTGTTACCAATTAGAGTATCAATTTTAGCTGCCTCCGGCTGTTCAGTTGTTTTCACATCTGCTTTCATTGCCTCGTTAGCCGCTGTTAACACACCTACCATTTGGTCTACTTTGTAAGTTTGCCAAAATTCAAGCTGAGCTGTACTTTGTAAAAGTTTTTTCACCCTGTCAATATCCTTAGCACCCGGAAGCTCTACAAGAATTCTTCCTGATTCTCCAAGTTTTTGAAGGTTTGGCTGTACAACACCAAATTTATCTATACGCTTTGTTAGTACTCCAAATGCACTGTCAATAGCCTCATTAACTTTTCTTTTGATAACAGTTTTAACTTCATCGTCAGACATTTGTGTATTAACATCATCAGATAAATCTCTGTTAGCAAAAATTTCCGGTGAAGACAACTTAACTGTACCGTTTGATTCTTTAGCGAAGGCTACGAAAAACGCGTCCAGATAGTCCTGATTACCTTGTTGTTCCTGTGCAGCCACATCTAAAGCTTTGTTGAAAACAGGATTAGTAGTATTATTAGCTAAGTCCTTAAGGATATCTTTTACAGATATCTGTAGGATAACGTTAATACCACCTTCAAGGTCAAGACCCTTGTTAATTTGTTTGTCTCTTACCTGATTGTAAGTATAACCAAGAAAAACTTCCTGCTTCCCAATTGAGTCAAGGTATGCAAGCTCTTTTTGAGAGTCGCCGCCGGCAGCCGCCTTAGCATCTTCCTGAATACCATTAGAAACAAATGTGAATGAAAGCTGGTAAATACTTACTATCGCAAAAATAATTGCGAAAAATTTAATGAGTCCCTTATTCTGCATTAGTACTAAAAATTAATTATTCCATTTTTTAAAAACGAGCAAATATATAATTCTCCAAAAGATTAACCAATTTATTTTCTAAATATATCATAAAAAAAAGACTGCTTAAAGCAGTCTTTTGCTATATATTAAGAAAATGTTAAGCTAATACTGATTTCAACGCTTCATTCATATTCCTAACAGCGTCGGCGCTTTTAGCGAATAAAGCTTTCTCTTTCTCGTCCAGATTTATAGTAACAATTTCCTCTACTCCGTTTTTACCAATTATACATGGTACACCGATACAAATATCACTTTGACCATACTCTCCCTCAAGGTAAACCGAGCACGGTATCATTTTCCTCTGGTCGTTAAGAATACTATCTACAAGATATGCTACAGATGCTCCCGGCGCATACCATGCCGATGTACCCAGTAAACCTGTTAATGTAGCCCCTCCTACCATAGTATCGGCTGCTACTTTGTCCATCACTTCCTGAGAAAGAAAATCAGACACAGGACTACCATTGTAAGAAGCGATTCGTGTAAGCGGAATCATGGTAGTGTCACCATGACCACCTATAACCATCCCCTGAACATCGTTTGACGGTTTATCTAAAGCCTTAGACAGGTAATATTTAAAGCGTGAGCTATCCAGAGCCCCTCCCATACCTATAATTCTGTTTTTAGGCAATCCGGTTGCCTTAAGCGTTAAATAAGCCATAGTATCCATTGGGTTAGACACCACAACTATAATTGCATCGGGCGAATATTTAAGAACGTTATCTGCCACAGTTTTCACAATACCGGCATTAATACCTATAAGTTCCTCCCTGGTCATACCCGGTTTTCTTGGAACCCCCGATGTTATTACCACCACATTACTGTTTGCTGTTTTAGAATAGTCGTTTGTACTTCCTGAAACTTTTGTATTAAATCCGGTAGTAGTGGCACATTGCATTATATCCATAGCTTTACCCTCAGCAAAGCCTTCTTTAATATCTAATAAAACCACCTCACTGGCAATGCCTCTGTAAGAAATCACATCGGCACATGTAGCACCTACATTACCGGCACCTACAATTGTTACTTTCATAGTATTATATTTTTAGATTGGTTATCGAAAAAAAGTTATTGTTCCTAACAAATATAACAAAACCAACCATTTAAAACACGTCAAATTACCAATATTACATTAATATTTACCCTTTATTATATTTTAAATACAAAACGGGGTGCCATTAACATGACACCCCGTTTTTTCATAATTATTTTATCAATAAAGCCTATGCATCAATTTTTGCATATGCCGCATTTTTCTCAATAAACTCTCTACGTGGCGGTACTTCATCCCCCATTAGCATAGAGAAGATCCTGTCTGCCTCTGCAAGACTGTCAATACTTACCTGACGGAGCGTTCTGTACTCCGGATCCATGGTAGTATCCCAAAGCTGCTCTGCGTTCATCTCTCCAAGACCTTTATAACGCTGAATCGTTGCTCCACCACCCATTCTTTCATTAATCATATCACGCTGAGCGTCGTTCCATGCATACTCTTTTTTAGCACCTTTTTTAACAAGATACAATGGCGGAGTAGCAATATAAACGTGTCCGTTCTCAATAAGCTCTTTCATAAACCTAAAGAAGAACGTAAGGATAAGCGTAGAAATGTGGCTACCATCAACGTCGGCATCACACATAATCACTACTTTATGATAACGAAGTTTCTCTAAGTTAAGTGCTTTACTATCTTCTGCCGTACCAACGGTTACACCAAGTGCTGTAAAAATGTTTTTAATCTCATCGTTCTCAAACACTTTGTGATGCATTGCTTTCTCTACGTTAAGAATTTTACCCCTTAACGGAAGGATAGCCTGGAAGTTACGGTCACGACCCTGTTTTGCAGTACCACCTGCCGAGTCACCCTCAACAAGAAATATTTCGCATTTTGCAGGATCCTGCTCAGAACAGTCAGAAAGTTTACCCGGTAAACCACCGCCGCCCATAACGGTTTTACGCTGTACCATTTCGCGAGCTTTTTTAGCAGCGTGGCGTGCCTGAGCCGCTAAAATAACCTTTTGTACAATGGTTTTAGCATCGTTAGGGTTTTCCTCAAGGTAGTTTTCAAGCATTTCACTTACCGCCTGGCTTACAGGCGCCACTACCTCACGGTTACCGAGTTTGGTTTTGGTTTGCCCCTCAAACTGAGGTTCTGCCACCTTAACCGAGATAATTGCCGTTAAACCTTCACGGAAGTCATCACCCGAAATCTCAAACTTAAGCTTATCAAGAAGCCCTGATGAGTCGGCATATTTCTTTAAGGTATTGGTTAACCCCCTACGGAAGCCCGATAAGTGAGTACCACCCTCGTGTGTATTAATGTTATTTACATAAGAGAAAATATTCTCTGTATAACTGGTATTGTAAACCAACGCCACCTCTACAGGAATCTCACCCTTATCTGTCTCCATACTGATTACCTCTGCAATGATAGGCTCACGGTTACCGTCAAGGAATTTAACAAACTCCTTTAAACCTTCTTCAGAATGGAATGTTTCGCTTAGATACTCACCTTTATCATCTTTCTCTCTCATATCAGTCATTGTGATACTGATACCTTTATTAAGGAAAGAAAGCTCACGCATACGTGCAGCAAGTGTATCGTAAGAGTATTCTGTAGTTTGGGTAAAAATGGTTGCATCCGGTTTAAAGGTTACCGTAGTACCTCTTTTATCGGTTTCACCAACCTGTTTTACAGGATAAATAGCTTTACCCCTTTCATACTCCTGTTCGTATATTTTTCCTTCGCGGAATACTGTAGCTTTTAAATGATCGGATAGCGCGTTAACACACGACACACCCACACCGTGTAAACCACCGGAAACCTTGTAAGAGTCTTTATCAAACTTACCACCGGCACCAATTTTAGTCATAACTACCTCAAGTGCAGACACGCCTTCTTTCTTGTGCATGTCTACTGGTATACCACGACCGTTGTCTTCTACAGTGATCGAATCATCTTCATTAATAGTAACATAGATAGTATCACAATGCCCGGCCAGAGCCTCATCTATGGAGTTATCAACTACCTCATAAACAAGGTGGTGTAGACCTCTTGTACCCACATCTCCAATGTACATGGAAGGACGCATCCTTACGTGTTCCATTCCCTCCAGGGCCTGAATACTGTCTGCCGAATAATTGTTTTGCTTTACCTCTTCACTCATATAATCTGTATTCTTAATGAATTTTTAAGTTAACGAACAAATATATGAAAACGCAACCTATATTACTACCAAAAGCCCGCTTTTAGCAACTAAGTTATTAACAATTTATTAAATTTTGATTTTTAATGTAAATAAACCGCAATACACTCCCTAAACCCATAAAATAACCATTTAACAAGCTAAAAAGCAACCCGTTTAAACACAAAAAACACCATGCATTGCTTCATGGTGTTTTTAATAAACAAACAAACTAAAAATTCCAAAAAACACAACGTTATCACACCTCAACCCTAGCCTGTGCAATAGCCGTATCGGCCATTACGTGAGCCGCATTAGCCCTACCGCTGGGATCGGTATTTTCCTGCCATTTAGGTATCCATTTTCTTACGGTTTGCGCCGCACTCCTTTGTGGAAAGTGCTTATGGAAAACCGACCTGTAATAATAAGCTTCTTTTGTTGCCGGGGTATTGTACGGGAAACGCTCTTCGGCCTTTTCCATCTCTGCATCACTAACCTGCGAGGCACAATACTCAATAAGCGTATCTATCCAACTGTAACCTACCCCGTCTGAAAACTGTTCTTTTTGCCTCCACAACACTTCATCGGGCAGGTAAGGCTCTTGTGGCGTATCAAACGCTTTTCTTAAAATATATTTCTCAACTCCGCAGTAGGTTTTAGGCTGTTTTTCCTGTGGTTTGATTTTCATAGCCACTTCTAAAAACTGCTTATCTAAGAACGGAACTCTCGCCTCGAGACCGTGAGCCATGGTCGACTTGTCTGCCCTCAGCAAATCGGCTGTAAACAGCTTTTGCACCCTATCTATAAGTTCTTTCTGGAAATCTTTTTCGGTTGGTGCATTACGGAAGTACAGGTAACCTCCAAAAACCTCATCAGCTCCTTCACCTGAAAGCACGACTTTTATGCCTTTTTGCGTAATGGCCTCAGAAAGGAAATACATAGGCGTACTTGCCCTTACCGAAGTTACATCGTAAGTTTCAAGATGCCATATCAGTTTATCCAGTACGGCTATTCCCTGCTCAATGGTAAAATATATTTCATGATGCTTTGTATCTAAAAACTGAGCGACCTTACGGCCAGCCACCACATCGGGTGCGGCAGCATCAAGCCCTATTGAGAACGAATGCAACTCCTGCCCTCTTTGTTTTGCGAGCCTTGATGCGATAGATGATGTTAAGGAAGAGTCCAGCCCACCACTTAGCAACACCCCTACCGGTACATCACTCATCAGTCTTTTATCAACTGCCTGTGTAAGTCCTTCTCTTAAAGCTTCTAAATCTACTTCTTCCACGGCTGTTGCAGCATCTTCCCATTGTGGTTTGTAGTATTTCACAAATCCTGTTTCCGGCGTATAGTAATGCCCCGGCGGAAACGTTGAAAATGTTTTACACTGGTCTGCCAATGCTTTCATTTCGGAAGCAAAGTATATGCGTCCCCTTTCATCCAGTCCGTAATACAATGGTTTTACCCCAAGCGGATCACGCCCGGCAATAAACTCATCTCCTTTTATAACCACAAAGGCAAACATACCATCCAGTAAATGGCAAAACTCATTACCAAACTCTTCATACAGGTGTACTATCACTTCTGAGTCAGAATGTGTTCTGAACGTATGGCTTTTTAGCACCGTATCCCTAAGTTCCTGATGATTGTATATTTCTCCATTATGCACCATCCAGGCATTATTAGTACCCTGTATTGGCTGTTTACCCGTTGTTAAATCAATAATTGATAAACGTTCATGACTTAAAATATGCCCTTTCTCTGTTACATGCAGGTCACTTTCGTCCGGTCCTCTATGGGACATTCTTTTTGACAACTGCTTAACAAGGGCTTCATCTTTCCCTCTTCCGATGATTGCTAAAATTCCGCACATAGTATTTAAATTTTATCTCATTTTAACCCTTTTGGTTATTTTTTATAAGACAAATTTGAATTTTAACTTTCAATTTAAAAACATATAACAACTTAAAGATTACACTTTAAAACAAAAAATAAATAATTAAATACATTTTAAAAGTAAAACAGAAAAAACAGCCCCTTTTTGCTTACAAATTAAAAAAGCCACCTCTACAGGTGGCTTTTTTACTATTTATTTAATTTCAATATTGTTTTTAAGATAATCAGGCAAAGTAACTATTGCTTCTTTTAACTTCTCTTTACTGGCCAACCTGACAGCCTCATCACTGATAAAATGATTATAATTTACAAAAAGGCAATATATAAGCATCCTATTATAATCGTCAAGTTCACTATATTTAACCATATTAAGCATAGTCTGCTCAAAAACTACCCTCTCTTTAGATTCCGACAGCGCCCTGCCTACCCTACTTATACTGCCATAGTAATGGTTTTGCGAAGGATTTTCCACTCTTAAACAAATACCCAATAATAAATCAGGCACATTAATATCAAGCTCTTCCAGTTCCTTAATATAGGTTTGCCGTTCGGCCTGTGCATAACTACCATCACTCATTCTGTTAAACCTGTCGTTCATTATATCTAAGTGAGCCCGTAAAAATATTTCCCATGTAGCTGTTTCTCCTGCGAGTTCGGCAATGTGAAGAGCATGGTAACGCGGACTTCTGTCCATACTACATTGTCCAACAACCTTTCTGCTTCGTTTAAGAAAGAGTGCTTTTTGAGGTGAGTCAAAATGAGTAACATATCCCTCAAATTCATCACTTGCCCTTTCATCCCCTTTTAGTGTTATATCCAGCGCCTCATTAAACAGTTTTTGCGCTTTTTCATCCTCATTAAACAACTCAATTTTCTTTTCCCAATCACACTTCCACTTTTTCAACTTCATATAAGAAAGAAAAGTGAATACTTTACTTTTTGGATCATAACTGGGAAACATGTCGTCATTTGCATTTTCAAAAAACACCTGAGCAGTAGTATCTACAAGACATTCAGAATATTGAACTTTACGTGAATACTTTTCTGGGAGGGATGTGCTTTCCATCTTTCGATGTAAGTAATAAACCGTTAACTCTTCCTCGCTATACTCACTTTTTTCATGATAAAGATAATACCATTGCTGTTCCTTAAAATTTTCAGCTAATGTTTCATAATACGGAGTATCTCTCCAATCATAAGTTATAAAATCAAAACTAATCTTTTCTCTTTCTTTATAATCTTTATATTTATAAACAGCAAACACATATTCACCTTTAACTACTGCATCCGGATATTTTTCGATAAAGTCCTTATATGATATCCCTCCATCAATGTCCTTACTTGCTAAACGGGACTTTTCCCCTTTAAGACTAATACAGGTTGCACTACTTTGTTTTTTGGAATAAAACTCCTTATTCTCACAAACCTTAAATTTAAGATTAAGGGAATCTACGATATGCCGCAACTCTCCCATAGCCTTACCAGAGTAAATAAGTCCGTTATCGTTTTTGACAAACTCTCCGTTTTGACCAAAACACAACAGAGAAAAAAAGAAGCACGCAGAAAGAAAGAAAATGTTTTTCATAAACAGGAAATTTAAAGTTTAACAATCCCTTATTTACAAATTAAACGAATTCTTCAACAATATATTTTGTGTTATTAACCTCAACTTCAAACCCTTGTTCTCCACCAAGCAATTTACTACCTAACGGAGATTGTGGCGACAGGGCAAAAACGGTAGTCCCTTCAACCACAATTTTTGGCAGCGCCGTACTTAAAAACAAATACATATTATTTGCTTTTACCAAACTGCCTAATATAATTTTTGATGAAACCGCATCGGTCTCAATTTTATCTAATACTGATTTTTGCTCCAGTATCTCCTTTAGTTTATGATTTAGCTTTTCCTGCTCCAGGTGCATCATGGAAAGGGCTGTTTCATGCTTATCGCCAGCTGAACCTTTAGCATCGTTAGCAGCTCCTTCTGTAAGGGCATCTATCATATCCCTAAAAGCGTCTTCTTTATCCTGAACCTGCTGCCTGTAATAAGCAAGCACTTTAATTTTTAATGACTGCATAAAATCTTATATAAAAAGACAAAGCTACACAGGATTTTATACCTGTATAGCTTTGTATGTACTATTATTTAAATAAATCTTAGAAATTAAACTTGTAAGAAGCTCCCACAAGGAACTGGAAGCCCTGTACCGGGTAGTTTACCCAACGCTGGTAATTTTGGCTGGCAATGTTATTCAGTTTTAAGAAACCTGTTAACCTTTCACTGTACTTATACCCCACATGAGCATTAGCATCAAAATAACTATCCAGTGTAACAACAGCTTCTGTAGCTAAAGGATCAACAAAATCAGGATTGTTAACCGCTACAAAATCTTTTCTTTCACCTACAAAGAAAACATTAGCACCGGCATACCATTTTTCGGTAATATCAACATCCAGGTCAGCACCTATTTGTATAGCCGGAAGATTCCATGCTTCCTGAAGATTTTCCATAGAGTAGCTACTAAAAGTACCGTTTACGCCAAAGCTTACGCTTTTAGAGAAATCGGCTTTAAGTTCCCCAAAGAAACTAACGGTTTGCATTTTATCATAAACCAGCCCAAAAGAGTTACCGTTTGCATAAGCAGGAACCTCAACAGCAGGTTGTGGTTGTGGTACAAGAGCAGGATTATAGTTTGCAAAGAAAGCCCTGTTGTCTTCATTTTTATATGATCCGCGAATATTATAAGCCACATTGCTTGCCAACTTACCTTTTAAACCAACATAGATGTCATACTGCTGATCTGTTGGTGCAACGATAAGATTTGGCATCATAAAATGATTTTGTTCTACAAAATCAGCATACGAATTTTGTTTTAGTGTTCCTTCGGCACCGGCATAGGCAATCATTAAATCGCCCACTACTTTGTAAGAAGCCTTAACCTGCGGATATACATAAAACTTATTATCGCTTTCTCCCATTAGCTTACCCATACTGTAAAACAATCCGGCTCCAAGCTGTACCGAAAGATCATCTCTTTGGAACAACACACTTGGCTGAATACCTACGTTGAAGTAATTATAGTCTATAGCCGAATACAGGCCGTTCTCTTCAAAGTTACCACCTACATAATCAGCAATAAAATCTACTTTTATCTTTTCGTCAAGCACATCTATATCCAGTGACGGTTTTACATAAAAACGGTTTTCTGCCGAATTGAATGCATCCCAAAAACGTTTGTACTGTACTGTAGCATCTCTAAAGAAACTGTCTTCAGCAGCTACCTTACCACCCACATAAAACGTATGGTAGGTTTGCTGCGGATCTATAGTCGCTATATACTCGTCTGTAAAAGTTTGGTATTCCAACGGTAAACCGTACCAGTTGTACACCTGATTATGGTAGCCCAAATCGGCATTCCAGCTATAGGCCTTTTGCCTGTTACCATAAGTTAAATCAAGCGATGTGTCGTAGTACTTATCATCAAGTACCACATCTTTTATACCTCCCTGTGAGGAAAGGTGGCGCAACATACCGCCTACATACTCGTTACGGTTTAGGTTTTCGGTTACAAAAAGTTCGGCATTAACAGTACCGTAGTTCCCTGCACCAAGAGTGGCATAATTATTATAAAGCGATTCTCTTTTCGCTCTTTTAACCCCTGCTGCCTTACCCTTTGCAGGTGTAAATGTAGAGGCTACCGGAAAAGAGAATATGTTGTATTCTATTTCCTTTTTCTGCGCATTATCGTCGTCCTCCACAACCGGAGTTTCTTTTACTTTAAAAGCATCTGAAATAGTAGGGGTATATGGTTTTACTACGTTTACCACTTCGGTCCCTATATTCTCGTCTTTCTTTTGGGCCGTGGCAGCATGAAACCCTGCCAGGGCTAAAACAAAAGCTATTTTATATTGAAATTTGATTGTCATAACTAAATTTTAAGAGGCTTGGGTTATACTTAGTTTTGGATAGATGAATTGGTTTTTGCTTCTTCATCTTTAATCTTTTTAAGCTCTGCCTGAGCTTCCTCAACCACATCAGGGTAGTCTTTAAAGTTCTTGACCACACTCTCCAGTATGTATGTTGCCTGGAAACTGTCTTTTAAGCCATAGAAGTTTTTAGCCATTACCACAAGAGCTTTGGCTCCAAAATATTTATAACCCGAATAGTCTTTAGAAAGCTTTTGCACTGCTGCATTTGAAGCCTCATATTTCCCTTCCTTGTTCTTAAAGTAAGCATCATAATACAACGCCTCTGCTGCAAGCTCACCCTTTGCAATGGTTAGCAGTTTAGCATAAGCCGTTTTTGCTTTTGCTTCATCGTTAGTTTTAATGGCCGAACGCGCTATAATAATTTGCGCATCACTCTTAACCCTGTCTTCTGTTTTAGTATTAGCCATAACCTTCTCTGCATATACCACTGCATTGGCATAATCTTTTTGATCATAGTAACACTTCATAAGGTTAGACTGTGCAAACGTTACATTTTGCGGGAAGTCGGCCTCTGCCTCCAGTCTTTTCAGTACCGGAAGGGCTTTCTCATAATTTTTATTCTTTAAGTGTATTTCTGCAAGCCTAGCCAAAGATGATTCGGTAAACTCATTTCTTGATTTACCAATTACATACTCATAGTGTGGCACGGCATTGTTTTCTAACTTCTCTGTAAAATACGATTGCGCCAGATAGAAATTAGCTTTAAGCGCCGATATACCGTTAGGGAACTGTGCCAAATAACTTGTTAGTCCCGATATAGCACCTTTAGTATTGTTTTGCAGGTATTGTTTTTCGGCAGCCTCAAAAGCAGTATTATCAAGATCGGCATCACTTACATCAACAAAGTCAAGTGTTTTTACCCATGCTGCATACTCCTCAGTTCTTCCGCTATCCACATAAATAAGACGTGCTGTACTAACAGCCTCCATAGCCTCTGGCGTATTAGGGAAGTCGGCAACTACTTTCTTGAATTTATCAAGTGCCTGCTTATCGTTTTTCGCATTGTAATATATAAGCGCCTGACGCATCATGGCTTTAGATACATATGAACTGGTTTTATACTCAGCTATTAGCCTGTCGTACGTTTGTAATGCCTTTGTGGTATTGTTTTCTGTAACATAAGTATTACCCAACTCATACAGGGCATCATCGGCATATTTTGATTTAGGATACGATTGTACGAATTTGGTTAAATCTTCAATCTTCCTTTCATTCCTGCCTACAAAACCGTAGCTAATTCCTTTTTGAAAGAAAGCATAATCGGCATCAATACCTTTCATATCAATAGCCTTATTATAGGCCTCCATAGCCGGCCAGTATTTTGTAGAAACAAAGTAACTGTCACCAAGGCGCAGGTACGCATCGTTAAGTCTTACTCTGTCGTCTTTAGCGGTCTCTACATATTTCTGGAAAAACTCAGCTGCCTTTTCATATTCCTTCAGCTTAAAGTAGGTATACCCTAAGTTATAGTTTATATGCTTATACTCCGGAGTTGATTTTGCCTCGTCAAAACCTGTAAACTGCTTAAAGCTTAAAAGCGATTCGTTAAACAGCCCAAGTACATACTCAGTTTCTGCTTTCCAAAATGTTGCCCTTGCCGTAAACCTAGCATCACGCTGTTCGGCAATCGATTTTTTAAACAAATCAAGTGCATCATGGTAGCTACCGTCTGTATATAATTCAAGACCTCTGTAAAAAGCTACTTTTTGGTACGCCAGTCTGTTTTCTGGAGATTTGTTTTTCTCCAGTAAGCTTAAAGCCTCTTTGTAGTTTTTAGAAGTAATATAAGAGTCGATAAGTAATCCCTGAACTTCCTGCTTAAATGGTGTTTGCGGATATTTATCCATAAATCCTTTAAGCACTTCCGGCACGCTTTGGTACGGGTTACCTATCTCATAACTCAGCTTTGCATAGTTTAGGTAAGCATCTTCCTGGATTTTTAAATCATAATCCATCTCCGATGCATTTTTGAATGCATTAAGCGCCTGTTGTTTTTTATCGGTTTTCAGGTAACTTTCTCCTAAATGGTAGTAAGCATTTTGTGCCACAAAGTCGTTACCTTCAATAATTTTATTAAACTGGGCAATGGCGTTTTCATAATCACCCTGCTTGTAGTAAGCGTAACCCAACTGATAATAATCGGTATTGTTCCACTTACCACGTTTACCTTTATATTCGTTTAGGTAAGGGATAGCCTTATCATACTTTTTAAGGTTAAAGTAACTCTCCCCTATAATTTTATTTAGCTCTGATTTTTCCATAGTATTAGATTTGGCAAGTTGTGGCTCGCCTAAATCAATTGCTTTTTGGAAATTACCCAGCTTAAAGTTCATATCAGCTTGGAAGTAGGACATTTTCTCTTTGTACTCATCCTGATCTTCTACCTGATCAAAATACTCATTAGCACCTTTATAATTATCGCTTTCGTAAGCAAGGTAACCTAAGTAATATTTAGCCTGAGAGCCAAATTCCTTAGAGTTTATTACTTTGTTCAGGTATTTTTCGGCCTGCTTTTTATCGCCTGCATTAAAATAACTGTACCCCTTCTGGAAGTTATACCTTTCCCTCTCAGTATTTGACATAGAAGCTTCGTCTACCTTATCATACCACTTTAAGGCCTGTGGGTATTTCCCCTGATTAAAGTAGTAGCCAGCCACCTCAACATAAGCCTGGTTTTGCTTAGTGCTGGTTGGGTAGTCTTCCACAAAGTTTTCCATAAGCATATCGGCATTCATTTGCTCCAGTCTTATGGCACAGTTTGCTATATAGTAAGCACAGTCGGCCTGCACTTCCATTTCCTTGTTTTCGGTTTTGGTTTTCTCAAAAAGAATTTGTGCAGCCTGGTATTGCTTTTCACCATACAGCGTTACTGCCTTATCAAAGTCTTTTAGGTTGTGTGTGTAAATTTTAGATTGTTGTGCCGATAGGCTAAGGGCACATAACGGTACTGAAAATAATAGTAACCTGTTTAGTCTGCGCATATTGGTTTTTTTATTTTATGGGTAGCCAAATATATCAATTCTTATTCTATTAAACGGTTTTTAAGATAGATTTAGTATTAGTTTAATAAAAACCTCAAAAGCATAAAAAAGGTTAAATTACAACCGCCTTACAGAATAATTTTTTGAATAAAACCGTTTACTTTATTACTTTTACCAAATAAACCTACTAAGACTATGTCCCAACCCGTATTATCGTTAAAAAACGTAAATGTATATCAGGATAACAATGCCGTAATAACCGATATAAACCTTGAGGTTTTTCCCGGAGAGTTTATTTATATTATTGGTAAAACCGGGTCTGGTAAAAGTAGTTTTATGAAAACCCTGTATGGCGACCTTAAGCTAAAACAGGGACAGGGTACTTTTGTAGATTATGATCTTGCTACACTAAAAGAAAGAAACATCCCTTACCTGAGAAGAAAAATAGGAATCGTTTTCCAGGACTTTAAACTCCTACCCGACAGAAACGTGTATGACAACCTTTTATTTGTACTTAAGGCCACAGGCTGGAGCGAAAAAAGGGAAATGGACGTTAAGATAAACGAGGTACTGGATAAAGTAGGAATGAAAAATGCCGTATACAAAATGCCTCACCAAATATCTGGGGGTGAGCAGCAAAGGGTTGCAGTGGCACGTGCACTGCTAAACGACCCTGAGGTTATTATTGCCGATGAACCTACCGGAAACCTTGACCCGCAAACCAGTGTAGAGGTTATGCAACTGCTTAAAGAAATTAACCAAAACGGTAAAACCATTATTATGGCAACACACGATTATGCCCTTTTAATGAAGTTCCCTTCTAAAACACTTAAATGTGACAGTGGTACCCTGTTTGAAGTGGTACAGCGAACGGTTTAAAGCTTAGTCAAACCTTATATCTCCATGCTATCTGTACTTATACCTGTATATAATTATGATATAACTAATCTGTTACAGGTTTTGCACAAGCAATGTATTAATGCCGGTATACCCTTTGAGATAGTTGTAATAGATGACAAGTCTGATACGTTTTATGTAGAAAAAAACAAAACAGTTGCCGCACAGCTAAATTTCAAATTCATTAAGAACGAAGTTAATCTAGGGCGTACTCAATCACGCAAACTACTTGCCCAGGCAGCGCTTTATGATAAACTCCTTTTTTTAGATGCTGATGTTCTTCCTGTTACCAATGATTTTATAGCTACCTACATTAAAGTAATAAATAAGGCTGCGGTAATACTAGGAGGCATAGCTTATAAAACCGAACCAAAAGAACC
The DNA here is from genome assembly GCF_009741375.1 of Flavobacterium rakeshii. Taxonomy (GTDB): domain Bacteria; phylum Bacteroidota; class Bacteroidia; order Flavobacteriales; family Flavobacteriaceae; genus Flavobacterium; species Flavobacterium rakeshii. The sequence continues at coordinate 24,277 of NZ_WOWP01000034.1, forward strand.
AAATACTGTTTTAAGACTTAAATACGGGATTGAAAGGGAAGCAAAATCTGCACAAATAAGAAGTCTTAATCCTTATGGCAACATACTTTCGGCAAACTTACTGATTGACAAACACGTATTTTTGGAAAATAATTTTTCTGGAGAAACTAATCTATATGGATTAGACATCTATTTTGCTTATAACCTCTATATAAAACAGGTAACTATACTACACATAAACAACCCTGTTTACCATATTGGGTTAGAAAGCAATGAAATCTTTTTTCAAAAATCACTTAATGCCGTAAAATCCAGAAAAGATATTTTACTTCATAAAAAAGGGATAGAGAACATTAATTCCTTATTAAAGCATTACAAGAAACTTAAAAAATACAGGTTAAACGCCCTTGTTGCTTTTGGGTTCAAAATAGTAGAACCTGTTCTTAAAAGAAAAATATTAAACAGCAACCCTAACCTTTTTTACCTTGATTTATACAGGCTTGGTTATATTTGTTCTCTAAAAAATTGATACATGCCTTATTTCTCTGTAGTCATACCGGTATACAATAAACAAACCGACATAAAAGCAACTTTGCTTAGCGCACTTAAACAAAGTTTTGAGGATTTTGAGCTTATTGTTATTAATGACGGATCTAGAGATGATAGTGAAAGTGAAATACTTTCGGTTACAGATGAAAGACTGATTTATATAAAAACAGAAAACAGAGGTGTTTCTCAAGCCCGAAATCTGGGGATTGAAAAAGCAACAGGAACTTATATTGCTTTTCTAGATGCCGATGATTACTGGTACCCTAATCATCTTAAAGTACTTTATGAGCTTTGCAAAGCTTTCCCAAAGGCAGGTGCAGTTACCACAAATTATGAGTTTTTACATCCTGACGGATATATAGAAAACACTCTATTTAATGACATTGACAAAGCATATGTAGGTATTGTAAACGACTTTTTTAAATCAAGCCTCAAGTATCGCTTAATATGGACTACAGCTGTTGCTGTTAAAAAAAAGGTTTTTGACAGTATAGGTAATTTTGACAACAACATTACACTGGGCGCCGGTGAAGATACTGATATGTGGACCCGTATAGCACTAAAATACCCTATTGCTTATAATGATACTATTACGGCTACCTATAGACTTGAGGGCGGAAACAGAGTATCACATACCCAAACACTTAAAAGGGTATTTGCTAAACTCGATAAATTTAAGGACGAAGAAAAAACAAATAAATCTTTACAAAAATTCCTTGATTTATACAGGGCATCTTATGCCTTAAAACATAAACTTGCAGGAGATAAAAAAACATTTCGTTTTTATTATAACTCTATAGCTAATAAAAAAAATATATCTAATAAAAGTGCTGTATTACTGCGCTTACCTAAACCGTTATTAATGTTTTTTTATTGGTTAAAACAAAAGCTCAAAAAGTCAAACATTCACTTTGATATTTACAACTAAACCATTTTAAACTTAACAAACTCATCAAAATCGCGTATATAATCATCTTCAAGATATACTTCTGAAGCTATTACCAAGCATACTGCCCCCGATGAAAAGTTTTTGAGCTCACGCCATATTCCTTTAGGTAGTAATAATCCCTTATTAGGAATATTAAGAGTTACAGTCTTTTCATCTTTTCCATCGTGTAATACAACCTCAAAGCTACCGCTAAGCGCTATTAAAAACTGTTGCAGGTTTTTATGGGCATGCCCTCCCCTTTCAGCTCCACCGGGAACATCATACAAATAATAAACTCTTTTAAATTCAAAAGGTATAATATCCTTTTCTATTACCGAAAGGTTACCTCTCCTATCCTCAATTCGGGGTAATGAAATTATCTGTAAATCGTTTATGGTACTATTTGTATTCATTTTGTTTGTAAATAACTGTTTTTGCCTTTTATAAAATAACTAAATGCAAAAGGCACCTTAAAAAAAGATAGTTTTCCCTGTTTTATATTGAATCCAAAATAAATAAAAATCCACAACAAATAACTACCGGGAAACATTCTTTTATAATAAGAACCTAAAGTTTCATACCACTTTTTAAATGGTATTTTATCACTGTTTTTATCATTACTGTGCCTTACAATGTATTCTTTGTAAAAACCCAGTTTATAACCGGCTCTTTTTAAATCACCTAAAAAAATATGCTCTTCTCCCAAGGGAAAAGCAGCACCTAATCCAAAGTTCTCATCAAACCTTAATTTAGAACCCAGTATTTTTTCTTTATTATACACCAGTTCTATTGACATGGCCGAAAGAATATTTAGATATGACAGAGCTTTATTTTTTGAGGGGTAACTTTTTAACCTGTTTCGCTCTTTATCTTCAGCACAAAATTGTATAGCGGCAAAATCTTCACAACCATTATTAAATGCTTTTACAATATTCTCATCAAAGTCTGGTGTAAATTCAACATCATCATCGGTAAGTAAAATGAGTTTATTTTCTGCATTTTGAAGCGCCAAATTTCGGCTTTTACTTAATCCTTTTTCAAAAGAATTAATTACCCTAACACCCGGATAACCTGACTGCAACAAATTACCTTGGGTTGTTTGGTTTATAATCAATATTGAATAATCAGAGAAATGAACAGGAAACATTGGTTTTAAAAAGTCTAGAGTACTTCTATTCATGGTAGAAACCAAAATTTCAATATCCGTTTTTTTAAATCCTTCCTGCAATTGTTTATATATTTACACAAATATAAAAATTTCCCTACTCACTAATGAAAATACTTTTACTTGGCGAATATAGCAGGCTCCACAATTCTTTAAAAGAAGGTTTAACCGCTTTAGGTCATGAAGTAATCATAGTAGGCACAGGTGATAGTTTTAAAAAATTCAATACTGACTATTCAATATACCCTAAGCTTTTTAGCAACTACTGGTTTTTTAGAAAATTTAAAAATCTTGTACACAAATTAACAGATTATAATTTAGAGGAAACCGAAAAAAAATATCGCTTTAAAAAACTGTTACCCAAACTAAGAGGGTTTGACCACATTCAGCTAATTAACTCTGACGCTATTGAAGTACAGCCTAAGCAGTCCTTACAACTATACAAGAAGCTTTTATCACAAAACAGGCAAATGAGCTTGTTAATTTGTGGAGATGATACACCAATTATAGATTATTGCCTTAGCGGAGAACTTAAATATTCCATCCTTACCCCATTTCTGGAAAAAAAAGCTCCGCAAAGCTATTTTAAATACTCTCTAAAATATGTTAAACCCAATTATAAAAAGCTTTTTGAATGGGTAAAAAATAATTCTGTTTGCCTTATTACTTCTGATCTGGATTATGAAGTCCCCATGAAAGCAATGGGATATAAAACCCATTTTATACCTAACCCTATAAATACGGATACCATAACATATAATCAACCGGATATAACAGATAAGATTGTTGTTTTTTTAGGGATTAACCGATTGAGCTATATAAAAAAAGGAATTAACTTTTTTGAAGACGCTCTTACTGTAATAAAGGACAAATACAGTAACAAAGTAGAGATTATAATTACAGAAAATGTACCTTATAACCAATATATTAAACTATATGACAGGGCTCATATACTACTCGATCAAACTTATGGTTATGACCAGGGATATAACGCCCTAGAGGCAATGGCTAAAGGAAAAGTAGTTTTTACCGGCGCAGAAACCGAGTTTACACAACAATACAATCTTAAAGAAAGAGTAGCCATAAATGCGCTACCTGATACAAAAGCAATTGTTAACGAACTATCTTACCTTATTGAAAATCCAAATGAAATAAAAGCGATAAGCCTAAGAGCCAGATCTTTTATAGAGAAAGAACATAACTATATTAAGATTGCAGAAAAGTATCTTAAGGCTTGGAATCTCTAAATAAGTTTCTTCCTAAAAATCATTAATAAGAGTAGTAAGTATAAAGCATACGTAAAAGCATGAGCGATAACTGCACCTTCTGCCCCATACTGCTTTATAAAGTATGTTGCAGATAAATACAGGGTTACAAACGAAAAGACCTCTGTTGCTATAAATGCTTTTGTCATTTTCTTGGCAAAAAATTCGTATCCCAAAATAATGGAACAGGCCTTTAAAAAATCGCCCGCTAACTGCCATTTAAAAAGAGAACCAACGGGTAAAAACTCATCACTTAAAAGAACCTTAATAATTACATACTTCAAAACAAAAATTAAAAACAACCCTGCACCAAAAAGTGGGATTACGGTTTTATAATAGCTGTGAAACACGGTTTTGGTCTCTTTATTGGTTATTGCCGCACTTAGTTTTGGTAAAAAATAAACCGTTAGTAAAGTAGTAATAAACATAAGATAATATGACGAGAAGCGGTTAACCGCTTCCCAGTACCCTCCTTGTGTTTCACCGTATAAATCAATTATAAGGTTTCTTATATATAATGTAACCAATGAACCCGTAACTACCGTAACCAGCGTCATTAAGCTGTAATAAAAGAGATTTTTAAGCATTATAGCCCTAAAAAAAGATCTCCTTATAAATATTGTGAGAGATATCTCTCTTCTTAACATAATAAAGGAAAAAATTAATAGCAATGCCGGGCTAAGCGCTACAGCTATCAAAGCGCCGTTTAGCTGATGATAAATAATAAGAATAGCTGAAAGTAATACAGCACAAATATTACCTAAAATATTAACCTTTATTACTTTTTTATAATTACCTAAACCGTTTAAAACAGAAATTAAAAATATATTCCCGGCATACCATGGCATAGCAAAAGCTATCATTTTAAAAACCCATTTATAAGCTGTATCTTTAAAAAACACCTCGCTAAAATAACCGGCACCAAAAAAAACAGCAATACTTAGTATAGCAACTACTCCCAGTAAAATAAAAAAAACAGTACTTAAAATTTCTTTTAGTTTTGTTTCATTTTTTTGGTGCTGAGCGACATACTTAACAATACCGTTTTGAAAACCAAGCGTAGAAACCGAATCGGTTATGGAAAGTACATTTCTTAAATTACCTATAAGTGCAAGTCCTGCCGGACCAAGAAATTGTGCAATGATTTTTGAAGTTATTACACCACCTGCTAACCTTACTCCTACACTAAGAGAATTAAGGGAAAAAACCTTAAGAACAGGATTGCCTTTTATCGTATTGATTAACTTCAAATTTCAAATAATTTTTAAAGCTATTCAGTTATTACCACCTCATAAAAGTCCTGAACATATACACTACAGCCCAGTTCTTCTTTTTGCTTAAGTAAACCGGCATTATAACCGTTTTCCTCTGTAACAGTTCCCATATCAAAAAAACACTTTAAACTGCTAAACTTTTCAATAAGTGTTATAAAAAGATAGTCTAAAGCTCTTAGTTCTTCACCTTTATCTGTAGTAGCTCCATATTGTGATTTCACAACTGTTCCCGAATCAAAAAGCGTTATTCCCGCTACAATATCACCTTCAAAATAAACATTATACTGAAATATGTTTTCGGGAAAACGACTATGCAGCAACTCTATCTCTTCAACAGTATGTACCGGCTTTGCATTATGCCTTTCGGCAAGCCTTGGAACAAGAACATGTTGCCAAAAATCTTTAAAATTATTATCCTGCTTTATTTCCATCCCTAAGCCGCTTACTCTCCTGTAATGTTTCAATTTACTTTTGGAAATTGTAAGCGGAAGCGAATAATCAATTGCCAGATTCATATCCCTGCGGACAATATTTGCCCCTTTTTTAAAAAGGGCATAATCTGCCTCATAAGCCGGATATTTATGGTATATAGGTAATATTTGTTTTATACTGCCTTTTTTAAACCCTTTATCAGTAAGGTATCTAAAAACGGTGTCAACTATTTGCTCTGTTTTTGCTCCCCCTGTTTTGGTCTCTAACAGAAAACCTCCATATGTAAGCCCCTGATGGGAATATATAATATCGTTTTTACTATTAGCCGGAAAAAGCGCTATCAGTTTATTATTTTCAAATATAAGTAATGAGAAATCTATAAAACGATCACTGTGATATTCCATAAAATCACGATGAAACAAAAACGTACCATTTTTAGAACGGCTTACAAAATCATTCCATTGTGTGTAATAATCAACTGTATATTTCTCAATTCTATACATGTTTATTTTTCTGTCTTTTCAAACACATATTCTCCTTTATCATTTATATAAAGATAAAGACCTTTAGGCTCCCTTAGGCGCACATAGCTCTCATCTTTCTGCAAATTATCAAGATACGATTTATCCTGAGCCAGGTAAGAAAACAGTATCCTGAAAATATTCACATTTGTTTTCAGGTCTTTGTCATAATCAGTAACCTCAGCATCATTCCATTTTATTGCCAATAATGCTCCAAACATTGAGTTTATTTTATACTTATTAGTTGTTTTGTAGCTCGATTGTAAACTATAAGCAAAGCCGGCAAAACCACCATGATCGGCACCAATAATTATTATTGCTCCCGGATCTTTTTCCTCAATATGAGCAATAACCTTTTCTAACCATATATTAGCTTCCTTAACCCCGTTAAGGTATTTATCTTTTTCTTCTTTTATAGCTTGGTCTTCTGCAATTCTGCGTTCATAAACACTTATATGACCCGGAGTAAACTTTTCTATAAAGAAAAAATTTCCTGCATCAGATGTTTCCTGCATTTGCTTCTTCAAGTCATCAAAAACATTATAATTTTGAGACCATCCATCTTTTAAAAGCGGTAATTGCCCGTAAGATACATTGCAAAAATCATAACCTAAATCAGGTCTGTTTATTAACAGGTAAGGTTTTTCTGTTATAAAATGAGTTTTATAATCATTATGCTTTAATGTGCGCAATACAGCATTATCACCTACAATTATTTCTCTTGCTCTGTATTCTTCAATATCATTTGCGCTGTAATGATGCTTCATGGAAAGCATTGAAGAATTTGAAAGTAATGTAGAGTAATAATTAGATCTTTGATTTTCATACACTTTAAATCCTTGCTTACCAAGGTAACTCCAAAAAGTTGTATTGTCAAAGTTATAAATACTATCCCTAAAGTTTACGGGATTAGTGTAGCCATCTGGCTGAATGTAATAGATATTTGGTTTCTTTTTAAACTGTATCTTTTCGATATCATCTGGTTGCTTACTCCAACTGTTATCATATTTTAAGGCAATTACAGCAACCCTTACTAAAGGTTTTAAGTTAAACAGGGAAAGAAAAAACATAAGTACAATGAACAACTTATAGTATTTTTTATGTTTTTTAGAAACAAACCAGCTAACAATCAATATAACTATAAGTGTTCCCTTTTCTGTAAACGGTAATGTAATAAGTTCAAAAATGTAGTAAAAAAATAAAACAGGCATTACTACAAAAAGGTAATTTTTCCTGTAATTTTCCATTTTAAAGAGCGGCAATATTTTGTATCCTCCATATAAAATCACAATAGGTACTAGTACATAATAAGCCGCAAAAAATAAAAACTGAATTAGCGAATTAGCTAAAGCAAAGTTTTCAGAATAATAAAATAACATGAGGTAAAACCCTATTGCTAATCCTGCCAATATAGGAGTATCCTTCTCAGAATTAATAAAATCTAAAATACGTTGCCTTAGTTTTTCTATCATACTTATTTTCTTTTAAGTAAAAACATTGTTCTGTGTGTATTTGGTATTTTTTGTTTCTCTACAACATCAAAGTACACACTGTATTGCTTTTCAAAGTCGGTAAGATTATATCCGTCAAAGTGATTTTTAAATTCACGCTTACTCCTTAAAAGGAAATCAACCCATGAGTCTTCTCTATCGGGAAACTCTATAATAAGATAGGGCGTTAGTGAAGCAAACAACTTAGCCGACATATCAAAAGGCACATTACCTGTAAGGGAAATATGATGTATTAGGGCAAGCGCCATAGCTACATCATAATTAGCATTTTTAACTCTGTCCAGTAATGAATCTCTTTCGGTATTGTTTAAACCTATACCCGGCACCGGGTTAACTAAATCACTTACCAAAGGTAAAATATTAGTTTCCTTTTGCTTTAGTACCTCTATATAGTTTTGATCTACCGCATTTGGGTCAATATCGGTTACCAGTATCTCTTTGGCTAAATCTTTAAGAACTCTTGAAAAAGTACCGTCGTTACCGCCAAAATCAATTAATTTATCGGCATTAATACCCTGGTACCATTTTCTTACAAGCTCTTTTTTATAAGCAAACGAGTCGGCATCATAGTTGGTTACGCTATAGTAATCTTTCCACTCTGTCTTCTCTTTAAGCTCAAGGTCTTTTATATAATTGTATAAAGAATCAAGAATCTTAATTTGTGATTCCTTAGGTATATTAACTTTCTTTTCCTTGCTACTTTCCTTATCACCACTGTATTTAGAATCATACTTTGCCGTAAGGTAAATATTGGTGTAAAGTACAGGGCTAAACCTGCATTTAAACGGTAACATTTTAGCCACTTTATCTAGCGGAACTCCGTCAATATACTGCAACATTATTTTAAGCATATCGTTACCGTAGTATTTTGCTAAAAGTAAAGGTGCAAAAAAGTGCATTAAAAATTGCTTATACGCTCGCCAAGGCTCTCCTTGGTTATAAAAATCAAACGAAAGTGTATCTACAAATACAGGCTTCCCTTTATGGTAAGTTATATTAAAGGCTGTTGCATCTTTAAGGCTATAACCATTTTGCAGGCAATACTTTTGCAGCTTTAAGGTATGCAAAGCCGCATGCTTATATTGATTAAAACTCCACTCGTAGGGATAGGAAAAAAAAGATATATTTTCGGGTTTTAAGGTAATACCGGTTTGAGTTGCCTCAGTTTCCTCATGTGGAATAAGTAGCCCTACTTTAAAAAGCTTTTCATAAAAACCACTGGCTTTAAGCGAGTTATACTGCTCAAAATAAATGGGATTTACCTGCCTAAAAACCTGGTCTTGGTTAGTAAAGATATAACCTGACGGATCCCTGAACGAAGAAGAATGCCTATTCTTTGTCTGCATCTGATTTTTCTTCTATATCAATATCACCTAAAAGATTATCTTCCTGCTTTTTACCAAAAATCGATTTAAGCTTTAGGCTTATCCTTTTATAAAATAAAGCTATTGAAGCTCCTATCGCTACTAAAAACTGTACAATAAGCGCTCCCGTACCCGGATCGAAATATAAAAGTATGTGACTCATAATTATAATTTGAATTGGTAAAAATAAAAAAATCTACGGCATATACAGAATTAATCATACCTAATCGATAAAAACTTCCTTTTTATTACCTATTTAGGTAAAAAACAGCAGCTTTGGTAAATATTTTCTATTTTTAAGCAAAAAATTAAACAACTTGCAGTGAAGAGAAAACTACTTCCTTTTATATTTTTATTACTTTGTACTTTAACCGCTAACAGCCAGGTAGATATTGAACTATATGAGCAGTTTAACGGCAGGTATGATTTTACCTTTGTAGGTAATACATTAAACCTGCAACCTAATGGTGCCGGGGTAGACTGTAGTATACTTACATCATCATCGGCCGAACTTACACTTAACCCTGATGACACTATACTTAGAGCCTACCTGTACTGGGCAGGATCGGGCAGCGGGGATTTTAACATTCAGCTAAACGGACAGGATGTAGTAGCATCACGCACCTTCCCTGTAGTATTTACCAGTAGTACTGATTTTATTCCTCGTGATTTTTTTAGTGCCTTTGCCGATGTAACCGCACTAGTACAAACTACCGGAAACGGTACTTATACCGTATCTGATCTCGACCTTACCGATGTTATTAATAACGATGTACCGCCCACACAAAACCTATACTGTGTAAACGGAACTAACTTTGGCGGATGGGCCATATTTGTAGTTTATGAAAACGACAATCTTCCGCTTAACCAGGTTAATTTGTATGACGGACTACAGTTTGTACCAAACTCTATAGATATTGAACTCCCTAGCCTTAACGTTATTGATAACATAGGTGCTAAAATAGGTTTCATTGCCTGGGAAGGCGATGAGAATATTGCTAATAATGAAGTGCTTTCCATAAACGGAAACGTTTTGGGCAACCCTCCGTTAAACCCATCAAATAATGCTTTTAACGGTACTAATAGTGTAACAGGCGCAAGCGATATGTATAACATGGATTTGGATATTTACGACATTCAAAACCTTATACAAATTGGTGATGAGTCGGCAGATATTAGCCTGGAATCAGGTCAGGATTTTGTAATGGTAAATGCCATTATTACCAAGCTTAACAGTCAGTTGCCCGATGCTACCATAGAGGTAGATGATATTACCCTAGCCTGTAACTCACTTGTAATTGAGGCCGATTATACTGTGTACAACGTTAACAGTACCGATCCGCTTCCGGCAGGTACTCCTATAGCCATATATGCCGATGGTGTACTGGTAGCTACAACACAAACTCAAACAGAACTCCCTATTGACGGAAGTGAAAGTGGTTCTATAACTATTACTCTACCCGCAGGGACTCCAACCGATTTTGAACTTGTTTTTGTTGTAGATGATAACGGTACGGGGACAGGTATAATTACCGAAACCAATGAGAATAACAACAGCTTTAGTGTGAATGTAAGCCTACTGGTGTCTCCCCCATTCCAACAACTGGAAGACATAACCGTTTGCGAAACATTTAATGGCAGTGGTGTTGGTATTTTTGATTTTTCGGCTTATGAGGAAGAACTTAAAAACTCCCCTACTGATGTAGTTCGTTTTTACACTTCTATGGAGGATGCCGAAAATGAAACAGACCATATTACCAATCCGGAAAATTACACTTCAAACGGACCTTCAGAAATTATTTATGCCCGCCTGCAAGATGAGAACGGCTGCTATAGTATAGGGGCTTTTGCGCTGCATGCAGTAGACTGCTTTTTCCCCGATGCTACCATATCTATAAACGATATTGAAAAATCGTGTGACTCACGCATAATAGAGGTTGCCTTTACGGTTTATAATTTAGATAGCGACGATATACTGCCGGCAGGAACACCAATATCCATTTATGCCAACGGTCAGTTTATTGAGTATACCGAAACCCTATTAGACATCGCCATAGGCGGAAGCGAGGATGATGTAATTGTACTTACCATACCCGATGGTATACCTATGGATTTTGAACTTACTTTTGTGGTTGATGACGATGGTACAGGAAACGGAATTGTACAGGAAATTGATGAAACTAATAACAGCTATAGCATAAACGTATCATTGGTATCATCTCCTGTAATTACTGGGTTGGAAGATATAATTTCCTGTAACGAAGGTTTTGGTTTAGGTACTTTTGATTTTTCTGATTATGAACAAAGCCTGAAACAAAACCCCGATGATATTGTAGCTTTTTACCTTACTCAACAGGATGCCGAACAGGGAATTAATCCTATAACCAATACTTCACAGTTTATAACTACCGATAACCCTCAGGAAATTTTTGTGAGGTTAAACGATGAGTTTTGCTACAGTGTAGCATCATTTTTGCTTTATACCAAAAACTGTCCGCCACAAACTTACAATTATGTTACTCCAAACGGCGATGGTATAAATGACACGTTTTTTGTAAGGGGGCTGCGTAACATCTTCCTTAACTTTAAGATGAGCATTTATAACCGCTGGGGAGCACTGGTATGGGTAGGTGATCACAGTAAAGAAGACTGGGACGGAATAGCCAGCGAAGCCAAAATAGGAGCTGATAGCAGAACTGTACCTGTAGGTACTTATTATTTTGTGCTGGAACTTAACGACCCTGATTATCCGCAACCTATAGTAGGATGGGTATATGTAAGCAAATAACACACCTTAATGAGAATAAAAGACCTTAATGTTAACGAGGATATACTCGAACTTTTTAACTATACACTAAACGGTGATGCTAAAGCCGAAGTAAAGAAACTACTTTCCTTTCCGCTTGTTAGTACAAGTGAGATACTGGAGCGCCAAAACATACTCAAAGGTTTCATGGAAAACTTTTCGTTATTTGAGGGCTACTCCTATTCCCGTATTGATTTTAGGCAGGTATACATCTTTTTAAGAAACTTTGATGAGCATGACTTTCTTCCTAAACGACTGAAGTTAAGACTTAGACTCTCTAAAAAAAAGCATTATGATTACCGAGGGTGGTGTGTGCAGTTAATAACGCTTTTCCACAGGCTGCACAACCATTACATTAAAAGGCTTATTACAGCCCCATTCCCCGAAAAGTATAAAAACGACATTAGGTTACTGGATGATTTTTTAAACAGTTTTAAACTGGACTATTATGAAAACCTTATACGGGAACACAAATTTGGCGTAAAGCACATTGTACAAATTATAAAACACATTTCGCTAAAAAAGCAGAAAAAGGAGATTACACCCTTCCAAGATACTTATACCCTTTTTGAAGCCTACATATCAATCATTACAGGAATAAAAAAACATAATTTCTGTTTTCCTGAAATCAGTACAGGGCAGGTATCATTGACAGATTTTTACCATCCCCTGCTAAAAGACCCTGTTAAAAACACGTTTACCTCAAACAGTAATGTTATTCTTATAACAGGCCCTAATATGTCGGGCAAATCCACTCTGCTTAAAGCCATAAGTCTTTGTATTTATCTCGGCAATATTGGGTTTGCCGTACCTGCAAAGGCCGCCCAGTTACCACGGTACAACAATATATCGGTATTTATTAATCTTAATGATGACATGCAAAGCGGGTACAGTCATTTTATGACCGAGGTTATAAATCTCAAAAACGTAGCACTGGAAGCCACCAACGACAGTCCTAATTATGCAGTTTTTGACGAACTTTTTAGAGGTACTAATATTGAAGATGCACTGGAAATAAGCCAAACTACCCTTAGAGGGCTGCTTAATTTTAAAAATTCCCTGTTTTTAGTCTCCAGCCATTTGCATCAGCTTACCGAAATGAAAGAGATACAGGATAAAACAATTGATACTTTTTATCTGGACTGTAACCTAAAAGCAAACATACCGGCATTTACCTACACTTTAAAACCAGGCTGGAGTGATGTAAAAATAGGTCGCATACTTTTTGAAAAAGAAGGGCTAAATACCATTTTAAATCCTAAACATACCTTATCATGAACTCAAAAGGCTGGAAAAATTTTGCAGAATACATTAATGGAGAATACTTTAAAAAAGGATTTTGGTATCCGCCTGCGGTAAAAAAAGCACATAATGGCTATACCATAGTGTTTGAGAATTATTCTACAGGTGGTGAAACTCCTGTAACGTGTACAAAGGTTTACACCTACATTATCCCAAAAAAATATTTTGAATTTCATATATACAACAGCAATATATTTAGCTCAATAGGCAAGTACTTTGGCATGCAGGATATAGAAACCGGAGACCCTGTTTTTGATAAAAATTACATTGTAAAAAGTAATGATGGGTTTAAAATAAAACAGTTACTACGAGACCCAAAAGTAAAACATGAAATTGAAAACTTTAAACGTTTAAATTTAAAACTCTCAAAACCCGGAAAACTTTGGAAAAAACTTCCTGAAGGGGCTTATGAGATTGAATTTATAACGGAAAGAGACATTCATGATTACAGGGAGCTTGAAACCATTTACTTACTTATAACAACAGTATTAGATAAACTGGAAGAGATAGGTATTCTCAACAAATAAATTACATAGTAGTTAAATAAAACAGTAACAATATGGCAATATAAGCTACTAATTATTATGTAATACTATTTCGAGATATATCAATAAACAACACCTTACTATGAAGCCAGAAAAATGGAATGAGTTTGCCCAATATATTAATGGTGAATATATTAAAAACAGTGCATGGCACTCGGCAAAAACTATTAAAAAATATAAAGGCCATTCAGTAATTTTTGATAATTACACAACCTATCAAACGGTATCAAACACTACAATTACACAAGTTTTCACAAGGCTAACAATACCTCTTAATATAAATTATGAGTTCAGTTTTGAAATTTACAGAAAGAACCTCATAACCAGTATAGGTAAACTATTTGGTATGCAGGACATAGAGGTTGGACATACTAAATTTGACAGGGATTTTATTATAAAAAGTAATAATGGTTTTAAAATAAAGCAGATTTTAAACAATAAGGAAGTAAGAGAATCCATAGAACAGTTTAAAGGAGTTTATATCACAACCTCAAAAAAAGAGGGTATTTTTGGAAAAAAACTTCCTAAAAGCAAAACAGAACTTACACTCTATACCTACGATGACATAACCGATTTTGAAATGCTTAAAGCCTTTTATGACCTGTTAACTATTTTGACAGACAAGCTTGAAAGTATGGACTATATAAAAACCGAAGCTATCTAATTTTTACCCAGTGACGGCAACGACCATTTAAACACCACGGCCATTAACCTAACGGTAATAATAACCCCAGATGTAAGTATATACAGGAGTCCGTTAGATACATCTAACGTTTTTAGTAAAAAGAAAACACCTCCGCCTAAAATACAAATGGTGGCATATATTTCCCTTCTAAAAACAACTGGTATCTGGTTACATAATATATCACGGGTTACTCCGCCAAAACAGGCTGTCATGGTTCCCAAAGCAATACAAATTACAGGATGCAGGTTAACATCCAGTCCTTTTTCAAGCCCTATAAGGGTAAAAACTCCCAATCCTATAGTATCAAAAAAGAAAAGGGATGTGCGTAGCTTATCCAGTTTTTTCCTGAATATTATGGCCAGTACAAACCCGGCAGTAATAACGTATACATAGTTAAGGTCCTGCATCCACCCTACCGGTGTACGACCTATAAGTACATCACGCAGGGTACCACCGCCCACAGCCGTTACAAAGGCAATGACAAATACCCCAAACGGATCCATTTTTTTGTTTAGCGCCGTTAGCACCCCCGATATGGCAAAAGCCATAGTTCCTAAAATATCTAGCAGGTAAAAAAACATTACATGTTTTGGGTATAGTAGTTATAATCTTTTATAATAGTACTTACAAAGGCCATGTTGGTGTTTGACACCGATTTTATACCGGTAACCAATTCAATTTTATCTACCAGTTTAACTATAATTTCATGATCGGCAGATTTTATCGCTGTTTCATACGTTTCCTTAATAATCCTTACATCATTATCAGTAAGCTTTATTACCAACGGATAAGTAGGCACATAATCACTTTTAAGCTCAGTTAGTATAGTATGATTAATATTAATTTTATTTTTAAGGGTAATTACAGCCGTACCGGCTGCCATATCACCTATTCGTTGTGTTTTGTTACTTACTATCATAACAATAAGACCAATAAAACTAAACGGTGGTGTTACTTCAATTATCCTGAAAAGCCATCTTATAAGGTAATCGGCAAAACTGGACTGATATCCGTCTATTTTTATCACCTTTATTTTTAAAATCTTTTTTCCTACAGTTTGACCTTCCATCAGGTTTTCAAAAAACAATGCGTAAAAAGCCACAGGCAGGGATATAAATCCGTACACAGCCATTAATGAAGCACTGTCTGTCCCTATAAAATGTTCAATATCAAAAACATTGAACACCAAAGATATAACTACTCCATAGTAGCAAAAAATAATTAGTACATCAAGTAAATATGCCAGTACTCTTTCACCTACAGATGCGGTAGTGAAATTTATATTAACATTTTGAGTAGTTGTTATAGATAATTCTGACATATTTTTTATTTTAGCTTCCCTATGAGAGAAGTGGCATTTATAAAACAAAATAAAGAAAAATGGCTTGAATTTGAACAGGCTATTTTTGGTAAAGCTAAAAAAAATCCTGATGAATTAGCCAGTTTATATATTCATTTGGTTAACGACCTCTCGTTTGCACAAACCTACTACCCTAAAAGCAAAGCCGTTACCTATTTAAACCACCTTGCTTCTATTACCTATCAAAAAATTTATAAAACTAAAAGAGAAGAAAGCAATAGGTTTATAAGCTTCTTTAAAACAGAGGTGCCGTTAATAGTATATCAGTACAGGCGATATGTTTTATATGCTTTTATACTTTTTACAGTTTTTACGGCAATTGGAGTTATATCTGCAATGAACGACACCACTTTTGTAAGGCTGATAATGGGCGATAACTATGTTAACATGACACTTGAAAACATAGAAAAAGGCAACCCTGTAGCTGTATATAAAAGTGGCAGTAATTGGGGAATGTGGTTTTCCATTACAAAAAATAACCTGGAGGTAGGACTTAAATCTTATTTCTTTGGCATATTTGCCGGCATTGGTACTGCTTATATACTATTTAGAAACTGCGTTATGCTGGGATCGTTTCAGTATTTTTTCCAGGAGCAGGGTGTTTTTTGGGAAAGCGTTCGCGGTATATGGATACATGGTGCAATGGAAATATTTGCTATTGTGATAGAAGCTGCAGCAGGTTTAATTTTAGGCGCATCATTGCTGTTCCCTAAAACCTACTCACGTAAAGCTTCACTTAAAATAGGTTTTAAAAACAGTTTTAAAATAGTACTGGCTACAATGCCGTTTACCATAATGGCAGGTATACTGGAAGGTTTTGTAACCCGTTACTCGCCAGATATGCCTCTGTTTTTAAATATATTTATTATACTTGCTACTTTAGCACTTATATCTTTTTATTTTTTGATATACCCATTCATTGTACATAAAAAAACACACCTGAAAAATGTTTAAATTATACCGTCTTCGTGATTTTAATGCTCTAATTAGCGATAGCTTTTCTTTTTTTAAATATCACGGAAAAAATTATTTTAAAAATTACTTCATCATAAATGGAGGTATACTGGTTGTAATAGCACTACTTACCTATCTTGTTACTAATGTTATTTTTACTTCTATAGGTGACTTTAACTCGCCGGGAGCCCAAGAAATGATTTTGAATTATTTTGAAGATAATGTATGGTACTTTATTAGTGTAGGCGGACTTATATTACTATTATTAATAACACTCTCACTACTTAATTACAGTTACCCAATACTATACCTTAAAACATTACAGGATAAACAGGAGCCTACCGTTAAGGACATATTAACCCTGCTAAAATCAAAAGCAGGAAAAATAATATTATTCCCTATTGCTTCATTA
This sequence comes from Flavobacterium rakeshii, assembly GCF_009741375.1. Taxonomy (GTDB): domain Bacteria; phylum Bacteroidota; class Bacteroidia; order Flavobacteriales; family Flavobacteriaceae; genus Flavobacterium; species Flavobacterium rakeshii. The sequence goes on from NZ_WOWP01000034.1 coordinate 41,329, forward strand.
ATAAGTTTTATACCTTTATTTACAATAATTGCTCTTATATCGGCATTTTTTGTGGTCACTATAATTGGTATTCCGGTTGCGTGTATCATAATAGTTGCAATGGGAAGCTGGATATCACTATCTTTTTACGACAATATCACTACTAATAACGGTTTTTTCACTTCTTTCTCTCAGGGAATAACAATACTAAAAAATAATTTTTGGGCAAACATAGGTGTAAGTTTAATAATTGGTATTGTAGTATTTTGTATTGATTTATTCTTCTCAGCAATTCCTGAATTATTAGGAAGCTTCACCCTGTTAGATGAAACTACCGATACTTCTTCAATATCAGTAATCCTTACTATAATAGGTACTACTATATCAGTATTTGTGAGTTATTTATTAACCAATCTTACTGTTATCTCTCAGGGAATGATTTATTATAGCTATGAAGAATCAATTCATAACAGGTCACTTGATTCAGAAATAGACTTAATTGGAGGTGAACGTGAGTAAAAAGATTTTAATACTATATATATTCTGTATTTCATTTTTTCAACCTGTTTTTGCCGGAACAACCGTGCAGGACACACTGAAAACCGAAATGCATTTCCCTATATCTGATACGGTTAAATACACACAAAGACAATTATCCCCAAACTTTAAAGAAAAATATAAAGGGAAAGAGTTTGTGTATGAAGTTAAACCAAAGGCTAAAACTGCATGGGATCGTTTTTGGGAATGGGTTGGACGACTTATAAGGGATATTTTAGGAGCTGGTGATAAAACCTCAAATTCTAATTTTCTCATCTATACCATAAGGACATTTGCATTTGTTGCGATAGGGTTTGTAATTTACCTTACAATAACAGCGTTACTTGGAAAAGACAAATACTGGATTTTTAAACGTTCGAGCAAAAAAATAACTGCCGAAGAAATAATGACAGAAGAACTGTCTCAGGCAAACTTTAAAGATCTAATAGAAAAAACAAAACAGAACGGCGACTACAGGCTTGCTACAAGGTATTACTACCTGTGGCTGCTAAAGCTGCTTACCTACAGGGAAATTATACAATGGCATCCTGATAAAACAAATACAGACTATTTGTATGAAATTACAAACCCTGAATTAAAAGAAGATTTTAAATACCTTTCATACATATATGATTATATATGGTATGGCGAATTTGAAATAAAAAATGATGCTTTCATTAAAGCAGAAAAAGCATTTACTAAAACCATTAATACCCTTTAACCATGAAAAAAAGCCTTATTGCATATATAGTGCTGTTTGCATTGGTTTTAGTCGTTATTATGATTGTAGATGCAAATAAACCTGAACCTGTAAACTGGTTACCGAGCTATAAAACAGAAGAAAAAATCCCTTTAGGACTTTATGTTTTAGATAAAGAAGCAAAAACCATTTTTAAGGACAGTGAGCTTAAAAAGTTTAGTATTACTCCTTACGAATACATCACTCCCCTATATGACTATGATCTTGAAGATTATACCGAAAAAGGCACTTTTATAAACATTGACGAGTCAAGCAAAATTGATAACGAGTCGGTACAGGAACTGCTGTATTTTGCCGAATACGGGAGTACTGTATTCTTAAGCATGAAGGATTTCCCTAATGCTATTCTCGATTCTCTCCATTTAGGGATATCTTATCGTTATTACAGTAACGATTCGTTAAAACTTACCCTTGCCGATAAAACTAAAAACATCGACAAGCTATATTACAATGAAGGAGTTGGATTCACTTATTTTGATAGGCTGGATACCTTAAACACCCTAATACTGGGCTACCAAAGGCTGGACAAGAAAAAAGATGTCAATTTCATTAAGGTTCCTTACGGTAACGGCTCTTTTATATTACATACACAACCTGCGGCATTTACTAATTTTCATCTTTTAAAAAGTGATCATTACCGTTATGCCGAACAGGTACTGTCATACCTTCCTCAGGGTAATATATACTGGTACTCAAAATCGTTAATAGATGACCAACTTGAAGGCTCAGCTTTAAGATATTTCTTAAAACAACCTGCCTTTAAGGCGGTATACCGCTTAGGGCTATTATGTTTGTTTATATTTATATTCTTTAATGCCCGAAGAAAACAACGTATTGTAGATGATATACCCCCGGTAAAAAACACAACGATAGATTTTACAAAAACCATAGGTAACCTTTATTACCAGGAAAAAGATCATCATACTATAATCCAAAAGAAAATTATTTATTTCCTGGAACATATAAGAACCGTTTACCTTATAGATACTTCCAGTTTAAATAATGAGTTTGTAGAAAAACTACACCAAAAAACAGGAAAGCCTCTTGAAGATATTGAAAAAGCCGTAAGTTTGATAAAACGACACCGAAACAGCTTTGAAAGTAGCGAGGCAGATGTGATACAGATTAATAAAGCAATAGAAAAACTGATACTATAATGGAATCATTTGAAAATAATAACACCGAAAACAATCCGGAGAACCTTACTAATACACAAAACCACACACCGGAAAACAATAACGTTGAAACACAAAGCGACAATATTAACTTTGGTATGAGGCTTGATTTAAACGAGCTACAACAAAGCATAAATGATGTTAAGCAGGAAATAGGCAATGTTATTGTGGGTCAGCATAAAATGATAGACAGGCTGCTTGTTGCCATACTGTCTAACGGACACGTGTTGCTTGAAGGTGTACCGGGTGTTGCAAAAACCATTACGGCAAAACTTTTGGCAAAAACCCTTTCGCTTGATTTCAGCAGAATTCAGTTTACGCCCGATTTAATGCCTTCAGATATACTGGGAACATCGGTATTTGACATGTCTAAATCTTCCTTTGATTTTAAAAAAGGACCAATATTCTCTAATTTCATACTAATTGATGAGATAAACAGGGCTCCGGCAAAAACACAGGCAGCACTTTTTGAGGTAATGGAAGAAAGACAAATTACCATTGAAGGCAGCAGTTACAAAATGGAATCTCCGTTTCTTGTAATAGCAACACAAAACCCAATTGAGCAGGAAGGTACTTATCGCCTGCCGGAAGCTCAGTTGGATCGTTTTCTTTTCAAAATCACTATCGATTATCCAAAACTAGAAGAAGAGATAGCTATACTGCAAAGAGAAAATGCATTACAAAACAAAGAGAAACTGCAGGATGTAAAAACCATACTTTCTCAGGCAAACATTGTTAAATATCAGGCACTGGTAAAACAAATTGTTATAGAGCCTCAGCTTTTAGAGTACATTGCCAAGCTTGTAGCAAACACACGTGAAAATGCTTTCCTTTATCTTGGAGCCTCTCCGCGTGCCTCTATCGCTATACTAAACGCTGCAAAAGGATATGCTGCCCTTAGAGGCAGGGACTTTGTAACACCAGATGATATTAAAGATTCTGCCGTACCTGTACTACAGCACCGTGTTGTAATAGCACCGGAAAGAGAAATGGAAGGACTTACCGGAGAACAGATAATAAGACAGATAATTGACACTGTAGAAATTCCGCGTTAATGAAGTGGCTTAAGCAAATATATCTTAACAATTTCTTTTTCTATGTATTTATAGGCATACTAATAAGCTTTACACTAGCTTATTTTATCCCTGCACTATACCATGTAACCTGGATTTTGTTTTACATTTTTATTGCCTTTACGGTGATTGATTTTGTATTGCTTTTTACCAACCAGAAGTTTAAGGCATCCAGAAACACGCCCGAAAAGTTCTCTAACGGGGATGAAAACCCTGTTACAGTAACAATAGAAAGCAGTTATAATTTCCCGGTACATGCAAAAATTATAGATGAAATTCCGTTTCAGTTTCAGGAACGCAATTTTGAAATTAAAAAGAAACTCTCTGCCAATACAAAAGAAACCCTTAAATACCAGCTTAGACCGCTAGAAAGGGGTGAATATCACTTTGGTAAACTAAATATTTACATATCCTCCCCGCTACAGTTGGCATGCAGGAGGTTTATTTTTAATGAAGGTGAAATGGTACCCACCTACCCTTCGTTCATGCAGCTTAAAAAGTACGATCTTATTGCTTTTTCTAATACACTTATGCAGTATGGATTAAAAAAAATAAGACGCATAGGTCATACTATGGAGTTTGAGCAAATTAAAGAGTACGTATCGGGCGATGATATTCGTACCATTAACTGGAAAGCCACTGCAAAAAGAAAGCAACTTATGGTAAACCAGTTTCAGGACGAAAAATCACAAAACGTATACATGGCTATAGATAAAGGCCGTGTTATGAAAATGCCTTTTAACGGGTTAAGCCTTTTGGATTATGCCATTAACTCAACCCTTGTACTCTCTAATGTTATTTTAAAAAAACAGGACAAGGCAGGTATGTTCTCTTTTTCCAAAAAAGTAGAAAACCGTGTTGCATCGGAAAGGCGTACTTCCCAAATGCAAAAAATAATGGACAACCTATACAATGTTGAGACCGACTTTTTTGAAAGTGACTATGGCAGGTTGTATGCAGATATTAAAAGGAACATCAACCACAGGAGCCTTATTATTTTATATACTAACTTTGAGACTATGGATGGGCTTAAAAGGCAATTACCCTACCTAAAAGCCATTTCAAAAAACCACCTGCTTGTGGTTGTATTTTTTGAAAATACCGAGTTGGATGAGTTTATCAATAAAAAGGCCGATGATATTCAGGAAGTGTATGACAAGGTGATTGCCGAAAAGTTTGCTTTTGAGAAAAGGCTTATTGTAAGCGAACTAAAGAAATACGGTATCCATTCGGTACTAACAAAACCCGAAAACCTTACTATAGAAAGCATTAATAAGTATTTAGAGATAAAAGCAAGGGGTATATTATAATTAATATACTTTGTACCTTTACCGCCTTTAACCCTGCTTACATGAAACAGATTTCAAGTACACAAAATCCCTATATCAAATCGCTTGTACAACTTCAGGACAAAGCCAAAGCCCGCAGGCAAAGCGGAACTTTTCTTATTGAAGGGCAACGTGAAATAATGCTTGCTGCAAAGGGAGGCTATACTGCCGAAACAATTTTGTTTGTACCCGATATGATTAGCGAATCTCAGGTAAGGGAACTTAGCCAGCCTGATACCGAATTAATTGAAATAAGCAGGGACGTATACCAAAAACTGGCCTATCGTGATACTACCGAAGGGATTTTGGCTGTTGCCAAAACAAAATCATTAAGCCTTGATGATTTAAAACTGGGCGATAATCCTTTAATTATGGTAGCCGAAGCCACCGAAAAACCGGGTAACCTGGGTGCTATACTCCGTACTGCCGACGCCGCTAACCTGGATGCGGTTATTATTGCCAATCCAAAAAGCGACATGTACAACCCTAATATTGTACGCTCCAGTGTGGGTTGCCTGTTTACCAATCAAATTGCTACAGGTAGCACTGCCCAAGTAATAAAATATCTTAAAAACAAAGGCATAAGCATATACTGTGCAACCCTACAGGATTCTACCTACTACCATACACAAAACTACACCACCCCTACCGCACTTGTTGTAGGCACCGAAGCTACAGGACTAACACAGGAATGGCGGGATGCATCTACCAAAAATATTATAATACCCATGCAGGGCGAAATAGACTCCATGAACGTTTCTGTAGCGGCTGCCATACTTATTTTTGAAGCTAAAAGACAGAGAGGTTTTTAACTTCGGCTTTATACTATAATTACAGGAGAAACCGTTATTTTACTAAATTTATTCCTGTATAAATTTATGGAGCATATAATCGCACCTAATCAGTAAAAACAACAAAATAAAAAATGCACACTAAACTATTAGCCTTATTCATTACACTTATTTCTTTTACTGTTTATGCTCAGGAAAACGAGGGTATTAACTGGGACGAGTCGACCATAAACGACAAAATAAAACTCAGCATCCCGCTTAGCGAGTTTCAGGATCGTTATAAAAGTGCCGATAGTACTGCTACTGTTTACAGATATTCATGCACTGATACGCAGGAAAAAGAAACCAAATTTTACTACTACAAAGGCGTAGCTTTTGAGTTGGTTAACGATACATTACACTTTAGAAGCATTGATTTTACTGCCCGAAAAGCCATGTATTTTGCTACAGATGACGACTGGTTTGACCATACCACAAAACTAAAAAGCTTTGGACGTTCTTTCCCCGAACAGTCTCAGTACGTGGAAGACCTTTATGACGAAGTAACTGACGAAGAGTACCAAAGAGTAGTGATTTTCCCGAGAAACCTTTCGGCAGATTACGAATGGAATTTCAATTTTAAAGACGGAAAACTCTCCTCTATTGAATATGTAGAAAACTGCATGTAATGGGTATACCAAAAGCCTATCATAACCCCATAAACGGGGAATATACCAAAATACTGGAAAGCGCTGCCGATACTAATGGCGAATACACATTCCTTGAAGTAAGCCTTATGCCGGGTGGCGGGAATCCGCCGCATTACCACACTAAATTTACCGAAGAGTTTATTGCCGTAAAGGGGCTGCTGGGCATACAGTACGAAAAGCAGGATATTCACCTTAAACCCGGCGAGAGCAGGTTGGTACCCATACGCACCGTGCATCGTTTTTTTAATGATTCCGATGAGGAAATTGTTTTCAGGATTATACTCCGCAAAGGGCAACCCGGTTTTGAGAACTTTATAAAAACCCTTTTCGGACTCGTAAACGACGGTAAAACAACCAAAAGGCAAACCCCTAAAAATCCGTTACACGCGGCACTATTACTACGCTGGGGCGACACCTATTTAAAAAATCCGTTTTTTTACCTCCTTACCCCTTTTGCCGGACTGGCATATTTTTTGGCGAAGGTTACAAAAACCGATACTAAACTGCAAAACAAATACTGCCGCTAACCCTTATAAAATAAGGCTATAGCATTATAATATAATGTTATGCATACCTATTGTTAATATTAATATATTTCACTATTTTTAAGGCTATTGTTACAGATATATGATAGAGATAGATATAGAACAGGAAAACAAGGCAATTGCCAAAGAGTACAAAGAGCTACTGCGCATTAGTTACCAAACCCTTACAGAGGAAGACAAAAAACTGATACGTAAGGCTTTTGACGTGGCTGTAGATGCCCATAAGGACCAAAGAAGGAAATCGGGAGAAGCATACATCTTCCACCCTATTGCCGTGGCTAAAATTGTAGCTGCCGAAATTGGTTTAGGCGCCACCTCTATTGCCTGTGCCCTTATGCATGATGTTGTTGAGGATACTGATATTACTGTAGAAGACATCGAGAAGATGTTTAATCCTAAAATTGCACAAATTGTTGCCGGACTTACCAAAATTGCCAAGGTAAAAACCGATCAGGAAATATCAATACAGGCAGAGAACTTCCGTAAAATGCTTCTTACCCTTAATGATGACGTTAGGGTAATACTTATCAAAATTGCCGACAGGCTACACAATATGCAAACCATGGAATCGATGGTTGACTATAAGCAGGCAAAAATAGCATCGGAAACGCTTTATATATATGCCCCACTGGCACACCGCCTTGGTTTATACAACATTAAAACCGAGCTGGAAGACCTTGGCCTTAAGTATACAGAGCCCGAAACTTACAATGATATTGTGAGTAAAATGAAGGAAAGCAAGGAAGAACAGGATGCTTATATCAAATCTATTTCAGATGTGCTTAAGGATTCCCTAAATGATGAGGGTATTGAATACAATATTAAAGGAAGACCAAAATCCATATACTCCATAAGGAGAAAAATGCTGGCACAGGGAGTTACCTTTGACGAGGTTTACGACAAATTTGCTCTTCGTATTATTTATAAAGCCAAACCACAGGAAGAAAAATTCCTGGCTTGGAAAATATACTCCATTGTTACAGATCATTACAGGCCCAGCCCAAGCAGGTTAAGGGACTGGATTTCTTCACCTAAATCTACCGGATATGAAGCCCTGCACATTACCGTGATGGGACCTAAAGGACGATGGGTAGAAGTACAGATTCGTAGTGAACGTATGGACGAGATTGCCGAAAAAGGTTATGCAGCACACTATAAATACAAAGGTAATGGCGGTGAGGAACACGGACTGGAAACATGGCTTAACCTTTTAAAAGAGGCGCTGGAAAACACATCGGGCAGTGCTGTTGACTTTGTAGAGGACTTTAAACTTAACCTCTACTCTAAAGAGATATATGTATTTACACCAAAAGGAGATATCAAGTCGTTACCTAAAGGAGCCACATCGCTGGATTTTGCTTTCAGTATCCACTCTGAAATTGGTATAAAAACAAGAGGTACACGTGTAAACGGTAAACTGGTTCCGTTAAACCACGTGCTTAACAGTGGGGATCAGGTAGAGATTATTACTTCTGCCAACCAAAAACCGAATCCGCACTGGCTGGACTATGTAACCACCTCACGTGCCCGAAACAAAATAAAGAATGTACTTAACGAAAGTACCAAGAAAATTGCCGAAGAAGGTAAAGAACTGCTTACACGTAAACTACGCCACCTTAAGGTTACACTTAATGAGAGCGTGGTTAACGAACTGGTTAACTATTTTAAATTAAAAACCAGTCTGGATTTATTTTACCGCGTGGGTGTAGGTACTATAGACAACCAGCAACTTAAAGAGTATGCCGCGCTTAAAAGCAACACCTTTATGAACTTCTTTAAGGGTAATAAAATTAAGCGAACCCCTAGCCATCCGCAGGAGCAGGTACATAAAGATGAAATCAGCAGGAATTATGACCTGTTGGTATTTGGTAAAGATCAGGATAAACTGGACTATAAGCTTGCCAACTGCTGTAACCCTATACCGGGAGACGATGTATTTGGTTTTGTAACCATAAACGAGGGGATCAAGGTGCATAAAAAAGACTGTCCTAATGCTATAAGGCTACAGTCTAACTATGCTTACCGTATTATCCCTGCAAAATGGATAGATTCTTCTCAGGAAGAATTTAAGGCTACCCTTAAAATCACCGGAATGGATACACTGGGGCTTGCCAACGAGATTACCAAGGTAATTTCAAACAATATGCATGTAAACATACAAAGCATATCCCTTAGCGGAAATGCCGGAATATTTAACGGACAGGTATCGGTTATTGTACAAAACAATACCATACTTAAAAAACTAATGGAAAATATTAAAAAGATAGACGGAATTGATAAAGTAACAAGGATTACTAACAATTAACTACCTAACCTTTTACTTCACAAAATTTAGTTTATCTTTGCACTTTGATTCACAAACTGATGGAAGAGAATAAAAACCAGGAGATTGTAAAAAATGTTTTCACGAAGTTCCTTGAAGATAAGGGACATCGCAAAACCCCTGAGCGTTATGCTATACTTCAGGAAATATACAACAGCCAGGAGCATTTTGATATAGAGTCACTTTATATCAAAATGAAAAACAAAAACTACCGTGTTAGCCGTGCTACGCTATACAATACTATAGAACTGCTTTTGGAAAGCGGCCTTGTAAGGAGGCACCAGTTTGGCCAAAACCAGGCACATTACGAGAAATCGTATTTTGATAAGCAACATGATCACATTATCATGACAGATACCGGAGAGGTTATAGAGTTTTGCGATCCAAGGATACAAAGCATCAAAAAAACCATAGAGGAGATTTTTGGTATTGAAATTCATAACCATTCTTTATACCTTTACGGCCAGAAAAAACAACCTGCTACCGATAATTAATTCGGTTGCATTAAGAGATATAACAAACCAACTCTTTATAAGAAGTTGGTTTTTATTTTGTTAAGGACATACAATATCAGCATAATATAAACAAACAAGAACACAGAATGACTGTAGATTTGCTACTTGGGTTACAATGGGGAGACGAAGGCAAAGGTAAAATTGTTGACGTACTAACTTCTAAATATGATATTATTGCCCGTTTTCAGGGAGGGCCTAACGCAGGGCACACTCTTGAATTTGACGGTATAAAACATGTTTTAAGAACTATTCCATCCGGAATTTTCCATGAAAGCTCCGTTAACATCATCGGTAACGGTGTGGTTATGGATCCGGTTGTTTTCCAAAAAGAACTGGAAGGCCTTGAAAAATTCAATATCGATATTAAATCAAGACTGCTTATATCCAGAAAAGCACATCTTATCTTACCTACTCACCGTTTGCTTGATGCAGCATCTGAGGCTTCAAAAGGTAAGGCAAAAATCGGTTCTACATTAAAAGGTATTGGCCCAACTTATATGGATAAAACCGGAAGAAACGGTATCCGTGTAGGCGATATTGAGCTTGAAGACTTTAAAGAGCGTTACAGAGCTTTAGCTGATAAGCACGAGGCTATGATTTCTTTTTATGATGTAAACCTTCAGTACGACCTTAAAGAAATGGAACAGGAGTTCTTTGCAGCTGTAGAAGCACTTAAAGAACTTACCTTTATAGATAGTGAAGCTTACCTAAACCAAGCGCTTAAGGATGGTAAATCTATCCTTGCAGAGGGTGCACAGGGATCGCTTCTTGATATCGACTTCGGTACTTATCCGTTTGTTACATCATCAAACACAACTGCTGCAGGAGCATGTACCGGTTTAGGTATTGCACCAAACAGGGTTAAAGATGTATTTGGTATCTTTAAAGCATACACTACACGTGTAGGTAGCGGACCATTCCCTACTGAGCTTTTTGACGAAGTTGGAGCTACTATGGCTAAAGTGGGTAACGAATTTGGTTCTGTTACAGGACGTGCAAGACGTTGCGGATGGTTAGACCTTGTAGCACTTAAATATGCTGTACAGGTTAATGGTGTAACTCAGCTTTACATGATGAAAGGTGACGTGCTTTCGGGCTTTGAAACTCTTCAAATTTGTACTGCATACAAATACAAAGGACAGGAAATAGACCACCTTCCTTACAACATTGAGCCGGAAAACGTAGAGCCGGTATATGTTGAGAAAAAAGGCTGGAACGCCGATCTTACCGGAATGACTTCTTACGAAGAGTTCCCGGCAGAATTAAAAGAATATATCGAATTTATTGAGAAAGAACTGGAAGTGCCTATCAAAGTTATCTCTGTAGGGCCAGACAGGACTCAAACGATAATAAAATAATAACAAAGCGCTTTAGAATCCTAAAGCGCTTTTTTTATACTTTGGTTCGGTTATTGCTCTCCCACAACAGTTATAAACAATTAAGGTTAATGAATTGTATTTTACTTAAATTTGCAACAAATTTTTACACATTGAAAAGACTGTTTTTTATTTTACTCTCATTTTTAGCTTTTTACAGCACCCCTGCCCTTGCCCAGGAAAAAATAAGAGTACTGCATACCGACTATACCGATAAAAACGAAAACGAAGTACCGGGTGCCATTACCCTTATAGGCAATGTTGAAGTAGAGCATAACGGTTCTATCATGAAGTGTAACAAGGCCTATATACTGGAAAAGGAAAACTACCTAAAGGCTTATGGTAACATAAAATTCAATCAGGGGGATACCCTGCACATGAATAGTGATTATGCCGAATATAACGGTAATAAAAACTTTGCATTTGCATCGGGCAATGTAGTGATGCGTTCACCGGAAATGACCCTTACTACCGACACCATTTATTTTGACCGAAACAAACAGGAGGCTTATTACAATTCGTATGGTACCATAGTAAACGGCGACAATACACTTAAAAGTAAGTCGGGTAGGTTTTATGCCAACCAAAAGAAATACCAGTTCCTTACTGCGGTTACGTTAACCAATCCGCAATATGTATTAAAGTCAAACCATCTTGATTATTATACCAACTCGGGCCATTCCTATGTATTTGGGTCAACAACCATTACAAGTGAGGAGAACTATATTTATACCGAGAAAGGTTTTTATGACACTAAAAAGAACTTTGCCCACCTGTTAACTAACTCCTATATTAAATATGACACTCAGGTTATAAAGGGTGATAGTATTTATTATGACAGGAACAGAGAATTCTCATCGGCAACAAATAATGTAAGGGTTACCGATACCGTAAATAAATTTGTGGCAAGAGGGCATTATGCCGAAGTATACAAACAACTGGATTCCCTATACCTTACAAAAAGAGCCGAAGTGGTTACACTGGTAGAGAAAGATTCGCTTTATACGCATGCCAAACAAATTGTAATTACCGGTAAGGAAGGCGAAAGAGTTGTGAGAGGTTATAACGATGCGCGTTTTTACAAAGTAGACATGAGCGGTAAGTGTGATTCTATACATTCTGAAGAAGTAACCGGACTTACACAGCTTATTGGTCGCCCTGTGATATGGAATGGCAAAAGCCAGCTTACAGGCGATGTTATGCACCTTATATCTGACACTAAAACCGAAAAGCTGGACTCCTTAAAGGTAATCAACAATGCCTTTATGATACAACTGGACACTATATCGGCAAAGAACAACCCTAACTACAACCAAATAAAAGGATTAAACCTGTATGGTAAGTTTAAGGATAATAAACTCTCGTATGTAGAGTTCAACAAAAATACCGAGAAGATACTTTATAATTATGATAAGGAAAACCTAATAGGAATAGACAAAAGCGTGAGCAGTAAAATTAGCTTACATTTTGCGGACAATGAATTATCTCAGGTTTTTTCACACAACAACTTAGAGGCTGTTACCTATCCTCCCGATATGTTCCCCGATAATATTAAAAAACTAAGAGGCTTTATTTGGCGTGGCGATGAGATGATTGAAAAACGGGAAGATATTTTCCCTCCCGAAGAACAGGAACTGCACGAACAAATCGTGAAAGAAAGTCTGGAAAAGAAAAAAGAAGAAGACACACCTATGGAAGTGCTGCAGGAAACACTTGATTATGACAAGAACAATCCTAAGCCTAAACCTCCTGTAAGTAAAGAATAACACATTTACATTATGATTAATGACTTTTTAAAGTACCAGGCACAAACTTCTCCCCATCCGCTGGGAATGGAAGTTTCACACGCCAGGGGCTCTTATATATATGACACTGATAACAAAGCCTATCTTGACTTTGTAGCCGGAGTATCGGCAGCCAGCCTGGGGCATCAGCATCCTAGGGTAAACAATGCCATAATCGATCAGCTTAACAAGTATTCGCATGTTATGGTATATGGCGAGTATGCACAGCATCCTGCCACCGAGTTTTGCAGGCTTTTAGCCCAAAACCTTCCGGCTAAGCTTAACAAAACCTACCTGACCAATTCGGGTACCGAAGCAACCGAGGGAGCTTTAAAACTGGCACGCAGGGTTACAGGCAGGAGTCAGTTAATATCGTGCTTTAACGCCTACCACGGCAATACTATGGGCTCTATGAGCGTTATGGGATTTGAGGAGCGCAAGCAAATATTCAGACCTTTAATTCCGGATGTAGACTTCATTACGTTTAATAACGAGGAAGACCTGCAAAAAATAACCCATAAAACGGCCGGTATTATACTGGAAACCATTCAGGGTGGTGCAGGATTCATTCAGCCGGAAAACGATTTCCTTAGAAAAGTAAGGGAACGCTGTGACGAAGTAGGTGCGGTAATGATACTCGACGAGATACAACCGGGCTTTGGCCGTACCGGAAAACTGTTCGGTTTTCAAAACTATGATATCGTTCCTGACGTAATTATTATGGGGAAAGGTATGGGCGGAGGAATGCCTGTAGGTGCCTTCACCGCATCGGATGAAATGATGGACCTGCTTAGCCACGATCCTAAACTGGGGCATATCACCACTTTTGGCGGGCATCCGGTTATTGCAGCAGCCTGTCTTGCTACATTACAGGAGCTAACGGAAACCGACATAATGGCACAAACCCTTGAAAAGGAAAAACTGTTTAGGGAACTACTCGTACACCCTTTAATAGATGATGTAAGAGGCCGCGGACTAATGCTTGCAGCAATGACCAAAAGCGACGACATCACTAACAGAGCCATTTTAAGATGCCAGGAAAAAGGACTTATTCTTTTCTGGTTGCTGTTTGAAGGTAAGGCCATACGAATTACTCCTCCCCTAACTATCTCAAACGAAGAGATTAAAGAGGGATGTGGCATTATTATTGAAGTATTAAATGAGATTTTAGCAGAACAATAACAGGATAAAACCCTCAAAAAATTGTTAATTAAATTGTTCAAAACAAATAAGGATATATTCTTATTGAGTGTTACATTTTGTAACTTTAATAAGGATAATTTTAAACTAAAGGGAGTATGAATTTGAGCCACGAAGAAGAAGATCGCAGTTTATCCTTATCAAAGTTCGAATCAATGTTGAAAACCAACAAAGTATTCTTCTTTGATTCCGAAGAGTTTGAAGACATTATTCTTCATTATCTTGATTCCGGAAAAATTAATTTAGCTAAGAAGGCCTTAAAATTAGGTTTGGAACAACATCCCAAATCAACAGGTTTAAAATTAGTACAGGTTGAACTATTAGTGTTTGATGACAGGCTTGATATAGCCGAAAGATTACTTAATGATCTTTATGCCATCGAACCTACAAACGAAGAAATTTACATCCAGAAAGCCAATATTTATTCTAAAAGGGACCAGCACGATAAAGCCGTAGAGCTGCTACATGTTGCCCTAAAGTATACAGATGATTATGCCGATGTATACTCACTTATTGGCATGGAATACCTGTTTATGGATAACCTTGAGCAGGCAAAAGAAAGTTTTATTAAGTGTCTTGAAGAAGATACTGACGACCACTCTGCATTATACAATGTAGTGTATTGCTTTGACTTTTTAGACCAAAACCTTGAAGCAATTGATTTCCTTAACAGCTTTATTGACCGAAATCCATACAGCGATGTGGCATGGCACCAGCTGGGCCGCCAGTACTATGCTGTAAACAATTTCGAGCAGGCATTAAGGGCATTTGACTATGCTACCCTTATTGACGAGAGCTTTCTGGGTGCTTTTCTTGAAAAAGCAAAAACTCTTGAAAAACTAAAACGTTATGAGGAGGCTATTGGGTGCTATAATATCACTATGGAGCTTGATGACCCAACCTCTTTTGCACTGCTTCGTGTAGGTAAGTGTTATGAAAGACTTGGCGATCATGAAAAGGCACTTAAGTTTTATTTAAAAACGGTTCACGAAGATCCGTTACTGGACAAGGCATGGATAGCTATAACTGATTTTTATATCCGTCGCCAAAATTACCAGAAAGCACTTTACTATGCCAACAAAGCAATAGGCATAGACAACGAAAATAAAATGTACTGGAAACGCTATGCCGTAATTAACAAAGCGCTTAACTTCCATGAAGAAGCCGAAGAGGGTTACCGTAAAGCTGTAGAATATGGCGATTACCAGTTAGACACATGGTTGTTTTGGACAGATACACTTCAGTTCCTTGGCGAGTATGAAACAGCTGCAAATACCCTGCTACAAGCATCTGAATATTATCCCGAAGAGTATGAGGTAGAATACCGCCTTGCCGGATTGTACTTTATGATGCACCAGGAAGACAAAGGCGTTTTCCACCTTAGCAACGGGCTTAGGCTTAATTTTAAAAACCATGTTCTTTTAGAAGAGTTTTTCCCTACCATATGGGAGAACACTACCGTACAGGAAACTATTAAAAAGAACAGGGCAAAATAACAGAGAAATAAATACCGTAATATTGGCTGGCAACATAGAATTTACAATCTTTGTTGCCAGTTTTTATTTACAAAAACCACCAACACATAAATTAACAATTAGAACACAGCCTGATAACAAAGAAATAGCAATCTTTGTGAGAAGCTTTTATAAATTGAGCCAAATAAATGAAGGACATTTTGAAAAAGAAGTCAAAAAAAATATACGGACTTGTAGGCAAAGGGATTAGCTATTCGTTTTCTGCCAAATATTTTAATGATAAATTCACCAAAAAGGAGCTGGACAACTGCTACTATCAGAATTTTGATTTGGAATACATCGGTGAACTACGTAACATACTGGAGGAAACCAAAAAGCTTAGAGGCCTTAATGTTACCATACCGTATAAGGAAGATGTTATTTCCATGCTTGATTCGCTTCATAAAACAGCACGTGTAATAGGCGCAGTAAACACTATAACCATTTCCAAAAAAGGAAAGCTTAAAGGCTATAATACCGATCATACCGGATTTAAAAAAGCACTAAAGCCATTACTGGAATCACACCATCAAAAGGCACTTATACTGGGAACAGGCGGAGCATCTAAAGCTATAGCCTATGCCCTGCGCAAACTAAAAATAGAGTACGACTTTGTTTCCCGCAAAGAAAGTGATGTGATATTTTCATACAACGACCTTGACAGGGAAATTTTTAATGAGTACCAAATAATCATAAATACCACTCCACTGGGCACTCACCCTAATGTAGACGAATGTCCGCCGTTGGATTACAGCCTGTTTACCGATAAGCACATCGCTTTTGATTTGGTATACAATCCCGAAGAAACAACCTTTATGAGAAAGGCTGCCGAACACGGAGCCAAAACATCTAACGGGTACAAAATGCTGGTATATCAGGCAGAGAAAGCCTGGAAGATATGGAATAAATAAAAATTTAAATATTTAAACTTATTTAAATCAAAAAGTTAACTAAATATTCAAAACCAAACTATAATTAACATAAAATAGCGTTTTTTTTTGAATTTTAAACAGGCTTTACTATCTTCGGGAAGTAAAGTACAATATAAACCTTAAGCATTTAAAGAAATGTTAGAAGAAAAGAATGATAACCTGCAGGATGCAGATGGAAAGGAGTTAAAGGAACTAAACGGAGCAATAGACAAGAATGAACTTGCCAACGTACCCAATGAAGAAAACAAAGGGCTTAACGAATTTGGCGATATTCATGAAACCGAAGGGCAAATGCCTTTTGCTCCCGAAGAACTATTGAGTGCAGGAAACGAAAACAACGAGCAGGAAGGCACTCCTAAGAAAAAATCAGCAGTCGAAGCGATAGAAGATTCTAATGCAGAGGACAGCGAAGATGATTCCGCTTCAGAAAGGCATAATATACCTATGCAGAACTACGAAGCTTTTTCTATGGAAAAACTTACCGATGAGCTGGAAAAATTAGTAGCTCACGAGAAAGTAATGTCTGTTAAAGAGCACGTTGAAGAAATAAAGAAAGAATTCTATTCTAAATATAATCATCTCATCGAAGAGAAAAGAGATGAATACAGCCATGATAATGATGGCGATACATCGGGGTTTGAATATCACTTTCCGTTAAAAAGCAGGTTTGATTCTGCCTACAGTGAATACAGAGATAAAAGAAATGCACATTTCAAATCACTGCAAAACAACCTTAAAAACAACCTTGATAAAAGGCTTGCACTTATAGACGAGCTTAAAAAGGTTATAGATGGTGACGAAAGTATAAGCGATTCACTTAAACACGTTAACACTATCCGTGAGCAGTGGAAAACTGCGGGACCTATTCCGCGAGATAAATACAACCACGTTTGGAATAACTTCCATTTCCACATTGAGCGTTTTTACGACCATCTTCACCTTGACAGGGAAGCACGTGATCTAGACTTTAAGCACAACCTTGAGCAAAAGCAAAAAATCATAGAGCGTGTTGAGGAACTATTGCAGGAAGAAGACACTAACAAAGCCTTTAGGGAACTACAGTCTTTACATAAAATATGGAAAGAAGAGATAGGTCCTGTAGACAGAGAACACCGCGAGGAAATATGGAATCAGTTTAGCGAACTTACAAAACAGCTACACGATAAGCGTGAGGCGTTTTTTGCTCAACTGAGAGGTAAGGAAGAAGAGAACCTTGCAAAGAAAAAAGAAATCATTGCCAAAATTGAAGAGATTGCTAATGAAAAAGTTAGCTCTCACAATGCATGGCAGGGACAAATAGAAAAAATTGAAGCTTTAAGATCTGCGTTCTTTGAAGCAGGTAAAGTACCTATTGAAGTTAACGAAGACACTTGGGCACATTTTAAGTCGGCAGTAAGAGAGTTTAATGCTAACAAAAACTCTTTCTATAAAGACATTAAGAAAGAACAGCAGGACAACCTTACCAAAAAAATGGAACTGGTAGAAAAGGCAGAATCACTTAAAGACAGTGAAGACTTTAGTGCTACCACTCCTATCATGAAACAGATTCAGGAAGACTGGAAAAAAATAGGTCATGTTCCAAGAAAGTATTCTGATAAGGTTTGGAAGGAATTCAAAGCGGCATGTAACCACTATTTCGACAGGCTTCACGCTGTTAGAAACGAAGTTAACAAAGAGGAAATTGAGGCTTTTGACAAGAAGAAAGAATACCTTGAAGACCTTAAGAGTTTTGAGCTTACAGGCGACCATAAAACCGATCTTGATGCTATTAAGCAACATATAGACAACTGGAAAAACTTGGGTCGTGTACCACAGTCAAGACGCCATATTGAGGGTAAATTCAATAAAATACTGGATGCATTGTTTGACAAACTGAGCCTGTCTAAAAAAGAGGCTGAGATGGTTAAATTCAATAATCGCCTTGAACAACTTGTAGACAGCGATGACTCCCGCAAACTTGAAAACGAACAGATTTTCATTATGCGTAAGATTGACGAAGTACAAAGCGAAATACTACAGTTAGAAAACAATATTCAGTTTATCTCTAACGCTAAGGCCGATAATCCTTTCATAAAAGAGATTCACAAAAATATTGACCGCCATAAGGAAGAGTTAAAAACCTGGAAGGAAAAACTTAAACAAATAAGAACTATCCAAAAGGAAAATAACGATAACGACGAATAATAAAAAAGCCATCTCAGTGAGATGGCTTTTTTATTTATAGTTTTTTAGCCTCATTCCAAAACACATCCATTTCGGCTAGTGTCATATCGGCTAGTGATTTACCCATTTCGCCTGCTTTACTTTCCAGATAGGTAAACCGTTTAATGAATTTTTTATTGGTACGCTCCAAAGCATCTTCGGGGTTTACATTTAAAAAGCGTGCGTAATTAATCATGGAAAACAGCACATCACCAAATTCAGATTCGATTTTATCCTGATCGCTTCCCTGTACCTCATCATGCAGCTCCTGAAGCTCTTCCTGTACCTTTTCCCAAACCTGTTCGGGCTCTTCCCAGTCAAACCCTACTCCTTTTGCCTTATCCTGAATACGGCTGGCTTTTACAAGTGCCGGTAAACTTTTAGGAACACCTTCAAGCACTGATTTTTTCCCCTCTTTAAGCTTAAGCTTTTCCCAGTTTTGTTTTACTTCCTCTTCATTTTCCACCTTTACATCACCATAAATATGCGGATGGCGGTGTATTAACTTTTCACAAATTTCGTTTGCCACATCGGCTATATCAAAATCATTTGTTTCGCTTCCTATTTTGGAATAAAACACAATGTGCAGCAATATATCGCCCAATTCCTTTTTAACTTCCTGCAGGTCGTTATCCAGTATGGCATCACCCAGCTCATAGGTTTCCTCAATGGTTAAGTGACGTAAGCTCTGCAGGGTTTGTTTCCTGTCCCACGGGCACTTTTCCCTTAAATCGTCCATTATATCCAGTAACCTGTTAAAAGCCTCTAATTGCTGCTGTCTTGTATTCATAAGAAGTATGTTTTAAACAAAGATAAAATATAAAAAGAGTTTATCCCTAATGAGTATTTTATAAGTGTGTAAAATAAAAAATCCTGCCGCTGTATGGGATAGCGACAGGATTAGTTAATTTAGTAAGATAAATTTTTATTCCTCTGATTTAACTTCTGCTTCTGTAGCAGGAGCTTCTTCACCTTCTGCAGGCTCATCTTTAGAAACAAGTCCTTTTGGCTGAAGCATGTTATACCAGTTAAGTATTTTTTTGATGTCAGAAGCATATACTCTGTCTTCGTCAAACTCAGGAAGCACTTCTCTAAAGTAGTTAGTAAGCGTATCGTTGCTTTCTTTGTGAGAAATAGCAGAACCGTTATCTTCTTTTTTAGCGATTGCTGTGAATACTTCGCTTAGGCGAACTTCTCCGTCATACGTATAAATAGAGATCTCAGATAAAAGGCTAACATTACTTCTTAAACCTACAGTAATTTTTTTACCATCTACTAAAGACTCTGCAACAAACCCTGTACGAGTTTGTAATTTAAGGGCATATAAACCCGGTTTTCCTGAAATTGATAATATTTTCTGAATGCTCATTATTGTTGTTTTTTTTTAAGGGAGACAAATATCTAATCTTTGGCTATAAAAACAAAAATTATCTGCCTTTTTTGGCAACAAATTTCATTTTATAATCAGGTCTTGTTTTCCCTTCCATTATATTTTGCAGTTTTTTCTTAATAAGCTTCTTTTTAAGCGTAGAAATCCTGTCTGTAAATAATATACCTTCTATATGGTCATACTCATGCTGAATCACCCTTGCAATAAGTCCGTCATACACATCAGTATGCTTATTAAAGTTTTCATCATAGTATTCAATTGTTATTCTCTCTTTACGGTATACATCTTCACGTACATCCGGTATACTAAGGCAACCTTCATTAAAGCCCCATTCTTCTCCTTCTTCCTTAGTGATAACAGGATTTATAAACGCCTTTTTAAAACCGCTTAACTGCTCCTGCTCTTCTTTAGAAAGCTCCTCATCATCTGCAAACGGACTCGTATCTATAATAAATAGTCTAACAGCAAGCCCTATTTGTGGTGCAGCAAGACCTACACCATAAGCATTATACATCGTCTCAAACATATTAGCTACCAGTTCGCTAAGGTTTGGATAATCCTGTGGTATATCTTCTCCTTTTTTCCTTAAAACCGGATCGCCATATCCTATAATCGGTAAAATCATATCTATTTTAATTTATTTTGGGCTGAGCGCAAAAATAGTAAATAAAAACGATACTCTTTTTGTATAAACTCCTTATAATGCCAAATGCTAAAGTTTTGTGAGAATTAACTCGTAAACAAACATAAATTTTAAAGCATTTAGTAACTTTGCACATCATTCGGACACGTATGATTGAGAGATTAAGACGCTTTGCAGACAGCACCAATTTTACTAAAGCAGTTATAGTAACCATAGCTTCGGCAATGCCGCTTATTATACTCACGCAACTGGGTTACTTTCAATATGGTATCGCAGTGGCACTGGGCGCTTTTCTTACCTACCCTGCCGATATTCCCAGTAACCTGCAACACAAAGTAAGAGGATTACTTATCACTACCCTAATAGTATCGGGCTGTACCTTTATGGTAAACCTGCTACACCCTGTACCATTGCTTTTTTACCCGTTTGCCATAGTAATGGTATTTTTCCTTTCCATGATTTCGGTTTATGGACAAAGAGCTACTATGGTATCGTTCTCAGGACTGCTTGCCATAGCACTTGCTACAGGGCACCTTCGTGACGGATGGGACATTGCAATATACACAGCACTATCACTTGCCGGCGGACTTATATACACTACCATATCAGTACTGTTTAAGCTTGTTAGTCCGCACCGATACACCGAACTCCAAATGGTAGAATGCCTTAAACTTACTGCCAAGTACATGAAACTGCGCGGTAACCTTTGGGAAAAAGATGCCGACAGGGAAAAAATAGTAGAGAAACAGCTACACCTTCAGGTGGAGTTAAACACCATACACGAGAGTTTAAGGGAAATACTTATACGTAACAGATCTACAGCGGGTAGTTCCAACCGTACCCGTAAAATGCTTTTGGTTTTCATATCCATGGTAGATATACTGGAACTGGCACTCTCTACCTCATTTGACCACAGTAAGCTACAACATAAATTCAGTGACCATCCTAAGGTGCTTGATACTTATCAAAACCTGGCGTATAACTTAGGGGCTTCACTTAAAAGGATTGCCAAAAGTATAGAGAACCGAAAAAAATACATCTCCAAACACAACCTTATTGAAGATTTGGAAAGTGTACAAAGAGCCATAGAGTCTTACCGTAATGCCCTTAGCGAAGCCGAAGCCTCTGAAGGGGTATGGATGCTTTTAAACATGCTGCATTATGCCGAGAAACAGGTTGAAAAAATCAAGACTATTGAAAGGGCTTTTACTACCACAATGAACTTTAAGGAATTAAAGGAAAGAGATAAGGATTTGCAAAAATTCCTCACTCCCGAATATTACCCTTTCAGGATACTTAAAGAAAACCTTAGTTTATCGTCTACCATTTTCAGGCATTCGTTACGACTAACAATTACCATGATAATAGGTTTTGGTTTAGGGCTTATTTTCCAGATGCAAAACCCTTACTGGATACTGCTTACCATAATCGTGATTATGCGTCCCGGTTACGGACTTACCAAACAGCGTTCCTTTCAGCGTATTATAGGTACGGTTGCCGGTGCAGTTATTGCCTTTGCATTGTTAAGCGTTATAAAAAACACATCCATAATTGCCATACTGGCTGTTACTGCTATGGTACTGGGACTTGCTTTCACTTCCATCAATTACAGTATAGGAGCTACTTTTGTTACCATATATGTAGTGTTCCTATATGGTATGCTTACCCCAAATGTTAGGGAAGTAATCCAGTACAGAGTATTCGATACTGCCGTTGGTGCAGTGCTGGCTTTTGCAGCTAATTATTTCCTGTGGCCGGCATGGGAGTTTTTGAGCCTTCCGGTATATATTAAAAAATCTATTGAGGCTAACAGGAATTACCTTAATGAAATATCTCTTTTCTATAATGAAAAAGGAAGTGTATCTACCGCCTATAAACTGGCTCGTAAAAGTGCCTTTGTAGAACTGGGCAACCTGATGTCATCCTACCAGCGTATGATACAGGAACCAAAATCAAAACAAAAACAGGTACAGCAGGTATACAAACTGGCGGTACTTAACCATACACTGGTATCGTCACTGGCATCGCTGGGTACTTATATACAATCGCACAAAACATCAAAAGCATCTGAAGCTTTTAATGTAGTGGTAAATGCCGTTATAAAAAACCTGGATCATTCGGTTGCATTGCTTTCTGCAGAAACCTCAACACAGGCTTACTGTTCTGACAAGGAAGAACTGGCTATGCGTTTTACAGAGCTCAGAAACATACGGGCTCGTGAGATTAAAGAAAGTACACCTGATGATGAAAATGAATTCCGTTTAAAAATGGAGGAAGCCAACCTGATAATTGAACAGTTGGTTTGGCTTAACGGACTATCGGAAAAAATACTTACCGCAACAAAACAACTGGAACTTACCAAATAAAAAAATCCCCTGCATGGCAGGGGATTTTTTATGTATATACTATTTTGTATTAATCTTCTAAGCTTACAAGGCCAAGCATCTTTTCAGAATGCTTTCTTACTTCTTTAAGAAGCTCCTCGTTCTCATTAAGCGGTTGCCCGAAAGAAGGTATCATTTCCTTAAACTTAGCCTGCCATTCCGGCGAAGCTACTTTTTCAGGGAAACAACGCTGAATAAGATCCAGCATAATAGATACTGCTGTAGATGCTCCCGGAGATGCTCCTAAAAGCACTGCCAGCGATCCGTCGGCACTATTAATAACCTCTGTACCAAACTCAAGCTTACCTCCTTTTTCCTCATCTTTCTTGATAACCTGAACACGTTGTCCGGCATTTTCAAGAACCCAGTCTTCCATCTTAGCATCCGGAAGATATTCTTTAAGCGCTTCAAGCCTGTCGGCTTTAGATTGTGTTACCTGTTCAATAAGGTATTTGGTAAGTGACATGTTATGGTAACCTGCTGCAAGCATTGGTCCAATATTGTTTGCTTTGATAGAAGTAGGCAAATCAAAATAAGAACCGTTTTTAAGGAACTTAGTACTGAACCCTGCATAAGGACCAAATAACAACTCTCTCTTACCGTTTATCATACGGGTATCAATGTGAGGAACCGACATAGGCGGTGCTCCAACCGATGCTTTACCGTATACTTTAGCCTGGTGCTTTTTAATAACTTCTTCGTTAACGCATTTAAGCCACTGGCCGCTTACAGGGAAACCTCCAAAACCGTTACCTTCAGGGATTCCTGCTTTCTCTAACAGGTGAAGTGACCCTCCACCGGCACCGATAAACACGAACGGCGTGTATTGCCTGAACTTTTTACCCGTTTCAAGGTTTTTGATTTTAAGTTTCCATTTTCCGTTACCAAGGCCTGAACGTCTCATACTCGATACTTCGTGACCGAAGTATAGGTTTACTCCTTCCTGCTCGCCTAACCATGCAAACATATCACGTGTTAGTTCGCCAAAGTTCACATCGGTACCAATTTTCATATTGGTCGCTGCAATAGGCTGTTTCTCATCACGACCCTCCATAACAAGAGGCATCCATGATTCGATAGTTCCCCTTTCGGTAGAGAATTCCATTCCTTTAAAAAGTGGGAATTTTTGTAAAGCCTCAAAACGTTTTTTAAGGTACTCCACATTATCTTCACCCCAAACAAAACTCATGTGTGGTACACTCCTCACAAAATCTTCGGGGTTAGTAATACGGTTTTTCTCTACAAGATAAGCCCAAAATTGTTTTGAAACCTCAAACCATTCGGCAATCCTCACGGCTTTTACAGTTTCTATAGAGCCATTGGGAAGCTCGGGAGTATAATTTAGTTCACAAAAAGCAGAGTGCCCTGTACCCGCATTATTCCATGCATCAGAACTTTCGGCAGCTGCCACATCCAGCCTTTCATAAATATCAATCTTTACTTCAGGCATAAGCTCCTTCAGGAACATACCTAAAGTGGCGCTCATAATACCGGCGCCAATAAGAACCACATCTGGTTCGTACTGTATAGTAGTGGACATTGTGTAAATTTTGAAAGTGCAAAGTTACTTTTTAACTATCAAAAAACTATCATAAACCTCCCCTATACTTATGTTAAAGTTAATTTTTATGAAATGTTAACAAAAAGTTATATTTTTTTTCTTGATAAATAATCCTGAAGCAAAATTGTTGCAGAAATCTCATCAATTAAAGCTTTATTCTGTCTTTGCTTCTTTTTAAGCCCACTATCTATCATGGTTTGAAACGCCATCTTACTTGTAAAACGTTCATCTACCCTTTCTAATTCCATATCAGGAAATTGCAGTTTAAATTTCTCCACAAAAGCGTTAATTAACGGCGCACTTTGTGATGGTTCGTTATTCATTTGTTTTGGCTCTCCAATAAGTACTTTTCCTACATTTTCTTTAGCGAAATAATCGGCTAAAAAGTCTAGGAGTTTAGGGGTATCTACAGTGGTAAGACCCGATGCTATTATCTGCATATCATCGGTTACTGCTATACCTGTTCTTTTTTGTCCGTAATCTATTGCCAGTACTCTTGCCATGTTATAAATTTTGCTGTTTAAAGTGTAGTTTGCTTACGCTTTCCAATACGCAAAAGTAATGGAAAATAAACTTTTTTATCCCCTTTTTGCCAGGCTTCTCTCAGCGATTCCCTAATCAGGTCGACAGGATTGGAATTGTGCTGTTTTATATAATGATGCACTGCCGACCATGTTTCAAGGTACCCTATAAGTTGTTCAAACTCCCATGTAAATTCATTTACAAACTTAGGGACTTCCTGTTCTTCAAAAGGAAATGGTATTGTAGTATAGTTTTCATCCAGATATTTACGTTCGGGGTCCCAGTACGGCCCCACTATATCTGTATAAAAATCATGCAGTACCCTGTCGGCTCCGGCATTGGTGTAAAGGAGTCCGTACCCCAATACAGCAAACAATCCGTTTGGTTTTAATATACGATATACCTCTTTATAAAAAGCATCAAAATCAAACCAGTGTATTGCCTGTGCCACAGTTATCAAATCAAAAGTATCTGCATCAAAGTCTGTTTGTTCGGCAGGGCTAATGCTGTAAACTATATTCTCCTTTTTTATGGCATTGTCCAGTTGTTTTTGGCTAATATCATTAGCAAACACTTTTGTAAAATGTTCTGATAACATCCCGGCTACCTGTCCATTTCCCGTAGCAACATCGAGCGCCTGTTCTTTATTTACAACCTGCAATACTATATAATCAATCATCTCCTTAGGATAAGAGGGACGAAATTGCGCATACAAACCTGCCTGAGTGGAAAAATTGTCTTTCATACTTTGATTCGCTAATACTGTAAAGATACCAAATAAGGAATAATTTAATAGAATGGCGTTAGTTTGTGATATTTGTTTATTCGTTTTCAGTTTTGTAACACCTATGCTTATCTTTGCGCAAAATAAAATTTGAACATGAGCAATTTACAAACCATTATAGAACAGGCCTGGGAAAACAGAGCCCTGTTACAGGAGGAGACAACAACAAATGCGATTCGTGAGGTTATTGAGCAGCTTGACTTAGGTAAGCTTCGTGTTGCCGAACCAATTGAAGGCGGATGGCATGTAAACGAATGGGTTAAGAAAGCAGTGGTTATGTATTTCCCTATCCAGAAAATGGAAACCCTTGAAGCAGGTATTTTTGAATACCACGACAAAATGCCTTTAAAACGCAATTATGCCGAAAAAGGTGTTCGTGTGGTACCAAATGCTGTGGCACGTCATGGTGCTTACATCTCATCGGGTGTTATTCTTATGCCAAGTTATGTAAATATTGGTGCCTATGTAGATGAAGGCACAATGGTAGATACCTGGGCAACTGTGGGTAGTTGTGCTCAAATTGGTAAAAATGTTCACCTTAGCGGTGGTGTAGGTATAGGCGGTGTATTAGAGCCGTTACAGGCCGCTCCGGTTATTATTGAAGATGGTGCCTTTATAGGTTCAAGATGTATAGTGGTAGAAGGTGTAAGAGTAGAGAAAGAAGCCGTACTTGGCGCTAATGTTTGCCTTACTGCATCTACAAAAATTATAGACGTTACCGGAGATACTCCTGTAGAGATGAAAGGTATTGTACCTGCGCGCAGCGTAGTAATACCAGGTAGCTATACCAAGAAATTTGCAGCCGGAGAATATCAGGTTCCGTGTGCGCTTATTATTGGTAAACGTAAAGAATCTACCGATCTTAAAACATCCCTTAACAATGCACTTAGAGAGTATGATGTAGCAGTATAATCATACCGTTCATATAACAAAAAAGGGATTGTTTTCACAATCCCTTTTTTATATACTGAAATTAAATAATATTCACTCCTTTCTCTCTGTAAATACTCAATTCCTTATTATCAGAAGAAGCTTCAGAAATAATGACGTCAATATCATAAATACCGCATACTTTATAAGGTTCGGCAGTACCAAGCTTTTCCAAGGTAGACAATGCAATTACTTTAGATGTCATTTTACTCATAACTTTATTTACCTGTGCATCTTCATAATTCAAGGCAGTTAACCCAGCCTCAGGATGGAGAGCACAAACCCCCATAAAACAAACATCAGACTTGATATTATTAAAAACCTCTATTGTTTCATGACCTCTGGTTATAAATGAAGGTTTAAACAAACGTCCTCCTGCAAAAATGAGTTCCGCCTTGGGATGATCTTCTATAACAGCAGCCACCGGAAAACTATTAGTTACAACAGTAATATTAAGATCTTTAGGGAGGTTTTGAGCAACAGCCAATGCCGATGTACCTCCATCAAAAACAACAATTTGTCCGTCTTTAAGAAAAGACAAGGCTTTTTGTGCAATAATCTGCTTATTGGCTACATTATAATTTTCACGAGCCCTATAGTGATGTGGTATAGGCGAATGAGCAATGGCACCACCTCTCACAGCTTGCAAAAGCCCTTTATCTGACAGTATTTTTATATCACGCCTCACAGTATCTTCTGATACATTGAGCAACATACTCAAATCCCCCAGCAACACCTTTTGGTCTTTAGACAGTTGGTCTAATATTATCTGTAAACGCTCTTCTTTAATCATAAAATTGCAACTTTATGCAAAGTTAACATTTTTTTGTTGCAAAATATTGCAATATTAAATTAACTTTGCTTCACTAAAAAATTTATTGAAAATGAGAAAATCAATTGCAATTGACATGGATGGCGTTATGGCCGATGTTGAAGCCCAGATTATAACCTATTACGAAAAACAGTATGGCAAGAAACTGACTAAAAAAGATCTTGAAGGTGCTGTTGAGCGACAACTTTTTCCCGAAGAAAATGCCCTGTTAAACATATTACACACGCCAGGTTTTTTTAGAACGTTACCTGTAATGGAAAATGCCATAGAAACCATACAGAACCTAATGACAGACTTTGATGTATACATAGTTTCTGCCGCTATGGAGTTCCCTCTTTCTTTAAAAGAAAAGTATGACTGGCTGGAAGAGCACTTCCCTTTTATAAGCTGGAAAAATATAGTTTTGTGCGGAGACAAAAGTATTATTAATACCGATTTTATGATTGATGACCATTCCAAAAACCTTGATTATTTTAAAGGCACACCTATAATGTTTCATGCCTTTCATAACATACATGAAAACCATCATAAAAGAGTAAATAACTGGAATGAGGTTGCAACCTTAATGCAGGAATACGTATAAAATTGCATTTTATTGCAAAAAAAGGGATTATTTTCACAATCCCTTTTTTTATTTCTTTTTCCCTTTCAGCTTTCGCTTCAGGTATTTCTTTTTGGTAATCTTCTTTTTAAACGCTAACGTTTTTTCCATTAATATAGCATAAAGCTTTTCGGCAGGCTGGTTGCTTAGTTCGGCATACTTATCCGCCATAATCTTAACCATAGCTCGCGACGGCCATAACTTTTTAAAGTTATCCATACGGGCTTCGGTATCCATATCCTCAAACTTCATCCTGTTAAGATCAATCAGGTAAAAATCATATTGCCCGTTACCCTTATTCACAATAAGTGTATTTCCCGGCGAATGATCTAAAAAGTTAACCCTGTTTTCATGCATCTTAAAGGTAAACTCGGTAAACTGCTCCAGTATAACCTTTCGGTTTTCAAACATAGGATCGTGTATCAGCTCCCTAAAGGTAAAATCATAATCTATATGCCTGCAGATGTAAAAACTCTCCTTTAACCCTGTTACCGTACGTTCTTCCACATAAGCAATAGGAAATGGCGTAAGTATATTATGCTCCAAAAGGTACTGTGCATACTCAAACGATCGCCTGGCTTTAGAGGGCCTTAACCACGAATACACTACCGAATTCATTGCATTAGGTCGTTTAAAGTACTTGATATTGACTTTTTCGTTGCCTAGTGTGTTTATCTTTATAATGTTTCGGGAGCCTTTAACCAGCAGTTGCCCCTCGTTGTGAAATCCCTGCACCAAACTGAGTATTAAGTCTTTTTGGGAAGCATAGTCGGGATGGGTATAGATGTTTAAAGGCATAGAATAATTTTGCCTTAAAAGTAGAAAAAAAGTATTACTTTGCAATAGATTTAGTTGTATGAAGAAAGTACTTATTATCCAAAATAAGCGAATAGGCGACGTTTTAATCGCATCGGTAATTGCAAATAACTTTAAGGCAAAATACCCTAACAGTGAAATCCACCTTATGGCATACGATTTCACCGAAGGTGTGGTAATGAACAACCCTAATATTGACCGCTTTATTTCGCTTAATGAAAAGGAACTGAAAAGACTCCCTGTACTTATTGAAACCATACAACAGGTTAGGGCTGAAAAATATGATATTATTTTTGACTCCTACTCCAAAACACAAAGCAGGATTATCTGTAAATTCTCGGGCGCTAAAATGACCATCGGCAACAAAAGCCGTAAAAAGCTGGGCAACTGGGGGTACTACACCCACCCTACCCGTCCGCTGAAAGAAGGGACACATATTTGCGGAAAAGCCATTGAAGACCGTATACACCTGTTAAGGATAGCCGATAATTTTGAAACGGTAGACTATGAGCCGCACATATTCCTTTCGGAAGAAGAAAAAAAGGAAGACTGGCTAAGCA
This sequence comes from Flavobacterium rakeshii, assembly GCF_009741375.1. Taxonomy (GTDB): domain Bacteria; phylum Bacteroidota; class Bacteroidia; order Flavobacteriales; family Flavobacteriaceae; genus Flavobacterium; species Flavobacterium rakeshii. The sequence goes on from NZ_WOWP01000034.1 coordinate 71,075, forward strand.
AATACAGCGACAAAAAGGTTATTGTTATGGGCGTACTGGGCAGCACGCCACAAAAATCAATGCCTTATGAGTATGTTGCCGAAATGTGTGACTTTATTGCCGAAAACTATAACGTGTACATCTTTTTCAACTATGCGCCGCACCAAAAGGACGAGGCCATGAAAATTTATGAGATGTGCAAACACAAAGAAAACATAATACTGGATATATACCCTAAAACTATTCGCGACTTTATTAAAGTAATGTATCAGGCCGATGCCCTTGTAGCAAACGAAGGCGGAACGGTACACATCGCTAAGGCTTTAGGCAAACCTACATTTACTATTTTCTCTCCCTATGTAAACAAGGCACACTGGGCAAGTTTTGAAGACGGCAAGTTTCATAAAAGTGTACACCTGCTGGAAATGAAACCTAACCTGTTTGACAGCTTTACTTATGACGAACGTAAGAAAATAGAGAAAGACCCACACGAACTGTACAAACAGCTTACCCCGGAAATGATTTTACCGGAACTGGACACTTTCCTTAAAGGTAACCTATAGAGCAAAAAAAAGCACCGTTATTTAACGATGCCATAGTCTGTCCATTTTCTTTTCTCGGTTCGGGTTACTTTCCTTATCGACCTGTTTTTGTTTATCGATTCGGGAGTTGCATAACCTCTTGGGTGATCTAAGTGCAGGCAAATAGTACTGTAACGTATTTGTTTTGGTATAATCCCAAGATTAACCAGCCTTTCTCCCAGTTCCCTGTCCTGTCCGCCATACTGCATTCTTTCATCAAAACCGTTTATAGCCTTAATGTCTTTTATCCAACCCGAAGAATTGTGACCGTTCCAGCTTGGCTTAGTTGTGGTTACCATATTAAGTATAGCACTCTTTACCCCCATAGCATCTACCTTATTATTTTTAAATGAGGTAGCCATACCATTCTTTTTAAGCCAGTCTACATCAAAGCATCTGCCCGAATATATATCTTCTTTAGAAAGTGATTTTGAAAGCTCCATAGGCAGTTTATGGTATCCTCCCGAAAGGAAATACCCCTCTTCCCTAAACTTAATGTGCTGCTCCACAAAGTCAGGTCGTGGTATACAGTCACCATCGCTCATTAACACATAATCTGTAGTACAGGCAAGCAGCGCCTTGTTTAAAATTTGTGATTTTTGGAATCCGTTATCTTCATGCCAAACGTGAATAATAGGGTAAGAAACCTCTTCCCTCATTACATCAATCATTTGCTTTGTATCCTCACGTGAACCATCATCTGCAATAACCATTTCAAACTCTTTATAAGTTTGAGTGTTATAACCCCATAGCACTTTTTTCAGCCATTCTACCGAATTGTACGTACTAATTATTACAGAAATATTCTTTTGCATCATGCCGCAAAGATAATTCAATTTTTTTTAGTTTTGTGTAATTCTAACCCGCTATAGCTTATGAATAAACTTTCTGTAATTATCCCGACCTATAATGAAGAAGCCTATATAGAGGATGCTGTAAAATCTGTTAAAGGAGCTTATGAGATTATTGTAATAGACTCCTATAGTACTGACAGCACCAAAGAAAAGGCTCTTGCACTGGGATGCAAGGTTATAGAAAGGAAGTTTGATAATTTTTCGGCGCAAAAAAACTTTGCCCTACCACATGCTACCGGAGACTGGATACTATTTATGGATGCCGATGAGCGTGTTACCCAAAAACTATGGTTTGAAATACAGGACACTATAGCCAACCCAAAACACCAGGGCTATAAAATTAAGTTCCTGCACTTTTACATGAACCGCTTTTTATACCACAAAATAGACCGTGTTACCAGACTGGTAAAAAACAATGATATTAAATTTACCGGAGACGTACACGAAAAACTAAACGTAAACGGCAGTATAGGCAAACTTAAAAACTTTATGGTTCACTACACCTATAAAGGCTTTTTTAACTGGTTACAAAAAAAGGATTCTTACGCTTGGTTCCAGGCAGGCATGAGCCTTAAAAAAGGAAAAAGGGTAACTTATTTCCACCTTATATTTAAGCCTATGTATCGTTTTTTTCATACCTATATTATTAAAGGAGGCTTTTTAGACGGTGTACCGGGACTTGCCCTTGCCAGTATTAATGCCTATGGAGTATTATCACGCTACGCAAAGCTATTACTATTGCAAAGAGGCCTAAAATAGTTTTAGCTTACCAAATTTCAGTTTTAGTTTAAATTTAAAAAGGCTGTCTTCGCCCTTTACATCAATGCGCTGTATTTCGTAGTTTTCCCTTAACGGATATTTATTAATCCTGTTACCTATTTTAAGTCCCATTTTCATTCCGTTTTTATTTAGCAACTCCTTAAAATGAGATTTTGCAGGCTCCTTTTTAGGATAATTCCCATATGGGTAAGCTACCGCCGGATATACTTTAAGATTGTTTTCGTCAATAAAAGCATGGCATTGGTCAAAATCATTATCTATCTGCTCATCATTCATTTGCGCATAACGACTGTGCATAAAAGAATGATACCCCAACTCAATCAAATCACTATTAAGCGACTTTAACTGCTGTATATCCATAATCGGTTCAGTACCTTTATTCCACATATCTGATTTACCCACATAATTAAACGGGATAAAAAAGGTTGCCTTAAGCTTATATTTCTCTAATAACGGCACGGCAAACTCTAATTGATTTACAGTAACATCGTCAAAAGTTATTACAACACCCTTGCCTATATTTTTTTCATTTTTATTTTCATTTTTTTCGAGTTCAGATAAATGAAAAGTAGTATAATTGCATGCAAGATATTTAAACTGCTCCTCTAGTTTTTCTTGCGAAATTGTTAGCCCTTTGCTCATTTCGTTAAAAGCACACACGTTATGATACATTAAAACAGGTAATTGTGTCATTTTTTTTAAAAATTTTAGTAAGCGTAAAATTATTACATTTGCCAATTATATAACATTTATGCCAGAAAATAATTTGAGTACGAAAATAACTGCCCTCGCCATTACTTATAATGAAGAAGAGAATATAAACAGGTATGTGGAAAGCCTGTCTTTTGCAGATGAAATTATTATCGTAGACTCATATAGTACTGACGCTACCGAAAAACTGGCAAACGAGCTTAATGTAAAGTTTATAAAAAACGAATTTATTGATTTTTCCAGCCAAAGAAATTTTGCCATTGAGCAGGCGTCTAACGACTGGATATTATTTTTTGACCTCGACGAAATTGTTACTCCTGAACTTGAAACCGAAATAAAAAAAGCTGTAGAAAACAAAGACGGTATTGTTGCCTATTTTGTTAAGCGTAAATTCCACTTTATGGGTAAACACATTCGCTTTGGCGGATGGAGAACCGATAAGGCTGTTCGTGTTTTTAACAAAAAACACTGTAAATATACCGGGCTTGTACACGAGGTGATTACAGCAAAAGGGAGAGTTTGCACACTAAAGGAAAAAGTAGATCATTACAGCTACCGAAGCTTTGACAATTACAACAACAAGCTAAACCTTTACAGCAAACTACAGGCAGAAAACCTATATGGAAGAAAAGTAAGACCAAATGCCTACCATTTTTTATTCAGGCCGTTTTACCGTTTTTGCTGGCAGTACTTTTACAGGCTTGGAATACTGGATGGTAAAGAAGGCTTTATACTTGCCTACATCCACTCCTTCTCAGTATTTAAACGTTACATTCAGCTTTGGATGAAGTACAGAAAAATAAGCTAACAATTACAGGTACTGGCTTACCCCCTGTTCACAACGCACTATTTTATTAGCAATAGTTTCCTGTTGTATCCTGTCGTTAGCCTCAAAGTTATCTCTTGAGTTTATTTTGTGGTGTATATGGAAAACAATTCCTGCATAGCGCAGTCGCTTTGCTATAACCCCGTTATTCCCCATACGGATAACCAAATCAGAGTCTTCCCTGCCCCAACCTTCAAAAGCTTCGCTATAGCCGTTTACCGCTATAAAATCACTTTTCCAGTAAGACACATTACATCCCCTAAATTTATCTGAATATTCTTTGTGAGGTTTATACATACCTGCTAAAAAAGGAATATGCAGGCTGCGTGTTTTATTTTTTATCAGTTTTGAAGAAAACCCAAATGAAGTAACCTTATCCTCAAGCACCTGTGCTACTCCGTTTTCCAGTATATTTACCCTGGCACCATACAGATACATCCCCTTTCGGGCTGCCTTTACATGATCTTCAATAAAATTGCGATGCATAATACAGTCTCCGTCAATTTGGATAATATAGTCAGATGTGCTTCCTGCAACTGCTTTATTAAGTATTTTAGATTTCCTGAAACCGTCGTCTTCCTGCCAAAAGTGTTTTACAGGCATATCTATTTGGTTCGCAAAACGGTCTATTAATTGTCTGGTTTCATCTTTAGAACCATCGTCAGCAATAAGAATCTCACTAGGCTGTACAGTTTGTTCTTTAAGGCTTTTAAAAACCAGTTCCAGAGCCTGTGGCCAGTTATAAGTAGATACTAATAAAGAAGTACGCATTGATTGTGTTTTAAATACGGGCTTTTGCAAAACTATTATTTTTTTTGTTATTACTTTGCGAAAACAATAAATTGCACCAAAAACAACTTTACCTATGTTTGATATAGCGGTTATACTTGTTCATTATAACTCAGGAACGCTTACTGCCGATTGTGTAAAATCAATAATTAAAAGTACTTCAGACACACTGAATTATCAAATTATAATTGTAGACAACTGCTCTGAATTTGAAGATTACCAAAACCTTAAACAGGCATGTGAAACCATTGATTTTCCTAATATTAAACTGGTAAGAAGCAGAATAAATACCGGTTTTGGCGGAGGAAACATGATGGGGGTTCAATATGCAAATGCAAAATACCTGGCATTTATTAACAACGATACTTTGTTTAAAAACGATTGCCTTAGCATATTAAAAAACAATCTTGAAAACAACAGCGATATAGGTATTGCAGGCGGACAATCATTTAAGCCAAATAACGACTTTATGGTTTCTCTTGATCACTTTGCCTCTCCTGCCCGCGAAATTTTCGGGCGTAGTTTTCTGGAAAAAATAAACCCAAAACATTATCCTAAACGTAAAAAACGATATACAGATCCCGTAAAGGTTAATTTTGTACCCGGCAGTTTTATGCTTGTACGTTCGGCAGACTTTTATGAAATAGGCGGATTTGATACTAACATCTTTCTTTACTACGAGGAGACCGATTTATGCAAGCGACTTAAAGCCAAAGATAAATATGCCTATCTTATTCCTTCGGCAGAATTTATTCATTATCACGGGGCCAGTACAGGAAAATCAATAGCTATAAAAAAAGAGCTGCGTATTTCACTACTTTATATTATGCGCAAACATTATGGTATTGCCGGCTATTTTTCGGTATTACTGTTTTTGCTTATAAAATATTTTTTCAGTAGTATCTTTAAGCCTAAAAACTGGCCTTTATTTTTTCTTTTCCTAAGGGGCGCACCAATTTCTGACTCCCTTAAACTCAAACAAAAAATAGCAACTAATTAGGCATAAAACAACGCAATTAAAAAAGAAGAAATAAAACCATATTTAGATAACAGTTACCTAAATAACAAATAGTAAAATATGTAGCAAGTTATTCTTTTACTTAAAAACCAACAGAAATGTTGCAAAACAATACAGTAAAAGAATAACTTAAGCACCATAAAAGAATTATACCTTAATTACTAACAAAGTATTATTGATTATCTTAACAACGTAAATAATTGTTTTCCATATTGTTTGAACCGAAAAAAGAACAGAAACACCTAACAACTGAATTTGTTAATAGATATTTAATTACATTTCAAAAAAACAATTATCAGTTTTTAAAGGCAATAAAAATGGAGGCTAAAATCAGTGATATTTAACGCTTATGCTAATGATAAAATTCCTCGACATACAAAAAATCAACCTGCAACACCAGCAGGAAATAGAGGAACGACTTCTAAAAACCTTTAGAAGCGGGTGGTATTTGCTTGGCGAAGAGGTAAAAGCTTTCGAGAAACAGCTGTGTGAATACATAGGCTGTAATCATGCTATTGGTGTGGCAAACGGGCTGGATGCACTACGTCTTATATTCAAAGCCTATATTGAACTTGGTATCATGAAACCGGGTGATGAGGTTATAGTACCGGCTAACACCTATATAGCATCAATACTTAGTATTACCGATAACGGACTGGTTCCTGTTTTTGTTGAGCCAGACATAAATACCTATAACATTGATTTCTCATTAATAGAGCAAAAGATAACCGAAAAAACTAAAGCTATAATGACCGTACACCTGTATGGGCAAACGGCTTTTAGTGACTTGCTAATAAAATTAGCAACAAAATACAACCTTAAAATAGTAGAAGATAATGCACAGGCTATAGGAGCCGACCTCAACGGAGTAAAAACCGGAAACCTTGGCGATGCCGCAGGCTTTAGCTTCTATCCGGGTAAAAACCTTGGGGCATTAGGCGACGCCGGTGCCGTTACTACAAATAACAGTGAACTTGCACAGGCTGTGCGTACACTAGCCAATTACGGTTCGCAGCAAAAATATGTAAACCAATATCAGGGCCTTAATTCAAGGCTGGACGAAATACAGGCTGCCGTGCTATCGGTTAAGCTAAAGTACCTTGATACCGAAAACCAGACACGCAGGGAAATTGCCCAGCGTTATATTGATTCGGTTAATAACCCCGAAATCATACTACCCGAAACGGGGAATGTTACCATAAAAAGCAGGCATGTATGGCACCTGTTCGTAATCAGGACAAAAAACAGGGAAAGGCTGCAACAACACCTTTTGGAAAATGGTATACAAACGCTTATACATTACCCTACACCACCATACAAACAGGAAGCTTACAGGGAATACAATTACCTGTCGTTCTCAATTACAGAACAAATACACAACGAAGTACTGAGCCTGCCGATAAGCCCGGTACTTACAGATAAAGAGATACAACACATTATAGATACACTAAACAGTTATACAAGTTAGCCATGAGCACAGAAAATGTAAATGAAGAGGTACACAATGCCTATGAGGTAATTAAGAACGGAGGCATAATACTTTACCCCACTGATACGGTATGGGGAATAGGCTGTGATGCTACAAACGAAGAGGCTATTAAAAAAATATATGCCCTTAAACAGCGCGAGGAAACCAAAAGCATGATTGTTTTAATGAACGGCGACCGCATGCTGTATAATGTTTTTAATGAAGTGCCCGAGGTAGCCTGGCAAATACTGGATGTGACAGATAAACCCACTACCCTAATACTTGATAACCCGCGCAATGTGGCAAAAAACATTGTAGCGCCAGATAATACTTTAGGCATGCGACTGGTTAAAGAACCTTTTTGTTATAAGCTTATGGAGAGGATGAAAAGACCCTTGGTATCTACCTCTGCTAACATAAGCGGAATGCCTACACCTAATTCTTTTAAAGAAATAGACCATCATATTTTGGACGGAGTAGACTATATCGTAAATTTGCACCACGATAAAGTTGCCGCCAAGCCTTCAACAATCATTAAGCTTGGCAATGATTTACAGGTAAAAGTGATACGACCTTAAATGGAAAACAAAACTTCATATAAAGAAGCTCTGGATAACAGGATATTTGAAATCATTTCTCAGGCCGCAGCACAGCTTAATTTAGAAAGCTACGTGATAGGCGGTTATGTAAGGGATTTTCTTTTAAAACGAAACTTTAAGAAAGATATAGATATCGTTGCTGTAGGCAGCGGTATAGAACTGGCAAAACAGGTTTCTGCACTGTTGCCAAACAAGCCAAAAGTACAGGTATTTAAAAACTACGGTACCGCCATGCTGCGCTATGAAGAGAGCAAAGGCGAGTTTATAGACATTGAGTTTGTAGGTGCCCGTAAGGAATCTTACCGCAGTGAAAGCCGTAACCCTTTTGTGGAAAGCGGCACGCTGGAAGACGACCAAAACCGCAGGGATTTCACCATCAATGCACTGGCACTTTCGCTTAATAAAGATAATTATGGCGAACTGGTAGATCCGTTTAACGGGGTAAGTGATTTGCACAAAGGCATTATCCGTACACCATTGAAACCGGATATTACCTATTCAGACGATCCGCTTAGAATGATGCGTGCCATACGTTTTGCCACTCAGCTTAACTTTACCATTGAGGAAGAGTCGCTAAAGGCAATCACTAAAAATAAGGAGCGTATTAAAATTATATCGGGTGAGCGTATTGTAGACGAACTGAATAAAATACTTCTGTCTACAACACCTTCCATTGGTTTTATACTGATGGAAAAAACAGGCTTGCTTGATATAATAATCCCCGAACTTACTGCACTTAAAGGTGTAGAGGAAGTAGAAGGACAAACCCATAAGGATAATTTTTACCATACACTGGAAGTGGTAGACAACATTGTACCAAACACCGAAGATGTATGGCTGCGATGGGCTGCACTACTGCATGATATAGGCAAAGCACCTACCAAAAAATTCAGTAAAAAGCACGGGTGGACATTCCACGGGCATGAGTTTTTAGGAGGTAAAATGGTAAAAAAACTGTTTGAAAGGCTACACATGCCACTTAACCACAAAATGAAATATGTGGCAAAAATGGTTATGCTTAGCTCCCGCCCTATTGTACTGGCTCAGGATATAGTAACCGATTCGGCTGTACGCAGACTGATATTTGATGCAGGGGAAGATGTAGATGATTTAATGACACTGTGCTCTGCAGATATCACAACCAAAAATCCGCAAAAATTCAAAAAGTACCATAACAACTTTAATATTGTACGCCAAAAAATTGTAGAGGTTGAGGAAAGAGATCATGTTCGTAATTTCCAACCGCCCATATCGGGAGAGGAAATCATGGAGATATTCAACCTGAAGCCATCACGCGAAATTGGTGTGCTTAAAGAAGCTATTAAAGAAGCCATACTGGAAGGAGAAATCCCTAACGAGTATCAGGCTGCTCATGATTTCATGATGAGCAAAGCAAAAAAAATGGGACTTATTACCAAATAACATTAAACCTGTAGGGACTCCCCCGCAGGTTTTGTTTATATACCTGTACGATTATATGGTAAAGTATGATATAAATCATATACAGCACAGGGCAACCAAATGTAAATTTGCAGCACAAACGAGATTTAGTATTTAAACAATGAAAATAAATTTTATAAAATCGGCAAGAATAGCCTTAATACTGGTTTATCTTGTAATTGTAGCAGGGGCTTTAGTACGTATGACAGGTTCGGGGATGGGATGCCCAGACTGGCCTAAATGTTTTGGCTACTACATACCTCCTACCGATGTTACCGAACTTACCTGGAGTCCTGAACATGAGTTTAAAAAAGGACAGGTTATTATTAAAGATGAAAAACTTTGGGTTGCCAAAGCAACCTTTACCACTACCAACAGTTACAATGAAGGTAACTGGGAAGCCTATACCAAACACGATTATGCCGAGTTTAACCCTGTACATACCTGGGTAGAATATGGTAACCGCCTGGTTGGCGCACTTGCCGGAATTGCCGTTTTTATAATGGCGTTACTGTCGTTCACCACGCGTAAAAAAATCATTATCACACTATCATGGATAACTGTTTTTTGTATGGGCTTTCAGGCATGGCTTGGAGCTACAGTAGTGTACTCGGTACTTAACCCTATAAAAATCACAGTACACATGGTTATGGCGCTGCTTATAGTAGGGTTTATTCTGTACATTATACACAAGGCTAAAGAAACAACTGCCGAATTTAAACAGGATAAACTGTTTAAAAACCTGCTTGTTTTTGCCATACTGCTAACCTTAATACAGGTAGTACTGGGTACACAGGTACGCCAGTTTGTAGATGAGCAGATAAAATCACTGGGCTACGACAATATGGACATGATACTTAACAGCCCTGAAGTTTCCTTTTACATCCACAGAACATTCTCGTTTGTAGTATTTGGTATAAACCTATGGCTGTATTTACGTAACAAAAAGCTTGGACTTGGGTACAACAAAGTAAACTGGGTAATTGCATTATTGTTGGTTGAAATAGCATCGGGTATTGCCATGTATTACCTTGACTTTCCTTTTGGATCACAAACCATACACCTTGTAACTGCTTCTTTACTGTTTGGTATACAATATTACATTTGGCTGGAAACTACACGAAGTAAAGAGCTACAGCCCGGATAAATTTTCACATAGCTTTAAGGTGGGGTTAAAGTTGTACTAAACCTCTGGCATTAGTCATTATATGTTGGTACCTTTATGTAAAGAAAAATCAACATAAAATAAAAAAGCTATGCCAAACAAAGAAGAAATCCACGGAAACTGGAGCGAGTTTAAAGGTAAACTCAAACAAAAATACGCCCAACTTACAGATGACGATTTGATGTATGAAGAGGGCAAAGAAGATGAAATGTGGGGAAAACTTGAAAAGAAACTGGGTAAGGCAAAAAAAGAGATACTATCAGTCTTTGAGTAAACTCACTCCTTTTCAGGCAAAATACTACATTTCGAAGCTGTTCTGTAAACATGTAATGGTTTGCAGAACAGTTTTTTTATGCATTTACCCTAACCACTCCCTAAAGTCGTTAACACGCTCACGGCTTACAATAACCTCATCACCGTCGTAAGTATTAAGTACCAGTTTTAAACGGGAATTGGTATACATTACAATATCTTTAATGGCATTTACCGATATGATAAACTTACGACTCACGCGGTAAAACTTAGCCGGGTCCAGTTCGCCTTCAAGCAGTTCCAGGGTGCCATCCAGTAAATAATCCCTGTTATCGTTAGTATGCAGGTAAGTTCCTTTGTTTTCACTGTAAAAGCACTCCACATCCTCAATGTTAATCATTTTAAGGCGTTGCCCCATTTTAATGGTAAAACGTTTCTTATAGCTTTTATCAAGCGGGTTTACCAGCATCCGTTTTATCTGGTCGAAATCAAAAGAGAAACTGTCTTTTGCAGGTATGCGTTCGCGGTATTTATTTACAGCAACTTCAAGATCATCCTCATCAATAGGCTTTAGCAGGTAATCAATACTGTTAAGCTTAAAGGCACGCAGGGCATACTCATCATAAGCCGTAGTAAATATAATAGCACTGTTAACCGGTACGGCATCAAATATCTCAAACGAAAGTCCGTCAGAAAGCTGAATATCCAAAAATATCAAATCAGGATGCTCGTTGTTACTAAACCATTCTACAGCCTCTTCTACCGAGTGTAACATGGTATTAGCCTCAAGGTTAAGTTTTAGCAGTTTGCGTTGCAGGAGTCTTGCTGCAGGCTTTTCGTCTTCTATAATTAAAACATTCATTGGTTGGCGTTTATTTGTATTTGTTGTATTGTTTATTCCCAGCGGTTTTCGCTTTTACGCTTTTTATTTTGCTCCATTATTTCGTTAATCTTACGTTCTTCCCAGTTACTCCCGAAAAAAACATTCCTCCCGAAAACACTTACTCCGTGTAAAAGCAAACCTATTCCCCATGGTATTGCTGTTGAGAAGGTATGCCATTCCCAAAAACTCACACCCGGATCCATATTAATATAATGCATAACTAATATAAATGCATTAATACACATATATACTACAAAGTGCCTGTAAAATCCTTTTATTGCTTTTACTCTTTTTCTGGCACGCTCAAGTCTTAAATTTTCCTGAAATGTATTTTCCATGCTTATTGTTATATTTTCTTTTTGGTTTTAGATAGTATCTTTTTAATCATTCTCTCGTCCCATCCTTTCGGCAGTAAATAGTTGTGCCAAAACAATATGATAGCATGGGTCAAAACAGCCAATCCTCCTAAACCTGCAGTTATAAAAAAGGTTCGTTCCCAAAATATGTCGGCTATATTAAAATCAAGACCCCACATTATAAGCAAAACTATATTAAGCCCTGCGTAAGCAAACAGGTGTGTGTAAAAACTACGTATACATTCTATCCTGTTATGAGCCCTTTCAAGCGGCGTAGTTGTTTTCATAATTATTCGTATCGGGTTCGTTCCTGTCGTTCCTTTTCCATAAGTTCCCTCATTTTGCGTTCTTCCCAACCGCGTCCTAAAAACGGATTGTATCCAAACACTTCCATAGCGTGAAACCCTAATCCAAGTCCCCACCCTATTAGCGAGAAAAAGAACCATAAAAACTGTGGTGAAAAGGTTAGGTTAATAAAAATTATTAACGGCATTATTACTAAGTAGCAGGTTAGGTGATAATAAAACCCGCGAAGTTCTTTAACTTTCTTTCTGGCTTTTCTGTACAAAAGCCTTTCTTCTTCTGATTTGTTGTAAAAATTGTCCATAACTACTCTTTTTTACCGGATTGCTCCTTTTTCATTATTTCCTTCATTTTCTTTTTTTCCCAACTCTTCCCTAAAAAAGGATAGAACCCAAACACCTTCATGGCATTTAAAAACACTCCAAAACCCCAACTGACTGTTATAATTAAAAACCAGTACAATAATGGTTTAAAAGTAAGATCAAGCAGTATAAGCATTGCAAAAACACTTATTAAGTAACAGATTAGATGAATGTAAAAGGCCCTTAAATCCCTTACTTTTCTTCGGGTCTTTTTATATAAAATACTGTCCTCGTCAAATTCATTATAATACTTCATACCTACTGCCATTTATTGGATTTTTCTTTCTCTATAAACTCCCTTATTTTTCGTTCTTCCCAGTCCCTGCCTAAAAAAGGCATAAAATTAAACACGTTCAATCCGTGGATTATAACCCCAAGTCCCCATCCGAATAAAGGGAACAAAAACCAGTAAAACTGTGGTGAGGTTATATAGTTTAATATACCCAGCCCCGGTACTACAACAAGGTAAGACATTAGGTTACCGTAAAATCCTTTTATATCCTCTACCCTTTTCTGGGCTTTGTAGTAATCATTCTCTTCCTCATTGTATGTTATATGATCCATAATTTCTACCTGTTTGGTTAAAATAGGCAGGTAAACGGTAAAGTATTCTGTGGTTTGTTCAATCTCTACCTTTCTGCTGGTTAAAATGGCATAGCGGCTTACAATGTTTTCCAGCCCTACACCTTTCCTGTCCTGCAACACCTCTTTTTTCTGTAAATTATTCTCTACCACGAGGCTGCCGTTTTTCTCGTAAATACGAATGTGTAACGGCTTTTGCGGACTCACTATATTATGCTTTATCGAATTTTCCAGTAATAACTGAAGCGATAACGGTACTACCTTCCCTTCGGGATTAGCCAGTTGTGTAGGAGGTTCATAAAAAAGGCTGTTTTCAAACCTCATCTTAAGGAGGTTCATGTAAGTTTTAGCGAATGATAATTCCTCCTGTATACTTACCAGCTCTTTATCCCTTTGTTCCAACACGTAGCGGTATACTTTTGAAAGTGACGTTGTAAAACGCTGTGCATTATCGGGGTTTTCCTCTATAAGCGAACTCAACACATTAAGGCTATTGAAAAGGAAATGCGGGTCGATTTGGTTTTTTAAAGTTTCAAACTTAGCCGATGCCGTACCTGCAATTATCTTTTCCTTTTTAACCCTGTTTTCCTGATACCTTTTATAAAAATGAAAAGCATGTATTAAAAGGGTAACTATAAGGGTAATACCCAGAGCAAAGTAATAATGAGATAAGGTTTCGTTCCTGAAAAACTCGGCAAAAGACCTGTTTTCCATTATTACATCTTCAAAAATTCTGAGCAGGAAAATAAAAAAGCCACTTACTGCAAACGATATTAGTATTCCGACTACTACACGCTTTGCCGATGTTTTTCCTTTTCCAAACATCCTGTCCAGAACAATGAAAACCGAAACATTTACCATATAGAGCACCACACTGTAAAGCATAGTGTATAAAAAGGCCGTAAACACTGCTTCACTTGTAGAGAAGCCATCACTTACAATATTGTTTAGAACATACAGTATCACAAAAACAACTGCGCCCAGTGATACGGCCTTTAAAAGCTCTTTAATTATTAATCTCATTTTTCTTTGCTATAATACGTTCATCAAGTATACCTCTATACACTTTAAGGAGCTGATATACTGTCATTATTCCCCAAAATATAAATATAAAAACCATCCATCGCAATGCATCGGTTGTTCTAACAATGGCATGATTATATTCCTGTAGTAACTTTAATACTTTTTCCTGACTATCTATATCTGTTACCGTGTCAGGGTATCCAAAAGTGCTTAGGCTTGCTGTTGTAGGAAGTGTCAAAAATATAACCGCTAAAATTACTCCTATCATGATAAGCATTGTCTGCAATGTTTTAACTCCATCCCTTAGAGCATTCCCTGTTTTATTTTTTACAACCCTTACATAAAATACCCCTCCTATAAAAAAGGGTAATAATATCCACATTAAATTTATATTATCTAAGCCTATCGCTTCCATTGAATATTGTATATCTGTTAATTATTTCTTCTCGCTATTGCATTTTGCCAGTGTAGCCTGAGCTCTGTCCAGTCCCCATTGTGGGTAAAATGCCTCTTCTGCCTTAAAGTTATTAAAAAGCGCAATAGAACGTTCTACCTCAGCACACATAGGTGTGGTATCCTGACCGAAAAAGGCTGCTCCTCCCATATCAAATTCTGCTGCACAAAATACAACTCTCGGGTTTTCGGGTGCTAAGGTTTTTGCCTTTGTATAAAGTTGTTTTACAACCGGCGAAAGCTTCATCCCATTTGTCATTGGATCAAACGCTATCCAGGCGGTGTGAATCATTGCCTGCATTACCAGTAGCTCTGCATTATCCGGCGAAATCAAATCGGCCTTATCATACGCCTCCTGTGCTTTGGTTAATAGCGCATTTACCTGCTCTTTATCTTTTGTTTGGAACGCTGTTGTTGTATTAACAAGTGCCACATAATAGTTAGGAAGCCAGTTATCTTTTTCGGCTGCTGCTATTCTTTCAAATAATGCCGATGCTTCTGCACTTTTACCTTCTCCCCAAAGAGCAAAGGCTTTTTGCATTCCTGTTTCATATTGTGACTGTCCGCAAACGGTGTGACATACAAATAAAATTATAACTGTTATTGCTCTAATCATGACTGTTGGTTTTTTAATTAATAATTGTTTGATTTTGATGCGACAAATATCATAACAAAAACACACCTGTTAAAAAGTGATTTACCCAATTGTAGAATAAAAGGGATGAATTGTTATTTTAATTATTTTTACCATCATGTTGTAAGATTCTTTTTACCCTAACCGGGCTAAAGATACAAAATATCTTTACCGCAAAGGGTAAGACATATTACTGAACCCTATCACATTAAAGAAGATAAAAAACAGTATTTCAGCAAATTAAACCAACCTAAAGCAGTTACAAACACCAACCTATAATTACTTAAAAACAACAGCACGAAATGGAAACTAAAATAATTAAGTTTAATAAGGGCCGAATAATTACATTACTACTTATGGCATTAACGTTTATAGTTGTAAGTATATTTATAATTAGCCAGCCAATAAAAATACCTAACCTGTTAAAATACCTTGCAGGGGTATTAGGTATTTTATTTTTTGGTGCAGTTTTTATCACAATGATATTAAAATTAGCCAGTAACAAACCTGCAATCATTATTGATGATAAAGGAGTAACCGATAATGCCAGCGGAGTTAGCGCCGGGCTAATTGAATGGCAAGATATACTTGGTGTTGAAATAACCTCTGTAACCAATCAGTTATTTATAAGTATTTATGTAAGAGACCCGGAGAAGTACATGCAAAATAGTAGCGTGGTAAAAAAATGGATGATGAAAATGAACCAGTCTATACAGGGTACAAACATTAATATCCCAAAAACCACACTGGGAGATGATTTTGATGAACTATACAAATTACTGGTTTTAGAACTGCAATTAAGAAACGGAAATAAAATTGCCTGATATGAAAAAAATAATCGTTGCCATTACCTTACTTTCACTATTAAGCTGTAGTAAAGAGGAGAAAAAATCATCTGCTGATTTTGATATGTTTGTTTTCTCTTTTGCTACCGATGCAAAGACGTTTAGTATTAAATTCACTCCGGGTGATACCGTTTACATGAAAACCTCACCGGTTGATTATTCCTACTCACTTTTATCCGAAAAGAAAAGAGACTCGGCTTACGCAATTATAAAAGAAATTAAATTTGCCGAATATGACACCATATATACTAATGAGAATATTGTTGACGGAACCTCATTTAAATTCTACAAAACCAAAAACGATACTGTTAACTGGGTATATGTGTATGAAAATAAAACGCCTAAAGAGCTATACAAAATTGCCGATAAACTAATACAGTTACAAACAGGACAAAATTGGGTTCCTGTAAAAGGGAAACAGGACTTTGGCAACCTTGACTATGTTGAATTACCAAATCTTTTAAATACTATTAACTAAATAAAATGAAATTACATTACACACTTTACACCCTTTTACTTACCACCTTTATTAGCCCTGTATTCTCACAATCGTTTATTACAGTTGATGAAGATACTTATGAATTTATAGCCGATGTAAATTATTCAGTATTCAAAAACAACAAACTTGTTTCAAAAGGAGTTACAGTTATAAACGAGTTTAATATCATTAAAACCGACTTTGACTCTATAAGTTTTAGCAGGTTAGACTACGAGACTGCAGGTTTTAAAAAAAGGGAGTTAGACTCATTAGTTTTCTTAAAAAAAAGCACTATTTACCTTGATGAAATAGTTATATCAAACACTAAAGAAGACCTAACAGTTATAGGAGAGCAAAATAGATTTGTAAAACGACAAGCGAACTCTCTTAGCAAAGAGTTGCTTTACGGTTTAGTTTTCAGGAATAAATGGGATACTGATATTACAGTTACAAAAGCAGATATTTTTGTAAATAAAGTAAAACATAAAACAGCTTATACAATTAAGTTTTACACCTTTCAGGAATCATTTATTATGAACGGGAATCAGGACATTAAAAATCCTGAACCGGTTTTCACTACAGATACACTTTTTCTTGATCCGCGTACCAAAGGAAAAGTTACCATTGATATCCCTCAGGGCTTTGTTTTAGAAGCTGGTGAGAACATTTTAGTATCTGTAGAACTCGTTGATTACTATGATGATGAAGGTAATATTATCACCCCTGAATTTAAAGACCTTACCAAACTAAAGTTCCAACTATCTGACAGGGCTGATTATTATGCAAAACTCATGAACCAAAACACTCATGAATTAACGCCAAACCTACGCAATATTAACCTCTTGATTAATTATGATTTTGCACATCACTTCTTTAAAAAACCGCATAAAAGCAGTATAGTAGCCCCTGCAATTTTACTATATATTGTTAAGTAATAAATAAACAATTTGTCTCAAACAAGGAAAGCAGGGACTATGGCTGTTTTGATTATATCAAATTACCAAAATCCCTGTTAACTAACTACAAATTATCAAGTTGGTTGGATTTTTTGTCATCACTAATGGTCCAAAAGAAACCTACGAAAAAGAACCTGTCTGCAGGTTGTACTACTGCCTGTCTTGCAAACTGCCCGTTTACATCGGGGTTATTAGCATAGTCGTATCCAAATACGTTTTTACTACCCATTACATTTGAAACCGAGAAGTAAAGTATTTTTTGCTGACTTAACAACCATGCCCAGCTTACACTAAGGCTGTTGTAGCTTTTTGTAAGTCCGCTCATAAACTCGGTATCATTAGGGTTATCATAAGGTCTCCCTGAGTTGAAGCTGTATGTTACTCCTAATTGTGACCTTAGGCTGTTTACCCAATACTTTGTCACTAAAGAAAAATTGTGTTTTGCCACATAGCTTGGAGTAACCTTATTTTCATAATTTTTATAATCTCTTTCGGTATCAATAAAGGAATACGACACCCAGTAATCCAGGTTTTTAATAGATTTGCTGTCTCTCCACATAAGGTCAATACCCTGAGCATACCCGCTACCGTTACTGTTGTATAATGAATTGTACATTGGCATTTCACTATCATACTTTACAAGACTTGAATAATCTTTATAATACGCCTCTGCCCTAAACATTTTGCCTTCGCCATTATACAGGTAGTTTAAAATATAATGACTGGTTTTCTCGTATTCAAAGTTTTTATAATACTTTAGGTAATCAGCATTAGGTGTTTGATGAAAATCACCATAGGCAAGAGAAAACTGTCCTTTTTTACCCGCTTTATAAGCCAGTGATGCACGCGGTTCTACTACAGATTTACCCAACACATCAGAGTACGATCCTCTCACACCGGCCTTTAATGCCAGCTTTTTTGAGAAAAAGATATCAGCCTCGGCATAAGTAGCAGCGATTGAATTGTTATAACCACTATTATAAACAAAACCTGTAGGCTCGCTGTAATCCTCTGTAAAATCGGTTAGGAAATAATCGGTTCCAAAGCTCAGCTGAAAACGGTTACTGAATTTTTTACTTAGCTTCAGTTTCATGTGTGAACTGTTTTCTGCGTTGTCCACTTTGTTTCCGGCTGGTCTAATATCGTTATGACCATAACCGTAACTTAGTCCTGTTTGTATGGTCCAGTAGTTACCCAGTGAACCTTTGTAGGAAGTATTCAGGTAAAAGTTATTATTGGTAAGTGCAACCCTTACAGGATTTGGCTCATTAATATCCTCCTGATTGATATCAAAGTCAGAATAATCAAACGCAGCATATATTTTGAGCATACCACTATTAAACTTGTGGCGATAAACCGTTTCTCCCGAAAGGGACTGTACAGGTTTGTTCCAGTCAATATTTTGAGGCACTACCCACTGGTATGGCTGTAGGTTAATGTAAGACATGTTGAAGCTAAGTGAATTCTTCCCCCATTTTTGGGTATTACCCAGTCCCAGCCCCACTGTCATTAACGAAATATTGGTTTGTTCCTGGTCGGGTTCTTCAATAGTATTAAGAAGTAGTACACTGGATAAGGCTTCACCATATTCTGCCGAATAACCTCCGGTTGAGAATGTCATCCCTTTAAACAGGAATGGTGAAAAGCGTCCGCGGGTAGGCAGGTTGTTTGTTGTAGAGCCATAAGGTTGTGCTACACGTATACCATCAACATAAGTTTGCGTTTCGTTTGCCTCACCACCACGCACAAAAAGCCTTCCGTCTTCCCCTACGGTTTGTGTACCCGGTAAAGTTTGCAAGGCAGCGATTATATTCCCTGCCGATCCTGCTGTTGTTACAATATCAAGAGCGTTTAGCGCTGTTACCTTACTATTATCTCCGGCAGAAAAAGTACCTGCCGATATCACTACGGCATCAAGCGTATTAACACTTTCACGCAGTTTAAAGTTTTGTGATGTGTAGTTCTCAACAGTTATTTTCTGCATTACATCTTCAAACGATAAAAATGTAATAACAAGTACCTGTTCGCCTTTTGCAGTGGTCTCAAAAGAGAAATCACCTTTTGCATCGGTAATAGCACCGTCATAAGTTCCCTCTAAATAAACATTAGCTCCCGGTAAAGGTTCACCTTTATGGTCGGTTACATGGCCCTTTAATACATGCTGTGCATTAAGGTTTAAAGCTGTAAGCAGAAATAAAATAATAACTGTTGGTTTCATGTGATTGATGATTAAACTAATTGTTTGGTTGTTTTGTTGGGACAAATTTGCTGCGGTTATTTCTCTTATCATAAAGAATAATACCCAACTGTAATTTTTTTGGGATGAATTGTAAAATTTAATTTAAAAGACTTTTCATTTCAATTACAACACGGTAACTTTATATACCAATCAAGTTTACATTATGAAAATTCCTGACAATTACTTACCCGTTATGCCTTACCTGGTTCTGGACAAGGCGGTTGAATTTAAACAGTTTTGCGAACACACCTTTAATGCCACCGAACAGATGATTGTTCCCGGTGAAGACAGCAGGGTAATAATGCACGGCGAACTCAAAATAAACGATGCCGTGATTATGTTTGCAAACAGTAACGACAACTGGAAACAAAAAACATCGGGTATATTTATTTTTGTGGAAAATGTAGATACCGTTTACAAACGCGCCATTGAAGCAGGCAGTACATCACTGCAAAAACCTACTCATGAGGTATACGGTTATGCAGCTGGGTTTGAAGACCCTTTTGGCAACCACTGGTGGATTAATGAAATAAAATAGCATGCTTAATATAAAAAGGGTACATCATACAGCGATTATTTGCAGTGATTACCAAAAATCAAAACACTTTTACACCAACATACTGGGTTTTACTATTGATGCCGAAAACTACAGGGAGAGCAGGCAATCTTATAAACTGGATTTATCTTTAAATGGTGTTTATACTTTAGAACTTTTTTCATTCCCTAATCCGCCACAAAGAGTTTCCCGCCCCGAAGCTGCCGGACTAAGGCATATTGCCTTTGAAACCGATGATATTAACAAAGCGGTAAACTGGCTTTCACAAAATAATATCGCAACCGAACCCATAAGGACCGACGAATTCACCGGAAAAAAATTCACTTTCCTGTCAGACCCTGATAATCTGCCTATTGAGCTTTACGAAATATAGTTTTTTTACTATTTTAGGCTACCCTTATATCTAAAAAATCTAAAATTCCAAAAAGCAAAATCAGAATTAATGGCTTACCTTTGGGGTTCAAAAATAACATAAACTATGGTTTACAAATTCAGAGTAATACTTGATGCTGAGGAAGATATTTTCAGGGATATTGCCATCCAGGAAAATGACACGCTGGAAGATTTACACAATGCTATTGTTAATGCTTTTGGTTTTGACGGACTTGAAATAGCTTCTTTTTATACCTGTGATGACGAATGGACACAACAGGATGAAATTCCGCTTTTTGATGCTGGCGAAGTTCCGGGTGAAATGAAAGCAATGGCAGATTATCCGCTTAGCTCCATTTTAGACAGTGAGAACACTAAAATAATTTACGTATACGATTTCCTTAATATGTGGACGTTTTTTGTGGAACTGGGAGCTATTGAAGAGCCTGAAAACGGTGTGAGCTATCCTGACCTTTTATTCTCTCACGGACATATGCCTAACACTGCACCTGAAAAAGACTTTAGTGCCGAAGGTGATGATATTTATGGTGATTTTGAAGACGATTATGACGATGATGATCTTGATATGTTTGGCGACGGAGAAGATTTTGACGACATGAGCTTTGATGACAATCAGTGGAATTAAACTTAAAGATTAAGTCACTGACAGACAAACAAACTAAGCACCTAACAAACTAAGCATCTTAAAAAAAATGATAAACCTTTTTAATACTCACATTGAAACCCTTTCTGTACACAGGGTAGGAAACAAAAGCCGTAATGAGGCTATCTTTTTATCAGAACAGCCTTATAACCTAAATGACGAGATTGCACCGCTTTTAAAGGAGTATTTCTTTAAGCCTTTTAGGGAGAAAGAGGAAAACTATTTCCAGTTTGCTCACGAGGTAGATTTAGATTACCACGATATGTACAACCTGGTAACCGAAATGTTTACCAACCCGAGCGATGCCCACGAGATTTCTAAAAAAATAACCAAGCACCTTTTTGATCAGTCAAACCACCCGCACATTAAAAACGGAGAGGTATATGTTACTTACTTAACTAACCTGTCTATAGACAACAATACGGTAGATGCTGTAGGTATATTTAAAAGTGAGATTAAAACCGATTTCCTTCAGTTTGAAGAAAAAAGCAGCAACCTTGATATAGTACTTCAGCAGGGTATTAACCTAAACAAGCTGGATAAAGGTTGTATTGTTTTCAATTATAAAAAAGAAGAAGGTTATAAAATATTAACTATAGACAGCAACAGGTATGATGCACGTTACTGGCTGGAGCATTTCCTTTCGGTAGATGCTTTCCAGGACGAGAACTTCGTTACTAAAAAGTACCTTAAATTCTGTCAGGATTTTGCTAAAGATGTAGTACTACCGGCAGAAGACAAAAAAGAAGAGGTTATGTTTATGAACCGTTCTGTAAACTACTTCGCTAAAAATGATGAGTTTGAAGAAACGGCTTTCCTTAACGAGGTTATTGATAACCCAGACCTTATTCCTGAATTCAAAAACTATAAGGTAGAAAAAGCACCTAAATACAGTATTGAAGATGTTACTACCTTCCCTATTGCTAACTCGGCAGTAACCGATGCACGTAAGAAAATCAAAAACGTAATTAACCTGGACACTAACATCCAGATTAAAATGGACTTTGTAAACCCTGAAAGTGCCGAAAAGTTTGTGGAAAAAGGATGGGACGAGGAAAAACAAATGTACTATTACCTTGTTTACTTTAACAAAGAACAAAAAAGCTAAACCACTTAGCTTAAGCATACTAAAAAGAGGCCCTGAGCCTCTTTTTTTATTGTGTTAAATGAATGGTAAAACGCGCTATACTGCCCTATTTTAGCGTTTACTTATAGTTTAATTTCATAACTTACAATTTGTAAAGCTTTTCGCAGTAAATGACCAAAACATTACGGTTACTCATATTATTAACCTTACTTTTTGTGGCTGTACCCATGGCCGCACAGGTCACTCCTGTACAGGACTCTATACCCCAACTGAACGATACTGTAAAACAGAAACGGGATGAGATGTACAAAAACATACAGAACTACTCTAAAAAAAGAAAGTTCACCAAGTTTTTACACAAGCTTATATTTAGACCTGTACGCGAACAGGAAGCATCGGGTACTCGTAAAAGAACAAGGGAAAACGCGCCCGAAATGCAGGATCGCTATACCAAATACAGTGACAAGGTAATCAGAAAAATAAATATAGTAACGTTAGATCCTTTTGGGTATTCCATAACCGATACTGCACGAAAGCCCGGCAATTGGGCCGAACGATTTGGTAATGGCATTCACCTTAAAACAAAGCAAATGACAATAAAAAACCTGTTGCTGTTTAAGGAAAAGGAACGACTGGACACCCTCATAGTTGCAGAAACCGAACGTTTAATACGTTCGCAACGCTATACCCGCAGGGTAATTATAAATGCCATACCTGTTAACGGTACAAAAGACTCTATAGATGTAGAGGTAAGAGTACTGGACTCCTGGAGCCTTATACCAAATGGTTCGGCTTCATCTTCAAGAACCACCTTTGAACTTACTGAACGGAACTTCTTTGGGCTTGGGCATGAATTTCGTAATGAATTTGATAAGGAACTCAACACAGGTCAAACGGCTTATTTGGGGCAATATACCGTATATAATATTCTTAACACTTATATGCAGGGACAGCTTACCTACAAAATACATACTGATGAAAGCTACCTTAAAAGTTTTGGGTTACAAAGGGAGTTTTTCTCGGCATATACCCGCTGGGCAGGTGGTATTTACCTGGAAGAAAAACTGGTTAGGGACTCGCTCCCCGATATACAGAATGTATATGCCATGCAGAATATGAAATCTGACTTTAAAGAGTTTTGGGGAGGCTATTCCTTTAAAATATTTAAAGGCTTTACCGAAGAAGACCGTACTACAAACCTAGTGACAACCGCAGGCTTCAATACCAGGCGATATACAGAAAAACCATCTGTTATATACGACTCGGTTGGGTATTACTCTAACGAAAGGCTTTATTTGGCAAGCATTGGTTTAACCTCAAGAAAATTCGTTCAGGATAAGTTCCTTTTCAATTATGATATTGTTGAAGATATCCCCATAGGGCGCACCTATTCCTTAACCGGAGGCACACAGGCAAAAAACGGAGAAAACCGCATTTATCTGGGCGGGCGGTATGCTATAGGTAACTACTTTAAATGGGGTTTTTTAAGCCTTAGTACTGAGCTAGGATCCTTTTTCTATAAGGGCAAAACCGAACAAACTACACTACGGTTTGACCTGCTTTACTTTACCAACATGAAAGAATGGGGAAACTGGCGTTTCAGGCATTTTATACAGCCCCGCCTTGTTTTTGGCGATAACAGAATGCCTTTCATTAAAGACCAGCTTAATCTTGGTAACGATACCGGTATACAGGGCTTTGAAAGTACCACACCACTGGGAACTAAAAAATTCATTTTAACACTGCAAACTCAAAGTTACGCTCCGTGGGAGGTTTTAGGTTTCCGTTTAAATCCTTTTGCTAATATTACCCTTGGTGTAATAGGTGATGAATACAACAAATTATACGAAAGTAAGTTTTACAGTAAATTTGGTGTAGGGTTGCTTATTACTAACGACTACCTTGTATTTAGCAGCTTCCAGTTATCGTTTGCCTTTTTCCCTAGCATCCCCGGAAATGGCGATAACATATTCAAAACCAATAGCTTTAAAAATAACGACATTATATTACCAGATTTCCAGATTGGCAAACCCGAGGTGGTACCTTATAATTAACAGATTTACTTTTTCCTGAAAATTTTATTTAAATTGGTAACAAAACCTTACATGGTTCGTCATATTATCAAAGTAACCTAAAACAAGAAGCTTTTGGAAACCATACTAACCATCAACAACCTACACAAAAAATTTCGCCATGTACATGCGGTAAACAATGTTTCCTTTGAAATAAAAAAGGGAAATGTTTATGGAATATTAGGCCCTAACGGAAGCGGAAAATCTACCACTTTAGGTATCATCCTTAATGTTGTAAACAAAACATCGGGCAGCTATAGCTGGTTTAACGGTGACCTTGAAACCCATGATGCCCTTAAAAAAGTAGGAGCTATTATTGAAAGACCTAACTTTTATCCTTACATGACAGCTTATGAAAACCTTAAGCTTGTATGTGGTATTAAAGGGGCTCCGTTAGAAAAAATTGACGAAAAACTGGAACTGGTAGGGTTACTGGAAAGAAAAGACAGCAAATTTAAAACCTATTCTCTGGGTATGAAACAAAGACTGGCAATAGCCAGTGCCCTGCTTAACGACCCTGAAATATTAATACTTGATGAACCTACAAATGGACTTGACCCACAGGGAATACGACAGATAAGGGATATCATAAGGCATATTGCCTCACTGGGCACTACCATACTACTGGCTTCTCACCTGCTTGACGAAGTAGAAAAAGTATGTTCGCATGTTGTGGTACTTAGAAAAGGAGTTGTACTTTACACAGGTACTGTTAACGGAATGATTTCAAACGAAGGTTTTTTTGAACTTCAGGCTAACGATAACCAAACGCTTAAAACTATTTTACAGCAACACCCGGCTATCGATAAAATTGAGGAGAACGAAGGCAAACTAATCGTTTACCTTAAAGAGTCTCTTGAAGCTGCCGATCTTAATAAACACCTAACAGCACAGGGTATTTATCTAAGTCATTTAGTTAAGCGTCAATACAGCCTTGAAGAACAATTTATCCAGTTAACCTCATCTGCAAAATAAACCGCCACCATGAAACGACTTTTAAATATAGAACTGCAAAAACTTTGGAAAAACAGATCCAGTAAAGTACTCATTATAACTTATTTCATACTGTTAAGCTTTTTGGCTTTCATGTCAAGCATTAAGCTAACTCTTTTTGGACAGGAAGTAAAACTTGCCGATCAGGGAATATTTGATTTCCCTTACATATGGCACTTTAACTTTTTTGTTGCCGGGCTACTTAAAATTTTCCTTGCCTTGGTTATTGTTTCCATGATGTCTAACGAATACACTTATGGCACCCTGAAACAAAACCTTATTGACGGATTGAGTAAAAAGGAGTTCCTTATCTCAAAAATGCTTACGGTCTTATTATTCTCGGCAATATCTACCATTTTCGTATTTACAGTGAGTATTATATTGGGTTACAGCTTTTCTTCTTACACAGAGGCTTCAATAGTATTTTCTGATTTATTTTACATACCATCATACTTTTTAAAACTGGTTGCTTTCTTTTCATTCTGCTTATTTGCAGGGGTATTAATAAAGCGTTCGGCATTTGCTATTGGTTTTATAGCAGTATGGTATATAATAGAGAAAATTATACACTTTTCTTTATTTAAATATGTATTCGGAAACGACAAGACACTGGAAACCGCTATAGGTTTTTTGCCTTTAGAATCTATGTACAACATGATGAAAGAACCCATCACAAGGTTTAAAACTTATAATGCCATAGAGAATCAGGTTAGCGGTGTTGGTGAAGTCCGTTTTTACGGTGTACACTGGTATGAAATTGTTATAGTTTTAGCGTGGACTGCTATATTTATAACATTATCATATAATATTTTGAAAAAGAGAGATTTATAAAAGCAATAGCACAGAGGTTTTATAAATTTTATATAAATTTACAAAAACCTTAACGTTACTGCTGTGAAATTGAAATTTATATATTTATTACTCCTTTTTTTTAATATTTCTGTTTGGGCACAAAGTGACTGCCCTGAGGCCATAATAGTTTGTGGCGGCATGGACTATTATGGGCTTAGTGCAGGAGGAGTAGGTAATATCGTAGAATTAAGCACTGCAACTAACGATTGTCATAGTGAAGAGCACTTTAGCGTTTGGTTTAAAATCCAGATAAAAGACGGCGGTACACTGGGTTTTGTACTTACTCCTGAAGAAATAGATGACCTTGTTGTTGATTTTGATTTTTGGCTATTCGGGCCTAATCTTGAATGCGGCAATCTTGGTGATCCTATTAGGTGTTCTACCACTAACCCACTACAGGCAGGACTGGATTACAACACAACCGGAATGAATGAAACCGAGATTGATGTATCTGAAGGTCCTAGTGCTGACGGAAACGGATTTGTACAATGGGTTGATGTTGAAGATGATGAAATTTATTATTTAGTGGTAGACAGGCCACACGGCTTTAGTAACTTCTCTATAGAATGGACCGGTACAGCTACTTTTCACGAAGTTCCTTATTTTGATAACCCAAACGACATTCCGCTTGGATTAACCCAGTGTGATGGTGATGACGGGGTGTACGACCAAATGGCTGTTTTTGATCTTACCATATATCAGGATATGTTTATAGGTACACAAACCGATGTTGACCTTACCTATCATGTGAGTATGAATGATATGATTACCGGCGAAAACCCAATGACTTCCCCACAATCATTTACATGTGGTGCCCCACTAACAACAGTATACCTGAGAATGACAAACCCGGTTACGGGCTGTTACGATATACAAACCTTTAATCTTGTTATACCTGTTATTAGCGGAGATGCTGAAAACATTACACTATGTGACGATAACCAAAACGGTATACGGGAGTTTGACCTCACGGTTAATGACCCCGATATTATAGGCAATACCGATAATGCTTCTGTAACTTATTATACCTCTATGCAGGATGCCGAAAATGCCACAGGAGCTATTGGTCCTTTATACGAAAACACCACTCCCTATGAAAGTGAAATAATATGGGCCCGACTGGAAAAAACAAATGAAAACTGCTTTGACTTAATTCCTTTTACCATAAGTATTTATAGCTTTGAAATTCCCCCAATGCCTATTAATCTTTGTGATAGCGATGGTACTGAAGACGGACTTACAACTTTTAACCTTACTGTAAATGAAGATTCCCTTTCGGGTAACATTTCAAATACTTCTTTTTTATACTATGCTTCGGGCTCTGATTTACAGAATGACAATCCTATAAATAATCCGGAAAATTATTTCAGCACGGCTAATCCGCAAACAGTATATGTAAAAATGACCAATAACGACACCGGGTGTTTTGCCACACAGTCGTTTTCCATAGGTACATCAACAGTAACGCCGGGAACACCGCAAAATATTGCCATGTGTGACGATAATCAAAACGGAATACAACAGTTTGATCTTTCTGTCAATGATTCCCTCGTGCAGGATGGTGATACTTCAGCCGATATAACCTATTACAGTTCGCAAGAAGATGCTGTTAATGCTGCTAACCCGCTTAACCTGCCTTATCAAAACCAACAACCTTATACCGATGAGACTATTTGGGTAAGAATGGAAAGAAATAATGACAACGAATGTTTCAGTATAACATCCTTTACCATTAGTATAATCAATCTTCCTGTTTTCAATAATCCAAACGATATATTGTTAGACCTTAGCCAGTGTGATAATGATGGTATAGACGACCAGTCTAACGCATTTAACCTTACTGCTCACGAAGAAATGTTTACCGGAACACAAACCAATTTGGTATACTCTTACTACGCCAGTATGGACGATTTTAATGTCGGTAATGCAATTGTAAATCCGCAGGCTTATGCTAATATTACCAATCCGCAAACAATTTATACACAAATTTATAATACAGAAACAGGTTGTTACAGTCCGTTGCAAAACTTCACTATCGAAATCATCAACCCTATTGTAGCAGGCGAACCTTCCGATTTATGGCAGTGCGACCTTCACATGAATGGCTTGCAACTTTTTATACTAAGCGTTAACGATGAACTTATTGCAAATGGCGAGTCTAACAGGGAGGTTACTTATTATCCCTCACTTCAGGATGCTCAAAATGAAACCAATCCGTTAAATGATGTACACCAAAACAGTGTTCCTTACACAGGACAAACCATTTGGGCAAGGCTCGAAAGTACTGATGGCTGTTTAGGGTATGACATTACATCATTTACTATTAGTGTAGCCCAACTACCCGAAATAAATTATACCATAAGAATTGAAGACTTTACCAAATATGACAATTCCATAGCTATTGATATTGCAAATTGGGAAGATTTTGAATACTCTATGGATGGCGAAAATTATACCAATATACCTTATTTCGGCAGTCTTATTCCGGGAGTATATGAGGTATACATTCGATCTAAAGACGGATGTAAAACCGAACAGGAAGATGTAGTGCTTTTAAACTACCCTAAATACTTCACTCCAAACGGAGACGGTATTAACGAAACCTGGCAGGTTTATTTTATTTACTTCCTCCCTAAATCAAAAATTTCAATCTTTGACCGCTATGGCAAACTGGTTAGCAGCTTTTGGGGAGACAGCATAGGCTGGGACGGTATGTATAACGGAGAAGCCCTTCCGTCAACCGATTATTGGTTTTTACTTGAATTAGAGGACGGAAGAAACATCAAAGGACATTTTGCCATGGTTAGGTAATTTTTTTTTGTAATTTTATAAAACCTTTAACGTTAATCCGTTAAACGGGCTATGCTATGAAAAAAATTACCTTACTATTACTTTTACTTTTATCCTTAAAAGCTTTCGCACAAAAAGAAGCTAATTACTGGTATTTCGGCAACAAAGCAGGTCTTCATTTTCTGGACAACGGTACTGTACAAACACTATCTGACGGACAAATGACAACCAATGAAGGTTGTAGCTCAATATCAGATGAACTGGGTAACTTACTCTTTTATACTGATGGTCGTACCGTTTGGGACCAAAACCATGTAATTATGCCTAATGCTAATTATTCTACAGGCACCGGGCTTTTAGGCGACCCTTCCAGTACACAATCGGGTATTATAGTACCAAAGGCAGACGACCCTAATATCTATTATATTTTTACGGTTGATGAACCTCATCATGAAAATACCGCTACCTATCCCAACCCTTTTCCAGGTCCCTACATAGATGGTAGTACCATACCGGCATCTGACGACGGACTCAACAATGGTTTCAACTACTCAATAGTAGACCTTTCTGTAACAGGAAATAACGGCAGCATAGGTGACGTTACAACCAGAAATGTACATTTAGTTACTTATGACGATACTAATATTGAGGAGTTAAAATACAAATGTTCTGAAAAAATTACAGCAGTTAAAAACGCTGAAGGAACCGGATACTGGGTTATAACTCATTTTATAAATAAATTTTACGCCTTTTTTGTAGATAGTAACGGGGTAAACGAAACTCCGGTAATAAGTGAGCTTGAACCTCTAATTCCCACTTCAGGTTATCGCAGAAATGCTATTGGGTGTATTAAAATATCACCTACAGGTAACAAACTTGTAGTAGCCCACACCCAGGCAGGTACAGAAACAGGTGAAACCACATTAAGCGGAAAAGTATACCTGTATGATATGGATAACGCTACTGGAGAAATATCTAATCCGGTATTAATAAAAGATAATATAACACCTTATGGTGTAGAATTCTCTCCTTCGGGAAAAAAACTATATGTATCTTATGATCCTGCCGGAGGGTTAAACGGTGTTTATCAATATGATGTTGAAAGCAGTGATATACCGCTTTCACAAGTACTTATAACAAGCACACCACAATCTGGAACATTACAATTAGGACCTAACGGTAAAATATACAGAGCTGTAGTAGCGTCTCAAAACCTTGATGTTATAAATAACCCCGAAGAAACAGGCATTGCCTGTGGTTATCAAACTAATGCCATTACTTTACCTGCAGGAGCCGAATGCTTTTTTGGGCTTCCGCCTTTTATAACTTCTTATTTTTTTGCCAGTATTGAGGTCCAAAATACTTGTTTAGGCGAGGAGTCACAATTCACTCTTCTGGTTTCTAATGAGTTTGACGCAATATCCTGGAATTTTGGCGATGGTTCACCCGCTTCAAATGAAACAATACCAACACATACATACACCAGCCCCGGTACATACAATGTAGTTGCAAACATAACCTACGCAGGAGAAGATTTTACTTTTTCACAAACCGTAACCATTGTTGCAATTCCGGTTGCTAATGATGCCCCTAACCTAACCCTTTGTGACATTAGTGATGATGGTACCGAAAACTTTGTTTTAAGCAATAATACCGATATAATATTAGGAGACCAGGACCCCGATGATTATGATGTAACTTACTACGATTCACTGGAAAATGCCCATAATGCAAACCTACCGGTTAATCCAAATAGTTATAATAACAGTAGTGACCCTCAAACCATATATGCACGTGTACAAAACAAAAGCAATACAAACTGTTATGACATAACCTCATTTATGGTAAGCACTATAGCTATACCGGCTATTAATGCTACTGATGACGTGAGGATATGCGCCAACTCTAACAGCCATATAACACTTAGTTCGGGTATTACAAGTTCACAATATACTTACGAATGGTCTACCGGAGAAACTACACCTGTAATACAGGTAAGCCGTCCCGGCACCTATGCTGTTACCCTAACTAATCAAAACGGCTGTAAAAAAACACAAGTTATAACCGTAACGCCTTCTGACGTTGCCCAAATAGAAAGTGTAGATGTAGTTGATCTTGTAGACAACAATACAGTAACTGTACACGTTACACCTACAGGAGGAGTTAATACTACTTATGGATATAGTATAGATATGCCTAATGGTCCGTTTCAGGAATCTAACTTTTTTGAAAGAGTAAAGCCTGGGGTACATACAGTTTATGTTTCAGATGTAAACGGATGTGGTACTGTATTAAAGCAATTCTCTGTTCTCTCCATACCAAAATTCTTTACTCCAAACGGAGATGGTGTTCACGACACATGGGATATTGTAGGTATGAACTTAAAATTTTATCAAAACAGTACCATATTTATTTATGACCGATATGGAAAACTGTTAGCCAGTGTAGACCCGAAAGGCAAAGGATGGGATGGCACCTTTAATGGTCATCCTTTACCTTCTACAGATTACTGGTATGTTGTAGCTCTTGATGACGGAAGGGTAATTAAGGGTCATTTTAGTATGATCAGGTAAAAAAATGCGATGAAAAAACACCTTACATTTTTAGTCCTATTATCAGAACTATACTGCTATTCTCAAGCCGAAGCTTCTAATTGGTATTTTGCCCGCTATGCCGGACTAAAGTTTTTAGAAGATGGCACTGTAGTGACCTTACTTGATAGCCAAATGACAACTTATGAAGGTTCCAGCTCTATATCTGATTTTAATGGTAATCTCCTTTTTTATACTGACGGAAAAAGTGTTTGGGATAAAAACCATGTAATTATGCCTAATGCAGATTATGACAATGGTACGGGTTTACTGGGCGACCCTTCCAGTACACAATCAGGTATTATAATACCTAAAAAAGGAAATCCAAATATATATTATGTTTTTACGGTAGACGAACCTCATGATGAAAATGCCGAAACTTATCCCGATCCTTTCCCCGGGCCTTATCAAGACGGTAATACCATTCCCAGCGAAGACGATGGCTTAAACAACGGGTTAAATTATTCTGTTGTAGACCTTAGCATAACCGGAGCTAATGGAAGCGCAGGTGATGTAATTTCCAGAAATAACCATTTAATTACCTATAACCCCGAAAGTGATGAAGCACGCTTTAAATGTTCGGAAAAAATAAGTGCCGTTAAAGATGCATCAGACAACGGATACTGGATAGTTACACAATTTACAAATAGGTTTTACGCATTTCACATAGATGAAAACGGTGTAAATGAAACCCCTGTAATATCATCACTTAATCCAAGTATACCAACTACAGGATACAGGAGAAATGCAATAGGTTACATGAAAATATCACCAAACGGAAAAAAAATTGCAGTAGCACACTCGCAACGTGCTACACAGGCTGGTACTACTACCCGCGATGGTGCTGTATACCTATATGATTTTAATAATGCAACAGGAGTTGTTTCCAACCCAATCGCTTTAGTAAACGAAGGAAATCCTTATGGCATTGAGTTTTCTCCTCAAAGTAAAAAATTATATGTAACGTTTGAATCTATATACAATACTAAGCAATTTGACCTTGAAAGTAACGGAACAATAAACAGCTATGAAATAAATGCAAGCGGAAAAGCCCTTCAGTTAGCTCCTAACGGCAAAATATATATTGCTCAGTTAGGAAGCGATTCTTTAGGGGTTATTAACGACCCAGATGAAACAGATTTTGCCTGTAACCCCGGTCAGGGACCAAATTTAGGAGAAGGAAGGTTTTCGGCATTTGGCCTCCCTCCTTTTATCACTTCATTTTTAGAAATCTCTATTGAAATTTCTAATGCCTGCTTGGGCGAAGAGTCTCAAATTGAAATGAATATTTATGGTAATATAGATAGTATTATGTGGGATTTTGGGGATGGTAGCCCTACAACAACTCAATTAAACCCAACACACACTTATACAACACCGGGTAACTATACAATAGCAGCAACAATTACAAGAGGAATTGAAGAACATACATATAGCAGAGAAATTGTTATAACAGAAATTCCTGTTGCTAACCCTGTTGATGATTTATATGCCTGTGACCCCGAAAATAACGGAACAGAATCTTTTGACTTATCACAAAACACTGCCGATATATTAGGAAGTCAAAGTCCTGATGATTTTGAGGTGCTTTATTTTGATTCATTAAATAGTGCAGAAAACAACAGTAATCCACTACCCGAAGCTTATGAGAGTACACAACAATCACAAATTATTTATGCCCGTGTACACAGTAAATTTAATGCTGATTGTTATGATATAACAACATTTTCGCTTCATGCTACCGAAACACCCATTATACAAACTCACGATGAAAACTATTTGTGTATAGAGAACTCAACACCGCTTACTATCAATGCAGGTACAAATTCATCCCAATTTACCTATTTATGGTCTACAGGAGAGACTACATCTTCAATAAATGTAAACGAAATGGGAACCTATGAGGTAGAGGTAACAAATAGTTCTGGCTGTAGTAAAACAAGAACAGTAACTGTTTATAATTCACAAATACCAACCATACAGAACATTGAAATAAATGATCTTATAGAGAATAACACCGTCACTGTTTATGTATCGTCACAAACAGGGGTAAACACAACCTATTACTATAGCCTTGATTTGCCAAACGGACCTTTCCAAGAGTCAAACTTTTTTGAAAATGTACAACCTGGCTTACATACCGTTTATGTTACCGATGCAGGTAATTGCGGAATTACCAAAAAAGAAATATCTATACTCTCCATACCAAAATTCTTTACTCCAAATGGAGATGGTGTTCACGACACCTGGGATATTGTAGGCATGAACATTAAGTTTTACAGTAAAAGCTCTATATATATTTTTGACAGATATGGTAAACTCCTTACCAGTGTAGACCCTAAAGGAGCCGGGTGGGACGGAACGTATAATGGATACCCCTTACCTTCTACTGATTACTGGTATTTAATAAAACTGGATGACGGCAGGGTTATTAAAGGACATTTTAGTATGATAAGGTAAAGATTTTATAAAAAAAGCCCCGCATTTGCGGGGCTTTAACTTTATATATCATTAAGCGATTTTAAAACGCTTTCTGTCATTTTCATTCAGGTAGATTTTACGTAAACGTAAGCTTTTAGGCGTTACCTCTACATACTCATCTTTCTGGATGTACTCAAGTGCTTCCTCAAGAGAGAATTTGATAGCAGGAATAATTCTTGCTTTATCATCTGCACCCGATGAACGAACGTTAGTAAGTTTTTTGGTTTTAGTCACGTTTACAACCATATCGTCTCCACGAGAGTTCTCACCAATAACCTGACCTTCATAAATATCTTCGTTAGGATCTACAAAGAATTTACCACGCTCCTGTAGCTTATCAATAGAGTAAGGAATAGCCTTACCGTTTTCCATAGAGATAAGAGAACCGTTAATACGCCCTGGTATATCTCCTTTAAACGGTTGGTACTCTAAGAAACGGTGTGACATGATAGCCTCACCCGCAGTAGCTGTAAGCAACTGGTTTCTTAAACCTATAATACCACGTGAAGGAATGATGAATTTAACAATCATACGCTCACCTTTTGGCTCCATACTAATCATCTCACCTTTACGAACAGTTACAAACTCAACTGCACGTCCTGAAAGGTTTTCAGGTAAGTCGATAGTAAGTTCCTCAACCGGCTCACATTTAACACCGTCAATTTCTTTGATGATAACCTGTGGCTGACCGATTTGAAGCTCATACCCCTCTCTTCTCATCGTTTCGATAAGTACAGATAAGTGAAGTACACCACGACCAAATACCATAAACTTATCAGCACTGTCGGTTTCATTCACTCTAAGAGCAAGGTTTTTCTCAAGCTCCTTGTTTAATCTTTCTTTAATGTGTCTTGAAGTAACAAATTTACCTTCTTTACCAAAGAATGGCGAATCGTTAATAGTGAAAAGCATACTCATTGTAGGCTCATCAATTGCAATGGTTGCAAGAGCTTCAGGATTTTCAAAATCAGCAACAGTATCACCAATCTCAAAACCTTCAAGACCTACAAGTGCACAAATATCACCTGCTTCTACTCTGTCTACTTTTTTACGGCCAAGACCTTCAAAAGTATGTAATTCTTTTATTTTTGATTTCACTACTTTTCCGTCACGCTTAACAAGAGATATGTTCATACCTTCTGTTAGGTTACCTCTTTGAAGACGACCGATAGCGATACGTCCTGTAAAGCTTGAAAAGTCAAGTGAAGTAATAAGCAATTGCGGAGTACCTTCAGATACTTTTGGAGCAGGGATATGCTCAATAACCATATCAAGAAGCGGCTCTATATTTTCTGTTTTTTGTTTCCAGTCAGTACTCATCCAGTTTTGCTTAGCAGAACCGTATACTGAAGGGAAATCAAGCTGCCATTCTTCTGCACCAAGTTCAAACATAAGGTCGAATACTTTTTCGTGAACCTCATCAGGGGTACAGTTTTCCTTATCTACCTTATTGATAACCACACAAGGCTTAAGTCCAAGGTCAATCGCTTTTTGAAGTACAAAACGCGTTTGCGGCATAGGTCCTTCAAAGGCGTCTACTAAAAGAAGTACGCCATCGGCCATATTAAGCACACGCTCTACCTCACCACCAAAGTCGGCGTGACCAGGGGTATCGATAATGTTAATCTTAGTTCCCTTGTAATTAACCGATACGTTTTTAGAAGTAATGGTAATACCTCTCTCACGCTCTAGGTCGTTGTTATCAAGTATCAGGTCGCCTGTGTTCTCGTTTTCACGGAATAACTGGCAATGGTACATAATTTTGTCAACCAGCGTAGTCTTACCGTGGTCAACGTGAGCAATAATTGCAATGTTTCTTATAGACGCCATCTTTATTTTTTTGAAGGTGCAAAGGTACACTTTATTTTAATACAAAATACACTAACTATTAGACACTTAAGAAATTTATAACCTAATAGTAATAAAACAAAAAAAGCTCCTTATTACAGGAGCTTAGAAATTTTATAATTTAAACAAGTAACGCAATCTGATTAAAGAGCTGCTACGTGTCTAGTTAGCTTTGATTTTAAGTTTGAAGCCTTGTTAGCGTGGATGATATTTTTCTTTGCTAATTTATCAATCATTGAAATAACAGAAGATAATTTTCCTGAAGCTTCATTCTTATCTGTAGCTAAACGTATTGCTTTAATTGCATTACGAGTAGTTTTATGTTGATACTTGTTCAACACTCTTTTCTTTTCGTTGCTTCTGATTCTTTTTAAAGCTGACTTGTGATTTGCCATTTTGTTAACTTAAATATCTTGTTATATAAAATTTGTAGTCCGTAGGGGAATCGAACCCCTGTTACCAGGATGAAAACCTGGCGTCCTAACCCCTAGACGAACGGACCATTGTTTGTTACTCTGAAGTCCTTTTTTTGGATTATTCTCAGTAAATTAATTTAGAACTTCAATTTTGTAGTCCGTAGGGGAATCGAACCCCTGTTACCAGGATGAAAACCTGGCGTCCTAACCCCTAGACGAACGGACCGTTTTGTTTCGTTATTGCGGTTGCAAATGTACAACTATTTTTCATTTACGCAATAGCTGAAACAAAATTTTTTATTTTTTTTTAATAGGCCTTAGCAAACAGCACTCGTCCCTTTGATGGCGCGCCTGTAAGTACACATTGACCTTCCTCTTCTACCCTATCAAGAGCTATACATCTGATTGTAGCCTTAGTAAGGTCTTTTATCTTCTCTTCAGTCTCACTTGTACCGTCCCAATGAGCCGCTACAAAACCACCTTTATTGTCTAAAATATCCTTAAATTCTTCAAAAGAATTTACTTCGGTAATATGCGAATTTCTGTAATCAAGAGCCTTGTTAAATAGTTCAGACTGGATTTTTTCCAGTAAGTCCTGTATGTAATTTACGACATCGTCCTTAGCGACTACCTCTTTAGTAAGGGTATCACGACGGGCAACCTCAAAAGTTCCGTTCTCAAGATCTTTTGGTCCCATAGCGATTCTTACAGGTACACCCTTAAGTTCATACTCGTTAAATTTCCACCCCGGCTTGTGCGTGGTCCTGTCGTCAAACTTAACCGATATATTCAGCTTTCTTAGTTTAGCAACAAGCGTATTTACCTCCTCACTAATTTCGGCAAGCTGTTCGTCTGTTTTATGTATCGGTACAATCACAACCTGTATAGGCGCAAGATTTGGCGGTAATACAAGTCCGTTATCATCACTATGCGTCATTACAAGAGCCCCCATTAAACGGGTAGACACTCCCCATGATGTAGCCCAAACATAATCCTGCTTACCTTCCTGGTTGGCAAATTTCACATCAAAAGCCTTAGCAAAGTTTTGACCAAGGAAGTGCGAAGTACCTGCCTGCAGTGCTTTACCATCCTGCATAAGCGCTTCGATACAGTAAGTCTCCTCTGCTCCTGCAAAACGCTCGTTAGCAGTTTTAACTCCTTTTACTACCGGTATCGCCATGAAGTTCTCGGCAAAATCAGCATACACGTTCATCATCTGTTCTGCCTCAACTATTGCCTCCGCTTTTGTAGCATGGGCTGTATGCCCTTCCTGCCATAAAAACTCTGCAGTTCTTAAAAACAAACGTGTTCTCATTTCCCAGCGCACAACGTTAGCCCACTGGTTAACAAGTATAGGCAGGTCACGGTACGATTGTACCCATTTCCTGTAGGTATCCCATATAATGGTTTCAGAGGTAGGTCTTACAATAAGCTCTTCTTCCAGCTTAGCATCAGGATCTACTTCTATTGTTTTTCCGTCTTCACCGGTTTTCAGCCTGTAATGAGTAACCACTGCACATTCTTTAGCAAACCCATCTACGTGGCTTGCCTCCTTACTAAAGTAAGACTTGGGTATAAATAAGGGGAAATAAGCGTTTTGATGTCCGGTTTCTTTGAACTTCTTATCTAATTCTGCCTGCATTTTTTCCCAAATTGCATAGCCGTATGGTTTTATCACCATACATCCCCTAACCCCTGAATTCTCAGCAAGGTCTGCTTTTACAACCAGTTCATTATACCATTTGGAATAATCTTCTGACCGTTTAGTTAAATTCTTACTCATTTCTAATAAATTGGCACAAATATTGTTTTTATAAATATATTACTAATTATGTTTGGCAAAACTAACTATTTTTGTGTAGTCCAACAATAAAAAAAAATGCAGCGTTATGAAAACTAACTACTTTACATTACGTCAAATCTCCTTATACTCTGTATTGGGACTTCTGGCGATAACTGCATCGTCGTGCAGTTCGTACCAGAATAACTCATCATACAACGACGGCATTTACGGAACTGTACCAAGAGACAACAACAATAACCCTGTGTACACATACAACGACGGAAACGTACAACAATACAGGGACGGTGAAGTCTCTGGTCAAAACATGAATTACCAGGGATATTTCAGCTCCCTTGAAAACGAATTCCCTATATACGATGAGCAAAACGACGCTTATTATGATAACGATACCGTTGTTAGTGTTACTAACTACAACAGCAATTACAACGGAAACTCTTATGCCGGATGGGGCGAAAACCCTAGCGATGTAACCGTTAACTATTATGGTGGCGGCTATGGCGGCTATTACAACAACTGGTATAATCCCTGGTGGGGTTATGGCGGATGGGGTGGTCCGGGCTGGAGCATTGGCCTTGGATGGAACTCCTGGGGCGGTTGGAACGTTGGCCTTGGATGGGGCTGGGGTTACGGCGGCGGATGGGGCTACGGCGGTGGCTGGGGTTACCCATACTATGGTTGGGGAGGCTATGGCTATAACAACTGGTATTACTACCCTTACGGACACTCATACTACTATAACCACAATGGTTACTACAACAACAGAGGCCGATCTAATGTTGCTTATGGCGGTAACAGAAGCGGAATTGCAGGAAGAAGCCCATACAGCGGAAGAAGCAATGTAGCCGGAAGGAATAACATATCCGGAAGGAGTAACGTAGCCGGACGAAACTACACTCCGGGGAGAGGCACTACACAATCCAGAAACAGTGCAACAGTAAGAAGCAGAGGAAATACTTCCGACAGAAGCTCTTACTACAATAACTCTTCAAGAACAAGAAGTACAAGAAACTATACTCCTTCTACAAACTCTACAAACACAAGAAGTACAAGAAGTTATACTCCTTCTACCAGATCGAGTTCACCTAGCAGATCGTACAGCCCATCGCCTTCCAGAAGTTCTGGTGGCGGATTTGGCGGCGGAAGATCCGGTGGCGGAGGTGGAAGATCCGGCGGCGGTGGCGGCGGAAGAAGAGGCTAATTACTACACAATACACAGCCCCGTGGTAACGCGGGGCTAAAAAAACCACTAGACTATGAAAAGATATTTATTTATAGCTGCTTTTTCACTAACAGCAGCAGCACTACACGCGCAACAAAACCTTAATACCCCCGAAGATGCTGTAAGGTATGCTACCGGAAATCTTAACGGTACAGCACGTTTTAGAGCAATGAGTGGTGCATTTGGCGCACTGGGCGGAGACATGTCGGCAATTAATGTAAACCCTGCAGGTTCTGCCGTTTTTAACTATAACACAGCTACTATATCACTTACCAATTATAACATCAGTAACAAATCTGATTACTTTGGGACAGGAACTAAAGACACCGACAGCTCCCTGGAATTAAACCAACTGGGAGCTGTTTTTGTATACAACAACACTAAAGAAAATGCTACAATTAAAAAGTTTGCTATAGCATTTAACTACGAGAATACCGATAATCTGGACAATAGTTTATTTTCTGCCGGATTCAATCCAAACAATTCTATAGATCAATACTTTTTACGTTATGCTAACGGTATTGGCGACGAGGGCGGAATTTATTTAAGCACCCTAAACAATTCTTACTATGAAGATTTAAGCTTTATAGACCAACAGGCTTTTTTAGGATATAACGCTTATATTTTTAACCCGGATGTATCGTCACCAGACAATACTACCTATTCCAGTAATGTGCCGGCAGGACCTTATTACAACGAAAACAGTATTACTACAAGAGGATATAACGGCAAGGTAGCTTTTAACTTTGCTATGCAAATTCAAGACTGGCTTTACCTTGGCGCTAACCTTAATGCACATTTTACCGACTACATTAAAACATCTTCCCTGTATGAAGATTATGACAACCCTACCACAGGACTTGAGGCTGTTCGTTTTAATAACAGACGATATACTTATGGCGGAGGCTTCTCTTTTAACGTAGGTGCGATTGCTAAGGCTACCGAATCACTTCGCTTTGGTTTAGCCTACGAATCGCCAACATGGTACAGGCTACAAGACGAGATAACACAAAACATAGTAGCACGCTATAACGGAAACAATGTTGTTACAGACCCGGGAATTACATTTATTCTTGACGATTACGGATTAAAAACTCCGGGCAAATATACCGGTAGTTTAGCTTACATATTTGGCGGATCGGGATTAATAAGTTTCGACTACTCCCTTAAAGATTACAGCCAAACAAAATACACCAGTAGTGGTTATGGCTCTATAAACAGCGAACTGGAAAACAGCCTGGACACAGCAAGCGAATTTCGTGTAGGCGCTGAGTACCGCATTAAATTTCTTAGCTTAAGGGGTGGTTACCGCTATGAGCAAAGTCCGTATAAAAACGGTTATACTGTAGGCGACCTTACAGGTTGGTCTGCCGGTTTAGGTTTTGCTTTCAACAATTCAAGAGTAGACCTTGCTTATTCTTATTTTGAACGAAAATCAAACGCACCGTTACTAACTGCAGGTCTTACCGATTCGGCAAGAATAAACAGCAGTAATAATAATGTAACGCTGTCATACACACTTGACTTATAATTTTTCATCTTGCTTTATACTGAAAAAACCGTCTCTTTTTATAAAGGGCGGTTTTTTTATTACTGCTCCCTCATATAAATTTTAACGCTATATACTCCTGTTTATCAATAAAAAGCGTAATTTTGCACTCCAATTTTCAAATACATGAGAACCAAATCGTTAAAGAAAAATAAAATCAATGTAATAACCCTGGGCTGTTCTAAAAATGTTTATGACAGCGAAGTGCTTATGGGCCAGCTTAAAGCAAGCGGCAAAGATGTTACCCACGAAGCTCCGGCTGAAGAGGAAGGAAACATCATTGTAATAAACACCTGCGGTTTTATTGATAATGCAAAAGAGGAATCGGTTAACATGATCCTTAATTATGCTGATAAAAAGGAACAGGGAATTGTAGACAAGGTTTTTGTTACAGGATGCCTTTCTGAACGATACAAGCCCGATTTGATGAAGGAAATTCCTAATATTGACCAGTATTTTGGTACAACCGAGCTACCATTACTGCTTAAAGCACTAGGAGCCGATTATAAACACGAACTTCTTGGGGAACGCTTAACCACTACCCCAAAAAACTACGCTTACCTTAAAATTGCCGAAGGTTGTGACCGCCCTTGCAGTTTTTGCGCTATCCCTTTAATGAGGGGTAAACACGTTTCCCAACCTATTGAAAAACTGGTTAAGGAAGCCGAAGGTTTAGCTAAAAACGGAGTTAAAGAACTTATACTTATCGCTCAGGACCTTACATACTACGGTCTTGATCTTTATAAAAAACGTAACCTTGCCGAATTACTTGAAAACCTTGCTAAGGTTGAAGGTATAGAATGGATAAGACTACACTATGCTTTCCCTAGCGGATTCCCTATGGATGTACTGGAGCTAATGAAACGCGAACCTAAAATATGTAACTACATAGATATTCCGCTTCAGCATATTAGCGACAATGTATTAAAATCAATGCGCCGTGGTACTACCTATGAAAAAACTACTAAGCTACTTAGAGACTTTAGGGAAATGGTACCGGGAATGGCTATCAGGACTACTCTTATTGTAGGATATCCGGGAGAAACCGAAGAAGATTTCCAGATACTTAAAAACTGGGTAGAAGAAATGCGTTTTGAGCGTTTAGGATGCTTTACTTACTCTCATGAGGAAAACACCCACGCTTACCTTCTTGAAGATGATGTTCCTGCCGATGTAAAACAACAGCGCGCTAATGAAATCATGGAGTTACAGTCCCAAATTTCATGGGAGCTTAATCAGGAAAAAATCGGTCAGGTATACCGTTGTATTATTGACCGTAAGGAAGGAAACTATTTTATAGGGAGAACCGAGTTTGACAGCCCTGATGTAGATAACGAAGTACTTATTGATGCTACCGTTACCTACCTTAAAACAGGAGAGTTTGTTGATATAAAAATTACCGACGCTACAGAGTTTGACCTGTATGGCGCTCCGGCAAGTGCAACTGCCGAATAATACCTAAAAAGCTAAAGTTCAAAAACTTTAGCTTTTTTGTTTAAAAATTGATTAAGTTTGAATTTCTTTAAAGCAATACAGTTATGAAATATTTTAAGCTTTTGGTTTTTGCCTTCCTTCTTTTGTCAGGATATGAATCTATGGCACAATATGGCTATGGCAGCTACTACGATCCTTATTATGGTTCAGGCTATAGACCGGGTGTAGACAGAAGGATAGACACCCAAAGAAACAAAAAAAGCATAAGGAAGAAAAAAGATGAAAAGCCTAAAGACCTATCGGTAGTAATGACCGAATATTTAGGCGAAGAACTTAAACTTGATGATTTTCAAAAAGCTGCAATAAAGTCTATTTATGACGAACGTAAAGATGAGATTTTGGCACTTTCACATAATGAGGCTGACACAAGAGATGTTTTAAAAGATAAATTCAGAATAATAAGTGACGAAATAGACAAAGAGATTCTTCCGTTACTTTCTGACGAACAAAAAACAGCTTATCAAAAAATGATAGACGAGCGTAACAAGAGCTAACAGCCCTGCTACAAGTTACAATATAAGAAGCCCGTATTCACGTAAAGTGTTTACGGGTTTACTATACCAAAACAGTTCGAAATCATCCATTCCGTTAGCTTCATAACTTTGTTTTACATGCTGAAAACCGATTACTTTATTTTCTGGGTTAGCAGTAATTTGGTTTAGTAAATTAACCAACCACTCACCCTGCTCACGGTTTACCTGTATACTGTAACTTTCCTTTTTATCATGAAAGGTTAGTGAAGCGGTTTCAAAAGTTCTCCCTTTTTTGTTTTTGCTAAAATAAGACACCGTAGGCTTACCCCCTATCCATACTACTTTTGCAGTAGGCTTAACAGTAAACATATCATCTTCATGAAGTACGTTATATATATAATCCTCACTCACCTTGGTACGCGGCACTTTAAATTCAAACCAGTCCTGTAACGGATAGTCAAAACAAATGCCGTGCATAAAATTGAACAGTGATTTTTTGAGTCCGAAACTAAACTTATCGTGGTTAGCTCCCGTTTTATCAATATGCACAATATCATTATTAGCAAAAGCCCCTATTGCTTCGGTTTCCTTTAGCACGCCAAACTTTTCGGGATACATCCCTACAGGACTATGAGCCGTCATGGCAAACTGATGCCAAAAGCCCGACTGTAATATACCCAGCTCAAACATTTGCCTCACCATTTCAAGTGAATCGATAGTTTCCTGAGCCGTTTGTGTAGGGAAACCATACATAAGGTAAGCATGCACCATAATACCGGCTTCGGTAAAGTTGCGCGTAACTCTAGCCACCTGTGCTACAGTCACTCCTTTCTGGATAAGTTCCAGCAACCTGTCGGAAGCCACTTCAAGTCCGCCCGAAACCGCTATACAGCCCGATGCCTTTAGCAGTCGGCATAAATCGGCCGTAAAGCTTTTTTCAAAACGAATGTTGGTCCACCAGGTAACAGCCAGTTTACGACGTATAATTTCCAGCGCCAGTTCGCGCATTAGTGCCGGCGGCGCGGCTTCGTCTACAAAATGAAAACCGTTTTGTCCTGTTTGCTCTACCAGTTCTTCCATACGGTCTACCAGTAGTTTTGCAGCAATAGGTTCGTATATCTTTATATAATCTAACGATATGTCACAAAAAGTACATTTACCCCAGTAACAGCCGTGTGCCATAGTAAGCTTATTCCACCTTCCGTCACTCCACATACGGTGCATAGGGTTTACAATCTCTATGACCGAAATATAATCGTCCAGCAATAAATCAGAATAATCAGGTGTACCTACCTCGCTTTGCTTGTAGTCCCTGCACCCTGAGTTATCTATATAAGTAACCTTACCCTCAATCAAGGTAAAAGTACGCTTCAGTTTGTTTACCTCTCTTTTCCCTTCAAGATGCTCCACAAGGCATTCCACCGGAGCTTCCCCATCATCAAG
Source organism: Flavobacterium rakeshii (assembly GCF_009741375.1). Classification (GTDB taxonomy): domain Bacteria; phylum Bacteroidota; class Bacteroidia; order Flavobacteriales; family Flavobacteriaceae; genus Flavobacterium; species Flavobacterium rakeshii. The sequence goes on from NZ_WOWP01000034.1 coordinate 115,355, forward strand.
AGTAATAAAATCAAAAAACTCCATTACACGGGCATCACTAAGCGAACGGAGTTCGGTATTAGGAAAACCACCTCCCATACTCACCTTTGCATCAGGAAATATTTTTTTGATGTACTGCGCACTCCTGAAAGCCGAGTACAAATTACCCGGGAAAGGCACCGAAAAACCAACCAACATAGGGTTAGTTTCCCGCATACGCTCGTGCAGTAAATCTATAAGCAGTTCGTCAATGTAGGTGTAAGGCTGTTGCAGGCTCTCGTAAAGTTCATCAAACGAATTAGCCGAACGCCCCAGTCGTTCTGCATAACGGCTAAACCCAAAATGAGGATCTACACAATCTACAATCAGGTCAGATATATCTTCAAGATAAAGCGTTGCAAGGTGCTTAGCCTTATCCTGAGTCCCCATACTACCAAAAGCCCAATCAAGCTCCTCAAGCTGTGCAAAGCGCGATGCCTCGGGCAGAAAATCTTCCTGACATATAAGATGGGAAAGTGTAGGGTTTTTACCCTGCAAAAAAAGCATTACGGCATCAATGGTTTTAAGGTATTCATCCTTAAGCGCAATAATACGTTCTGAATTGGCCGATGGTTGCAGGCTTCCTGCTTCCAACCCCTCCTCTATACGGGTAAAAAGATTTGCCAGTCCCTGTTTTGAGAAAAGTTTTAATATCACTTCAATACCTAAATCGGCCTGAACACAGCTAATACCTTTAGTATTAAGGAATCCCTTAAGGTATGCCGTAGCCGGATAAGGCGTATTAAGCTGGGTAAAAGGCGGTGTTATTAATAATACTTTAGTACTCAAAACAGTAATGGTTTAGCCTGCAAAAGTAGGAGATATTTTTGGTTTTTTATTTTTATTACACTCTCTAATTTAAGTATATTTACTCAAACCAACCGCAAATCAAAACCATGTTATTACAATCCAGACTCAAAATACAGTCGTTGCTTATCCTTTTGGCATTAAGCCTGTCGTTTATCTCCTGTAAAGTTCAGCTCATTGCTCCTTATGATGACGGAATGGTACAGCAAATTGAAACCACCGCAAAAGAGATAGACCGCTTTTACCTGATTATGCTTGAAGTTACACCGGAAGAAGAAAACGGAAGGGCTTACGCAACATTCCAGGAACAGTACATTAACTTTGAAGTTGAGCTGAATTCATTACTCACCAAAAACAAAGTGAAGCCCGTTAACGAACATTCTACCAGGATATGCGAAATCACTTTGCAGCTTTGGAGGAAATACAAAGCCGAACACAAGGAGCAGGACTATTTAAGTGATGGCGAAATTAAACTGAACCGTAAAACTTTTGACGACTTGTTCTTCGCCATGCTCTCGGCAGAAAAAGGAAAACAAATAGCAAACAATCCACCCGAATAAAAATGACAAACTTACAAACCAACGACCCTATATTTGACATCAACGAAGTATTGGCTCAAATGCTGGGCACCGTGAAAGATACGGTAACAGACAACTGGGAAGAAGTAAAATCAGTAGCTAATGAGTTTTTAAACCGACGCAAGGAAAGGTTGGAGCTTTTAGCAGAACTTACCCTTACAGGCGACCTTCCTATAGAAAAGCTTAAATCAAGACTGGAAGATGAAAAGCTTGTTTTTGAAGCCGAACTGCATGCTATAGCCATAATATCTAAAGCCATAGCACAAAAAGCGGCTAATGCTGCACTTGATGTTCTTTTTAATGCCATTAAAAAAATATTTGAGATTAAATTGTAATTACTATATTAATTAGCTTAATTGAATATTCAGTATTAACTATAAAAATTTAGTTAGTTACATATTTATTTATAAAATTTTAACATTTAAAGAACAATATTTATTTTTTTCACATAGACCAACTTACCCTTATGAAATTTTTTTTTTACACAGCAGTAGCAATAGTCTGCCTTGCATCATGTAATAACAAAACACAGGACAAAACTTTAGCAAAAGCTGATATCACAACAGAAAAAGACACGCTGATTTTATCTAAAAAATTCAACGATAATATTGTTGTTGGCGATTTTGACGGAGACACACAAAAAGACTCAGCCTTTTTAATGCTTAATACTCAGAATAATCTTCATGCCATAAAAATAAAATACCATAGCGGCAATACAGATATTCTTGGAGGAGGTAATAGTATAGTTGGGAATAAAAAATTTACAGATGCTGGATTAGGAATATTTAAAATAGCGCCTAAAGATCACATATACTTTAATAATGTTGGTGTTGATGGCGATATTTTACGTGAAGAAGACGTAAAAGATGAGGACAAAATCAAACTTCCTAATGACGGAATATTTCTTCACTATAAAGAAAGTTGTGGCGGCGGAATTATATATAATGAAAACGGGACATACAAGTGGATAATCCAGGAGTAGATTTTAATAAGTGAATCTGGGAATTTTGCCATAATTCATAATAAAGTTTGCATTCATTTTTTCCCTAACTTTACAGGAAAATAAATTACTACAATGCCGTCAGACTGTATTAGCTTTCAAAGTTCAGGATATTTTACCCCGCTTATTACCGATTACCTTAACCAAAAAGAAAACCTGAAGCCGTTATACAACCGCTTCCCTACCCTGCAAAACTTTAAGCAGCAAATACAGGAAAAACAGCAAAACTACAGTAGTGATTCTCGCAGTGTTTTGGTCAATGCTTTAGAAAAGCAATATGCAGGCTTCAATGCTACCGAAGCCACAAAACACAACCTTGATTTACTAAAACAGGAAAATACCTTTACAATAACCACAGGGCATCAGCTAAACCTGTTTACGGGTCCGCTTTACTTTCTATACAAAATTGTAAGCACCATAAACCTTAGCAAACAGCTTAGCGAAACCTACCCTGAGTACAACTTTGTACCGGTATACTGGATGGCTACCGAGGATCATGACTTTGACGAAATAAACTACTTTAACTTTAAAGACAAAAAAATAAGCTGGAACAGGGAAAGCACAGGTCCGGTAGGGAGATTATCTACCTTGGGACTTGAAGCTGTTTTAGAGGTTTTTGAAAAAGAACTTGGTCCGGGCAACAATGCTGCATGGCTAAAAGAACTTTTTAGGGAGGCCTATATAAAACACAGCAACCTTGCCGATGCTACCCGATACCTGGCAAATGAAATATTCGGTAAAAACGGACTCGTAATCATTGACGGTGACAACACTAACCTGAAAAAGCTGTTTGTTCCTCATGTTAAGGAAGAGCTTTTAAACCAAACATCGCACACTAAAGTAGCCGAAACAGCCGATAACCTTAAAGATTATAACATACAGGTAAACCCAAGGGAAATAAACCTGTTTTATATAGAAGATAATATAAGAGAACGCATCATTTTACAGGATGGCGTTTACTATGTAAACAATACCGAGATTCAATTTAGCGAAGCACAAATACTGGCTTTACTGGAAACTAACCCCGAAAAGTTTAGCCCTAATGTAATTATGCGTCCGCTTTATGAAGAGGTAATACTTCCTAACCTTTGCTACATAGGCGGAGGCGGCGAACTGGCTTACTGGCTGGAACTTAAATCCTACTTTGAATCGGCTGGAGTTACTTTCCCTATACTGTTATTGCGTAACTCGGTACTGATTGCTACCGAAAAGCAAGCCGAAAAACTGGACAAGCTTAACCTTAACTGGACCGATGTGTTTATGAAACAGGACAAGCTTGTGAATAAAAAAACGGTTGAGTTTTCAGAACTAAGTCTTGACTTTAGTGAGCAAAGAGAATTTTTACAACAGCAGTTTGCCAAACTGCACGCTATGGCTACCAAAACAGATACTACTTTTGGCGGAGCTGTAAAAGCACAGGAAACAAAACAGCTAAAAGGACTGGATAATTTAGAGAAAAAACTACGCAGGGCAGAGAAACACAATCATGCCGATAAACTGGAGCGTATAACCGAAATACAAAATGAGTTGTTCCCCGGCAGGAGCCTGCAGGAACGAAAAGCCAACTTCTCTCAGTTTTACCTGGAGTACGACGGTAAACTTATTGACAAACTGTTTAGTAGCCTTAAACCATTGGAACACGACTTTAATATCGTTGTGCTGTAAAAAAGTAAAAAACATTAATAATTTATTAAAGTTATTAATGTAAAAACTACTACTTTTGCACAAAATTTAAAAAGACTATGGCAACTAACAGGACATTTACAATGATTAAGCCGGATGCTGTTGAAAACGGACACATCGGTGGTATTTTATCTATGATAACTGAAGCTGGTTTCAGAATCGTTTCTCTGAAATTAACTCAACTTACTTTAGCTGATGCTCAGGCATTTTATGCAGTACACAAAGAAAGACCTTTCTTTGGTGAACTTGTTGAGTTCATGACAAGAGGACCAATCGTAGCTGCTATCCTTGAGAAAGATAATGCTGTTGAAGATTTCAGAGCATTAATTGGTGCTACAAACCCTGCTGACGCTGCAGAAGGTACAATCCGTAAAAAATATGCTACTTCTGTAGGTGAAAACGCAGTTCACGGTTCAGACAGCGATGAGAATGCTGCTATCGAGAGCAACTTCCACTTTGCAGGAAGAGAGCAGTTCTAATAAATATCCTGAACTGACAACATATAAAAAAAGCCGCTTATAAAGCGGCTTTTTTATTTATCTCAATATAACTTCTTTAATTACTTCCCTTCCCATTTCCTCATTAATCATCTTAACGATTTTCTCCTTACCATAGCTAAGCTCTTCCCTCAACACTGCCGATGTAAGCTCTACATAAAGTGTAGTACCCTTTAGCATTATCTCACGGGTATAGTTATTCACACCATTACCCATAAGGTTTTTCCATGCATCCCTAACATCTATTTTATCGATACCTTTTTGCAGGTTGTTAGACTCTACAAACTGTTTGAGCACATCGCTTACCGAACTGTAATCGTTTAATCGTTTTGCCATTATTTCTTATTACTAAAAGGTTCTTCTCTTTTATAATGATATTCTATATCCTGCTCATTTTTAACAACAAGCTTCTCCTCGTTTACCTCAAGTATCTGCTCCTTCCATTCAGCATGGTCGGTTTTGTAACTAATATAAGTTTTATTTTCTTCTTTTGTAATAGTCATTTTTTCGCGCAGTCCATTAGTTCTGTACCCTCCCTCAAGTAATGGCATTACTTTTTGACGAAAACCTTCCTCGCCGCTTAACATAAAAAAGTCAATAGTTGAATTTACTTTATACTCCTTCTTCTCCCCGTCGGGCATTACAACTTCTTCAATCTCCCAATAACCGTTTAATTTTTTTAAATCGGCCTTATCAATTTTTTGCGAACATGATACAGCAGCAATCGCTACAAACAAAAAAAGGTATAATTTTTTCATGATTAGTTTTTAGTTATGAACAAGCAAATTTAAGCATTTAAAAATCTCTGCAAATTTAAAACTTGAGTTTAACGATAACAAGTATTTAATATCTTTAACATCAGTTACTATAACCGTATGAAAAAATTACCACTTATAGCATTAAGTTCCTTTTTGGTTTTCGCCTGTAGCTCATCAGACGACAATACAACCGAATCGGGAGGAACAACCAACCCTACTGCAGAGGAAGCCATGTACTTCCCTGATAACGGAACTGACACCTGGGAAACCAAGTTACCCGCCACACTGGAGTGGAACGAAAGTAATATTCCGTCACTACTGGAATACTTAGAAACCAAAAACACCAAATCCTTTATGATACTGGTTAACGGGCGTATTGTAATGGAAAACTATTTTAACGGACACACAGCAACTACTCCGTGGTACTGGGCCAGTGCGGGTAAAACCCTTACAGCAACACTAACAGGTATTGCCGAACAGGAAGGTTTTATCAATACCAACAATAAAGTTTCTGATTACTTAGCTACAGGATGGACCAGTGAACCGTTAGAAAAAGAAAACCTTATTACCTGCAAACATTTACTAACCATGACATCAGGATTAGATGACTCTTTAGGTGATGATGTTTCTCCCGCCAATCTTCAATACATTGCAGATGCCGATAGCCGCTGGGCATACCATAATGTATATGTAAAACTACAGGATGTTGTAGCACAGGCTACCGGACAATCGTGGAGCACTTACTTTAACAGCAAACTTAGAGATCCAATAGGAATGACAGGTGCATGGCTGGAAAGCGGAGAAGACCTTAGTGTATATTGGAGTACTACACGCAGTATGGCACGCTTTGGCCTACTGGCACTTAATAATGGTAAATGGAAAGAAACCCAAATTATAAACAGCAGCTATTTTAACAACGCCATAAACACTTCTCAGGACATCAACAAAGCCTACGGATATCTATGGTGGTTAAACGGAAAGGAAAACTATCACCTGCCACAAACTCAGTTTGAGTTTAACGGATCGGTTATACCATCGGGGTCTGCCGATATGTATATGGCACTTGGAAAAAATGACCAGAAAATATATGTAATCCCGTCCAAAAAAATGGTAGTTATACGAATGGGTAATGCTGCCGATAGCGAAAACTTTGCACTATCGGGATTTGATAACGAGCTTTGGCAAAAAATAAACGATGTCATTGAATAAAAAAAGAGCCGCTTACTGAGCGGCTCTTTTTTATAAAAATGTATATTTAAAATTCATTCCTAATTTACTAAACTTGTAGTTACTATTATAATCTACAACCTCTCTAGGAGTATCGTATCTTACTTCTACCCCCATTTTATCTGAAAGAGCATAACCAAATCCAACACTTAGGTAAAAATTATGCGCCAGGTCATACGTTTTAGTTGATCCTACATAATATTCTCCTGTTCCATACTGAGTGGTAACTAACTCACCGGAAGCAAAACCCATCCCAAAACCTGCATCAAGATAAAAGCCTTTTTTATTTAAGCCTTCATTAAAATAATAGCGCGGTCCAACAAGAACACTAAAACAACTAACATCCAACTTTGACTCTTCTTCAAGCCTACTGGTCTTAGCATCAGGGGTTATTGTTTTCAACTCAGATGACTTTGTATAATCAAGCCTTAAAAAACCTCCTAAATTACTTGATTGCATTACAATGGCAGCCTCGGCACCTATAGTAAAACCTAAAGCATTATCATTAGCACTCCCTCCTACTGTTTTTGTAGCTAACATATTTAATGTAGCCCCGGCATAAGCACTCAAAGAAAATTCAATTTTTGTAGCCCCCTTATTTTCATATACTGCATAATCACTACCCTTACATTTATTATAAGCCACAAATACTTTTTTAAGAGCATTTTCTGTATAACTAAGAGAACCGAAGTTAATGCCAGAATCGTCACATTTAATATTATTAGACAAATCCTGTTTGTATGTATTATTTTCTTTAATATCACTATTATTAAAAACATACTTTTTAAACACTAATTGATTTAATTTTATTTGTTTTGAATCTACCTGATAAAAGAATTTATTTTCTCCGTTATAAACACATGAGTATAAAGAAGCGTCACCATCTACCACTACATTAAGAAACAGTGTTTCTTTTTCCCAATCAGGATCTTTAAAATTAGAATAATATTTCACTGATGAAGATTTTGATTTATCAACCAGAACTTTTTTCTTAATCATTCTATATTGATTATCAACTCCATATTCCTTTATTGCTTGTAGCTCTAATTTTTCAAAAGTGTCCGAATTATCTTTTTTAAATTCAAGATCAGTTGGATTAGAAAAATTATCAGACTTAAAGTAGCCGTTAATTCTCACATCGCCATTAGTAACATAATAGCCTTTGTTTTCTTGAGCATAAGAAGTTATGGTAGCAAAGAAAAATGCCACCAAAAGAACGTAAAATTTCATTTGTTTGTAAGGTGCTTAATTAATTATTGATTGATTTATTTAAAGAAAGAATCTACAAATTCATATTTATTAAATACCTGTAAATCCTCTATCCCTTCACCAACACCAATATATTTTACAGGTATTTGGAACTGGTCTGATATACCAATTACCACACCTCCCTTAGCAGTACCGTCAAGTTTAGTAACCGCAAGCGAAGTAACCTCTGTAGCAGCCGTAAACTGCTTAGCCTGTTCAAAGGCATTTTGTCCGGTAGAACCATCCAGTACAAGCAACACATCATGCGGAGCATCGCCCACTACCTTTTGCATTACTCTTTTCACTTTAGAAAGTTCGTTCATCAGGTTTACTTTATTATGTAACCTTCCGGCAGTATCTATAATCACAACATCGGCATTTTGAGTAACAGCCGACTGTAACGTATCAAAAGCAACAGAAGCAGGATCACTACCCATTTGTTGTTTTACAATAGGAACACCTACCCTGTCTGCCCAAACCTGTAACTGATCAATAGCAGCAGCTCTAAAGGTATCGGCAGCACCAAGTACTACATTGTGTCCGGCTTTTTTAAACTGATATGCCAGCTTACCTATTGTTGTGGTTTTACCCACACCGTTTACTCCTACCACCATAAGCACATAAGGCTTTTTATTAGCAGGAATTTCAAAATCGGTACCTTCGCCAGTATTGGTTTCAGATAATAATCCGGCAATCTCCTCTCTTAATATCTGGTTAAGCTCATCTGTACCCAGGTACTTATCTTTGGACACACGCTCTTCAATACGCTCTATTATTTTTAGGGTAGTATTTACACCAACGTCAGACGATACAAGTATTTCCTCAAGATTATCAAGTACCTCATCATCAACTTTAGATTTACCTGCAACAGCTTTTGACAGCTTAGAGAAGAAAGAAGTTTTTGTTTTCTCAAGCCCTTTATCTAAAGTCTCCTTCTTTTCAGAAGAAAATATTTTTTTAAAGAAGTTCATATGCTTTTAAGTCTCGTTTTTCCGATGGTAAATATAGAAAATAAAAAAGCTACTCCCGTTACTGAAAGTAGCTTTTCTATATATGTATTGGATAATTATTTCTTCTTTAGAAATTCATCCACAAGTTCTGGTGCCATAACAGCCTCAACAAATGTATAAGCTCCTGATTTTGGAGACTTTACCATTTTTATAGCTTTAGTAAGCCTTTTTGAAGATGTTTGTAACGTTGCTACGGTTTTCTTTGCCATGACGTATAATTATTTGATTTCTTTATGTACAGTTACTCTCTTAAGGACAGGGTTGAATTTTTTAATCTCTAGTCTGTCTGGAGTATTCTTTTTATTTTTAGTAGTAATATACCTAGAAGTTCCCGGTACACCTGAAGCTTTATGCTCAGTACACTCTAAAATTACCTGTATTCTGTTACCTTTCTTTGCCATCTTGCTATATATTTATTAGGTAAGGATATTATTTAATAAATCCATTAGCTTTAGCATCTTTAAGAACTGCAGCTAAACCTTTTTTATTAATCGTCTTGATAGTAGAAGCAGCCACCCTAAGAGTAATCCATCTGTCCTCTTCAGGAAGATAAAAACGCTTCTTCACTAAGTTTACACTAAACTTTCTTTTAGTCTTGTTCATCGCGTGGGAAACGTTATTTCCTACCATCGCTTTTTTACCAGTAAGGGCACAAACTCTTGACATTATTTATCGCTTTTATATCGTTATTCAAAATCAGGGTGCAAAGTAACAAAAAATAAAACTATTACACAAACATAATTAATCAGTTTTTTAAAATTTCCTGATAAATAATTTCTAAAGCTTTGTTTGCCGCACGTTCAATGACCTTTTCACGTGGTTGACCAAAGTCAAACTTCTCACTATAAACTCCTTTTGGAGTAGCTACACCTATAAAAACAGTACCTACTTCGGCATCAGAGTCACCTTTTGTCGGGCCGGCATTTCCGGTAGTGGCAACAGCATAATCAGTACCGAAAATTTTCTTTGCCTGAGACGCCATAGCTTCGGCTACCTTAGCGCTAACCACACTAAATATATCTATGAGTTGCTGATCTATCTTCAGCATATTCACTTTGGCTTCGGTTGCATAAGCCACCGCACTACCCTTAAAATAAGCCGACGACCCCGGCTGTGCTGTTAGCATTTGCGCTATCCTTCCGCCGGTACAGCTTTCGGCTGCCGATATGGTAAACTTCTTTTCGGTTAAAAGTTTGGCTAAAACCACCTCAAGGGTCTCATCTTCATCATAACCAACAATAATATCATCTATAATTGCTTTCAGCTTTTCGGCTTCCTCTAAAATACTTTTGCGTAAAAAATCTTCATCTATACCTCTTGCCGTTAGGCGCAGCCTTACCCTCCCCGGACTTGGCAAATAAGCCAACTTAATAAACTCCGGAAGATTGTCTTCCCACTCCTCTATACGCTCGGCAATAAGACTTTCCCCCTGCCCGTATGTAAGTATGGTTTTATGAACTATAAAAGGACGTTTGAATTTTGAAATAAGCCTCAGGATAACTTCATTATCCATTAGGTATTTCATTTCATAAGGCACTCCCGGAAGCGATACAAAAACCGTATTTTGGTTTTCCATCCATATACCCGGTGCGGTACCTACTCTGTTAAACAGCACCGTACCTCTTGAAGGTACCAGCGCCTGATCTTTATTCATTTGTGAAGCCGGGCGTTTCATTACCTTTTCAATAAGCTCTGTTACATGTTCCAGCACATCCTCATTTACCACCAGCTCGTCATTAAAATACTCGCAAAGTGTTTTTTTGGTAATATCATCTTTTGTAGGCCCAAGTCCCCCTGTCATAATAACGAGATCAACTCGATTTTGGAGTGAAGCAAGTGTTTCCAGTATATGCTCGCGGTCATCACTTATAGAAAGCATCTCTATTACTCCTATCCCTATTTTATCTAACGATTTTGCTATAAAGGCCGAGTTAGTATCTACTATCTGCCCTATTAAAATCTCATCGCCTACGGTAACAACTGCTGCTTTCATACTTTATTAAAGGCTGTAATCTTTTTTTATCTCTTTAAGCGCGTGTTCTATTTTATCTTTAAGGCTTTTATAAACCTCTTTAATTTCTTTTTTTCGGCCCTCGCTCCTACTCCATGTCTCAATAGAGAGCACATCTTCATAAGCCAGGTCCATACCCAGCATATCAAGCGTTGGCTTTATTTTATGAGCCGCATGGTATACCATTTCATAATCTTTCTCTTTTAGTCCGCGCCTTATGTTTTTCACCTCCGGCGGAACCTCTTCCGTAAAAAGTACCATTATTTGTTTTGCAAATTCCACATCGTTATCAGAAATCGCATAAACCTTAGATAAATTATAGTGTAATGCCATTATTTTACCTGTATCCTGAATATTTTTTTTCCTTCAATCGAACCTTCCAGCACATCGTCCGGGTTTACTTTACCTACTCCTTCGGGCGTACCTGTAAAAATAATATCTCCTTTTTTAAGCGTAAAGTATTGTGAAACATAAGCAATAAGCTCATCTATTTTCCATAGCATGTTTTGCGTATTGCCTTTTTGCACTACTTCACCGTTTTTAACAAGCTCAAAGTTAATATCATCTACCGAGGCAAACTCCGACTTATTAATAAACTCTTCCCCTATTACTGCCGAGCCGTCAAACCCTTTAGCCTTTTCCCAAGGCAATCCCTTTTCCTTTAGTTTGGACTGCAAATCGCGGGCGGTAAAATCTATACCAAGCCCTATCTCGCTGTAATACTTGTGGGCAAATTTAGCATCTATATACTTACCTACCTTATTAATTTTTACAAGTATTTCCACCTCATAATGCACATCATTGCTAAACTCTGGGATAACAAAAGGAAACTTTCTTAAAACAGGAGCTGTATCCGGCTTTAAAAAAATAACCGGCTCTTCCGGCCTTTCGTTTGCAAGCTCCTCTATATGGCGGGCATAATTCCTGCCAATGCAGATTATTTTCATTCTTGTAACGTTATATAAACGGGGATTATTTTATACTAATTTATTGTTTAATTTTCTCAATTTAATAGCCGTAAGCACTTTTTTTGTGTACAACGGGAAATCGGCATTTTGTATCCACCCGAAATAACCCGGTTCTTTTTCCAGTATCTCGTCTACTTTTGCCCCCTTGTGCTTACCAAAGGTAAATATTTCGTTTCCGTCGTCATCCAGCGCTATAAAACCGGCAAAATCGACCGCTTTTTTGCGTGTGGTAAATTCCGAAAGCAATTTCATATCATTCTCTAAATCGTCATACCTGTCCAGTTGTGATTTAAGTATCTCGTACGTAGCATTCACATCGGCTTCGGCACTATGGGCATTTTCAAGTATCTGTCCGCAATAAAATTTAAATGCCGCGCTAAGAGTACGTTCCTCTTTTTTATGAAAAATGGTTTGTACATCTACCGTTACCCTGTTTTTCATATCAAAGTCTACATCGGCTCTAAGCAATTCTTCTGCCAGTAACGGAATATCAAATCGGTCTGAATTGTATCCTGCCAAATCAGAATCCTTAATCATATTATATACCTGATGCGATAAATCTTTAAACGTAGGCTCATTTGCCACCTTTGCATCATCAATACCATGAAAAGCGGTAGACTGTGGCGGAATGGGTCTTTCCGGGTTTACCAGCCAGGTTTTACTTTCTTTGTTCCCGTTTGGGAATACCTTTAATATTGATATTTCAACTATTCTGTCTTTGGTTATATCTGTCCCTGTTGTTTCCAGATCAAAAAAACAGATAGGCCTGTTCAGTTTTAGTTCCATTTCTTTTATTTATTGTTGTGTTTTGTCGTCGCATTCCCACCTAAAGTCGGAAGTCTCATATCGTTTCTTTCTGTAATCAAAATGCCACCATTCATTATCATAGGGAGTAAACCCCGCTTCCTTCATAATATCGCGCAGCTGTTTGCGGTTATTTTGGGCTTTCGCCGATATCTTATCGGAAATATAATGAGAAAGACTCGAAAAATCATCAAACTCATTCCCCATATCCAGTAAATTCCCCTCATTATCTGCCAGAGACAAATCTACGGCAGCACCCCTGTTATGGTTTGAACCTTTACCCGGAGGCGCCACATATTTTGGATTGTTTACAATTTCAAACATTTTTTGCTGATACCCGTAAGGACGGTAGCAGTCAAAAATAACCAATTTAAGATTTTTTTGGTTAGCCAGTGTGTTAGCTTTTTCTAAAGCTTCGGCTACTTCCGGCCTAAGGAAACATTTGGCACAGGGATAAATTTTCTGCCCCATAAAGTTAGCCGTATCGGCATAAGCCATTTTATTGACCATACCTTTAGCATCCATATTTATTTCCTGCCAGTCGCTGCTGTCTTTCATAACCAATTCCTGATGAAAACTATTTGTACGCTTTTGATCTGTAACCGTACTTGTACCAAGCACCAACAGCACCAAAACACCTAATATAGTCAAAATAGTTTTCACCGGTTTTTTGTTTTATATCACAAAGATAGGGAATTGAATTAATGACCAAAGACAAATAAAAAAGGGAGACAGAAAAAAACTGTCTCCCTTTGCACCACATTGTTTAATCTTCCCGACTTCCGTCGTCGGCCATTCGTACCATTTTCGGGGTAAACTTAGCCACAACATCCACCAGGTCTTTTTGAGAGGCCATCACTGTATTGATGTCTTTATAAGCCATAGGCGCTTCATCTTTTCCGGCCCCAATAAGGGTCACACCATGATCTTTAAGCACCTGCCTCATATCATCTCTTGTAACATTCTTAATAGCCTGTGTTCGGCTCATTAACCTTCCGGCACCGTGTGAGGCCGAATTAATCGCGTTTTCCTCACCTTTACCTCTAACAAGGAATCCGGGCGCGGTCATACTCCCCGGTATAATACCCATAACACCTTTCCCCGCCGGAGTTGCTCCTTTACGGTGTACAATTACCTCTTCACCGTTTAAAATTTCCTTCCAGGCAAAATTATGACGGTTCTCTACCTTAGCCAGTACTTTACCTCCCACAGCCCTCGTCATTTTATCGTGTATAACCTGATGACAGGCCGACGCATAATCTCCGGCAAGGTTCATGGCTATCCAATATTCCATACCTTCCTGCGAGTTCATATCAAGGTAAGCAAGGTTCTCTGCCTCTCTTGGCAGTTTACAAATACTTTTTGCCAACTTGGTATAATATCCTGCAACAATACCTCCCAATCCTCGCGAACCCGAATGGGTTAACAGGGCGAGGTATCTACCCTTATCAATATTAAGCACCTCATCCCTTTGTTCAAATTCTATAATACCGAACTCCACAAAGTGGTTACCTCCACCCGATGTACCTAGTTGCGACCAGGCTTTATCCTTTAAGTTTTTTAATAACGGATTTATATTGAACTCATCTCGGTCAAGCACATCGTGGTTTGCTTTTTCCTTTCCCTTAAATCCCTGTCCGGCACCAAATTTAGACTGGGCAATTAACTCCCTTTTAAATTTTGCCTGATTTTCCATAAAGAAACTTTCAGGGATATCATATATGGACAAAGCCATTCTACACCCAATATCTACACCTACTCCATAAGGGATAATGGCATTTTTTGCAGCCAGCACACCACCAATCGGCAGTCCGTAACCCTGATGAGCATCGGGCATTAATGAACCTGCTACTGTTACCGGAAGCTTCATAGCCACCTTCATCTGGTCTTTTGCTCCTTCTTCAATATTCTGCTCTCCGTATATGGTATATCCGTTAGCGTTTTCAACCAGCGGAATCACTTCATCTTTCGGCTTGTTAGCTTCATCAATTATAGCCTGAGCCAAGTTCCCTAACGCTTCATCTTCAAGAAAACTTTCGGGAGCATCATTCAGGTTTTTCAGTAAAACCAATACTTCTTCTTTATCCTGCGAAGCGTATTTTCTGTTCACAAGATCAAGTGTCATCCCTAAAACTGCATTTTCTTTAAAACCGATGTTTAACAAATCGGTTCCCGTAATTAATCGTTCCATAATTTTATTATGTGTGCAAATACATGCGTTTAAACTAAAATTTATTTTTTATATAAAAAGAGGCAATAAGCGTAAAGTGACTGAATTTTTGGAGAAACAAAGTAACACTTAACAACGGCACTCTTTTATTACCGGGGCTAAATCGTGAAGTGATTGGCAGGGTTTGACCGCGCCTTAATCAGTTGGACGAAGTAACACTTCACTACGGCACCCGACAGATTTTAAAAGAACAAAGAAGCAAAAAACGGCAAGAGAACGAGGCATGTCCTGCCGGAGTCGAACCGGATAACCTTGCCATATTAAAATGACTACGCTATTCCTCCCCAAAGTTGAGACGAAGTATCCCTTACCTACGGCATCCTTTTTTCTTAAAACAGGGTTATAAACGAAAAGAGACTATTTTTCTTGCTCTACCGGACTGAGCTACATTTTACAATGACAGGATTCGAACCTGTGACACAGAACTGGACGAAGTAACTCTTATCAACGACACCTGTTATATTATCAATATTTTATGAACTTTTATTAAGCTCCCGCAGCATCCCCGGCTGCGGGAGCAGTCTACAATTTGATTTGGCTTATCTTTTCCATAGCAATCGCTGTATCATCTACAGCATTAAGAACATCAAAGATCTTGTCAGACCAGCCTGCAATCAAATACACATCATTTCTTTTTATATCCAGAGGCATGCTACCATGTCCTGCAAGGTCAAATATATACAGCTTAGCTTTTGGCGCCAGTCGCTTGTACATTTTCCATGAATTTTCAAACGAATTGAATCCATGATTACTATACATCTGTACATCGGTAAACAGCATCACCTTATCTACAAGCTGTTTTCTTTTTATAAGGTCGTCTATAACAAGATAACCGTATGTAGAATAACCTACTTCACCCTCTCTCCTGTAATACTCCTGTACATTTGCCAGTACATTTCTACGTGGCATGTTTATTATTTTCCACCTGTCGCCAAACATACCGCTAACCACGTTTTTACATTGCGACTGCAGCAACATACCCAGCATAAGCCCCACATCATAAAGCATTACACTACTTCTTGCCGAAACAGGTTGCCGCATGGAACCCGAAACATCGCAGGCAATAACTACCGAAGTATCTGCATCAAAACCCTTTATATTACGCGCGCTGTGCATCACAGCATCTTCAAGAGCTTCCAGTACTACAGAGGTATATTTAGAGTCATGCTTTTTAACCTCCCTGTATGCTGCAAGAAACCTGAAAGGCAATTGTTTTGAATTTGCCACAGCCTGCTCGTTTGCTATATAATCGCAAACCATATATAAATGATTTGCCGAAACATTAGCATCAAGTATATTCCTTAGGTTACGCATAATTGCCATATAACCTACTTTTTTACTCTCTATAAGCTCTTCCCATTTTTGGGCTATCGCTAACTGCTTAACATGTTCGTTTTCAAATTTGGCTTTACCCAGTTCAGATAGCTCTGTTTCCCATGTATAAGGAGTAGCCAGAGTATCGGCAGCAATTTTATTGAATACTGCCTGTTGGCTCTCATCTTTTGCTTTTGGGTGTACCAGAAACAGGGCATCTTTTAGTTTTACTTCTGTTTTCCTGTTGTACTTCGCAAACTGATACTCATCAAACCTGTTAAATGATGTTGCAAGTCCTTTTTGCACCTGCTTAGAAAGCCTGTTCAGCTTTTTTACACCATTACGCTGGTTTGCTATTTGATAGTAAGCCAAAAGCTCGGCTATCTCATCTGCACGCTGTACTACACCGTTTACAGCCTGACTCACTATTGATGTGCCCGATGCCTGTTTTGCAAGCTCTACCGAAAGCACCAGTGGTATACTCCTTAAGTACATTTGTGTTCTCACATAAACGGCTAACTTTGTAACAAACTCAGCATCACATTGAGTTATCAGGCTTTTAATCCTTTTAAGTCTGTCATCCCCCGATTCGTAAAATGTATTACTCAGCCCGGTTGTAACCACCGCTGTATACAGTTCTATTTCGGGAGTAACCTTATAAGCTTTTACCCCTTGGTAATTCACAGTCGTGTTTTTGGTTTTGGCTAAAAAATTGAATTTCATAATACAAATCTTTATGGTTAAACTTAAAATTAGTAAGGTGTGGTTTTAATGTCTCATCCTGACATTGCAAAGATGGCCACCTATATGCGCAATGAATATGCGCAGTAAAATATTTTTTGAAAATTTTTATTTAAACACATGATTTTAAACAAACTAAATCTTAAAATAATTTTTAAAAATTATCAAAAAATAAAATGTACGCAATTATACTGCGTAGTAAAATGAATTTTACCTACATTTGAAGTATCAATTTTTACCCAAAACCGACAAAACCATCAATATGGCTACAAATAAGCTTGCCCTTTTGCGATACAAAACCATTGATCAATGTCTTAAAAACAGGTTTAGAAAATGGACACTGGAAGATCTTATTGAAAAAGTATCAGATGCTTTGTACGAATATGAAGGCATCACCACGGGGGTAAGCAAACGTACTATTCAGTCAGACATACAAACCATGCGTAGTGACAAGCTGGGTTATAATGCCCCCATAATAGTTACCGATAAACGATTTTACACGTATGAGGATGCTGATTACAGCATTACCAATTCCCCTATCAATACTGCCGATATGGACAAGATGAAGGAGATTGTAAGTGTACTCAAACAGCTTAACGGGTTTAACTATTTTGACGAGATGAGTGACCTGATTGCAAAACTGGAGAACAACGTAAACAAATCGGCCGACAGTAATAAGAACTTCATACAGTTTGAAGATAATAAGGAGTTAAAAGGAAGGGAACACATAACTCCTTTGTATCAGGCTATATTTAATAAAACGCCATTGTTTTTAGAATACAAATCGTTCAAGGCATTAAAGCCAAGTAAGGAAATATATTATCCGTACCTTTTAAAGGAATACAGAAACCGTTGGTTTTTGGTTTGCCGACCTAAATCTAACCCAAACCTGCTAACACTGGCGCTCGACAGGATTATTGAGTTTCACCCGTTACCTAAAGAACTGTATGTAGAATATGAAGGGGTTAACTTTGACCGTTATTTTGACGATTTACTTGGTGTAACCAAATCACACAGGGACAGACCCAACAAAATAATACTACACGTAAACAAGTACAACGCACCTTATGTTATTACCAAGCCCATACATGCTTCCCAAAAACTTTTAAGTGAAAATGAAACAGGTATAACAATACGTATAGATGTAGTACATAATTTTGAATTGGAAAGAGAAATATTAGGATTTGGAGAAACTATAGAAGTACTATCTCCAAAAAAACTCAGGGATATAATTGCACGCCGTTTACATAAGGCTTCAAATAAATACAGGGACGACCAGTAAGCCTATTTTCTACTATTTATAGTATTGTCAACACTATTGTCAACACGATATTTATCACCATAAACAGCTGTAAAATAATTTTGTATGGCTTTGCCAGATAAAATGACAGGTATAACACTTTAAAGTACAATTTTTATCATTGATTCTATTGTAACTTTACACTACTTAATAATCATCATCAATCATCATCTAAAAACCAACAATTATGAAAAAAGTGTTCGTTTTTAAAACCTCTGTCCGTACCAGTAAACAAATACGTTTTGCCAGCAGTATACTTGCTGCTATCGATTCGGTTTTAAGAGTCGATTTTGACCCCGAAGACTGCGACCGCATTGTGAGAATTGAAAGCAATAAGGAAATCGCAACGAAGGTTATCAACCTCTTTAAGGCAAACGGACTAAACTGCGAGGAATTAGTTTAACCATTCAACAATCAATCAAAAAACAAACAGTATGATTACCAAACCCGAAACAAACGAGTATCCGCCAAGATTAGAAATGTATATAGGCCTAACTAAAGAAAACGGACTTATACAGCTTATGAGACAGGATCGTAAACAGACGTACAACTTTTTTAAAAACATTAGCCCCGATATGGCAAACTACAGCTATGCCGAAGGCAAATGGACTATTAAGCAGGTATTAATGCATATAAATTATGTAGAAAGAATAATGCAGTACCGTGCCCTGGCAGCTTCCAGAGGAGATAACCAAACTCCGTTTGGATTCACTAACCATGAAGCTTACATAAAAAACGCTGAAGTAGAACGCCATGATATTGACGAGCTACTGGAAGAGTTTAATGTAATTCGTAACTACAGTATAGAGTTCTTTTCGGGACTTACCGAAAAGCAACTGCAATTATGCTTAGGAAGCGGAGAAGATGCTGTTTCTGCAAGAGCTGTGGGTTATGCGCTTATTGGGCATGTACGCCACCACATGAATATTATTAACGAACGTTACCTTAACACTGTAGCAGAATACAAAGCAGTATAAAGAAGCATTGCTATGAATAAGAAACAAAAAAGCCTCCTTAATAAGGAGGCTTTTTTTATGAGTTTAGAGATTATATATCTCTGTTTGGATCAAATGCTTCAAGGTATTCAGCAACTCGCTTAACGAATGAACCTCCCAGTGCTCCGTCTACCACACGGTGGTCATAACTGTGTGAAAGGAACATTTTCTGACGGATACCGATAAAGTCACCATCAGGAGTTTCGATAACTGCAGGTACTTTCCTTATCGCTCCAAGAGCAAGGATACCTACCTGAGGCTGGTTGATGATTGGTGTACCAAACACACTACCAAATGTACCTACGTTAGTTACTGTATAAGTACCTCCCTGAGTATCGTCCGGCTTAAGTTTACCAGCCTTAGCACGGTTACCTAAATCGTTAACCGCTTTTGCCATACCTACAAGGTTAAGCTGATCTGCATTTTTAATTACCGGAACGATAAGGTTACCGTTTGGTAATGCAGCCGCCATACCAAGGTTAATATTTTTCTTCTTGATGATGTATTCACCATCAACAGATATATTCATTAATGGGAAATCTTTAAGTGCTTTTGCCACAGCCTCCATAAATATAGGAGTAAATGTAAGCTTCTCACCTTCTCTCTTCTCAAACGCACCTTTTACCTTATCTCTCCATTTTACAATGTTGGTAACGTCTACTTCGATGAACGACTGTACGTGTGCCGAAGTTTGTACCGACTGTACCATGTAACCTGAGATAAGTTTTCTCATCCTGTCCATCTCCACGATCTCATCCTGACCGTTTACAGATACAGGAGCAGCTTTAGCAGCCTGAGCCGGTTGTGCTGCAGGAGCAGCCTTAGCAACAGGAGCAGCAGTTTGAGCCGGTTGTGCAGCTGGCTGAGAACCTCTGTTCTTAATATAATCTAAGATATCATTTTTGGTTACCCTTCCGTCTTTACCTGTACCGTTAATGGCTTCAAGTTCAGCTAGAGATACACCTTCTTCTTTTGCAATGTTTTTTACTAACGGAGAGAAAAACTTGTCAGACTCAGAGAAGTCTACCTGAGCAGTAGCTGCAGTTTCCTGAGCCACCTCAACCGTTTTGGTTACAGCCTCTGCAGCAGCAGGAGCGGCTTCGGTTGCTTTTGGAGCTTCGGTTGCAGCACCGCCTTCAGTTTCGATATAAGCGATAGTTTGCCCCACCTGAACCACATCATCCACCTGGAATAAAATCTCGGTAAGTACTCCCGAAACTTCCGAAGGAACTTCTGAGTCCACTTTATCTGTGGCAATTTCTAAAACCGCTTCATCAGCTTCAATGCGGTCTCCCACATTTTTTAACCAATTTGTAATCGTTGCCTCAGCAACACTTTCACCCATTTTGGGTAATGTTAATTCAAATTTTGCCATATCGTTAACCTAAAGGTAAAATTAATCTTTCCGCTTGCGAAATTACTAAAAAAAATCAGTTTTTGCCCGTTTTACAATAGGTTTGTGAGCACTTTTACAATTATTTAAGCTTTAATTGTAATTACCTGCCCCCTGTCGTTACTATCGTTACTACCAATAATAAAACGGCTGCCTTCCGGCCTGATCTTAAAGGTAAGCCCTGATTGACTGAATTTTTCCATAAATTTAATTATCTCAAAAAAATCAACCGAATTATTATCAAAAATTACCTCAACCTGTCCGTATCCGGAAAACGATTGCGAATTTAATAATTTTTCATCAGGTTTAGCATAACGCGTTACTTTTTTTTCAAGACTGTCTTCCAATGCAATACGCAAAGTCTCATCACCTGAGAAAAGCACATACTCTTGAGGAACAACAACCTCTCCTTTCCTACTGCGCTTTACTACAGCAAAAAACAAAGTACCCGCACGCATAAACAAATCAAAAACAGGAGAACTCCTAAAGTGTTTTTTATAAAAAAACTGCATCGCTTCCCTAAAGCGTTTCATATAAGTACCGTCTTTAACCGTACTCTCACCTTTATAATGTATAACCGTAGTTTCGTGAAAGTAATAGTTAACCTTACCCATTTGCTGTATGGTATACGACAAATCGATATCATCACTATACATAAAACACCCTTCATCAAAACCACCTGCCTGCAAGTACAGTTCACGTTTCATAACCATAAAGGCACCCACCAGTATATCTACCACACCCGTTTCATTTTGAGTAATGTGCTGGGCATAATATTTATTAAACCCTGATGATTTAGGGAAAAACTTATACAGTCCGGCTATTTTGGTAAAAGCCACCCAGGGAGTAGGCACCCCCCTTTTACTTTCAGGCAAAAAATTACCGCGACCGTCTACCAGCTTAACTCCGGCAATCCCCATATTAGGTTTCCCTTCGGCAAACTGTAATACTTTTTTAAAAGTATCTTCTGCCACCACGGTATCCGGGTTCAGTATACATACATACTCACCTTTAGCCGCAGCTACACCTATATTATTACCTTTTGGAAACCCCGAATTCTCTTTACTTTCAATAAGGGTAATATCAGGAAAGCGCTGTTTCATCATTGCACAGCTATCATCCGGAGAATTATTATCTACCACAATTATCTCTCCGTCAATATCTTTAAGAGCCTTTTGTACACTTAGCACGCATTGCTCCAAAAAATAGCGGACATTGTAATTGAGAATAATAACCGATAACTGCATAGCGCAAATATAATTATTATGTTGAATTGGTTATTTACCTAATGTACTAAAATAAAAAAGCGTCCTTAATCAGGACGCTTTTCAAACCAACTAACTCAAATCATTATGAAATACTAATCACTCTTTTTTCTTTTGGAAGTGCTTCCTCTTTTTTCGGAAGCATTATTTTTAAGATTCCGCCTTCATATTGAGCATCAATCCCTTCCTGATTTACTGTTTCAGGTAAAGTGAACGATCTTTTGAAAGATGAGTAACTAAACTCCTTACGGGTAAACTTACCTTCTTCCCCTTCTGTCTTTTCCGTTTTCACTTCATTAGAAATAGTAAGAATATCGCTATCTAACTCAATATTGAAATCTTCTTTTTTGAATCCCGGAGCCATAAGCTCTACTAGGAAATTACTTTCTGTCTCTTTTATATTAACAGGCGCTGTTTTGTTTACATACTGTGTACCACCCATTAAATCTTTAAATAATTCGTCCATTACAAATGGAAAGCTGTTTGTGTTGTTACGTTTTACTAAGTTCATATCTTTTAATTTTTTAGTTTCAAACATTTGCTTAGTAATAGTCAACTTCTGTTCCAATACAAAAAACAGTGTCATTTCGTCAGTTTACATGACTTTTTGTCTGTTTTGCGTACAAAAAAAGCGTTCACATTTGAACGCTTCTGCCAAAACACCAGCAATACTACTGGATTAAGCTTTACTATTACACCCTTTTAAAACATTAATAACCCTTTTTTGCGCTTCTTCTATGGAAATACCATTATAATACTCCTCAACAAAAGGGTGAGAATAATCTCCATGCGGTATAACCTCAGGCCTATTACTTCCACCTTTATACATCACATCTACAGGAATACTTAAAGTATCACTACCCCCTTCTAAATCATTAGATATCCATCCAAAATAGCATGCCTCATAATCTTCAACATCATAATGAGCCTTATAATCTAAAAAACTCTTTTCACTAAGTGAAACCCATAATCCGTAATGTAAATCTTCACAGCTAGCAACCACCTTTTGAAATAGTACTACACGAATAAACCTATCAATTTGATCAGAATGTTCAATAACACAAAAATCACGATCCAAAGAAGCTATCCTTTCCTTATCTTCAGCAGACAATTGCGAATAATAAACAGGAGCATTATAAACCAATGCAGGCCAGTTATCATGATATTCACCACATTCTGCACATTTATATCCAGTATTCTTCCCTTTATTAAAGAACATATTTTTTAACCTGTTAAGCATATCATATAAATTTAGACACGTAAAATGTAAAGATAGTAGTGA
Organism: Flavobacterium rakeshii; assembly: GCF_009741375.1. Taxonomy (GTDB): domain Bacteria; phylum Bacteroidota; class Bacteroidia; order Flavobacteriales; family Flavobacteriaceae; genus Flavobacterium; species Flavobacterium rakeshii. The sequence continues at coordinate 138,484 of NZ_WOWP01000034.1, forward strand.
AAACAAGTTTAAAAGCAAAACATGACACAAAAAGACTATTTTTGCACAAAATCATACAGCAGTGAACTATCTTTCAGTAGAAAACATATCTAAATCGTTTGGCGAACGCACCCTTTTTGATAATTTATCTTTCGGAATCAACAAAGACCAGAAAATTGCCTTTGTTGCCAAAAACGGAACCGGAAAAACAAGCATACTTAAAATAATTACCGGAGAAGATACTCCCGACAGCGGACAGGTAGTAATACGCAAGGAAATAAAAATGGCTTTCCTTTCACAGGAACCTAACCTTGACCCCGAGCTTACTATTGAAGAAAGCATATTTGCATCAGACAACGATACACTGAAAGTAATTGAGCAGTACGAAAAAGCACTGGAAAACCCCGAAGATGAAGAGGCTTACCAAAAGGCTTTTGAGCGCATGGACGCTAATAATGCATGGGATTTTGAAACACAGTACAAACAGATTCTCTTCAAGCTAAAGCTGGAAGACCTGAAACTGAAGGTTAAAAACCTTTCGGGAGGACAAAAAAAGCGTTTGGCACTGGCTATCATCCTTATTAACAAGCCCGACCTGCTAATACTGGACGAACCTACCAACCACCTTGACCTTGAAATGATTGAGTGGCTGGAAAATTATTTCGCCAAAGAAAACATGACGCTGTTTATGGTTACTCACGACCGTTTTTTCCTGGAACGTGTATGTAACGAAATAATAGAACTTGAAAACGGAAACCTATACCAATACAAAGGCAACTACTCTTACTACCTTAATAAGAAGGAAGAACGTATAGCTGCCGAAAACGCAAGCATAGACAAAGCAAAAAACCTTTATGTAAAAGAATTGGACTGGATGCGCCGTCAGCCAAAGGCACGTACCACCAAGTCAAAGTCCCGTCAGGATGACTTTTATGTAATTAAAGAAAAGGCACACAGTCGCCGCAAGGAACACCAAGTTGAGCTCGAAATAAACATGGAGCGCATGGGTAGTAAAGTAGTTGAACTACACAATGTGTCTAAAAAATTTAAAGATAAAACCATACTGGATAACTTCAGTTACAACTTTAAGCGTGGTGAACGTATAGGTATTATAGGTAAAAACGGAACCGGAAAATCTACCTTCCTTAATATACTTACCCAAAGTATGCAGCCCGATAATGGTAAGGTTGTTATTGGCGAAACCATAAAACTGGGCTACTATACCCAGTCGGGCATTAACCCGAAACCCGAACAAAAGGTTATTGATATTATTAAGGAGTTTGGCGAATACATTCCGCTTACAAAAGGCAGAACCATCTCGGCAGCACAACTGTTGGAGCGTTTTTTATTCGACCGTAAAAAGCAGTACGACTTTGTTGAAAAACTAAGCGGTGGCGAATTAAAACGTCTTTACCTGTGTACTGTACTGATACAAAACCCTAACTTCCTTATACTGGATGAACCTACAAACGATCTTGATATTGTTACATTAAATGTACTGGAGGCTTTCCTATTGGATTACCCGGGATGTTTGCTTGTAGTATCGCACGACCGTTACTTTATGGATAAAATTGTAGACCACCTGTTTGTTTTCCGTGGTGAGGGTATTATTGAAGACTTCCCAGGCAACTACAGTGATTTCCGTGTTTATGAAGACAGCGCCGAACCGGTTAAGGAAGAAACCAAACCTGCTGCCGATAAGAAGGCATGGAAACAAAATCAGGTAAAAGCCGGACTTACCTTTAACGAACAGAAGGAATACCAGAAAATAGAAAAGGAAATTAAAGATCTGGAAAAAAAGAAGGAAGACATCGAACAGCTTTTCTCTGACGGTAAGGTGGCCGACGATGCCATTGCTGCTAAAGCCGACGAACTACAACAGATACTGGATAAAATAGACGAAAAAACAGAGCGCTGGTTTGAGTTAAGCGCTAAAATGGAAGAATAACCCTAACACACTTTTGAGACTATGTCATACCTAACGTTTCTTTTAAAATCAAGCAATGCACACGGCATACATTCGCCTTTTGTATATGAGTTGGTAACCGAAGGATTTTATTCCGGAAAGAAAATATCAGGCAATGGTAAAAACGGTCTCAGCAGCAAGGTACTTACCATTTTATTTAAAACCATTAACCACTGCAAGTCGTTCAAACTGGTAGTATATGGAGAAAACTCAAACGAGGTTACCGAAACCATTCGTGAAGTAGGCGAAAGAACCAAAACCAAACTATGGTTCTTTTCCCCTATGGCACCCGTACCGGGCGGACTGGACCTTGGTTTTATTTGCGGAAGCAATACCCAAAGCATCATGAAAGCCTTTGAACAGCTTCATAAAGATGTAACCGACCAAAACCTGTTTGTACTCCCTAACATCCACAAAACCCCAGAGATGGAAAAAGCTTGGGAAACCATAAAAAAAGACCCAAATGTTACCGTCACTATAGACACGTATCATTTAGGCCTTATTTTTTTCCGTAAAGGGCAGGCAAAACAAGATTTTATTATCCGACCTTACCGCTCCTTTTTGCTAGATGCTGTTTTAGGCATCCGTAACCTGTGGGGATTACTCGCTTAATTATGTCGCAAAGCATAAGCCAGTTGCGCTTTGGTCATTTTGCTTCGCCCTTCAATACCCACTTTTTTAGCTTCATCATACAGGCTTTGTTTGGTGCGGTCTTCATACTTTTTAGCCTTACCACCTCTATACCCTGCACCTTCACTATTAGCGATACGTGCCGATTTTTCTTTACTGTAACCCTTGTCTCTTAGCGCCTCATACTGCTCTTCATTTTTTATTTGAGGTCTTGTATCTTTTCCTTTAGGCATAACATATTTTTTAATTGGTTTTACCACATAAAGTTACCAAACCAGTAAGTAACAACACGTTAACCACTGGTTAAAACAAACCCAATAAAATTAAAAAAGCCGGCATATAGCCGACTTTTTTTCCACAAACACAAATTTATATAAAACCTTATACTTACTCTGTCGCTTCTTCTTTAGCTTCCTGGTTTTCTTCACCTTTAGCTGTCATACGCTCCCATTTAAATTTAGGGGCAAACTCTAATTTAAGAGCCGCAATTTTACGGTTATCTTCTGATGACAAACCTTCTTTCTCTACTGTGTTTTTTCTGGCATCAAGTGCCTCATACCAAGCTTTGATTTTATCAAAATCCTGTCTTGAATAGCTATCTTTATTTTTATTAAAGGTATCTACAAAGTTTTGGTACACACTAAGAATGTTATCCTTGTTTACCCAGTTAAAGTTTAGGTCATCACCAACCATGTTATCCGGACCAAAGTATGAAACCACAAGTGCATCAGCAGCTGTTTCTTTAGCTTCCTTCTCTGTTTCAGTTTTTACGTTCTCATACTTGGTTTTCGTATCGTTAATACGAGTTTCTGCATTTTGGCTTTCTTTAGCCTCACTTAGTGCTGCTTCAGCTTCTGCAAGTCTTGCCTGATATTCAGCCTCAATCTGAGCCCAGTTAGCCGACCTTTCGGTAGCATCAAGGTTTCCAATTGAGTCTACATACGACTCATAACGATCAATATTCTGTTCTGCCATTTGCTCGGTATCAGTCTTACAAGACGTTACACCCGCTGCTACTAACACTGCTCCTAATAATAAATTTAATCTTTTCATAGTCATTTAATTATTTGATTTGTTACTTGTAATTATTTCGTTACTTGATAGATCAAAGGTAACATCACAATCACGACATTTCAAAGTTTTGGTTAAATTATTAAGAATAGTTTAATACATTTAAAGAATATATTAAGATTTTTAAGAAATACTTAACGGATTTAAAAACAGATATTGAAGGCTAGAAAGTCATAAAGCACAAAAATCCTATTACCCATAAGGACCTGAGTACTTTAAAACTTAAGAAAGATTATTTACCTGCTTAGGTACATGGTTTCAGCAAGATCATTGTGTGTTTTTACATCCCTGCCGTAAAAGTCAATTTGAGAAACATTAGTCCCAAGGGCATTACAGTGTAAAAACATACGTTCCAGTTCCATTTCCTTACCGTTAATGTTTACGGTAACCACAGGCTTGCCCGATTGCATGGCAAGAGTAAGTGTTTTTTCAGGATAGGCAGCAAGGGTAAACTCAAACTTGTTTTCCCCTACTTTATTAAAGGTAACCCCGTAAGCCATTTTACGCTGTAATCCGGTAAGTTCTTCACGGGTTCCGTCCTTTTTATAGTCTATTTGGTACACATCAATAGGATCAGTATCCTTTATATTGGTATTGCTAATAATATTAGCATCATAAACATAGGTGTTGTGATTTTTACTGTGCTGAATATAAAAAAGGCGTTTGTGGCTATCGGGAGGTTCAGGATAACCATGTTGTGCCAGGCATGCAGGCATGCTGATAATAAAAAGTATGAGTAGGAAATGATTTTTCATATACTGACTATCAACATTATAAATATAGTAAAAAAAATGTTCGAAAGCAGTTTTATGTAAAGAAATTGTAAAGCTTTAATATTCTTATAGCAATTTATCTTTAAGGTTTTTCATTAAATCTTCATATATCTTTTTAAACTCATTAATATCCTCCAAACTTAATTTACCGCAAATACTCTCTATAAAATTAATACTATTAAGAAATATAAGTTCATTTGAATTAGTTTCATAATTTACCAGTTCATCAAGACTATCTAAAGGACGAAAAATACTATTCAAGGAATCCATTTTATGACAACCTCTAAAATCTCCTCTTATACATAAATTTTCAATATTAAAATCCGTAAAACCACAGGCTCGAAAATCAATCTCTAGCATACTTTTATTTCCTCTAAACAAACAATTTTTAAAACTCGAACCGAAAAAACTAACTTTAAGTAAATCAACTTCAATAAAATTCATCTCCTCAAAATAAGACAACAAAAATTCTGTCTTATATATCTCCATACAACTTAGACTAGAATTAGATAACTTACAATGAATCAAATGCGAGGAGTTAAGATCGGCATTTTTAAAATTAGAATCAGATATTTCAACAAACATAAAATTAGAGTTATAGAATTTTGAACTTTCAAAATTAACCCCTTTAATTACTGAACTTTGAAAAACAGTATAACTTAAATCCGCTTCTGATAAATCAACATTTTGAATTTCCATAGGAAATATACAATGTTTAAGATTGAATTTACTCAAATCAATACCATTAATATCGATATATTTAAAATTTGTATAGCTTAAATTACCAAACAACCCCTCATAAGGAGATTTATCCTTGTCCTTAAACACATAATTAATAATTGTCTGTATAATGGTAATATTTCTGTCTTCCGAATTTAATTTTACTGTTGCAATAGACCTTACATAGCTCAATAAAATATTTAATACAACTTCACTATAATCCTTTGAATTTTCCTTTGCTATTTGATGTAGTTCTGCGACACCCCCTAATATAATCGGCTCTTTTTCAGAACCTAGATGTTCAATGGCATTTTTAAATCTTTCATCAATCTGAGATTTCCTCGACAATTCCAATTGCTCACTTTGCTTATTTATAGCTTTCCCTTGCAAGTCAATACCTTTCTCTGTAGTAACAGCTCTTCTATATGACAAATGTAAGCTATACAACACCCCTAACCCTCCAATTACAGTTAGTATAATTTTAAATAACTCAGCATTTCTATCTTTATTTAAGGGATATAGCCATAAAGCAAAATTTTCAAATTTTTGAAGGAAAAATTCTGAAGAAGAAGCTAAATAAAATAGAATGAGCAAACAAATTAGAATTAATAAAAGTTTAAAAACTGTCCTCATTTCGAAATCTTTAATTTTGTTAAAGATAAAAAATAGAATCTCTAATTTACAACTAGTAGTTTTAATACTTTCCAACAAAAATTCCTTACTTTTAAGCCTCAAAATAAAAGTATGGCACAACCAATTATCGATATAAAAGGCATAACCAGAAACTTTCCGCTGGGCAATGAGGTGGTAAAAGTTTTAAAAGGCATAGACCTAACCATAAACAAAGGCGAATATGTGGCATTAATGGGCCCGTCGGGATCCGGCAAATCCACTCTTATGAACCTGTTAGGCTGCCTGGATACCCCTACCGGAGGTACTTACATTCTTAACGGAAAGGACGTGAGCAAAATGAGCGATAATGAGTTGGCCGAAATACGTAACAAAGAAATAGGTTTCGTTTTCCAAACCTTTAACCTACTACCGCGCACCACCGCACTGGATAATGTAGCATTGCCTATGGTATATGCAGGCCACAAAAAACCCGAGCGTAACGAGCGTGCCTCACAGGTACTAACACAGGTAGGACTGGAAGACCGCATGGACCACAAACCCAACCAGCTTTCGGGAGGACAGCGCCAAAGGGTTGCCGTAGCCCGCGCATTGGTTAACCACCCTTCTATCATCCTTGCCGATGAGCCTACAGGTAACCTGGACAGTAAAACATCGGTAGAAATTATGAACCTTTTCAATGAGATACACGCAAACGGTAATACCGTTATACTGGTAACCCACGAGGAAGACATTGCCGCTTATGCCCATAGGGTTATCCGCCTTAGGGACGGTGTTATAGAAAGCGACAACATTAACCCTAATCCGCACAGGTAGTAATTAGTAAAAACACTGCCATTCTGAACGAAATGCAAATGGAGTGAAGAGTCTAAATCAGTAAAAGAGATCCTTCCTGCGTCAGGATGACAACCTTCTATATTTTTAATCATTAAATTTTAAATCTTTCAATAGCATAACAAAATGAAAGTATATACTAAAACAGGAGACAAAGGTACTACTGCCCTTTTTGGCGGAACACGTGTACCAAAACACCATATACGCATAGAAAGCTACGGTACAGTAGACGAACTTAACTCACACATTGGTCTTATCCGTGATCAGGATATGAACCCGCATTACAAAAAAGTACTGGAGCATATTCAGGACCGCCTGTTTACTTTAGGTGCCATATTGGCAACCGATCCCGAAAAACTAATCCTGAAAAACGGAAAAGAAAGACTTAACATCCCTAAAATTTCTGATGAAAATATTCAATATCTTGAAAATGAGATTGACGCTATGGATTCTGAATTACCCCCAATGACACATTTTGTGCTTCCGGGAGGTCATACAACCGTGTCATATTGTCACATAGCACGTTGTGTTTGCCGTCGTGCAGAGCGTTTATCGGTACATTTACACGAGCTTGAACCTACAGATGAGAGGGTTTTGACATACTTAAACCGACTTTCTGACTACCTTTTTGTGTTGGCACGAAAGTTGTCCCATGATTTGAACGCTGACGAAGTGAAGTGGATACCTGAAAAGTATTAGTTAGCAAACCCTTACGGTTATCAGTAAAATTGGGGAATCTAAGCAGTTTTAAACTGCCCGTGAATACCGCAAATGGGACACCGAAAAAACGTTCTTAACTTTTTATTGAAAATAAACAAAAATTTACTTGACTATTTCAGTATAAAATTTATTTTTGCATAAAATTAAATCGTTTATAAGATGTATTGGACATTAGAACTAGCATCCTATTTGAGTGATGCCCCATGGCCGGCTACAAAAGATGAGCTGATTGACTATGCCATCAGAACAGGAGCACCACTTGAGGTAGTAGAAAACCTACAATCTATTGAGGATGAAGGAGAAATCTACGAATCAATGGAAGAAATATGGCCTGACTATCCTACAGACGAAGACTATCTTTGGAACGAGGATGAATATTAGGAAAAATAAAATCAACTGAAAAGTCTCTTCAATGAGGCTTTTTTTTTGGTTAAATTTGTACCTAACAGAGAAAAACAAACAAAAGTAATTATATAATAATGAGTTTAATAAACAGCATTCTAAAAGCTTTTGTAGGTGATAAATCGCAAAAGGATATAAAGGCAATCCAGCCTTTAATCAATAAGGTTAAAACCTATGAGGAAGCTTTAGCGCAACTTTCTAACGATGAGCTTAGAGCTAAAACTATCTACTTTAAGGAGAAGATACGTGATGCCCGTGCTGATAAAGATGCTAAAATCGCGTCTTACCAGCAGGAAGTTGAACAAACAGAAGACATTGATGCAAGAGAAGATATTTATGCATCTATCGATGCTCTTGAAAAAGAAGCATATGAGATAAGTGAGAAAGTATTAATGGATATACTACCGGAAGCATTTGCCGTAGTGAAGGAAACAGCCCGCCGATTTAAAGAGAACAGCTCTGTCACGGTTAAGGCTACTCCAAAAGACATCGAACTTTCTGCAACTAAACCATACATTACCATTGAGGGCGATAACGCCTCGTGGGCTAACACGTGGAATGCCGCAGGTAAGGAAATTACCTGGGACATGATTCACTATGATGTTCAGCTTATTGGTGGTATAGTACTTCACCAGGGTAAAATTGCCGAGATGCAAACGGGTGAAGGTAAAACCCTTGTGGCTACCCTTCCGCTTTACCTTAACGCGCTTACAGGAAACGGTGTTCACCTTGTAACGGTGAACGACTACCTTGCACGAAGGGATAGCACATGGAAAGCTCCTTTATTTGAGTTCCACGGTATGACGGTTGACTGTATTGATAACCACCAACCTAACTCTGACGCCAGAAGAAAAGCGTATGCTGCAGATATTACTTATGGTACAAACAACGAATTTGGTTTTGATTACCTAAGGGATAACATGGCTCACGCTCCTAGCGACCTTGTACAGAAAAAGCACAATTATGCTATTGTCGATGAGGTTGACTCGGTATTGATTGACGACGCCCGTACGCCGCTTATCATATCAGGTCCTATTCCGCAGGGAGACCGTCATGAGTTCAACGAACTTAAGCCAAAAGTAGACAACCTTTACAACATGCAGAGAACACTTATCAATGGTGTACTTGCAGAGGCTAAAAAACTTATCAAAGAAGGTAATACTAAAGAAGGTGGTTTCCTTTTATTAAGAGCACACCGTGGTTTACCTAAAAATAAAGCACTTATCAAATTTTTAAGTGAAGAAGGTGTGAAGCAACTGCTTCAAAAAACCGAAAATCACTACATGCAGGACAACAACCGTGAAATGCATAAAATTGATGAGGCTCTTTACTTTGTAATCGAAGAAAAAAACAATCAGGTAGAACTTACTGATAACGGTATTCAGTTCCTTTCTCAGGATACCGACAATGACTTCTTTGTACTTCCGGACATTGGTACTGAGATTGCCAACATTGAAAAGAAAAACTTAAACAAAGAAGAAGAGGCAGAACAGAAAGAAGTTTTATTTAAAGACTTCTCTATTAAGAGTGAGCGTATCCATACCCTTACTCAGCTTTTAAAAGCCTATACCCTGTTTGAAAAAGACGTTGAGTATGTAATCATGGACAACAAGATCATGATTGTAGACGAGCAAACCGGTCGTATTATGGACGGTAGACGTTATTCAGACGGTTTACACCAGGCGATTGAGGCAAAAGAGAACGTTAAGATTGAAGCTGCTACCCAAACTTTTGCTACCATTACCCTGCAAAACTACTTCAGGATGTACAACAAACTGGGTGGTATGACAGGTACAGCTGTTACAGAAGCTGGTGAGTTTTGGGAAATTTATAAATTGGATGTTGTTGAAATTCCAACTAACAGACCAATTGCACGTAAAGACAAACACGATCTTATATACCGCACAATGCGTGAGAAATTCAACGCTGTTATTGAAGATGTAACAGAACTTTCTCAGGCAGGAAGACCAGTGCTTATTGGTACAACATCGGTAGATATTTCTGAGTTATTAAGCCGTATGCTTAAAATGAGAAATGTACCGCACAACGTACTGAATGCGAAACTTCACAAAAAAGAGGCAGAAATTGTTGCCGAAGCAGGTAAACCGGGTATTGTGACCATTGCTACAAACATGGCAGGTCGTGGTACCGATATTAAGCTTACTCCGGAAGTTAAAGCCGCAGGAGGTTTAGCAATTATTGGTACAGAACGTCACGATTCAAGACGTGTGGACAGACAGCTTCGTGGTCGTGCCGGTCGTCAGGGAGACCCGGGAAGTTCTCAGTTCTATGTATCTCTTGAAGATAACCTGATGCGTTTATTCGGTTCTGAAAGAGTTGCTAAGATAATGGACAGAATGGGACTTAAAGAGGGTGAGGTTATCCAGCACTCTATGATGACTAAGTCTATTGAGCGTGCACAGAAAAAAGTGGAAGAAAACAACTTTGGTGTACGTAAGCGTCTTCTTGAATATGATGACGTAATGAACGCACAGCGTGAGGTAGTATACAAACGTAGAAAGCACGCATTATTCGGGGAGCGTCTTAAAGTAGATATCGCTAACATGATGTATGATACTGCTGAGGTTATTGCCGAAAACAACAAAGCCACAAACGACTTTAAAAACTTTGAGTTTGAGCTTATCCGTAACTTTGCTATAAGTTCTCCTATTAGCGAAGCCGAATTTGGTAAACTAAACCCTATAGAAATTGCAGGTAAAGTTTACAAAGTTGTAAGCCAGGCTTATCATGATAAAACAGAGCGCACTGCTGCCGAAGCGTTTATCGTAATCAAAAACGTTTACGAAAACAATCAGGGACAGTATGAGCGTATTGTAGTACCGTTTACCGATGGTGTGAAATCACTTAATGTGGTTACTAACCTTGAAAAAGCTTACCAAAGTGAAGGTAAATCACTTATCACTGATTTTGAGAAGAACATCACCCTTGCTATTGTTGATGAAGCATGGAAGAAACACCTTCGCAAAATGGATGAGCTAAAACAATCGGTACAGCTTGCAGTACACGAACAAAAAGATCCGCTGCTTATCTATAAGTTTGAAGCATTCGAACTGTTTAAAAAGACAGTAGACAGTATTAATAAAGATGTAATCTCATTCCTGTTTAAAGGAGAGCTTCCGGCTCAAAATGCTCAGCAAATTCAGGATGCAGAACAGCAGGTTCAGCAAAAAGAAGAGTACACTGAAAGCAAGGAAGAAGTTTTAAACACTGAGGAAATGGCCGAAAAAGCACGTCAGGTGTCACAACAAAGCCAAAGCCGCCCTCAGGTTACTGAAACCATTGTAAGGGATGCTCCAAAAATTAACCGTAATGACAACGTTACTATTAAACATGTTATGAGCGGTAAAACCGAAACCATGAAATTCAAAAAGGCAGAAAGCCTTATTTCAACCGGTGAATGGGTTGTAGTAAACGAGTAATTATATTAGCTCTATAAATAAAAATCCCGCCCGTTAAGGCGGGATTTTTTATACCTACTATTTAAAACAAACCTTTTATCTTTATGAAAAACCAAACAACTATGAAAAAATATCTTATCGCCTTTGTTTTATTATTCACAGCTATTTCAGGATTTTCTCAGGATGTAAAAGCACTAAAAACTACAGCCGAAGAAATGTATAAACACAGTGTAAACAAAGATTTTGAAGCTGTAACCGAATTTATTTACCCTAAGTTTTTTGAAATACTTCCAAAAGAACAAATGGTTGAAGGGATGAAGCAAATGCTTGAAGGTAATGATGATTTTAAAATGGAAATAACCAACACCCCTTTAGACATAGAGGTTGGAGACATCAAAACAATAAACAACGGACATTACACTACACTTAAACAAAACTACGCCCTTAAAATGATCTTTAAAGATGTAATACCTAAAGATAATTCAGAAATGTTTATTGATATGTATAAAAAGATGTTGAATACCGAAGATGTCACCTTTAATGCAAAAGACAACTCCTTAAATATTATCAAGCGAATAGATTATATAGCCATTGCTAACAATCTAACCAATAACAAATGGAGGTTTATTGGCGCAGCACAACCCGAGCTTATGAATCAGATTCTGGATCCCGAAGTAATAAAAGAACTGGGGTTATAAAACCTATTAAAAGTTTAACACAAAAGCCCTTTAATTAAAGGGCTTTTGTGCTTTAAAAGAATAGGTAAATCCTTTGGTTTTCTGTATTTTTGGGAAACCCGCATTTATTACTCATATACCTTTAAACACCTATGGAATTATACTATTCTCTCTCTGTACTGATAGTATTAGCATCTTTTTTTGCCTATTTTAATGTACGTTTCCTTAAACTACCCTCCACTATTGGGATCATGGTTATTGCAATGGCTGTGTCTATATTTCTGGTAGTGTTCGGCCATGTAGTTCCCGATACGTTACACAGAATATCAACACTTATCTCCCAGTTTGATTTTACCGAACTCCTAATGGGTGCCATGCTTAACTTCATGCTTTTTGCAGGAGCTATTCATATTAATTTAAAAGACCTTAGGGAACAGCGACTCCCTATAATTATATTCTCTACCGTTAGTGTTGTAATCTCAACGTTTGCCGTAGGAACATTCCTGTATTACCTCACGCCCTTTTTACATCTTGAAATACCTTATATGTACTGCCTGCTTTTTGGTGCGCTTATATCCCCTACAGACCCTGTAGCAGTACTTAGTATATTAAAAGAGGTAAAAGTGCGTAAATCACTGGAAACAAAAATTGCAGGAGAATCCCTTTTTAACGACGGTATGGCAATTGTTGCCTTTGCCGTTATACTAAATATCGCTCAGGATAACGAATATACCCCTACCGTTTTTAATGTGGTTTGGCTGTTTTTAAGAGAAGCAGGTGGTGGTTTTTTACTGGGTGTACTACTAGGAGCCGGTGCAGCAGCAGCCATCCGTAAAATTGACGATTACAAAGTAACCGTACTAATAACACTAGCTGTTGTTATGGGCGGATACTTAATTGCTTCGGCAATGCATATATCAGGTCCGCTTACCATGGTATTTGCCGGTTTGATTATAGGTAACTTTAAAAAGAAGTCGGCCATGTCGGCAGAAACAAAAGACTACCTTGAAAAGTTTTGGGAACTTAACGACGAAATACTAAATGCCGTGCTATTCCTTTTTATCGGTTTCAACCTGCTTATGGTAAACAACATCAATAGCTACTGGTTACCGGGACTTACCTGTGTTGTAGTAGTATTACTGGCACGCTATGTGTCTATATGGTTGCCAACCCTTATTGTACCCTTTAAAAAGAAATTCAGCTCCAGCACCATAAAAATACTGGTATGGGGCGGACTAAGAGGTGGTGTATCCATAGCGCTTGCCTTATCAATAGATGATGTACCCTATAAAAATGATATAATTGCCATTACTTACTTTGTAGTGGTATTCTCCATTTTAGTACAGGGACTATCTATCGCTAAAATTGCCGGAAAACTGATGGCTAAAAAGTAATTAGCCTAAATTATCAGGAAGTACCTTACCCGGATTCAGTACGTTATTCGGGTCAAATATCTTTTTAATGCTTTTCATTAACTGAAGCTGGGTATCGTTAAAAGCGATATCCATATAATTTTTTTGTACATAGCCAATACCATGCTCACCCGAAAGCGTTCCCTTTAACGATACTGTTAGTTCAAAAATTTCACGTATCCCTTTAGGTACTTCGGTTTTCCAGTTCTCATCGGTCATATCACCTTTTATGATATTTACGTGCAGGTTACCGTCTCCGGCATGACCGTAGCATACCGAATGAAAACCATACTTTTTGCCTATTGTTTTTATTCCTTCTAAAAGTGTAGGAAGTTCATATCTGGGCACCACTGTATCTTCCTCTTTATAAACCGAGTTTGACTTTACAGCTTCACCTACAGCCCTGCGGAGTTTCCATAACGCGTTTTTCTGATCTTCGTTATCGGCAAATAAAATCTCGTCAATATCAAACTGTTCCAGCACTTGGGTTATCTTTTCGGCTTCGGCAAAAAGCATATCAGGATAATTACCGTCTACCTCAATAAGCAAATGTGCTTCAACCTCATCTTTTATATCAAGGCTCACACCCTCTACATATTTAAGCGTCCAGTCTATCGCATCACGTTCCATAAACTCCAGTGCACTGGGTACTACTCCAGCCCTGAATATTTGTGCCACAGCTTCACAGGCTTGTCCTGCCTTAAAGAAAGGCACTAACATTAATATATTATGAGAATTATCAGGCAGCAGCTTCATTACAATTTTAGTAATGATACCAAGTGTACCTTCACTACCCACCATAAGTTGGGTTAAATTATATCCGGTAGAGTTTTTAAGTGTATTGGCACCTGTCCATATAATTTCGCCATTAGGCAGTACCACTTCAAGGTTAAGCACATAGTCTTTAGTAACACCATATTTAACGGCACGGGCACCTCCTGCATTCTCGGCTACATTCCCCCCTATGGTACAACTACCCTGGCTACTTGGATCTGGCGGATAAAAAAGCCCTTTCTCCTTAGCTGCTTCCCTAAAAACCTGAGTGATTACAGCAGGCTCTACAATTGCCTGAAGATTTTTTTCATCAATCTCAATCTTATTAAAGCGTTCCATGGAAAGACCGATACCCTCATAAATACTAAGCGCACCGCCACTAAGCCCTGTACGCCCGCCAATAGGCACTACAGGAATACCATACTCGTTTGCCAGTTTCATAATAGCAGCCACCTCTTCGGTACTACCCGGCTTAAGTACAACCGAGGGCGGAAAAACATAATCCTCGGTTTCATCATGTCCGTAATGGTTTCTGGTATCTGTATCTAAAAAAAGAAATGACTGCCCTACTATAGTTTCAAGTGAGGCAATCATTTCTTGTGTTAGCGGCTTAGTCATCATAGTATTAATGTAAGTTTACATCAAAAGTACTACAAAAAACCAGCCTGAAAAATATAAAAGTACTAATAAAACATCTTCCTTTTCTTCCTGCATATCAAATGGTCTAACGAATATTTCCCGCTACCCGTAATAAGCAACAGTACGTAAACCATTAAATATATGCTTCCCAGCTCCTGTCGTTCAAAACCATCAGAACCATGAATCATAAACACTGCCACTACCATTGTTATTATTAGCGGTAGTACTGCCAGCCTGGTAGCCAAACCAACAATTAACAGTGCAGAACACACCACCTCTGCAAATACCGTTAGCATAAGAGAAGCTGTTGCTCCTATACCAAAGGGATCGGCAAACTGTACGGGTTCATCACTAAGCAGTAAGTCTATTTTTTTAAGCCCGTGCGTAAGCATAAAAAGGGCTATTGTAATCCTGATTAAAAAAAGAACGAAATTGTATAATCTTTTATCTCTTGTAGTATCAAAAATCCACATAATGAAAAATTCCTTTAAATGTTAAGTGGGGAGTTACTTTATACATTGTGGGGGAAACTTTTTATGCGCTACAGGTATAGGCACCATAGCAGGTGTTTTTTTGGGGAGATACTTACTGCCGATAATTTCAAAAATTACCAGCCTTGCAGCCCTTAATACCTTAAGTACAGGGCCTGCTGTTAACTTTAATGCAGACATATTATTTTGAGTTTAGATGGATTTCATAAACTTAGTTAAAATACTACAAAAAAGAACAAAAAGCCGATAATAAAACAATATTACCGGCTCCTGTTAAAATTATAACTGATTTTATTTATTTCTTTTTCAGATTTGGAAGGAAATAAGCGATAACACCTATTAATGGCAAAAAGGCACAAATGTTATACACATGTTCAATACTTGTTTTATCGGCCAGATAACCCAGTAAGGCAGAACCCAGTCCGCCCATACCAAAGGCAAAACCATAGAAAAGCCCCGATACCATTCCCAGTTTTTTAGGAAGCAGTTCCTGTGCATATACTAATATTGCCGGGAAAGCCGATGATATTATAACACCTATAATCACGATAAGTATGGCTGTCCAAAACAAATTAGCAAATGGCAACATCAATGTAAACGGTGCCGCCCCCAGTACCGAGAACCATATTACATATTTACGTCCAAACTTATCTCCCAATGGTCCACCAAGTAATGTACCCGCAGCTACCGAGATAAGGAACATAAACAGGTAAAACTGTGCATCCTGTACCGAAAGGTAAAACTTATCCATTAGGAAAAAGGTAAAGTAACTGGAAATACTCGCCACATAAAAGTACTTAGAAAATATAAGTACCAACAATATAACTACCGAAACCACCACCTGAGTTTTTGTTAAATCAGGCAGTTGTTCTATTTTTTTCTTACGGGCAGTAAGGTTTAAATGTTCCTGGTACCACCTTCCAATATGGCTTAATACCATAATAGCCAGTATAGCTACAATGGCAAACCAAACGATGTAACGCTGTCCGTTTGGCACCACTACCCATGCTATTAATAACGGACCAATTGCCGTACCTGTATTACCCCCTATCTGGAAAATGGATTGTGCCAGTCCCCTTTTACCTCCTGATGCCAGATAAGCCACCCTCGATGCTTCAGGATGGAATATAGACGAACCAATACCAACCATTATTACCGAAAGCAATATAACCGGGAAAGACCCTGCATAAGAAAGCGTAATGATACCCGAAAGGGTAAACAGCATACCTATAACCTTAGAGAACGGCTTCGGGTTTTTATCGGTAAAGAAACCTACAAAAGGCTGTAGTATAGATGCGGCTACCTGATAGGAAAAGGTAATAAGCCCTACCTGAGTAAAGTTAAGATTGTAATTTTCTTTAAGTATAGGATAAGATGCCGGAATAACCGATTGTAGTAAATCGTTTAACAAATGGGCAAAACTTATGGAAAAGAGAATCGAATAAACGGTTTTAGAAGCAATTTCTTTTTGCTTCTCTGTAAGAACATTATCCATAAAAAAACAACGGACTAGAAAATTAGTAATTCAGTATTAACCAATACCAAAAGTCCAGTGTTATAAAAGAAACTGGGATTCCTACCCCTATCATCATACCGGCAAGTTTAGGCTTTAAACCATATGCCGATGCTAACACTGCCGCGGTTACCATGGGGCCCATGGAAGCCTCTATTAAAGAGACATTGGTTTCAAGGCCTTTACCCCCAAGTATTACCTTGTAAAGGGTAAATATTATAGCCGGCATCAAAATTAGTTTAAAAAACAATCCGATGTATAGTGAATTCCAATATTTGCTTTTTCTGTCAATTTTTAACTGCATTCCTACAGCAACCAATGCTACCGGTGCCGTAGTACGGCATATATTCATAATAACTTCCTGAATATCTTCCGTAAAATCAAATCCGCTAACATTCATTGTGGCAGCAATAAGGAAGGCGATAAACGGCGGAAATGTAAATACCCGTTTTAAAATCACGCTTGCTCCGCTGTCTTTCAAACTGGCAGAGTGTGTGGTTGCAACTAATATCCCCAGTGTAGCCATTACCACAAAGGTTCCTGCCTGATCCAGTACTATAGCCGTTTTAAGCCCCTGTTTACCAAAAAGTGCCTCCACCACAGGAAAACCGATAAATGCCGTATTACCCAGACCTCCCGTAAGGATAAGACAGCCTATTAGTTTTTTAGACCAGCCCAGCCATCTGCCTAATAAGGTAAAAAATACATAAGCAAGAATAAACCCTATCCACGAAGTACATAAGGGAAACAGCAGTTCACTACGCATTACTACCTTAGGTATAAAATAAAGTGATAATGCCGGCAGTGAGATATAAATTACAAACTGATTTAATGTTACATGTCCGTTTTTAGGGAATACTTTAATTTTTTGCAATACCACTCCCAACATCAGGCATATAAAAATCAATATAACATTACCCATTATAAACCTGTATTACTTAAATGAGAAATATTTATTTTTTGGGGAGGTATATTCCCGAAACACAATGTAGAAAGCAGTACAACCAAAAAGGAATATGTAAATCCTGACGACTGAAAAAACACATAATCTCCCGAGAAACTTACAGCCATGTAAAAACTAATAATTAAAATAATCTGTAAGGTGATATCCGGAAAACCAAAACGTAATCCAGACACAAAAAACGGGGCGATTCCTTGTATTCCTTTCATTCTTATAGGTGGTAGTGTTTTTAGAATATGCTAAAAGCAAATATAAACTTTAATTTTTTTTCACCTAATTTTTAAATAAAAACATTCAATTATGTTTATTTCAAATAATATCGTACATTTGTAACATATTTTATTACAGTATGATTTCAGGTAAGTTTGCCATAACATTACATATACTCACACTCCTTTCTAAATTTCCGGACGAATACCTTTCGTCAGAATTTTTGGCAGGCAGTATGAATATTAATCCCGTTTTGGTACGCAAGGAAATTGCTAACCTGAAAAAACATAATATGGTAGAAAGCCGTGAAGGAAAAAATGGCGGTACCCGTTTGGCAAAATCAGTTAAGAACATTACCCTTGACGATATTTTTAAAATGACCTTTCAAAAGGTAAGTCTTGGTTATGCCAAAAACGACCCTAACCCTGCCTGCCCCGTAGGAAAAAAAATAAATCAAAATCTGGATGCATTATATGATGATATAAACAATAAAATCAGCGCTCAGTTAAAAGACATCAGCCTTATGGAATTCACTGATAAGTTCTGATTTTTTTTACCCAAAACTGTAACAATTTTAATTACATATAAAATTATGAAAATAGCAATTATCGGAGCCACAGGATTTTTAGGCTCTAATCTGGTAAAAGAGTTCACTTCAAGAAATCACGAAGTAACTGCCATTGTACGTAACCCAAAAGAAGACATTGCCGGTGTTACCTGGAAAAAAACAGACATTTTTGATACTGAAGCTCTTGCCGAAGCATTAAAAGGAAGCGATGCTGTTGTAAATGCCTACAACCCGGGATGGACTAACCCAAACATTTATGACGATTTTATTAAAGGATCACAGTCTATACAGGAAGCCGTTAAGAAATCGGGTGTGAAAAGATTTATCACTATTGGTGGTGCAGGAAGCCTTTACATTGCTCCTAACCTACAACTTGTTGATACTCCTGAATTCCCTGAAGATTACAAAGCAGGTGCTACTGCTGCAAGAGACTACCTTAATATACTTAGAGATGAAAAAGAGCTTGACTGGGCTTTCTTTAGTCCTGCCATAGAAATGCATCAGGGTATTGATACAGGTCGTACAGGTAACTACCGCTTAGGATTGGAAAACCCTGTGTTTAATGATGATAAAAGAAGTATCCTTTCGGGAGAAGATGTTGCCGTTGTTATTGCCGATGAGGCCGAAAACCCAAAACATCACCAGCAACGTTTTACCGCAGCTTACTAATCCCCATATATCTACTATATATTAAAAAGGAATGCATGTGCATTCCTTTTTATGTTTAACCCAACAGCTATGGCGTTTTGCACAAAAAAACGTAATTTTACCCTACTAAGAAATTACACGTGAATAACCCGAAAGCCCATAAAACTGCCCTGCACGAAAAAGAAGGTGTTAACCAGCCGGAAAGCATCAGTAAATCTTCCATTGAGCATATTACCAATCTTAGGAGAAAACAGCCTTCTGCCAAAGAACTGTCTGACGGTATACTTAACGGAGATAAAATTGCGCTTAGCCGTGCCATTACACTTATAGAAAGTACTAACCCATCGCATCTTGAAAAAGCTAACGAGGTTATTGCTACCTGCCTTCCGCATGCAAATAAGTCGGTTAGAATAGGGATTACCGGTGTACCGGGTGTAGGGAAAAGTACATTTATTGAGGCTTTTGGTAAACACCTAACTTCACAGGGGCACAAGGTTGCCGTACTGGCTGTAGACCCCAGCAGTTCGTTATCACACGGTAGTATACTGGGCGATAAAACCCGTATGGAAGAACTGGTAAAAGACGAAAATGCCTATATACGTCCGTCAGCATCGGGTGATACACTGGGTGGTGTAGCCCGCAAAACCCGTGAAGCCATTATACTTTGTGAGGCATGTGGTTTTGATACTATTATAATAGAAACCGTAGGAGTTGGACAAAGTGAAACTGCCGTACACAGTATGGTTGATTTTTTCCTGCTGCTTAAAATTGCCGGAGCCGGAGACGAACTTCAGGGGATTAAACGCGGCATCATGGAAATGGCCGACCTGATTGTAATCAATAAAGCCGATGGTGATAATATTAAAAAGGCAAAACTTGCCAAAACCGAATTCAACAGGGCTTTACACCTGTTTCCTGCAAAAACATCAGGATGGCAACCCAAGGTAAGTACCTGTAGCGCCGTTACCCACGATGGCATAGATGATGTTTGGCAGATAATGAACGAATATTTTTCCCTTACGAAAGAGAACAGCTACTTTGAAAGCAGACGCAGCGAGCAGAACAGCCACTGGCTTACCGAAACTATAAACGAACAGCTTAAAAACCGTTTTTACAACAGACCCGATATTGCCGAACTGCTTAGCCAAAACAAAAAAGCGGTGCAAAACAATGAAATGTCACCGTTTGCAGCCGCTCATATATTGTTGGAAAAATATTTCGGTAAATAGGTTACCTACTCATTTTCGTAACGTTCCATTTCCCTGTCGTAAAAATTGTTAGCCATTTCAATAAGACCTTCCATTTCACTGTTCAGTTCGTTTTCGTCCAGATCTTCCGGTTCTTCCAGGAACTCTACTTCATCATCTTTCAAATTGATAATAAATCGAGGATAGTCAAGGTGAATAATGTAAATATCTTCCGGATGATCGGTATTATCTCCCAATAAAAATTTAGGTAGTTCCATAGTATAGTTTATAAAATATAAGTCTTACAATAAATCGTTTACGCTACTTTGGCTTTGCTAACGGGATTAGCAATAAGCCTTTTGGTAAGTACGTGAAAGCGAATATACAAAAATATTGCGGCAGCTGTTAATCCTGCCAGCAGTCCTATCCATATTCCGGTCGCTTTTAAAGGCGTATGTAACCCTAAATAATAAGATACAGGGAAACCAATAACCCAATAGGCTACAAAGGTAATATAGGTAGGTATCTTTACATCCTGCAGTCCGCGGAGTGCTCCAAGCACCACAACCTGAATACCATCGGTAATCTGGAAAACAGCAGCCACCAGTAATAAGGTAGAAGCAATATTTATAACCTCACTGTTTTCAAGCGCCAGTTCTGGGTTCTTCATATTAAGGAAGAACATTGGCAGATAGTCATGAAACAGTACAAAGAATAATGCAAACACTATTTCAAGTATAATAGCCAATAGGAATATGGAACGCGCCACCAGTTGCAGCTTTTTATAATCCTGAAGTCCTTTTTGGTTCCCTACCCTAATCATAGCCGTAACACTAAGCCCCATGGCAAACATAAATGTCATGGAAGCAAGGCTCAGCGCAATTTGGTTTGCTGCCTGACTGTTTGCCCCAATAGAGCCCGAAAGCCATACCGCACCCGTAAACAAGGCTACCTCAAACAACATTTGCATTGACGACGGCACGCCCAATGAAGTAATCTTTTTTAGTATAGGCTTTGTAATTTCCTTAAAAGTAAAACCTTTAAAATAGGTTTGCAGTTTAGAGTTTCTGTACAGACTTATATGCATATAAATAAGCATAAATATCCTTGAAACCACTGTACCCAGTGCCGCACCTATAATACCCATTTTAGGGAATATCCAAATACCATATATAAGCAGGTAGTTTACTACTACATTAATAACATTTGAGGCTATAACAGCATACATGGCATATTTGGTAAGCGAAAGTCCGTCGGCAAACTGTTTATATCCCTGAAATATAACCATAGGCAGTAACGAAAAAGCTACCCAGTCCACATAAGGCGCTGCAAGACTAACCACCTCATCAGGCTGTCCCATTAAGTGCATAAGCGGTTTGGCAAACCACACCACAGCAAACAGCATTATACCCAGCATGGTACATAAAAACAGTCCGTGATGGAAAACCGTCCTTACTTTAGCAGTATCTTTTTCGGCATCACCTTCAGCAATAATAGGTGTAATTGCTGTAGAGAAACCAATCCCTACAGACATAGCTACAAACACCATACTGTTACCCAGTGAGGCAGCAGCGAGTTCGGCAGCACCCAGCTGCCCTACCATTATGTTGTCTATAATACCCGTAATGGTATGACCCAACATACCCAGTATTACCGGATAGGCCAGCCTAATGTTATAAGAGAATTCTTTTGTGTATTGCGCTAAGTTCACCGCTTAAAATTTTCTGCAAAAATAAGAAGAACACCTAATACACTAAAAATCAACATAAAACCAATTTAACGTTAAAAAACTAAAAATAATAACAGTTTTTAACCTTATATTAAAAATATTTTTATATTTGAAAAGTTAATTTTACTTCATAATCATAACAAATTGATCTATGAAGTTGAAGAAACATTTTTTAATGGCTGTTATTCTGCTAATTACGGGAGCCAGCCATGCACAACAGGTAAGTGAGAACACAAATTACGACCAGGGATTCCGTTTAGGGTTTGGTCTTAACGCCGGGGCAGTAACCGGAGATTATTTCAATTTTGCCTTGGGAGGCGATGCAAGGTTACAGTATGACCTTTCTCAAAAAACCTCTCTAACCCTTACAACGGGTTACACACATCTTTTTGGAAAGGATGAAGTAAAAGATCTTGGATTTATTCCTGCTAAAGCCGGTTTTAAAGCCTTTGTTTGGGGTGACCGATTTTACGTACTGGGCGAAGCAGGTGCCGGATTTGCTGTAACAAACAATTACAATGAAACCACCTTTTTATGGTCGCCGGGTATAGGGTATGCCAACAGCTTTATTGACCTGAGCCTGCGATATGAAGGGATGAATAATTTTAATGCCGACCAGATTGCCTTTAGGGTAGCCTACGGGTTTAAACTGTGAAACACCAAAACAATTAAATAAATAACCTAAGTAGACCAAATTAAAGCCTGTAATGTAAAAGTTACAGGCTTTAATGTTTTTTTAAGGCTTTTCATTAAGTAACTGCACTCTGTATAAGGCAATATTATCCAGTACATCATCACTTACTTCGGGTTCCTTAAAGTCATATTTTTTAAGTTCGTTAAGTATTGTTTTAGCTACAAGCAGCCTCGCTGTTTCTTTATCATCCGCAGGAATGGCAAACCAAGGTGCATGAGGCTTACTGGTTTTACTTATTGCTTCCTCATAATAGGTTTGATAGGTATCCCACAATCCTCTTTCATTAAGATCTCCGGCAGAAAATTTCCACAGGTGGTCTTCCTTTTCCAGTCTGCGTAACAACCTTTGCCTTTGCTCCTCTTTCCCTAAGTGCAGGAAAAATTTAAGCACAATCGTTCCGTTTTCGGCTAAATGCTGTTCAAAGTTATTAATCTGTTCAAAACGGCTTTCCCAAAAAGCATCGGTTATATCTTCCTCTTTATCCACTCCGGGAAGGTTTTCGTTTAAAATATAGTTGGGATGCACACGGGTTACCAGTACGTTCTCATAATGCGAACGGTTAAAAACGGCAAACTTTCCCCTTTGTGGCAGGGCAATATAGTGCCTCCATAAATAATCATGCTTCAACTCGTTTGATGTTGGCGTTTTAAAGCTATGCACCACCACCCCTCTGGCATTAAAGTTTTTAAACACCTCGCGAATAAGACTGTCCTTCCCCGCTGTATCCATACCCTGCAGGCATATCAAAACACTATAGCGGTTATTGGCATACATCTTGTCCTGAAGCTTGCCCAGCTTTTTACTGGTTTTCTCAATTTTCTTTATTTTCTTTTTAGCTGTGAGTTCCAGTTCTATCTTTGTAGGCGCTTTGCTTATGGAAAAAGCTTCGGTTACTTTAAAATCGTCGGTATTGATATTCATGCGAAGAAATATTTATCTTTATAAATGTAAGAAATTAAACAACAACACGTTTACAACAAAAACACAAGTTTATGCAAAAATTTAAGCTGGAACTGCTGTTACACATCATGGGAATAGGCTCTGCATCAGGGTTGCTTTTTAACGACAATTCACTATTCCTTATTTCAGACAACAGCAATATGCTGTATGAATACAACATGACCGACAAGACCACCAGCAAGGTATCGCTTGCCGACAGTACTTATACGGGTCCGCTTGAAAACATCCCTAAAAAAGACAAGCAGGACTTTGAGGCTATCACTAAACTTGACAACAACTTATATATATTTGGTTCGGGGTCTGGACTAAAGGAAAACCGAAATAGCCTTGCTCATTACAACTTTAAAACCAAAACCACACAGGCACCTACCGATTTGACCGATCTTTATCTTGGTATGCAAAGCTTTGGAGAGATAAGCCCCGAAGACTTTAATATAGAAGCTGCGGTTAACGACGGAACATTATGGTACCTGTTTCAGCGTGGTAACGGACCTGCACAGCAAAACGGTCTGTTTACCTTAGATGGTGATATTAACGAAATTTATTTCCAGATTATATACAACCCTATTACTCTACCTAAAATAAACGGTGCTCAGGCCAGTTTTACCGATGCCGTTAAAGTAGGTGATAAACTGTACTTTATTGCTGCTGCCGAGAAATCAGACTCTACTTATCTTGATGGTGAAGTGGCAGGTTCTCTTATAGGCTGTATAGATATCGAGACTGTAGAGGTTGAGTTTACCCAAATAATATCTAACAAAAATAAGTTTGAGGGTATTACTCTATACAGGGACAATGGCAAATCACTGGAATTCCTTTTGTGTGAAGATACCGATAGTGATGCAACCGAATCTGACATATATAAACTTACTATTGATAAATAGTTTTGCGTTACGGGTTATTAGTTACGTGTTTAACTACAACATGAAACCTGAAACCTTAAACAAAAAATTACTCCCTCTCCCAACCTTTAACTGTTTTTTCTGCTCTATATAAACAAAGAGACATATTGTGATAGACGAAAAACTCATAACAGCATGCAGGAACATGCACCGAAATGCCCAAAGGCAGGTGTATGAACTTATGGCGCCCAAGCTATACCACACCTGCAAAAGGTATTTAAAGAGCGAAGAGGAAATAGAAGAGGCAGTGGCCGATGCCTTTTATACCATTTTCACAAAACTCAATCAGTTAAAAGAAGTCAAGGCTTTTGAGGCCTGGGCTAGGCGTATAGCCATAAACCAGTGTCTTTTAACTTTAAAAAGGAAGGTAAACTTTAATATTTATATTGAAGACATGAGCACATCGGCAGAGCCTTCGCAAAACGAACCGGCCAGTCTCGAAGAGGAAGACCTGCTTAAACTGCTTGACTACATTCCTGAAGGTTGCCGTACGGTATTTAACCTTTTTGCCATAGAAGGTTACTCTCACAAAGAAATAGCTGCAATGCTGAATATTACAGAAGGGACTTCGAAATCACAATTAAATGTCTCCCGCAGTAAATTAAAAGATTTAATAAACAGTGTTTATTATCAAAATGAAAACAGCTATGGAAAATCAAAATAAATTAGATAATCAGTTTAAAAACGCTGCCGGAAAAGTCGAGAACAAAGGCTTTGACCGAATGGAAGCGATATGGGACAGAGTTGAAGAAAAACTGGACCACAAAAAGAAACGAAGAGGCCTTATTTTTTGGAGGTATGGCGGTGTTGCTGCTCTGTTGCTAATATTATTAGCAATAGGTGGTCAGTTCTTTAAAAAGCACGCTAACCCTACAGAACCCGAAACACAGGTTACCACTATAGACCACAATAAAGTAGAGGAAACATTTAACCCAACAACAGTAAGGGATACTCAAAAAATTGAAGTGGTTGTAGGGGAAGAAGAAACTATAATTCGTAAAAATGATTCTGTCGTTAATATAAAGAACAGTGCTTTTATAAAAAGCAAAGAAACTCCTATTGACAGCAGTAAATATGTATTAATGGGGAATAAAAAAATATACCTGCAAGACATTTTTAAACATGCTCCCGGAGATACTATATATTTTAAAGACGAAGGAAAAATTGTTGTTTTAAATGATTCAAAATTAAAAGTATGGGATACCAGAACCGACAAAGGAGAATTTCGGGTAAAAGGAGAAATAACACCTAAAAAAGATGATAGTTCTTCTTCTGCCGTTACTTATAGTAACGTAGCTATTCAGGATACTGAAAACGAAAACCTGAATGAATTTATAGTTCCTTCAAAAGACAAGTACACTCATCTTAACAGCCTTTATTTTGGTAAAGACAGCTTACAGAACAAAGAAGCCATAACAGCAACTGTTACTGTAAATAATAATATGGTTACTGGCGTAGTAAGTGACTTTTCAGGAGCTTTACCCGGAGCTTATGTAACCATTAAAGGAACAAACAAAAGCGTTTCGACAGATATAGAAGGTAAATTCTCTATCGAAGCCAAAAAGGGGGATATTCTGGAAATTTCGTATATAGGCTATAATGAAAACAGTGTCGCTATTAATAATCCTAACATCCCCCACAATATACTACTGGAAGAAAGCACAAATAAACTGGAAGAAGTTGTTGTGGTTGCATACGGAACACAAAAAAGAAAAAAAGAAGAAAAACGTAGAAAGCAAATAAAACAAAAACAACAGGCTACTATCGCTTTTGCCAAACGTAATTACAGGGATGGCGACAAGCAGACTACTAGTTATGTAAGCGCGCCAAAAGGTGAACTTGATAAAGGTTTTCAAAACAATCAGGACTATTATCGTAAAAACATGTATAAAGAAGGTGCTACAGTAGTAACCTCCAGCGATATACAATATGACACCTTATCTAACGGAAGAATTCAGTTTCGTGAGATACCTGGACAAATTTCTGAGACAGATGAGCCTACATATATAGCCATTTTAAACACAGCTTATATAACCAACACAGCTCCACTGTATGTAGTAGACGGTGTAGCTGTTAACGAAGACACCTTCAGGAATTTAAACCAAAATGATATTGCTACAGTTAAAGTTCTTAAAGATCAGGATGCAATATCGGCTTACGGAGACAAAGGTGTTAACGGTGTAATTGTTATAACTACAGTAAAAGGCACAACTATAGAGATGAACACAGCCGCTTTAGACAATCAGTCGGATTCAGAGAAAAGGGCGTTATTACAGGGTGTTGTTACTACCCGCGGGAACAGTACTCCTCTTTACATTCTTGACGGCATGCCTGTAGATGAGGAAACCGTAAAGAATATGAATGTAAACGATGTGGCCAACATCAGGGTTTTAAAAGATGCCGGTGCTACATCGTTATACGGTATGAGAGGTAGTAACGGTGTTGTGGTTATCAAAACAAAACAGGGAGAATATGCCCGCGAAATTATTGAAGAAGACGAAGAGGAAAACGAACCTATAGATCCGTCTAAAATACAGGTAGACCGTGAAAGCTATAATATGTTTGAGGAAAATCAGTTTGAAAACCCAACCTCAAATCCGCTTTCCACTTTCTCTATTGATGTTGATAATGCTTCTTATACCAATATAAGACGCTTTTTAAACAACGGGCAAAAAGTACCTAAAGATGCGGTTCGTGTTGAAGAAATGATAAACTTCTTTAAGTATAATTACCCTCAGCCTAAAGGCAAAGAGCCATTCTCTATCAATACAGAGTATAGTGATGCCCCTTGGAATCCTGACCACAAACTCCTTAAAATAGGACTAAAAGGTAAAGAGATACCAATGGACAAATTGCCTGCTTCTAACTTTGTATTCCTGATAGATGTAAGCGGTTCTATGAGTGATGACAACAAACTACCGTTACTTAAACAGTCAATGAAGCTATTGGTTAACCAAATGCGCCCTGAAGATAAAATTGCAATTGTGGTATATGCAGGTGCTGCCGGACTGGTATTGCCTTCAACCAACGGAAGTGAAAAAACAAAAATAATTGATGCCCTTGATGAGCTATCGGCAGGTGGCAGTACTGCCGGTGGAGAGGGTATTGAACTGGCTTACAAAACGGCACAGGAAAACTTTATTAAAGGCGGAAACAACCGTGTAATACTGGCTACCGATGGTGACTTTAATGTAGGTGACTCTTCTGACAGGGATATGCAGACTCTAATTGAAGAAAAAAGGCAAAGTGGTGTGTTCCTTACCTGCCTTGGTTACGGAATGGGTAACTACAAGGATTCTAAAATGGAAATACTGGCAGACAAGGGCAACGGAAACTATGCCTATATAGACAACATGCAGGAAGCCGACCGTTTTCTTCAAAAAGAATTTAAAGGCTCTATGTATGCCATAGCCAAAGATGTTAAAATACAAATTGAATTTAACCCTAACCATGTACAGTCGTACAGGCTTATAGGTTATGAAAACCGTAAGTTAAGGGATGAAGATTTTGAAAACGACGCTATAGATGCAGGCGAACTGGGTAGCGGGCATACTGTAACGGCTTTATATGAAATAATCCCGGTTGGTGTGGAAAGTGATTACTTTACCCCAGATACAAAACTGAAGTATACCCAACAGGCAAAAGAGAAAAACAAATATAAAGACGAACTGGCAACAGTTAAGCTAAGACACAAAAAGCCGGATGGTAATAAGAGTACCGAAACAGAACTGGTTATAGAAAACAAACCAGTTGAACTTGATGAAGCTTCGTCCGACTTTAAGTTTGCTGCATCAGTAGCATGGTTTGGGCTTAAACTAAGGGACTCAAAACTTATACCAAGTAAATCGTCTAAAAAGATTAAGAAACTCGGCAAAGAAGGTATTAAAAACGATACCGATGGCTATAAAGCCGAGTTTATACGACTGGTAGACATGGTACAATAACAAAAAAGGCAGGATTTAATCCTGCCTTTTTTGTTTATCTTCCATGATACTTCATATCCGGTAATGGCTCGTTATTTTTAAGAAAACGGTCAAACCAGTTTAGTACCATTTTATTTACTTCATTTTTGTTTTCATTGATACCATGATCACTCCCTTCAAAAACTACAAGCCTGTAGGGTATTCTGTATTTTCCAAATTCAATAGCCAATTTCAGGCTCTGCTCACATTTTACACGCCAGTCGGCATTACCGTGAAGCATTAATAAAGGAACATTTGTTGGTAATTTATCTACCCATTCAATAGCCGATCTTTTTGTAAGTTCCGCTTCTTTATTATTTGCATAATTAGGAATAAGTTCGCTGTATACCTTTTCCATTTCAGGTCTTTCAAGTCCGGCTCTCATGTCAGAAAGTGCTCCTCCCACAACAGCCGCCTTTATCTTATTGGTTTCTGTAAGCGCCCTTAAAGTCATCATTCCGCCCCTACTCCAGCCATACATACCTATACGTGTTGTATCTGCCTCTTTAATTTCGGCAAGCACATCAATTAAGTTAACCACATCATCAACGTCACTGCCGCCAAATTCCTCGACTCCTTCGCTGCCACCGTTGCCACGATACTGGCTGGCTATTACCACATAACCTTCTTTTGCCAGTTGGCCCAAAAAGCGATATGCATAAGGAAGAATCAATTCTCCAAAATCCCTGTTGCCTCCCCTGTTAAATATAATTACTGGGTGTGGCCCCTGGGTTTTAGGCTGTACAAGATATCCGTTAACTTTTAAACTGTCACTGGTATAAGTTATACCATACACTTCAATACTGTCTTTATATGATATTTTTGCGGGAGTAGTTTGCAGCTCTTTTTTCAAAAGTAGCTTTTGCTGATTTTGGGCAAAGACAACAATCCCTAAAAACAATAATATTACAGTACTGAATGTTTTAACCATGGTTTACTTTTCTATTTCTCTCAGGTTTTCCATCTTTTTAAGTTCAAGGAAACCTTTAATATCTTCAAAGTGTTCTTTAACACGTTTGTTACCAAACTCAAATACTTTAGTCACCAGTCCGTCAAGGAAATCCCTGTCGTGCGATACTAATATCAATGTACCGTCAAAAGCTTTAAGAGCATCCTTTATAATATCCTTAGTACGCATATCAAGGTGGTTGGTAGGCTCATCGAGAATAAGTACATTAACCGGCTCAAGCAACAGCTTTATCATAGCCAAACGTGTTTTCTCTCCACCCGAAAGTACTTTTACTTTCTTAGTAGTATCATCCCCGCTAAACATAAATGCACCTAGCAGGTTTTTTATTTGTGTACGAATATCACCTTCGGCAATACGATCAATCGTTTCAAAAACAGTAAGGTTCTCATCTAAAAGCGATGCCTGGTTTTGTGCAAAGTATCCTATTTGTACGTTGTGTCCTACCTCAAGGCTACCTTCAAACTCAAGTTCTCCCATAATAGCTTTAATCATGGTCGATTTACCTTCACCGTTCTTACCTACAAACGCCAGTTTTTGTCCGCGTTCAATAACCATCGAAGCATCTTTAAACACTACGTGATCACCGTATGATTTTGAAAGCTCGTTAACCACCACAGGATACTGACCCGAGCGTGGTGATGGCGGAAACTTAAGCCTAAGTGCCGATGTATCTACTTCATCAACTTCTACAAGCTCCAGTTTTTCCAGCATTTTTACACGCGACTGTACCTGTAGGGTTTTAGAATAAGTACCTTTAAAACGCTCAATGAACTCCATGTTTTCGGCAATCATTTTCTGCTGCTCATCATACGCCTTTTGCTGTTGTGCACGGCGGTCTTTTCTAAGCTCAAGGTAATGTGAATATTTCGCTTTATAATCGTATATCCTTCCCATAGTAACCTCTATGGTACGGTTAGTAATATTATCAACAAAAGCCCTGTCGTGAGAAATTACGATAACTGCTTTAGCACTGTTTAAAAGAAAATCCTCCAGCCACTGTATACTCTCAATATCCATGTGGTTAGTAGGCTCATCCAGCAGGATAAGATCAGGTTTTTGAAGTAATATCTTGGCAAGCTCAATACGCATTCTCCATCCACCACTAAACTCTGATGTAGGTCTTGTAAAATCGGTACGGCTAAAACCCATACCAACAAGCACCTTCTCTACTTCTGCCTCATAATTCACCTCTTCTATGGAGTAGAATTTCTCACTAAGTTCAGATACCCTTTCGATAATCTTGTAGTACTCATCAGACTCATAATCGGTACGAACAGTAAGCTCCTCATTTAAGGCATCAATCTCTTCCTTCATCTTAAAGATAGTAGCAAAAGCCTTAGACGTCTCTTCAAAAACCGTAGCATTATCTTCGGTAAGTAAATGCTGAGGAAGATAAGCTATAACAGTCCCTTTTGGTGCCGATATAGCTCCGGTTGAAGGCTTGTTAACTCCTGCTATTATTTTTAGCAATGTCGATTTTCCTGCCCCGTTTTTACCCATAAGGGCAATCTTATCAGTCTCATTTATAGAAAAAGAAACATCACTGAATAATGTGGTACCGCCAAATTGTACCGAAAGCGCATCTACAGTTATCATAGAGGTATTTTTTTGAAGCCGCAAAGATAGGATAATTAGGCAATTACACAATCAACACGCATTTTGTTTAGATTAAGAAGTTTGTATATATTTGGGTTTTACTACAAATACACTTTACAATGAATAAAAAACTTATAGCAGGACTTATATTTTTTGTCTTTATGTTCTCAATATCCACATTTCTTTTCCCGATTATTGGCATAGGCGATGAAGTGCCATTACAAACCAGAGTTATTGTAGGTATACCGGTATGGATAGCTGCCAGCTTTTTTTGGGTAAAGTATTCGTTAAAAAAACAAAACACTAAAACTCCAAACCAATAACTTATGAAAAACTGGATAGTACAGGGCTTTACATGGGCATCAATAATGTGTCTTTTATTAGATGTAGTCTTCCCGTTAATGAGTGAAGAAACCCTTAAGCCTTTAAGAATTATAATAGGCTTTGTTATATGGTGTATTGTTGGCTTAGGTTTTAGCTATTACAACCACAGAAAAAATAAAGGCCCTCAAAAACAGATAGACGGATAAGCATGAAAAGCTGGATGAAATTTGGGATAGGCTGGGGGATATTTATGTTCTTTTTAATGAACATAGGTTTTCCGCTATATGACGGTGTAGAAATTGACATTAAAAAATGCATTTTCATGTTTCCCTTATGGATAATATTCGGGTTAGTGTTTGGTTATTTTTCAAGAAAAAAAGGACCTAAAAAACAAATAGATGAATAAATTAAAAAACTGGTTAACAGGAGTATTATGTCTGTTCGTTTGGATGGGGTTATGGAAATTTATTCTGTTGCCGTTTTTAGTAAAAGTATTTGAGCTTAATGACTCCCTTCCATTATATAATTTAACCGATTTGTTAGGATACCTTATAGGAGGATTTCTTTTTGCATTTATTTCGATAAGAGCCAAAAAGACTTCAGTAAACAAAAAAACTACCCTGTAAATTTACATTTAACTATTTCTTTTCCAGCCCATCATTGCTTAGTTGCAGGAATAATCGTATCTTACTTAGTAAATTAATCCTGCAAAATTAAGAAGTCATGAAAAGATGGTTAAGATCCGGACTTGTTTGGGGCGGAGTGCTTTATATTATCGCCATGATTATTTTCCCTATAATAGATGGCGAAACACTCTCCTATCACAAAATACTATTTGGTATTCCCTTTTGGATAGTAGTAGGCCTAATTATAGGCTACCTGTTTGAAAAAAGAAAAAAGCATCAAAAAACAAAACATTAGTTTGACAATATCTCGGCAAGCTTTGCTGTAAAAACTTTGTTATTGCCATTAATCAAATGGTCAGTTCCCTGTAATGTAGTTAGTTCTATTTTATCAGGAAAGGCTTCCTTAAGCTTTTCTGAATTGGAATAAGGTATAACCCTGTCCTTAGTACCGTGAAAAGTATATACAGGGCATTTAACATTCTCCAGAAACTTATAGGTTTCAAACTTATACTTCCTTAAAAAATCAGGCATAAAAGGCACCCTGCCATCTATTACATTATTAAGGCTGTAATAAGGTGCTTTTAATATAAGTAGCTTTGGGTTGTTAAGTGATGCCAGCATCGCGGCCGACCCTGTACCAATACTATAACCCATAATAATCACATTGTCCTCATCATACCTTTTAAGTAGTTCGGCATACGATTTTTTTACATCGCTAAAAAACTGATCTTCACTTTCAATGTAACCTTCACTTTTACCATACCCTCTGTAGTCCAGTATAAAAATATCGTAGCCCAAATTGGTATAGGTAGATGCAATATCACCCCATGAGTCAAGCGCACCTCCATTTCCATGCAAATAGAAAATAAGCCCTTTAGAATTTTCGGCTTTAAACAGTAACCCGTTAAGCTTTATATTGTCATTCATTGAAATATAAAGCTCCTCAAATTTACCATCAAATTTAAATTCATACTCCTGCAACAACCTCTCTGCAGGAAATATAATTTTCTCCTGATTAAAATACAGCAGTGTTACAGCCAGTAAATAAAGTAGAGTTAAAAAAGAAAATAGTGTAATCATTATCAGTTTAAGACTTTTCAGCATATGTATTTGGGTTTAGCATTTCATACCATACCTCTTCAACACCATCCAGATCAAAAGTTTCTATATGTTGTAAGCCCGCCTTTTCCAGCACCTTGCGCGAAGCAGTGTGTACAGCATCGGCGTAGGCATTTATTTTTTCCAGTTTCATAACAGTAAAACCATGCTCCACAAAGGCTTTAGCCGATTCGCTCGCATAACCTTTACCCCAGTGCTTTTTAAGAAAACGATAACCTAAATCGCAAAATATGCCACGGTCTTTTAAATTACGTTCTCTTTTAAATCCTGCCCAGCCTACAAACTCATTGGTTTCTTTAAGCACAACAGCCATGCGCCCCATACCAAAGGTTTTGTATTGCCATTGCAGGTTCTCTATAACGAATTTTACCTCATCAATATTTTTAACCGGATTGTTCCCTAAATACAAATGGACATCAGGATCAGAGTCCATTTCAAACATGGCTTCCGCATCTGTAAGTTCAAGTTCTCTAAATAATAAGCGTTGGGTTTCTTTTACCGGAAGCATTAAAAATTTTATTTAGTATAGTTTGTT
Organism: Flavobacterium rakeshii; assembly: GCF_009741375.1. Lineage (GTDB taxonomy): Bacteria > Bacteroidota > Bacteroidia > Flavobacteriales > Flavobacteriaceae > Flavobacterium > Flavobacterium rakeshii. The sequence continues at coordinate 172,125 of NZ_WOWP01000034.1, forward strand.
ATAAGTGTTTTGGCTTTATCGGCTTCATAAGCCTCTACATACAGTTCTATAGCCTGACCAAAAGTACCGAACCCTGCAAGGGTAGCCGACTGCACATTGTTTTTAACCACAGGGTTAATACCTGCCTCCTCTAATACTGCTTTTACCGGAGTTACCTCTATCTCACTACCGGAATATACTTTTACTAATGCCATAGCGTTACGTTTTTACTTAAAGATACGGTATTTTAAGCAATAAGCTTTTCTTCCTTCATTATTTTAACGGCATCCTCTACAGCTTCCTGCCCTCCCGAAATAGACCCCGGCAACATAACTATTCTTTTTTTCAGTTTACCTTTCTCATCTTCAAAATCAATCAAAAAACAGGCTCTAGTTAAAGCTGTTGCTTTTTTAAACGTAACTGCTTTTATTTTATTTCTTGGTATTACAGGAGTAGCCGAATTGTTAATGCTTTTAAGCAACACAAAAAACAATAATGCCGCAACAGCCAAATGAAGTATAGCCCTTACCATATCGCCAATAGCGTATAGCGTTACTACTTTATAAATAAGGTAAACTAAAAAAAGGGAATATATAATCATACTCCTTTTTATTGTATTACCAACAGCAATTTTTGATATTTCACCTAAAACTCCATCTCTTGTAAGCACTATATTGTCTGGAAGAATATGACAGTAACCTGTTTTGGTTTTAAACTTCTTTTCCATTTTTAAGTTAAATTATTATCTGTAAGGCTCCTTTTAAAATTAAGTACTGCATTATAATCTTCAAGCCCTAAAACCAGGGTAAGATTATCAAAATCAAACTTCCCTGCTTTATGATAAGCAATAAGCTGTTCTTTTATACTTCGTATTTCATAACGCTCACTCAAAGCAAAGTAATATGTCTCTTTATTTCCGTTTGCCAACAGCAACTCTACTACATTGTTATCACCCTTCGTAATATTACCTTTATCATTTCTACCATAATAATCATGAAATACAGGAATACGTATTTGTTGCAAATCGGCAAGAAGAATATCCCTGCCGGCTACTACTATTTTATCATTATGAAAAACGATTTCCCCAAGCAGACTCTTGTACTCTTTCCGCCTTAAAAAACCGAAAAGGCCCGAAGCCTTTTCTGTATATTCATAAATCTTAAATGTGTTCATCTTTACTGGTTCTCGTCAGCTTCCTCTTCCTGCTCATCATCAAATTCAAAGAAATAAGGCTCAATCATAATCCTGTCAGCAAGTATCTCTACCCTTTCGGTAATTACATCGGTAAAAAAGATACGTTGTACCTTAGCTATACTGTTAGAAATCCTGCTAATTTTCGGCTCCAGCCTGTTTTTAAGCAATATCTCAGTATCATCTACTATAAACATTTTAAGCTGGTTTACATCAAAGCCGGCACCGCCAAACATATCATTCAGTTTGTTTGGTGTACCAATAAGCACATCAATACCTACAGATATCTGGTTTTTATCCTCGTCTATATCACTCTTGTCATACACACCATAAACCCTTAAATTGGTATACTTGCCCAGCACCTCAAACATCTCCTGCATTTCCTGAACCTTTTCCTTATCCTGAACCACAATAAGGGCACGCGGAGACTGCTCAAATGCTTTTTGAAGCTTTTGAATTACATTAATAACAATAGTTGTGGTTTTACTTCCGCCATCAGGCATGGCAAGCACACAGTCAGCACCACTTTTAATAGTACCAAAGCTTTCTTTTTGCAGTTCGGTAGGCTCGGTAAAACCAGCCAGCTCCACTCCCTGCGCGAGTTTGTCGTATATCTTCTTTAAAAACATAATATCGTTGACCAACAGTTATGGTCCGTCATTTTTATTTACTTGCAAAAAGTTTTACATCATTTTCAGAGATCTCTCCTCCGCCTAAAATAATAAGGCGTTCTACCACATTACGCAGCTCACGGATGTTACCCGTCCAGTCGTACTCCTGTAACAACTTCACTGCTGAATCTGAGAACGATTTTGGAGCCGTACCCTGCTCTGCAGCAATTTTACCGGCAAAATGGTTTATAAGCTCAGGAATATCATCCCTCCTGTCGTTAAGCGCCGGAACCTTAATTAAAATTACAGCTAAACGGTGGTATAAATCCTCACGGAAACGACCTTCTTCAATCTCCTTTTTAAGATCTTTATTAGTAGCTGCTACTACACGTACATTTACTTTAATATCCTTTTCGGCACCTACCCTCTGTATCATATTTTCCTGAAGCGCACGCAGTACTTTTGCCTGCGCAGGAAGGCTCATATCCCCTATCTCATCCAGGAAGATAGTTCCTTTATCGGCAGCTTCAAACTTACCTGCTCTGTCTTTCACAGCACTGGTAAATGCTCCCTTAACATGACCGAAAAGTTCGCTTTCAATAAGTTCGCTTGGTATAGCTGCACAGTTTACCTCAATAAACGGAGAAGCACTACGCTCACTCTTTTCATGCAGCCAGTGTGCCACAAGCTCCTTACCGGTACCGTTTGGTCCTGTAATGAGTACTCGGGCATCTGTTGGAGCAACCTTCTCTATAATATCCTTAATAAGATTTATAGGCTCGCTGCTCCCTATCATTTCATAATTCTTACTTACTTTCTTTTTAAGCCTTTTGTTCTCTACTACCAGCGTTTTTCTGTCGAGCGCATTACGCACGGTATTAAGCAAACGGTTTAAATCGGGCGGTTTTGAAATGTAATCAAACGCTCCCAAACGCATGGTTTGAACAGCTGTTTCTAAATCACCGTGACCGGATATCATTACAAACGGAATTTCAGGCTTAATTTTTTTCACCTCTTCCAATACTTCAACCCCGTCCATTTTAGGCATTTTTATATCACAAAGCACCAGGTCAAAATCGTTTTCTTTAATTTTTTCTATTCCCTGTTGCCCGTCTTCGGCTTCTTCAATTTTATACGAATCGTTCTCCTCTGCCAGTATTTTTGACAATACCCTACGGATTGCTGCTTCGTCTTCTATTATAAGTATTTTAGACATACTCTTGTTGATTGTTTGATTTTAAAATTAATATTTAAGCCACTTAAATATTTCTTTATAGCTTGGTTTCTTACCATACATAAGTATACCGATGCGGTATATTTTTGAGGCGAACCATACCACTGCAAAAAAGGTTCCAAAAAGAATAAGCAGTGAAACTATTATTTGCCACATAGGTACTCCAAAAGGTATACGCATAAGCATCACAATAGGCGATGTTAACGGTATCATGGAGAATACGGTTGCCACAGTACCATGCGGATCGCTTATAACCGTAAATATACCCACATAAACCCCAAGCATTAACGGCATTATTATAGGCAGTAAAAACTGCTGTGAATCGGTTTCACTATCAACCGCTGCTCCAATTGCAGCATAAAAACTACTGTACAGGAAGTACCCCCCTATAAAATACAGTAAAAATGAAATAAATATGGTAGCCAGAGGGAGTTTTGCAAACTCCGAAAGATAAATTTGTATACTACTCATTGCCTCCTGTGTTGCTGCGGCAGCTTCAGGCTGAGATGATGCTGCTCCCATTTGCACTCCAAATACCATGTTAAGCACAAAAAACAGGGTAAGCCCAAGTATTGCCCATATTAAAAATTGTAATATCCCTGCAAGTGATGTACCTATAATTTTCCCCATCATTAGCTGGAACGGCTTAACCGATGATATTATGATTTCTATAATACGATTGGTTTTTTCTTCAATAACACTTCGCATTACCATGTTACCATATATAATTACGAACATCATGATAAGGTAGCCAGATAAACCTCCCAAAGCTATTTTAAGTATACTCCCTTCCTTAAATGTCTCCTCACCGCTAAACTTACTCAGGTGGATATTTGACTTGGTTTTAGCCTTGTCTATTTTATCTGAATCAAAACCAAGCTGCTCCAAATTGTATTTGGTAAGCTTACTGTTTACCACGCCTTCAATCTCAGAAACATACTCAAGGTTTGGTGTTTCGTTAGTAATATACTCCACCTTATTGACAAGTTGTGGCAGGCTGTCTACCTGAGGAACATAAATAAGTCCCAAATAACCTTCAGACGCTTTTTCTTTTGCTTTCTCCAGCGACATACCAGACAGGTCAGTATATACCGTATAATCTGTATTTTCAAAATCCGACTTCAGTAAACCGGCTTTATCATAAACAACAACCTTATTAACCTCGTCACCATTTACACTCGCCAGATAACCTACCAGGCACCCCATTACCACAACAAGCAACGGACTTAAAAAAGTCATTACTATAAACGACTTATTACGCACCTTGGCATTAAACTCTCTTTTTATAATAAGGGATAGGCTCATATTATTTCTGACTTACGGTTTGAATAAAAATATCGTTAACACTAGGTATCTTCTCTACAAAATAAGTTACCTCTCCATGCTGCATAAGGTACTGCATCAAATCGCGCGGAGAACCTCCCTGTGGCAGGGTAACAGCCAGTTTAAGTTCGTCGTCAAGCGTTTTAAAGTCGGCTTTCTCAGTTTTAAATTTCGTATTGATATCAGCCAGTAACTGCTGGAAGTTATAAGGAGCGATACCTACATCAAAAGTATTGGTTCTGTACTGCTTTTTAACATCGTGCAGTTTACCCTCAATAAGTTTGTTGGATTTATGGATAAGCGCAATATGATCACACATCTCCTCTACGCTTTCCATTCTGTGGGTAGAAAATATAACTGTTGCCCCCTTATCACGAAGCTCCAAAATCTCGTCTTTAATAAGATTGGCGTTAACAGGGTCAAATCCGCTAAACGGCTCATCAAATATTAACAGTTTCGGTTGGTGCAGTACCGTAACCACAAACTGAATTTTTTGTGCCATACCTTTAGAAAGCTCCTGTATTTTTTTATTCCACCAGCCTTTTATTTCCAGCTTTTCAAACCAGTAGTCCAGTTGTTTTTTTGCCTCCTGCTTGGAAATCCCTTTAAGCTGTGCCAGGTATAGCGCCTGCTCACCCACTTTCATGCTTTTATAAAGCCCTCTTTCTTCGGGCATATAACCTATATGAGCAACATGTTCGGGTTTAAGTTTTTCTCCGTCGAGTAAAACCTCACCGCTATCGGGCATGGTAATTTGGTTTATAATCCTTATAAGTGAAGTTTTCCCCGCACCGTTAGGACCTAAAAGTCCGTAAATACTGCCTTTGGGAACATCAAGAGAAACGCTGTTTAAAGCCGTATAATCACCATACTGCTTAACAACATTATTTACCTTTAAAATTGAATCCATCTGCTTTGATTGTGATGATGTAAAAGTAAAAATTATATAGCGGATACCGAAAAAAATAAAACAGATACCGAAAAAGCCTATTATTTAGCCTGTAAAAAGCATCAATAACACAGTAGTTATTATAAAAAAAAGCACTACAATAAGCGACATTTTCAAGTAACTATACTCAATTTTACTACGGTTTGCAATTCCGTTTTATATAAAATACCTTTGCAGCCAATTAGCTAATCTCTTGGAAAAAGACACCTACAAAACACTCGCAGCCCCATCGGAAGAAACACTTTTCAAAGAAAAGAACAGTAAGTTCTTCGGTTATGCATTTCCCGTAACCAGTGAAGACGAGGTTAAATCCATACTGGAAAACATTAAAAAGCAGCACCATTCGGCACGTCACTGGTGTTATGCCTTCCAACTGGGCACCGACGAGAAAAAGCTATACTACCGTGCTAACGACGACGGCGAACCAAACAATAGTGCCGGCATGCCTATATACGGACAAATACAATCGTTTGATGTTACTAATGTACTGGTTATATCGGTTAGGTATTTTGGCGGAGTAAAACTTGGAGTGGGCGGACTCATAACAGCTTATCGTACTTCGGCACAAATGGCTCTGGAAGCATCAGAGATAATAGAGAAAACAATTGATGTTCATTACCAAATTAAGTTTGGTTACCATAATATGAACAAGGTTATGCGCGTTATTAAAGAAAAGAACCTTGACATAGTCGCTCAAAAAATGGAGATGGACTGTGAAGTAACAATAAGTACCCGAATGAAAAATGCCCCAATGGTATTTGAGGCATTTAACAGTTTATACGAGATAGAAATCAAAGAAGTATAACTTCCGTTTTGTAGTTTTTATGTAATTTAACAATCTGTTAAATTTAGTTAATTTTTAACTAATTCCATTTTCGCTGCAACATAATCAGGAGGAGTAACAGGACGCCCTGTTTTCATATCTACAAACACCAAAACTGAGTTGCCGGTTGTTAATAACTCACCTGCCTCATTTAGGATTTCGTAGTCAAATTCTATCTTGACAGACTCCTGTTTTTTGAAGATGGTACGAACTGTTAATAAATCATCATATCGGGCTGGTTTTTTGTAATTCATTAACAAGGAGACAACTGGTAACATAACACCGTTTTGCTCCATAAACTTATACGTAAGACCCAGATTTCTAAGCCATTCCACTCTACCCATTTCAAAGTATTGGGCGTAGTTACCGTGATAAACAACGGCCATCTGGTCTGTTTCAGCATATCTGACTCTTACACTAAATTCATGAATTTTCATATTTTTTTACTGTTAATTTTGTTTTAATTTTTATTTAAATTCGCTTACAATATTTTTTTAGAAAAATCAATATGCAAACCATTTTTTTTTAAAAAAAAATGTTCACATATTTGTTCTCCCGTAGAGGAGTAAAATTCTCTGTTTTTTCTTTTGCAAAACAACCAATATTAAACATTTAATTTTCAGATATATGACTAAAACTGCGCAATCGGTATGGGAGAACTGTCTGGCATTCATAAAAGACAATATTCAGGAGCAGGCTTACAAAACCTGGTTTGAGCCGATTAGAGCAGTAGAACTGGCTGATAATTCTCTATACATACAGGTACCCAGTAAATTCTTTTACGAATGGCTGGAAGAACACTATGTAAAACTGCTTAAGGTTGCCCTTACAAAAGAACTTGGAAACGGTGCAAAGTTACTCTATAAAATTAAAATGGAGAACACTTATGGCAACAAACAACCGTTCACAGAACAGTTACCAAGTGCTAACCGTATTCCTGTAAAACCACAGGAAGTAGATGTACCGTTACAAAACAAAAACCCCGAACTTAAAAACCCATTTGTTATACCGGGAATACGAAATGTAAAAATCGAATCCCAGCTTAACTCTAACTACAGCTTTGACAACTTCCTTGAAGGTGACTCAAACAGGTTAGCGCGTTCTGCAGGTATGGCTGTGGCAAACAAACCGGGAGGAACTTCATTCAATCCGCTACTTATATTTGGTGGTGTAGGTTTAGGTAAAACCCACCTTGCACATGCTATTGGTGTGGAGATAAAAGAGAAATTCCCGGAGAAAACGGTTTTATACATTTCTGCAGAGATTTTCACTCAACAGTATATAGACTCTGTTAAACGAAATACAAGAAACGACTTTATCCACTTTTACCAGTTAATAGATGTACTTATTATAGATGACGTACAGTTCTTATCGGGTAAAACAGGAACACAGGATGTTTTCTTCCACATATTTAACCACCTGCACCAAAACGGAAAACAGGTTATCCTTACTTCAGATAAGGCTCCTGTAGACATGCAGGATATCGAGCAAAGGCTTTTATCCCGTTTCAAATGGGGACTATCTGCCGAGCTTCACCAACCGGATTATGAAACAAGGATCTCTATCCTTAAAAACATATTATACCGTGACGGTGTGGAGATGCCGGAAGAAATTGTGGAATATGTTGCTAAAAACATCAAATCAAACGTTCGTGAACTTGAAGGCGCTATTATATCATTAATAGCACAATCATCTTTCAATAAGCGCGAAGTAACCATCGACCTTGCAAAACAGGTAGTGGAAAAGTTTGTGAAGAATGTAAAACGAGAAATATCTATAGACTACATTCAAAAAGTAGTTTCAGATTATTTCCAGTTGGACATAGACACACTACAGTCAAAAACCAGAAAACGCCACGTAGTACAGGCACGTCAGTTAGCTATGTTCTTTGCTAAAAAGTTCACTAAGGCATCACTGGCAAACATCGGCTCTCAAATTGGAGACCGTGACCACGCCACAGTATTACACGCATGTAAAACGGTAGACAACCTGGTTTCTACAGACAAGCAATTCCGTAAATTTGTTGACGATATCAACAAAAAATTATCGATATAATGCCCGTTAAAGTTTTAATGGTGTGCTTGGGAAACATTTGCCGTTCTCCCCTGGCTGAAGGTATTTTACAATCTAAGCTGCCATCAGACAAATTTATGGTAGATTCTGCCGGAACTGGCGGATGGCATGCAGGCGAATTACCGGACAAGCGCTCTATAGCAACTGCCAGAGATCGCGGACTGGATATTACCCACCAAAGGGCACGTCAGTTTAAAGTAAACGACTTTACCGAGTTTGACCATATTTTTGTTATGGACACCTCTAACCTTAAAGACGTTTTAAAACTTGCCCCAAACGATAAGGCTAAAACCAAAGTAAGCCTTATGATGGATGCATTACATCCGGGAGAAAGTATTAATGTACCCGACCCATATTACGGAGGTCCTGAAGGTTTTGATAATGTATATGATATGCTGGACGAAGCCTGCCAGATTGTAGCCAACAAACTTATTAACGATAACGCCCGATGAAAACAATAGGAAAACTATACCTGTTACCCGTACCTCTTGGCCCAGACGCCAACCCAAAAGAAGTGCTTCCGGAAACGGTAGAGCGATCTGTTGAATTTATCGACCATTATATTGTGGAAAACGAAAAAACGGCACGCCGTTTTATCAAAGCCATACTACCTATTAAAAAACAACCCGAACTAAAGCTTTCACTACTCAACAAGCGCACCGAAGCTCATGAATATGACGACTTCCTAAAGCCTTGCTTTGAAGGTTTTAACGTAGGCTTAATGAGTGAAGCCGGATGCCCCGGTGTAGCCGATCCAGGCGCTGTTGTTGTTAAACTGGCACACGAAAAAGGAATACAGGTAGTACCGCTTGTTGGTCCGTCATCCATACTGCTTGCCATGATGGCATCGGGCATGAACGGGCAAAGCTTTGCTTTTAACGGTTACCTTCCTATTGATAAAGGGGAAAAGAAAAATGCTCTTAAAAACTACGAAAGACTTTCTAACGAGAAAAGTCAGTCTCAGCTTTTTATAGAAACACCTTACAGAAACAACAAACTTATTGAAGATATACTGCAAACCCTGCAACCATCTACTCATTTATGTATTGCCTGTGATATTACCCTACCTACAGAGTATATAAAAACCAAAACGGTAGCACAATGGAAAAAAGAAAAGCCAGACCTGCATAACAGACCGAGCATTTTTATAATCCATAAGTTTTAGACTAATAATCGTTTTCTTCCCTTCGTTTTTGTTCGGCAAGGATTAAATCCTCATCAACATCAAAAACATATTTATTTAGAACCGCAACTACATCTTCAAACGAGAAACAGATGCTTATTTCCTTTTGGATAATATCAGCGCCCTCATATTGGGTTATTATACCTTCATCATAATCTATACATCTTAAAACCTCTTCTTTAAGATCTTCAATATGATATTCACCCACATATTCCCAAACCGGCTCCACTTCAAAATCAGGATTGTATAAGGTATGCGCCACTACCCTGTTTACCAGTGTATCTTCAAAAAACTCTGACTTCAGGAAATAGCGCCACTTTTTACCATCCTTATCATACAATAGGGAATGATTATCCTTTATAAGAAGTTCTGTAGCCGGAGCTTTTTTTAAATTCTCCTCTTCAGGAATCAGGTCTACATGATTAGAGTCGTATATATCAACTAGCGGAAATTCGGGTTTCTCCATAAATAAGGTACTTTATCATAAAAATAAACTTATTTATCTAACGCAGAAACTCCAAAATATTTTTTCTTTATCCAAAAAGCCAAGTTAACTAATGCTATAAGAGCAGGTACTTCTACCAACGGACCTATAACACCCGCAAAAGCCTGACCGCTGTTTATTCCAAATACCCCAATCGCTACCGCTATAGCCAACTCAAAGTTATTACCCGCAGCAGTAAACGAAATAGCCGCCGACTGACTATAGTCTGCCCCTGTTTTTTTGGCCACAAAAAAACTAACCACAAACATTATCACAAAGTATATAGATAATGGTATTGCTATTCGCAGTACATCCATTGGTATTTCAACAATAAGTTTACCTTTAAGACTAAACATTACTACTATGGTAAACAATAAAGCTATAAGAGTAAACGGAGATATAAAAGGAATATACTTCTTGTTAAACCACTCTTCGCCCTTCAGCTTAATTAATATATAGCGTGATGCTATACCTGCCACAAACGGAATACCTAAATATATAGCCACACTTTCGGCTATATCACTCATCGTTACTGCAACCTCAAGCCCCGTTACACCAAACAACGGAGGCAGAAGCGTAATGAATACATAAGCATAAACACTATACAACAATACCTGAAAAATACTGTTTAAAGCTACAAGCCCGGCAGCATATTCCCTATTCCCCTCGGCAAGTTCGTTCCAAACCATTACCATAGCAATACAACGGGCAATACCTATTAAAATAAGTCCCGACATATATTCAGGATAGCCTTTTAAAAATAAAATTGCCAGCACAAACATCACTACAGGCCCAATTACCCAGTTAAGTAAAAGTGATGCACCAAGCACTTTGGTATTCCTGAAAACCTTACCTATATTTTCATATTTTACTTTAGCCAGCGGAGGATACATCATAACAATTAACCCCACCGCAAGCGGAATATTTGTTGTACCACTTGAAAACGAATTTATAAAACTCTCGGCATTAGGAGAAAAGTAACCTATAGCCACACCAAGAGCCATTGCAGTAAAAATCCAAAGTGTAAGGTAACGGTCTAAAAAGCCCAGCTTTTTCCTTTCGGCAGCCGGAGCACAATTATTAACACTCATATATAAAATATTACAGAGCAATATTTCCTGCCTCTACCTAATGCAAACCCTAAACGACACATAAAAAGTTTACCAGCAAAGGACAGAAAATATTACCCTTTATATTGCCATCATATTTATAAAATCTTCGCAGTAAGTTTTAATCATACCACGCACTCTCCTGAATTCGGCAGCTATTTCTTCCTCCGTTCCCTCATATTTTGACGGATCGGGGAAATTATAATGAAAACGCTGCGCTTTAGACGGGAAAAACGGACAGTTCTCCTTAGCATTATCACAAACCGTGATTATAAAATCAAAATCTACATCACTATATTCATTCACATTATTAGAAGTATGCCCTGAAATATCAATACCATCCTCCATCATAAAAGCAATAGCCTTTGGGTTTACACCGTGAGTTTCAACACCGGCACTGTAAACCTCAGCCCTACCCTCTGCAAAATATTTTAAATAACCATGAGCCATCTGGCTACGGCAGCTATTACCCGTACACAATACTAAAATTTTTGTCATCTTATTTTAATTAACAGCAACCTCCTCCCGGTGTACAGCAGGACTGCTCATTTTTAACTTCTGTCTCTTTTTTCATTTCGGTAATACCACAAGCGTCTTCAGCAAGGCATGCCGTATTTTTAATAGTAAGTACAAAGTCCTTTCCATCAAAATCAAGTCCGTACTTATTAATAGTCACTCCCTGATACTCCACCTCAATCACACTATCTTCCATACCCAGCACACGTTCAGACAATGCTATGATATTACGCAACTTTTTTGGTTTCAATCTATGTTCAAAATCGTTAGCATTCCATAGCTGGAAATTAGCCACAACCTCTTTCCTTACTGTTCCGCCACAGTCTATAAAATTGCGGGTTACTACACCCACTTCAGTTACATGAAAATGTTCAGGCACATAGCTCCCGTCCGGCAAACGGAAATTCACCGTTTCAACCGTTTCCAGTATTGTTTTGATTTCAGACAACTTCATATCCATTCCTTTTAATTAACAACAATCAAATTTCTTTTTGGAAAGCGACACTGTAACATGATCAAAAAATGATTTTATTTTCTCAAATCCTTCCTCATCTATACAGTAACAAATCGCTGTCCCTTCTATATTACCTTTTATAAGTCCGGCATTTTTAAGCTCTTTTAAATGCTGAGACACCGTAGGCTGTGCCAGTGGCAACACCCCTACTATATCCCCACATATACACGAATCAACCTTTAAAAGGTACTCTATAATAGCAATACGTGCCGGATGCCCTAAAGCTTTTGCCAAAGATGCCAGGTCATTTTGCTCCTTTGTAAACTGATCTGATTTAGTAGCTCCCATGTTATTTATTTATATATTGCAATATTACGATAAAAGAAATTACAAAACCAATTTCAACGTTAATTTTTGATTAAGAAAATCATCATTACTACCCCATAAAAAGGGTTTACAAAAAAAGCCCTATTTTTGCGCCTTTTAAAACCGCAGCCTGCGCTAATCTATTAAAATACAACACTTTTAAAATGAACAAAGTTTTTAACCTGTTTGATTTTTCCCAAAAAGTAAATTATAAAAACGAAATCCTTGCCGGGTTTACCGTTGCCATGACCATGATACCCGAATCGCTCATGTTTGCTATGCTGGCTGGCTTCCCCCCTCTTGTAGGTCTGTATGCCGCCTTTATAATGGGGTTGATCACAGCAATATTTGGCGGACGCCCCGGATTAATATCAGGTGGTGCAGGTGCAACAGTAGTAGTACTTACGGCGCTTATGCAGTTACACGGAATTGAATATGTTTTTGGAGCTGTTGCCCTTGCAGGCGTACTACAAATAACAGTTGGACTTTTTAAATTAGGGAAATTTATACGACTGGTTCCACAACCTGTTATGTATGGTTTTGTAAACGGACTTGCCGTAATTATATTTACCGCTCAATTAGACCGATTTAAAGAAACAACCGGCGACTGGTTTACAGGAACAGCACTATATATAATGCTGGGATTAGTAGCCTTAACCATAGCCATAGTAATCATATTCCCTAAAATAACAAAAGCGATACCAGCTTCTCTTGTAGCCATAATTATAGTATTTGCGCTAGTTTATTTCTTTAACATCCCAACCAAAACAGTTGAAGACATCGCATCAATTGAAGGAGGTTTCCCTCCTTTCCATATACCCAATATTCCCTTAAACCTAAAAACTCTTGAAATTATATTTCCCTACTCACTTATTATGGCTGCCGTAGGACTTACCGAAGGCTTACTTACCCTTAATCTGGTAGATGAGATTACTAAAACAAGAGGAAACAGCAACAGGGAATGTTTAGCTCAGGGAGCTGCCAATATAGCTAACGGATTCTTTTTCGGAATGGGAGGCTGCCCTATGATTGCACAAACACTGGTTAACCTTTCGGCAGGATCAAGAGCGCGACTATCGGGAATTATAGCTTCCTTAACCATATTAATCATTATAATGGTAGGAGCACCTGTTGTAGGAAAACTACCTATAGCCGCACTTACCGGAGTAATGATTATGGTAGCAATAGGCACTTTTGAATGGGCCAGCTTCAAAATTATAAACAAAATGCCTAAATCAGATATTATAACAGGTATACTGGTAGCTATTATAACTATCATAACCCACAACCTAGCCGAAGCCGTACTTATAGGGGTTATTATATCGGCATTGGTATTTGCATGGGAAAGTGCCAAGCGCATACGCGCAAGGCACTATATAGATGAAAATGGCATTAAACATTATGAAATTTACGGACCGCTTTTCTTTGGCTCAACAACCGTATTTGCCGAAAAGTTCGATATAGATACCGATCCGCAGGAAGTTATTATCGACTTTAAAGAAAGTCGTGTATCAGACATGTCGGCTATAGAAGCTCTTAACGGCATCACTAAAAAATATCATGAAGCAGGAAAAACCGTTCATTTAAGACACCTTAGCGAAGACTGTAAAAGACTATTAAAAAATGCCGAAGCTGTTATTGATGTTAATATTATAGAAGACCCTACTTATAAAGTAGTGACCGATAAACATAATTAAACAATACGTTTTTCAATATACTTAGAGTTCATTATGCGTACTATACCCATGTAGTCCATAGTGAACTCTACTAAATCTCCTACTTTATACCCTTTAGGGTTATCTCCTAAATCAAGCACTACCATATCAGATGTTGCACCGGCATATTTAATATCGGTATCAGTAGTATCAAGGTGCTTCATATCTATATCCAGAAGCCCTATATCAATAATAGCACGTATTGAGGTCTTACCCTGATTATTTTCGTCAAAATCAAAAGTATCTCCTTCAAGGTTGGTCCCCATTTCTCCACTTGGAATCATCGGTTTTTCATACAGCTCAATAACTTCGGCATAAAGCTTAAAGATATCATTCTCCATATTATCAAGCTTCTCGCCGTTGTACACATCTGTACCCATAAATAAGGTTTCCCCTACCCTAAAGTGATTTATACCTACCGGGATAAGCCCCTGCTTAACCAATGGTATTGTAACCGAAGATCCTCCCGAAATAAACGGAATGTTCACATTAAACTTAATATCTACCAATTGCTTGTAAAGACTTAACTGAATAAGTTTATCATTATTAGGAAGAACCCCATACAGGCAGGACAGGTTTGTACCAAGCCCTATGATCTCAATATTTTTCATTTGGAAAACCTGCGAATAGAAATCTACAAAATCTTCTCGCATTACTCCCTCACGCAGCTCTCCCAAATCAATCATTATAATAATTTTATGGGTAACGCCTTGCTTTTGAGCTTCTTTAGAGAGCATTTCAATAGTCCTAAAATCAGTATTCATACTGATATCGGCATACTTTATTACATCTTTAATCGCTCCTTTTGCAGGAGGCTTGATGTAAATAGTCTCTACATTCTTATCAATCGCCTTGATTGTTTTAAGATTGCTTATCCTGGAATCAGAATACTGACTGATTCCCATTTTAAGCAGTTCGGTAAGATAGTCTTTGTTACCACATAGTATTTTTGTAACAACAGACCAGTATATGTTGTTTTCTTTAAAAAACGAGTTTAAGTAGTTAAAGTTCTTTTTTAATTTTTTTGTATCGAGTGTTATAAAAGCCATTAGATTGTTTTTTTGTACCTCATTTCAAGATACTTATTTGTAAATCCAAGATTCTCATAAAGTCTTTTCGCAGGATTATCGGGTTCAACATGCAGTGCTACATCCCCTTTACTGGATTCAAGAGCCTCCTGCATTAGTTTCTTACCAATACCTTTACCTCTCTGGTTTGGATCTGTTGCGATGTATACCAAAATATTTTCGGGTATATAACCGCCCATTCCTGTTTCATTAATCACCACAGCACCTACTACAGCGTTGTTTTCTTCAAGCCTGGCTGTAAGCACAAGTCCACCTGTGGTTTTATCCTTCTCATTATTCTTATTTAAAGCATAATTAACTGCTTTATTAATATCATCCTCAGGGTCTCCATACTGTTCTAGGCTTTTGTACAAAAAGTTAACAACTTCTTTCTGCAATTCATTATTCATAGATTCATTTGGATGATATTTTTGAATTTTTATCATTCTTTTTTGTTTAAAATTAGAAAAAACGCAAGATAACCCTTTAAAAACCCAATTAAAAACTATTCCTGTTAAAATATGTTAATGTTGGTTTTTATAGTATAGAAATTATCTGCCAAAATTCAACGATTTTGTATTTTTGCAATATGGCAAAACTCATTAACCTAAAGACATTTAAAGAATTTTTTAATTCTTCATCAGGAGGAGGTATTATCCTCCTTATTTGTGTAGTAGTATCACTGGCAATCGCAAACAGTCCATTAGCATGGGGCTTTGAAAAATTCCTGCACGCAGTAGTAGGGTTTAAAACCGAAAGTATAGATTTAGAGTTCTCGGTTATCCATTGGATAAACGACGGACTTATGGCTATATTCTTCCTTTTGGTAGGACTTGAAATCAAAAGGGAAATTATAGAAGGAGAACTTTCTTCTATTCGCCATGCCTCGTTACCTGTTCTGGCTGCCATTGGCGGTGTAGTTGTACCAGCAACCATATATTCTTTATTTAACGGAGGTACTCCTGCCGTACACGGATGGGGTATCCCTATGGCTACCGATATTGCTTTTGCTTTAGGTATTGTTTCGTTACTTGGAGACAAAGTACCAAGCGGACTAAAAGTTTTCCTTGCTGCACTGGCTATTGTAGACGACCTTATGGCTATCCTGGTTATTGCTATTTTCTATACCTCTAACCTACATTTAGACTACCTTATATATGCTGCCGGTGTTTATGCTATTATGATAGGCTTTAACCGCATGCGACTAAACAATATATTTTTCTATATAATACCGGGTATGGTAATGTGGTATTTAATACACCATTCGGGCATCCATGCCACTATTGCAGGTGTTCTTACAGCGTTAACTCTACCTACTACTCCCGATGATAAGGAATCTCCACTTGAAAAACTGGAGCATGCACTAACTAAACCGGTAAACTTTTTAATCATGCCTATATTTGCCATCGCTAATACCAACATTACTTTTGTTGACGGAATGGTAGAGGGACTTACAGGGAATGTAGGTCTTGGTATTGTATTAGGACTGTTTTTAGGTAAGCCAATAGGTATTTTCCTTATGTCATTCCTATCGGTTAAGGCTAAGATTGCCGAACTCCCTGAAAAAACAACATGGACACATGTACTGGGACTTGGAATGCTGGGAGGTATTGGCTTCACCATGTCTATATTCATTGCCCTACTATCGTTTAAAGACAGTATACCATTACAAACCGAAGCTAAGTTTGCCGTACTGGTAGCATCTGTATGCTCTGGTATAATTGGATTTACATTACTTAACTTCTACAGTAAAAAGAAAAAGAAAGAGGCTATTCCTCAACAGGCATAAATAAAAAAAAGGAGAGTTTAAAACTCTCCTTTTTTATTTCTTTATTTTTTATTTCTTCCTGAATATCTCAACATTCTTAACCGATAATCGTTCGTTTAACCAGTTTCTGAGTTTTACTTTCTCCTCATCACTCAAATCTTCTTCAGGTGTTTCATACAATACAGCTGTAATCCCTACAACACTGTCTTTTGCAGTAGCCATATCATGATGCGAAACCGAGAACGACTTAATATTAGGAAACAGCGATTTAGCCTCTCTTAAAAATCTTTTGTTATCAAAGGTATTGGCCGCGAGTTGTTTCTCTAACTGAACAATTTTTAAATCCTTTTGGCTCACCTCATTCTCATTACTCTTAATCTGTTTAAGAATATCTCCTTTAATATCATTAAACCTATCGGTACTGTCCTGCCTTATAATAAGTTGTGTACCTTTTATATATTTATTATTATCTATTCTCTCCTGTAAGCCAGTTATTTCTTTCTTTTCAAATCTTTTATCTAAAAATGCTAATTCCAGTTTTTTTGGTGTCGTGCTAAATCGGGTTTTTTTATACACAACAGTATACCCTCTATCGGTAAATTCGTTTTCAATAAAATTATCGATACTCTTTTTAAACTGCTGCTCCATATATAAAGAGTAAGCCAGATAACTTGCCGGAAGAAGCATCACAAAAGTTAGTACAGATATAATCACCTTTACCCTTTTTTGCTGTTTTTCGTCAACCTGTTTCTTAGGCTGATACTTTAGGTATTTGATAATGGAAAAAGTAGCAATACCAATAAACACACAGTTAATACAATACAAATAGAAAGCCCCCAGAAAAAATGACCATTGAAAGGTAGCTATACCATAGCCCGCCGTACACAATGGCGGCATTAACGCTGTTGCAATTGCCACACCCGGTATCGGGTTACCTTTCTCTACCCTTGTTACCGCAATTACCCCTACCAAACCACCAAAAAAGGCAATTATAATATCGTAAATGGTAGGCGCTGTTCTTGCTAAAAGTTCCGACTGTCCGTCTTTAAAAGGAGTTATTAAAAAATATATAGCCGAGAATACCAAACCTACAGCAGTAGCATTTAATAAATTTCGTAGTGATTTTTTTAAAAGCGTAAAATCATAAACCCCCAGTGCAAAACCGGCACCTACTATAGGTCCCATTAGCGGAGATATTAACATCGCTCCGATTACCACAGCTGTAGAGTTTACATTTAATCCTACCGAAGCTATAATAATAGCACAGGCTAAAATCCAGAGATTTGCTCCCTTAAATTCGATATTCTTTTTAACGCTTTCAAGGATTTTATCCCTGTTATCTTCTCCCTCGTGGAGATTTAAAATAGCTGCTATTCTTCTCATTAATTATAGTTCATTTTTGCTAAAAGTAAAATAACCATTACTTATAGCATAGATAAATAATGGTTATTGCAATTTATTACTTTTATAGAACAAAAGCAGGCTATTTATGAAAAAAGGAGTCCTTTCGCCTTTTGCTTTATAGTTTTCATTATATCTACCGGATAGGATCTTTTACCCATAAAAACATCAGCCATTGACTCAAAGTAATGATATCCGTACTTTTTCATGAACAGGTTCCTTATAGTAGGCTGACTATATAAAAACTTAGCAAGAAGTAAACCTGTTTTCAGTTCGGGCACAAGTTTTTCATCAAGCTTCTCGTTATATATAGTACCTGCCAGTTCAACATCCATGTTACTTTCTATAATAGCATCGGCAGCCAGTAAACCACTGTATATAGAATTAGAAATCCCCTCGGCAGTAATAGGGTCTGCAAAACCTGCTGCATCTCCTACAAGGAAAACATTGTTCTTTACAAACCCATCTGTTCTTGGTGCTATAGGCACCTGAAAACCATGTTGCTGCTCACTGATTATAGTTTTTATACCTAAAGTTTCCAAATACTCCAGATAATACTTTTTAAGATTAATCTTACCTCTTTTTACTGCAGCCACACCTATAGATAAATGGTTCTTTTTAGGAAAATTCCAGGCATACCCACCTGGTATAGCATCAATATCAAACCGTACCGTTTTTGACAGCCTTTCAAAATCCTCTTCAGGAACTTCAATCTCATATTCAAGTGCCGGAACCAAATAACGTGTATCCTTATCCCATCCCGCCATTTTTGCTGTAGGACTAAGTGCACCATCGGCAGCAATAACAAATCGGGCAGTAATTTCTCCTCCTGTTGTAGAGAGTATGACTTTACCATCTTCATTTCGCAATCCGGTAAGTTTGCAATCATCTATTATTACCCCACCCTTTTCTTTTACTTTTTTCACTATTAGTTCATCAAAAGTATCACGCATTACCATACTTATAATAGGCTCTTCCCTACGTGTTATAAAATGATATCCCTCTCCAACTAAGGTATCAACCTGAAAAAATTCTCTTTCAATTACTTCACTAATATCAAAAGGTAATATTGTGCGTCCCCTATATACCAGTCCGCCACCGCAGGTTTTATATCGTGGTAATTTTTCCTTTTCAATAATAGCTACCGACAATCCACTTTCTGCAAGCTTAAATGCTGCTCCACCCCCTGAAGGCCCACTACCTATTACTACAACATCAAAATATTTCATCTATAAGAAGTTTATGTAAGTTTAATCTTAATTTTAGCGCAAAAATAATTACTTTTATTTTTTTCCAAAAATACCGACTATATTATAGAATAATGACATTATTTTAAAGAGTTATTTAGCTTTTTAAAAAAATATTTGAAATTTAAATATTAATTTTTTCTTAAAAAAAAATGTTTTACTATATTAGCCGTTGCTAACCAGTAAGTTATATGAACACCCCACTTGAAATAGTAGCAGGAGCTCTGCTCCTAATGATTTTCCTTATATACATCATAAATAAAATACCGATGTATAGAGAGGAAAGGCTTGAACTGCTCAATAAATACAGGAAAACCCAAAACACTTTTCTTAAAGTACAGGATTCCTTAAGCGATTACATACTTACGCATGACGCTATTGAAGAGCCAATACTTCCCGGCATTAGCTGTGGTGAGTACCTGCACCAAATGAAAAAAGAATATTCCCAAAATCTTTCAAAACCCTTATTACTTAAAATAAGAAGATGCAACAACAGGAGAGTGATAAACAAAATCAACTCCATGCTAAACGAACAGAGTAATAAGATTAAAAGAACTAACGATTTAATAAGTGAGTTGCAAAAAAAAAGCCCTGATAACTCAGAGCTTTGTGTGGTGTAATTTTACTTTTTAATCCAGTTTTACTTTAGGACTTGGATTTGCAATAATGTTTGAGGTATCATAACCTCCAAACTTTTTCATGTAGCTTCTTAACGAAGTTCCAAAACCATCTTTAAAACCTTGTGTACCGTTACTTCTAAGGTATTTTTTAACCGATCCTGCCCCTCCTAAGTGAGCTGCGGCAAGTAATCCTGATTCGGTAATTTTAACCCCGTTGATTACTTTTCCTTCGTAACGTTTAATCTCTTTTCTCAACTCCCATTTATTTTTAGAAAGCAATGCTTTAAAAGCTCGTTCCTGTAGTTGGGGGCTGTTCAAGAACTTTTTAGCGTCTTTTATTCCTACAGCTCTAAGGGCACTTTTACCAAACTGGTATTTTCCCATATAGCCGTAAGGATTTACTAATTTATAAAGCCCTTGCGACTCTTTAATGGCTATCGCCTGTTTAAAGCCAATGTACGACTTCCCTGTGAACGGAAAGTTATAACTTATTTTGGCCGTCTCATCAACCGTTGGCACGGTATAGTTAGTAATTTCATCTTCGGCAAGGTGAAAACCTTCTATTCTGCCAAATTGTTTTGCATCGTTAGTTTTGAATCCAGAACTTACTACTGCAATAAAAAGGGATAACCCTAAAAAATAACTCCATTTTTTTATCATAAATGTTGATTTCTCACAGCCTGTCACCCCGTGAAATTTCTCGCCGGCAAAGATAACAAAAATTATTAGATTGATTTACAATAATTTAACTCTTCGCTTTAAATTTAACACTAGATTAGCAGGTTTGATTAAGACAGAATTTTCTGTAACACCTGCAAACACTGGTGTTGCGGAAAAACCACACCAAACTGCTCTTAAGAGAATATTTTTTTGATTTTTTAATAATAATTAACCCCGAAAACGTTTTATTGCTTTCGGGGTTTTATGTTTTAAAATCGGTAAATGTATCGTTATTTAATACCCATTTTGTTTACCCATGCTACATATTTTTGTCGGTTTTTAGCATGTTGAGCCCCTGTAACGGCAAACTCATGATAACCAAAATTAGTTACGCTGGCGCAAAAATAAATGTAATTATGCTGCTCTGGGTTAAGTACCGCATCTATGGCAGATATATCGGGCATAGCAATAGGTCCCGGTGGTATACCGGCATACATATAGGTATTGTATGGTGAGTCGGTTTCAAGATGTTTAAAATATACACGCTTAATAACCTGCTCATAATCGCCTGATTCCCTTTTCACAGCATAGATAACCGTAGGATCAGCCTCAAGTTTCATTCCTTTTTTCAGTCTGTTAAGGTAAACTCCCGCCACTCTTGGTCTTTCATCTGCCTTTACAGTTTCCTTGTGTACTATGGAAGCCAGCGCCGAAACTTCCAGCGGTGTAAGCCCTAAAGCTTCTGCTTTTGCAAGCCTGTCCTTATTCCAAAACTTCCTGTATTCTTTTGCCATTCTTTCGCGAAACTTATCTGGACTAACATCCCAAAAGAATTCATAAGTATTAGGAATAAACATACTTAACGCATTGTCTTCATTAAAACCGTTATCTGCTAAAAACTGCTTGTCGGTAAAAGCAGTGTATAAAGAAAGACTGTCTGGCTCTATTTGTTGTGCTATTCTCCCTACTACATCGGGTAATGTTTCCTGGTTGTTAAACGATAGCTTTACAGGTACCGGCTGGCGCAATGAGTTTATTATCTCATTACTGTTCATTCCTCTTCTAAAGAAAAACTTACCTGCCCTAACATTCCTTACATACGATTTCTTTTCGGCCACCATCCTAAAGCGCTCCATATCTTCAATATAAGGCTTTACAAGCGCTTCGACTTCTTCGTAGGTAGAATTGGTTGGCACATATACCGCTACGCTGTTTTCGGAAAAAGCAGTATTAGGCGAAAAAATATCCTTGTAAATAGAATAGGCATATATACTGGCTGCAGTAACAGCCACCAGGGAGAATATCCCTATTATTTTTCTTAGTTTCAATGTAAATAGCTTATTATTGTTTGTTTATTAACTGATACAGGGCTTCGTCTTTGTACTGGTTATTTATTTTATTCCAGTCTTTTTTAACCCCTATCTGTTTGAAGCCAAAATTAGTAAAAAGAGAAATACTTGCTGTATTATCTGTATCAATATTTGCATACAACTGGTGCAATTGCAATTTACTGAATGCATAGTTAATAAGTAAGCCTAATGCTTCCTTACCTACCCCTTTGTTTCGGTTTTCGGCATCGCGTATTATAATACCTATACCCGCCCTTTGGTTTACCGGATCAAAATCAAACAAATCGATAAGTCCTAAAGCCGTAAAGCCGTCTTTCTCACAAATGGCAAGCCTTAACTGTTTTGCCTCATAAATGTCCTGATGGGCGTTTTCAAGATACTGGCGTATTAAAAAACGACTGTATGGGGTTTGGGTATTACTTACTTCCCAAATTTCTTCATTATTCTCAATACTGTATATAAACTCAAGATCCTCTGGTTCAAGAGCCCTTAAAAATACCGTATCTCCCTGAAGTGTTACCATTCTATCTCTCCTTTAAATACAAATGTTGCAGGCCCTGTAAGGAATACATCGCTAAAATGATCTCCCTCGTGCTTAAACGAAACCTTAAGCTCACCACCTTCGGTATTAAGAGTTACTTCGTTTGCACTGGTTTTCCCTGTCACATTCATAGCTATTGCTACTGCTGTTACTCCGGTTCCGCACGAAAGTGTTTCGTCTTCCACTCCTCTTTCGTAAGTACGAACATCAAAAGTATTTTCTCCGGCAGGGCTAACAAAGTTTACGTTAGACCCCTTATCGCCATAAAGTCCGCTGTAACGAATAGACGAACCTACTTTTTTCACATCAAAAGCATCCAGCCCTTCCACAATTTCCACATGGTGTGGCGATCCTGTATCCATAAATACATAATGCTCGTATACTGATACCGAATTAACGTCTTTCATTTGCAGTGAAACAATACCTTTATCATTTACCGTTGCATAGTGCGGACCATCGGTAGCTATAAAGTTAGTTTCATCATCAATTACACCCAGCATTTTTGCAAATGCTACCAGGCACCTCCCGCCATTACCACACATAGAGCTTTCGTTTCCGTCGGAGTTATAGTACACCATACGAAAATCAACATCTTTATCGTTCTCTAATAAAATGAGACCATCGGCTCCAATGCCAAATTTGCGATCGCACAGTCTGGCAACGAGTTTGGTATCATTTTTGGGAAATAAATTATTGCGATTATCAATCATCACAAAGTCGTTACCGGTCCCTTGATATTTGTAAAAGGTGTATTGCATTTTTTACAGGTATTTTGACAAAAATACAAATATTAACGACAACAGGAAAGGCTGATTCTCGCTTATGTAACACAATAAATTTTTACCACAAAAATTAAAAAAACTGTTAAGGATTATGAAAAGAATTTCAGGTTTATTCCTTGTGGCACTTTTAAGTGGTGCCATAACCTTAGGAGCTTACAAACTGGTATTTGACAAAAATGCACCAGTTGGTTCTGAATTATCTGTAGCTCCTTCGCAAACAAATTTTGCTAAAAATGTTAATTACCTGCCGGAAACAGGCGACTTTACCGCTGCGGCAGAAAAAGCTGTACACACCGTTGTTCACGTTAAGAACGTTTCTTACAGCGAAGCTCCCTCTAACCCCTATAGTTATTTCTTTGGCTACGGGCAAAGAGAAGCACAACCACAGGTAGGTACCGGATCGGGCGTTATTATTACCGAAGACGGCTATATTGTTACCAATAACCACGTGGTTCAAAACGCGAGCGAACTGGAGGTAACTCTAAACAACAACAAATCGTACAAAGCCAAACTGGTAGGAACCGACTCTAATATGGATATTGCCCTGCTTAAAATTGATTCCGAAGAAAAACTGCCGTTTGCTACTTTCGGTAATTCAGATGATATTAAGGTGGGCGAATGGGTATTGGCTGTAGGTAATCCTTACAACCTTACCTCTACCGTTACTGCCGGTATTGTTTCGGCTAAGGCACGTAACCTTAGTAACGATGGCATACAGTCGTTTATCCAAACCGATGCTGCCGTAAACCCAGGTAACAGTGGCGGTGCACTGGTAAATACCAGAGGAGAGCTTGTAGGTATCAACACCATGATCTCGTCAATGACAGGATCGTATGTAGGGTATTCTTTCGCTGTACCTTCAAACATTACCCGTAAAATTATTGAAGATATTATGGAGTACGGTAACGTACAACGTGGTGTGCTGGGTGTAAAAGGCGGCGAACTGAACAGCTATGCTTCAAAAGAGCTTGGCGTTAGGGAAACACAGGGCTTTTACATTAATGATGTTATTAAAGATTCGGGCGCTGAAAAAGCCGGACTTAAAAAAGGTGATATTATTGTAGAGGTAGATAACCGTACTATTAACAGCTTTGCTGATTTAAATAACGCCATAGGAACTAAACGTCCTAATGACGTGGTTAATGTAGGCATTCACCGTGACGGGGAGTTACTTACTCTTCCGGTTAAGCTTTCTAAAAACGACATTAACACCTTTAAATACAATGGCCTTGAACTGGAAGATATAAGCAGTAGCGAAAAACAACAGTACAAAATAAACTATGGCGTTAAGGTTAAGGAAATTAATGACGAAAGCCTTATGCCATACTACAACGAACTTAAAGACGGAATCATTTTAAGCATTGGTAACTACAAAGCAAAAGACATTGAAACCGTTTCTAAAATTCTTTCTTCTAAAAAAGCTAACGAAAGAGTTCGTGTAGAAATGATTACCAAGAGTGGTGAACTGGTTAGGTTCTTAATTTAACTACCATCTAATTGAATAAACAAAAGCCTCTGTTTTTACAGGGGCTTTTTTATTTACTTAAATACAACCCTCACATAACACTAATCAAACACCACCTGAGTTAATTTTGGACAAACCAAAAACATGAAGAAAAAAGTACTCAGGAAAACAGAAACATTCCTTCACTTTCTAACAGCTTCCATAATACTTATTAAAGGATATGATGAGCTAACGAAACACATTTTCTTCCCTGCTTTTATACTCCTTAGTTTCGGTCTTCTGGTTTTGGTAATAATGTTATTATGGCGTCCGCTTCGAATAAAACCAAAAGAAGCACGAAGATCCTGCTACTTTATAGAAGCTCCGGCACTATTGGTAATATCTTATGTTGTTTACCTTGAAGGAAGACACACTGTTCCCTATATTTTTTTAATTGCTGCGTTTCTCTATCCGGCTATGGGTTTTATATCTTCTAAAAAATGGAAGAAAATCAACAAACAACACTTTTAGATTTTCATCATAAAAACCTAACATTTCATCATAAAAATTCACTTTTACAATAAAAGTTTAACATCATAGTTTATTTTTGCTTTAACTATTTAAAAATTACTAAACTATGATAAAAAAATATGCTGCTGCTTTATGCTGTTTTGCTGCGCTTGCTATTTGCCATAATGTAAATGCCCAAGACAAAAAAAACAGACAAAAAGCATATTTTAGAAAAACCCTACCAGCAGATGCTAACGGACACATACCGTGTGTTACAGACGAGTATGAGAACTACTTAAAGAAAAACCACCCTACCCTGCAATCGCGTGAGGAGTTTGAAATTAATATGGCTGCTAAAATTGAGGCTTCCAAAAATAATTTTCAGCTAAAAAACACCAATACAGTAATCACACTACCTGTTGTTGTACATGTTATTCATAACGGAGATGCTATTGGGACCGATGAAAACATAACTGATGATCAGGTAATTTCACAAATACAGGTACTTAACGAGGACTTCAGGAAAATGCTCGATACACCCGGTTATAACGACCATCCAGATGGTGCCGACATGGAAATTGAGTTTTGCCTGGCACAAAGAGATCCGGGAGGAAGTCCAACCACAGGTATAGAACACATAAACCTTGGCAGGGCAAGCTGGGATAACTTTGAAGATATTGATTTAGTGCTTAAAGCCGAAACCCAATGGGACCCTGAACGCTACCTTAATATATGGGTTTGTAAAATGGGAGGTGAAATGAGTGGCATTGGCGGTTATGCTTTCTATCCGGAATTATCAGGACTTGAAGGGCTTGAGGGAGCCGAAGGTTATGCCGAAATAGACGGAGTTATCCTTTCTTATCAGTGTATGGGAAGCGAAGACCTTTATCCCGAAGGTGATTATATTTATGGGCGAGATAAAGGCAGAAGTGCCACTCACGAGGTAGGACACTTTTTCGGTCTTATACATATATGGGGAAATGAAGACAGTTGTGATGCAACTGATTTTTGTGAAGATACTCCTCCGGTGATAGGACTTCACTTCTCTTGCGCAGAGGTAGACACCTGCACAGAAGACGCAAAGAATGACATGATTGAAAACCATATGGACTATACACTGGATCAGTGTAAAAATATTTTTACTAACGACCAGAAAACACGTGTATGGACCGTACTGGAAAATTCACCAAGACGTATGTCACTTGCAACCTCAAACAGCTGCGTTTATCCTGAAGATGTTGAATTTGACGGCTCTCTTAATATAGACAATATAGAAATGGCATGTTCGGGTCCGTTTAGTATTGAGCTAACATTAACCAATATAGGCAGCGCTACAATGACCGAAGCTACCATAAGCTATACTATTGACAACGGAGCAGCACAAACCTATACCTGGACAGGCGAATTAGCAACAAATGAATCTGAACAGGTCACAATAACAGGATTAAACCCAACTGCCGGTTCTCACACCCTGTTTGCCGATGTAGCTACAGTTAATGACAATGCCGATGTTTATGAATTTAACGACACCAAAGACAAAGACTTTGTTGTTACAGTTAACCAAAGCTATGAGACCGAAACCGTAACCCTTACACTGCAAAATGATATTTGGGGAAGTGAAGTAAGCTGGGAGCTTAAAAACGGAGAGGGTGATGTACTTTACAGTGGCGGACCATATGACGATACCGATGAAATGCCTGGAGCTATTATGCAGTTATTTAATGTAAACATCAACGAATGTTACCTATTTACTATTAAAGATGTATTGGGTAATGGCATTTGCTGCACATCAGGTGATGGTTACTATACCCTTACCACAGATGACAATACCGAAATTACTTCAAACGGAGATTATGGCTTCGGTGAATCTGTTGGTTTCACAATTACAGAAGAGCTTAACACAAATGATTTTACTTTACAGGTAATAGGCATATACCCTAATCCTACAAGTAACAAACTTTACATCACATCAAAGCAATCACTTGATGCTGAATATACCATATACAATAACCTTGGGCAGGCAGTTAGCAATGACAGTATTTACATAAACAGACAAACCGAAATTAACACAGGCAGCTTGAGTATGGGGATATATTTTATTAAAATAACATGGGGCGAGCAGGCCAAAACATTTAAACTAATAAAGCAATAAATACGAAAGGGACGCATTAGCACCCCTTTCTCCTTAAACATTAATCAACTATATTTATTGCTTCACCACTTTAATGGTAGATGAAGCGTCTACAGTGATCACTTTAACCATATAAGTACCGGCTGTTAATTGAGACATATCTAACTGTACCTCGTTTTGAGTGTACGATTTCTCAATTACCCTTTGCCCTACCAAATTATATACCTCTACACCTGTAATAACATTAGTGTAAGACATGTTAAGCATATTGCTTACCGGGTTAGGATAGTACTTAAATGTTCCAAAAGCAAAACTTTCATTTCCTAAAGTTACGCCTACTACAAACGGAGCACTTTCACAACCGCCTATAGTTTGTGTTATGTAATATGTTGCATCAACATCTATAACCGTATCTCCCGCAAGAGCATTTTCACCCGCAAGAGCATCTTCTTCAGAGGCATACCAGTTAACCACAGCACCTTCTTCTACTGTAACTTCAATTTCAGATAAGGTTGGATAATCTGAAGTTTCAGGATCTGTATCAAAAGACTGTTCAGCTACGCCTGTAGGTGCAGAAACCGTAGTAACTGTAACCATAACTGCACTTCTCATTTCACTTTCACAACCACCATCTGGCACTTGTGCAGCATAATAAGTAGCACCATCAACAAGAACATCTGTATCAGCAAGCATATCACCATCTTCAGCAGCATTATACCATACCACAGTATCACCTTCAGCTACTAAATCAGCCACTACTCCAGAAGAGCAGAAATTCTGTTCTGCATCAGCAACAGGCGCTTCGGTACCACAAGTAATATTTAGCAGGTAATCTTCAACTTGTCCATATCCCACTGCATCTTCACTTGAGCAAGGATCTGATGTATAAACACCATACGATTTAAACACTCTCATAAAAGTAATTCCGGTCATAGCATCAGCAGGAATAGCAATAGTACCTGTTACCTGCTGTCCGTCTTCACCTGTAGATGAATCCAAAAACCCAATCTCAAAACTTTCACCTTCATCACTAAAGTCGCCGTTATGATTAAAATCAATAAACACGGTTAAGTAATTTTCATAAGACCCATTTGTATTCCCCTCTACAACAACAGTATATTCTTCTCCTAAAGAAACTTCTCCGGGAGCCATACCTGTAAAGCTTTCCATCCCGGGGCTACTTGTATTTACTGAGGATGAGTTTTCTATACCCGCAAACTCTACATAAGTTATAGGTTCTGTTCCTCCGTCAAAATCTACATCACAGTAACACGGCATATCACTTTGAACTACCTGTACAGGAGTACTGGTTGCCGACTCATCACTATCAGTACATGTAACCACAGCACGATACCACGTAGTTTCTGTTTGTACAGTACTATAGGTTGCCATGTCACCACCTTCAGCCACATCAGTAAATGTTTCGCCATCGGTAGAATACTGCCACTGATAAGCTAAACCTAAAGCCGAATAAGCCGGAGAAAGTGATAGGTTAATATCTGCTGTATTACAAGCATAAATTGTTGAAGAAACAGCATCAGCAATAGCTGGAGCACCGGTACATGCAGGTAAATCCTGTACTACAGAAAAACTGTCTATAATAATATAGAAGTCGTTTGATGTATCTCCAATCTGAGCAAGAATTTTCACAAAAACCTCTTCCCCTTCTTCAGGAGTAAATGTTACTGTTTGAGTAGCACAATTGGCAGATTCGATATGATTATCTGTATCAATTGTATGTATTAGTGTAAAAGGTCCGGTTTCAGAAGTAGAATAATAAAATTCTATACTCCCCCAGTTGTCTGCGTTTGCTGTAGGAACTGTAGGATCTACAAAACCAGCATAATCCATAATTTTATATTCGAAAGACAGAGTTGTTTCATAACCATTTGAAACTCCCAGAGATGGTGAAACAATTTCAGCTTCTGTAAAATCAGTGTAAAGGTTTGTTACAAAAGAAACCTCTCCTTCACAGGGAACAAGACTATAATAGTCAAAATCATAACTATCCCAGTCATAAAGATAGTCTTCAAAATTGTCATTATAATCTATTTGAGCATGCGCCTTACCGGAGTAAGAGAGCATTGCAAAAAAAGAAAGAACGTAAAAAAATAGGCGTAGGTGTGTTTTCATATTAATTATTTTAATGTTAGCATTTAAATATACTACAAAAATTAATTAAAAAGTTACGAAAACCATATTATTAGCTAGTTATCGTTTATTTTTCACGATTTAACAATAATTTCTTACTAACATAAAATTATTTTTTAACTATTACTTAACACAAATCAGTAAAATACATCGTTTTCGTAACAATAGTTACAGTATAATATTTATAATTTCAATAATTGTTATGGTTTTAACTCAATTATTGATTTTTTAAAAATAAATGAAAAACATTGAAAAAAATTTTTACGAAAACGTTTGAAATATATATTTTTGCAATCAAATAACACACTAAACTATTTCTATCTTCATGAACAATAATGTTTTATACGAGAAAGAATTATCCTTCCAGGCAGACAGACGCAGGGCAGGTGTAGAATTTATTAAAATTGTTAGCGACCTTTGGTATGACAAGTCAATTGAACTGGTACTTTTTAGAAACCAACTTATTGACCGTAACGTTAGCGACATTATTAATCTTCATGAATATGCCGGAGAGTTTGTACAGAAACCAATAAATATTTTTGATTCTGTTGAGATAGCAAGAGCTATCCAGTCGTTAGACCTTCCTCCATCACGTATAGACATTGGTAAACTTACTTACGAGTACCACATTGAAGACAACAAGTATAACGATGCAAAAGCATTTGTTATAGACAAACTAAAAGACGCTAAGCAAAGTAAAAACATCCAGCCTAAAGATGTGGTTCTTTATGGTTTTGGCCGTATTGGTCGTCTTTTAGCAAGAGAAATGATGTCTAAAATAGGTAAAGGAAATCAACTTCGCCTTAGAGCCATTGTTACCAGAGATAAAAACGATGCAGTACTTTTAGAAAAGAGAGCTTCTCTTTTACGTTGTGACTCTATCCATGGTGATTTCCAGGGATCAGTTATTGCAGATCACGAAAACAACGCCCTTATCATTAACGGAACTACTGTTCACATGATTACGGCAAATGCTCCTGAAGATATTGATTATACAGAATATGGTATTGAAAATGCATTAGTGATTGATAACACAGGTGCATTTACAACCGAAGAGGCTCTAAAACGCCACTTAACATCTAAAGGAACAGATAAAGTATTATTAACTGCTCCTGGTAAAGGTGTTCCAAACATTGTATATGGTGTTAACCAAAACGAATACAACCCAGAAGAAGTAGATATTTACTCTGCCGCTTCATGTACCACTAACGCCATTACTCCTATCCTTAAAGCTGTAGAAGACACTTTAGGTGTAGTAAAAGGTCACCTTGAAACGATTCACGCTTATACTAACGACCAAAATCTTGTAGACAATATGCACAAGAAATACCGTCGTGGTAGAGCTGCTGCCCTTAACATGGTAATTACAGAAACAGGTGCAGGTAGCGCTGTTGCAAAAGCATTACCATCACTTGCAGGAAAGCTTACATCAAACGCTATTCGTGTACCGGTTCCAAACGGATCGCTTGTAGTACTTAACCTTGAGGTTGAAAAACCAACATCGGTTGAAGAAATTAACAACACTATGAAACATTATGCTCTTGAAGGACAACTTGTAGAGCAAATTAAATATTCTTTAAACAATGAACTTGTTTCGTCTGACATTGTTGGAACTTCTGCTCCTTCAATTTACGACAGCAATGCAACAATTGTATCTGCAGACGGCAAGAACGTTGTATTATATGTATGGTATGATAACGAATACGGTTACAGCCACCAGGTAATTCGCCTGGCTAAATACATAGCTCAAGTAAGGAGGTACACTTATTATTAATAGATGCGGACAGCTGCGGAAACGCAACTGGAAAAGCCGACCCAAAAGGTCGGTTTTTTTTATGCTTATACTTTTTAAAACAACCAAAAAAGGGTATAAAAAAACTCCCGTGCATAGCACGGGAGTTTTGTATTTATATCGAACCTATTGATTAAGCGTTTGAAGCCGCAGCAATAAGGTTAAGAGCAGAACCAGCTACAAACCAGCCAATTTGACCTTCGTTATAAGAGTGGTTAGCCATGATTACATCTTTAGATCCATCCTTGTGAACAACCTCAAGAGTAAGTTGCTTGTTAGGAGCAAACTCTTTAAGATCTGTAAAGTTGAAAGTATCACCTTCCTGGATTTTATCATAATCTGCCTCGTTAGCAAAAGTTAACGCAAGCATACCTTGTTTTTTAAGGTTAGTTTCGTGGATACGAGCAAATGATTTTACAAGTACCGCTCTAACACCAAGGTGTCTTGGCTCCATTGCAGCGTGCTCACGCGAAGAACCTTCACCATAGTTATGATCACCCACTACTACTGTAGGAACATCTGCCGCCTTGTAAGCACGTTGTACTGCAGGTACAGCATCATACTCACCGGTTAATTCGTTTTTAACTGAGTTTGTTTTCATATTAAAAGCATTCACAGCACCAATTAACATGTTGTTAGAAATGTTATCAAGGTGACCACGGAAACGTAACCAAGGACCAGCCATAGAAATGTGGTCTGTAGTACATTTACCAAATGCTTTAATAAGAAGTTTTGCACCGGTGATATTCTCACCATTCCATGGTTTGAACGGAGCAAGAAGCTCTAAACGCTCTGAAGTAGGGCTTACAATAACCTCTACACCACTACCGTCTTCAGAAGGAGCCTGATAACCAGGATCTTCAGCATCAAATCCTTTTGGAGGAAGCTCGTTACCTGTTGGCTCATCAAGCATTACTTCTTCACCATCTTCGTTGATTAACTTATCAGTTAACGGGTTAAATCCAAGGTCACCTGCAATAGCAAGAGCAGTTACAAGCTCTGGAGAACCAACAAATGCTAATGTGTTAGGGTTACCATCGGCACGCTTAGAGAAGTTTCTGTTAAACGAGTGAACAATAGTATTTCTTTCTTCTTTCTCAGCACCTTCACGATCCCACATACCAATACATGGTCCGCAGGCATTAGCGAATACAGTAGCACCAATTTTATCGAAAGTATCAATAAATCCGTCACGCTCTATAGTGTAGCGAACTACCTCAGAACCCGGAGTAATTGTAAACTTAGCTTTAGTTTTAAGTTTCTTTTCAGCAACCTGCTTAGCAAGAGAAGCCGAACGTGAAATATCTTCGTAAGAAGAGTTAGTACAAGAACCTATAAGTCCTACCTGCACCTGTAAAGGCCAGTCGTTTTTCTCTGCCTCTTCTCTCATTTTAGAGATAGGTGTAGCTAAATCCGGAGTAAAAGGACCGTTTAAGTGTGGTTCAAGTTCAGAAAGGTTAATTTCAATTACCTCATCAAAGTACTGCTCTGGGTTAGCATAAACCTCTGCATCAGCAGTAAGGTAATCTGCAACTGCAGCAGCTGCATCAGCAACATCAGCTCTGTTTGTAGCTCTCAGGTAACGGTCCATAGACTCATCATAACCAAATGTAGAAGTAGTGGCACCTACCTCTGCACCCATGTTACAGATAGTACCTTTACCAGTACAAGACATAGCTTTAGCACCTTCACCAAAATATTCTATAACAGCACCTGTACCACCTTTTACAGTAAGAATACCGGCAACTTTTAAGATAACGTCTTTAGGCGCAGTCCAACCAGATAATTTACCAGTTAACTTAACACCAATTAATTTAGGGAATTTAAGCTCCCATGCCATACCAGACATAACGTCTACAGCATCAGCACCACCTACACCAATAGCAAGCATACCTAAACCACCTGCATTTACAGTGTGAGAATCGGTACCAATCATCATACCTCCAGGGAATGCATAGTTTTCTAAAACAACCTGGTGAATAATACCGGCTCCCGGTTTCCAGAAACCAATACCATATTTATCTGATACAGATGATAAAAAGTCAAAAACCTCATTACTTTGCTCTTTAGCACGTTTTAAATCGGTTTTTGCATCAATTTTAGCCTGGATAAGGTGATCACAGTGTACAGTTGTTGGAACTGCCACTTTGTTTTTTCCAGCGTGCATGAACTGAAGCAAAGCCATTTGTGCAGTAGCATCCTGACAGGCAACTCTGTCTGGGGCAAAATCCACATAGTCCTTACCTCTTGCAAAAGCCTGTGAAGGCACACCTTCCCAAAGGTGGGAATATAAAATCTTTTCAGAAAGTGTAAGAGGACGACCTACAAGATCACGTGCTTTATCTACACGCTCTGCCATGTTCTCATACACCTTTTTGATCATTTCAATATCAAAAGCCATAATAAGTATATTAATGTTCGTTTGTAAAAAGTGTGTAAATTTACTGATTATTGCAGCAATTAAAAAATTTTTATTGATTGATTAATTTGCAGCAATTATTATTTATAAACATTCTATTATACTGCATATATCTCAATAAAATTAAGAAGTTAACCCAAATATTTAAGAATTCTTAATTTTTTCACTCTATATTGATAATTCCTAAAAAAACAATCCTAATCCATAAAAAAAAGCCACTCTCTGCACAGGAGAATGGCTTTTTATAAGCTAAATAAAACTTTATTAATAAGTTATAGTCAACTCGTTTTCATTAAATTTTGTTTCTGCTACGGCATATTTATAAACCATCCCTATTGCAGCTATAAATGCTATACCAAATAAAACTGCTCCCTGCGCAAGATGCATTAAAGAACCTGTTTCACGGTAGTTTTCAAAAACATTTACCATCATATACACAGAAAACAAAGTAAGCACATTACCATACACAAGTCCTAATACTTTATGCTTGTAAAAAATTTGCAAAAAGACAAGCCAGGTAATTAAAAGGGCAACATAATTATTATAACTGTTAGCATAATAATCATTAATAATCGTAAAAGCTCCTAATCCTATATAATAGAATTCAGGAAATGTTCCTAATAGTTTTTTCATAATTTATACAGATGCATCGTAAATATAAAACATATAATAAGACTATTACATATAAACTATGAAAAAATACAAACTATTTATTAACAATTCGATAACATTTTAAACTTTTTAGAGATTTTAAAACAAAACCAACTTTAAATAAAAAAGCTGTTTTTAAAACAGCTTTTTTATTATCATTTCTTCGGTAATACCTTCGGCATCTGCCTTGTAATTTTTTATAATTCTATGCCTTAAAATCCCGGTAGCAACAGCCTGCACATCTTCTATATCGGGAGAGTACTTACCGTTTAATGCTGAATGTGTTTTTGCTGCCAGTATAAGGTTTTGTGAAGCCCTTGGCCCGGCTCCCCAGTCAAGGTAATTATTTACATAATCATTTGCCATGCTACTACCCGGTCTTGTTTTACCTACCAGTCGAACGGCATACTCAATAACATTATCTGCCACAGGTATCCTCCTGATAAGGTGTTGGAAATCTAAAATTTCCTGAGCGGTAAATAATGCATTTATTTGTTGTGTAGTATCTGTTGTAGTACTCTTTACCACCTGAACCTCTTCTTCAAAAGTAGGATAGTCCAGTTTTATGGCAAACATAAAACGATCCAACTGCGCTTCAGGCAACGGATAGGTTCCCTCCTGCTCAATTGGGTTTTGGGTTGCCAGTACAAAATAAGGCAGTGACAGTTTGTAATGCTGTCCTGCAACAGTAACCGCTTTCTCCTGCATTGCTTCTAACAGGGCTGCCTGAGTTTTAGGCGGTGTACGGTTTATCTCATCGGCTAATATAATATTAGAGAAAATAGGACCTTTTATAAATTTAAACTGCCTGTTTTCATCTAGTATTTCACTTCCTAAAATGTCTGACGGCATTAAATCGGGCGTAAACTGTATACGTTTAAACTCTAACCCTAAAGCTTGGGAAATTGTATTAACCATAAGGGTTTTTGCCAACCCCGGCACCCCTACTAAAAGAGCATGACCTCCGGCAAAAACACTAAGTACAATTTGGTTAACTACCTCTTCCTGGCCTACAATTATTTTTGCAATTTCTTTTTTTAGTTCAGCTTGTTTCTGAACTAAATTTTGTATCGCTGCTACGTCTGACATAATTGGTTAATGGTTTCTAATTAAAAACAGGAACTCCCTTACTCCAAACTTAAAAATATTTTTAAAGCAAACCTAAAATTCCCACAGAATAAGACTACTTATTTTTTAACCCAGTTATTTGTAAAATTACAGCTTTGATACTCTTTAGCTATTTTTATGTAGGTTTCCTTAATTTTTTCTTCAGACCACTCTCCAATTATCTTAATTTGTTTTTCCTTAAGGGCAAGCTCCTTAATTTTAAGATAATCCTGAGCAAAATCGGCTCTGTGGTCCGGGTAACGTGTAGCAACAGTCATTATTTTGAACACCTTACCCGTTCTCGGATCATCTTCAAGTAGTGGCTGAGTTATTTCACCTTCTTTTAAATCGTATACTGCACTGTAAAGCTCTGACGGAAGTTTAGTAAGTTCAAAACGTGTTTCAAGCGTTCTTGGATTCATTAAAAGTCCGCCACTGTTTCTTGTTTCTTTTTCGTCTGA
Organism: Flavobacterium rakeshii; assembly: GCF_009741375.1. Taxonomy (GTDB): domain Bacteria; phylum Bacteroidota; class Bacteroidia; order Flavobacteriales; family Flavobacteriaceae; genus Flavobacterium; species Flavobacterium rakeshii. The sequence goes on from NZ_WOWP01000034.1 coordinate 208,236, forward strand.
CTCCGACTTTGCTGCATCAGCAAACGTAATTTCGCCGCTTAAAATTCTTTCTCTTATATTCTCAATTTTCTTTTTTGCAGCCGCTTCAGATTCCTTAGAAACCTTAGGCTTCATAAGAATATGTCTTACATCAATTTCCTGACCTCTAATTTTCTCAACATAGATAAGGTGGTAGCCAAATTCAGTTTCTACCGGATCTGATATTTCTCCTTCATCTAAACTAAAAGCAGCATCTTTAAACTCTTTTACAAAAGCTGTTTTTCTGGTCATTTTATAAAAACCTCCCGATGATCTTGATCCCGGGTCTTCAGAGTAAAGTACAGCCTTACTGTAAAAACTTGAGCCAGCTTCAACCTCGCTCTTTATTTCTTTTAAGCGATTTATTACCTTTTGTTTTTCCTCCTGAGATATTTCGGGCTTTACAACGATTTGAGCAATTTCAACTTCGGCACCAAACTGAGGTATTTCATCACCTTTAAACTTAGAGAAAAATATTTTAACTTCTTCCGGAGTAACCTCTACCTCATCAATAATTTTTTTCTGCATTTGCTCTGTAAGCTTCTGATTTTTAATCATTTCAAAAAGCTCTTCCTTAAACGATGTTAAGTCTCTCTTTTTAAAATATTCAACCATACGCTGCTCAGAACCTAACTGATCAACAAAATAATCTATTTGTTGCTGCATTCTTTCATTAACCTCAATATCGCTCACAATAATACTATCCTGTATAGCATGGTGAGCATATAACTTATCTTCCATAAGTTTACCCAGTAATTCACAACGGGTAATATCTTTAACCGGTACCTCCTGTGCCTGAAGCTCCTTATACATCATGTCGATATCAGAATCCAGTACTACAAAATCACCAACAACAGCTACAATACCATCTACCTTTAACTTACCTGTTGGGGCTTTTGGTTTTACTGTATCCTGCACCGGCTCGTCATTAATTATTTCCTGAGCACTCACACTCCCAAAAACCATACAGCTGGTTACAAGAAATAAAGCCAGTTTGCTATTTATAAATTTCATAGTCTTTATTTTTAATCGCATCATCCGTTATATCTTTTTCGAATTTCTTTATTAACTCAAACTTCCTACCGTTTATTATAAGCTGTTCTAATGTTGGCTTAATATATTCGTAGGGAGAAATTTCATTTTTGCCTAACACCTTAGACACTTTCACCAAATACACATCTGTAGAATCAGGATACTGATACGATATATTACTACTTATATAGGTATCCCTGTTCTCCGGATTGATAAAAGGCAGCTTTCTGTACACCTGATTCATATCCACCCAGGTTGTATCATTAAAAGCATAACTCTTAAACTGTATAGCTATATCACTTAACGCTTTTACATCTGTTTTCTTATCACTGGAAAACTTTTCCTTTATCGATGCAAATTTAGGATGATCTTTTAATAAGTGTATATATTTAAGTTTAACAAGTGTACCTGTAGTTCTGAAATTTTCCTTATTAACATCATAATAAGCCTTAAGCTCAGTATCACCCACTACAGTATCTACACTTCGTTTTACCAGTTCTTCAATATAAGCCTTGGTGTATAAATCTATTTTGTACTGCCTTACCAGTTCGTTAAATTCTTCCTGTTTTTCTGCACTAAGGTTAAGTTCTGCCGCATTATAAAGTAGTTTTTGGGTAGCCCACCTGTCAATATAACTTTTAACTATTGCTAAACTGTCTTCTTTTGAAGTTCCGGCAGGCACCAGTTTACTTATTTCTTCTTCAAACAAATAAGAATCGTTAACCCTTGCAACAGCATGTGGCTTTACCTCTTTTTTAAAATAGTTACAGGATACGGCTAACCCTGCCAGTAAAAACAGTACTACTTTTTTAATCATTACCGGTTAAGCTGTTTTTTAACTTTTTCAAAAACATCATTATTTACCTTAACAGTAAATTCTTTTTTAAGAGTATCTATCCATGTACTTTCAAGATATTGCTGATAATCGTTTACCACACGTCCTCTACACTCATCAAGCGATTTAGTTGCTGCCGGTAAAACTTTATTCACATTAATAACATAATAGTAATCTCCTTTGTTAACAACATCACTTATCCCTGTTTCCCATTTATCAAGAACAGGCAACATTTCATCATCCTGAGCAAACACGCCCGATCTTTCTATGACATTTATTTTACCATTGGTATTAAGTTCTTCTTTTACAGAAGCAATATCTTTACCTTTTTTAAGAAGCTTCCTTGCTTTTTCGATTATCTTTTTATCTGTAGAAGAGATAACCTCTGCATCAACTCTTTTACCCCATCTATACTCATTAAGGTGGGCGTTATAATAGTTTTTAAGACCTATAGTATCTTGTTTTGCCTTATCCCATATCTCTTTCTCCATTAAATCAAACAGCAACAACCCATCTTTATATTCCTGCATTACGCCTGCAAATTCCGGAAATTCATTTTCCAGGTTTTTATCATAATACTCGTTTAACTTTTCATTACAGAATTTCTCATATAAAATAGGTACAAGTCTGTTAAGCGGTTTGGCTTTTACCCCTCCCTTTTGTTCTTTATTAATATACTCAAGGAAGTCCCATGCTTTTATCTCTTCATCATTATTTATTGTTAATAATGTTTTATTAAAGCTATCAGCACTTTCCGGTAGTTTCCATGAAGCAGTATAATAAGAGTCGTTTACTGCTGTAAGTACCTTAGAATACATTTTCTTATCGGTATCCATAGGATATTTTTTCTTAAGTTTTTCTGTCATAGCTTCAGCAATAACAGATGAACGATCATCTTTAGCTACCCTTCCTTCTAAATCTTCTTTAACCTCTTCAAAAGACTGTAACTGATGTTTTTTAACCAGCTTTACAATATGCCATCCATACTCCGTTTCAAAAGGCTCAGTATAATCACCTGATTTCTTTAAAGCAAATGCTCTGTTCTCAAACTCTTCAGAGCTTAATGACCCCGAACTGAATTTTTCAAGTAAACCTCCTTTTGATGCACTGTAACCATCTTGAGAAAACTGTTTAGCTAACTCACCAAAGTCTTCACCTTGTTTTAGCTTTTGATATATTTCCTCAATACGGTTTTTTAATTTTGCGTTATCTTCATCAGATGTATCTTTTGACTTAATAAGCATAATGTGGGCTACAGTAATATCTCCTCTGTTTTCCCTTACATCTTCTACTTTTATAATATGGTAACCAAAACGGCTTCTAACCGGTTTAGACACCTCTCCCTTAGGAGTAGTGAAAGCTCCTGTTTCAAACGGATAAACCATCCTGAAAGCTGAGAAATAACCTAATTCTCCATTATTTTCTTTAGCCGATTTATCTTCAGAATACTGTTGAGCCAGTTTACCAAAATCTTCACCAGCAAGAGCCTTTGCCCTTACCTCAATTGCTTTATTGTATACCCTTAAAGTATCTGCCGGCGATGCATTTTCATCCAGCAAAAATAAAATATGCGCTGCTTTTACTTCTTTTTGAAGCCTGTTATAAGCCTCCTCTACCAGCTCATCTGTCACTTCCTTATCTAGATGATAATTTTTAGAAAGCTGCTGACGGTAGTTTTTTAGCTCCAACTGATACTTTTTATTATCCTGAAGTCCCAGTTCATAAGCCCTGTTTACTTTAAGCTTATAGCCAATAAAAAGATTAAGGTAGTTGTCTAAGTCTTTTTGCGAGTCGTCTTTTACTAAATCAAGGTTTTTATTATAAACCCTCACAAACTCGTCTGTATAATAAGGATTTTCATTAACGGTAAATAACACCTCTTTTTTTGTTTGTTGGGCAAACGAAAGTGCCGATACACACAATGAAATCCCCAGAAGAACCTTTTTTAATTTCATTATTAAATAGTTTGTAACACTGTAATACGGTTAAGTAAACGTAACAGAGATAAAAAAATTATACCTCGTTGCTTTTTTGCAACCAACAAAAATAACAATTCGCGAACATTTAACAACATTATTTGTGTTAATCCGCTAAAAACAAACAAGGGCACCCCACATAAGGGTGCCCTGCCATCAAAATCAACTTAAACAACTTAAGCTAAAATCACTTCTTCACTATAATAAAATCTGACCTTCTGTTTATTGCGTGTTCCTCTTCAGAACACTTCACTCCATTACTGCATTTATTTCTAAGCTGCGACTCACCATATCCTTTCACACTCTCAATTCTTGACGGATCGATACCATGCTGAGTAATATATTTGTAAGTAGACTGCGCCCTGTTTTCAGACAGCGTCATGTTATAAGAGTCCTTACCTCTTGAATCTGTATGCGACTCAATCTTAATAATAATTGCAGGGAAGTTTTTCATAATGTAAACCACTTTATCAAGCTCTTCAGCCGCCTGTGGGGTAATATCCCATTTGTCATAGTCAAAGTAAATAGGATTAATATCTACCTTCTCAACGTCGTCTTCTTTCTTAACAAGATCTTCATAATTGTTAAGCTCAAAGTTTACATCTTTTGTTTCATGGTTAGGCGTTTTATCTGTTTCCAGTTCTTTTTCAGCCTTAGTATGGTTAAGCTTTGAGGCTTCTACCTTGATTTTTGAACCACACGGAACCTCAACACTATACGTGCCGTCTTCTTTGGTTTTAGCCGATGCTATTTCATCACCAAACTCATCATACACCTTAATATCTGCCTGATTGATTGGTACTTTATATTTAGCATTAGTCACAATACCCGATACCGTTTGTATACAAACCGGTTCCTGTCTTGTAAAATAATAAATATCGTCATCCCCCATACCGCCTTTACGGCTGGAAGAAAAATATCCGTATTTTTTATCCTTATCAATAATAAAGGCAAAGTCATCCACATTACTGTTTACCTGATTTCCCAGATTTTTAGGTGCTTCAAATTCGGCCCGGCCTGTCATTTTACTTTCAAACACATCCAGACCTCCAAGTCCGTAATGTCCGTCTGAAGAGAAATATAAAATACTATCGTTAATAAATGGGAACATTTCCCTTCCACTGGTATTTATTTTATCTCCAAGGTTTTTAGGCTCCCCCAGTTTCCCATCGTCAAAAATCTGGGCTACATAAATATCGGCATCACCATAACCGCCCGGCATATCTGACACGAAAAACAACCATTTACCATCGGCACTTACCGCAGGATGACCTACCGAGTACTTTTTATCATCAAAAGGAAGTTTTTCGGTTGCAGAGAGCTTCTCACCCTCTATAGTTCCTTTAATTATCTCAAAGTTACCTGTACCCTCATCATCTGTGATTAGTTTATCATTAGGTTTAACAATATTTGCCGAATAGTAAACTGTTTTCAAATCGGGCATAAACGATATGGTAGCGTTGTGATACTGTGTTTGCTCTTTAGGCAGGAACTTCTGGATATTAAACAGAGAACCGTCTTCGGCATTCCTGTCGGCTACATAAAGTTCAAGGTAAGGCTGTTCATTCCACGAATAGGTTTTCCCTCCTACTTTTGTGGTATCTCTACTGGATGAAAACACAATTTGGCTACCGTAAAATGCCGTACCAAAATCAGCTTTATCACTATTAGAACTCAAATTACTTACCGTATAATTAGACGGCTGACCGTTAATGCTGTCAAGGTATTTTCTTTGACTGATAAACCTATCAATCATAGCCTGATTACCTTTTTGCTCCAGTCTTTTCTTTAACAGTTCATCTGCTTTTTTATAATCTTCGGTAGCTCTTAGGGTTTGTATATACCTGTTAAAGTGGGTATCATCCATATTATCATCTAAAACAGTATAAAGTTTGGTGTACCACCTTAAGGCACTACCGTTATTACCTGTATAGTAATAGGCATCAGCAACATTCATTATGGTTTGGGTACCGGGAGCAGATTCTTCCTTAAGATATTTCTCATAAGCTTTCGCTGCTTCCACATAAGCCAGATCTTCAAAAAGCCTGTCGGCCTTTTTAAGCTCTCTCTGTTGTGCAAATCCTGATGCTATGCAAAATAGTAAACTGTATAAAAATAGTTTTCTCATCATAATCTTTATCTTTTAGAAAAATCTTGGAGATTTAACACGTTTGTTTTTAGGTAATACATCAAATCGTAGTATTACTTCGTGAGATCCGTCGTTGTACTTATTAAAATCGGTTACGGTATAATCATACGAATATCCTGCAAAAATCCCTCTTGTAATCTGGAAGCCCACAAGTGCACTTACCGAGTCGTCCCATCTGTATGAAGCTCCTAAAGTCAGTTTTTCATACAGTAAGAAGTTAGCCGAAACATCTACCGTTAGAGGTGCTCCTGAAACCACCTTACCTAAAACAGCCGGTTTGAATTTTAAATTCTCTGAAAGGTCAAACACATAACCACCCATTACATAATAGTGGAGCCTGTCTGACACGGTTGACTCCTGAACATCATCATAATAATCAGACCTAATAAAACTTGGTACAGAAAGCCCTGCATAAAACTTCTCGGTATAATAATAAACCCCTGCACCAATGGTAGGCGTTGCTTTATTATTAATATTACTATTAAGTAACGGGTCGTTATCCTGATAGTAAATACCCTTAGACCAGTCAATATCCATTAGCCTTACACCTGCTTTTAACCCGAATGAAAGGTTAGCATCATACCCCACAGGGATAATGTAGGCAAAATTAGCATTGGCAAAAAACTCCTGAGAAGGCCCCAGTTTATCATTCACAACGCTTAAACCCAAGCCCATCCTTTCGTTAAAAACCGGAGAATGTAATGTAAACGCCTGTGTTGTAGGAGCACCATCCAACCCTACCCACTGTGAGCGGTGCTGTAATACTCCCTGAAAATGCCCTACTGTACCCGTATAAGCCGGATTAACAGTTAGCGTATTATACATGTACTGGGTATATTGAGCTTCCTGTTGTGCGTTTACAGCAAACGCCGTGAAGAGCAGCCCGAACAGGAAATGTCTTTTTATAAATTTTGGTGTGATTTTCATACTTAAATATATTTTGTTAATTGATAATTGAGAGTGGCAGCGGCGCTGCCACTCTTTTTATCTAAACCATTATTTATCTCATTATATACAACCAGCCTGTTTTAACTGCATCGTCTACTTCAAGAACATAGTAGTAAGTACCTACCGGTAGCTTTTCCCCTCTTCTTACAGTACCATCCTGGTTTGCTGTACCATCCCAGTCGTTTTGATAACCCGATGTTTTGTATACCGGTGAACCATACCTATTGTACACCGAAAGCGTATTATTTGGATAGTACTCTATACAATCTATCCTGAAGGTATCGTTAGCACCGTCTCCGTTTGGTGTAAACTCGTTATATACTGTTAAGCACGACGGTTCTACCCAGGCTATAGCTTCATTATTATCTATTTGGCTGTCAATAGGGTTGGATCCAACTATAAAGGCAACATTGTTATAATCTCCTCCAAACAATACCTGAGTAACTACCTGTAATACTGCCGATTCTCCCGGTCCAAGTGACGGTATAACCCATATACCGCTAACCTCATTATAAGTACCCTGTGTTACTGTAGAATCAACATAATCATAACCGCTTGGTAACTGCTCACTTACCTCAAGATCAATAAAGGTACTGTTCCCCTCATTTGTCACTGTAATGGTAAAAATAACATTTTCACCGATAAGCGGATTAAAATTGTTAACAGATTTAGATATCGTTAAATCAGAACAGCTTACCACATCTACATCAAGTAATCCTTCGGTAGTTCCGGCACACCCGTTAGCATCTGTATAAGAAACACTTATACTTCCTTCTCCAAGAGACAACCATACTACAGTAGCAGTATTATCTGTAGCAGTACCTCCGCCAACTATTATACCTCCATCAACTGTCCATACATAGTCGGTCATTCCGTCTTCGGTAGTATAAACCGTATCAGTACCATAACATGTCCTTGGATCGGGTGTCGATATTGTTGCTGTAGTATCACCATTAATATTAACTGTAACTGCAAGTCTTACTAAACTTTCACAGCCTCCGTTTATGATCGAAGCATAATATACTCCTCCATCAACAAGTTCAGTATCATCCGGTAGTGGCGCTCCTCCTGTTGGAGATGAGTACCAAATCACTCCGGTTTGGTTCACCTGAATATCGGCTACTGTTGGCATATCACCTGCACAGAAATCCTGAGTAGTATCTGTAGTTGTTGGTGTTATACCATCGTTTACATTAACTGTTATTGCAAGCCTGTCAATACTTTCACAACCTGCTGCATTCACATAAGCAGCATAGTAAGTCATACCGTCTATCAATGCTGTTGAAGCATCCAGAGGACTTCCGCCTGTCATAGAAGTGTAGAATATAGTTCCTACAGGTGATACCTGAATATCAGCAATTGTTGGCATATCTGCTCCACAGAAATCCTGAGTTGTATTTGTAGTTGTTGGTGTAACACCTTCATCTACCGTTACTGTTACAGCTAATCGTATTAAGCTCTCACAACCTGCTATTGACTGTACCGATGCATAGTATGTAGCTCCCGAAACCAGAGCCGTTGCAGCATCTACCACGTTACCACCTGTTGCAGCATCATACCATGTAACTCCGGTTTCGTTCACCTGAATATCGGCTACTGTTGGCATATCAACCGCACAGAAGTTTTGAGTAACATCATCTGTTGTAGGTGTTTCACCACTATCTACTGTTACTGTTACCGCTAACCTTACCGAGCTTTCACATCCACTGGCATCGGTTATACCGGCGTAGTAAGTCATACCGTTTACAAGCGCTGCCGTATCCAGTATTTGTGTACCTCCTGTAGCTGCCGTGTACCAAATTACTCCGGTTTCATTCACCTGAATATCGGCCACTGTAGGCATATCTACAGCACAGAATGTTTGCGCATCACTGTTGGTCGTTGGCGTAGTACCATTGCTCAGGGTAACAGTAATTACTAACCTTACAGCACTTGCACAACCGCTAACAGGGTCAATCATACTTGCATAATAAGTCATTCCGTCTACCAGTTCGGTTCCTGCTGCAATTGCAGTACCTCCCGTTGCTGTATTGTAGAATGTAATACCTGTTTGGTTTACCTGTATATCATCTATAGTAGGGTTATCCACACTACAAAATGTCTGATTAGCTTCTGTAGTTGTTGGCGTCATACCATCGTTTACATTTACTGTAACCGCTAGTCGTACCGAACTTTCACAACCGTTTGCATCGGTTAAGCTACCGTAGTACGTCATACTGTCTGTAAGAGCAGTTGTATCCGGCAACAGATTACCATCTGTTGCAGCATCATACCAAACCACTCCGGTTTCGTTCACCTGAATATCGGCTACCGTTGGCATATCCACAGTACAGAAATCCTGAGTTGTATTTGTGGTAGTTGGTGTAGGTGCATCGGTTACATTTACTGTTACCGCTAACCTTACCGAACTTTCACAACCAGAAACAGGGTCGGTTAGGCTCGCGTAGTACACCATTCCATCTATGAGCGATGCCGTGTTCGCGACCACAGTGCCTCCGGTTGGGGAATCATACCAAACAACTCCAGTCTCATTCACCTGTATATCGGCTACTGTAGGTGCATCCACCACACAGAAGCTTTGGTTTATATTATTTGTAGTTGGTGTAGCAGCATCATTCACATTTACTGTTACTTCCAATCGTACTGAACTTTCACATCCGTTTACCTCATCGGTTAAACTTGCATAGTACATACCGCTTACTAAGGCTTCGGTATTTGCTATTACGTTACCGCCTGTTGCAGCATCATACCACACTACTCCTGCCTCGTTCACCTGAATATCGGCTACTGTTGGCATATCTGCCTCACAGAAGTTTTGGGTAGCATTTGCTGTAGTTGGTGTAGGTGCATCGTTTACATTTACTGTAACGGCTAATCGTACCGAGCTTTCACAACCACTTACCGCATCGTTTAAGCTGGCATAATAAACGCTTCCGTCAGTAAGAGCTGTTGTAGCAGCAAGCATGTTACCTCCTGTTGCAGCATCATACCAGGTTACTCCTGCCTCGTTCACCTGAATATCAGCAATTGTTGGCATATCTGCCTGACAGAAATCCTGAGTAGCGTTTGTGGTAGTTGGCGTAGCAGCATCATTTACATTTACTGTAACGGCTAACCTAACTGAGCTTTCACAACCTGAAATAGGGTCTGTTAAACTTGCATAGTACATACCACTCACTAAGGCTTCGGTATTCGCTATTACATTACCACCTGTTGCAGCATCATACCAAGTTACTCCTGCTTCGTTCACCTGAATGTCGGCAACTGTTGGCATATCTGCCTGACAGAAGTTTTGAGTAGCATTTGTTGTTGTAGGTGTAGCAGCATCGTTTACACTTACTGTAACGGCTAATCGTACCGAACTTTCACAACCACTCACCGCATCAGTTAAGCTTGCGTAGTACATACCACTCACTAAGGCTTCGGTATTCGCTATTATATTACCACCTGTTGCAGCATCATACCAAACCACTCCGGCTTCGTTCACCTGAATATCAGCAACTGTTGGCATATCAACCTGACAGAAATCCTGAGCAGCATTTGTGGTAGTTGGCGTAGGTGCATCGTTTACATTTACTGTTACCGCTAGTCGTACCGAACTTTCACATCCGCTTACCACATCGGTTAAGCTGGCATAGTATACACTACCATCTGTTAGAGCTGTAGCAGCAGCAAGCATGTTACCGCCTGTTGCGGCATCATACCAAACTACTCCGGCTTCGTTCACCTGAATATCGGCCACTGTTGGCATATCAACCTGACAGAAGTTTTGGGTAGCATTTGTAGTAGTTGGCGTTGGCGCGTCGTTTACATTTACTGTAACGGCTAATCGTACCGAACTCTCACAGCCTGAAACAGGGTCTGTTAAGCTGGCATAGTATACACTACCATCTGTTAGGGCTGTTGTATTAGCAACCACACTTCCGCCTGTTGCAGCATCATACCAAATTACTCCTGCCTCGTTCACCTGAATATCGGCTACTGTTGGCATATCTACCTGACAGAAGTTTTGAGTAGTATTATTTGTAGTTGGTGTTGGCGCATCGTTTACATTTACTGTAACAGCTAATCGTACTGAACTCTCACATCCGCTTACCACATCGGTTAAGCTGGCGTAGTACACCATACCATCTGTAAGAGCTGTTGTATTAGCAACTACACTTCCGCCTGTTGCAGCATCATACCAAACTACTCCGGCTTCGTTCACCTGAATATCGGCTACTGTTGGCATATCAACCTGACAGAAATCCTGAGTAGCATTTGTAGTAGTTGGTGTTGGCGCATCGTTTACATTTACTGTAACGGCTAATCTAACCGAGCTTTCACAACCTGTTACTACATCTACCAGTGCTGCATAGTAAACAGATCCGTCTACCAATAAATCAGTATCTCCAAATGCAGTACCTCCCGTTGCAGCATCATACCAAACTACTCCGGTTTCGTTTACCTGAATATCGGCAACTGTTGGGGCATCGACCACACAGAAGTTCTGAGTGGCATTTATTGTAGTTGGTGTAGCAGCATCGTTTACATTTACGGTAATTTCCAGCCTATCTGCGCTTTCACAGTTGTTAACTGTTTCAAACTGGGCTGCATAATATACTCCTCCGTCTACAAGAGGGGTAGTATCTGCAAGTAGTACACCTCCTGTTGCAGCATCATACCATCTGATATTTACTTCATTAACCTGAATATCGGCAAGAGTTGGTGCATCCACCACACAGAAATCCTGAGTTGCATTATATGTAGTAGGTGTAGCTACCGGATTTATTAAACAAGGATCACATATTGTACCTGTGTTATCATAATTATCATTGTAGTAATCGTCTAATATGAAAACATCTGCAAAGTAGTTATTAAAGTCACCGCTTGCCATACCCGGATCGGTTGACTGCGGGTCGGTATCGTTATTAAATAACCTTATACCATCGGCACAACAAGTACTGTTTGGCAGTACGAATGTGAACAGCAACAGTTCATCTCCGGCTACAAAGTCGAAAGCCGAACCATCTGTAGCGATAGCGTGATAATCGTTTGCAGAATCTGCCGCCGGGGCATACACCTGAGAAGCATCCAGCCATACACCGCCATTAACCGAAGTTATGACTAAAACCTCATCATCTACAGAAGCCGGTAAAACAACCGCTATCTGGCTACCTGCTGCCACAAAGAAATCACTTGCCGAGAAGTTAGGCATAGCATACACTTCGTAAGTACAGGTTGAAGGGTCAAACCTTACTGTAAAATCTATTGAAGGGTCTACCGTACAAGCCGGACTTGTGGGGTTAGGATCACAAGGATTTAGAGGATTACTGCCTCCTGTAATCTCATCACCGTCATTAATACCATCACCGTCACTATCCGGATTTGTAGGGCTTGTTCCTATTGAAGCTTCCTGAGAATTTGTTAATCCGTCACTATCGCGGTCACAAGGCCCCGCAGCCATACTAGGATCACAAGGGTTTAACGGATCGGTTCCGTCTGTTACCTCATCACCGTCTGTAATACCATCTCCATCGGTATCTGCCAGAGTAGGGTTAGTTCCTAAAAGGGCTTCCTCTGCATTGGTAAGACCATCACCATCCCTGTCACATAACGGACTGTTAAGATTAGGGCTACATGGATCCAGCGGATCTGTACCGTTTGTTATCTCGCTACCATCATTTATACCATCTCCATCTGTATCCGGATTTGTTGGATCTGTTCCATATACTGTTTCCTGAGTATTATTAAGATTATCGCCGTCCTGATCACAGGCTCCGGCAGATGAATCGGGTACACAAGGGTTTGTATCATCGGGATCAGTTCCGAAAGGAGAACCGTCACCATCGGCATCTGTTGGACAACCTCCTGTTGGTACAGGGCTACAAGGATCTAAGGGGTTACTACCTCCTGTTACCTCATCACCGTCGTTTATACCATCACCATCGGTGTCGGGAAGAGTTGGATCTGTACCTATAAGTGCCTCTTCAGAATTGTTAAGTCCGTCACCATCCTGATCACAGGTAGCAAAATTGGCATTAGGTACACAAGGATCATTATCATCGGGGTCGGTTCCTTCCGCTACCCCGTCACCATCATTATCTACTATTCCACACGATGTACCTGAATTATTATAATTTACACCATAGTAGTCCTGAAGGTCAAAAACATTACCTACATAGTTGCCGAAATCGGCACCATTCATTCCGGTATCAGACGGACCCGGATCTAACGAATTGTTATACAGCCTAACATCGTTTACACAGCCCATAGCTAATGTAAACCTGAAAAGCAGCAATTCGTCATTAGCCACAAGATCTACGGTAGAACCGTTTGTGGCTACACCATGGTAATCACTGGCAGAGTCTGCTCCGGGAGCATACACCTGCGAGTTGTCTGACCACGGCCCTCCGTCTACAGTTGTGATTGAAAGTGCACCATCATTAACTACAGCAGGAACTACTACCGTTATTTGGCTACCACCCGCGAGGAAAAAATTGGCCTGAGTAAAATCAGGGCGGGCATACACTTCATACATGTTCGTTGCCGAAACATATTTAAGGGTAAGATCTATTTGCTGCGAATGCAAATATTGTGTGGAAAACAATATTCCTCCGAGCAATAATATTTTAAGTAGAAAACTTCTCATATGCAATTGGTATATAATTAGAAATAATTTGTGCGTAAAGTGGAATTCCTCTCCCGGTATTCCACTTTATTGGGGGATCTGCTCTATCATGTTATTATAGTTGTTTAAATTTCCTGTATTTAGCGGGTATGTTATTACTGAATTTTGCATTACCTGTCTTTCATTTCCGGAACCATCATACTTAATCGTACCGTCCATGTTTATATCTCCCGATAGGTAACCTTCTGCATTGAAGTTCAATACCTGTCCTGTATTATTGGAGTCTGAAAGCACCTGGCTTCCCATGGTTTGCCTGTCGTTATTTACTCCGTCATACTTAATCTTGTTATCGTAGTTTGCATTTCCTGCAAATAGTGCCTTACCTGTATAGCCTGTCATATCTACATCATACATTGCCACATTATCAGGGCTGGTTGATAAATGATAGGTATTGGCATCACTAAGAGAGGTAAAATCTATCGCAGCCAGTCCCATAGAAGCTGTTATAGGGTTTGCTGTCATGGCTCCAAAATGATTGCGGTGTTTTACTGCTACATAAAATGTTTGTGGTAATGAAGTAATTCTTAAAGCTCCGCCTGTGGCAGCATCTACCACATCACCGTCTCTTTGTACCAGTGCCGACATTGTTTTAATTACCTCTGTATCATCTAATGGGTTTCTTATTTCAATAAATACCCAGTCTACCACTGCGTCGCCTGTTCCGTCATTCGCATTAAGAACTGTAGAGTTTGTAGTTTCATCTCCGGTATTGTTCACGTGGGTAAACCTTGCGTTAAGAGTACTGCTGTAAGGCTGTTCTTCCGGAATATGCCCTCCTGTTCTTAAATCGTCGCGCATAAGTCCGTCTGAAGTACCCGATAATGCTCCGTGAAGCATCATTTTTATATTAAGTGTAATATCACAGTTTGTGGTTAAGGTTACCGCTACAGCAAAACGCGATGTACTCACACAGCCATTTTCGGTTATTTCACCATAATAGGTAGTGCTGGTTACAAGTGCATCTGTACTTGCGTAGGCCGTACCACCACTAGCCTGATTGTACCAGGTAACATTACTTTCGTTAGCCGATAAACTGGCTACTGTAGGGGAGTCATATCCACAGAAAGATTGTGATACACTACCTGTTGGAGCTGCCGTACTGTATACATTTACTGCAACAGCAAGCCTTGACGTACTCACACAACCGTTTGCAGTTATTTCTCCGTAATATGTAGTACCGTTGCTAAGAGCATCTGTACCGGCATAAGCTGTACCGCCAGTTGCCTGATTATACCAGGTTGTGCTACCTTCAACCGTAACAAGATCACCCACTGTAGGGCTGTCCTGTGAACAGAAGTTTTGAGTAGCATCTCCCGTTGGTGCTGCTGTAGTGTATACATTAGCTGTAACCTCAAGTCTTGACGTACTCACACAACCGTTTACTGTTATCTCTCCATAATAAGCCGTTCCGTCACTAAGGGCAACAGTACCGGCATAAGCTGTACCACCAGTTGCCTGATTGTACCAGGTAACGTTACTTTCGTTAGTCGATAAATCGGCTATAGTAGGACTGTCCTGTGAACAGAAATCCTGAGAGGCACTACCAGTTGGAGCTGCTGTAGTATATACATTAACCGCCACGGCCAACCTTGTGGTACTAGGACAGCCGTTTAGGGTAATTTCTCCGTAATATGTAGTGCTGTTAGTTAAAGCATCAGTACCGTTATAAGCTGTACCGCCACTTGCCTGATTGTACCAGGTAACGTTACTTTCGTTAGTCGATAAATCGGCTATTGTAGGGGTATCCTGAGAACAAAAATCCTGAGTAGTGTTTGATGTTGTAGGCGAAGCCGTTGTGTTTAAAGTTACCGTAACTTCCAGTCGGCTTGTACTAACACATGTACCTGATTCGATAGAACCATAATAGGTTTCACCGCTAACCAATGCATCAGTGCCCGCATAAGCCGTACCGCCACTAGCCTGATCATACCATACAACACCTGCTTCATCTACTACAATATCTGCAACCGTAGGGCTATCTATAGTACAAAATGCCTGAGCTGCATCTCCAGTTGGGGCAGGTATATTACCTACATTAGCTGTTACTGCCAGCCTTGAAGTACTCACACAACCGTTTGCGGTTATTTCTCCGTAATAAATTATTCCGTCGCTAAGGGCGTCATTACCAGCATAAGCGGTACCGCCACTTGCCTGATTGTACCAGGTAACATTACTTTCGTTTGTAGCTAAATCAGCTACTGTAGGGTTATCCTGAGTACAGAATTCCTGAGTTGCAAAACCGCTTGGTGCCGGTGTTGAATATACGTTTACGGTTACCGCAAATCGTGAAGTACTCACACAACCGTTAACAGTTATTTCTCCATAGTAAACCGTTGTATTAGTAAGGGCATCGCTACTTGCGTAAGCAGTACCGCCACTTGCCTGATTGTACCAGGTTGTACTGCCTTCAACCGTTACAAGATCACCCACTGTAGGGCTGTCCTGTGAACAGAAGTTTTGAATAGCATCTCCCGTTGGCGCTGCTGTAGTATGCACATTTGCCGTTACTGCAAATCTCGAAGTACTTACACATCCGTTTGCGGTTATCTCTCCGTAATAAATTGTTCCATCGTTAAGGGGATCAGTACCAGCATAAGCAGTACCGCCACTTGCCTGATTATACCAGGTTGTACTACCTTCAACCGTTACAAGATCAGCTACCGTAGGGCTGTCCTGTG
>NZ_WOWP01000035.1 GCF_009741375.1 Flavobacterium rakeshii
ATCTACATTACCACCGGTGATTTCTGTGTCTTTTGTAGTTAAATCAAACTCCTCAATACCATCGTTAGCATCAGGGTCCGTCTGGTCACACTGAACGTAGTTCGTGATTGGGGATGAAATCGTTGGTAGGGGATGAATCACAACCTCAAAACTATCTTCATTATCACATGTATATGGAGCTGTACCTGAAACAGCGTACACATATACTGTTTGAGAAACAGCAATAACGTCTCCAGCATTAAGCTGAGTTCCTGTTCCGGAAGGACCTGTAAAATAGGAACCTATAGTTAAGGCTGGTAAAATATACCCATCATTAATACATGCCTCATACGGGGCTGTAGGAAGAATGACTTCAGGTATAGGGGTAACAATAAGTTCCAAAGGAACTATATTATAAGCCTCCTCAAGTACTATATGTTGTACTCGTATATAAACTATCTCATTTGTTCCTGAATAGTTTACAGGGTCTGCAATTTCAGTTCCTGCTACAGCAGCCTCTGCATCACCTTCACTATTATAATACGTTATTACATAGTCTTCAGGTGAAACAAGGTTAGCAGTAACCTGATCTTCATATTGAGTAAGATCAAATATTTCAACATTGTCATAAGGTTGTGGCTCACAAACTGCAATTGGATCAAGAGGATCAATTGGTACATCACAATCTACAACCTCTAACTGGAATTCTCTTAAAGTATAACAGTTATTAGCAGGCGACTGTACGGTTACATAAATTGTTTGACCGGTAGTCCCTTCATAGGCCGAAGGATCAAATATATAGTTATTAGCATCTATATCCTCAAGTGATTCATAATAATAAATGTAATAGAATTGTAATGATGGATAACCATCAGCCATTACATCGGTATTCTGTGTAAGATCAAAAGTTTGAGTAGGAGCAGTGATATCTCCACATTGAATTAAATCAATAGGATCGTTCATATCAACCTCCGGCTGGAATTCAATTCTCACAGAGTCTTCAAGAAAACAATCAGGACTGGAAACAAACGAAGCCTGTAAAGTATAAACTCCCGGTTCTGTAACCGTTAATGAGTCTGTAGTTACGGGTTGTCCTTCCTCATCCAAAACAAGCTCTCCATTCCTTTCCCACTGGTAGTTGAAAGCCCCTGTAGAATCGTCATTAACAGCACTAATTACCACAGAACCTCCAGGACAAAGTGCTCCACCGTTAGCCAGGGTAAGGTCATCAGGTAATACCGGCTGCCCAATATTAAAACTACCTGCCTCAAGAAATACTGCAGAGTTCCATGAGTTATCATTAGCATTGGATATTGCCAGTTTAATAGAATACGGATGATCTGGTATTACCGTAGCCGAAGCCTGCATTACTACAGTTTGTCCGTTAAAGTTAATAGCAGCTGTAGGCGCATCATCATCTATATTGTATTGCCCAAAAAAATCAGGATTTGCTGCACCACAGATATTATTGAAAAGGTGAATAGTGGTTACCGAAACGTTTACAGGCGGATCTGTACCCGGCACTACCGCTAGATTAGTCTCTTCTCCCGAAACTAAGTCAGTTAAAATAAAAGCAAAAACATCAGTGTAGGTACACTCAAAGCCGGGATCACTATACTCTTCTGAAGCAAAAAGGAAATTAAAAGTAAAACTATCTGATAACGGCACAAAATCAAACGAAATGGAAGTAGCATCATAAGACGTATCATCTGGATCATCCATATAAGGTAAAAGATCATCGTCTCCAGCCCATCCATATGCACCTCCATTACTTAAAAGGATATCATTAGGACCTCCAATCCCTCTCTCACTATTCTGAAAATCTGGATTAGTAAAACCAACGGCCCTTCCAGAGGTCAATACTACCCCATTTTGTATAGGAAAATCAGCATTGTTTGATTCAAAGTAAGCAATACCGTTACTTTGTTGTCCATAAGTAACCCCAGTACTCCAGGTAATATTATCTACCTCAACACAGTCAACATCTATAAGTACATCTTTAACCAGTTCGGGTACTGTATACAGATTGGTACTAGGAACCACAAAAATAGATCCCGGCTGATCAATATCTGTACAGGTTGGACAACCAGGAACAGGATCAGGAGTATCACTGGTTACAGAGACCACGTTTTGAAGCGGCCCAACTGTTGAATGATAATTTTCAGGTATATTAACGATAACCTCATACACTACAGATTCACCTGCTGGAAGAACCGGTATAGTATTATTAAGGTTACCTGTTCCACTAACTTCGTTACCCGTCCAAGTCATAAGAGTAACCTGATACGGCTTTTGGTCATAAACTACAACATTAATCGCATCACTAGGACCCGGATTAGTTACCGTAATAGTATAAATGGTTTGTGTATTTGAAACATATGTAGTTTGACCGTTAGTTTTAACAGCCATAAGGTTTGCTAATGGATTTGGTGTTGCTGTATGAATACAATCAGGACAATCAGGGTTTGGATCCGGAGTATCGCTGGTAACCACCACTTCATTTACAATATTTGCAGCTTGGTCAAAATTACTTGGAACAGGCATTACCAACTGATAGGTAACAACATCACCAACAGCTAATGTTGCAACAACATCTGTAAGGTTTCCTGTACCACTGGTACCATTACTTCCTGTCCAGGTAACCGTAGCAGGATCTATACCTGCCGGAATAACATCAGAAACATTTATGTTTTGAGCCTCAGTAGGCCCCATATTTTCTACTGTAATAGTGTAAACTGCATCTAAACCTGCAGTATATGTAGTTCCTGAATTAAGTGTTTTAGTAACTACTAAATCTGCTAAAGGAGTATCACTATCCGTATCAGCACATGCATCGCACGAAGGGTCAGGATCTGGAGTATCGCTAGTCACTGTTGTTTCACTTGTAAGCAGCCCGGTATAACCCGCAGGAACATCAAGTGTTATTGTATAAGTCACTGTCTCTCCTGCTGCCAGAGATGCAATTGTATCGGCTAAATCAGTATTAGTACCCGATGTACCATTATCTCCCGTCCATGAGAAGTTTGTTATTCCTGCCGGAATAGCATTATTAACCTGAACGTTTGCAGCAGCCGTAGGCCCATTATTAGTTACTGTTACCGTATAAACAGAAGACGAGCCCGGAGTATACATCTCCTGCCCGTTTGTATTTACTACCACTATATCGGCTGAAGCCGTCTCATAATCTGTATCCGAACATAGCGGACAAGTACCATCTGTATCAGGACTCGTTGTTGTAACAACAGTACTAACTGTAAAATCACCTGTAAAGGCTGCCGGAACATCTACCGTTACCGTGTAGGTAACTGTATCACCTACTGCAAGCGTTCCAATAGAATCGGTCAAATCTGCTATTGTACCAGATGAACCATTATCCCCAACCCAAGCCACAGTAGCCACCGTAGCAGGCACAAAAAAAGCAACTTCCACGTTATCTGCATCAACAGTACCGTTATTAGAAACCGTAATTGTATAAACTGAAGGTGTACCTGCAGTATACACATCCTGTCCGTCAGTATTAACTACTACTATGTCTGCACCTGTATCAGGGTAATCTATATCTGTACACTGCTCACATGTAGGTGTAGGGTCGTCTACACCACTATAACTAAATGTACTTGCAATAGCATTGGTATAACCCGCAGGTACATCAAGTGTTATTGTATAAGTCACTGTAGACCCTACCGGAAGTGAAGCTATTGTATCATTAAGGTTTACATCTGTACCCGAAGAACCATTATCACCAACCCACGAAAAACCGGTAATACCGGCAGGGATTAGATTTTGCACTTCAACATTAGCTGCATCTTCAGGACCGTTATTTGTTACGGTTACAGTATACACCGATTGTGTACCGGCCGTATAATTAGTTTGTCCGTTTGTGTTTACAACCTCAATATCCGAATGGGAATCATAAGTCACCTGAACATCATCAAGCTCATCTGTAAATTCACTTGGAAACTTAATATTAATAGTGTAACTAACAGTCTGGTTAACCCCTAGTGTAAGGATTGTAGTATCAAGGTCAACATTTGTACCCGATGTACCATTACTTCCTGTCCACCAAAATCTGATATACCCGTTAGGTATAGGCAAAAGCCCGGGAGGAATAGCATAGTACACATGTACATTTGAAGCCGAATCAGGACCATTATTGGTTACCGTTAGCGTAAACGTAAGCACCTCACCCTCTGTATATTCATTAGTAGGGTTCGTACTGTAAACGACTATATCCGACTGTGCATAGGTCGTTAATGTTACCAGGAACAAAAACGCAGTTAGTAGTAGTCTAATCATATAGCAAATTTTATGAATGATTCAAATAGTATTAATACAAATAAAAACACTTTAAAAAAGTGTTAGGGAAAACAAAAAATCAAATATACTTATTCAATAAAAACTTAACGGTTAAAATTTGAAAAATCACAAAATTCATCAAAATTTCAACAAATATTAACTTAAAACCTCTATGAAACAAGTATAATACTGCTTTTAATGTAACAAGCCCACTTATTTTTACCCTACCCTCTGTATTTTCTTTTTTGTAATTGTTTGTACCTTTGCATCCTAAACTTCTGATAAACATGGAAAAAATAACTATAAAACCCACACAAAACGCTGCAATTCTAAAATTTGAGTTCAGTGATTTTATCGCAAAAAGCGGCAACTTTGAATACAAGAATATCGATGAGACAGCATCGTCTCCACTGGCAAAGCAATTATTCTTCCTTCCGTTTGTAAAAACAATTTACATATCGGGAAATTTTATTGCTATCGAAAAATACTCAATAGTTGAATGGGATGATGTACAGGACGACGTAGCATCGCAAATTGAAGAATTTGTAAATAACGGCGGAGAAATCGTTAAGGAGAGTACCGAAGCACAAAAAAAAGTACCATCTACAGTATATGTAGAAAGTACTCCAAACCCGGCAGTTTTAAAATTTGTATCGAACAAAAGACTTACCAAAACTCCGGCAGAATTTAAAAACATAGACGAAACACTTGCATCACCATTAGCTAAGGAACTATTTAAATTTCCTTTTGTTAAGGAAGTATTTATTGACGAGAACTACATATCTGTCACTAAGTATGCTGTTACCGAATGGGATGAGATTACAGCAGAAATCCGTTCTTTCATAAAGGTGTTTATTGAAGAAGGTAAAACAGTTATCGATGAGTCTTTAATTCAAAAAACTCCACAAAACGAAAAACAACAGGAAGCTTATTTTGATTCACTGGATGTTACTTCTCAACGTATCATTAATATACTGGAAGAATATGTCAAACCTGCTGTAGCAGGAGACGGTGGTAATATTGCTTTTGATTCTTATGACGAAAAAGAAAAACGTGTCAAAGTAATATTACAAGGTGCCTGTAGCGGATGTCCTTCATCAACCTTTACCCTTAAAAGCGGTATTGAAAATATGCTGAAGGATATGCTTAACGATCACGATATTAAAGTTGAAGCACTAAATGCTTAATAAAAAATCCCGGAGACTCCGGGATTTTTTTTGTTTTTACTCTTTACCTCTTCTTGCTTAATCTGATTCATTGGCTCTTATACCCCAAATCCCATTATTAAATAGTAGTCTTTTAAATTAATATCAAAAGTATTACTCTTAAAATGAACCTAAACTTTCAGTATAAAACTACAAAGAGATAGAGTTATAAGTAAAAACGACTAAAAATTTAACTTGACATTAATAATTGTTGCTTGGTATAGCAATTTAAAATAACTTTACTTCTGTCTAGAAAAGCATTCATTCATGAATAGGAAATCACTTTTATTTTTAAGCATAACCACCAGTATACTTATGTCATGCCAGAGAGAGAACAGAGCGGAAACCATTGGAGATAACAATCCGCTTCTTGCCGTATATGAGACACCTTATGAAGTTCCACCGTTTGACCTTATAGAAAACAGGCATTTTAAGCCTGCCGTTATGGAGGCCATTGCATTGCAGCAAAACGAAATTGAAGCTATTGCAAACAATAGTTCTCAAGCCAACTTTAGCAATACAATTGAAGCGCTAGAAAACTCAGGAAACCTTTTAAGGAGGGTTACTACTGTTTTTTATAACCTAAGTTCGGCAAACACTAACGATACCATACAGGCACTGGCTCAGGAAATTGCTCCCGAGCTGGCTAAAAACAATGATAACATTTACCTTAACGAAAAGCTGTTTCAAAGAATACAAACCGTATGGGACACTCAGTTAAAACTGAAACTTAACGGGGAGCAAACCAAACTGCTTGAAACCAAATACAAAGCTTTTATAAGAAATGGGGCTGCCTTAAACCAAAGCGACAAGGAAAGACTTAGAAAGATAAACGAAGAACTATCAATACTATCACTAAAATTTGGTGATAATGTACTGGCAGAAAACAACTCATACGAACTGGTTGTTGAACACAAAAAAGACCTTGCCGGATTACCGGAAGAACTAATTATTGCTACAGCCGAAGAAGCCGAGGCTAAAGATAAAAAAGGGAAATGGGTGTTTACACTTCATAACTCAAGTGTAATGCCATTCCTTCAGTATGCCGAAAACAGGGAACTGAGAAAAAAAATATGGAATGCTTACCAGCGCCGTGGTGATAACGGCGACAAATATGACAACAGGAGTAATGTGGTACAACTGGTAAACCTGAGAATGGAGAAAGCCAAACTGTTAGGTTATAAAAGCCATGCAGATTACATTCTGGAAGAAAGAATGGCCAAAACACCTGAAAGTGTATACAAACTGCTGGACCAAATATGGGAGCCGGCACTTAAAAAGGCTAAAGAAGAAGAAGCCGACATTAAAAAAATGATGGTTGCCGATGGCATTAAAGATAATGTGCAGCCTTATGACTGGAGGTATTATACCGAGAAGATAAGAAAACAACGCTACGACCTTAACGAGCAGGAACTGAAACCTTACTTTAGTCTTGACAACGTTAGGGAAGGCATCTTTATGGTAGCCAAAAATTTATACGGACTCCAGTTTGAACAACTTACAGATGTACCTGTATACCACAAAGATGTTACCGCATGGAAAGTAAGCGATAACATGGGTAATCATGTTGGTGTACTGTACATGGATTTCTTCCCTAGGAGTTCTAAAAGAGGCGGCGCATGGATGACATCATACAGAAAAGAAAAAATGGAAGGCGGCAACCGTGTTGCTCCAATAATCTCTATAGTATGTAACTTCTCTAAGCCGGTAGGCAATAACCCTGCCCTGCTTACTTTTGATGAAACTACTACTTTTTTCCATGAGTTTGGACATGCCTTACACGGATTACTTTCTAACGTAACTTATGAAAGCCTATCGGGAACCAGTGTGTATACTGATTTTGTTGAATTACCTTCACAAATCATGGAAAACTGGGCTGCCGAACCGGAAGTATTAAAAATGTATGCTAAGCATTACAAAACCGGCGAAGTGATTCCTGATGAGCTTATAGAAAAACTACAGCAGGCCGCAACATTCGATCAGGGGTTTGCTACAGTAGAATACCTGGCAGCTTCTTACCTTGATATGGATTACCACTCTCTAACCGAACCGTTAAACCAAAACGTAGTACCGTTTGAAGAGGAATCAATGAACAAAATAGGATTACCAAGCGCTATAATACCACGTTACAGGAGTACTTACTTCAACCATATTTTTAGCGGCGGATATTCGGCAGGGTATTACAGCTATATATGGTCGGGTGTATTAGATACCGATGCGTTTGAAGCCTTTAAGAGTACTTCTCTTTTTGATGAGAAAACTGCAAGGTCATTCAAAATGAACATACTTGAAAGAGGTGGTACTGCCGACCCGATGATACTGTACAAACAGTTTAGGGGTGCAGAACCTTCTATAGAACCATTACTTAGAAAACGCGGACTGGACGGCAACAAACAACCTGCTCAAAAAGCAGAGTTTAATGTAAAGCCGGACGACGAAAATTTAGATGAGTTTTAGTAAAACTGAACTATCATAAAAAAAGCCCTGCAATGCAGGGCTTTTTTTATTTTATATTTTTAAGGTTTATAATTTCCTGTTCTGTAAGGAATCTCCAAATACCTCTTGGTAAATTCTTTTTGGTTAACCCGGCATAAGAAACACGGTCTACTTTAAGCACATCATAATTAAACTTCTCAAAAATAGCCCTAACTACCTTCACGTTTTGTGTTCTTAGTTTTATACCTATTTCTGTTTTTGGCTGATTCTCGATATAGCTTATTTCGTCAATCATAAGCCTGTGGTTATCTAAAGTAACACCACCTGCTATCTTTTCAAAATCTTCAAACTTAAGGTTACGGTCTAACGATACCTGATAGATTTTGAATGACTTTTGGTTAGGTAAGCTAAACTTACGAATCATATCGGTATCATTCGTAAATATAAGCAGTCCTGTAGTATTTTTATCCATCCTGCCCACTGGCTGTATATTAGCTTTTGTAGCCATACGAACCAGCTCCATAACATTACGCATATCTTTACCCTCATCACCCGATGTGGCAAAGTTTTTAGGTTTGTTAAGCAGTAAGTATTCTTTTTTCTCCGGTGTGATGGTCGTACCGTCAAACTCAACCTTATCGTTAAGTTTTACTTTGTAGCCCATTTCGGTAACTACCTGACCGTTTACTTTTACATTACCCGAACTGATGTATAAATCGGCATCCCTGCGCGAACACATCCCTGAGTTTGAAATATATTTATTTAAACGAAGCTCATCTGAAGGCTTAGTAGCCTTAGGTGTAGCCGGTGTTTTTTTCTCAAATTTATCGTAAGGCTTACTGCCGTATGGCTTTTTATTACCAAAGCCCGGCTTATCAAATGATGGTTTTCCGCTATTGCTTCCCGGACGCGAATTATTACCGCCCGTTTTCTTCCTGTCATTGCCCCCCTTACCGGATGCATTGCCTCTCCTGTTATTGTTATTCATCTGATTATTTTTTGCAAAGATAGAATTAAATCACTGATAAAAGCTTCCTGCCGTGAACTAAAACAGAAGGATCTATAAGTACGATACAGAAAACCCCCGAAACAATGAGGAATTTAAGTACGTTGTGTAACAGTAGGTAGTCTTCATGCGTTTGGGATTTCCATAGTTTCAAAAGGAAATAAACAATAAAAATCATCCCTCCGTAAAAGTAAAGATCCATGTACCCTACATCATACACCTCTATTAAAAGAAACACAGGAATAACGGTTAAAAGCGTAAGCCCCATAATAATGTATTTAGCCGCTTTCTCTCCATATAAAACCGGGATTGTTTTATAGTCGGCAACCAAATCGCCTTTTATATTCTCCAGGTCTTTAATTATTTCACGCGTAAGTATAAGCAGGTACAAAAAAGTAGCATGGGCAAAAATTACCTCATAAAAATTCTTGAAATACATTAGTATACCAAAAAAGGGAAGTACAGCAAGCAAAGCTGCCGTAAGGTTACCTATCACAGCATATTTTTTAAGCTTGTGCGAATAAAACCATATCAAGAAAATATAACCCGAGAAAAAGAACGCCGCACGCCATGATACCACAAATGCAATAAGGGTTGCCAGTATGTTAAGGGAAAAATAAACCTTCAGTTTAGTTTGCTGGCTCACCAGCCTGTCCAGCATTGACTTTTTAGGGCGGTTAATAAGGTCCTTCTGGGCATCATAAAAGTTATTGATAATATAGCCCGATGCTATTGTTAGCGTGGATGCCAACACTATAAGGAATAGGTTTAAATCCAGTATAACATCAAGGGCACGCTCGTTAGGAGCCAGTATAAATATAGCCGACAGGTATTGTGCCAGTGCTATTACCGGTATATTATAACCACGCACCACAGAAAACAAGCTGAGAATTTTCATCAGAGTTAATCTTGCTTTCCTTGACGCCATAATTATTTATTGGTTTTTATATTAAACTTACTTAAAGATGCAAATATCGCTTCAATATGTAAATATAAAAACGTAAAGATTTACTTATAAAGATTTTAGCATTTTTTTGGTTTAAAACTGATAAACCACTTCAAGCTTGTGTCCTTTTAGGGATTCTTTAGCCTTGTCTATGTTTTCGGTAAAACCAAGTATGTAACCTCCTCCACCTGACCCGCAAAGTTTCAGGTAGTAGTCGTTTGATTCAATACCTTTTTGCCATAACTCATGGAATCCTTCCGGAATCATAGGCTTAAAGTTATTGAATACCACTTTGGAAAGTTCTTTTGTATTGTTGATAAGCGATTTTACATCGCCGTGTAAGAAGTTTTCAATACAGGCATCAGTATACTTAAGGAACTGTGTTTTGATCATATTACGGAAACCTTTATCCTTTAAGCTTTCCATAAAAATCTGCACCATTGGTGCGGTTTCCTTAACTATACCCGAATCCAGTAAAAATACCGCTCCCTTACCTTCAAGGTTTTGCATCGGGATTCCGGTAGCCTCAACATTATCATGAGAATTGATTAGTATAGGCAGGCTCAGGTAGCTGTTTAACGGATCTAACCCTGAGCTTGTACCATGGAAATACGATTCCATTTTACTGAATATCTTTTTAAGCTGCATTAGCTTTTCACGGGTTAGGTTTTCCAGTACCGTGATTTTATCGTTGGCATACTGGTCGTAAATCGCTGCCACTAATGCACCGCTACTCCCTATACCATATCCCTGCGGGATACTTGAGTCAAAATACAGTCCCGCCTCAACATTACGGTTTAGGCTTTCAATATCAAAAGTAACCAGCCCCGGTTCTTCCTGCTGCATCTCTTCAAGATAAGCAACAAAGCCCCTAAGCTTCTCATTCGATTTTTTCGCTAGTTCAGTATCGGTATCAGTAAGCCTTAACCCTCCGTTATAAAAGTTATAAGGAATAGCAAGCCCCTTAGAGCCCTTGTTGATACCATGTTCTCCAAAAAGAAGTATTTTCGAATAAAATAAAGGTCCTTTCATAAGGATGTATTTTTATTAAAGATAATTAAAAAACCACAGATTTCCTAAAATATTGCCTTAAGCTATCTGTTGTGCTCCATTACCAATTTCGTCGCAAATGTACTGACTGTTTTGACAATAGGCAACTAATTCATTCTTAATAAATTCCAAAACTTTAACTTTATCGTTTTCAGGATACAGCACATGCACATTAGCACCTGCATCCAGCGTAAAGCATACAGGAATATTGGTTTCATTTCTAAACTTCCATATCCTGTTTATAATTTCGAGCGTGTTAGGTTTCATCAGTATAAAATATGGCATCGATGTCATCATCATACTGTGTAGCGTTAACGCTTCGCTTTCGGTTATTTTTATAAAAGCATCAAGATCTCCGGTTACTAAAGCATCTTTAAGCTTTGAAAGGTTTTCATGTGCCTGGGCAAAACGCTGCTGTGCAAACGGATGACCATGCATAAGCTCGTGCCCTACAGTGCTCGAAACCTGTTTTTCTCCCTTATCTACCAGCAGGATGGTATCCTGATAGTTTTTAAAGTTATTGTGTAATACATACGGAAATTCAACCCCATACAGATTTGTGCTTTCGGCAAAATCACGATGCTCACCCCATACTACCACATTACCTTTTACACTCCTGCAGGCACTCCCCGACCCTAAACGGGCAAGAAAAGAAGCCTTAGCATAAAAATAGGCATCGTCCATTTGAGGGTTTAACTGCTTCTCTAAACTCATAAAGTTCATGGCAAGGGCTGCCATACCTGAGGCAGATGAAGCTATACCCGAACTGTGCGGAAAAGTGTTTTGGGTATCGATAACAAAATGATACTCTTTTAAAAACGGAAGATACTGCTCTGTTCTTTGCAGGAACTTTTCAATTTTAGGACGGAAATCGGGCTTTGGCTGACCTTCAAAAAGCAAATCGAAAGAAAAAGTACCGTTGTTTTCCTTTTTCTCAAATTTCAGCTTAGTGATTGTTTTGCAGTTATTAAGTGTAAAACTTACCGACGGGTTAGCCGGTATTTGGTTCTCCTTTTTACCCCAGTATTTAACAAGAGCTATATTACTGGGAGCACTCCATTCAAAATTGCCGTTTTGTACAAAAGAAGTATAGTTTACAGGAATAAAATCCTTTTCCGATAGCATATCATAAAATTTATGCAAAGATAGCTTTTTATGGAAATATATTTTTTCTGTTTTATTAACTTTGGGTGCGAACCAACCAAAAATACCATGAATCGAATCGGAAAAATTATTCTGCTGGTCTTTCTATGCCTCGCCGTAGGTTATCTGGCATCTATTGTAACCCGCGAAAGTGTTGACACCTGGTACCCCACACTGGAGAAACCTTCGTTTAATCCGCCCAACTGGCTTTTTATGCCTGTATGGACGTTTTTATATGTTATAATAGGTGTAGCAGGAGCCTTGGTTTGGGATAAACTGGACGAAAAAGAAGAAACCGTTAAAAAAGGTCTTACCTACTTTTTTATCCAACTGGCACTTAACATGCTGTGGTCCTATTTGTTTTTCGGGCTTAAAAATCCGTTACTGGCACTTATAGAGATTATATTGCTCTGGCTGTTTATCTATGAAACCATAGCCCAGTTTAACAAAGTAAACAAAGTAGCAACTTACCTGTTCATTCCCTACATGCTTTGGGTAAGCTTTGCAGCTATACTTAACGCCTCCATTTGGTGGCTTAATAAATAAAATAAAGGCTGTCTTAAAATCATTAATCACACTGTTTTTTGACGACAGGAAAAATCTCAGGCTTATTGACCTGAGATTGTTCATTTCACTGCGTTACATTCAGAATGACATTTTAAGACAGCCTTTTTATTATATGGCATCAATAGCGGTTTTTGCTTTTACGCGTTCCCTTATCTCTGCCAGTGTTGTTTCTTTTAGCAATTTCCCATCTCTGAAAACTTCTTTAAGTTCTCCGGTTTTTTCTTCCTCCCTGCTTACCTGGTCTTTTAAAATATATTTCCCGTCTGCAAGTTCTATTTTCATAAGCCCTTTAGCCGATTTTTTAGTTCCGTCGTCAGTTACAGGATCTTTAAATATCTCCCTGCCTTCTCCGTTTACTTCTCCATAGGTTGCTTTCATTGCAAAACCAAAGGTATCCCTGGTATTGTACTGATAGGTAAATGACCCTATACCCAATACTACATTAGTAGAGGCAAATCCTTTTTGTTTAAGCCTTTCACAAATTTCGGCAGCCCTTTCCAGCGTAATACTATCACCATAAATAGCACCTATTTGCGGTATCAGTTCTTTATAACCTTTACTGTTTACAGTACCGCCAAAAATATCCCAAAGCAGGTCAACCACTCCTTTTCTTTCGGCTTCGGTTGTACCGTTAGGGTTACCGCATAAAATATCGGCAGGATCACCACTATCAGGTCTTACAACCACTTTACCTTCCCTGTTATCTATTTCGTTTTTAAGTCTTGGCAGGTAGTCCTGAAGCACTTTCCATAAATCCCAGGTATCAGACACTATAGACACTATACCTTTAGGATACACCTCACATATCAGCCTTTTAAAAGTTTCATATTCTCCTTCATTGGTACCCATACACATTACAGAATGTTCGGTAGCAGCGACAGACCCACCGATAAGTTCTTTATCTGAATCGGCATTATAGTACTCTTCAAGGAAATCAATTGCCGGAATGGTATCGGTACCCGTAAAGCTAAGCAGGTGCCCTGCAGCAGAAGTTACCGCAGCTTCAACACCACCCATACCTCTCATAGAGAAGTCATGCCCCTGCCAGTTAACCAGCTCTTCAAGAGTAGACGTTTCGGCAGCATACCTGTCCAGTATCTTCCTATACTCCCTTGCTATTGTAGCCGAATTACATGGCAACCATACCACAGCAGAAAGCAGGGTTTCAAAATAATTGGTTAGCCAGAAAAACTCGGGCATTGTATTGTACATAGTAAACATAGGCACACGAAGCGGAACAGAAGCTCCTTCGGGTAATGCTTTAAACACCATAGGAATGTAACCCAAATCGTGCAGCGCCTCTATATGGGCAGTACCTACCTGATTTTCCCCCAGGTAATTGTTTATTCTCCTTGCATATTTTTTTGCCACCTCTTCTTTTGGCTTCCCAAAAAAGTACTGGTTAAAATCTTCTATAACATATTTTTTAATAAAATACTGTAACCCGAAAAATACTACCTCATCTACAGCCTGTATTCTTGATTTTCTTGGTGTCCAGTTAGAGTATACCATTGTTGTTCCCTGTGGGTACTGTCTTCTGTGGTCTACTTTATAGCCGTCTGTTAATAATAATGGGTTCATAGCGCTAGTTTTATTTGTTCAACATTAGGGTTATCAATATCGGTGAAAGAGTCGGTAGTAAATATTTTGGTAAAGGCATCGCCAAACACCTCAAATCCTTTACTGAAAATACCGTGACTTACTGCCAAATATAGTCTTCCGGCATTTTTCTCTTTTAGTGCCTGTGCCAGTCCTGTAAAAGTACCTCCGCCGTCACAAATATCATCTACAATAAGGCAGTCGGCTCCGGTAAGATCATCATGGTACACTTTAAATCCTGAAAGTTTCCCTGTTTTTACATCCCTGCTCTTACTGCACTCCACTACCTCAACACCGCCAAGGTATTCCGACAGTTTATACACTTTTTTAAGCGCACCGCCATCGGGAGAAATCAGTTTTACATCATTCCCAATCCTGTTTATCACCTCTTTTATATAGGCATGGTTTGATATTACCTCACAGTTATTTAAAAGTGCCGGAGTAACATCAGAATGCGGATCGAATACCATTACTTTATCAAAATGCATGTTATTGATAATATCGGCATATACTTTTACCGTTAACGGCTCTCCTGCTACCATTAACCTGTCCTGGCGTGCTGCCGGAAAATAAGGAATAAAGAGATTAAGCCTGCTTACTCCCATTCTTTGAAGGGCATCTGCGGCAACAGAAAGCAGTCCTAAGTCATTAAACGATTTAATGCGTTGCGTGATGGTCACGGTTTGATTAACGTCAAAATCGGGCTCAATTTTAATGTGTGGTTCTCCGCCATAAAAGGTAAAAGCTTTAAAGCTTATTTCCTTACCTGCAAGCGGACTAAAGGTGTTGTCTAAATTAAGTATCATATTTGCGTTATTTTTACACAAAGTTATAGAAGTAAAATTTCCTGACAAAATATTTTGTGTAATTTTTACGCAAATTTTATTTCAAACAGAAATCCTTCTTTTTCAAGGGTCTTGTATTTTTTACTGTTAAAACGGAAAAGTCGTGCCGGACGGCCTGTTTTCTTTTCGGCAAACCTGTCGGTCTCTTCAACAATATCAAAGCTTAATATTTTTTTCCTGAAGTTACGCCTGTCTATCTCCTTTTCTAAAATAGTACAGTACAGGTTTTCAAGGTCTGAGAAAAGAAACTCTTTAGGTAATAAATCAAATCCAACCGGTTGATAGGTAAGTTTGGATTTAAGCCTTTCAATAGCAGTTTGCAGGATAAGGTTATGATCAAAGGCCAACTGTGGCACTTCCTTAATAGGAAGCCACTGGACTTTATCGGCATCGGTATCGGCTTTTATATTGGTTTTGGAAGAATCTATCAAAGCAAAATAAGCAACAGATATTACCCTGTCTCTCGAATCCCTGTGCAAATCATCACCAAAGGTATACAGCTGTTCCATGTAGTTAACCTCAACATTGGTTTCTTCCTTCAGTTCGCGGGTCACAGCATCCATAAGCGACTCGTCGTCTTTAACGAGCCCTCCCGGTAAGGCCCAATAGGCTTTTTGCCCTGCAAATTTTTGCTGTATTAGTAATACATACAATGTATTTTGCTGATACCCGAAAACTACTGCATCGACTGCTACCTTTATATCCTGCATATCTTTATTGTATTATTTACACAAAGCTACAAAATATACCACTATATTAAAATCATGTTAAAACAGAAGGCTTTAACACCAGCAATACGCAACCTTACTAAAGCATAAGCGTCTAATTAATAAACTAAACTACTATATACCATAGCCTTACCCTGAAAAATATTATCTTAGGTTAAATAAATTGTGTGATTATGAAAGCGAAATTTTTAAAATCCCTACTGCTACTTCTTCCGGTTTTAGCTTTTATAGGCTGTAATACGGATGACAATTATTACTACTACTATCCCGACCCAAATGTGTCGCTGGGGATGATTGCGAATGCCAGCCCCGACTCCGGTGATTTGTTTTTTTATGCCGATGCCAACAGTATAAACAGTTCGGCTTTAAACTATCCAAATGCTGCCGGCTACTATAACTTTTATTTAGGTGACCGTACCTTCAGTATACAGGATGCCGCAGGTAACGAACTCGCCACTGTAGACAAAACTCTTGAAGCCGGTACATTTTTTAGTGTATTTGCCGTAAATACTTTTGCTAATATAGAACTGGTGGTATATGATGATGTATTAGAGTATCCTTCTACCGCCGATAAATCGATGGTACGTTTTATTAATCTCTCACCCGATGCTCCTGCAATAGGCGTTAACCTACAGGATAATGAACTGGCAAGTGGTATTGAATTTAAACAGGCAACTGATTTTATTGAGATTGACAGCGGCACCCATACTCTTACTTTTACCAACCCAAGCGGAGAAGTACTGTATACTTATGCTGATGTTAACTTTACACCTAAAAGCATTTATACCATTTACACCAAAGGCTACGTTACCCCGCCCGATGGCAGTAATGACAGCTTTAGTACCAGGAGAATAAGAAACTGGAACTAACTTAAACATTAATCATTGAGTCGTCCTAAAATAGGTTGACAATTTTTACAATAAAATTTATATTAACCAGTCAGTATTTGCTGACTGGTTTTTTCATGTATAAAATTAG
>NZ_WOWP01000036.1 GCF_009741375.1 Flavobacterium rakeshii
GTGAATATTTCGGCTCTTTCAGGTGACGGAGATATAACATCTACAGATCTTTCTGTATCTGGTGGTGAAGACGCAGTCTTTAATGATGTGATATTGAATATTCAAAACGGAGCAGTAACTAATTCAAAACTGGCAGATGATACAGTAACATCTGATAAAATTGAGGATGGTACAATTTCAACGGATGATATTCAATCAGGAGGAGATAATATGAGCCTTACAACAGATGCTGATGGTAATGTACAATGGACAGCGACTCCTACAAGTATGACTCCTAAGTTCTTCTATATGCCGGCTGTGATATTTGATACATCGGCTAACGAAACTAACCTGAAAAGGAATTTGTATTTGGAATACAAAGGACAGTTTGCAAACCAGGAATTTGTACCAAATACCACAACAGGAGGTTCATTAAATACAGGAACACCAAGCGGAACGTTTGTAGCAAGTGCCGGAGCTCCGGCAGCAGTACCAATCTTACCTGAGGCTACAGATATGTATTACTATATCACATATTATGATACTACAGTATTTGCTAATGTGAGTATTGACGAAAACGGTATACTTACTTACGACATTATAGGGTCGGGTACAGCGGCTTCTTACATGAATATTGTTTTTGTAGTAAAATAAACTAACCTGCATGCGGGTATATTTAACCCGCGTGCATGGTTTAGCAATAAGAAATCATGCGAAATCAAGATAAAAATATATTTAACCATAACTCATTTAGGATACTATTCCTTCTCCTGACTGTTGTTTTCTTTTCGGCAAATAAGGTTTATGCACAGTTTGCCATATCAGAAGACTTTAGGGGAAGTGGTAATCCTAATATCATAATTGGTGGTCCCGGAGGATCGGCCGGAATGGCTTATCTTACATCCGGTATAGATGATCCGGTTAATCAGGGGTGGTTAAGGTTAACTACTTCAGATGCTAATCAAAGAGGATATGCTTATATCAATAATTCATTTCCTTCAACCGAGGGTGTTTTGGTGGATTTTGAGTATAAAATGTGGCGTGATGTAAATGATAATTACAAAGGTGCAGATGGTTTAGGTGTTTATTTGTTTGATGCATCGGTACCATTCCAGATAGGTGGTTTAGGGGGATCGTTAGGATATGCTCCAAACGGCGGTAACGGACTTGCAGGTGGTTATGTAGGTGTTGGTTTTGATGCTTATGGTAACTTTTCTAATGCTACGGAAGGAAGAGTTGGTGGTCCCGGAGAAGTGCCTAATGCTGTAGTGTTGAGAGGACCTACAACTAATAACTCATCAACTACAAATAGATATCTTGCGGGTGTTGGTTTAGTTAGCGGAGGTACAATTGAACAAAAAAGGGGTGTAGATGAGATTGATTATAATACCAGAGTTGATAATAGACCTGATGATGATACTTTTTACAGAAGAGTACAGCTTGAAATCATACCGATGGATGCCATAGGTGAGTATTATAAGATAACTGTGAGATGGAAAAAATCTCCTACAGATGATTTTTCAGATTTAATTAGTTATACAACTACCGATGCACCGCCACCATTACTGAAATTAGGTTTTGGAGCCTCTACCGGTGGAGGGGTTAACTATCATGAAATCAGGAATCTTTTAGTGACAACACCAGGAAACCTTAGGGTTGATAAAAGAGCCAATAAAGATTTTTTAAGAACGGTGAATACGGGTAATGCTAATCAGGTAACCTATACTATTGAAGTATATAATGATACTGATTTTGATGCTCTTAATGTTGATTTTTTAGACAGACTGACTGATGGTGAAGGTAATTTAATATTGACAGATGATTTTGAAATCACGTCTATCACTACGGATGGTTTCGATTCAATAACAATTCCTGATCCAAATTCAAATGAGATAACCGGAACGTTTGATTTAGAAGCAGGCCATATTGGTAAAATATTTGTTACGGGACGTTTATATTCTGTTCCCGAAGGTAACGTTCTAAATAACTTTATTGAGATTACTCCTTTATTGTATGATGAAGATATGAGTAATAACAGTAAGCAAATTAGTACTCCTGTATATGCTGAAGGAATAGATGTTGTAGTTAATAAAACAGCAGATAGTTCATGTCTTGATCTTACAAACGGTAATACTTTTACGTTACAGGTAGCTAATGTGGGGCAGGCAAATATTGATTATGAATACTATCAGTCATATAATCATGGTAACACTAGAGAGTATACCGCTAAAAGAATCATTGTAACCGAAGTAGTACCCCCAGGTTATACTTTAAATCAAACAGATGCTGATTATGATGGTTGGCACAGAGAGGTTTATTATGATACACCATCTTCAGGATATACAACATATATATATAGTATAGGAGATGATGACGAAGCTCAAGGTACATTAACTATTGGCGAGGTTTATGAGCACCCTATTACATATACTATAACCACAAATAATAATGTTCCTTATACAAATTCGGCATCAGTTGTTTATGAGCAAATTGTAAGACGTTATAAAAATTCGAACTTTCAAGGTAGCGAGACTACCACAATAGAGCCTGTAGAAAATAGGGGTAATAATACTGATACTGTAAATATAACTTTAGACCCGGTAGCACCTATAGTTACTACTCCTGTATATTATTGTCAAGGAGAAACAGCATCACCTTTAATAGCTACAGTAACAGATACTTCATACACATTAAAATGGTATACGGTACCTGGTGGTTTTGCATCCAGCACACCTTTTACACCAAATACCAGTTCGCCGGGTACATATACTTTCTATGTAAGTCAGTTTAATGGTCAATGTGAAGGTCCGTTAGCGAGTATAGATGTAATTGTTATAGCTGCTCCTACAGCGGGAGAAATAGGTAATGCACAAACTATATGTAATGGTTCTGCACCATCTGCAATAAGTAATGTATCATCGGGCACCGGTACAGGTACGGTAACTTATCGTTGGGAATCATCTGCAAACGGAACAAATGGATGGACTATTATTTCGGGTGCTACAGGTGCAACCTATCAACCGGGCGCATTAACCGCTACGACATATTACAGAAGAACTACGTTAGCAGCATCAAATAATAAAAACTGTGAATCAGGACAAACTAATATTGTTCAGATAACGGTTAACAATGCTATTAGCTCAGGAAGCATAGGTAGTAACCAAACAATATGTTATGGTGCTACACCTTCATTATTAACTGGAAGCGTGTCAATAGATCCGGGAACGATAACCTATCGTTGGGAATCGTCTGCAGACGGTAGTACAGGTTGGACAGCAACGGGTGGTACATCAAATAATTACCAGCCGGGTACATTAACTACTACTACTTATTTCAGGAGGATTACAAGGTCAACATCAGGAGGTACAACCTGTGAGTCGTCTCCTTCCGGTACGGTAGTGATAACTGTAAACAGTCAGGTAACAGCAGGAAGTATAGGCAGTGACCAAACCATATGTAACGGAGATACTCCTGCACAGCTAACATCTGTGGAAAATGGTACGGGTACGGGTAATGTAACCTACCGTTGGGAGTCATCTGTAAACGGAAATATAGGTTGGACTATTATTTCCGGAGCTAATGATGCTACTTATCAGCCCGATGCTTTAACTGTAACCACATACTACAGGAGGATAACTATAGCCACTTCTGGTACGGCTTGTGAATCACCTGCTACATCAAGTGTAAAGATTACAGTAAATGCAGCAGTAACAGCAGGTACTATTGGTAATAATCAAAGTATATGTACAGATACTGCTCCTGCAATTATTGCGTCAACAACTGATGGTACAGGTACAGGTAGTATTACTTACAGATGGGAATCGTCTGACGACGGATCTACCGGATGGACAACCATTGCAGGTGCAACAGCTTCAACATACCAGCCGGGAGTTTTAACCGCTTCAAAATATTACCGAAGGATAACGATAGCAACATCGGGCCTAGCCTGTGAGTCGTCGGCAAGTAATGTAGTGGCTATAACCACAAGAAATTGTAAGGTTATAACCAATCCAATGATTTATCAAAGGGTAAAAAGTAATTAGAACAGATAGCCCCCTAATAACTGTTTAAATTAATAAAATGAAAAAAATAAACTTAACATACATGTTCCTGTTATTTTCAGGAGTTGTTTTAGCTCAAACCGGGCAAACCGTAAATGAAGGTATTCTTTATGTTAGTCCGGGTACACTCGTTTCCGTCGAGTCTGATTTTGATAATACAGACCTGGGCGAGTATGAAAATAACGGAGAAGTATTACTTAAGGGTAACTTTAATAATGATGGTATTACAACCTTTAACCCTTCTTATACAGGGTACACAAGGTTTGAAGGATACACTCAGCAGAATATAACCGGCAGCATACCAGCCGATTTTAACAATGTGTTGTTTTACAATTCTAACCAGCAACCTGCTTTTCGTTTGTATGGGGATATTTCGATAAGCGGTAATGCCGATTTTTATAACGGAATTGTTCAGAATGATGTATTTGGGGGAATAATCATATTTGAGAATGATGCAACACATACCAATACCAGTGATGATAGTTTTGTTGATGGCCACGTGATTAAAACGGGGTACAACAACTTCACTTATCCTATTGGAGATGGGCAATACTACAGGTATGCTGCTATTTCTGCTCCTGAAGAAATTTCAGACAGCTTTACGGCTAAATATTATATGGAAGATTCTAATGCGCTTTATCCGCATGAGAACAGAGCACAGGAAATAGAACTTATTGACGGAAGAGAATACTGGACTATTGAAAGAACTGAAGGCGAAGCCGATGTTTTGGTAACCCTTAGCTGGGATGAGTTTACCACAACACCATCTGAACTTTTAGTAGAACCTACAGAGGCTATAAGAGTAGTGAGATGGGATGAAGATTCCCAAATGTGGGTTGACGAAGGTGGTGTTCAGGATATGTTTGACAGGACAGTTACCACTCCCGTGCATGTATCAGGCTATGGTGTGTTTACACTGGGAAGGCTTAGAAGAGGATATCTCCCTACAGAAGATATTATTATTTACAATGGTGTAACTCCCGATGGTGACGGACAAAATGATTACTTCTATATAGAGGGAATTACTGCTCACCCGGGTAATACAGTACAAATTTTTAACCGATGGGGTGTAATGGTATTTGAAACAGCCGAGTATGACAGCCACGGAAATGTTTTTGACGGAGTATCGTCCGGTAGGGCTACCGTTACCCAAAAAGATAAACTGCCTGCAGGTACTTACTTTTATGTAATACAGTATCCTAACCAGGGAGGTACAGTTAAGAAAACAGGTTATTTATACATAAGTACAGAATAGAGTAATGAAGAGGGATAATAAAATGATGCGAATAAATTTTAAACAGCAAATTGTATATGTGTTGCTGTTGCTTACAGCTGCTTTTGCAAATGCACAACAGGATCCGCAGTATACACAATACATGTATAATACCATTAATGTAAACCCTGCCTATGCAGGATCCAGAGGGCAAACCAGCATATTTGGTATTTACCGTGCCCAGTGGGTAGGACTTGATGGAGCGCCAACAACGGCTACGGCATCTATTAACTCGCCGGTAGGGGAGAAAATAGGTATGGGACTTTCGTTTACTAACGATAAAATAGGACCTATGGATGATAATGCCATATCGGTAGATTTTTCGTACACTATTGATGTGTCATACAATTACCAGTTAGCTTTTGGATTAAAGGCTACGGCCGATTTATTGAATATCGATTTTACTAAGCTTAATATTTTTGACCCGGCAGACCCAAGGTTTCAAAATAATATTGATAACAAGTTTTCACCAAATATTGGTGCAGGGGTTTTCCTTTATTCAGATGATACTTATGTGGGTATTTCGGTTCCAAAGTTTCTGGAAACAAAACACTATGAGCACAACTCAACATCAGTAGCTACCGATAGGATGCACTATTACTTTATTGGAGGGCATGTTTTTGACCTGTCTTACAACCTTAAGTTTAAGCCTGCAACTATGGTTAAGGCTACAAAAGGTTCGCCTTTACAGGTAGATGTCTCGGCAAACTTTTTATATAACGAGCAGTTTACTGTAGGTATGGGATACCGTTGGGACGCTGCACTGAGTGCCCTGATAGGTTTCCAGATAACTAAAGATTTTTTCCTGGGGTATACCTATGATATGGAAACCACAAAACTGGCCGATTACAATTCGGGTTCACACGAGGTATACTTACGTTTTGAGCTTGTTAAGAAACATGAAAGAGTAGCTAACCCACGATTCTTTTAGAATTTATGGAGATTATAAAAATAAAATATACAAGACTTTTAACCTTACTGCTGTTTAGCTATAACCTCGCTTTTGCTCAAATTCCCAGAAGGGAAATGAAACAGGCAAACATAGAGTTTGAGAATTATGCTTACAGCGATGCACTGGAAATTTATCTGGAAGTAGCTAATACCGGTTTCAGGTCTATAGAGCTTTATGAGAAAACAGGTGACTGTTATTATTTTAGGGGGGAGCTGGATTATGCCTACCAATGGTATAACAAGCTTTTTAGCCTTGGTAAAAAAGTAGATCCCGAGTATTATTACCGCTATGCGCAAACCCTAAAGTTTGTTGGTAAGATAGATCAGGCAGATGAAAAGATGCAGGAATTTGCCAATATGAGCAATGACGACATCAGGACACAAATGTTTTTGGAAAATAAAGATTACCGAAAAGAGATTGATAAAAACTCTGATAAGTATACCATTGAGAAAATGAAAATTAATACTAAGTTTTCAGATTATGGTACGGCTTTTTTTGGGAAAGATAAAATTGTTTTTGCATCGTCAAGAGATACTCTGGACGGTAAAAAGAAACGTAAAAAAGTAGACAGATGGACTAACGAATCGTTTACCGGTTTGTACATGACATCTATAAAAGAAGACGACAGTCTTAAAGATGTAGTAGAGAAGTTTTCTCTTAATCTTGATACACAGTATCATGAGTCAACCCCTGTTTTTACCAAAGATGGTAACACGGTATATTTTACCCGTAATAACTATAATGAGGGTAAGGTTCAAAAGGATGATCATAACGGTATATTATTAAAAATTTATAGAGCGACCTTTAACGGTACTGAATGGACTGATGTAACCGAATTGCCTTTTAACAGTAATGAATACAGTTGTGCACACCCGGCCTTAAGTGCTGATGAAAGTATACTTTACTTTGCCTCAAATATGCCTGGAACCTTTGGTATGTCTGATATATACAGGGTAAGTATAAAAGGTAACGGAACGTTTGGTATGGCAGAAAATCTTGGTCCGGGTATTAATACCGAAGGACGTGAAACATTCCCTTTTGTGTCGGAGTTTGATGATCTGTACTTTGCGTCTGAAGGGCATCCGGGGCTTGGCGGACTTGATATCTTTATGAGTAAGAGAGAACCCGACGGTAATTACGTAAGAGCTTTTAATATGGGTAGACCTATTAATAGTGAAAGAGATGATTTTGCACTGATATTTGATGCAGAATCTTCGG
This sequence comes from Flavobacterium rakeshii, assembly GCF_009741375.1. Taxonomy (GTDB): domain Bacteria; phylum Bacteroidota; class Bacteroidia; order Flavobacteriales; family Flavobacteriaceae; genus Flavobacterium; species Flavobacterium rakeshii. The sequence continues at coordinate 7,484 of NZ_WOWP01000036.1, forward strand.
GAGGTTTCTTTACAACAAACAGAGGTGGTAATGATGATGTTTACAGCTATAAGGAAATAGAGATAATAGATCCTGACTGTAGAGAGAAACTTGAAGGTTTACTTACTAAAGAGTTTACAGGTGAGGTACTTGCTAATACCAAGATACAGGTACTTAATGAAGACGGAGAAGTGGTTATAGAAGGTGTTTCAGATGAAAACGGTAACTATTCTTTTGAAGTAATGTGTAAACAGATATTTACCATCCAGCCTGTAATAGAGAAGAAAAAGGTTGTTATTGATCCTAATAATAGCACTGACCTGGCCAAAGTATTTAATATAGAATATATATATTTTGATTTAGGGAAGTATAATGTTAAGCCTGAAGCTGAGAAAGATCTGAATAAAGTAGTGGCTTACTTACAGCAAAATCCAAGTGCACACTTGGATGTAAGAACGCATACAGATTCAAGAGCTTCCAGAAAATACAATCAGGTACTATCAGATAAAAGAGCTAACTCCATTATTGCCTATATCGTTAATCATGGTATAGATCCTTCACGTGTAAGCGGTAGAGGATATGGAGAAACACAGTTGTTAAGCAAGTGTCCTGATGGTGTGATTTGTAGTGAAGAGCAACACAGGCTTAACAGAAGATGTGAATTTATAATATCAGGAATGTAAAACTGTAAGTAAGGCGGCATAAAATTTGTTTGTGGGGATAAACTTATATGCTGCCTGTTACTTCAGTAATAATATTCGGTGATGCTTGGAAGCTTTAATTTAGTGGGGAAGCCAAAAGCAGCCGAAACTCGTGACAATTGAACCTTTTAAATGGTTTTGACAAGTTGCATTAACAGTTTTCAATAGTGGGGATAAACTTTGATGTAGCAAAATTATTAGGGAACAGTTGTCGCACAAGGAGTGCAAAAGGTATTTTATAGTTTTAATAGTGGGGATAAACTTCTATACTAACACGCCTCCTTTAAAGCCCTGTTTATAACAGGGCTTTTTTATTTTTATACTGTTCTGATTATTTGTTTCTCAACCGTTTTACCCATTTTACAATTTCAAACCATATTACCGATACAAATCCTGCAAGTATACTTACTCCCAGTAACCATAGGGAAGGAGTGCTAAACTCAAAGAACATTACAAACGGGTCTACATAAAGCAATAAAAAGGTAAGCAATACCGTAATCCCTATTATTAGTGGGATAAGCCTGTTTTTGTATCCAAAAGAAGTAATTACTGAGTAATAAAACGAACGGTTTACCAGTGTAAGGAATATATTAGCCGATATAAGGGTAACAAACACCATGGTACGTACGTGTGATTCGGTTAGGTTAAGTGAAACGGCATAAAGGTAAACCCCAATAGTTCCTGCGGTAATAGCCAGTCCCTGTATAATACTGGTTAAAAGCTCCCCTAAATTAAAGAAGGTGGCAGTAAATGGCCTTGGCTTATGGTTCATGGTATTTTTTTCCATAGGCTCATTCTCATAAATAATAGAACAGGTAGGCCCCATTATAAGCTCAAGGAATATAACATGTACCGGAGTAAAAATATTAGGGTATATCCAGCCTGCTGCCAGCGGAATGAATACTGTTAGTATAATAGGGATATGTATGGAAATAATATACTGTATCGCCTTTTTCAGGTTGGTATATATTTTTCTTCCCATGGCAATGGCATCTACCATTCTGGCAAGATTATCATCGGGTAGGATAAGAGAGGCTGCCTCTTTGGCAATCTCAGTCCCTTTTTTACCCATGGCTATACCTATGTGTGCCGTTTTGAGTGCGGGACCATCATTTACGCCGTCACCTGTCATAGCTACTACCTGATTGCAGGCTTTAAGTGCATTAATGATTTTGAGTTTGGCCTCGGGGAACATTCGGGTAAAAATAGCAGTATGCATTACCTTATTTTTTAGTTCCTCATCAGTAAGTTTCATCAGTTCATCACCGCTAAGGGTCTTATCATAATCCTTAAAGCCAACCTGCTTAGCTATAGAGGCTGTAGTAAGGGCATTATCTCCGGTTACTATTTTAACCTCAATCCCTGCATCATAAAACGATTGGAATACAGAGGATATATTCTCTTTTGGCGGATCATAAAAGGCGACTATACCATTAAATCTGAATTTAAAATCCTGCTGATGCTCGGGGAAATTGTTTCCGTCAAAAACAGTGTGTCCCACTCCCAGCACCCTAAAACCGTTTTCTGCCAGTTGGGCTATGGTATTGTTTACTTTTTCTTTTTCATCGTTTGTGAGTCCTGATACTTCCATCATAGCCTCGGGAGCGCCTTTGGCTGCAATAATGCGGTTACCGTTACTGTCTTCAAAAATATGGGTCATCATAGGAGGTTTTCCGCTAAGCGGATACTCATGAACCATTTTAAAGTCAGGTCTTTTATCTTCTCCAAGTTTAAGGTATGCTTCATGCAGTGCCGTTTCCATAGGGTCAAACGGAATAGGTTCGCTGGCCCACATGGCATATGAAATCAGTTGTTTGTCGTTTGGATTCAGATTGTCCTCTCCCGGATTATTTATTGTAAGATTAGGGAAGGCAGCAACACGTGCAAGCGTCATTTTATTCTCGGTTATCGTCCCTGTTTTATCGGTACATATTACAGTGGCGCTTCCCAGTGTTTCAACCGTTTTCATTTGTTTAACGATGATTCCTGCTTTCATAAGACGCCATGCACCAAGTGCCATAAAGGTTGTAAAGGCTACCGGTATTTCTTCCGGCAGTATACTCATTGCCAGTGTAAGCGATTTTAAAAGACTGTCTACAATGTTGCCCGAGTTGATATAATTAAATACCCAAACCGCAATAAAAACAACAGCCCCAAGAATTACCATTTTCTTTACAAAATTGGCAATCTGTCTTTCCAACGGGGTTTTCTCATTACTGATGTCTTCCAGGCTTTGACCTATCTGTCCCAGTCGGGTGCCTAAGCCTATGGCTGTAACGCGTGCTACGGCAAGTCCCGAAACTACAATGGTACCACTATATACTTGCTTATCTTCTTTGTTTTGGTCTTTAGAAACGGGGAATGATTCTCCTGTTATAACCGATTCGTTTACCGAGAAATCGTTGGCCTGTATAATAACACCATCTGCGGCTACTGATGAGCCTTCTTCCACAATCATAAGGTCATCAATAACGAGCTCTTCGTTATTAATGGTTTGTTCCTCTCCATTGCGTATTACTTTGCAATGGGGGCGGGTATAGCTTTTAAGTTTTTCGAGCGCATTACGGCTTCGGGATTCCTGATACAGTGAAATGGTGGCTACAAGAAGTATGGAAGCAGCCATAAATATACCGTCGCCTGTATCGCCGCTAATAAAGTATATGGCAGCGGCTACCAGTAATAAAATAATCATGGGCTCTTTGACCAGGTCTTTGAGCGCCATGATTATCCTGTTTTCTTTCTTGAAGTTTATAGCATTGCTGCCGTGTTTTTCTCTGGACTGTTCAACTTCCTGAGAAGTAAGTCCTTTTAGGCCGAAGTACTTTTGTTCCATGAAACAAGTATTAGTAAGTAAATATACTAAACTTCGGGCGCAGCAATGTTAATCTTTAGGTAATTCTATAGATGTCGGCAATACCTTTTGTGATAGACTGGAAGTCGATTTTCAAATCCACAAGGTTACCTGTTCTAAGGTCAAAAATCCAACCGTGTACGGTAAGGTTACGGTTGTTAATAGCTCTTTGTACCTCGGCAGTTTTAATTACATTGATACACTGCTCCTGTACGTTAAGCTCAACAAGCCTGTCATAACGTTTGTCTTCGTCTTCAATAGCGTTAAGTTCTGCCTTGTGTAAACGGTATACGTCACGAACATTTCTTAACCAGGGGTTTAGTATACCTAAGTCGGCCGACTCCATTGCAGCTTTCACACCACCACAGTTGTAATGCCCGCATACCACCACGTGATTTACCTTAAGGAAATCAACAGCATAGTTGATAACCGACATTACATTAAGGTCACTGTTAGGTACCATATTAGCAATGTTACGGTGTACAAAAACATCGCCCGGTTCAAGTCCCATAATCTCTTCGGCAGTAACACGGCTGTCGGCACATCCTATGTACAGGATTTCAGGCGACTGTCCTTTGGCTAAACTGTCAAAGTAAGACGGACTGTTTTTAAGTTGTTTGGCGATCCACTCTTTGTTGTTGTCAAATACTTTTTTAATATCCATTATATCTCAAGTTATCAGGGTTTCTTTTTTTCTATTTTCTCGTGTGTTTTAAGGTATTCACCTAATGCTGCCGATCCATACCATTGGGTCATTTCGGCCTCAAACAGTTTTTCTTTTACGGCAGGGTCTGATTCCAGTAAGGCTTCAGCCTCCTCAATAGTCTTTACATTGAAGATAAAAATACCCCTGTAGTTTTTGTCATTTTTCATAAAAGGACCTGCTACCACCAGTTTGCCCTCACTGGCAAGGCGCTCTATATTTGCCATATGGCCTCTAAACAATTCGTTAAGCTTAGCTTGGTCTTCCACTTTATTGGGGCCTGTTTTCAATATAACAAAAACATACTGTTTCATGCCATAATCATCGGCACCCAGTGACTCGGCAAGTTCCTTATCATAATTAGGGTTTTCGGTTTGCGCCATAGCGGTAAAACCTAACGGAAGGAGCATTAATAAAAGTAAATGCTTTTTCATACTATTGGGTTTAGTAGTTGTTTGACAGGTAAAGTTACTACAAATACATAAAAAAACTCCGTTGAACTGAGCAACGGAGTTTTATTTTTATTGAGACTATTCAAATCCTTTAATAAGTACTTCCAGTATTTTGATAGCGGCCTCGCTGATTTTAGTACCCGGACCAAACACGGCAACTGCACCTGCATCAAACAGATATTCGTAATCCTGAGCCGGGATAACCCCGCCTACAATTACCATAATATCTTCACGTCCGTATTTTTTAAGTTCGGCAATTACCTGTGGTACTAACGTTTTGTGACCTGCGGCAAGTGATGAAACCCCTAAAATATGAACATCGTTCTCTACAGCCTGTTTTGCTGCCTCGGCAGGAGTTTGGAATAATGGACCAATGTCTACATCAAAACCAACATCTGCATAACCTGTTGCTACTACTTTAGCACCGCGGTCGTGCCCATCCTGACCCATTTTTGCAATCATTATCCTTGGGCGACGGCCTTCCAGCTTAGCAAATTCATCTGCAAGCTGTTTTGCTTTTTCAAAGCTCTCGTCGTTTTTAATCTCTTTGCTGTACACTCCGCTAAATGATTTGATTTGTGCTTTATATCGTCCGAAAACTGTTTCCAGTGCATCACTAATCTCACCCAGGGTAGCCCTGTGGCGTGCTGCATCTACAGCAAGTTCAAGCAGGTTACCCTCGCCTGATTTTGCCGATGCGGTAAGTTTCTCAAGGCATTCGGTAACTTTTTGATTGTCACGACTTGCCTTAATACTGTCAAGGCGTTCAATTTGCTGACGGCGTACGGTTTGGTTATCTACCTCAAGGATATGAAGCGGATCTTCTTTCTCCAGCCTGTATTTGTTTACACCAACAATAACGTCCTGTCCGCTGTCAATACGTGCCTGTTTTCTGGCAGCAGCCTCTTCAATACGAAGTTTAGGTATACCCGCCTCAATAGCTTTGGTCATACCGCCAAGTTCTTCAACCTCTTCGATTAAAGCCCAGGCTTTTTCGGCTATTTCTGCCGTTAGGCTTTCCACATAGTAGCTTCCTGCCCACGGGTCTACCGTTTTGGTTATTTTTGTTTCTTCCTGAAGGAATATCTGTGTGTTACGTGCAATACGTGCCGAAAAATCGGTAGGTAGTGCTATTGCCTCATCCAGTGCATTGGTGTGAAGGGATTGTGTTCCTCCAAATGCAGCTGCGGCAGCTTCGATAGCAGTACGCGCCACATTATTAAACGGATCCTGTTCTGTTAAACTCCATCCACTGGTTTGGCAATGCGTACGTAATGCCAGTGATTTTTCACTTTGCGGGTTAAACTGTTTTAAGAGTTTAGCCCATAGCATACGGCCTGCACGCATTTTGGCAATTTCCATAAAATGGTTCATACCTATAGCCCAGAAGAAAGAAAGGCGGGGAGCGAACTTATCAACTTCCATACCTGCTGCCATCCCCGTACGGATGTACTCCAATCCGTCTGCAAGGGTGTAGGCTAGTTCAATATCGGCAGTGGCACCGGCTTCCTGCATGTGGTAACCGGAGATACTGATAGAGTTGAACTTAGGCATCTTTTGGCTAGTATATTCAAATATATCGGCAATAATTTTCATGGAAGGAGCAGGAGGGTAGATGTATGTATTTCTAACCATAAACTCCTTTAGGATGTCATTTTGAATGGTCCCCGAAAGCAGTTCCGGCTTAACACCCTGCTCTTCGGCTGCCACAATGTAAAACGCCATGATAGGAAGCACAGCCCCGTTCATGGTCATGGAAACCGACATTTCGCTCAGCGGAATCTGGTCGAAAAGGATTTTCATATCCTCTACACTGTCAATAGCAACCCCTGCTTTACCTACGTCGCCTACTACACGCTCGTGGTCACTGTCGTACCCCCTGTGTGTGGCAAGGTCAAACGCTACTGATAATCCTTTTTGCCCTGCAGCAAGGTTACGGCGGTAAAAGGCGTTACTTTCTTCGGCAGTAGAGAAACCTGCATACTGGCGAATGGTCCACGGACGGCGTACGTACATTGTACTGTATGGCCCGCGAAGGTTAGGTGCAAAACCTGCACCAAAGCCTAAATGCTCCAGGTTCTCAATATCTTCTTTACTGTATGTTTCTTTTACTTCAACACCTTCGGCGGTAACAAAATTGCTTTTTTGTTCGGCCGGTTTTGGGGTGCTGTTTGTATCAAGCTGTATGTGTTGTAAATTCTTTCTCATGTTACCTGTTATTCTGCACCTGTGTTACTTTTTTCATCTTCCAGTCTTAGCTGTTCTGCTTTTTCGGCAAGGCGCTTTTCTATAATAGGGGTAATAAGTGTTTTTCTCGGGTTGCTTTTAACAAACGGATAAAGCTCTAAGTCATGACTCATCCTGTCATCTTTGTTAGGGTATTTGTTGGTTCCTAACAGTACCTCTTTACCGTTATCAAAAAGTTCCTGCTCTTTTGCTGCGCTTTCCTGTATTTTACGCTGAATGATACCCTCTTTCAACTGAGTAAGGAATCCGCCTGCAGCCTCAATGTCTTTAAACAGCGCTAAAGCTTTTTCAGCCAGTTGGTGGGTAAGTTCTTCAATATAATAAGCTCCGTCTGCCGGGTTGTTTACCTTATCGAAGTAGCTTTCGTGTTTTAGTACTAATAACTGGTTACGTGATATCCTGTCGCCAAACTCATTGTCTTTATGGTATAACACATCATAAGCCAGATTGAAAACCGTATCAGCTCCTCCCAGTATCGCACTCATACACTCGGTAGTAGTACGAAGCATATTTACGTTATAGTCGTAAAGTGTTTTATTACGCTTAGTTGGTGCTGCTATTATATGGCATTCCAGGTTGTGATCATATTCTTTCGCGATGAGGTTAAATAAAAGCCTCATGGCACGTAGCTTAGCAATTTCAAAAAAGTAATTTGTCCCTACCGATACTTGTAGTACTATAGGTTTACTTATAGTGGCAACACGATTAAAGTATTCGTTAGCATGACCAAGGGTGTAGGCTATTTGTTGTACAATATTAGCTCCTGCATTTTGGTACAGGCTACTGTCTACACTTAGGAAATGTATATTAGTACAGGCAATAGCTATGGTGTTTAAGGCTTCGAAGTCTTTTTCAAGATTTGTGAACCAGTTTCCGTCTTTAGTTAGCTGACCTATAGGGTCTAGCTGTACAAAGAAGGAAGCATTTTTAGCTTTAGCAATGCTGTCCAGTTTTTTTACGAAATCGATTGAAAGTAAATTCAAATAAAAGTAAACCGGAACGCTTTGTAAAGGAAGGCTGTTAACCAATTTCTCTAAATCTACCTGTTCATTAGGGATGGTAAAACGGATACTTTCGGCACCACGGTTAAGCGTTTCTTTTGCACGTGCTATTGATTTGTCCAGATCATGAACAAATATATTCTGGCAAATTTTAAACTGTGAGGTGTGGGTTGTAACCTGTAATGGTTTTTCAAACTCATCAATATGGTAAAACGGTTTTACCTTAATCCCTTCCGGGCTTTCCCAAATAAGAGTTTCGTTGTAATCGGCTCCTTTCAGCTCATACTGTATCTGTTGTTTCCATTGTTTGGACGATACAGGTTCAAATTCATTAAATAAATTTTCGCTCATGCGTACCATTTTAAAGAGATTTCGTGTCTTCATCAGGCACGTTATCTTCAAATTCTATGATATATATATCTTCATTCTCACGCTTCATGTAATACTTTTCGCGTGCATATTTTTCGGTCTGGTCAGGATTATTAAGTTGCTTAATACTGGCGCTGTCCTTTTTTATTTCCTGAATGTAGTATGCCTTGTTTTCCTCCAGTTCCTCTAATTCTTTATTAATAGTCCTGTTCTCAAAGTAGGAATAATTATCAAGGAACATAAGCCAAACAGCTAAACCAATAAGCACCAAAACGTATTTGTTTCCTAAGAATTTAAGGAAAGGATAACGGGTGATTAATTTGCTAAATGGTTTTTTCATCAGTGCATTGATAATTTACTGTACAAAGTAATGATTTTTTTTGCAAATTATTCAGTGAATTGCCCTTTAAAGTATACGCTGATTAATTACTGCCCTTACCACATCAATAGCTACGGTATTATACCTGTCATGCGGAATAATAATATCGGCATGAGCCTTTGTGGGTTCAATAAACTGTTCGTGCATTGGTTTAAGGGTTGTTTGATACCTGTTTAGTACCTCTTCCATATCACGGCCACGTTCGGCAATGTCACGCCTTAATCTTCTTATAAGTCTTTCGTCGGCATCGGCATGAACATATACTTTAATGTCAAACATCTCCCTTAGTTTCGGGTCAGATAGGATAAGTATACCTTCTACAATCATTACCTTTCTGGGGTGTGTTATTATAGTATCTCCCGTACGGTTGTGTGTAACAAAAGAGTATACTGGCTGTTCTATGGTTTTACCTTCTTTGAGTTCTTTAAGATGTTGGACAAGGAGTTCAAAATCAATAGACCTTGGGTGGTCAAAATTAATTTTTGCCCTTTCGTCATAACTAAGGTTTGAGGTTTCCTTGTAATAGGAGTCCTGAGAAATAATACCTACCTCTGTAAGCGGAAGTTCGTTCATTATCTGGTGTACTACAGTTGTTTTTCCGCTCCCTGTACCACCTGCAATCCCAATAATAAGCATAACAATCAGTTTTCCTTGTGACTTTGCAAAAATAACAAAATAACCCCGTGTTTTTAGATTTGGAAATGTATTTACCGTTAAGGCATGGTCAAATAATATTATATTTGAACAAAACTATTGTTATGCTAAGAAAACTATTACTAACACTTTGTCTGTTTGTTTCTTTTGCGGCTTTTGCTCAGAGGGAAGTAATTTATCAGGTTTACCCAAGGAGTTTTTACGATGCTAATAAAGATGGCTATGGTGATTTGGAGGGGGTAAGGCAGAAACTGAATTACCTGCAATGGCTGGGTGTAAACACTATTTTGCTAACACCAATATATGAAGCCGGTGATGTTATGAATTACTATGCTTCTAATTGGGGTAAGGTAGATGCAACTTATGGAGCCTTTAAAGGTTATAGGGATTTGATACAGGAAGCCCACCGCAGGAAAATGAAGGTGTATCTTGATTTTGATTTGCGTTATGTTACCGAAAAGCATGACTGGTTTGCTAAAAAGCAAGAATGTAAAAACTGCCTGCTACAAGATAAAAATACAAATTATGTATCGCTTAACGGAGAAAATGCGAAGGCTTATGCCGTAAACTTTAAAGAGGCAAATGTTAGAGGAGAAATAGTAAAAATGCTGCAATACTGGATAAACCCAACTAACAGTCCTATTTATTATGCCGGTGCCGATGGTTTGAGGTTTAGTAATGTGGCTGATGAATTTGAAGGGCAGAAAAACCTGTTAAGGGAGTTTTGGGTTCCGGTGATAAAAGGAATAAAAGATTTTAGGGCAGATGTGACTGTTATGGCTTACCCTGCGGATGATAAAGCACAGCCTGCCGATTTTTATAATGTAGGGTTTGATGTGGTTTTTGATACCAACTTAAATACAGCATTAAGGTCTTTTGATAAAAAGAGCATTGAAAAGGCTACTACTGTTTTAATTCATAAGGATAGCATGCCGGAAACTAAAAGAGTAGCGGTGTTTACTGATGATAATTATGTAGGACGATTTTCTACCATCAGAATTACAGATGACAGGCAAAACAAGGTGGTTTCGACGCTTAATTTGTTGTTAGGTGGTATGCCGTCAATTTATTATGGGCAGGAAACAGGTAATGTGCAAATAGATGAACTGGCAGGTACCGAGGCTATTAACTGGTCTGATAAAGATTCGGTATCCGGTAACGCTATATGGTTTAACCCTATGGCTGAGACAAAGCAAATGGTAATGAATAAAGTACCTGTTGATGAACAGATAAGAGACAAGGCTTCTGCGTGTAATTTTTTCAGGGAAATAGTTATGAATAAAAAGCTACAGCCTGCACTTGCTCTGGGTGATTATGTGCCAATTACAAATACTAACGAAAATGCAATATCTTTTTTAAGGGTGTTTGAGAATGAAAAGGTACTTGTGGTTGTGAACCTTTCTGATGAAAGGCAGCCGGTTTACATTGAGCAGCAAATGAACTTAAAACTTAATAACACCAGAATGCTTGTAGGGGATGAATCATGGAACTTTAAAAGAGGTGGGAGGATTACTGTATTGCCTCCTTATGCAATAGCTGTTTGGAGATTTAACTAATTATTGGATTTTAATACAAAAACGAAAGCCTCCCTTACGGGAGGCTTTCTGTTTTTCAAAGTAAAGTAGGTAGTCAAATATTATGCAGGGTTATAGCTGTTAAATAGGATACCCTTTTGTTCCATTCATCCGTTAGGCTAAACTGGTTTGAAGGGATACGCCATATTTTGGTTTCATAAATGCATTTGCCATAGCTTTCCAGCTCTTTGGCTGTTGAATAGTTTTTTAGTTTCTCCAGGCCTCTCATAGCGATAATGGCCAGGTGGGGTTTGATGTTAAGTCCCATAACCGAATCCATAATGTGGGAAATTTTTTTACGTTGCTCGGTAGGGCAGTTGGAAACCATTAAGATGTTCTTTTTTCTTACAGTTACCAAATATGTTCCGTCACTAATATCGGCAGATGGGGGTACGGGCTCCATAAATGTTCTGCCGGTTTCATGAAAATAAAGCCTTCTTATGGATTCAGGCTTAAGTTTTTTACAAACAGCATTGATAGTCTCAGCCTTGCCGGAGCTTCGGGACCCTTTGATAATAATGTACTTCATAGTGGAAATTGTTTTGGTGATTACATAACAAAGTACAGAGGCGGTTATTAGCCATTTCAAATACACTCATAAACATACGGTTCAAAAATAATGAACCATATCCAGTTGCTTTCTTCATGTTTTTAGATATTATCATAAACATATAATGGCTAAAATTAGCACAACACTCTTGTGGAGAGCAATTACTGCCTCTGGTTAATTCTCTTTTTTGGGTCGTTTATAGTGAGAAGTGTGTATTCTTTATATTTTTTTACGTACTCTTTTTTAAAACTTGCTTTTTCTAAATAAAGCTGAGAATACGTTCTTTTTTTTCATAAAAAAATATGAATTAATAGCTTGTTTGTACTCAAACTTACTATTTACGTAATTAATTACCTTACGGTTTTCCGTAAGTTTTAAATTTCTTTTTTAGACTTTAATATATTTATATA
>NZ_WOWP01000037.1 GCF_009741375.1 Flavobacterium rakeshii
GACATGACATACTGAACGTAATGAGTGGTGAGGTTTTGTCCTTTTGTCTTGACACAAAAGAACGAAAAAGTCAAGGCTATGGTTTCTCAGGCTATGAATTCCCTTATTCGGCTAAACCATCCGAACTCGGCTCTCGCCTCAAACAGCGGATGCTTTTATACGCCGTTTTCGGTAATTTACTTAACGCCTTTAAAACCTAATGCCGTTCGCTAAGTGATGTTTTCTTAGGTTGTCATTCCGATACGAAACGTAGTGTAGTGAGGAATCTCTGAACTTTTAATAGAGATGTCTCCTGCCGTCGATATGACATACTGAACGTAATGAGTGGTGAGGTTTTGTCCTTTTGTCTTGACACAAAAGAACGAACAAGTCAAGGCCGTGGTTTCTCAGGCTATAAATTTCCTCATTCGGCTAAACCATCCGAACTCGGCTCTCGCCTCAAACAGCGGATGCTTTTATACGTCGCTTTCGGTAATTTACTTTACGCCTTCAAAACCGAATGCCGTTTGGCACTGTTATCAATAAGAGATTTTTCGACTTCACTTTGTTACGCTCAAAATGACAATAGGAATGTCATCCTGACGAAAGGAAGGATCTCTTTTCTATTCCGGCTGTAGCGATAGCATAACAGAGGAATCTCATTCAGATTTTACACGTCTATAGTATTAGTATGTAATATCTTACAGGTTTTAGTTGTTGAAAACTACTGAATTTTTAAATGTTAAAAAGTGTTAAACTTTTAACTAAAATAATTATTTTGGCGCCATAAAATAACCAAACCTTTACCTTATGAAACCGCCAATTAACATCAACAACTTCGTTGAGGAGTATCGTCGGGATAACGACGAGTTTAACAGGGAATTTGATATTAACGAAATTAGCCTTGGGGTTATTAAATCGTTTATCACCCCTAATTTAAGTGACCCTGAGCTGTATAGTACTTACACTATTGATGAGGTTACTGCCGATAAAATCAATAAATGCCTTTCAAACAAAATTAGCTTTGATTTTGATACTTACGAGTATTGCTTTCAAAGATATGGCGACTATGATGAATAGTTAGCCCATGGGGATGTTTTAAATAAAAAGCTTAAATTGTATTAATTATTTTTTATAAACATCCCCATGAAAAAAATAATCCCCATTATTTTAATTGTGCTGTCATCCTGCAGTAGCAGTGTTTCGGTAATAACGGTTAACGAAGAGTACGGTTACCATATAACAAGTAAAAACCTTAAAGAGTTTAGCAACCCAGCCAAGGCTACTGTAAAGCAGGTAAAAAGCAAAGAGGTGAGTGCCGAGTTTGATTATATGAAAAAGTACCTTATTACCGGTAAGGATCATCTTATTCCAAATGGGATTTTCACTTATGCGATAATAAAGGGAAGCGATACTATATATGCCAGTTCTAATCTTACCTATTGGTTTTATAAAGAGAGGGTAATACTGTATCAGTCACCCATTATAAATGTTGAGACGATAAATGATTTACAGTAAACATTTATATTTGCTTAAAAATAACCTTACGTAATGAAATACACTATTACTTTTTTAATTGCCCTTTTATGTGCCGGATGTGAAATTAAAAAAGAGTATATAAATGATCCCCAAGATATTGCCATGAGCAAACACCTGGCAAATGTATTTTATGAAACCATGTCTCATGAAGAAAGAGTACCGCTTTATAAGTTAATGGGGGATGAGGTGGATTTGGATGAGTTTAAGTCGGTTATTGATGAGAAAGATTCGTTGTACGGAAGGGTGGAGGCTATTACTGTAATTGCTATAAAGACAAAAAAAAGTGAAGGCACAGCCGGACTTCATGTTGAAAGCCAGGTGAGTGCTGAGATACGCAGGGAGTTTGCCAAAGTTTATGAAAAGATACTTATAGTGCAGGAAGGGTATGAAGAGCCCAGAGTACAAAAATTTAGTACTGATAGTGTAGGAGAAATAAATTTTGAATATAGGGCTTACAGGAAGCGTATTGAAGAAGAGGAAAAACGTAAATATGAATCTTCTAAATAATACGAAATTTGCATAAAAACAGGGCGTTGGTCGGGTATAATTTGCTTTTCATCGAATAATTAAGAAAAACACTGTAAATATTTTTCTTACAATAGTTTACAAGGAATTTTTCTTATTAAATTTACTTCCCAACCAAAAACTACGGCCTGTTATGAAACACATTAGCTTAATGCTATTTGCAGTACTTGTTTGCGCATGTACACAACAAAAACAAAAGGAAACAGCACTACAGCCGGCTATTAAAACCGGCATGCATGTAACCCCGTGCGACTCTAATTTACTGTCACAGCTGGAGGGTACTAAAAATGTTAGCAACTATGAGATTTTTCAGTATCTAACAACTTTTGAAAAGCTGGATGCTAATGTTAATCCCGAGTGTAATTACAGAAGGTTTAAAATTTTGTTCAGCTTACTGGATACTCGTACCAATACTTTTTTACAAAAGCTGGATGAGGTATCGCCACAGGCAAAACAAAACGTACTTAAACTTATTAGTATTGCACAAATTAAGGAGGGGGATGTTAGACGTCTTTCTGAAAAAGTAACAGCAGCCGAGGCACAACCAAGAACCAAATCGGAAATGCTGGTTACCCTAATGAAGAGTTTAGGGCAGCACGAATAATATACTGTATGAAAAAATACACCTTACTAACTCTGTTACTTGTTGTAACCTGCATATCGGTATTATACTGGCAGTATGATTACACTCCTTTTTATCCTGTAAAGCATGTAGGTGAGGAGTATGTTGTAGATAATATAGAGAAACAGTCGCATCCGTTTAACGAGAACCTGATTAAGGTGCTTGATTATTATAATGTAGATTTTAAAGTGTGTAACGGGGTAGTACACGTTAAAAATCAGCTTTATGCTAACAAAGCCCTAATGTATAATTATACCCGAAAGGCTAAAGATGAAATGTGGTTTAACGATCATCATTTTGCCTATTATAAACAGAATTAAAATTGAATACAGGAAGAATAGCCTACAAGCTTTTTTTGGATGATGTTAGGGAAGTCCCTATGGTATACCCTGACCTTACTAATAAGGATTTTATAATTGCAAGAACCTATAGTGAGTTTGTAGAGATTATTAAAGAAAACGGACTCCCTTATTTTATCAGCTTTGATAATGACCTGGGGGAAGATGAAAACGGAAACCTGCTGCCCGATGGTTATGCCGCAGCACAATGGCTGGTATACCAAAGCAGGCTGGATTTAAAGAAGCTTATTTTTAAGGTACATTCATCTAACCCGGTGGCATCGGTACAAATAAAATCGTTACTGGATAATTACATCAATTTTATAAACGAAAACTGATTTGGGTTTATATCCTGTCTAAATTTTTTACGGTAAAGTCATTCTCAGTATTACCCGTATTTAGTGTGGTATTAGGTTCAAATAGCATTACTTTCACTTCGCCTACAGCTACCGGCTTATGGTTAGTTCCTTTAGGGATAACAACAAATTCGCCAGCGTTTATCTCCAGTGTTTTATCGTCGAGTTCCATTAAGAGTTTGCCTTCCATAACCAAGAACATTTCGTCTTCATTGTCGTGTTTGTGCATCACAAACTCATCTTTAAATTTAGCCACTTTAACCAGCTGACCGTTAAGTTCGCCTACAATTTTAGGATTCCAGTATTCGGTAAATGAATCAAATTTTTCCTTAAGGTTTACGGTTTTTATTTCCATGACTTAGTTTTTTATCAAATATACTGCTTTATGCCATGAGATAATAGGCACGCCCAGTGTTAAAACTTAACCTACATAATTCACTATATTTCAACTTTTTTGGTAGTTTTACGGCTATGTTCAATCAATACATATACACATGGGTATAAAAGGCCGTTTGGTGTTAATGAACTTCCTTCAGTTCTTTATATGGGGTTCTTGGTTAATTTCGTTAGGTAACTATATGGGTGCCTCGCTTGGCTTTAGCGGTATACAGATAGGCGGAGTTTACACCACTATGGGTATTGCCTCGCTTTTTATGCCGGGACTGCTGGGTATAGTTGCCGACAGATGGATTAACGCCGAAAGATTACTGGGGCTTTGCCACCTTATAGGAGCAGTACTTATGCTTTATGCCACAACAGTAACCGATTATTTTTGGTTTTACATTATAATGTTGCTTAATGCCTGTATGTATATGCCTACCATTGCATTGAACAACTCGGTTTCCTATAACGTACTCGAGAAAAAGGGATATAGTATTGTGACCGATTTTCCACCTATACGCGTGTGGGGCACCATAGGTTTTATTGCCGCCATGTGGACGGTTGATTTTTTAGGCTATACCCAAAGTGCGGGTCAGTTGTATGTTGGGGCTGCTTCGGCTTTACTGCTGGGCTTTTACGCCTTTACCATGCCACCGTCGCCACCATTGCAAAAGGAAACCAAAAAGAGCCTTATGTCTACCTTGGGGCTGGATGCCTTTGTATTGTTTAAGCAACGTAAAATGGCGGTGTTCTTTATTTTTGCCATGCTGCTGGGTGCTGCATTGCAAATAACCAATGCCTTTGGCGGACCTTTCCTTGAAGATTTTAAAACCGATTATCCTGATTCCTTCGGGGTGCAGCATCCTAACTTACTGTTGTCTATCTCTCAGGTTTCTGAAACCGTATTTATATTATTAATTCCGTTTTTCCTAAAACGTTATGGTATTAAAACCGTTATGCTGTTTAGTATACTGGCATGGGTTTTCCGCTTCGGGTTGTTTGGTATTGGTAACCCGGATGACGGATTGTGGCTACTGGTACTGTCTATGATTATTTATGGTATGGCGTTCGACTTCTTTAATATATCGGGTTCTATGTTTGTGGAGAAAGAGGCCGATCCAACCATACGTTCGAGCGCACAGGGATTGTTTATGATTATGACAAACGGTATAGGTGCTTTTGTAGGCGGACTGGCAAGCGGATGGGTAGTAGACCATTTTACCGAAAACGGCATTCGCAACTGGCAATACATTTGGTTTACCTTTGCCGGTTATGCACTGGTACTAGCCATTATTTTTCCTTTTGTATTTAAGGTAGAAAAAGGAGAGATGGTTAAGGAGGAATAAACCTTTGTAGGAATTTTACATTTAGATTTTATACCATTTTGGAGCTGTAGCTTGGCGTTCTATTTTTGTTGAGGTTTTCCGTATTTGTAGGAGTTACTCGACGTTTTGTCGTGGTAATTTGCTTTTTGTCGAAAAATACACCCCCTTTATCGATGTTTCAAATTATTGGGGAGTTATAATTCGATAATAAATTCGTACTTTAATCGCTAAATTGTTAGTTATTATGAATATTTTATAATAAAACGAAACGATTAAACAAAAATTTAATATTTAGTTTCTTACAAGGATAAAATTTAGTATTTTCGTAAACAACCATAATCACCTAAAAACCACCGCCTTATAATGAAACAGATGCCCCTTTTACTGTTTTCCGTACTGCTATTGCTGGTGGGTTGTAAAGAAGAACCCAAAAAAATTGCGGAAGTAGAGCCTGTAGAAACTGTTGTTCCGCAGGTTGAGTATACTATTAGCCTGCAGCCATACAATGGTGTTTGGGTTCCAAAAAACTATGTAGATTCATTAAAGGTAAGCCGTTCGCCGTTTGCCTCATCAAAATATCTTAAAGGTATAAACAGTGTTGTTATTGCAGCCGCACCCGAAGAGCCTAAAACGCCTATAAAAATATATTATGGTACCGAAGGCGAACAGGGTATGATTATACAAAAGGATGCCGAACCTTATATAAGCTACAATACGCTTGACGGTACTGTTGAAGAACGACTTTTTATTAATAATAACCTGCTTACATTTAATCTTAACGGACACAAAGCCGAACTGGTGAGAGTGGCCGATGTGGCTAACGCCAAAGACGAGTCTAAAGGGGTGAATGATGTGACTAACAGGGTACTTTTTGACAATAAGAGCTATTCGTGCCATTGCCCTGATTTGGGAGGTTTTACTACTAATATAAAATTGAATGCCGATGGTACTGCCCAAAATCTTTTTGGGTATGATAACTATGAGGTGGCAACAGTTTTTGTATCGGATATTTACCCGATGGACAAAATATACTTTAAAAACGGAAGTGAGTGGGGTAAAAGCTACCATTACAAACTGGAAGGCGATAAAATAAGGCTGTTTGATATGGTTATTAACGATGAAGGTGCCATTGATATTAAACCGTTTTGTGTGCTTGAGGAAACTCAGTTCTTTAAGCTTACGCCTGATGAAAAGCAGGCTTATATTGAGGAGAATAAAAGAAGCCTTGACGAGCTTGTTGTAAGCCATTATGGCGAGTATGCCACTATGGGTGATATGATGGAAATTACCGGAGTACTATCGTCATTAAAAGAGCAAAAAGATAACCTGTCGTTTTACATGTATGTAGCGGGGCAAGTGTATAAAAATAAAATGGCCGATTCATCTAACCCTATTGGGGAGAGCCTGGGGATTAGTGCCGATGATTATTTTTACCGCATTTTTCTGGAAAGACCGGAGCTTTTTTATGCTTACTTGGGCGCCGATAAAACGCCTTACCTGCAACGTAGGTTAAGACAGGCAGTTAAAGACAGGTTACAGCTTGAAAATGATGCTGCCGACGGTACAACCTATTCTGATTCGCTTTATAATGTACATATCCAATACTGCAAAGGATATGAGTGGTCTGTAAAATCAGTATTTAAGTAAGAATTAAGAAAGTACAGTTGGTCATGAAACCGATATGTACTTTTTTTGTATTTCTATTGTAGTTATTATGCTACAAAAGTGCAGTTTATCGATAAATTCTGTCTTTTTATAGTCTTTTTATCATCAATTGTTACCTAATCGATAGGTGATTTACTTATTTGTTAAATTTAAGTATGGTTCTCACCACGAATCAAAAGTATTATTGTTTATCTTGTTTAAGAATTACCACGCTATATACCCCATGAGTCTTAAAGAAAAACTATTGCTTACGGTTCCCGAATTTGACTTTAGGGAATACCAAAACGAAGACGATTTTATTGTTGTTTGTTTTTTTGCCCTCTTTACGGCAAATAATATGCACAGTGCCACTATTATGGAACATTGTGCCAACTGTATTGCTTTTATATACAATAATAAGTATCCTGATTATGATGCCATGCTGGATCAAATTGCACTAACCCTTTTTGATGAAGATCAGTTTAACGAAGCTTTTTTGGATTTGCTTCCGGCTGAGGTACAACAGCGTTTTCACAACTCTATAGCCATGTGGAGACAGGGTAGTGGGAGCGTGCAGTAAATTTATCTATGTTGTAATTAGGCACGAGCGGGACGCTCGCGCCAGCTATAAGGGTCTAACCTAGTAGAGTAAGAGTATTGTAGTTAAGCACGAGCGGAACGCTCGCGCCAGCTATAAGGGTCTAACCTGGTAGAGTAAGAGTATTGTAGTTAAGCACGAGCGGAACGCTCGCGCGAGTGAGGGGCAATTTACCTGCTGTGTGCTACGTTTTAAATTAAAACCTTACCATGAAAAAACGTTTACTTTTCTTATTACTGTTTATCGGTTTTTACTGTAACGCTCAGGTTAAAACTTATTTATATAATCATACAGAAGCAAACGACGAGGTGTTTAAAGATTATATTATACTTACCTTTAATAATAACAGCATTGTTAAGGGTGTGTATTATGGTAACCAACCTGAAATGTCTTTTGTAGCAGATGTGGTTTTTGAAATGAATAAAAGCACTGGGTTGAGTTTTAATCTCATTAACTATAAATTCAGCAGGCAAACTGTAAGTCCTTACAGTAAGGCTCAATACTTTGAACCCAAAAAATTAGCTTTTGTATTAAGCGAAGGTTCTTACTCTGGTTATATTGTAGATAATGAATTACAATTGCAGTTTACATGGGTTTATGCTGATTCGGCAACTAAAGATATGGTTTTTAACTTGGTAGAGTAAGAGTAGTTAGTTGAGTACGAGCGGGACGCTCGTGCGAGCGATAAGGGTGCTATGTTACTATTTTTTAAGCTTCAAACTTAATTAAAAACTGAAAACAGTTTTCCAGTAAATCATAATGTATTTGTTTTAAATGGAATGCTATTTTCAACGTATAAACATCTTCTTTGGTTTTTCCTGATATGTTAGGGCTGAATTCTGAATCACAATTCCCAAAACTCATTATTTGGTTTAAATCTGGGTTTTTTAATAGTGTCTTGCATAAACTTTGAGACTTAGATGTAATAGTAAATAAAGATTTTCTTTTTGATATAATACGTTTAAAAATTCCTATTTCATTAACTTTAAAGCCGGGGCATTCTTTTTTATTACTGGTTGTAGTAAATTCAAAAATATGCCTGTCTCCAAAAGCTCCTCCGTCTATCGATTTTAATTTGCTAAATTCGGATTGTCTGAACTCGTACCTGAATTGTATATTTAAATCGTTAGCATTAAATAATAGGCTGTAAACATAAAGAGGCATATAGGTATGTCCGTTATACCATTTACTTTCAGTAATATTAATTGTGCCGTTATGTCGGTCAGATATTTTTTTTAGAAACTCTTCCATTCAAACTCGTTTTTTTATGTGGGACTAGCTGGACACTTGCGTCAACGAGGGGAAATATTACCATATACCTCTGCTAGCGCGAGCGTCCCGCTCGTGCTTTATATTTGCACTTTTTAATTGTTTAAATCGATTTCAAGTATTGTGTGGTCGTTGTTGCCATAATTACGAGCACTACTGTATTTCCAGTCTATAGGGTCAATAACAAAGCCAGCTTCGACAGGATTATTATGAATATAGTTTAGTTTTTGCTCAAATACTTGTAATGACCAAATTTCTATAGGCATATTATGCTGTTGCCAAAATTGCATTGATGTAACATTACTATTTTTTTTGCCTGCTCGCTCAAACATCCAAAGCATCCATTCCTTTCTGCTTTCCTGCGGATTTTCCTTAATGGCTGTAGGTAGTTTTTTTGATGTGTATCCTTTAAAATCTCTTATTAATCCGGAGGGATTATTTAATGTAGTTCTAAATATTAAACGGATATGACTATGCATTTACAATGACCATATATTTACACGCCTTTATTTTTACGACTCATTGTAGTAAATATATTATAAATTTATTGTTTTATTTTCTATGTAATCGTAGTTAAGATGTTTTGTTATTTATGTAATCGGTAAAGTTAAACACTCCTGATTTTAGTGCATCAAAAAAGGTTTCTTTATTATTGAAAAGCTCTTCTACTTCATAAGGATTGTGTATTAATCCATAAATAACACTGTTTTTATCTATAGCAATATAATTGCCGTTTTCAAGATCTTTAATGGTATAGAGGTCACCTTTTGAGGTTTCAATTTCAAAGGTGTCTTGTATATCAAGCATAGATGATATTTCGTTAGGAATGTTACCTAAAATATTTTGTAAAGCCTCAGTGTCTTTGTTTCCTATTTTTACTTTTTTAACGTTAGAAACATCTATTTTGCCAGAGTCAATTTCTATTTTTTTAGTGTTTGTATGTAGCACGTAGCCACTAACCCTTCCTGACATAATATAAATTTCTAAATCGATAAAACGCGATGATTTTAAATCAAAAACCTTGACTCCTTTTATTACAGAGATTTCTTCATTACGTATTTCATATTTACGAGCAACATCAGGATGGTAAGATATGGTCTTATAACCAGGTATGTCACCTAATCCATTAAGAATATTTTTTATGAGTCCTTCATTTATTTGCTGTAAGTATATGGAGTACTGAGTAGGCATGGCAGTAAATACATTTTTAAGCATTTCTATT
Source organism: Flavobacterium rakeshii (assembly GCF_009741375.1). Classification (GTDB taxonomy): domain Bacteria; phylum Bacteroidota; class Bacteroidia; order Flavobacteriales; family Flavobacteriaceae; genus Flavobacterium; species Flavobacterium rakeshii. The sequence continues at coordinate 9,799 of NZ_WOWP01000037.1, forward strand.
TGCCATGCATTTTTATCTTTTTTACTGAATAGTTTGAACATATTGCTATTAACTTTCTTTTTTAAATATAAATAATAGGTTATTTTCTGTTAGCGTGAGCGTTCTGCTCGTGCGTTACACTTATTCAATTGGTGTTGCTCCAAGCGGTTCCATCCATTGCAGGGCTTCTCCGGCACCTTCTACAACATACCAGTTAACAGCTATAAGGTAGGTTGAGGCTTCGTTTGAAAGAAAGTACTCCATACCGGAACATTGCAGTAATAACTCTCCTGTTTTTTGAGCATTACTTATTTTTATCACAGTGTCTTTTTTTGTAACCTGATCAAAAAACAGATAGGCGGGCTCCTGTGGCAGGTGCCTACTGTAGGTAAACTCATATTCGTTAACAGGGAGTGAGACCGAGTTGTTATAGATAGACAGATGTCCTTGTGTTTTTTGTGGATTAAACTTATCTAATACCTGTTTTATGTACTGTTTTGCCTCCTCTTTGCTTAGTACACAGCACTCTGTTTCTGTTAACTTTGCAGCCTCAATTATTTCGTTAATATAGCTGTTCAATACTATAGGTTTTTACTCAGTTAAACGGAGCTCAGGATATTTACCTTCAAGTATAGTGAAAAGATGCTGTACGTTTTTAGGTAGTCCTTCTTTACTGCATATTCCTTCCTGATAGCAAACTATTTGTGTGTTTTCATTATTAAAGTATACCTGAAAGAAACACGGGCTTGAGATTGTTTCTGTTTCACTTTCTAAACAGTCGTAGTTAAGGTGTTTTGTTATTACTGTTTTTATCTGGTTAACTGTTGCTGAGTTTGACGTAATTTTTTTGTACTGAAAAATCTCCGGGTTACGTACATTAGAAAAGTATATGGTATCGTTATTATCATAAACCATTACACTACTGTTTGTGCCGGGTATTGCGTATCCAATAGTATAGCTGGCTATTGCATCATTTTCAACTTTGTTTTGCCCACAGGAAAATAATGATAGTATAATTATAGCGGTAAGGAGCTTAGTTATTTTCATTGTTCAAAAAATCGTTAATTGTTTTATGTGTTTTTAAAAAGTCGATAACATTTTTACACTCGTTAGAAATGTTGTTTAAATTGCTAACCCCAGCCGGAAACATTAATAAGTTGCCCGATGGAGATTTGATTACAAATTTTACAGTGTAGCGACTACCTGAGCCTTTTTCAATCCAGTTGTGGTTTGTATTTATATTGGTTTGCTGTTTTACCAAATCACAAAACTCATTTAGCTGTTGTTTGTTTACAGGTATATTTTCGCTTTTAATTTTTTGGCTTCTTTCGTTATAAAAATTAACCGTTAAAAAATCGGCTTCGTATTCTTTTTCAATTCCTATGCTTAAGCTGTTATTTTCAATATTCATTATACAGTTAACTCGGTTATAGTCTATAGGAGTATCGATGCTAGGTTTTTCGCTTTTGCCCGGAGCAATTAACAAAAGAAGAAGGAAAATATTTGCTATTATTTTCATGGTTGTAAGTTGTGGTTTTTATTAAGGTATGTTGAATTTGTGGTAAATATATTACATATTTTTTTGTCTTACTATATGTTGTGTCGTTAAGAGGAATATTGGTTTTCTATTAAGCAAAAGATTGTATTTTAGATATATCGGTGTTTGTAGAATGTTACTAATTATATCATGATAATAAGAATTGTTTCCACAACTTATTGATCTCTATTAAATGGTTTGTGGGTAGTGAGTACAATACGGGTGTATTGTTACTGTAATTAGGCTGGTTGTATAGTTTAGTTACATCAGGATTCACTTCTACACTTATGGCAGATTCGCTAATAAAAAAATTTTGAGGCAGAGTTCCGTTTACAACTAATTGTAATGCTTCTGTAAAATCATTAATATCTTCAATTTGCCTGCTGTCCATTATAAGCTGATTTAAAGCAAGGTGAGGTGAAAATATTGTTTTACCCCAATATTCAACATTTTGAAATGTAATGTTGTATGTTTTTAAAACAGACATCTTTCTAAAACCTTATATCTGAAAATTATCTCACCATAGAGAAGTGCCCTTTATGTTCGCGTCCGTCCTGGCGTTTAACAAGAAACCAGTAGTCAGTACTAGGCAACCTGTTGCCGTGGAAGGTTCCGTCCCAGCCTTCGTAGTTAGGGCCAAAGGAAATAATTAGTTTTCCATACCTGTCGAAGATGTAAATTTCCATATCGGGTTCAAAGAAAGAATACTGTATGCGCCATGTTTCGTTTACACCATCGCCGTTTGGCGTAAAGAACTTAGGGTAGGTAAGCAGGTATACATCACCAAGATCGGCACCACAGTCGTACTTATCTCTTACATACACGGTGTATGGACCGGGAGTTAGGTTTGTGAATAATGGCGAATCCTGATAAATAAATCCATCCAGAGAATATTCAAACTCCTGTGGGTATTGTGATGGTTCTACAATTACGTTTATAGTATTATCTGCCGTAGTCCAGTCGGTAATATCAACCTGTGCAATACGTGGAATAGCGGTCATGGTAACGGTAAACGAGTGGGTGGTTTGGCATCCGTTCTCGTTTGTGGCGGTAATAGTATAGTTTCCGCTTTCGGTAAAGGTTACACTTTGGGAAGTATCTCCGGTAGACCATTCGTAACTTTCATAACCCTCGGGTGCTGTAACTGTAGTACTTTGTCCTTCACAAAGAGCATAGAAATCGTCCATTTCCAGTGAAGGCGCATCCTGAAGTATAAGCTCAAATTGTGATATAGATACACAATCGGGGTTAGCGCTATGGGTTGCCCTGGCATATATGGTAGCGTTGCCTGATGTATAAGTATCTGATAGCGGAAGCGGATTAATACCTGCTTCGGCATCATTTTCACTGGTGTGAAGGGTAATAGTTACAAAATCCGGATCCTGATTATCCAGTACAAATGCCACTTGTGCAGCAAGGTTAAATTCTTCCTCACCGTCATTGCCTGCATCACACAGTATAATATCGGGAGCGGTGTTTGCTGTAACCAGTGAAGGCAGGTCGTTTACATTAAAATTCATTGGTACTATGGTACCACAAGGATCTTCTACCTGTAGCAGGTAAGAGGCAGTTTCCAGTCCGTAAAAAATATTACCGGTACCATTATCTATCATTACCGGTTCTCCGTTCATTTCAATAATACGATAAGTAAGTGGCTCTACACCTGTAGCATTAATTAATACATCGTTTGTTGCACCGCCGTCGCAAGCTATATTTAAAATATCATCAATAAGTAGTCCGTTAGGTACAATAAACTCCTCCAGTATTTCGATACAGGTTTTTTTACTGGCACCGCTACCATAGGTAGTAAACGATTTTATTACCCTAAATGTACCGTAATGGGCTATATTGTATAGAGTTTCATTATTAGTTAGTTCTAATGCTGTTTCGTCATCGGGTTCTACACCTTCAATATAGTCTGTGTCACCACCCGGAATGCGCCACGCATCGGTTTCTTCATTGTACTGCTGTAACCAGTATTTAACCTGATTGATGGCATTACTGTTATGGGATATATAAAGATCAAAGGAACCACAGTTAAGGGTAACATCTACTTCGGTCGAATTGATTTGGTATCCGTTAAGATTTATTGTTTTTGTTTTTACTCCACAATCATCTGTCACCTGGATGGTGTATGAACCGGCTGGTAAATTATCCATATATATGGTTGCCGCAGATGTAGAGAAAGGGGTAATATCATAAGGTAGTGTTTCACCAAAAGCAGCCGGAGCAGCTGTAATGTAAGCTTCGGATATTGGAGGTTTTTGGGTTGCTACAAATAGTGTTGCATAGCCTTCCTGGCAATCTACCCTTTGCCCTGTAGGGATATCAGGATCGGCCACTTCAATAACAAACTCAAGCGGGTCATACTCCTTACCACATGTATCTGTAAGCATAACAACATACTGTCCCGGTGGTAGTCCCGGTATGGTAAGAAGGTTTATTTCATCGCCTGGTTCGTTAGAATATTCGTAATATTCCATTACATCATCGGGGAGAGCTTCAGTATACTCATCGGGTGCTACTACAACTTCTGCTGTTGCTATAATAAGTCCGGGAATAGATATTTCTACATATCCTAATAAGGAACTACAGTCGGCCTGACTTGGGCTGGCAACAGGGACTACTTCTATTTCTTCAATCTCAATAGTAAATGGCGCTACACGTCCGCAGGAGTCGGTAATATTACCTGTATAAATACCATAAGGACATTCGTATTCATCACTGCCAAATTCAATTTGATCGTCATCGGCTACATAAGGTCCCGGATAGTTTTCGTTTGCCACTGTAGGGTCCCATCCGGCAGGGTATGTTTCAAAGGTAATAGTATAAGGCCCTACAAATTTAAAGGGCTGAAGGAGTAGTTTTTTACCAAAACAGTTAGCATTGTCAAACTGTACAACGGTTAGCATTGTTACATATACTTCACAGTGTTGAGTGTAGGTATTACAGCTATCTGTAACTTCAATGTCATAGTAATATGTTTGTTCATAATACAAAGGAATAACTGCAGATGTTATTAAGTTCATAGGGTCGTATTGACCTTGTATTACTATAGGTGTGCTTCCGTCAGGAGGGTATACGGTAACTACTATACTTTGTATTGTACTAGCAGCTTCAAATTCAGTAGTGTATAATGAGTTTGTTACAGTTACCAGGTCACAGTCCGGTAGTTCTGCGTCTGGTAATCCTGTTGTCTCTCCCAGTATAAGCTCTTCAGACATGGAGAAAAGTGTTACGGCCTGTGGTACACCAAAACCGCAATTATCATTTACCCTTACGGTATATATACCTGCGGGCAAATCAGTGAATGAAGGGGTGGTTTGTGGCGGAAAAGTAACCGGTCCGCTTATAATCTCGTAGCTTACCGCAGTTCCGCTGTTTACGGTTATGTTTATAACTCCGTCGTTACAAACGGGATCTGTAGTTGTGATGGAGTAAGCTACGGTTTGGGTATTATCTTCAATTATAACCTCAATAGGTGCCGATGTGGTTGCTCCCTGTTTAACTACTATACTGTAAGTACCATCTGTAAGGCTGGTAACTACTGGGTTGGTAGAGTTCCAAATTGGGTTATCTGTATCGGGTAGTTTGTATACTATATAATATACGTCTGTTCCTGTTTGTGCATTTTGTGCTGCGAGTGTAATAGTACCGTTACCGGGGCAGGTTTCGTCGGTTTTATTTACCATAGCCACACTGAGCTGAGAATAGGCAGCAGTGCTAAAAAAAAGCAATAGGAGTACTGTTACAAAATTCCGGTTAAGAAAATGTAGATTTAGATAGGTGTGACTGGTTGATAATTTCATAAAAAAAATTAAGTTTTTAGGACTTAATTTCAAGTTGTTTCCGGGTTCTAAGGTAAATAAAATAATTAATATAAAATATATGTTAAATAATTTGTTTTTCAATGTTATGATTATAACAAATTGTGTGTAAATTTTTACAATAATGTGGTTGTGATAATGTTGTGTTGCTAAAGCATTGTTTGTAAATGTTTTGTAGAATTGCAAAAGTTTTGTACCTTTGCGCACCTTTTAGCAGGAGATGGTTTCTAAAAGGTTAAAAATCAAATATGTAAAACACTTCCGTAGCGTTTTGTTACTGCACAGGAAACCTACAAAACAACGGGATACAAATTATTAGATCAGCAATGTCTGAACAAGTAAAAACACAAGAGGAATTTTTAAAAGAGTTTAACTGGCATAACTTCGAAGAAGGTATTGATCCTGTAGATGAGCAACACCTAAGAGAGTTTGAAGAGCTAGTTGAGAAAACTTTCATTTCTACTGATAATGATGAAGTAGTAGAGGGTACAGTAGTAAGAATCACTGACAGAGATGCTATCGTTGATATCAACGCTAAATCTGAAGGTGTTATCTCTTTAAATGAATTCCGTTACAACCCTAACCTAAAAGTAGGGGACAAAGTAGAGGTATTAATCGACGTTCGTGAAGATAAATCAGGACAGTTAGTATTATCCCACAAAAAAGCACGTACAATTAAAGCTTGGGACAGAGTTATCAATGCTCATGAAACAGGTGAAATCGTTAACGGTTTCGTTAAGTGCAGAACTAAAGGTGGTATGATCGTTGACGTATTTGGTATTGAAGCATTCTTACCAGGTTCTCAAATTGATGTTAAGCCTATCAGGGATTACGACCAATATGTAAACAAAACTATGGAGTTCAAAGTTGTTAAAATCAACCACGAATTCAAAAACGTAGTAGTTTCACACAAAGCGCTTATCGAAGCGGATATCGAAGTACAGAAGAAAGAAATCATCGGTCAGCTTGAAAAAGGCCAGGTACTTGAAGGTGTTGTTAAAAACATTACTTCTTACGGTGTATTCATCGACCTTGGAGGTGTTGACGGACTTATCCACATCACTGACCTTTCTTGGAGCAGAATTAACCACCCAAGTGAAGTTCTTGAACTTGACCAAAAACTTAACGTGGTTATCCTTGACTTTGATGATGAGAAAACAAGAATCCAACTTGGTCTTAAACAATTACACCCTCACCCATGGGATGCACTTGATGCAAACCTTGCAGTAGGTGACAAAGTTAAAGGTAAAGTAGTAGTTATTGCTGACTACGGTGCGTTTATCGAAGTTGCTGAAGGTGTAGAAGGTTTAATCCACGTTTCTGAAATGTCTTGGTCTACGCACTTAAGATCTGCTCAGGATTTCGTAAAAGTTGGTGATGAGGTAGAAGCAGTTATCTTAACTCTTGACAGAGAAGACCGTAAAATGTCTCTAGGTATTAAGCAACTTTCTCAAGATCCATGGACTGACATCACAGCTAAATACCCTGTAGGTTCTAAACACACAGGTATCGTTAGAAACTTCACTAACTTTGGTATATTCGTAGAGCTAGAAGAAGGTATTGACGGTTTAATTTATATCTCTGACCTATCTTGGACTAAGAAAATCAAGCACCCATCTGAGTTTGTAAACGTAGGTGATAAACTTGATGTTATTGTTCTTGAGCTTGATGTAGAAGGACGTAAATTATCTCTTGGTCACAAGCAAACTACTGCTAACCCATGGGATAAATATGAAGAGTCTTTTGCAGTAGGTACTGTTCACACAGGTGAGATTGCTGAGATCGTTGACAAAGGTGCTACTGTAGAGTTTGGTGACGATATCGTTGCTTTCATCCCTACAAGACACCTTGAGAAAGAAGATGGTAAAAAACTTAAGAAAGGTGAAAGCGCTGACTTTAAAGTAATTGAATTCAACAAAGAATTCAAAAGAGTTGTAGCTTCTCACACTGCTATCTTTAGAGAAGAAGAAGAGAAAAATGTTAAGACTAACAACGAGTCTAACAACTCTAACAACAATGCAGAGAAAACCACTCTAGGTGATATCGATGCACTTGCTGAATTAAAAGAAAGAATGGAAAAAGGTGAGAAATAATCACTAATTCCTCTTTTAAATATCAAAGCCCTGACCATTGGTCAGGGCTTTTTTTTGTGCTTAGATTTTTAGTTTTTATATTAAAAAATTAATGTGGTTTGCTTACTCATGCTATCATCCTGACGGCAGGAAGGATCTCTTTTCCATTCCGAAAGGATTAGTAATCTTTTTATTTAGATTTTTCGACTCCACTTCGTTACGCTCAAAATGATAGCAACGCATTGTCATCCTGAGGCAGGAAGGATCTCTTTTCCATTTCGAAAGGAGTAGTAATCTTTTTATTTAGATTTTTCGACTCCAGTTCGTTACGCTCAAAATGACAGCAACGCATTGTCATCCTTAGGCAGGAAGGATCTCTTTTCCATTCCGAAAAGAGTAGTAATCTTTTTTATTTAGATTTTTCGACTCCAGTTCGTTACGCTCAAAATGACAGCAACGCATTGTCATCCTGAGGCAGAAAGGATCTCTTTTCCATTCCGAATGGAGTAGTAATCTTTTTTATTTAGATTTTTCGACTCCACTTCGTTACGCTCAAAATGACAGTAACGCGTTGTCATCCTTAGGTAGGAAGGATCTCTTTTCCATTCCGACTGAAGCGATAGCGTAATGGAGGAATCTCATTCATAATTTAAAATTCATCATTTATAATAATGTTGTTTATTGTCCTTTTGTCCTGACACAAAGACCGAAAAAGTCAAGGCTATGTTGCTGTGCTAAAATTTGTATATTAGCTTTTTAAACCTCCTTACCATGAGATACTTAACTTCATTGTTGTTTTTGGGTTTCTGTTTAACAGCTAATGCCCAAAATTATCCCAAATACAAAACTACAAGGGTAAAAGATACTGTGTTTGCCCAACCGGAAAAGACGGATGAAATTATTATAGCCGAAACTCAGCTGGCAGAAGAGCCTAAAAGTGAATTTGATGAGCTTTTTGAAAAAGCACGGCAACTTGCCGTTGCTAAAGAGTTTAAACAGGCGGTTGTTATTTTTAACGAAGCCTTAGTTATAAGTCCGCCCGAAAATGAATATCTGGTATTACTTTTAAGGGGAAATTGCTATTTTTCACTTAGAGAGTTTGATCAGTGTATAAGCGACTATACCAGAGCTTTGGAAGAAACAAAGCTACCACATGAAAATGTAAAAGGGAATTTGTGTTTGATGCGTGGACTGGCTTATGGTTCGCGCGATGGTGAGGGTGATAAAGAGAGAAAGTGTGCCGATATTGCTGTTGCCCGTGCAACAGGAGCACTGAGCGGTGATGTGACTATGCTTGAAGAAGGTTGTGATTAAGCTATGAGGAATATATTTATATTATTTATTTTTTTAGGGCTTATAGTAGGCTGTAAAAATAGAGATACACAATTAGACGGTAAGGTAGAACTTACACTGCTTAATGATTCAATTGTCTTTTCGGGTACCGACGGGCATTATAAATACGAAGGTGACTTAGAAAGAGGGGCTAATATAGTAAGGTATAAAATTACTAATAACAGTGATGAGAAGTTGTTGTTTTTTCCTGTAAATGGGCAACAGCTCTACAACAGCTGTCTTACTTTTGATATAGTTGATAACAAAGGGAAATCTGTTAAAAAAGGAGATGGAATTTCTTTTATTGCCAAAGATACATGCTGGTCTTGTGATTTAGCAGTACAAAATAAAAAATCAGACATGTATTCAAAAATATTCAACGGTAAATTTAAAGGTCAGGATTTATGGTGCTATATGGCCTATGTGCGAGATAAAGTAATTATATCACCCGGAGAGAGTTGGGAATTTCATGCTTTGGCCAGTTTTCCTGTTGAGTATTTTAACGGTAGCTTTATAAGGTATGACCTTAAAGAAGATTCAGATTATACTTTAGCACTTAATTATAAGTCAGATAGACAGCTTTCTGAAAAAATACCCAATTTTGAAAAAGAAAATTTAAAACGTAATAACATTAGGATATTTGAAGGTGAGTTTACCTCAAATAAGGTGAAACTTGTGCATGTTGCCACTCCTTAATTTGTTTATGGTACTATGCTTGTGTATTATACGTTATAATTAATACCTTAGCCCTTAAATAAGCTTGCAATGAAAAGGATTTTTTTAATACTGATAGTTTTATTTACCTATACCGGCCTACAGGCACAGGAGTATGCTAAGCACAGGGTTAAAAAAGGTAAAGCTAAAACCGAGCAGGAAGCTACAAAACAGCCTGAGCCACAAAAAACTGTGGTGCCCAATACTGTTGTAAAAGAAGTTGCTGTTGATGATGAGTTTGAAAAGCTAATGCGAAGAGGGGCAAAAGAGGTGAGTACCCGTAAATACCTGGATGCTATAGCAACGTTTAATAAAGCAATGGACTATAACCATGAAACCGCACGTGTTTTGCGTTGCCGTGGTGAGGCTTTTTACAATAGTAAAGATTATCTAAGCGCTATAAAAGATTACACCGAGGCTATTGAACTGGGTACCGATTACCCAGGGGAAGTATATTACTCTCGCGCCATGTGTAAGGCTAAACTAACAGAACCCGATTATGAGGGTGCCTGCACCGATTTTAAAAAGGCAAAAGAGCTGGGCTTTACCATAGAAGGACGTGATGTAATAGGCCTGTACTGTAACTAAACTTAAAACAACACCTTACAACGATGGATAAAAAAAGTATTATTTACCATATTTTAAAACGATCATTTCAGGTTTTTTTAATATTTGCGTGCTTTATGGCATTGGTTAAAATCGTTTCACTGTTTTCTCCTTTTGAGTCGATTCTGTTAAATTGGGAGTTGGCATTACCTATATTACTGTTTACAGGTATTGTTGTAAGGAGTAATGTTATTCGTTACAGAAAATGGAAAAACGGTGAAGAGGTTGGAAATGTAGATCACCCTGCTGTTACATTGTTTGTTAAGAGATGTTTACAGCTCTTTTATATTTTCATAGTGACGGGAATTACTTTATATGTATTTGGTTTCAATAAGGGGGTACCAAATGCTGTAAGTATGTTACCTGTTGTGTGGTTTGTATTGATTATTGTTTGGGATAATATTAAACGTTACAAACAAAACAGGGCAGAGGCATGAGATGGCTTTCTCTTTTTCTCATAGTATTAGTTACAGGTTGTTCACCGATCCAAAAGCTTGAATATAGTCTTGATAAAGAATTACTGATTAAGTCAGGCAGACTTAGTGGGAAATTTGAAGGAGGGCAATTTTATCAGGAGCGACTGAATGAAAACGAATTTGCGTTCCATATTTATAATTTGAGATTTAAAGACGAAGTGTATAATTCCAGAATTCGTTTTTTAAATAATGCTTTTGTTTGGGATGATGAATTTGAATTTGATGGTTACGAAGTTTTAAGTGAGCGAAAGGAAGATAATTATCAAATAAGAGTATGTAAAGTAACATGTAATCATCCTGCTTTTAAGAAATATGGTAGTCCGTTTAAAAGTGTTTTTATTTCTCGAAACGAAGATGATTTTACAGCTATGTTAAGTAACTATTCTGCTTTTGCAGATAATGTAAATGAAAATTATTTGCTTTCACAATTCAAAAAAATAGATTTTGAGTTGAGACAAAAGAGGTAGCAGGTACTTTATTCACTATCTTTAGCGTTATAAGTTAACAACCAGTTTTTTTTAACACACCTATTAAAACTGAGTCGTCCTAAAATAGGTTGACAATTTTTACAATAAAATTTATATTAACCAGTCAGTATTTGCTGACTGGTTTTTTCATGTATAAAATTAGGC
>NZ_WOWP01000038.1 GCF_009741375.1 Flavobacterium rakeshii
ATTCATCATTTATAATAGTGTTGTTTTATTGTCCTTTTGTCTTGAAACAAAAGAACGAAAAATTCAAGGCTAAGGTTTCTCAGGCTATAAATTACTTCTTTCGGCTAAACCATCTGAACTCGGCTCTCGCCTCAAACAGCAGATGCTTTTTACGCCTCTTTCACTAATTTACTTTACGCCATCAAAACCTAATGCCATTTGTTTACTCAGGTGTTTTTTAGCGGCTGTCATTCCGATACGAAACATAGTGTAGTGAGGAATCTCTGAATTTTGGATATAGATGTCTCCTTCCGTCGACATGACATGCTGAACGCAATGACAGAAGCGGGTTGTCATCCTGACGATAGGAAGGATCTCTTTTTCATTCCGACTGAAGCGATAGCGTAATGGAGGAATCTCAAAAGAAAAGAGTAGTATTGGTCAGTAAATTAGCAACTTAGGTTTTAAATTCTTTTTCTGTAAAAACTTTCCTGTTAGAGATGTTAAAATTTTGATATTTAGTTTATTATATGATTTTTTGTATAGAAGTCCTGATTTTTTAATGTAACTTTATTAATGGTAAATTAGTATTTACTAATTATTGGTTAATGATGGCCCCGGTTACATATAGCAACCGGGGCTTTCATTTTTTTATGGCTTAAAGAATTAAAATATGAATATTCTTTAGATATTTTCTTCTTAAAACCAGAATAAACTTTGGTACAGAGTTATTTATTTATGTGTTTTTTCTTACAGTTTTAAATTTATGTATTTCAGTGTCTTAAGCTAATCTTAAGAATTTTTTTGTAGTTATAAAAATATTATGCACTCATAATAAATGGGTTGCAATTTATTTTAACATAAATTTAATACGGATTTCCGTAAAAATTTAACAGGTCTTTATAAATTTGCACCGCTTCGTTGAAATAGATTTGAGTAGAGTCAGCGTTGAAAACAAAATAGGTTGTTATAGGCAGGATTTAGTACCCCTGCCTTTTTTGTAAGATTTTAACAGAAGTTGTCAGTCTTTCTTAAAATCGTGTTATACTTTTCATAAATAAGCAATTGGCTAAAAATATTGCCTGTTTTGCCCCGTTACATTCTACATGTCGGTCACCTTACTGAAACCAAATCACATTTCACGAAACTACTAACTCTAAAACTGATTGACATGGATTACATTGTTCCAATACTGGCGGTGGGGCTGCTAAGCTACCTAGCCTTTTTAATTTATAAGGATCTTAAAAAACGCCATAGGAGAAGAGACTTTTACTAATACAACTCTCAATAATTTTTAATTATAGTTTTTTATATGTTAAGCCGGTAGCTTAGGGGTAATATTCTAAGCTTTCCGGTATTTTTTTATAAATATCACAAACAGGGGGCGTTAGTTTATAAAAGTAATTGACTATAACGTTTTAATTTTCCTAAATTTGCGCTTTATAAAGACTCGAGAATGTTAGAAGCTGCAAACACTACTTTAGGTACACAAATGGAACAGTACTTTGAAAAGTTCCGTAATAATATAGTGGGTATTAACCAGGAGTTTGATACTCCCTTTGGTAAACAAAAAATTGTTTATACCGACTGGACTGCCAGTGGCAGACTGTACCGACCTATAGAAGAAAAACTGCTTAATGAATTTGGTCCGTTTGTTGCCAACACCCATACAGAAACTACCGTTTCGGGTACGGCAATGACAAATGCTTACCACGAAGCACGCCACATTATAAAGCACCATGTAAATGCCGGAGCCGACGACGTACTTATTACAGATGGTAGTGGTATGACAGGGGTGGTAAATAAATTCCAGAGGATACTGGGGCTTAAAGTACCGGAAAACCTAAAGGAGTTTACTACTATACCAGAAGAGAAAAGACCTGTGGTATTTGTTTCGCACATGGAGCACCATTCTAACCAAACCTCTTGGCTGGAAACCATTGCCCGCGTTGAGGTTATTCCTGCATGCGAGCAGGGGCTTATTTGTCTTGACAGTTTTAAAGCCCTGTTAGAAAAGCACAAAGACCGTACACTTAAAATAGCATCGGTTACAGGTTGCTCAAACGTAACAGGAATCAGGACTCCGTATCATGAAATTGCAAAACTGGTTCACCAGTACAACGGTGTTTGCTTTGTAGACTTTGCCTGTAGCGCACCTTATGTAAATATAGACATGCACCCGGCAGATGAAGAGGCTTATCTTGATGCCATTTTCTTCTCTCCGCACAAATTCCTTGGTGGTCCCGGTACATCGGGAGTGCTTATCTTCAATAAAAAATTATACAAAAACATGGTTCCCGATCATCCGGGAGGTGGTACTGTTAGCTGGACCAACCCTTGGGGTGAGCACAAATACCTTGATAACATTGAGGAGCGCGAAGATGGTGGTACACCGGGCTTCCTTCAGGTTATTAAAACGGCACTTTGCGTTAAGCTAAAAGAGCAAATGGGGGTAGAGAACATGCTGAAAAGGGAGCATGAAATTATAGATTACATTTTCACTCAGTTTAATGAGGTAGAAAATATAAACATACTGGCTCCGCAACATCAGGAAAGGCTGGGGGTTATTTCGTTCTTTATAGATAACCTGCACTTTAACCTTGGTGTAAAAATACTTAACGATAGGTTTGGTATTCAAACCCGTGGCGGATGCAGTTGTGCCGGTACTTACGGTCACTATCTGTTACACGTAGACCACGAGAAATCACAGTATCTTACAAACAAGATTACTGAAGGTGACCTGATACAAAAACCGGGATGGATTAGAATGTCTATTCACCCAACTACTACCAATGCCGAGATTGAATATGTTTGCAAAAGCATTATAGAACTGGCTAAAAACCACGAAGAGTGGGGTAAAGAGTATGATTATAACAGGAGTAGTAACGAGTTTACACACGTAAAATCACAGCCTGTGGTACAAAACATGGTAGATAACTGGTTTAAGCTTTAGGCGGATATCCCGGCGGATCGTTACGGCGGTTTTTAAATCGTTTGTGCGTCCACAGGTAATAAGCCGGGTCTTTTCTTATCTGGTCTTCCATCATACGAAGGAAAATATCGGTTAACCCGAAGTTTGGAACTTCCTTAGGGTTACCCTCATACGGAATAAACGTGGCTTTATAATGGCCGCGTTTTATTTTTTCACCCTTAACGTAAATTACGTTCATGTCCAGCTTTTTGGTAAGCAGTTCGGCACCACCGTGCACCGGTACTTCCATCCCAAAGAAGTTCCCCCAGTAGGGAACGCGGTATATTTTAGGGCTTTGGTCACTAATAAAACCATAAATCCCCAGTATACCTTTACGGGCATTGTTTTTAATTACAGGTACGCTTTCTTTGGTATCAATAAGTTCGGCACCAAGTCGTCCGCGCAGTTGCCTTACCATTTTATCAAAATACGGGTTGGCAAGCTTTTTATAAATACCATAACCTTTGTGGGTGGTAAAATGCCTGTTCATAGCAAGCAGCCATTCATAACTGCCATAATGACCTATAAACATGGCAATGCTTTTGCCTTGCTTTTCGTACTCGTTTACAAGCTCTATGTTTTCAAAAACAAAACGTTTTTTGATTTGCTTATCGCTAATGGTCATTGTTTTTGCCATTTCGAATATGGTATCACAAAAATGACGGTAAAATTTCTTTTCGGTTTTTTTACGCTCGGCTTCGGTGAGTTCCGGTAGGCACAGGGCAAGGTTAAGGCGTACGGTTTTCTTACGGTATCCTATTACGTGATATACCAGTACATAAGCAAAATCAGATAATAAATAAAGCAACCTGAAAGGTAGTATAGAAATTAGCCAGAGTATAGGATAGGCTATGATATAGGCTAAGAATTGCATTCCAAAATTTTTTACAAATATACTTTATTATGGTTTATTTAAGCTTTTCTTCTTCAATTGGTAAGAAAAGTTTCAGTACTATTGGTTAAATTTACACTTTAAAATTGAATATGGATATAGGAAATTTAGCAATTTGGGTAGTAATGGGAGTTACTGCATTAGTAAGCTTTAAAGGATTTGATAATGTTTATTTCTTTAGGAAATACGACTTTCATATAGGTAGTATAAGGGCTGGGGAGCAGTATAGAATGTTTACCAGTGCGTTTTTACATGCCGACCCAATGCACCTTATTTTTAATATGTATGCCCTGTACCTTTTTGGGTTTGATGTAATTTGGGGTATGGGGGTACTGGAGTTTGTTATTATTTATTTTGCGAGCCTTATTTGCGGAAACCTGCTTACGCTGTATTTTCATAAAAACGACTTGCATTACAGGGCTATAGGAGCATCGGGAGCTGTAATGGGAGTGATGTATTCGTCAATCGTTATGTTTCCTGATAAGGGATTACTGCTTTTCTTTGCCATACCTATGCCATCTTATGTATTGGGTATAGGGTATTTACTATATTCTATTTATGGTATGAGGGCTAAGGCCGATAATATAGGGCATACGGCTCACTTTGGCGGGGCTATTGGTGGACTCGCTTTCACTCTTTGTAAAATGCCACAACTGTTTCAAACCAATACACTTGTAGTGGTACTGCTTATAATTCCTATTATTATTTTATTCTTTATGGCCCGGTCGGGGAAAATATAAAATTGTAAGAATGATAATAAGCATAGGTTCAATCTTTTCAGGAGAATTTATAGTAAAAAATTATCTTTCTCCACTCGTTTGATTATCATTTTCTTAACAGCCTGTGTGATGAGGTTTTGTTAATTTCGTAACACTTGCCCGCTTTTATGGCATGCAATTTGGAATTCATTAACCAAAACAGAAAATATAATCACTATGAAAAAATTTGCAATTGTATTAGTTATGATGATAGCAGGAGCTGCAAACGCACAACAGACCCCCATGCCACAGGTTACCGTACAGGGTGAGGGTATAATAAAAGTAACGCCGGATATGGCTACCATTACCATTGGAGTAAATAACGAAGGTAACGATGCTAAAGAGGTTAAAAAGGAAAACGACAAAGCTACCGATGCTGTTATTAAGTACCTTAAAAAAGCCGGTATTGACGCAAAAGATTATCAAACCGAGCGTGTGTACCTTAACAGAAACTACGACTATGATAAAAAGAAATACTACTACAAGGCTTCACAAACCATATCGGTTAAATTAAAAGATTTAAGTAAGTATGATGACCTTATTACAGGGCTTACCGAAGCCGGTGTAAACAACATACAGGGCGTAAATTTTGAATCGTCTAAACAAAAGGAGTATGAAGCACAGGCAAGGAGAGAAGCTATGCTCGATGCCCAGAAAAAAGCTAAAGAGTATGCATCAGCATTGGGGCAGGGTATCGGTTCTGCGATTATGATTAATGAAAGCGGTTCGTCTTATACGCCACCAATGAGAATGGCAATGGCTATGAATGCCGAAATGGATAGCATGGGATCAAGAGAAACGCTAGCTGTTGGTGAGATAGAGGTAAGAGCAAAAGTTACTGTAAGCTTCGTTCTTTCAAATTAATGTAAGATAGCTTTAAGTTATAAAAGTATAAATCCCCAAGGGCATTGCCTTTGGGGATTTTTTATTTCAAATATCTGTAAATGAGTTGCTAAAGTTTTGTTAAGTTGTGTAAGCAGTGTTTTAGGATTTGTTAATTTAAAGGTGTGAATTTAACACTTACCTTAATTGCATATTGAAATAGTAATAGTAAACCGCATCACAAATTATACGAGTTAAGAATTTAGTTGTCTACCTGAAATAGGTTGGACGTTGTTCCTGTCCCCGGGATAATGCGCCCCGGGGATTTTTTTCTGTTCTGTAAAAAAATAAGTTGATTAAATATTAGGTTAGTTATTGTGATTCCCCTGCAGTCCTCCTGCCAAAAGCAGGAGGACTTTATTTTTTAAATAAGCAAGCTGGCAGTCTTAAAGTTTTGTTAACCAACTGGTTTTTAGTGTTTTATTTTTGTTAATTTTATTGGAGTGTAGCTTTAATGCCAAGCATATTACTACACTTACAAATCAACCTAAACAATAAACCAGCATTAAAATGAAACAAAATTACCTTACGCTAATGCTGTTAGTGGCGTTTGCTGCTATGGCACAAAAACAACCCAACATTCTTGTTATTATGGTAGACGATGTAGCACCAAACTCACTTGGGGCTTACACCATGGGTATGCAGTACCCAACACCTAATATAGACAGGATTGCTAAAGAAGGGGTACTGTTTACTGATCATTATTCGCAGCCCAGCTGTACTGCCGGGCGTGCTGCATTTATAACAGGGCAAAAGCCCGTTAGAACAGGGCTTACCACAGTAGGGCAGCCGGGTAACCCTTTAGGGTTAAAGTTTGACGATCCAACCCTTGCCGAACTCCTTAAACCTATGGGGTACATGACGGGACAGTTTGGTAAAAACCATTTGGGCGACCGTAACGAGCATTTACCTACAGTACACGGTTTTGATGAGTTTTACGGTAACCTGTACCACTTAAACGTATCGGAAGAGCCGGAACAGGCCGATTATCCAAAGAGTAAGGAATTTGCAGAGAAATACGGTCCGCGTGGTGTAATAGAGTCGTATGCCTCTACAAAAGATGATGGCACGGTAGACCCAAGGTTTGGTCGAGTAGGTAAGCAACGCATTAAAGATACGGGACCGCTTACTACAACCCGTATGGAAACCTTTGATGATACTCTGGTAGCCAAGTCCAAAGATTTTATGAAACGCGCTAAAGATGCCAATAAACCTTTCTTTATATGGCATGCATCCAGCCGTATGCACGTGTATACGCATCTTAAAAAAGAACACAGATACCTTGCTGCCGGTATTAGTACCGATGTCGATTTATTTGGTAGCGGACTAATGGAACACGATATGCAGGTAGGCGAGCTGTTAGACTATTTGGATGAACTTGGCATTGCCGATAATACTATTGTGATTTATACTACCGATAACGGACCCGAACAAAGTACCTGGCCTCATGCCGGTACAACCATGTTTAGAGGTGAGAAAATGACAACCTGGGAAGGTGGATTGCGTTCGCCGTTCCTGGTTAGATGGCCTGCTAAAATCCCTGCCGGACAGGTAAGAAACGGAATTTCGGCACACGAGGATGTACTGCCTACACTTATGGCAGCAGTTGGAGAGCCTAATATTAGCGACGATCTTAAAAAAGGTAAAAAGGTAGGCAGCATGACCTACAAAGTGCATATAGATGGCTTTAATAACCTTGATTACTGGACGGGTAAGGCAAACGAGTCTAAAAGAAATTACTTCTTTTATTACTATGAGTCCAGCTTAACGGCACTTAGGGTAGGACCGTGGAAAATGCACTTTGCTACTAAAGAGCGCTATTTTGACGACATGGTAACCCATACCATGCCTATGTTATTCAATTTAAGGAAAGACCCGTTTGAGCATTATGACGATATTACGGGCTTTCACCAAATAATGGAAAAATCGTGGGTATTACAACCGGCGTTAGGAATATTACAGGAGCACTTAGAAACATTTAAGGAATTTCCGCCAAGGCAGGCAGCGGCCTCGCTAGACGTTAATAAAGCTATAGACAAAATACTGCAGGCGGGAACTAGGCAGTAGTGCATATTCAGGTTAATTAATGTAATTGTAATCCCCGCAATATTTCCCCGCATAGTACTATGCGGGGAAATTGATTTAGCATGGTATATCGGTCATATAACGATGCGATTTTTGAACCCTCTCCTTATAGTTAATATCGGTTATGTTAACTCACTAATGCAATAAACCAATCCAAACCACAATACAATGAATGTAAAATTAAACGGAACAAGGCTTTTTGCCTTTTGTATGCTATTTGCCTCTTTAATGGCATGTAAGCAGGAACCATCTGTAAAAACCGAACCAACAACAGTACAAACTACCGAAAACAGTGATCCGCTGCCATCATGGAACGATGTTGCCAGTAAAAAAGCCATTATCAGTTTTGTGAAAGATGTAACTACCGAAGGCAGTGCTAATTTTATTCCGGTAGAAGACCGCATTGCCACGTTTGATAATGATGGTACGCTATGGAGCGAACAGCCTACTTATTTTCAGCTGTTCTTCACTATGGACAGGATAAAACAGCTTTCGGCAAATCATCCCGAATGGAAAGACAAGCAACCTTACAAGGCTGCTATTGAGCACGATTTGAAAACGCTTATGCAACAGGGCGATAAAGCTCTTTTTGATATGGTAATGGAAGTACACGGCAATGTAACTGCCGAGGAGTTTGATAAAATGGTAAAAGACTGGATTGCCACGGCAAAACATCCTACAAAAGATGTGCTCTTTACCGATTTGACTTATAAACCTATGCAGGAACTTTTAGACTACTTAAAAGCGTACGACTTTAAACTGTTTATCGTTTCGGGCGGGGGTATTGAGTTTATGCGTGCCTGGACCGAAGGTGTTTATGGTATTCCCGATAATCAGATTGTAGGGACTACAAACAAAACAGAATTCGACTACAATGATGGTAACCCGGTAATACGAATATTGCCTGAGCTTGAGTTTATGGACGATAAGGGAGGTAAGCCTGTTGGGATTAATAAATTCATTGGGCGTAAGCCTGTTTTTTCTGCGGGAAACTCTGATGGTGATTTACAAATGATGCAGTATGCAGCATCAAACAAGTATAAAAACTTTGAGTTATATGTACATCATACAGATTCTGTTAGGGAATGGGCTTATGACAGGAATTCGCCTATTGGTACTTTAAATAAAGGACTTGACGAAGCTGCGGCAAAAGGTTGGACAGTTGTCGATATGAAAAACGACTGGAATACGGTTTATGGTAATTAACCATAAGCCATAAAATACTAACGTTAACCTATATCAATTATGAAACACACTTTACTAATAACCTGTAGTTTACTGTTTTGTTTTATGGTAAACGCTCAAAGTGATGATGCCGAACTGGCAAAAAAACTGTCTAACCCTATAGCATCGCTTATCAGTGTGCCTTTTCAAAATAACAGTGATTATGGTATAGGAGCACTTAACGGTTCACGTAATACCATGAACATACAGCCTGTAATCCCTTTAAGCCTTAATGAAAACTGGAATTTAATAGGCAGGGTTATACTTCCGGTTGTTACCCAGTATAACATTACGGGGGCGGGTGAAAAACAAAACGGACTTAGTGATGCTGTGGTAAGTGGGTTTTTTAGTCCTAAAGCTTCTAAAAACGGTTTAACGTGGGGTGTAGGGCCGGTACTGTTGTTACCTGTGGGTACAGATGATTATCTTACAACCAAAAAGTTTGGGGTAGGACCTACGGCGGTAGCATTAAAACAAAGCAACGGATGGACCTATGGTGCACTGGTTAACCAAATTTGGAGTGTTGCCGGAGACAGTGACCGCCCTGATGTTAGCCAAATGTTCCTTCAGCCGTTTGTAACCTATAACTGGCAAAGTGGTGCAGGGCTTGGCTGTAATATGGAAATGACTCAAAACTGGCAAAGCAGCGATACCACCATTTGGCTTAACCCAACCGTTAGCGGATTGACGAGTGTTGGCGGTCAGAAAATATCACTGGTAATAGGACCAAGGCTTAACCTTGCAGCTCCCGATGGCGGTAAGGCCGACTGGGGCTGGCGTGCCGTGGTAATATTTTTGTTCCCTAAATAAGTATATAGGATATAGATTTTTTTTAAGCCTTGAATTTCAAGGCTTTTTTATTTTGTGAAAGATTTAAAATTCGCCGTTTCTTATTTTTTCGCGGTGGTTTTCACCCCATGCTACAAGAGAGGTCAATACAGGTTCTAAAGTGTCACTGTATGGGGTTGGCAGGTATTCTACCACCACAGGAGTTTCGTTATACACAACACGCTGTATGAGTCCGTTTGTTTCCAGGTCTTTCAATTCACCCGACAGCACTTTTGCCGATAGTCCCGGTATGGAACGCTGTATCTCATTAAAGCGTTTGTTACCGTTTTTAAGGGAGATAATAATGCGTAGCTTCCACTTACCGCCTATAACATAAAAGGAATCGCTCATGGCGTTAAGCGCCGCCATACAGCTGGTTTGGTCGTGTACTTTTTCGGTTTTTTTCATAGGGTGCTTACATAAAGGTTACTACTTACCTTTGGGTAACTACTAACTTTTGGTAAGTAAATATACTTAAGTTTGTGATACAAAACAAAGCAAACTTTTTAATAATGAAGAAAAACAAAATTATTTACTGGATTACAACGTCGCTTGCCATGCTAATGGGTGGTGTAAGCGGATTTTTATATTTATTTCTGCCACAAATGAAAGAGGCTTTCCAACTAATGGGATTCCCTGATTATTTTAGGATAGAACTTGCCATAGCAAAAATAATAGGCCTGTTTGTAATACTGTTACCACAGGTACCGGCTAAGTTTAAGGAGTGGGCATATACAGGTTTTGGTATAGTGTTTATTTCTGCTATTGTGGCCCATACTGTAGTACAGGGATTTGCTACAGCAATTGCACCTATAGTTGTATTGGTTTTACTTAGTATTTCCTATACGTATTACCATAAATTACAAGCTGCGAAAGTGAAAGCCAACTAAATTAAATTTTTATAGCTATTTTTAAAGCCTCCCTTTATCGGGGAGGTTTTTTATTTCACCTTACTGTATGCTATGAAAAAAGCTTTTTGGTTTATCTGTTTTTTACTTCTGCTAACAGGATGTAAAAAGAATAACAATAATCTTAATGTTGTTATTAAAAGTGTAAATCCTTACTATGAGGGTAAGGTTGATTTATTTTTTATAGAATTAAAGACTAATGCTAATGACTCGTTGTATTATTTTGCTAAGTTTCCCATGGCGGAATTTAATGCAAGTGATACTATTAAATTTACGGATTTGCCTAATGAAAAATACAAACTAAAATATTTAGGGTTGTTAGGTGATACGATTTCAAAATCTTTTTCACTGAGTAATAATCTCACTAAAACAATCAGTGTTGTTTATGACTCAATTAATACTGAAGCTTATAGACATAAAACACCTATTAGTAGGTTAAAATCTAAAGATTTATATACTATTGTTGCTAAAGGGGGCTGTGTTGCCAGTATGACATCATCTTACACTATTACCAGAGAAAACAATGACTATTATTGGATTGAAGATGATAGTACTAAGGTTGTACTTACAGAGAAAATGAAAACAATTATTCAGGATTTTGAAGCTGAATTATTAACTATTAAAGGGAAGGGATCTTTTTCAAGTACGGGTGCAATGACTTATTATATTGATTCACCTGGGTTTATTGATACTATACATGACAGAACTTTAAACTGGCAGGGCTTTGAAAATATGTCACATATATATTATAAAGAACATATTAATAAGTAATGATTGTTTCTTTATAATACTATATTGTTAATATTGAAAGGCAGCTTTTGGGCTGCCTTTTTTATTATTGTCTTTTTTACACGATAAATGTCGTATATTTGCGACATGAATAAAACGTATGATAATATAGTTGAAGCAGCAATTGAAATATTTAATAATGATTTTTCGGCAAATCTGGATCTTGTTGCTCAAAAAGCAGGAACATCTTCAAGAACAATGCAACGCTATTTTAAGGGTAGAGACGATCTTATAGATGTTTGTAGGGAAATGATGATGGTATATTGTCAGGGTATGATGCAGGATGCCTATGATGCCAGTGATAATCCTTTGAAACAGTTAGAACTAACATTATATGCTGTAATTGATTGCGGAAGTAAATTTAGATTCTTACAAAAACTGGATAAGAGAAAATCTTTTTCTGAACTTTCTCAAGATGAAAAGCAAACAGGTATGGATAATATAAAGTCCAAGTGGTTTGGTGTTATTTCCGAACTAAGAAAGAAAGATTTGATTAATAAAGGTTTAAATGATGCTTGGGTATACACATTATTTGGGTGCATAGTTGACGGTACTATTGAAGTATTTGAGTCAGGTGATGTTGCTCCTAATGAGGTAAAAAAAATTGCCTGGTATTCATTTAGTAAGGGTATTGGATTAACCGTTAAATAATAATAATATGAAATATTCAGAAGAAAAATTATCTGATGAAGCTTTAGTAAAAAAGCTTCCCCGATTTGAAAACCATTATATAAGTGTTAACGATATAAAACTTCATTATGTAAAGGGAGGTACAGGCAAACCTTTGTTTTTATTACCGGGTTGGCCCCAAACATGGTGGAGTTATCATGAGATTATGAATAAACTGTCTGATTTTTATACTGTAATAGCTATTGATATTAGAGGTATGGGGACAACAGATAAGCCGATAGAAGGTTATGATAAAAAAAGCATGGCTAAAGATATTTATGAGCTTATTATTGAATTAGGCTATGATAAGGTTTTTGTGGCAGGACATGATATAGGAGCATCTGTTGCTTACAGCTTAGCGTGTGATTATCCTGATAAGGTAGCTAAGCTTATTATATTAGATACTCCTCCGGCAGATGAGAATATGTACAGGCTGCCTATGCTACCGTTAATGGACCTGACAGATAAATCGACAGGTTATACTTATCCTTGGTGGGTAGCTTTTAATCAGATTGATGAATTACCCGAGAAATTATTAAAAGGAAGATATAATGTGGTTTTAGATTATATATTTGATAACCTATGTTTTGATAAAGAAGCAATAACTGATTTTGACAGGGCTGTTTATACCAATGCTTATGAACGTGATTATGCTATTTCGGCAAGTAATAAATGGTATAGTACTTTTCCAAAAGATATAGCAGATAGTAAAGATAATAAGGTTCTAAAAATGCCTGTTTTAGGAATAGGTGGAAGCGGTTTTAAATTACTTGAAATGGCTTTACCTGGACTTGTAGAAAATCTTCAACTGTTTGAAATAAAAGACTGTGGACATTTTATTTGTGAAGAAGCCCCAGAAGCAACATTTAATGAAATGATTAATTTTTTAGGTTCTTAAATTACACTTTTCATTTTTTTAAATACATTTTTTTACGGACTCACAAATCAACTTATAGTCATTTTGACTATATTTGAAAACGATATAGTAAAAAACCAACATGAAAAAAACGTTATTACTTTTATTTACAGTAGTATTATTTACTTCGGCGAATGCCCAAAAACAGTATGATAATACAACCGGTACAACCTATAACAACCCTGTTTTTGCAGGCGATTATCCTGACCCAAGCATATTGCGTGACGGAGAGGATTTTTATATTGTACATTCTTCATTTGATTATTATCCGGGTCTTTTAATATGGCACTCCAACGACCTTATTAACTGGGAACCTGTAACGAGTGCACTTAGTACCAATGTGGGTCCGGTTTGGGCGCCCGATTTAATTAAGCACAACAACAAATACTACATTTATTTTCCGGCAAAAAATACCAATTATGTAATTACTGCCGATAGGATAGAGGGACCGTGGAGCGAGCCTGTAGATTTAAAAATAAGCAATATTGACCCTGGGCACGTTGCCGATGAGAAGGGGAACCGCTACCTGTACTTTAGCAGTGGTGATTACATTGCCCTTACTAAAGACGGACTGCATACTCAGGGCGAACTGCAACACGTTTATGACGGATGGGAGATTCCGCGTGACTGGACCATTGAGTGTTTTTGCATGGAAGGTCCTAAACTATTTAAAAGAGGGGAGTATTATTACCTAACGGTAGCCGAAGGTGGTACTGCAGGGCCTGCTACCAGCCACATGGTTATACAGGCACGATCTAAGTCGCCGGTAGGGCCTTGGGAAAATGCACCAAACAATCCTATTGTGCGTACGCAAAGCAGTGAAGAACGCTGGTGGTCACAAGGGCATGCTACCGTGTTTGAAGATGCTCATGGTAAATGGTGGATGATTTTCCATGGTTACGAAAAGGGCTTTTATAATATGGGGCGTCAAACTTTATTGCTTCCGGTAGAATGGACTGCCGATGGCTGGTATAAAATCCCTGACGGGGTAACGGCAGAATCGACCCTTACAATGCCACAAGGTAAAGCCCTAACCGGGTTTGACCTTACAGATGATTTTAAAGGTAAATCGCTAAAACCACAATGGCGTTTTTGGGGAAGCCCTGATGCCTCACGTTTTAGCGCTACCAAAAACGGACTTGTAATTAAGGGGAAAGGTAACGGGATAGGCGATTCGTCTCCGCTTGCCTGTGTGCCTGCAAACCATTCGTATACCGCTGAGGTGGAAATGGAAATTGAAGGTGATGCCAATGGCGGACTTGTTCTGTTTTATGATAATACTCACTTTGTAGGTATGCTTGCTGATAAGGAAAATATACTAACCAACCTTAGAGGATGGCAGTTTGTAACCGAAAGTAAGGTACACAAAAGGCACGTATACCTTCGCCTTAAAAATGTAAATAATACTGTAGATATGTATTACAGTACCAATGGCAACAACTGGATTAAAATTGAGAATTCGGCTGAGGTTACGGGTTACAACCATAATGTACTTAGCGGCTTTTTAGGACTTCGTATAGGGCTGTGTTCTGTAGGGAACGGTACAGTTACATTTAAAAACTTTAAATACACTCCATTACCATAATTTATAAAGGTTAATATTCAAAAAGCCAGTCGGGGAGTGACTGGCTTTTTTTGTAAACAGAAACAGCCACTTCTAATAGGGAAGCGGCTGTTTGCCTTTAACATAAAACTATAAAACTAACTTTAATCTACTATTGCATTTACTATATCGGTATCTGTAACGGCTCCGGTATTACGGTCAAAAATTCCCATAGAGTTATTGTTGTATGGCAGTCCGTTATCCCACCAAACCGGTACTAAACCATGCTCACGTGCCGAGTTGCTTACATAGCTCACCCAGTCTAACCTGAATGCCTGATGCCCCGGTACATCGGTACGTGATATAGCTCCATATTCGCCAAGAATTACACCAATACCATTATCGGTAAAATTGGTTTTCATGGATTGGAACTGAGCATCCACATAGCTTTCATCTGCCCATGTTTCGGTAAGGTTAGGGTCGGTTGCATTAGCGCCCCATTGTGTAATGGTGCTTTCGGCATTAAGCGAAAAGTTATACGGATCGTAAAAATGCACTTCCATAAGCATTCTGTCGGCAGTTACATCATCCGGCATCTGTGCAAAATTTACTGTATGGTTAATGTTGGTATTAAAGCCCTGTACAGTAAGATAGCGGTAAGCATTACGCCCACCAGTGGCACGTACTGTTGTTACAAAAGTTTGGTTAAAACTGTTTTGTACCGTGTAATATTCGGCAGTAGGAGTACCATAGTCACCCTCTACCATTACCTCGTTAGTACCTGCAAAAATCAGGTGGTAATCGTAATCACGGAAATGTGTGGCGATTTGTTTCCACATTTTAGCCAAACGGTCGTTTACATAATCCTGCTGCGCGTAGGTAGGCTGCATCCAGCCACCGTCCCAGTGCTCGTTCATAATTACATACATATCTATAGAAATGGCATAATCTACCACCTCCTGTACGCGTGCCATCCAGGTAGCATCGATAGTGTAGTTTGAAGCATCACTAAATGTGCTCCATGCCACAGGAATACGAATGGTATTAAATCCGGCAGCCTTAACACCGTTAATAAGCGTTTGGCTTGCCATAGGGTTACCCCATGCTGTTTCTCCGCCTATAGCTTCGAGCGTGTTACCCAGGTTCCAGCCTGTTCCCATTGCCTGAGCAAAGGCTACGCTGCTCATGTCGCTCATGTTACTTGGGTCAGGAGTAATGTCATATACAAATTCGGTAGTAGCGGTAGCCGACTGCTTAACCTGCACGTTGATGTTTTGAGAACCGTTACTGGCGGTAACTGTTGTGTTTCTTTCTTCCTGAGTTTCGTTTGGTGCGGCTATAAAATTAAAATGTGCCATACCAGCTCCCGATGTTTCTTCTATACTAAGCCAGTCGGCAGTATTGGTAAGCGTCCATTCGGTACCCGGATTAATGTGTACGTTAATCATTCGGTGTCCGCCAGTAGAGCCAAACTCCACCGCTTCGGGTGTAATGGCAAAATCTACCGATGTTGGTGTAGTGTTGGTTTCGTCGTCAGAACAGGAGGTTCCGCTAACAACAAGCATCAGGATAAGTAATGCTTTAATGCTAATAATTTTTTTCATAATTAATGGTTGTTGGTTGATGTATATGTGAATTTCGCAATAAACCGAAGCTTGATTTTGGTTGCAAAAATCAACATATGGTTGTTTTGACCACAAGTTATATTTAAAATTTATTTAATGCAATTAAATTGTTATTTTTTTGTTGATGTGTAAAAATTTATCTGCTAAAAAATGGAATATGGTAATTGTGGGGTTTGTAAGGAAAGCGGTAGGTGTTATTATTCTTAAAATAGAAGCAGAAAATTAACCGTGTAAATATGGAAAAAATATTATAAGAGATTAGGGGCTTAAATGTTTGAAATTTAATAAGATAAAATAGGTTTCTAATGGTCTGGTTTTTTAAATCGTTAATAAAATTATATACAAAAAAAGCCTGCAAACTTGCAGGCTTTTTTATGCATAACTATATAGTTATAGTCTTATTTTTTAGACTCTTCAACAGAAACTTTTCTGAAATCTTTCATTAGTTTGCTTACTTCAAGAGCTGCTTTACGGGCACGTGTACCTGCTGCTTTGTTACCTTTCTCGATGTGTTGTTCAGCTTCTGCTTTAAACGATTCAAACTGTGCGTTAATTTGGTCAAATAATTCTTTCATGTTATACTGTATAATATATTGGTTACTAATTGGTGTAAAGATAGTATTTACAGGGTATCACGCAAAATTGATAACTCTTTTTTAACGCTTGGTTTCTTATGTTTTATTTATTCGGTGTAATTTTCTAAAAAGACTACTATCTCAGGGTAAAACATATTAACCTCTTTATATAAAGACCTGTTTGATATATAGGTTTCAAAAAACTCATAAAGCGGCTTTGCCAGTTTAAAGTGCTTTGCCTGGTTATTAATTTCTTCAATACCCTTTTCATGCCCAAACTTTTGCGCTAAAATCCTTGCAGTACAAACCCTTACAAGTAACTCATCGAGTTCGTTTTCCCATTTGGTTTCATTTAACACCTCTCCGTTACTTGTAGTTAGAAACAGCTGGCGTATTTTATAAAGACGCTTACGGTATTTTGGGATAAATTCTTTAAGGAACAGGTGGCTTATTTCGTGTGTTACTACATTAATGTAGGGCGTAAACAGCACGGGAGATTCATCTGTAAGGTGTTTACTCTCATCGTTTAGGTATGCCAGCCTAAACATTCGGTCATTAATAAAACCGGGATCATCGCTGTTAATAGCATTACTGCCTAAATTGTTTAGTAGGTCTAAATAGATAACAAACCTGCTCTCAACAGTAGTACCGTAAAAAGATTGTATGTGGTTTAATATGCCCGAAGCTATTACGGCATCTTTAGCATTTTGACAAACTGACTCGTATAGCTTTTTGTGTTTATTGATAAAGCTATGCATATCTGTATCGGCATAAAATTTATTAAAATGGTAAAGAAATGTTTCTTGTGATGAACTTCTTATATAATTAACTTCGGGTTTAACGGCAATGGTAAACGGGTGTTGCTTTGAAAGGAAAAGCCCCAGTGATGCCATATCATAACCGTCCCAAGCATCAAGATTTCTGTACCAGTTTAATGATTCGTGGTTTTTATAAGCCTCAAAATAGAGTTTTACATCCCTGTAGTATGTTGACGGAGTGGGTTTAGTGTCTAAGGTATCTGCCGTTGCTAAGGTGTAAAAAATACTCAGCGCTTCCATCCTGTTATCTACTTTTATATCTAAATTGTCCTGAGACCATAACAGGGTAGGGAGTAGTAAAAGGTAAAATCGTAAAAATTTAATAGTCATATTAGTTGGTTTTCACCGAGTAAGGTAATTGTTTGAGGTGGTTAACTCAACTATATTTTACATTTTTTATAAGAAAGAATATTGTATTTTAAAGCTGTTTATCTAAATATAGAGTTCGCTATTTCTCGGTATTAAGTCTGGTTAACAGTAAGGCAAAAAAAAAGCATCTGTAATTATCAGATGCTTTGTACCGGTCGTTGTAGAGTTATTAAGCTACTACTACGTTTTTCGCGCTTGGGCCTCTTTGACCTTCTTCAACGTCAAAACGAACTACGTCGTTCTCACGGATACTTTCCGTTAGACCTGAAACGTGAACAAAGATATCTTTACCTCCGTTACTTGGAGTAATGAATCCAAAACCTTTTTCTTCATTGAAGAATTTAACTGTACCTTCTTGCATTGTAAATAAATTAATTTTGGGGTAAAGATAGTATTTTGAATTTAACTTATTGAAAAATAATAAATTATTTATTCAAATAAATTGTGTTTCGGTCGCAACCCCCTGCTTTTATGCATGTTTCGGGGTTTTATGATTTTTATTTAACGTGAAAACAGACTACGATTTTGTTTAATAAAGTTGTAGTATTACATCAATTTTTAGGGTTTTAGTCTTAAAAAGCGGATAAAAAAACACGTGTTTTCTCAATTTAATGTAAATAATCTTCAAAAAAATAAAACTAATAAGGTTTGTAATAAATTTATTATTAATATTAGTGTTTGCTTCATTGTACTGTTAGGGAAGTTAGACTGAATGAAAAGAAAATTAATTTGAATTGTGAATGACTTTTTAGAAAGCAAAATTAAAAAGAGTATTTAGAATATTAAAAACAAAAAACTGAATAGATGTATTTTAGATTTTTATTTTTTTCTGTATCCATTTTTATATTGATATCCTGTTCAGGTAATCATTTTAAAGAATCATCACTGCCTGATTTTGAAGATAAAACGGGATGCTTTACAAAAGAGGAAATTTTTTTGATTTTAAAGCGTCAGGTTAATACTAAAGTAGGAGCGTCTATTCTGGACAGAGATGATAATCTTACCAAATCGTGCAACGGAGTGTTTTTTTTGATGATTAATGATTGGGAAAAAGCAAATACCCGAAGAAGATATGTTTATGTACCTATTTTAAAAATAGGAGAAAGGGTAATGATAAATACAACTCTAGATGAAAAAACAAGTGTAAAGGATTCAATTAGGGTTAAAAATGAGATTGATTTTTTTAGAAAAAACGCTGTGAATATTTTTAATGAATATGAACTTGATCAGATTGAAGAACTGTATAGTCATGGTGTAGGTTTTTATCCTAAAGGACGTTTATGATTCTAAATAAGTTATACTTAAGTTTGAAAGAAGAATTTTTATCATGCAGAAGAGGAAGCAATTGTAGGTTATGAAATTAAATGTTTACTTTTTTAAAATTAAATACCATTGAGATGTTTATCAAAATAAAGTACAGGTTTATGAACCTTAAAAAGACTAGCAATAAGATAGTATTATTACTTATTTTACCTTTATTATGTAATTGTTCTACGCGTAAATATAACCAGATGGAGATTAAAGGTGATGGTAAAGACTGTTTTACCAAAGCAAATATTACTACGCTTGTTAATTATAGTTTTGGCCCTGATGATGGATTAACAAAGTTTTTATTTATAAGAAAAAATGTTACTGACAGTACTAGTTGTGTAGGCTTATACAATTATGTATTTACAGGTTTATCATCCAATGAAATTGTTCGGAAAGTTTTAAAGTTTGAAGATAAAATTTATAATTTTTCAGATAAAAATGAAAGTAATAACGAATTAGCTCTTCAGGAATTTATAAGCCTTTATAAAGATAAATTTACAAAAGAGAAAATGGATGAATTAATTTTTCAATTTCAAAAAGGAACCGAGTATAGGGGAAGTTTTTTTTAATAAAAGTCATAATATAAAACCCCGTTTCATTTTGAGCGGGGATTTTTATTTTGTATAGTATCTTTTAGAAATAAGGTGAGTCGTCCTAAAATAGGTTGACAATTTTTACAATAAAATTTATATTAACCAGTCAGTATTTGCTGACTGGTTTTTTCATGTATAAAATTAGGC
>NZ_WOWP01000039.1 GCF_009741375.1 Flavobacterium rakeshii
TTTCCAAAAGAAAACGGTAAAAAAGAAAGCAGCCGAAAAGTGCGGTGCAGCGGGAAAACAAAAGGAAACGGAATAAGTCCCGAAGGGTGGTGAGCCTGCGAGCCATTATGCCGTAGTCTTTTGTTTTAACAATAAGGTGCGCCGCAATAACTTAGCTGCCTTTTTTGCCGTTTCGTAGTGGAAAAGAATCAGAAGAGAATAACCGAATCAAAAGTAATATCAATGCCTATGCAACACCTTTCTTT
Organism: Flavobacterium rakeshii; assembly: GCF_009741375.1. GTDB lineage: Bacteria > Bacteroidota > Bacteroidia > Flavobacteriales > Flavobacteriaceae > Flavobacterium > Flavobacterium rakeshii. The sequence goes on from NZ_WOWP01000039.1 coordinate 246, forward strand.
TGATGACATAGAATTTAAGTAGGATGTAGTCGTAAAGCAAAGCTAATAGCAGAGCTAAGCTTGCAATTAAAAGTACTTTCAGCTTTAAGTAATAATAGGCAAATCCACCTACTATTCCTCCCGCAAAAAAACACGCTATAATAGCCAGTTTTAAATAGATACTCCTTTTAAGAGTGAAGTTCTCATTGGATGTTTTGTAAAACAAAAGCTGCGACAGTTCAATACCCAGGTCTGTAAATATTCCTGTTAGGTGCGTTGTTCTTACCACCGACTGCGATACCCTGGTTACTAAAGCATTTTGCAACCCCATTGCGAACAATAGAATACATGCCAATATATCAGGCTGATTGAAATGCAAAGTGGCTACTGTAATTAAAAGAATAATTTCAAGCAGGATGGGAACAACATAAGAAAGGTTCACCTTTATACGGACAATAGTCTCACTTATAAGATTGGAACAAAAAGCTCCGGTAAGGAAGCTTAAAAGAAACCAAAGGTAAATAACCACATTTGAAAACTCTTCGCTTACAAAAGTCCTAGAAAAGATTCTGTGTTATAATCCAAATATATTTACAAAAAATTGGAAATTTATTTCTAGCTCATCTGTAATTCTCCCTCAGTCATTATTTAAAAAATAACTGTAGATGTTCTAATTCTTTATTACTATGAGAAATTGAGCATAAATTTATACATTTGCCAAATGAAATATTTATCATTCATATTGGCTTTTACGGTGTTGATTCTATCAACAGCACCATCGTGCTTGAGGGAAGATAGATGTATTAAGCCTCGCCAGCAAACAACACAAAACCACCAACAAGAAAAAGATGGTTGTACGAAATGTTGTTCGCCTTTTATGAATTGTAATACCTGTATGGGATTTGTAATGACCTTTTTTCATTTTTCAATTATACATCCTTTCGTACAAACTGAAAAAAAAATAGCACTAAGTTTCATAAAGCCTATTTCAGACTTTCCCTACTCTGTTTGGCATCCCCCACAACTTACTTAATGTGTAGCTTTTACAGCACAAATTAATTAATAACAACGCTTCGCATTGTTATTATTATTCATTCACATTAAGTATCATCTTTACAATGAAAAAAATACTCATTGTGTCATTTTTTATGGCACTAAACCTCTGTGCATATGCACAAAACACATTAAATATTGTTGTCAAAAACATTGAAACAAATGAACCATTAAATGGTGTAACGGCATCTGTAAAAGGAACGTCGCTTGTTGCGACGTCTGACGAAAATGGACAAATTAGATTAGTAAATATTCCTGACGGATTACAGCAAATTAACTTTAGCTATATAGGATTTAATGAACATATTGACACCTTAGAATTTCCACTAAAGGACAAAAATGTTATTGAAATCTTTCTGCAAGAAAGTTCAGAAGAATTGGATCAAGTAATAATATCGTCTACAAGAAGTACCAGGAGCATACAAAATATTCCTACCCGGATTGAATTTATAGGTAGTGAAGAATTGGCAGAAAAGGGTAATATGAAACCAGGAGATATTCGTATGCTTTTAGCAGAAAGCACAGGTATTCACGTGCAGACCACATCGCCAACAAGTGCCAATGCAAGTATTCGCATTCAAGGGCTTGATGGTAGGTATACGCAAATACTGAAAGACGGTTTTCCCATTTATTCTGGCGCATCAAGCGGATTGGGTCTTTTACAGATACCGCCGCTTGATCTCAAACAAGTTGAGGTCATCAAAGGTTCGGCGTCCACTCTATATGGTGGCGGAGCAATCGCTGGATTGGTAAACCTGATCTCTAAAACGCCTACTGAAGAAAGAGATTTACGTTTTCAAATCAACGGAACATCAGGCAGAGGCTTGGATATTAACGGTTTTTATGGGCAAAGGTTCAATAAAATAGGAACTACCATATTCGCTTCACACAATCGCAACGGAGCTTACGACCCTGCTAATATTGGCTTTTCTGCCATTCCAAAATTTGAACGCTACGTACTGAATCCAAAATTATTTGTTTATTTCAATGATAAAACAAAGATGAATTTTGGAATCAATACAACCATTGAAAACCGTTTGGGAGGCGATATGCTTTACATTAAAGGTAAGGGAGATGATATCCATCAATATTTTGAGAAAAACAAAACACAACGTTATTCCACACAATTTGTTTTAGACCATTTGATTAATGAAAATAGTTCTTATCAAATTAAAAACAGCGTAAGCTATTTCAATAGGAATATAACGATTCCTAACTATGAATTTGAAGGAACACAAACAGCCACTTTTACCGAAGCCAATTATACCAACAGTACAGAAAAATCGGAATGGGTTGCAGGAATTAATATATGGACTGATAATTTTAAAGAAAAGCAGTTCACTACTTTTCCGTTAAGAGATTACAACCAAAGGACATTCGGAGCTTTTATCCAAAATTCATGGAAATCTGCAGATTGGCTGAATTTAGAAGCAGGTTTCCGTACGGACTACGTTGTGGATTATGGTGTAGTGTTCTTACCGAGAGTTTCAGCTCTTTTTCAAATTGCCGAGGGTCTGACATCAAGGATTGGAGGTGGATTTGGCTACAAAACACCTACTATATTTACGGAAGAAAGCGAACGAATACAATATCAAAACGTATTGCCTATCGATGATAAAACCAATAAATTGGAAAAAAGCTACGGTGCAAATGCAGATATTAATTATCGCATTCGTATTGGGGAGGAATGGTCATTCAGCATAAACCAATTGTTCTTTTATACATACTTGGATAATCCATTGTTACTTGAAAATCCATCTGCAAATCTGTATCAGTTCGTAAATTCGCCGGGTTACATTCATACCAAAGGAACAGAAACCAATATTAAAATCGGATATGATGACCTGAAATTGTTTTTAGGTTACACTTATACAGATGCCCGACTAAACCAAAACGGAACAAATACCGAAAGTCCGCTGACACCTAAGCACCGCATTAACTCTGTGCTGATGTATGAGATAGAAGATAAATGGAAAGTCGGGCTGGAAGCATACTATTTCAGTCCCCAAAAAATGAACAACGGAACAACCGGAGAAGATTATTGGACTTGTGGATTTATGGCTGAAAAGATCTGGGAGCGATTTTCTCTATATGCCAATTTTGAAAACTTCCTTGATACCCGACAAACTCGCTTTGATAGTATTTATACCGGAACAATAAGCAATCCCGTTTTTAAAGATATCTATGCACCATTGGACGGGTTTGTAGTTAACTTAGGTATAAAATTAAAACTCTAAGCGGATGAATAAAACCATATTCAATATAACTAAAATGGATTGCCCTAGTGAGGAGCAATTGATTCGTATGAAACTGCAAAATTTCGATACGATAAAATCATTAGAATTTGATATTCCCAATAGAAAACTGAATGTTTACCACAATGAAACCCCAGGGCCAATTTTATCCGCTTTGGAAACATTGAACCTGAATGCAACATTGATTTCTACTGAAGAAAACCAAGCTGTCTTTGCAGCAGATACAAGCAATAAACAACGGAAGCTGCTTTGGACAGTACTGATTATAAACTTCCTCTTTTTCGGATTCGAAATGTTGTTTGGTATTCTTTCTAATTCAATGGGATTGGTAGCGGATAGTTTAGATATGCTTGCCGATAGTATTGTTTACGCATTGGCATTGTTTGCCGTTGGCGGCACGATAGCACGAAAAAGTAACATCGCCAAATTTGCGGGTTACTTTCAAATTCTATTAGCCGTTATAGGATTTATTGAAGTTATAAGACGTTTTATAGAAATAGAAAAAATGCCCGATTTTAAAACAATGATTATCGTTTCTGTTCTGGCGTTGACAGCTAATGTATTATGTCTTTACTTATTGCAAAAGAACAAAAGCAAGGAAGCGCACATGCAGGCTTCCATGATTTTTACATCGAACGATGTTATTATTAATTCTGGTGTTATCATTGCAGCTATTTTAGTTAAGTTGCTAAATTCAAGTTATCCAGACCTTATTATTGGAGCACTTGTATTCCTGATTGTGGCTAAAGGTGCATATCGTATCCTAAAATTAGCAAAATAACAATGAGAATTACGAGAATTGTTCCTGAAAAAGCATAACACTGCGGATGAATTTCTTATTGAGAATTCATCTTGTTTTGCATAGTTATTATTGGGTAGCACTAAAACAGCTACCCTTTTTTCATTTTATTAAATGGTTATTGTTTCCATTGTAATACTCTGATTGTGATAATTTGGGCAATAAGACGTATTTGATTTCCATAGGATATACGTTAGCTCCAGCAGTTTTCTTTGAATGGCAACAATTGCTTTCATCTTAATACCATGCCTTGAAACCAATCTTATGAAAATATATCTGAAGCTTTCATCGGTTCTGATTGCAGCCAGTGCAGGGAAATGCATTACTTTCCTCAGATTGCGATTACCCCTCTTAGATATTCGGGGTTTGGATTTCACAGAAGTTCCTGAGGTTTTTTCCCTTACATCCAATCCGGCATAGCTTACCAGCTGTCTTTTATTTTTTATTAATTCAAATCCGTTGGTTTCAGCGATGATAGTTACAGCAGTCAGAGTTCCTATCCCTGGTATCGAAGATATTATTTTCATCTTTTCTGCTAAGGATTCATTTCCTTTGATATGCGTAGCAATTTCCTCCCTTATTTCCTTTTCCTGCGTATCAATGAGGGCAATTCTTCTTTTGGTTCGTTTTATTGATTTTTCGCTCGATATTGCAGAAGTACGTTCAGCGTGCAACTGATTTTTTAACATTGTACGCTCCTGTACTAGCTGCTCGCGTTCCCGACAAAGCTGTCTTAAATCATTGAATATTTTTAAGGGAGGTTGCCATGCTTCTAATTTTCTTTCCAATCCAAATCTTGCAATGGCTTGTGAAGCACTTTTGTCAGTAATTGTTTTTATGTCTAGTGTTCTTGCATAATTACTGATCTTGTTTGGTAAAACGATACTGACTTGTTTTTGATTACTACAAAGATAATAAGCTAAAGATTCGTGATAAACTCCGGTAGCTTCCATTACGTACCGTACCTCCGTACTGGTTAAAGTTTGCTTATTTACCCATGATACAAGACTTGAAAATCCTTTTCTTGTATTAGGAAATACTTTATAGGCATAAACTTCTATGCTTATCTGTTCATCCATTCGACCAAGCGATACAACCAATTCATTTTGTGCGACATCAATTCCTACTGTCTGCTTTAATAATACCTTCATCTTATATGGTTTAGGTAAGTGATGACCTTTCTTCATCTTTTCTCCTGACTGGATATACTGGCTATTCGACCCATAGTTATGGTATAGGTGAATTCCTTACATTCTGTTCAGATTCTAAAAGGTAAAAGAAGAGGAGGCAGTCTCTTTTCTTGAATATACTAGTAAGCTATTTAAAGCAAAATCTGCTCTCACTCTTCCTCACTTAGATTATATTATACAAACATAGAGGTAAAAGAAGATGAGGCATTCTCATTTCTTAAATATACTAGTAAGCTATTTAAAGCAAAATCTGCTCTCATTCTTCCTCACTTAGATTATATTATACAAACATAGGAGAAAGCAAAATGCCCGGTTACATTTGTTGTAAGGACATTTACCGACAACAGGCCTACAATGTTTACAATCCCTGCCACAAAAGATAAGATAGATGCCAACCTTAGGTTATGCCCATACGATCTTCTTTTGCCTTTATGACGAAACATTTATTGGTGATTTTGCTGAATAAAGGTACTCATTTTCTGGGCAATCTTTTATCGATATTTGAAGCTTTTAGCATATAGTTGATCTCTAAAAGTGCATGCCTGAAAGAGCATGCTCTTGGCACAATACAAAAACAAATCCCGACGGTATGCCGGAAGGTTTTGTTGATGATTTTATTTAAATTTACATAGATAGAATTTAATAATGAAAACATCAGAAATCGCACAGGAAATAAACAGAAGAAAACTTTTGGGTGAATCCATGGAATTTATAAAACAAGCGTTTAACATTTCTGAAGAAAAATGGAGATCATGTTGCTTAAAAGCTTATTCAATTAACTTAGATCGTGCAAGAAAAGATAGGAAAAAAGATCAAGAAAAACGACATGTAGGTTCGACATCAGTCAAGGATATTCTTAAAATTATCGAATTGAATAAAATATTGGGGAACTACGCTTTGCTTCTTCCCATTTTTTCTACTATGACTGATTTTCACAGATTAGAACAACTAAAAAATGAATTACCTACATCCGAGAAAACAATATTAAATCATGTAGGTAAATTAACTATGCATCCTAAAATGAGGGTTATGCAAAAGCTAGGCAGGATCGAAAAATTTGAATATTTCAAGCAGTTTGCCAAATTAATAGATGCAGCAGTTTTATCTTACTACAGGACAAACTTTATAAGTTGCTATTTTACTCTTATACCTGTTATCGAAGGTATCATTATACGATGGATGGGATTTCAACAAAGTGAAGTTAAACCCGAATTTGAAGACGTTCGAAAATTTTTTAAAAAGGCCTCCTTAAGAAATCCTAATCCAACAAATATTTTATTTCATGATGTGTATATTCAAATTTGTGACAAGATTCTAAATGAACATTTCTATAGACCAACAACTAATGGTAATGCTCATTCTCATTTTAATAGGCATGTAGCGTCACATTTATTAATTGAAGAAGAATTTGCCACCAGACAAAATTGTATTAGACTTTTTTTACTATTAGATACTATGACAGAAATTTATTTCTATGAATCTGGAGAGATTGACCCGAGATTCAATTTGGGAAATGAAGAAACAGAAAAAGATTTAGCTGCCTACTATAATGTTTTGTTGCAAAATACTGAAAAAACGGCTGAACAGATTCTTTTAGGTAGTAGTCCTTTAGATTTACTCTGAAGATAAGTTCAAATAGAAAGAAATGAACAAAAACAAAAAACAGAATTAGTCCAAAAAGTATGTTAACCTGCAGGTTAACATACTGCAATCTTTATAAAGACTAATAATAAAAATATTGATGTGGCCCCAATGCAAAATCATCCGGCTTAGGCAGCAATTTGACTTGAATTTCAGGAGCATACGAATCCATATAAAATAATCCTTCTAATGTTTTACCAGCATTTTTAAGTTTATTCGAATCATCTTCATAACAGGTTATAAGAATCTTATCAGGTCTGATATCTTTTGCAATATTTGCCAGTGCTTGTAGTGAATTTAAACCATCTCCATTTTTATCAAAGAATGCAACACTTGAGTGTTTCGCTTCTCCAATTATAAGCTTACCATCAGATATACAAAAAATATCAATATCTGTATAAGGTTTGCGGTCCGAATATGATAAGTATAAATTGATTTGTGGACTGAATTCAAAAGATCTTCTGCTTTGTGCGGATATACTGGCTAATGTCCTTATGACCGTCAGATTTCCATCCCTCTCAGTCCGTGACCTGTAGATATTATTCTTAATAAGGTCATTAAGTTTATACGCGAAATTAGGTTCTACAGGCATAGTAAAACTCTGAAGACATCCTTTACATTTAACTGTTTCGTCAACTTCATTTAAATAATAATAGAATGTAGAGGAGCATTGCTTACATTTTAATAAATAGCCCTTGAAAAACATTTGGTAGTTACATAATTCTGTCAATGTATTTTTCAATCCGAGTTCTAGATTTTCTTCATTAAACCTCGATTCTTCTTTTGATTTAAAAACATAACCCGCTTCTACCAATTTATTAAAAGCGCGCGACTTCAAATCGACAAAAGTAAAAGCACTCCCTGCCGATCTATTAGTAGTTGCATATTCTTCTAAAAGAGATACCCAAAAGTTATCAGAAAAAAAGTCAGCAATAGTTTTAAAATCATGATTAAATAACTTTATGAAAGAAATAAGCCTACGGCTATCATCATGTAATGATGTTTCTATGAATTTTGTTTCATAAGTCTTTCCTTGTATTATAGGTCTGCTAATAAGTTGAGATACTATCTGTCTTGTTTCAGGAATAGAAATATCTAAATGACTGGAGTCGCGTTGACCGCGAATAAACAAAGTAACAGTTCTACTACGATTAATCCTCCCTTCAGCATGAGGAAAGACATTGTAAATGTCATATGTAAGAGGCATAAGAAGTGTTTTAGCTTTGTCTTCCACAGAGCATCTTACTTTTATGTCAATCGCCCATTTTTGTGGATAAAAGCTTAAATTATTAGTAAAGCTCAGCATAGGAATTGCATATTGAGCTTTTTGACCAACAAATGTTTGTAAGTTTTCGCTTTCACCAAAATCACTTTCATACAATCCGTTAGCATCTAATATTTTATATGGAAAGCTACTACAATCGTGATATATAAACGGCTTGCCTCTGGAGATAGGCAATAAAAGCTCAGTTATTAAGGCTTTTAAATCTGCTTTCGAGAATGAAGTGGAGCAAACCTTGATAAAATCGCTTGATGCTTCTCGATAAAGTAAAGTGCCAAAAAACTTATCATTGACAAGAATTTTAAGCTGTTCAAGAGTCACAAAATATGTATTGTCTCCTTGATACAATAGACGATTCCAAAAATATAAAAGATCCGAAATTGACGAAGTGTCTTTTGCTATAACTAAAACAAAGTCGTTATATTGAGCATCTTTTAAACTTCGTAAAATAACGGTATTTAAATTATTTCTAGAAAGTAATGCCCGATTAATCGGCCTCTCTTTAAAGACTATTTCATGAAAAGTATCAAAATTCTTTTCATTAAAATTTATTTGGTGATACTGTTTTGCAATATTGTAATCACTTACTGTCCCATTTGAACTAATGCCAAAATTTAAGTCGAGATAATCTAACAATAAACTTTTAGTTCGCCATAATTCTGAAGGCATGATAATTCCCTCACTTCGATCAAAAAGTGAAAGAAAATACATGGAATCAACACCGTAGATATTTTCTTCTCGTGGTATGGAGTCAAGATTGTAAAAACCTTTAGGATTAAAAAGTCTTAGTTTCTGAATAGCTTCAAGTTCAACGCCGTCAGAGTAGAACACATAATCAGGATCGTAGTATGCTAATAACATTCGATAACTCTTTTCAATCTCTCCGGCCACAACGGGTACCATAGGATTATAACGCCCTCCCCAGTATTTTTGGAGTTGTGACATAAGATCCCTAAGCTTGTCATAAGGATAATTACTGTCTATAAAAAAAACGTATCGTAAATGCCTAGGCCGTGAAATTGTCTGGAATTGTACCATAGAAAAAGTATTACTAACAATATCGAGAAGCCAATGAGTCTGACACCATAGATAATCCTTAAGTGTTACTTATTAACTAGCTTCTCCAAGTAAGCTACTTTATCTTTCTCAGCCTGAAGTAATCTTTCATAAAGCTCCACTATCTTTTCTACAGTATTGAAAGTTGGCTGATAATTTAGTGAACTAGCTATAAGTGTAGAAGTATCACTACTCGTATTATGGTAAGTATTTGAAATAATATTAAAAACAGCCTCTTCTGAAAATTGTTTTATACCTTCAGCAGTAACACCTAAAGCCTTTGCTATTTCTTCCAGTTTTGAATCTTCAACAGTTGCGCTATTCTCAATATTAGAAACTGCCTGTTGGCTAATTCCTAAAGCAGCAGCTAGCGCCTCCTGCTTCATATCACGAAGTTCACGTATACGGCTAATTTTTCTTCCTATGTGGTTTTTTGTAGGTGTGTCCATAATTCAAAAGTATTGAAAATTCAGTAAGATATTTATTATTTGGTAAAATACAAGCTGCAAACGGTAAAGTACAACACGCTGTGGTTCGGTACCTTACCATAACTTCTTTACTTGCTGTGTATAAAACAAAAATAAGCTTTTTCACTTAATGTTCCAT
>NZ_WOWP01000040.1 GCF_009741375.1 Flavobacterium rakeshii
CCGAGTTCAGATGGTTTAGCCGAATGAGGTAATTTATAGCCTGAGAAACCATAGCCTTGACTTTTTCGTTCTTTTGTGTCAAGACAAAAGGACAAAACATTAACCGTCATCACGTTCAGTATGTCATGTCGACCGCAGGAGACATCTCTATTCATAGTTCAGAGATTCCTCCATTGCACTATCGCTTCAGTCGGAATGGAAAAGAGACCCTTCCTATCGTCAGGATGACAACAGCAAGAGTAAGCAAACGGCATTAGGTTTTGATGGCGTGAAGTAAATTAATGAAAGAGGCGTAAAAAAGCATCTGCTGTTTGAGGCGATAGCCGAGTTCAGATGGTTTAGCCGACAGAAGTAATTTATAGCCTGAGAAACCATAGCCTTGAATTTTTCGTTCTTTTGTGTCAAGACAAAAGGACATCAATACTATGTTAAATGATGAATTTTAAATTTTGAATGAGATCCTTCCTAACGTCAGGATGACAACATCTTGTGTCATTACGAGAAGGAACGACGAAGTAATCTAATACAGATTGCCACGCTCCACTGCATTACGCTCGCAATGACAACACGAATCAGCGTAGTATGGAGCCCTTTTGCGTTCAGTATGTCATGTCGACCGCAGGAGACATCTCTATTCAAAGTTCAGAGATTCCTCCGTTACGCTATCGCTTCAGTCGGAATGGAAAAGAGATCCTTCCTATCGTCAGGATGACGCGCTCAACTGTCATTTTGAGCGCAACGAAGTGGAGTCGAAAAATCTCTTAATAAAAACAGGCAGAATCTTTAAACCTTAAATTAACCCCAATAAAAAAGGCTGCCGAAGCAGCCTTTTAAAATATTACTTGTTACCTTTTTCGTAGTCGGCAATAAACTGAGCCAAACCACTATCGGTAAGTGGGTGTTTTAATAAACCTGTAATTGCGCTTAGAGGACCTGTCATAACATCGGCACCAATTTTAGCACAGTTAACAATGTGCATAGTGTGACGTACAGATGCAGCAAGAATTTCGGTTTCAAAACCGTAGTTATCATAGATAAGACGGATATCTTCAATAAGTGTTAAACCATCTGTAGAGATATCATCAAGACGACCGATAAACGGAGACACATAACTGGCACCTGCCTTAGCAGCAAGTAAAGCCTGACCTACAGAGAAAACAAGCGTTACGTTTGTTTTAATATCTTTATCAGAGAAATACTTAGCAGCCTTAACACCATCTTTAGTCATAGGTATTTTAACTACAATTTGCTCGTGCAGTTCGGCAAGCTCTTCACCTTCTTTAATCATACCTTCAAAATCGGTAGCGATAACCTCAGCACTTACGTCGCCGTCTACAATATTACAGATGTCAACATAATGTTTAAGGATGTTGTTTCTTCCTGTAATGCCTTCTTTCGCCATTAGAGACGGGTTAGTTGTAACTCCGTCTAAAACGCCTAGCTCCTGAGCTTCCTTAATCTGGTCAAGATTAGCTGTGTCGATAAAAAATTTCATGTTCTTACTTTAAAATATGTTCTGGAAAATTTTTTTGCAAAACTACAATTTATAATGATTCATTAACAACTTTTCATACACTTTATCAGGCAGTAACCTTTTTAAAACGATAGAAAACTTTTGCATAAATGCCCCCACCTTGTAGTGTACTTTAGGGTTAGGATCTTTCATTATAGAGTAAACCGCTTCGGCCATTTCAAGCGGATTGCTACCACCATCCACGTGATCGTTCATCATATTAAGCGTATTGCCATATGGGGTTTCATATGGCGAACCCTTTACAAGCGGAGCATGGTAACGCCCTGCGGCAATATTTGTGGCAAAATCGCCCGGAGCAATATTAGTAATGGTAACCCCAAAACCTTTAACCTCCATACGAAGACCTTCGGTAATAAGCTCCAGCGCTCCTTTTGAAGCCGAATAAACACTACGGTATGGCAGCCCCATGTATCCGGCAATAGAAGTAACGTTGATTATAAGTCCGCTTTTCTGCTCACGCATTTGTGGCATCACGGCTTTCATTACCTCAATAGGTCCAAAAACATTGGTTTCAAAGTTGTTTCTAATTTCATCGGCAGGGATTTCCTCAAGCGGACCCGTTATACCCACTCCGGCATTATTAATAAGCACGTCCAGCCTACCCTCTTTCTCAATCACTTCGGCAACTGCAGCCTTAATAGTAGCAGCATCACGAACATCAAGCGCCACAAGCGGAAACTTAGAACCGGTTACCCTTTGCGGGTTACGGCTTGTACCATAAACGGTATACCCTTTTTCAGATAAAAATTCGCCTATGGATTTCCCTATACCCGAAGATCCTCCGGTAATAAAAACAACTCTCTTCATTATTGGTTAATTGGAGATTTATAATTGAATGGCGAAAATACGGATTTTAAGTTAAAGACAATTAGATAATAAATGAGAGACGGAAGACTATTTTAAATGATGAGTTTTGAATTTTTAAAAGAGATCCTTCCTACCGTCAGAATGACAAGCAGAGTAAGCATACGGCATTAGGTTTTGATGGCGTAAAGTAAATTAGTGAAAGAGGCGTAAAAAAGCATCTGCTGTTTGAGGCGAGAGCCGAGTTCAGATGGTTTAGCCGAAAGAGGTAATTTATAGCCTGAGAAACCATAGCCTTGAATTTTTCGTTCTTTTGTGTCAAGACAAAAGGACAAAACCTCAACTGTCATCACGTTCAGTATGTCATGTCGACCGCAGGAGACATCTCTATTAATAGTTCAGAGATTCCTCACTACACTACGTTTCGTATCGGAATGACAATGAGAATAGAACGACAGAGTAAGCAAACGGCATTAGGTTTTGAAGGC
>NZ_WOWP01000041.1 GCF_009741375.1 Flavobacterium rakeshii
CATGTTGTAATCCTTTTGACTACGCTTTATGCGTGTAATTGCTTTGTCTTTCATAATAAGTCGAATTTGTGTCAACTTATTTCAGGACGAGACAGATATAATAAAAAAACCACTCATACGAGTGGCTTTTTTGTTATGCTTTTAAGGCTTTATTTATACTTTCTATCCAGCTATCCATAGTTGTGTTGTTTGTATTTATGGATTCGCTGCCTTTATTGTAAGGTCCGTATGTAGCAGGATGAGTGCAGGAGAACAGTCCTATGGTTGGAACAAGCGAAGCCGCTGCCAGGTGCATCATGCCGCTATCGGCACCTATAAATACTTCGCAGGCTGCCATAACACCACCTATTTCCCTTATTTCCTTACTGTAATAAGTAGGAGCTTTAAAATCAATTTGCGATACATTCTCTACAGGCAATATCTCAATAATATTGTAGTCATTGGCATATTCGGACTGTAGTCTCTCATAAAACGGATTCCACCATTCCGGTTTGTAGCATTTATCTCCTGTGGCAAAAGTAAATATGGCAATGGTTTTTTTATCGTTCTTTACAATGTCTTTCACAATTTGTCTACCCTGTTCAAGCTCCTTGTCGCTTAACCTAAGGTTTAGTGGCGGTACAGGTGTGTCGTTTTTCTCATACCCTAGTTTGCTCAAAAAGTACCTAAAATTATAAACCGGATATTTGGCTATATGGTTACTGTCGGCATACATTTCCTTTATTTTATCGCTAACATCACCAAAGTGTTTAAACTTAGCGGTGGCAAACTTAGTAGATAGTCTTCCTGATGAAGAGGAGTTAACCACGTTTATCACCATATCATAACGCTTCTTTTTAACCGAAAGCCATGCAAGCGAATATTTAATAAGTTCTTTAAAAGGTTTTCCGGGTAGTTTTATAATGCGATCAACGTTACTGTAATTTTCAAAAAGTATTGGAGCAAGTCCGCCTCTTACAAAAATATCAATCTTACAGTTAGGGAAAACTTCGTTTACTTCTTCTAAAAGCGGAGTGATAAGCAACAGGTTACCCAGCCTTTTATTTGGACGTATTATCAGTATTCTTTTAATTTCGGGTTTTTCCTTTAATTTAAAATCCTTCTCCAGATTTGTAACACCAATATTACGCGTAAGGCTACGCATTATATTTCTCCTTACAACATTTACTTTTTTTAGGCCGCCCATGCTTATTTTAAAATTATAATCGTTTGTTCAGGGCATAAATAGTTAAAAAAAATGAGAATACGTACACATTTATTTAATATTTATCTATTCTTAAGAATTGTACTGTCAAAATGTTGTTTAATTTCTGTTAAAGGTGCTTAGTAATAACAAGTTAAATTTAAAACAATACGTTATAAAATTTTCTTATGGTGCTATAAAAACAAGCATTTAAAAGCCCCGAAACAGGGTGGTATAAGCCCCTATTTTTGCTGCACAAACAATAAATATACCACTATGATTAAAACATTATGTTCGGGTTTAATACTGTTTTCGGTATTCTCTCAGGCACAAACGTTAACCACAAATACAGGTGCTCCTGTAGGTGACAATCAAAACTCTAAAACCATAGGTAACGACGGACAGGTATTACTGGAAGACATTCACCTTATTGAAAAACTGGCTGCTTTTGACAGGGAACGTATCCCTGAAAGGGTAGTACACGCAAGAGGTGCCGGTGCTTATGGCGAATTTGTGGCTGCGGCCGATTTCTCTAATATAACCAAAGCTGCCTTTTTAAGTGAGGCAGGTAAAAAAACACCTCTTTTTGTACGTTTTTCAACAGTGGTACACCAAAAGGGATCTCCTGAAAGCTATCGTGATCCAAGGGGTTTTGCGGTTAAGTTTTATACTGAGCAGGGCAACTATGATTTAGTAGGGAACAACCTTCCGGTATTCTTTATACGCGATGCCATAAAGTTCCCCGATATGGTTCATGCTTTTAAACCGTCTCCGGTTACAAACGGTGCATCTGACCCAAACAGGGTTTTTGATTTTTTTGCTAATGTACCCGAAGCTACCCATATGCTAACATGGCTTTTTTCTGACTATGGTATTCCTGCCAATTACCGTGAAATGAACGGATCGGGAGTACATGCTTTTAAATGGGTTAATTACAACGGTGAGGTGACTTATGTAAAGTACACATGGAAATCACAACAGGGAGAGCGTAACCTTTCTCAGGAAGAGGCAAACAAAATACAGTCTACCATGATAGAACACGCTACACTTGACCTTCGTAATGCTATTGAAGATGGTAACTTCCCAAAATGGGACCTGTATGTGCAAATGCTTAAAAAGGAAGATTTTGATCAACTGGATTTCAATCCGGTAGATGTAACTAAAGTATGGCCGGAAAAAGTGGCTAAACCAATACTTGTAGGTACTATGACGCTTAACGGTAATCCCGAGAATTATTTTCAGGAAGTAGAACAGTCGGCATTCTCTCCGGGTACACTTGTTCCGGGTATCGAACCGTCTGAAGATAAATTACTGCAGGGAAGGTTATTCTCTTACTTTGATACTCAGCGCCACCGTTTAGGAGGTAACTTCCAGCAGCTTCCGGTAAACGCACCAAAAACAGCTGTTACTACTTATAATCAGGATGGGTATATGTCTACTCGTAAACAACAGGGCGATGTAAACTATCAGCCATCGGTAAACAAACCACAGGTTACAGAGGATACTAAATTTAAATATTCAAAATCAGAATTCCTTAATGTAGCAACTACGCAGGCAAAAATATCAAAGCCGAATGATTTTGCACAGGCAGGCGAACTGTACCGTTCTTTCAGTAAAAAAGATAAGGATGCTTTGATTTATAACCTTTCGGGAGCGTTAAAGCAGGTTAAAAACCCGGTTATCAAAGCAAAAATGATTGGTTACTTCTATCAGGCAGACAGGGAATACGGAATGCGACTGGCTAAAGAACTTAACATGAGCCGTGCCGAACTGGAAGGACTTTTAGGTCACTAATAAAAAACAAAACAATGAAACAACTGATAATTGTTATACTACTGTTATTGATTTCGGGCATAGCACTGGCTCAGGATGCCTTTAATGCGGCAAGGAATAATAATGTTGATGAGTTAAGGCAGCTTTTGGTAAGCGGGGTGAATTTGAATACTCCTGATGCAAGAGGATACACTCCGCTTATCCTGGCGGTGTACAATAACCAAGAGGAAGCCGTACAGTTTTTAATAGATGCCGGCGTAGATGTAAATGCACAGGACGGTAGCGGAAACACGGCGCTTATGGGTGCAGCCTTTAAAGGGTATATGGATATGGCAGTACTACTGGTTAAAGGTGGTGCTAATGTGAATAAGGTAAACTCCAATAATGCTACGGCACTCATATTTGCAGCCACTTTTGGACAGGCAGATATAGTAACGCTATTGCTGGATCATAATACAGATGTAACAATTGCCGACCGTTTCGGGAAAACCGCTTTAGATCATGCCCAAATACAGGGCAACGAAGATATCATTGTCTTATTAAAAAGACGATGCTTAAATTGGGTATTTAAAACGAAAAGGGACACCTTGTGGTGTCCCTTTTTCTTTATTGATTGATTTGATGATGATTGTACTCCGATATTAAAAACGTTCCCAAAAGAACGGAGGTGTAATGCCTAAGGCTCTTAAATAAACATATCCCTGCCCCCTGTGGTGTACTTCGTTGTCTATCCAGTACAGCATCGAAGATGCAATGGTGTTTTCGTAAATCTCAAAAGACTTTATGTGCTGTTCAAAATCCAGACTAAGCAATTTTTCCCATTCCTGGTCAATGTAAGCTGTGGTTTTGTCCCAAAACTCTAATAGCTGCTGTTTGGTAGTTATCGTTTTTTCGGTAGTGTAATAAGGTAGGTTCTCTATATTTCTCCATGTTCCGGTAGTTACCCCTTCCACACCATAATAGGTAATACTTACTACTTCAAGCATTATCTCGCCAAAGGTCCTCATGCCTCCTATGCTGTAACTAAAAAGCTCCTCTTCAGGGAAAGCTTCAATTGCTTTTCTGGTAAGGCCGCGATGTCCTTTCCAGTGATTTAAAAACTGCTCTGCTGTTAGTGCTGATACTGTTGTCATAACTGATGATTTTTTGATTATGAAGCAAAATTATTATGGGGTAGTGACAACCGTATGTCAGTAGTGAATTGAAAATTTAGTTTTAATTTTAAGGGTATGAAAACACATCATTATTCTACGCAACTGCAATGGACGGGCAACAGAGGTTCGGGTACAAAAAGTTACACTAGCTATACCCGTGATTATGATATACAAACAGAAGGGAAACCCGTTGTTTTGGGCTCGTCAGATCCTGCTTTTAGAGGAGACAGTTCCAGGTATAACCCTGAGGAAATGCTTTTGGCTTCGCTTTCATCCTGCCATATGTTATGGTATTTGCATTTGTGTTCGGAAGCCGGAATCATAATAACGGCTTATAAGGACAATGCTGTTGGAGAAATGGAAGAGACCCCAAACGGATCGGGCAGGTTTGTAAAGGTTATATTGAGACCAGTGGTTACAGTTCAGGAAGAGGGTATGCTACATAAAGCAAACGAGCTACATCAAAAAGCAAATGAGATGTGTTTTATTGCTAACTCCTGTAACTTCCCGGTACTGCATGAACCGGAAAGTAAAGTATAGGGCTGACTTAAAAATGATTACTGTTACATCTTGTCATTTTGACGAAAGGAAAAATCTCTGTTAACCCGGTTTGAGATTCTTCATTTCACTGCGTTACATTCAGAATGACATTTTAAGACAGCCCCTTAGTTTAAATAATAAAGAGATTGAGTAGTGCTATAACAGTGCTCACGGTTATGGTAGCAATAAGCATGTTAAATACTATTTTAGGTTTTTGCTGTGCCAGTACGCTGCCGTTAAAGCCCATACAGAAAATGGTTATAAAGAATAGCTGTACCATTTGTGCCGGACTGGTGCCGTTTTGTAATACCAGCATCGCTGCTGCCGATCCTAAACAGCTTTGAAATAGTATACCAAGAGTATTAAACCCTATGAACCCTTTTTTGTAGCTTTCCAGATATTTTTGATATGTTTTCATGATTAAAACCGTTTAACGTTTGTTATACCAAAGTTACTTTTGGAGTCGCTTTCGGTTTTATGACCTGAATCATAATCAAAAAAATAAAGGGTTGCCTTTTTACGGGCAACCCTCTAACATTAAAACAAACGTTGTGTTAGGTTTTAGTACGGAAATTGATTAGAGTATAAAAACGTTTAGTAAGATGATGGCAAGGTTTAGTATTACAGTAGTGATAAGCAGGTTAAACACTACTTTAGGTTTTTGCTGTGCTAAAACGCTACCGTTAAAGCCGGAACAGAATATGGTTATAAAAAACAGCTGAATCATTTGTGCCGGTGTATTACCGTTTTGAAGTACAAACATGGCAGCGATACCACCTAAACAGCTTTGGGCTAAAATGGCTAAAGTATTAAAGCCCATAAATCCTTTTGTGTAATTGTCTAAAAATTTATCATAAGTG
Organism: Flavobacterium rakeshii; assembly: GCF_009741375.1. Lineage (GTDB taxonomy): Bacteria > Bacteroidota > Bacteroidia > Flavobacteriales > Flavobacteriaceae > Flavobacterium > Flavobacterium rakeshii. The sequence continues at coordinate 5,511 of NZ_WOWP01000041.1, forward strand.
CTCATACCAGTAATGTTTTAAATTTATAGTACAAATTTAAGCTGCTGATATCCTTTATTTTATGATAAATATCATGTTCGGTAAATTATTATTACCGTATACTTTATCTATATATTTTTCGCTCGTTAATACTTAATTCGCCCTGCTTTTCGAGTGATTTTATGGCTCTTATAACCGTTTCTACCCTTAACCCTGTGAGGTCGGCTATCTGTTGGCGGGTTAGGGTGACTTTATATTGTGCTTCGTCATTCTCATGAATAACGTTTTTAAAATAGTCGATAAGTGTTATTATGCGGTGTTCTGCATCCTGCGATGATATCTCTGAAGCCATAATGGCCTTATAGTACAGCCTTTGTGCAAGGTTAACTGTCATTGCAACATTAGTGTCAGGGTGGGAGTGCAGTAGCTTAAGGAAAGTTTCTTTAGGGAGCGCATAAAGGGAAGTGTCGCTTGTGGCTACCGCTCCTGCAGGATAAGGTCTGTCCAGAAAAAGCGGAGGTTCCCCAAAGCAGTTTCCGTCACTAAACAGTCCCTGTATAAACTCTTTACCTTCCTCATTATAGTTATTCATTTTAATTTCCCCGTTTATAATCTGGTAATAATACTTAGGGAGATCCCCCTGACTAAAAATAGGTTCCCCTTTTTTAAAGTGCAGCTTACGTGCACCAAACTCCAGTAGTATATTTTCCTCTATCATAATGGGGTTATAAGTATATAAATGTAATAAATAAAAAGCCGCACAATGTGCGGCTTTTTATTTATTTGTTTTCGTCGTCATGACTTTCGTAAAGTTCGGTTTTAAATACCTCCTGAGCTTCAAGGGTAGGGTCAAACTCGCCTTCCCACTTGGCAATTACTGCCGAAGCCAAACAGTTACCCACTACGTTTATTGATGTACGTGCCATATCCATAAGTTCATCAATACCCAGTATAATGAATATAGGCCATACAGGCAGGTTAAACGATGCTGCCGTACCCATAAGTATTACCAGTGATGCTCTTGGTATACCCGCAACACCTTTACTGGTTACCATAAGGGTAAACACCATAATAAGCTGTTCGCCGATACTTAGATCTATACCTGCTGCCTGTGCCACAAACACACTGGCTAGCGATAGGTAAAGAGTTGTTCCGTCAAGGTTAAAGCTATAGCCCATAGGCATTACAAACGAAACAATTTTACGTGGAACCCCTATGCTTTCCATTGCTTCCATTGCACGTGGTAAAGCTGCTTCGGAACTTGTTGTGGCAAATGCAATAGAAACCGGTTCGCCAATAGCTTTAATAAAGGCTCTTAAATCCAGTTTTATAAATAGGGCTATCGGTATAAATACAATTATTACAAATACCAATAGTGCTCCATATAGGGTTAATAACAGTTTTAATAGCGGAATAAGTACACTGAGTCCCATGTGCCCTACAGTATATGCCATAGCAGCACCTACACCTATAGGAGCAAAGTACATAACTATATTGGTAAATTTAAACATTACCTCACTAAGGCTTTGGGTAAAGTCAACCATTACTTTACGTTTCTTTTCAGGCACCATAATCAGGGCAATACCAAATATCACACTGAATACCACTATTTGAAGCACTTCACCTTCGGCCATTGATTTGGCTATGTTTTCAGGGAAAATATGCAGTATGATTTGCTGCCAGGTTTGAGGTTCGGCAGCCTGTATGGTTTCTTTAATATCGGTTGGCTGAATAATACCTTCACCTGCTTTAGTAATGTTTATCGCCGCTAGACCTATAAACAGGGCTAATGTTGTAACAATTTCAAAGTACAGGAGTGATTTCCAGCCCATACGGCCTACCTGTTTTATGTTACTGTGCCCCGCAATACCGTAAACGAGAGTGGCAAAAATAAGCGGACCAACAATGGTTTTGATAAGCTTAAGGAAGATTTTACTTAAAACCTGTAATCCCTGTCCGGCTTCGGGCCATTCGTGTCCTATTGCTGCACCTATAACAAGGCATACCAGTATCCAGGTGGTAAGGCTACGCTTTTTAACGGCAAATAGGGTTAGTCCGAAAACCGATGCCCATATAAAGAATTGTGTAACCGCATGTGGTATTGCATCTGTGAAAAAATAGTTCACGGCAAAAACAATAGAGGTTAGCGAAATTATAATAAAGGCAAAATAATTAATGTACTTTGAATTCATATGATGACTTTGTGCTGTAACGTCCTGTTGCAGGATAAAAAATTACATAATGATTATTAATGCGCGGTAAAAATAACTGAAAAATAACTTTTTTGCCTAATAAACCTCATTCTTTTCAATATAAAGAAAATAAAGTGGTGTTGTCAACACGTATGTCAACATAAATTTTTGTCGCTTATATGGTACTTATTGCTACATTTGCATACCCAAAATTGATAACCAATCCATATAGGATTTTGTGCGCTATTTTTTTAAGAATGAACTAGCTAAACTCGCACCTTCATAGTGGTAGTGATTACAGTGCGATGTTTTTTCAGACCTTACGGCTTGCCGTAAGGTTTTTTTGTTTTAGCCCTTATTTCAAAATCGAAAAAGTGTGACATATTAATAAGTTATTGCTTTTATGAGTTTATGGTAAAAATGACCAAAACGCTCATTAGCAAATTGTTGACTTTTGATTTGATTAGTCGGTAATAAGATTTACATTTGACCCAAGCTATTAAAGAGACACATTTATGAAAAATTACGTTAGGGCAATATTGCTCCTGATGCTCTTTTTTATTTCATGTAAACCAGACACCGGCAAAACCCCTGATTTACCCGACGAAGTTGTCAAGAAAAGTATATCGTTAACCGATTTGGGTAACGATCAATGGCGCATGGGCAATTATGAAGAAGCCCTGAAGTATTTTACCGAAGCCTATCAGCATGTTAAACAAACCGATGATGAGGTGCATATGGCTAACCTACTTAACAGTTTAGGCTTAATATACTGGCGCCTTGAAAATAATGAGGCCGCAATGGAGTGTTATAATGAGGCTGCACAACTGGCAGAAAAACTCAATTTACCCCAACTGCTGGGCTTAACCTATACTAACAGGGCACTTATATTAAAGGAGAAGCGCATTTTTAATGAAGCGTTTGAGTTTAACAACAAGGCGATAGAAATCTTTAAGGAGCTTGACGACCATATTGATTTGGCTTTGGCCTACAACAATCAGGGGCAGATATACCGTTACGGTGACCAACTTGATGCCGCCCTAAAATACTATAACATTTCGCTGGAAGAATGCCTTGATAATCATTACACCGAAGGTATGGCTACCGCCTATCAAAACCTTGGGGTAGTATATGCGCTAAAAGGCAACAGGGCAAAAGCATTTGAAAATTCCCGAAAATGCCTTAAGCTCAGTTTGAAGCTTAACAGTAAGGTGCGTATAAGTGAAGCCTATATGGAACTGTCGCGTAATCACGAACGTTTTAACAGACCCGATTCGGCATTATATTATTATAAAAAGTATTATGAGGGACAGCATGAAATACTGGAGTCCAATCAAAAGGAACAACTGTTGCGCTATCAGGCAGGGCTAGGGGTTGAGGTAAAAAACCTACGAATTCAAAATCTGCAAAACGAAAAGAAGATTGCTAAAAACCGACTGTATTTTATAGGATTTGGTGTGTTTATAGCATTGTTGATTATTGCTTTTTTTGTGTACAGGTACCTGTCCCAAATACGATTTAAAAAGAGTCAGTTGGAATTGGATTTATACAATTCCCAACGTATGATAGATGTAAAGGAAAGAGAGCTTAAAACCTATATACTGGATCTTTCTAAAAAGAATGCCATAATAAATAAATTGAAGGAGGAGAAGGAAAATGAGGTAGTTTCTAATGAAGAGGTAAGTGAGGAGGAAGTAGCCCAACTGCTGGAACAAAAAATTCTTACCGATGACGACTGGGAAAAGTTCAGGCTGCGTTTCAATTCCATTTATCCCGACTTCTTTTCAAGGATAAAAGACAGTCAAATAAACCTTACCGAAGCCGAGATACGTATTATGGTATTAATGCGCCTGGAGCTAAACGGAAAAGACATGGCAAGTATACTGGGCATTTCGCCACAAAGTGTGAGGGTGTGCAAAATGCGCCTCAAAAAGAAACTGCTCAGGGAAGATTATAAATCGGTTGAGGACTTCCTGTTGTACCTTATTAACTAACCCTCCAGTTCGGGGTGTTCCATAAGGTAGTCCTGTAACATGGTTTCCAGCGTTTGGTAATATTTGGAAAGGCTGTTAGAGTCTACCTCGGGGTGTTCCAGTGCCGGAAGTGTTTCCTGTACCTCTCCCAAATAGTTTGACAACTGCGGATATTTCTCCTGAATGAGCACCGTTATCTTAAAAATTTTCTCGGTTATTTCTCTTTTTGTTTCCATAAGCGAGGGATTAAACTATAAAATTACTAAAAAATAAAGTCTTGTTTTTCAGTGTTTTGTAAAAATTTTTAAATAAAAATTCTATGCACGCCTAGTTTTAGGCACGGTTGTTGGCTATACCGTTACAAAACCACGCTGTTTTTTACTTTTTGAGAAACAGCCCTAAACTGAATAATTATGAAGACACTTAGAATTTTACTCGTTGGACTATTTTTGATGACAGGAGCACTTGCAAAAGCCCAGGTATCTGTAAGTGTAAACATGAACATTGGTACTCCGGCGCCAGCGCCAGCAGTATGGGTACCGGCTACACACGTGGAGGCAAGGTATTATTACATGCCCGAAATTAATGTGTACTACGACATCACTGCAAGAAACTATCTATATGTAAGCAATGGAGCGTGGGTGCGTACGGCTTATGTACCGGTAGCCTACAGAAATTATGATTTTCACCGTTGCCAGAAAGTGGTGGTGAACAACTACTACGGAAGAACTCCTTACACTTACTATAATAAACCATATAAAGTTAAAAAAGTTAAACACGGAAATAAACATTACCATAAGCAGCCTCGCAGAAGAGTAGCCAGATACTAATACATACACTACATACTTTATTAAAATGAGAACCGGCGTAAGCCGGTTTTTTATATTTCTTCTATGCCTAAGTCTTTAAAGAAGTTATATGTACCGTCGTACATATAGGAGGGACGTGTACTATCTTCATTATTTCCATAAGGAATATATATAATCATGCCTTGCCTAGCGCGTGTTAATAATACTCTATATGAGTTGATTAGGTAGTTTATGTTTGTTGGGTCTATTATATTTTGCCACTTAGAGCCTTTGAAGTTTTTAAAATTCCATCTGTTATTCTCATAATAGAAGTTTCCGTCCCAAGCTAAACAAGTCCAATCGAGTTCAAGTCCTTGAATGTCAAATTGGGTAGCAACTTCTTCTAAAAAGTGTGATGACCGAATATCATTCTCATCATTAAGAAACCAAATAGGTGCATCAATTTTAGCTTTAACGTTTAAGCCAAAAGGGCGAAGTCTGATTGCACCAGAAGAAGCTATTATGCCAATTCTTTCTGAACCGTTTGCTTGATTCTTTAACCAATTCTTTGCGGTTTCTAAGTCACGTGTAATTTTAATTGGATAATGTTCTTTTATCGAGGCTGTATATATATCTTTCGCTTTTGAAGCGTTATTGTCAATTATCTCATGTATAAAACTGGATAATTGTGCGCTTCTAAAAGATCTAAGAGATACTGAAAGATGCAATTCATCTTTTTTAACGGCATTTCTTTTATTCAGAATATTCAATATGGAAAAATCTTTTATATAATCTTTGTCTTCGGTTATTTTAGAAGAATAAAATATTTTCCATTCAGGGAAAAAGTCGGAGAAAGGCCTAATCCATTCTTCAAGACCTGCTTCTCCAGTATTTATTTCTTGTCCCCCACCAATTAGACAAACTATAGTGCACCAATCTTCGTGCCTATCTATGACTTCAATAAGAAACTCTGGTTCTGATTTTTCAAAATCATCTCTTCCTTTATTCCTTTTCATGAATTTTGAAGCTTGTTCTTTTGTCCATGCTCTTTGCGCCTCATCAAATATTGTTACCTTTTCTATAGGGGCTTTTTCATCTTTTAGTGAAGCATCTCTAAAATGATGAATATTTTGAATAAACGATTTAACTTGGGATGTGGCTTGTCCTTTAGTTATCGGGTTATTATTTTCTTTAGCTGTTTTAACCTTATCTCTTGCTAATGCTTCTCTTAGTACATCAACTAGAGGTCCATTTCCAGACAAGAAAACGGTATGTTCTTCTTCTTCATAATTGGACCTTATGTTGGCTATATTCAATCCTGCTAACGTTTTACCTGCACCAGGTACACCGGTTACAAAGCAGATAGATTTTTGATTGTATTTCTTTGAATAATCAATTATGTAAGAAATACATTCAGAAGTTAATGATAGATTTTTTGCTTCAGCACCACTTCGAGATATTTCCTTAACACTATGGTTTTTATATAAAGCTGTTGCTGCTTCAATTATTGTAGGAGTAGGTTTGTAGCTTGAATTTTCCCAACTTGAGACATCTATTTTTTCAGAAGCGCTTTTAAAGTGTTGTAATGAAAATTTTATCGTTTCTGTTAGAGTTTTAGAATTTGAATATATTACATCATATAGATTATCAACTTTCTTTATAAATGTATTTTTAGATTCTACAGCATTGTCAGCAACTAATAGAGGTATAATAATTTTATTATGGCTTCCTTCATGAAAATGATTCATGTCTAAGGCATAATCAAATACTTGGTCTTTCGCGTATTTGTCAAAATTATTTGCTCCTATTTTAAATTCAATAATGAAAATACAATTATCAATAATAACTATATTGTCAACTCTTTTGCCCATTCTTGGGATTGAGAACTCAAAATAGATTTCTCCATTAAGATTTTGAAGGGTATTTTTAAGAATTAGGATTTGCTTTTTCCAAGCATTTTTTTGTTGGATTTCCTGTCGGTTCAAGTCGTATTGATCGACTATTTTGCCTAAAATACTTTCTGAGCTTTCTTGAAGGAAATTTGAAATTGAAGATTTATAATAAGCTCTATTCATCAAATAAATCTTTAATTTTTACATTAAGCGCATTTGCCAGTCTTTCTACAATTTCAATAGAAACATTTCTTTCGCCTTTTTCGATTGAGGGTAAATATGTTCTGTCAATCTCGGCAAGATGAGCGAGCTTTTCTTGAGATAAGCCTCTTTCTTTTCTTAACTCTTTTATTTTTAAACCAAACTTCTTCTTAATGTCCATATTAACAAAAGTTGGAAAATGTAGACTTTAAAACAACGGAGTATTGTCGGGGTTTTCTATCTTTAATAAAATTTAAATTATACTATGGACTGGAGTTTTATTGAAGATAACTATCCAAATTACTATTCATGTGATTTGATTTTGTTGTCTGATATTTTGAGAAGAAAAGTAGATGGTGAACAAATATCCATCAATGACGAAAAACTAATTTCCGGTTGGGATGTTAAAAAAGTACTGACTAATTTAGAAGAAGAAATCTTTTTGAAAGCATTAATTAGTAAATCAAAAAAATAAAGGGAAAAAGTAGGGCTGTTTTTAAAATACCCTCAAAAATATAAGCTTCAATAATTAAAAAGCTATATTTTTATATATTTGACCCTGTAATTTTAAGGGGTATTATGGAAAAGAAATTAGAAAAACGCTGGATTGTTGCTTTTTTTATTACTGCTGCGGTTGCTATAACCGGATTATTTTGGGAGCATGCCTCTCCTACCGAAACGACTTCACAATTTAACAGTACTGATACCATAGTACCTGCCGATGTGGCCTGGTTGCTTACGGCTTCGTGCCTGGTATTGTTAATGACACCGGGGTTAGCCTTCTTTTACGGAGGGATGGTTGGGAAAAAAAACGTGATCTCCACCATGCTTAAAAGCTTTATCTGCCTGGGGGTAATAAGTCTGTTATGGGTAGCGGTAGGATTCAGCCTTTCTTTTGGGGAGTCCATAGGTATAACTATCGACGGCGTTAAATATGGTATTATAGGTAACCCAACTGATTTTGCATTTTTCGATTTTGTAGACGAACACCCGCATGCGCAAATGGCATCAACAATTCCGTTTATCCTGTTTGCCCTTTTCCAAATGAAATTTGCCGTTATCACTCCGGCTATCATTACGGGTTCGCTGGCAGAACGTATCCGTTTTATATCATTCCTTTTGTTTATATGTCTTTTCTGTCTGTTTATCTATACACCGTTGTGCCACATGGTTTGGCATCCTAACGGACTCCTTGGTGCCTATTTTGGTGTGAAGGATTTTGCAGGAGGTACCGTTGTACACATGAGTGCCGGTTTTGCGGCCATAGCAGGGGTACTGGTATTGGGTAAACGTAAAAATGTAGAACATATACCTACTAATATACCTTTTGTACTTCTTGGTACAGGGATGCTTTGGTTTGGTTGGTTTGGTTTTAATGCCGGGTCGGCACTGGCGGCAAATCACACTGCAGCCATGGCATTTGCTACTACAACCATTGCTTCGGCTTCGGCTATGCTTACTTGGGCATTTTTTGACAGGCTTAACGGAAGGAAAGTTTCGGCACTGGGCTGTTGTATAGGTGCTGTTGTGGGACTTGTAGCTATTACACCTGCTGCCGGGTTTGTATCTATTCCTAAAAGTATATTCTTCGGTTTTGCGGCTGCTATAGTGTCTAACGTAATGGTGCACTGGAAACAGCTTAAAAAAATAGACGATACCCTTGATGTTTTTGCCTGCCACGGTGTGGGTGGTATTATGGGTATGATACTTACGGCTATTTTTGCCGAGGGTGAAAATGCTAGTTTACTGCATGGCGGATGGGGTGTTTTTACACACCATATGATTGCCTTAGTGCTTGTGGCACTTTTCTCTTTCTTTGGAGCGTTACTGCTTTATAAATTCACGAACCTGTTTATTCCCCTTCGTGTTTCGGAGGAATCAGAACAACTGGGGTTGGATCTTTCGCAGCATAACGAAACGCTTTCGTAAATATGTAATAAACTTTGGTAACTTTGTGTCACAAATACAAGTGATATGACTTTAAATGCCAAAAACGTAAAGGTTTTACATATAGACAGCAACAATTCTGTTTTATGGGATCAGTTGGAACAGGCCGGATTTGAAAATCACGCCGACTACAAATCGACCAAAGAGGAAATAGAAGCTAAAATTCACGAATATAACGGTGTTGTTATCCGCAGCCGTTTTGATATCGATAAAGCTTTTCTGGATAAGGCAACAAACCTTCAGTTCATAGCCCGTGTGGGAGCAGGACTGGAGAGTATTGATTGTGACTATGCCGAAGCCAAAGGCGTAAACCTTATCGCTGCTCCCGAAGGGAACCGTAATGCGGTAGGGGAGCAGGCTTTGGGTATGCTGTTGTCGCTATTTAATAACCTTAACCGTGCCGACAGAGAAATACGTTCGGGTAAATGGATAAGGGAAGGTAATCGCGGGCATGAGCTAGACGGAAAAACGGTAGGCATTATCGGTTATGGTAATATGGGTAAATCGTTTGCTAAAAAACTACGTGGTTTTGATGTTGAGGTATTGTGCTACGATATAAAACCAATGGTAGGCGATGCCAATGCTAAACAGGTTTCGCTACAAGAGTTGCAGGAGAAAGCAGATGTGCTTAGCCTGCACACCCCCTGGACTCCCGAAACGAATAAAATGGTTAATGCCGACTTTATTAATGCTTTTGCCAAACCGTTTTGGTTAATAAACACAGCACGTGGAAAAAGTGTTGTGACTAACGATTTAGCCGATGCGATAGAGAGCGGTAAAGTTTTAGGTGCTGCACTGGATGTGCTGGAATACGAAAAATCTTCATTTGAACATTTATTTACAGATAGTAATATACCCGAAGCTTTTCAGTATCTGCTAAATTCAGATAGGCTGCTGTTGTCTCCGCATATTGCCGGGTGGACTTTTGAAAGCCATGAACGACTGGCACAGGTAATTGTAGATAAGATTAAGGTTTTATACTTCGGGGAACCGGAAACCAATGAGCCGGAAAAACGTGTTACAGGAGTAGGAGGGTTTTTCTTTAAAAGTGAAGACCCGTCTAAACTTAAAGACTGGTACAAAAAACACCTGGGTCTTAATACCGATGATTATGGCTGTACTTTTTGGTGGATGGATGAAGAGGGTAATAAAGCATCTACACAATGGTCGCCTTTTGCAGCCGATACCAAATACTTTGAGCCTTCACAAAAACAGTTTATGCAAAACTTTAGGGTGTATAATCTGGATGGTTTGCTGGTCAAACTAAAAGAGGAAGGTGTAACCCTTGTTGGAGAGCCCGAAGCGTACGATTATGGCAAATTTGCCTGGATAGTAGACCCCGAGGGGAATAAAATTGAACTGTGGGAACCTGTTGACAGAGCATTTTTTAATTAAAAATATTTTTAAGGAAATAAATTATTATAATAAATAAACTATTTTCGCTTTTTGAGCTGAACAATATAACAGGGAGTAACTGAAAATCCTTAAGAGTAGGACAAACCAAACAATAAAAAAGATGATTAATTGGTATTTAAAAGTAGTTAGAGATAACTATGTGAATTTTAGCGGAAGAGCAAGAAGAAGTGAGTATTGGTATTTCGTTTTATGTAATTTTTTAATATCCATTGTTTTGGGTATTATAGGCTATGTGCTTGGATTAAGTTTTATAAGCAATATTTACGGTTTGGCTTTACTTCTTCCTAGTTTAGCTGTATCAGTAAGAAGGCTGCATGATGTAAATAAGAGCGGATGGTTTTTGCTAATATCTCTTATACCACTAATTGGTACTATTTGGTTAATTGTCGTTTTAGCTACCGAGGGTAATCGTGGTTCTAACCAGTATGGCGAAGATCCTAAAAATCCTTATAACGAACTTAATGAAATAGGTGTTTAGTAGTGTTGCATGCTTGCTATAAAATAAAAAAAGCCTTCCAAATGGAAGGCTTTTTTTATTGTTCTTCTTTCTCAGAAAGCTTACGTTCCAGTTCAGCCTGAAACTCTTCCATTACCGGTTTTACAGTGCTTTCCGGTAAATCGGCTATCCTTATGTACATTAGTCCGTCAATAGCGTTATTAAATAGCGGATCTACGTTAAAGGCAATAACCTTGGCATTTTGCTTAATGTATTTTTTAATAAGAACCGGTAGCCTAAGGTTGTTAGGTTCCACTTCTTCTATAATCTTATCAAACTTATTAAGGTCAGATTCGGTTTCGTTGAAAACAAAATCCTTATCGGCATCCTTAAGTTTTACTTTGTATTCTTTTTTCGGGTGGATGTATTGGGCAATGTATGGGTCGTAATAGTGCGACTTCATAAACTCAATCATCAGTGATTTTGAGAACTCAGAGAACTGATTACTAATACTTACCCCGCCTATAAGGTACTTGTGTTCAGGGTATCTTAATGTGGTGTGTACAATACCTTTCCACAGCAGGAATAGCGGCATTGGTTTTTGCTGGTATTCCTTAATGATAAATGCCCTGCCCATTTCAATGGATTTTGACATCATATCATACAGTTCAGGTTCAAAACGGAAAAGATCGTGCAGGTAAAAACCGTCTATACCGTATTTGGTGTAAATCTCGGTACCCAGTCCCATACGGTAAGCCCCTGCAATGCACTTGGCATCCTCGTCCCAAAGGAACATGTGGTGGTAGTACTTATCGTATTTATCAAGGTCAAGCGACTCATTAGTTCCTTCGCCTACTTCCCTAAATGTAATTTCCCTAAGTCGGCCTATTTCATGCAGTATGTTCGGAATCTTATCTGCCGAAACAAAAAACACTTCATAGTTCTTGCTTTGTAAAAGGCGATAATCCCCTTTTCTTAAAAGCTTTATTTCCGAAAGTATTTGGGTATGGTTAGCAGGGCCTGCAATTTCTTTAGGGCTTCTTGGTATTTTAATATTAAGGCTCGAGGTAAGGTTAGAAGTGTCTATAAGCTTAGTGCCTTTCTCAAAAGGATTGGCAAGCATATAGGTTTTTCTTCTTAAAAACTCAGAGTACGCCTCAACAGTTTCATATTCGTTTTGTTCGGCAACCGAAATAGGTTTACCTATCCTTACTTTAATAACCCTGTCTTTTTGTGTAAGCAGTTCGCTAGGCAGTTTTGCCGTACGCATAGTGTCGCTTATTTTAGACAGCCAGTAAAACAGTCTGCTGTTTTTAGCGTGGAAGTAAATAGGTATAACCGGAACCTGTGCTTTTTTTATAAGCTTAATGGCTCCTTCCTCCCAGGGTTTGTCTACAAGTAATTTTCCGTCTTTGTAGGTAGAAACCTCACCGGCAGGGAAAATTCCCAATGGCATATCATCACTCAAATGTCTTAAAGCATCTTTAATCCCGGCAACGCTCGATTTTGCATCCTTATGGTTTTCAAAAGGATTAACCGGCATTACAAACGGTTTAAGCGGTTCAATGCGGTGGAGTAAAAAGTTGGCAATAATTTTAAAGTTAGGGTCTTTTTCAACCATTAATTTTAAAAGTAGTATACCGTCTATGCCTCCCAGCGGATGGTTTGATATGGTTATATAAGGTCCCTGTTTGGGGATACGTTTTAAGTCTTCTTCAGGAATTTCAAACTTAATCTGAAATTCGTTCAATATAGAGTTAAGGAACTCAACACCCTCAAGATGTTTGTTCCTATCGTATATTTTGTTTAGGGTTGATATCTTTAGAACTTTCATTAGCAACCAGCCCGAAAAGGTTCCCAAAACCCCATATTTATCGGCTTTAATTGCTTTTGCAACTTCTTTAGAGGTAACTAAGCTCATTTACATTAGTGTTACTGCAAGAAACAAAGATAACAATTCTGAACAAACGGTGGGGGCGATTATTGTTTTTAAGGTAGTAAAAGGTCAGTTTTTTTGTAGTTTTCTGAAAACAAGTCGGTTATAATGTATTGTTGCACAAATTGTTATATTCATCCTTTTTTGGTTATTTTTGAACCAAATAAAAAGTGAAAATGAGGATTATTTCATACAACGTAAATGGTATAAGGGCAGCATTTACAAAAGGGTTTATGGAGTGGTTAACACAGGCCAACCCCGACATTATTTGCCTACAGGAAACAAAAGCAACTCACGATCAGGTAGACGTACAGCAAATTGAGGCTGCTGGGTATCCATATCACTATTGGTTTTCGGCTCAGAAAAAAGGATATAGCGGTGTAGCAATATTCTCCAAGCATAAGCCAAACAACGTGGTTTATGGTACAGGAATTGATTATATGGACTTTGAAGGGCGTAATATAAGGCTTGACTTCGATACGTTTTCGGTAATGAGTCTTTACCTGCCATCAGGTACTAATATCGATAGGTTAGAGCATAAGTTTCAGTACATGAGGGATTTTCACGACTACGTGGATAACCTGAAAAAAGAAATCCCTAACCTTATTATATGTGGTGACTACAATATATGTCACGAAGCGATAGATATTCACGACCCGGTGCGAAATGCAAAAGTATCAGGTTTCCTTCCGGAAGAAAGAGCCTGGCTGGATGCCTTTATCAAAAACGGATTTATAGATACGTTCCGTCATTTTAATAAAGAACCGCACAATTACAGCTGGTGGAGTTACAGGGCCAATGCCCGTAACAATAACAAAGGGTGGCGTATAGATTATGCCATGGCTACCGAACCAATGCGCGAAAGGCTTACAAGGGCTGTTATTTTACCCGAAGCCAAACACAGTGACCACTGCCCTATAGTAGTGGAATTTGAATAAGAACCTAATTAATTACTAAATACACGAATACACAAATGGTAAAGCAAATTACTGCAGGTATACTTTTAATGGCACTTACTACATCGTGTGTGTCATCAAAGGTTTATAAGGATCTGGAAAATAAATATGCCGATCTTAAAAAAGAAAACCGTGCCCTGGCCGATGAAAATTCAACACTGGCTCAGGAGAAAAACAATCTTGATCTTCAGTCGAAAGATTTACAGTCACAACTGGATAAGGCTAAAGAGGAAAGAGATAAACTTGCTGCCGATTATGCTGCAACAAAAAACAGCCTTGACAACCTTAAGGCATCATACAGCGCATTAGAGAAAAACAGTAGTGCTGCGCTTGACAGTAATATGAAAAAGAACAGGGAACTTTTAGCCGAACTTGAAGCTAAAGAAAAAGCCCTGGCTGCCGAGCAGGAAAGATTAAACAAACTTAAAAGCGACCTGCAGGAGCGTTCGCAACGTGTAGACGAGCTTGAAGGTATGATTGCTGCTCAGGAAGAAGGTTTGAGAGCACTTAAAGAAACCCTTTCAAGAGCCCTTAACGGTTTTGAAGGTAAAGGTCTTACTGTAGAGCATAAAAACGGAAAGGTATATGTATCTATGGAGAACAAGCTGTTATTCAATTCCGGTAGCTGGACAGTAGGTACTGAAGGGAAAAGAGCAGTAACCGAAGTAGCTAAAGTACTTGCTGCCAATCCTGATATTACTGTGCTTATTGAAGGACATACTGATAATGTACCTTATAACGGATCAGGACAGATTGCTGATAACTGGGATCTTTCTACCAAGCGTGCTACAGCTATCGTAAACATTATTCGTGAGAATAAAGATGTAGATCCTAAAAATCTTACCGCAGCCGGTAGGGGAGAGTTTGCTCCTATAGCTACAAATGATTCGGCAGAAGGGAAATCTAAAAACAGAAGGATAGAAATTATCCTTACGCCAAAACTGGACGAAATTTCAAAAATGCTTAATGATATATAATTAAGAAAATTTATATTTAAAAAAAAAAAGACTGTTACAGTAGTACTGTCATTTTGAGCGAAACGAAGTGGAGTCGAAAAATCTCAATTAGTTAAGAGAGATTTCTCCTATCGTCGAAATGATAAAAACTCTGTAACAGTCTTTTCTGTTTATTTTACGGATAATTTATAATTATACTTAGAACCGTTTGCATCGGTAAGGGCTAAAATGTATAAGCCGTTTGAAAGTCCTGATATATCAAGACTGTTCAGTTCAATATTTTCCAGCGGTTTGTTTAAAAGTACTTTTCCGCTTGTATCATATATGTGAGCCCTCTCTAAAGGAGTATTCACAGTATTATTTTTTATAAACAGGTTTTGTGATGCCGGGTTAGGATAAACAGCAAACTGACTACCGTTAACATCTTCCAGCCCTAGGTTAGCATCTTTTATATGGTATATAATGCCGCTCATTCCTGTAATGTATAGCTCTCCGTTAGCATCTTCGCCAAACGTGGTAAAGTTACTTCCGCCTACAGTTTCAACTTCTTCAATGTTTCCTTCGGGATCTATAGAGCTTACTACATTAGAGCAGTAATCGGCATAAAAATACATACCCTGCATGCCTGGATACATACTTCCCCTGTACACATAGCCTCCTGTTATGGAGCAGCCTCCTGTTTCACTATGGGTATATTGCGCATATGGCATTACGGTTTCTGTAACTCCGGCACATTCACTCATATCATATTCATCACTGCCTTCGTAACAACGCCATCCGTAGTTAAGCCCTGCCGAAGTCCCGTCAACTTTGTTTATTTCCTCAATGGCATTTTGCCCTACGTCGGCAATCCATAAATCACCTGTAGCCGAGTCAAACGAAAACTTCCACGGGTTGCGTAATCCATAAGCCCAAATCTCCTCTACATTGCTTGTTCCTGCAAAAGGATTATCTCCCGGTATATCATACGAGCCATCGTCCTGCACATCTATACGAAGCAGTTTACCTAAATAACTTTCCAGGTTCTGGGCATAGTTGTTAGGGTCGCCACCACTACCGCCATCACCCATAGCAATGTACAGGTAACCATCTGGACCAAACTGTAAACAGCCACCGTTATGGTTGCTAAACGGCTGTGGTACGTTTATCATCATTACTTCACTGTCGGGGTCGGCAGCATTCTCATCTGCATCACTTACAGTGAAGCGGGAAATAACTGTTGTGCCGTCGCCATTGGTATAGTTTACATAAAAATATCCGTTGGTGGCATAGTCAGGATGGAAAGCCAGCCCTAACAGTCCGCGTTCTCCTCCGGTTGAGATAAGATCGCTTATGTCCAGAAAGGTAGTAGCATCAGGATTTACATCATCAATAAAACGGATAAGCCCACCCTGTTCGGCTATAAATATGCGCTCGTCTCCGGCATTGGTTATTACTACCGGCGAATTAAACCCTGTAGCATACATTTCCAGTTCGGGTTGCGCCTGTGAAAAAACAGCCCCTGTACAGAGACAAACAACAAAAGTAAATAGTGTTCTCATAGCTAAATTGTATTGGTTGTTTTCTAAAAGTAATAATAAATTAACAATACAACAAGCTGGTTAACAAAAACTTATAGGTTGTAAACAGGCTTATCTTTCGGGTAGCGTACTTTATAGCTTATACGAAGTTTCTTACTCTCTCCCGGTTTTAGTTTCAGTTCCCAGGTTAAAACTCCGGTTTCTTTGTTTATTTTGGCACCGTCGCTCTCCAGTAGCTCTACCTGAATATCCTTATCAGTACTAATAGGGTATTGGTCTTTTAGCATAAGCGATACGGTTTCCTTTTTGTTGTTTTTTACAGTGAGGTCGTAGGTAAAGGTTTGCTCTTTGTAAGATGACAGGAATTTGGATCCCGACTTATCGGTTACTTTTTCTCTTTTAACCGATACCTTCTTATCACGGCCCATACTTAACCTAAGTGTATCACTGGTGCTGTTTGGGTCTATGTAGGTCTTTCCGGCATACATACCTTCAAATATTATATTGGCTTCGCCGCTTAACAGGTTGTATTTGGAATAGTCTTCTATTTCAGCAAGCAGGAAAGTTTCTTTTTCCAGTTTAGGTACAGCGTAATGCCTGTATGAGGCAGGGAGCTTAATTTCTTTAAGAGTTACACTGTGCTTTTTACCGTTGCTTAAAATATCATAAGGCACATCGATATCAAAAGAAACCGTAAGTTGGTTTTCTGTTATGGCTACATATTTATCAATAGAAGAATATCCCCTTATTACAACATCTCCGGTAGGGGAAGCTTCTCCATTAGAAATTTCTAATCCTGCTACCTGTCCCTTTAAGCTATTCATTACAGAAACATCCCCGCTACGGTAATTACGAAGATCATTAAATCTAAGGAACCACGCGCTTAGTATAGGGGCCTCATTGTTTTGATTGGGCTGTCCGCTTGATAAGGTAAGTTTTATTTTTTTCCAGTCAATTCCGGTTTGTTGTGTTACCTGTGCCTTGTACATCATGTTAATAGGTTCAGATATACTTTCGGCTCTAAGGTCATAAAAAGGAGACCAAGTGGCACTTGGTGTAAGGTAACTTATGGAAAGCGGAACATTACCTGCCGTTTCATTCATTACCTGTAGTACCAGTTTGCCCTGCGAGTCTTTTTCAGTTTTACTGGTGTTTACCTCCAGTTTTCGGTTAAGGCGGGTAATGTTTTCAGTGATTTTTCTCTCCTGTCCCGTTAAGGTATTTATGGTATTGGCAGTTTCTGTTCTTTTGGCTTTATAATAGTCTACCATTTTCATAAGCTCGGCCACACTTAGCCCCGAATCCTGACCGTATACCTGATTGTTCTTGTCCAGTAATTCCAGTATTTTTTCTTCAGATGTTTTGGCATTTTTAACCCTGTTCAGTTCCTTGGTTAAAAGGGTAATACTATCACGTACTTGTTTTACCTGCGGAGAGGTTTCATCCGGTGTATATTCTGAAATATAATTTCGGGTAAACTGTACCGAAAGTACAGTAAGGGTAGATGGTGCACCAATTTGCACCGTACTCTCATTAAGGTAATCGGCTACGTTTTTAATTACTATTTCACTCGTGCCTGCCGGTAGTTTTACGTTTGCTGTATGGGTAAGTTCGGCGCCGTTAAAATATACGGTGGCCGATTTTGCTTCGGCATTTGTAAACACGGGTTTTTGTGCCATCATTACATTGCCTGCTAATAATAGAATAATAAGAAGTGCTCTCATAACAATTTAATTTGCATTTATTGTTATAGAGCATAAAAATGGACCAAAGGTTGGGAGAGGGGATTAATTTTCTCCGCCAAATAGTTTTTTAAAGAATCCTGCTGTCTCGGTAGTGTCAATTTCCGGTACGGCTTCTTCCCTAATTTTAAGCCATTCTCTTGCAGGTCCGGTAACATCAATCTGTCCGGTTTGACCAGTGGTGTCATTCGCCTGAATCACGCCACGGTTTACCATTAGCTTCTTGATATAGTTGTCGTGTGTTACGGCAAAATCTCTTAGCTCACCTCTGTCGTTAAAACGCCACATGAATTTTTTAGGCCTCGGGATGATACTTGCCAGATAAACGGACTCGTCAAGCGACAGAGCCAGTGGTGGTTTTTGGAAATAGTATTGAGCTGCTTCGCCTACGCCATATACATTAGGTCCCCATTCAATAATGTTGAGGTATACTTCAAACATTCTTTCCTTACTGGTAATACGGTTGTTTTCCAGTATGTAAACCAACAGTATTTCTTCCAGTTTTCGTGAAAGGGTCTTCTCACGGGTCAGGAAAACATTTTTGACCAACTGCATGCTTATGGTGCTGGCACCACGTGCAAATTTTTTGGTTTGTATGTTCTTTACGATACTTTGTTTAAATGCTTCGTTAATGAATCCCCTGTGATGGAAAAACGAAGGGTCTTCGCTTGTTAATACAGCATTTTTAAGAAAATCGGGGATATGGTCATATGGTGTGTAGTTAGGGTTATCCGGACCCACAACTATAGGGCGCTGTTTAACGCCGTTATCAATGGCTCTGTATACAAACGAGGTGTTGAGTTTACCCAAATCGGCATCGCCGTATTTTTTGATTTTAAAGCCTTCTTTTTTCAGGCTACTGTCAAAAACAATATCGTCTGGCTTGTTCTTGTTGTACATAAAGTCGAGCTGATAACTAAAATTACCATCGGCTTCCATACCTTCAAAATGGGTAAACAGTCCGTTAGGTAAGGAGTTGATAAACTCCTGTGCTTTCATATCAGGAATTGTTGCCTTTAACTGATAAACGGTATCTTTCTCTATACTGTAACGAACAAACGGCTGTATTTTTATTTTGTTGAGTTGCATGGCAGAGGTGCTGTCCAGTTCTATAAAATCAGGACCGAAAAGAAAATGATAATCAAAACGGGCACTGTTTATTACTACATCTTTTTTAGCGATTTTAGGATGGTTTACCATAAAGTTGCCGATGGAAGCAAAACCGTCTACCCTGAATTCGTCTCCGCTCAGGTCAATATTCTCCACATTTACCCTAATGGAATCAAAACCTGATTTGAGTCCGAAACGCTCGTCAAGATATGGTACAATAATCCTGCCTTTGTCTGAGTTATAGAATTTAAGGTCGGCCTGTCTGTTTCTTGGGTCGGCAAAACCTTTTACTTCCCAGTTTTGCGAAAGGCTGTCGGTCTCCACCGCCATAAACGATTCCAGTTGCTCGTTAACCAGTCTTAGCTGTTTAAGGTTGAGGTTTACCTTGCGGCCGTTATCGTTAACGGTAAGTGCCAGGTTTTCCAGCTGCATATCGGTAGGGATAAGGTTTAACAGCTTATGGAGCAGTTTATAAGTTTTACGGGCGTAATCAGGACCTTCGCTTTTGGTTTTTGATACCGTTCCCTTTTTGCGATGCAGGAATGATTCAAAGTTTTTTCCTTTTTCGTTTTGGATTAGCTGGATGTAACCGTTTTTCATTTCAAGCGTGCCCAGCTGTACTTCGCCTGCTAAAAGACGGGACAGGTTAATGCTTGTTTTTACGGTTTCAATTTTAAGCAGAGTGTCACCCTGTTTGGGTTTTAATGATACATTGCTAACCTCAATGCCCGATAGTCCCTTAAAGGAAGCATTGCCAACAGTAAACGTGCTGTTGTATTCGGTATTCATTTTGGCTATGGTTTTATCTATAGCCTTATTTAAAAATGTATTGCGAAAGGCAAAAAAGCCTATAATTAAAAGTACCAGTAGTGCGGCAACTATTTTAAGGGTAATTAAAGCTGCTTTTTTTGGATTGATTTTTCGCATAATGTATCCTGTTACCCGAATAAATGACCTGCTACATCTTCTATTTTAGAGACCAGCTTTATTTCTATCAGGGTGTTTTTAAGTGAAATCTTGTTGTACTTAGATACAAAAATAGTGGAAAAACCTAACTTTTCGGCTTCTAAAATGCGCTGTTCCACACGGTTAACGGGACGAATTTCTCCCGAAAGGCCTATTTCTCCTGCAAAACAAAAGTCTTTTCCTACGGGTATGTCTTCGTTAGAAGATAGTATGGCTGCCACTACGGCAAGGTCAATAGCAGGGTCATCTACATTGATACCGCCGGTAATGTTAAGGAAAACATCTTTTGCTGCCAGCCTGAATCCGGCTCTTTTTTCCAGTACGGCGAGTACCATGTTGAGCCTTTTGGCATTGTACCCTGTTGTGCTTCTTTGCGGAGTACCATATACGGCAGAACTCACCAGTGCCTGTATCTCAACCATAAGCGGGCGCATGCCTTCCATAGTGGTGGCTATTGCTGTACCGCTAAGTTCTTCTTCCTTGTGGGATATTAATATTTCCGATGGGTTTGCCACTTCTCTAAGCCCTGTTCCCAGCATTTCGTAAATACCCAGTTCGGCAGTAGATCCAAATCGGTTTTTAAGAGAGCGCAGTATGCGGTATACGTGGTTACGGTCGCCTTCAAACTGTAGTACGGTATCTACCATATGCTCCAGTATTTTTGGTCCGGCAATACTACCGTCTTTGGTAATGTGGCCAATAAGGATAACCGGTACATTGGTTTCTTTGGCAAATTTAATAAGCTCGGCAGTGGTTTCTCTTATCTGTGAAATACTTCCTGCCGACGATTCTATAAAATCAGTATGCAGCGTTTGGATAGAGTCAATTATCACTACTTCGGGTTCAATCGCTGCTATCTGTTTAAAAATATTCTGTGTTTTGGTTTCGGTTAGGATAAAGCAATTGTCTGCCGATGGGGTAATCCTTTCGGCACGCATTTTTATCTGTTTCTGGCTTTCCTCTCCCGATACGTAAAGTGTTTTGTAAGGAAGGCGAAGCGATATTTGCAATAGTAGCGTACTTTTACCTATACCGGGTTCTCCGCCCAAAAGGGTAAGCGAACCGGGTACCAGGCCACCGCCCAGTACTCGGTTTAATTCTCCGTCGCCCGTATTAAGGCGAATTTCCTGAGAAGAGTCTATTTCATTGATGCGTAATGGCTTTGCCGCTCTTTTAACTTCGGGTGACGATGGTTTCCATGCCTGTTTTTCCTCCTTCTGGATTACTTCTTCAACAATGGTATTCCATTCCCTGCACGAATTGCACTGCCCCTGCCATTTGGAATACTGGGTGCCGCAATTCTGACAAAAAAAAGCTGTTTTTAACTTAGCCATAAATATTACATCTCACTTTTTAAACTCTCTGCTTTTTCAAGCATATAATCTTTTGTTATCCCACCTATTTCCTCAAAGTTAAAACTGTTGTTGTATACTTTGATGGCTTTTTTTATGTTGCCTGTATGTTCGTAAAACAATGCTTCATAGTATTCGCCTATTATGGTTTTAGGATAGTTTTTTCTTGCTACGTTTGCCAGGTCTCTAAACTCGCCAAAAGCACCATTTTTCATAATAGCAGCTTCAATGGCTTTAAAGTCGTTAAGACGAACCGTCATTTTTACACCAAGGTCTCTTTCAATCATATCATACTTGTCTTCAAGGTATTGCACGTAACCTGAAGTTTGTGCTGCCAGTTTTTGAAACTCATCTGACGTGATAGGCTGGTAAGAAGAGAAAATATGATACAATGCACTTGGAATAGCATTTGGTACTAATGAGTAATGGGATTCTCCAATAAACTCGTCAAAAAGGTAACGGAACTTGGTTTCGGTCACTGCCTTAATGTTTTCGTCCATTACTTTTATTTTGTTTTTAAGTCGGCCTACATCGCCATCGGCAGTAGCCAGATAGTAAAAAATAGGTTTGTCTATCGCTTTGAATCTGGCAGGAACACGGGTTTCCATTTCTGCCGGCAGTACCGGACTCATCATGATATAGGCATTAAAAAGCGGATCGTCTTTATACAGAAAGAAGTTAGCAAATCCGGCAGTTACATCATGCCCGGCTATAATTTTAAACGGAGATACCCTGTATTTTTTTTCCATCATGGGTACAACTTCACGTCCTATAAAATCAAAGAATTTTTCTCCTTTTTCCTGCGGAAGTCCGCTTTCGCTTTCCCATTCGCAGTCCATATCCCTGTCGGGCTGGCTAATTGCTACTATTATAACTTCCGGGAGGTCGTCCCAGTAAGAAGTGTACGATAGCACCCCGGCAAAAGGGTCTAGCAGGTAATCGCCGTCAAGTAATACAAGTAATGGGTATTTTTTGTCTTTGCTGCGTTCATAAGAGCTGGGTAATTTTATAGTTACCAGTCTGTTTTCGTTTAACGCTTCAGATGTAATTTCTTCAGTGGTAAGCTGCTGGGCGTAAGTATTGCAAAAAGCAAAAATCAGCAACAGTAAGGTAATTTTTTTCATTGCTTTTGGTCGGTTTTTAGTTGAAAGCGGAAAGATAGCGATTATTTGCTTTTTTGAAGTAAAGGCAATAATAAAAATGACAGGCCGCCCAGTAAAATTATAAGGCCTGTTTGCGATCCCCAAACAATCCAACCAAAGGCAGTTCCGGCAGTAAAAGGTATACCATAAACGGTAAGTGTTTTGCCTATAACTACAGGGAACCAGCCTGTTCCGCCATTAGTGAAAGTGATAACCAGACTGCCTACTACAAAGGCAGTTGCTACCGACCCGAAAGAAAGACTGGCGGTTTCCGGTAAGGCATAAATGGTTATGTAAAACATAAGTACATAAGAGAACCATATATAAACCGAAAGTAATAGGAAAGGCCATTTATTAGGCATTTTAAAAACACTTAGTGCACCTTCAATAAGCCCTGATACTTTTGCTTTGAGTTTTTGTACCCAGCTTAGTTTTGAGTATATAAAAAACAGGATAGAACCTAAAAATAAAATTCCGGCTATAATTCCGTAAATAAGTAGTTTTTTAAAAGGAACTTCGGCAAGGTGTTCTTTTACAACATCAAACTGTAAAAAGGCAGTAGCGCTAAGTACTATAATAAGCAGGAAAAGGTCTATTATTCTTTCGGAGATTATAGTTCCCAGTCCTTTGTCAAAAGGTACATGGGCATATCTTTTTAATACAATGGCACGGCTAACTTCCCCGCTTCGTGGAACAATCATGTTCATGAGGTAGGTAATACTAACGGCGCCAAATTTTACAGGGAACGGCGCAGTATGGCCTATGTGAGCCAGGGTGTATTTCCAGCGGTAGGCTCTTGCCCAAAAACCAGTTAAGCCTATAAGGAGAGATATTCCTACATACAGGTAATTAGCTGTTTTAAAGCTGTTTTTTACATCTTCTACCTCCTGTGGGGTGAATTGCCTGAATGTGTATATAACTAAAAAAACTCCCAACATGAGTGGGAGTAGTATACTTAATATTCTGCTTAACTTTTTTTTCAAATTATGTTAGCGAGTTGTCTGTCTCATTTGGGAAAACAATAGAAGGCTTAAATGTTTTAGCCTCTTCGAATTCAAAGATACCATAAGAGATGATGATAATAATATCTCCCTTTTGTACTTTTCTGGCAGCCGGACCGTTAAGTGTTATTTCTCCGCTGTTCCTGTTTCCTTTTATCACATAAGTTTCCAGTCTTTCACCATTGTTAATGTTAACGATGGAAACTTTTTCACCTTCAATAATGTTTGCAGCTTCCATTAACGCTTCGTCAATAGTTATACTGCCTATGTAATTTAAATCGGCTCCAGTCACCGTAACGCGGTGAATCTTGGACTTTACAACTTGAATTTGCATGGCGCAAAGGTAATCAATTTAATGAAATATTGTCTATTAGGCGAATATTACTTAAAAAAACAGCAATAAAAGCACGGTATTTTTTATTTTCCTTAATACTGGCAGGTAAAAGCGTGTCTTCTTCGGCTACTTCAAAGTACTCCATTTCAAACTCCGGGTGTGCCTTGAAAATGTTATTTACATATTCGGTTACATATTCAACGGAATGACTGTCAAATAATTGCCTAGCCTCGGTTAAGGTTTTGTAAATTAATGCTGCCTTGGTTTTATCTTCATCGCTAAGGCGCTGGTTGCGTGAACTCATTGCCAGTCCGTTTTCTTCCCTCAGTATAGGGCAGCCTACTACTTTTACCGGCATATTGTTTTTTTCTACCATCTTCTTAACGATTTGAAGCTGCTGAAAATCCTTTTCGCCAAAGTAAGCATTATCAGGTTCTACTATTTCAAACAGTTTTTTTACAATGGTACCCACTCCGTCAAAATGTCCCGGCCTGAAACGTCCTTCCATTTGGTTTTCCAGTCCGTCAAAAGAAAAGTTTGCCGATGTAATGTTATCCTCATACATTTCTTTAACACTGGGTGCGAAAACAATAATTTTCTCACTTACCGTTTTAATCTTATCGACATCTGTTTCCAGCGTGCGCGGATATTTTTCCAGATCTTCGGGATTATTAAACTGGGTTGGGTTAACAAAAATACTGATAACAGTATGGCTGTTATGCTTTACAGACTCCTTTAAAAGAGAGAGGTGACCGTTGTGCAGGGCTCCCATGGTAGGTACAAAACCAACGCCCGAGTTAGTTTCCCTAAGCTTGGCTAACTGTGCTTTTAAATCGGTTTTGTTGTTGAAAATGAGCATTAATTTGTAATTAAAATTGGAGGCAAAATTAATATTTTAGTGATAAAATGCATAAAATTGTTTAATTTTGCGTGTTTTTTATACCCAATTCTAAAATCTAATATTTACAATGGAGGATAAGAGGATATTATATGTATCATCTGAAGTAGTACCTTATTTGGCTGAAAATGAAGTGTCTTTGATGTCGTATGACGTGCCAAAAATGATAAACGACCAAGGCGGGCAAATCAGAATTTTTATGCCTCGCTACGGTAATATTAATGAAAGAAGGCATCAGTTACATGAAGTTATTCGTCTGTCAGGTATGAACCTGGTGGTGAATGATATGGATATGCCACTTATCATTAAGGTGGCTTCTATACCAAAAGAAAGGATTCAGGTTTATTTTATTGATAACGATGAATACTTTAAAAGAAAAGCAACTTTTGCTGATGAAGACGGAACACTTTACCCGGATAACGATGAAAGGTCTATTTTCTTTGCAAAAGGAGTGGTGGAAACTGTTAAGAAACTTAACTGGGTTCCCGATATTATTCATGTTCATGGCTGGATGGCTGCTATGTTGCCTATCTATATGAAACATTTTTATAAAGATGAAGCGCTTTTTGCTGATACAAAAATTGTTACTTCGGTATACGGTCAGTCTTTTGACGGTACTCTGGATAACGACATGATTAAAAAAGTGGTCTTTGATGATGTTCCTGAAAGTGATGTAAAGCATCTTGCTGAACCGACTTATGAAAATATATTAAAAGCATCCATAGCGCATTCTGATGCAGTTATCATAGCTTCAGAGAATGTTTCTGACGATATGGTTAAGTTTGTAGAGGCTTCAGGAAAACCATTCCTGCCGTATGTTCCTAAAGATAAATTTGCAGAGGAGTATACTAATTTCTATAAAAATCAGGTTTTATAGAAAAACATTTTAAAAAAAATCTATGAAAAGCCGAATACTAAATAAACTTGCTGTTGCTTTAGGTGCTGTTGCTCTTGTAAGTGTAATAGCTTGTGATTATGATTATAATGAGGTAGGTTCTGATATAATTCAGGATGACATACACCACAATGGTATTGAAAAGTATGTTGCTAATGCTGTGGCTTTTGATAAGTCTACAGGATCGGTGCAAACTAATAATATGCCAATAAATGCATTAGGTGTTTATGATAATCCTGTGTTTGGTAAAACTATTTCCCGTTTTGTAACACAGTTATCGCTTGCCAGTGAAAATCCAACACTAACCAATCCGGTAATAGATACTGTGTATTTATATGTGCCTTATTTCAGTAATTTGGAAAGTACCGATACTGATGGTGAGAGCACGTATACTTTAGATTCTGTTTTTGGAGCTGAGAATGGTAGGTTTAAACTAAATATTTTTGAAAACGGATATTACCTTAGAGGTTCAGATCCGGGGTCGGAAGACGGAGTTCAAAAATATTATTCAGACGACCGTTCATTGATTGATGCTTACAAAGGTTCTGTTTTGTTGAATAACAGCACGAACGCAGATGAGAATAATCTTTTCTTTTTCAGTAAATCTGAAATTGACAGAAAAGTTACTCTTGAAGACGGAAGTGAGAAACTTGTAGAGCGATTTGCTCCGGGTATGTATCTTCAGCTTGATAAGCAGTTTTTCACTGAGAAAATATTTAATGCTCCTGACGGAAGCCTGGTAAACAATAATGTTTTTAAAGACTACTTTAGAGGGCTTTATTTTGATGTGGAACAGGTAGGAGATGTGAGTGCAATGGGTATGATGGATTTTACAGATGGTAAAATAGTTATACTTTATACTGACACAAAACTGGATATTAACGGTGAGCCTGTAGTTGATGATGAGGGTAATATTGAAACTACCAGTAATACGATTACTCTTAATTTAACCGGTAATACCGTAAATCTTTTTGATAATACTTATAATGATACGTTTGCCTCTGCTATAGGTTCTTCAGATGAAGTAGAAGGCGACGAACGATTATATGTTAAAGGAGGTGAAGGTTCGTTAGCGTTTATTAATATACTGGATCAGGTGGATCTTGATTTTCTTAAGCCAGATCCTGTAACAGGAGAAAGAGTGCTTATAAACGAAGCTAATCTTACTTTTTACATAGATAAGGCTGCTATGGCTAACGCTATAGAGCCAAACAGATTGTATCTTTATGATGTGAATAACAGAAGGCCACTGTATGATTATTATGTAGATCAAACCACAAATGCATCTAATTCTAAATATAGTCGTTATATTTATGGTGGTATTCTTGAGTATGATGATGATGGCGAAGGGTTACGTTATAAAGTTCGTATTACAGATCACATAAACAATATAGTTAACAAAGATTCTACAAATGTGGTTCTTGGGCTGGCGGTAACAGAGTCTATTAATCAGATTTCGAATGCAGCATTGAGAACTTCGTTTACAACAGGGACGACCGAAGTGAAGTCTGCTCCGTTATCATCGGCAATAAGTCCGATGGGAACAGTGATTTACGGGAGTAAATCAGGAGCTAACGTTCCTGAAGATAAAAGGCTTAAGCTAGAGATTTATTATACCAAACCAAATTAACCAAATTATTAAGAATTATGTGTGGAATTGTTGGTTATATAGGACACAAAGAAGCATATCCAATTATTATTAAAGGTCTTAAAAGACTTGAATATAGGGGGTATGACAGTGCCGGGGTTGTTCTTTATGATGGGAACGACCTTAAACTTTCCAAGACCAAGGGTAAAGTTTCAGATTTAGAAGAGAGAGCGAAACAGGAGGGGACATCTGCCGGTACTATTGGTATGGGGCATACAAGGTGGGCTACTCACGGTGTGCCAAACGATGTGAACTCACATCCGCACTTTTCTAACTCGGGAGAGCTTGTAATAATACATAACGGTATTATTGAGAACTACGAGCCTTTAAAAAAAGAGCTTATTAAAAGAGGGTACACTTTTAAATCAGACACTGATACCGAGGTATTGGTTAACCTGATTGAAGATGTACAAAAGAAGGATAACCTTAAGCTGGGTAAAGCTGTTCAGGTAGCTTTAAATCAGGTGGTAGGTGCTTATGCTATTGTGGTTTTTGATAAAAAGAAACCAAATGAGCTTGTAGCTGCCCGTTTAGGTAGTCCGTTGGCAATTGGTGTTGGTGAAGATGAGTTCTTTATCGCGTCAGATGCTTCTCCTTTTATTGAATATACTTCAAACGCCATATATCTTGAAGATGAGGAAATGGCAGTTATAAGGCTTGGAAAAGAGCTTAAAATAAGAAAAATTAAAGATGACTCGTTAGTGGATCCTTATATTCAGGAGCTGCAAATGAACCTTGAGCAGATAGAGAAAAACGGTTACGACCACTTTATGCTTAAAGAGATTTATGAGCAGCCTAATGTGATTAAAGATACTTACAGAGGTAGGCTTCATACAGATACCGGTATTATTAAAATGGCGGGTGTTGAAGATAATCTTCAAAAATTCCTTAATGCAAATAGGATACTTATAGTTGCCTGTGGTACCTCATGGCACGCAGGTTTAGTAGCCGAATACATTTTTGAGGAGTTTGCACGTATCCCTGTAGAGGTAGAGTATGCTTCTGAGTTTAGGTACAGAAACCCGATTATAAACAAAGATGATGTTGTTATAGCAATATCTCAGTCGGGTGAAACTGCCGATACGCTTGCAGCTATCAAAATGGCAAAAGAGAACGGAGCATTTGTATTTGGAGTTTGTAATGTGGTAGGGTCGTCTATATCGAGAGAAACAAATGCAGGGGCTTATACTCACGCAGGTCCTGAAATTGGTGTAGCATCTACAAAAGCATTTACTACACAAATTACTGTGTTAACGTTAATTGCTTTACGTTTAGCGAATGCTAAAGGTACGCTTACAAAATCAGACTACTTTAGATACCTGCAGGAAATGGAGTTAATTCCGCAAAAAGTGGAAGAGGCACTTCAAACTAACGATGTTGCTCAAAAAGTGGCAGCAGCCTATAAAGATGCTTCAAACTGCCTATACTTAGGTAGAGGGTATAACTTCCCTGTGGCGCTTGAGGGAGCTTTAAAGCTTAAAGAGATATCTTATATCCATGCAGAGGGTTATCCTGCGGCAGAAATGAAGCACGGACCTATCGCTCTTATTGATGAGCAAATGCCTGTTGTTGTTGTTGCGCCAAAACAGGAGCACTATGATAAGATTGTAAGTAACATACAGGAAATTAAATCGCGTAGCGGAAAAATTATCGCTGTAGTTACAAAAGGAGATACTCAGGTGAAAGATTTAGCAGATCATGTTATTGAGATTCCGGAAGTTTCAGATGCGCTTTCGCCGCTGGTAACTACAATACCGTTACAGTTGCTTTCTTACCATATTGCGGTAATGAGAGATTGTAATGTGGATCAGCCAAGAAACCTGGCAAAATCGGTTACGGTAGAGTAATCTTAATAAATAAAATAATTAAATTAGGGCCGCTAAGATTTACTTAGCGGCTTTTTTGTGAAATATGTTTTTCTTGCAAAGAAGGCTTTAAAATTGGGTTATGGCGTTGAGTTGATTGTTTTAAAGATGTAAGGGTAAAATGTTTTTTTCTTTTTGAAATTCATAAATGAAACCCTGTATAGAAGGGTAATTGCAGTGTATTTTTAATAATCAGGCTTTTTGTTGCAAAAAATGCAAAAAATAAATTGGATATTTTGTTTGGAAAAAACTATCTTTGCGCTCGAAAAAAAGAGGTTTTTTCAGGAAACGTAAATAGCTGTTAAATAAATATATAAGCAATGTCTAAAGGAATAGGAAAAGTTGCACAGATTATCGGGCCGGTTGTAGATGTGGTGTTTAACACCCAAAACGCTGAGCTTCCAAAAATTTATGATTCATTAGAAATCACTAAAAAAGATGGTTCAAAACTGGTACTGGAGGTACAGTCTCACGTAGGTGAGGATACTGTTCGTACTATTTCCATGGACTCTACTGACGGATTAAGCAGAGGGCAGGAAGTTGTTGCAACAGGAAACCCTATCCAGATGCCTGTTGGCGGAGACGTTTACGGACGTTTATTTAATGTTGTTGGAGATGCTATCGACGGTCTTGGTGATTTGCCTAAAGAGGGTGAGAATGGTTTACCTATTCACCGTCAGGCACCTAAATTTGAGGATCTGTCAACTTCATCAGAAGTTTTATTTACCGGTATTAAAGTAATTGACCTTATTGAGCCTTATGCAAAAGGTGGTAAAATTGGTCTTTTCGGTGGTGCTGGTGTAGGTAAAACGGTACTTATTCAGGAGTTGATTAACAATATTGCAAAAGGTCACGGTGGTCTTTCTGTATTCGCAGGAGTAGGTGAAAGAACACGTGAAGGTAATGACCTTCTTCGTGAGATGCTTGAGTCTGGTATTATTAAATACGGAGACGATTTCATGCACTCAATGGAGAACGGTGGTTGGGACCTTTCTAAAGTAGATAAAACAGGTATGAGGCAGTCTAAGGCTACATTCGTATTCGGACAGATGAATGAGCCACCTGGAGCACGTGCACGTGTTGCGCTTTCAGGTCTTACAATTGCTGAGTATTTCCGTGATGGAGCAGGTGACGGACAGGGGAAAGACGTACTTTTCTTCGTAGATAACATCTTCCGTTTTACTCAGGCTGGTTCTGAGGTATCTGCACTTCTTGGTCGTATGCCATCTGCGGTAGGTTATCAGCCAACTCTGGCTACAGAGATGGGTGCTATGCAGGAGCGTATTACTTCGACTAAAAAAGGATCTATTACTTCAGTACAGGCGGTATATGTACCTGCGGATGACTTAACTGACCCGGCGCCGGCTACAACTTTCGCCCACCTTGATGCTACAACAGTACTTTCACGTAAAATTGCTGAGCTTGGTATCTACCCGGCGGTAGACCCTCTTGATTCTACTTCAAGAATCCTTACTCCGCAAATCTTAGGTGATGAGCACTACAACTGTGCACAAAGAGTAAAATATATTCTTCAGAAATATAAAGAACTTCAGGATATTATTGCTATCCTTGGTATGGAAGAACTTAGTGAGGATGATAAACTATCGGTATCACGCGCTCGTCGTGTTCAACGTTTCCTTTCTCAGCCATTCCACGTAGCAGAGCAGTTTACAGGTATCCCTGGGGTATTAGTAAGTATTAAAGATACAATCAAAGGATTTAACATGATCATGGATGGTGAACTAGATCACCTACCGGAAGCTGCCTTCAACCTTAAAGGTACCATCGAAGATGTAATCGAAGCAGGTCAGAAAATGTTAAGCGAGGCATAATAAAAAGTTCGGGGTTTCGGGTTTGCAGTTCATGGTTCATCCGTTAACGCTAAGCACGTAACCCTAAACTCAAAACTTTAAACTATGTTATTAGAAATAGTATCACCGGAAGGCCACTTATTTAAAGGAGAAGTTACATCAGTAACTGTACCGGGAGTAAATGGTGAATTCCAGATGTTAAACCACCACGCTAATATCGTATCGATACTTGCTGCTGGTGACATAAAAATCGAAGTTTCTGATTTTAAGAGTAACAACTCTTTTGGCGGAAAGTTTGTAAAGTCAGACAAAGACCAGAAATTCCTTCTGTCTGTAAATTCCGGTACGCTGGAAATGAAAGATAACAAGGTGATTATCTTAGTTGACTAAATCTTAATTATTTTTAGATATAAATTGAAAGCCCTGTAGTCTACAGGGCTTTTTTTATTATACTTGTTTTATGGAGAAAACTTTAGACAATGTTATTATAAGCGAAGGCAGACGCCCGTTTTGGCAAACCATCATTGCGGCCCTTTTATTTACGGCAACAATAGTACTACTGTTTATTGCAGTTGTTCCATTGTTTGTAGTGTTTGATATGGGGACATTTATAGAAGCTGTTAAATTTATTTTTCCTGCTATGCTTACTTTTGGGTATGCTCTTAAATTCTCCACTATAAACAATGTTTATTTTGATCTTGAAAACAGGAAATATAAAAAAGAGATTGTTGTAGGTCCTTTTAAAACCGGTAAATGGATTGAATTACCTGAAATTGATTACATATCTGTATTCAGGCAGGCGTGGTCTAAAGATAGTGATGGCGACGGGCGTACCGATAGTAGTGGCTATGTTTATGATGTAAATGTATGGTACAATACCTCAAAACATTTTACGATATATACAAACGGTTATCCTGAAGCTTCTTTAGAAATGGGACGTCAGTTAGCGGTAAAACTCAATACTGATTTGCTGGATGCTACAGATCCCCAAAATAAGGAATGGGTTGATTTGTAGCTTTAAGAAAAATCGCTATTGCATGAACAGCAAATAGTATAAGTCCTGTTATATGTGTCCACATCATTTTTTTATTTTCCTTAAGCCATCCAAAAAATATAAACAGGGTATGTATCGCAAAATAAAATAGTCCTGTTATTGTGGTCAACATGAATAGGTCAAAGCCTCTCCATCCGGCTTTTCCGGTATAGAGAAAGTAGTCTTCAATCCACAGATATCCATAAAACGCATACATGCTAATAAACACTGTAACGAATAAGGGAAACCGTTTTGGCGATATCACGGTAGCCAATATGGGTATAAGAAATAGCAAATATATCATTGATTACTATCGTTTTCTTCGTCTATAAACTCCATAATATCCCCAGGCTGGCAATCCAGTTCTTTACAAATGGCTTCCAGCGTACTGAAACGAATCGCCTTAGCCTTTCCTGTTTTAAGTATCGAAAGGTTAGCTGTTGTTATGCCTATTTTGTCGGCGAGCTCGTTAGAGCGCATTTTTCGCTTTGCCAGCATAACGTCTAAATTGATGATAATGGGCATAGGCTTATATTGTTAGTTCGTTTTCTTCCTGTATAAATTCTCCTTTTTCTGCCATATAGGCCATAATGTAAAGGAGTTTTCCAGTAAGGTATAGTCCTAAAAAAGGTAAAATTTGTTTGAATAAAAACGGTATATCAAAATGTAATACCAGTGCGGTACAACTATATAATACAAATTTTGCTTTAGCAAAAGTAATTACCGCAGCACCAGCTTTATTAAAGTCTTCTCCCTGGTCGTTATAAAACATTTTACCGCTTTTTATTTTGTTCATGCATTTGTAAAAACGTTTAATACCGTATATAAGGTAAGCTAAAAAACCACCGTATATTATAGCAAAAATACCTGCCAGCTGTGTTTCTTCGCTTATGGTATACTTAGGTAGATTAAAGGTTTGATTTAAAAAGTCATGAGATAATTCGCGGTTGTTTTTTATAATCATAAATATTCCGATACCAATGTTATATACAGCCATTATCGCTACTACGGCAAGTAATATTCTTAATGCGATAATAATAACATTTACATGTTTCATTATATAGGTTTTCATAGTAACTGTTTAAACGGTTAAGTCGTTTTCTTCCTGTAATTGTTGTCCGTATTCTAAAAGCTTACTTATGCAGATAATTATAGCGCCTAAGAAAAAAGGCAATAAATTTATGTCGTAAGTGATTTTAAAATTTAGAAGAGTGTAATTTGAGTCAGGGATTGAAGGGGCATATATAATGCTTTTAATATTTGATATATATGCTTTATTTATTAAGCTTACGATGAATTTTAAAAGCTCGAAACTCATTATTGAATAAGCGATAGTGTTAAGATGTTTTTTGTGTTTGGGGCTAAACTTAAAGTCTATAGATAGCTTTTTGAAGAACTCACGGGTATGCCATGTAATGAAAATACTTAAAATGAATAATAAATAGTATTTTACTATAAGAATTGTTTTATGGAAGATGTTTTTTGGTTTTATGTTTATTTCACCACGCATTACAAGAGTAGATTCTCTATCATCGGGCTTTTCGTAGTCTTCAGTTATAACTTTACCGTCTTTATAGTTTGTGAATTTAGATAAATAGATGTTTTTCTTATATATATCCTCTTTAGGAATATTATATGTTATATGCACCGGTACATCATATTCAATAGAGCTGTCAAAACCAGATATTAAATCCATAATTAAAAGCAGGCTAATAGCTGCAATGGATAAACGATATGAAAAACTGAATAGTTTATAAAGTATTGTAGGTAAGTTTATTCGTGTTTTCATAATAAGGTGTGTTTAATTAAGGTAAGGTGTGGTTTTTAATTGTTTTATACGGTTAGGTCGTTTTCTTCTTTTTGTTGTTTTGCCATAAGGAAAACATCGCTTAGCACGATAAAAAAGAAACCAAGACCCAGTGTGAATAATGAGTTGTTAAAGCCCAGGCTTACGCTCGCTTTGCCCTGCAAAAGGGAAAAATATGCTGTAGGTAATGTGCCTATTATCCAGCTTAGTATTATGGCTTTCCCCATTTGATTAAAGGAAACAATTACCGCCTCGTCAAAAAAGCGTTTCTTTTTAAAACTTTCCAGTACCTTTTTAAACAGGTATACTGCGTAAACCAGTAACACATAAGATATGTATACGGCAAGCAGTGCTATTATCAGTTCTGCTCCGTGTATGTTGGCAAATTTATCGCCGTCACCGTTAAGAGAAAACGGAATCCTGTCGGGCATTATGGCCGTCATTAAAATAAAGGGCAGACCAAATATTGCCGGTATTACTGCAAGGGCAAATAATATATTAATAATTGTTTTTAGTACTAAAAGTCGTTTCATGGTATTAGTTATATCGTTAATTCGTTTTCCTGTTTAATAGTAACACCTGATTTAATTATATCGCCTACTACAAAAATTCCAATAGCTATAATCAGTGTAGCGATATGACTATTGCTCTTAAAAAGGTAATTTAAAGAGTCCATATCAGGAAAACCGTTTTTAAAAGAGTTATTAATAATAACAAAAATTATGTTTAAACCTATGCCTGCAAGGCTGTATATTAAGAGTAAAATTCCGCTATACTTCAGGTGTTTTACACTTTTGGGGTTAAAGAAATTATGCTTGATAAAAGAGCCTATTGAAATTTGTAGACAAATTATTGAAGAGAGAAATAGTATTCCTTTTAACGCTGGAGCATATAGAAGATAGAAAATATCGAGTTTTAGTGAGTTTATAAATCGATGGTGTTGTAGTGAGGAGTAATACAGGTATATATTAAGTGCTATTCCTAGCGCTGTTATGAGAATAAGACCTTTAAGTATCCAGTTTAATATTTTTATTTTGCTCATTGTAGGTAAAGTTGATTGGTTTGTTTGATGCAAATATATATAAATTATCGAAAAACAATAATTAATTTTCAAAAAACAATATTTTTTTGAAATACAGGGCTGCATAATCTTCCGTATTTTTGAGTTATGGAAAAACTACCAAAATCCTTACAACTCAAGCTACAACAACGAAAAGAGGCTAATGCACTGCGTACTTTAACTGAAGCTGGAGGGCTGGTAGATTTTTCTTCAAACGATTATCTGGGTTTCTCACAATCTGATGAAATTTTCCAACAAGCACATCAATACCTGCTTTCTGCTAATGTGGTTAGCAACGGTGCTACCGGTTCCAGATTAATAAGCGGTAACCATGCTTTATATAGGGATACCGAGGCTTTTATAGCCAAATTTCACAACAGTCCTTCGGTATTGGTGTTTAATTCGGGTTATGATGCTAATGTAGGATTCTTTTCTTCCGTTCCGCAAAAGGATGACGTGGTGTTGTATGACGAATACATCCATGCTTCCATTAGAGACGGACTAAGGCTTAGCAATGCCAAATCATTTAAATTCCGTCATAACGATCCCTGTCATATTGAAAACCTGATAGGCAGGCATAAACGCGGAGAGGCCGAGGTGTATATAGTAACCGAATCAGTTTTCTCAATGGATGGTGATTGTCCTGATTTTGAAAAGTTTTTGGCTGTTGCCGAAAAGTATAACTGCAGGCTGGTAATTGATGAGGCTCACGCACTGGGTGTTTTTGGTAACAGGGGTGAAGGTCTTATACAGCAAATGGGGTATGAAAACAGGGTTTTTGCCCGCATCATGACCTTTGGTAAAGGGCTTGGCTGTCACGGTGCGGCAGTTTTGGGACCAGATGGTTTAAGGGAGTATCTTTTAAACTTTGCGCGTAGTTTTATTTATACTACAGCCTTACCGCCACATTCGCTTGCCGTGATTTATACAGCTTACCAATATCTTGAAAAAAACAGGAAAGCTCAAAACCAGTTAAAACAAAATATAGCTTTTTTTGTGAAGGAAATAAACAGACTTGATTTAGCTAAACTGTTTATACCAAGTGATTCGGCTATACATTGTGCTATAGTTTCGGGTAATGATAAGGTTAAAAACATGGCATTGTCACTGCAGCAGGCGGGGTATAATGTAAAGCCTATACTGTCGCCTACTGTGCCACAGGGACAGGAACGATTAAGATTCTGTTTACATAGTTATACCACACATCAGGAAATAACACAGGTGCTTACTAAGCTCCGGGAGCTTCTTCATCTGTAACGGTTTCCTGCTTTTTACGTTTTTTTCTCGTTCGCTTTTTAAACCAGTTATTGTCTTCCTCGCCAAACAGGTAGGCATAAGGCATGGTGTCTTCGTGCATCTCAAAAAGCTTTTTCAGTATGGCAATACTCGGTATTATTATAATCATTCCCACAACGCCCCAAATCGCTCCGCCAATAAGCAGTCCCAAAAAGGTAATAAGGGCATTAAGATTAACATTGCTTCCGGTGATTTTTGGTGTAAGGAAAGCGCCTTCCAGCATTTGGATAAATGTGAACGATACCAGTATGGCGGCAGGGTAAAAAAAGCTGTCTTTGGTTATTAAAGAGAACAATAAAGGCAGTGTTACCCCTATCCAAGGCCCCAAATAAGGGATGATGTTAAGTATCCCTGCCAGCACTCCAAAAAAGATAGCGTGTTCAATACCCAGGGCAAATAATACGGCGGTATTGGCAATGGCGAGTATTAACATAACCTTACCTGCCCCTGATATATAGGCATATACAATTTTTCGTATTGAGGTTAGCTTTTCCAGTAGTTCATCACTGTCTGACTTTTTAAAAACCTTAGCCACAAAAACAGCAAGGTGATCTCTGTATATCAGCAGGAAGAAAACGTAAACGGGTAGTAGTATTATATCGCCCAGCATGCTAATGGTAGACCATAGTATTTGGGTAGGCGGAGCTTCATCTGTCTGTACCATCTCAACAGCCTTTTTAATCTCAAAGCCGTTTCTCATACCAAGGTCTACTCCTATATGTTTGTCAAACCAGGCATTAGCTTCAATCACAAAGTCATTTACCCTGTCATAAAGATCTCCACCTAAATCGTTAACAAATCCCTTAACCTGAGTGTAGATAAACAGTATAAGCCCCGATATTACAAAAATGAATATCAGCAGGCATATAGCGGCACTTACAGACCGTGGTACTTTTCGGCGTTCCAGCCAGTTGCAGGATGAAGTAAGCAACATGGCAATGTAACCCGATATAACCAACGGAACCAATATCGGCTTAGCCATTACCATAAAGAATATGATAATTATAATAAGCAGCGATATGTAAACAGACTTTATGTAAGCCGGTACCTTAGCAGTGTTCATATAAGTAAAAACATGTTAAATTAGCTGGGAGATTGTCAAAATTAACTAATATAATAGCGTTGTATTGGTAATGTTTTATTAAAATTACTGTTGTATTTTAGTTAAAACCCTTAAAAAATCGAGCTGCCTCGGTGGTGGAAAGCTTATTTAATAAATTTGTGATATGGAAAACGCCTTTGTAAAAATAGCATCGTTTCAGTATTCATCTGAAGCGATTATTATTAAAGGGAGGCTGGAAGCCGAAGGTATTGAGGTTTTTATGAAAGACAATAATACGATTGATACCGATCCGTTGGTGAGTAATGCTATAGGTGGGGTAAAGCTGTTAGTACGTCTTGAGGATAAAGAAAGGGCAACAGAAGTTTTACAGGATGTTAGCCGCTATTCGCTTGATGACCAGGGCATGCCTTTAACCTGCCCCAAGTGTAGCAGTCATGAAATTGAACTGGGTACTACCATTAAGGATATA
Source organism: Flavobacterium rakeshii (assembly GCF_009741375.1). Lineage (GTDB taxonomy): Bacteria > Bacteroidota > Bacteroidia > Flavobacteriales > Flavobacteriaceae > Flavobacterium > Flavobacterium rakeshii. The sequence goes on from NZ_WOWP01000041.1 coordinate 43,195, forward strand.
AAATCGCTTTTTGCATTCCTTTTTACTTTTATAGCGGTGGCACTTCCGTTTTACACGAAATACAAATACCGCTGTAATAACTGCGGAAATGAATTTAATATAGAATGAAACTATTTGTAACCGGTATTGGTACCGATGTAGGTAAAACCATAGCATCGTCCATAATAACCGAATCCCTTGAAGCCGACTACTGGAAGCCTGTACAGGCCGGCGATTTAGACAATTCAGACAGTCATAAAATAGAACGCTATTTAACCAATAACAAAACGGTTATCCACCCTAATAGCTATACACTTAATACACCTGCAAGTCCGCACCTTGCGGCTCATATAGACGGTATTACCATCGATTTGAAAAAGATTAAGGAGCCTGCTACCAAAAACCATTTGGTCATTGAAGGTGCCGGAGGATTACTTGTTCCCCTAAACGATACCGACTCTATAGTCGATTTGATTCAGCCTGATTATAAAGTAATCATAGTATCACGTCATTATTTGGGGAGTATTAACCACACCCTGTTAACCCTTGAGGTTTTAAAAAGCAGGGGTATAGAGGTAGCCGGAATTATTTTTAACGGAACCGAAGTCCCTTCAACCGAAGAAGTAGTGCTAAAGCGTACCGGTATAAAAATGATAGGGCGTATAGAGGAAGAACCGTACTTTGATAAAAACGTTGTGCTGCAATATGCCGACGATTTTAGGGAAAACCTGATAAACTTATAACATGAGCATTCAAAATACAAAGGGGCTTACAGAGCGCGACAGCAAACATCTGTGGCACCCTTATACACAACATAAAACCGCAGCAAAACCTATAGGGATTGTAAAAGGTGAAGGAGCCCTTTTATGGGACGAAAACGGAAAAGAATATATAGATGCCATTGCTTCGTGGTGGGTTAATCCTTACGGACATAGTAATAAGCATGTGGCTGATGCTATTTATAAACAGCTAACATCATTAGAGCATGTGCTGTTTGGTGGGTTTACACACGAGCCTGCTGTTGTGCTTTCGGAAAAACTGGTGGAGATACTGCCAGGTAGCCAAAAGAAGATGTTCTTTTCTGATAACGGATCGACAGCAGTAGAAGTGGCCATTAAAGTGGCGCTTCAGTATTATTTTAATAAAGGTGAAAAACGTACCAAAATATTGGCTTTTGAAGAGGCTTTTCACGGTGATACCTTTGCAGCTATGGCAGCAAGCGGTATTTCCTTTTTTACCGAAGCTTTTAAAGGATCATTGGTAGAGGTGGTTCGTGTTCCTGTACCTGTAAAGGGGGACGAGGAAAAGAGTTTGGCTACCATAAAGGAACTGGCAGCTACCGGAGAATATGCTGCGTTTATATTTGAACCGTTGGTTCAGGGGGCAGCAGGTATGGTGATGTATGAACCACAAGCCCTTGACAACCTGATTAAAGCGTGTAAAGAACACGGGGTATTCACTATTGCCGACGAAGTGATGACAGGCTTTGGTAAAACAGGGAAAATATTTGCCTGTGATTACCTTACCGTTGAGCCCGATATGATGTGTCTTTCCAAAGCGCTTACAGCCGGGACCATACCTATGGCAATAACTACTTTTACCAAGGAGCTTTTTGAAGGTTTTTATGATGATGATATAAACAAAGCCTTATTTCACGGACATACTTTTACAGCTAATCCAACCGGATGTGCGGCAGCACTAGCCGGACTGGAACTGTTGCTTACAGATGAGATGAAAGCTAACCTTGCCCGTATTAATGCAAGTCATCTTGATTTTATAGCTGAGATTAAAAAACATCCAAGGGTTATCAATGCCCGTGTACTGGGTGTTATAATGGCTTTTGAGATTAAGCGTGACGGTAATGAGAGTTACTATGGTGATTTTAGGAACAAACTCTATAATTTCTTTATTGAAAACGGAGTGATACTAAGGCCTGTAGGAAATATCATCTATATACTTCCGCCATATATTATAAGCAATGAACTACTGGCTAAGGTTTATAATGTTGTGAAACAGGCAATAGACGAAATAGTTTAAAAACTAAAGCAGAGCTAAAACATATAAACCGGGGTTAATCCTCGGTTTTTTTTATTGTTTGCCTTACTTTTGCAGGCAAATTCTATTATTTTGGCAACACCCGTTTCCATAACTTCCATAGCTTCCCTTTCACCGTTAGGCGATACTGCTCAACAGGTATGGGAAAATTATCTGCAAACAAGCACAAAAATCCAATATACCGAAATAGGCGGAAAGAGTGTGCCGGCAGCAAAACTTACCGATGAACTTACTGAGAAAGTAGCACAACTGGCAGAGTCAGATCTTAAATACAGGAATCTGGACAAGTCAGTACTGTTTGCTATACTGGCATCGAGGGTTGCTGCAAACGAGGCAGGATGGAAGGAAGGAGACGTTTTCGGGATTAACATTGGTTCTTCCAGAGGTGCAACCGAATTGTTTGAGAATCACTACAGGGAATTTCTTGAAACCGGTAAAGCAGGGGTTCAGGCTTCGCCATCTACCACTTTAGGTAATATCTCATCGTGGGTAGCGCATGACCTTAAAAGTACCGGACCTGATATTTCACATTCCATAACCTGTTCTACAGCTTTGCATGCGCTTCTTAACGGTGTGGCATGGATAAGAGGAGGTATGTCTGATAAGTTTATGGTAGGAGGAAGCGAAGCACCGCTTACGCCTTTTACTATTGCTCAAATGCGGGCTATGAAAATATATTCTGCACAAAAAGGAGAATATCCCTGCCATGCGCTTGATATGGAAAAAGAGATGAATACCATGGTACTTGGTGAAGGAGCAGCAATTGCATGCTTGGAAGCAGGTAAAAAAGAAAATGCTCTTGCTTATGTTGAAGGTGTAGGGTACTCTACAGAGGTTTTAAAACACAGTGTTTCCATATCTGCCGATGCCGACTGTTTACAGAAGTCAATGCTTATGGCTATGGAAGGTATTGATAAAAGTGAGATTGATGCTGTTGTAATGCATGCGCCGGGAACTATAAAAGGTGACCTTTCGGAGCTTAATGCCATAAAAAAACTCTTTGGCGATAAGTTACCGTTAATTACTACTAACAAATGGAAAATAGGGCATACATTTGGTGCTTCGGGGTTATTAAGCCTTGAGCTTGCCGTAATGATGCTTAACAAGCAACAGTTTATAAATGTTCCGTTTGCTAAAGATGTTCCTTTTGTTCAGGATAAAAAACTTAAAAAGATATTGGTTAATGCTGTAGGCTTTGGCGGTAATGCAGTTAGTATACTGGTGTCTAAATAAAAAAGAAACCCCTTACAGAGTAGGGGGTTCCTTGCATCCAACTAAAAAATTACTAAACATTACGGGACTAAGAACCCATAATATGCTTTAAAAACTAACCATTTACTTTTTAGTTAGTGGTAGTTTTTTATATAAACTCTTGTAATTAAAATTCAATTCGTTAAGCGTAAATAAAAATTATTATTTAGCTTTTAAATCGGGGCAAATATACTGATATATAATTATTTATGGTTATGTGAGTGAATTTTTGTTTATATTTTACTTAACAAGTATTTTATTTATAATGTAAATACTAATATACGCGAAACATTGTATAATAATCAGAAAATAGAGCAAAATGTAAGATAAATAATAGCTTGTTATTTTAAATTTTTGAGAAGTTTTCTTTATTTTTTACCATAATTTATTAGGAGGTAGGGGTTGCTTTTTTATTGGCTGTATTTTATAAAAAAAACACCAATGATTACAGGGGGCGTTGCAATCACCGGTGTTGGGTTTTTAACATAAAATACGGGGGCGTGTATTTCATATCTTAGGTCTAAAATAGCACCAGTTATTTAGTAATATAAAGCAGGAAATTTCAAGAACTGTTATTTTGATAAACTGCCACTCGTCGGATTTATTAATCATTTTGTCGAGTTGTATGCTACAAATTTAAGGTATAGTTTGTGGTTTTTAACAAAATTTTGATAGACAAACTATAGACAGGTGTATTTTTTTTAAGTGTTAAAATGTTGTTTTTTAATGACTTAATCTTGTCTATGTTTTGGATAGTGATGAATGAGAGAAAAAAGACGTCTAAATTTCCATAATCACCTTTTCAAAGTCTACATCTTCCTGAATATTCATTTTTTTCTTAATTCTGTATTTTTTGGTAATTACACTTTCGTGTGAAATTTGTAATAGCGATGCGATTTCCTTATTGGTTAAATTCAGCTTTAAAAGGGAGCAAAACTCTAAATCGTTTTTTGTAAGGTTGTCAAACTTCTCTGCCAGCAAATGATTAAAGTCAGGGTGTACTTGATTGAAACGTGTTTCAAACTGTTTCCAGTAATCTTTTTGTTTTGTTAGCAGCTGGAGTTCTTTTCTTACATCATTAATATTTATCATCTCCTTGCGAAGGCATTTGTTTATAATCTCGTTTATGCTGTCCTGTAGGTTTGCCATTCTAAGGGCGCTCGATGTAAGTTCTCGTTGCTTTTCTTTAATGCGTTCTTTTTGGGCTTCATAAATTTCCTTGTCATACTGGCTTTGCTGTTCCATTAAGTTCTTTTCGGCAGCAATAGTTCTAAGCGCTTCTTTTTGTAGCCTGTTTTTAAGTTTTGCCGATCTGAGTATGGTAAGTATTAATATGATGATAATAAGACTTCCTATAATACTAAGCCAGATTATAATTTTGTTTTTGGTTATTTTTTCTTCAAGCGCTTTATTGCTGTTAGCTAGGGCTATATTTTTTTCGCGCTGTATTTCATTTTGGAGCTTGCCTTGTATTTCGTTAAGGGCATTTTCCTTATCCATTGTAGCGATAGAGTCCTTTAGGGTAATAGCTTCGGTATAATTGTCGGTCGCCTTTTTGTAACTACCTGTAAATTTATAAGTGTCTGCCATTGCCTGTAAGAAATACATTTTGTCTTCAAGATTAATACTCTTGTAGGCTTCACTTTCTTTAACCTGATCAATCACTACGAGTGATTTTTTATACTTTTTGTTACGGTTAAGGTGGTTTATATATTCCATACCTACCCTTATAATGTATGGCGAATTTGAAGCGCTTAAATTTTCCATAGCATACTCGTATGAAGCAAGGGCTTCGGCTTCGTTTCCTTCACGTGCTTCTATATGCCCTATTTTAGAATAGGCTACACCAAGTACCGATATATCCTGGTATTCCTTTAGCCATTTGATGCTTAAATTCAGGTTCTCTTTAGCTTCGTCCAGTTTGTTGAGCTGTATAAGGCTCTCAGCTTTATTTAGGTAAGTGTATGATAGGTTTTTATTATCACCTCTTTTCTTGAATCCGGCAATACAATCGTCATACAGGTCAATAGCAAACTCATAGTTGCCCTGTAACATATAGATGTTAGCCAGTTTTTGTTTAATAGGATAAACTTCAGAGTCGTCGTTCATCTTCTTAAGTACATCAATAGCTTTAAGAAGGCTGTTAATGGCTTTTTCGTTTTGAAACTTTTGCATATAGTTTGAGGCAAGTTCGCCATACACTATAGCAAGAGTTTTTTCGGTTTGTTTACCCGAGTTGAGTATTTCGTTTAACTGTTTTATTGATTTGTCAAACTCGCCTAAGTTTCTGTAACATAGGGCGATGTTACAAAAAGCCCTTACCTGTTTATCAGGGCAGCTTTTGTTGTATTCGGCTGCTTTTTTAAAATAGATTATACCCGAATCAAATTTGTTGAGCATAAGGTCGCGTATACCATACAGATGGTATAAATCACCAAAAATGGTATCATGGGCTTTAATCCTTTCGGCTTCCTGCATACCTTTTTTAAGGTAAACAATGGCACTGTCGGGTTTGGTAAACATGAGTTGTCTACCCTTGGTATTCAGTTCTTTGAAGTTAAACTCTTGTCCGTAACTAAAGGCCGCAACAAGCAGAGTGGCCAAAAGAATTCTTGTTCTCATAGCACAGGGGAATTTTTACGTTAACAAATATTTATGGGGACTGCTAAGGTACTAATTTTTAATTAACATTTTATTAAGAGAATTTAAATTGTGATTAAGCTGCTAGTTCATTCAGTTTGTCATAAATTAAATTACTCTCAAAACCCTTGCGCATCAGGAAGTCAAAGAGTTTCTTTTTTTTCTTTTGGATGTTGGTTTCCCTAATGTTGTCCCATTGTTTTTCGGCAAGGGAATGGAAAGTTTCAAGGTATTCTCCGTCTGGTATTTCCTTTAGGGCTGCTTCAAGGTTAAAGCGTGTAATCTCCCTGAGTTTAAGCTCGTTTTTTATACGGATGCGCCCCCAGTTTTTAATTCTGAATTTACCTCGGGCAAAGCTTTTGGCAAAGCGTTCTTCGTTAAGGAAATTATGCTCTATAAGGTGGGTAATAATAACATCACATGCCTGCGAAATCATATTCATGCTCTTTAGTTTTTGTAAAACCTCTACATGGCAACGATCCTGGTAGGCACAGTATTGCTCCAGTTTTCGTTTCGCTTCTTCAACAGTATAGGTTTTGTGCATAAATAGTGAGGCTAGTGTTTAAAGGTAAAAAATAATCCCATTCTTGCCGAACGGGATTACTGTTTTTATACCGGTATATTAAGCTTTTTATGTGTTCGCTTAACAGCTTCTTCGTTTTTGTAATCAATCCAGGCCTGCCCTTTGTATCGTCGCATAAGGTTGTCATAATGCCTCATTACAAATATATTGTAAACCGCTTTAGAGAGGTTGCTTATTTTTCTTGGCAACGCTCTTAGACTCATTGAGAACCCCGGGGTTACATATTTCATGTAATGCCAGTAGCCTTCGGGCATGTAAAGCATTTCCCCGTGTTCAAGGTTTGCTACCAGTCCTTCGGCATGTTGTAGTGCCGGCCATTTTTCAAGATCCGGATTATCAAAATCAATATCTTCTCTTGAGATTAATGAATGCGGTACTTTGTATAGGTAAGGAGTTTGGTTTGGAGCAAAAAGTATACATCTTTTTTTACCGTGAAAATGAAAATGCAGTATGTTAGAGTAATCAATATCGTAATGGATAAATACTTTTGAATTTTCTCCGCCAAAAAACAACATTGGTAATTGCTTTATAAGTCTTAAACCTAAATCAGGCCATTTAAAGTCTTTTTGAAGCGAAGGTACTTCCTTCATCAGGTTATATAAAAATATACGGTAGTTTGTTGGTTTTGACTGAAGAAGGTCTATGTATTCAGACATTTTCATTTCGGCATGTGCTTCATTAAATCCGTCTTCATGTGAAACCGGGCGATCGTCATACAATGGTACAGTCTTATCTCCGGCTAAATCCTTAATATAATTCAGTCTCCATTTTTCGTAAGCAGGCCAATCCTGAGTTAATTGTTCAATCACTACAGGTTTTTGCTTTTTTACGTAGTTATTGTAAAAATCTTCTTTTGAGATGGTTTTTACACGTTCTATTTCAGTTAGGTGTAAAGGCATAAATAATGCTGAAGTTAAATGCTGAGCAAAATTACTAAAGCGTTACCAAAATGTAAAGTATAGCCGTGCAAATAATTTATAAAAAAAAGGTTAAATATTGAAAAAGCAGCCACATAGGACTGCTTTTTTTAACCTTCTGTTAAATTAGAATGGCTTATCTTTTTATTATAACAAACTCATTACGTCTGTTCTTAGCATGCTCTTCTTCAGTACAGTTGTCGCCACAATTTACCTTAGGCATGGTTTCACCATAACCTTTTCCGGTTATCCTTTCTCTTGATATACCTTGTGATACAACATATTGCATTACAGATTTTGCTCTTTGTTCAGATAACTTCATGTTGTAGTCATCACTACCTCGGCTATCAGTGTGTGCCTGTGCCTCGATAACCATTTCAGGGTATGACTTCATTACATCAACCAGTTTGTTTAGTTCAAAGGCTGCCTGAGGAGTAATGTTACTCTTATCATATTCAAAATAGATACTGTTTAGTACCACCCTGTCGCCTACGATAAGATCGTCTAGCGGTTCAAGATCGGCCATTACGGCAACTTCACCACCGTGTTTCTTCTCTGCCGGGAAGTTATCTGTCTTGTAACCTTCTATTGATGCCTGTACTGTGTAATCAGTATCACAGTCTACACTATAGGTAACTTTACCGTTTGCATCGGCTGTTCTGGTTTCGATTACGTTATTTCTGTCGTCAAGTATAGCTACTTTTCCTGCCGGAATAATTTTTCCTGTTTTTTTGTCTCTAACAGTTACTATAACTTCCACACCACAAATAGGAGTAGCCATATACAGGTTATCTGTTCCTAAGCGGTTACTGGCAAAGAAACCAACGTTTTGTGAAGCGTTAAAGGTGAATGAGAAGTCGTCTTTAGAGGTGTTGATAGGATCTCCCAGATTAATAGCTTCGTTGTCACCGTTTAAATCTATCATATATACGTCATAACCACCAAAACCTTTAAGTCCTTCTGAAGAGAAGAAAAGTTTATTATCTGATGTTATGTAAGGGAAGCTTTCTCTTCCTTCTGTATTTACTTTTGGACCCATGTTTTCCGGTTTCCCGTATGAGTTAGGGCCTTTAATATCTACTTTCCAAATATCAGTTTCACCCATAGAACCTGTTCTGTTTGAAGAGAAATAAAGGGTTTTGCCATCGGCACTAACTGATGGGTTAGCAGATGACCAACGCTTGTCGTTAAGCGGTAAAGCCTCTACATTACCCCACTTTCCGTTTACTTTAGTCGCCTTAAAGATGTAAAGTAGTCCGGTTTGCTGACCGTTGTCTTTCTCAAACTTTCCTTCTTTAAAGCTCTCGCTGGCAAAGTACATGGTATTGCCATCGGCTGTAATAGTTGCAGGGCCGTCGTGCCATTTACTGTTTATCTCAGTAACCGGTTCTGGGCTGCTAAATTTACCGTCTCCCTGATAAGTGGCTACATATAAATCAAGATATGGCTCTTCGTTACGGCCATATTTCCTGCGAACGGTGTTACGTGTACTGGTAAAGTAAAAAGATTTGTCGTCGTTTAATACAGCGCCAAAATCGGTATATTTTTTATCACTAATGTCTAAGTACTGCTCGTCAAAAAGCTTGGTTTGACTTTTTAGTTTAGGCAAATAATCAGGATCTTTCATAAATATGATTGCTCTTTGATCCTTAGGAGCCATTTTGGCAAAAGTGAGCATTTGTGCATTAGCTTCCTCATATCTGCCTTCGGCTTTTAGCATCTGGGCATAGTGGTAATAGATCTCAGAGTCCTGCTTAGACTTAACAGCCTTTTCATACCACTTAATAGCCTCTTTACTGTTAAACATGTTGTAGTAGCTCTCAGCAAGCTGCCTGTAAACATAAGGATCTTTTTTGTTGGCAAGCTTCATGTATTCGTCGGCAGCATCAATGTATTCAAAACGGTTGAATAGCTTATCTGCTTTTTCCGTGTCTTTATTTTGTGCCATGGCAAACTGCGCTGCCAGCATAAAACTTAAACTGATATATAGGTTCTTCATCTTTCTTGATCGCTTTTAGGTTAGAAATAACGT
>NZ_WOWP01000042.1 GCF_009741375.1 Flavobacterium rakeshii
TGGAGTTCAGAACCAATGGAGCTTGACATCACTTTAGAGTGTAGCGACCTTGACGGATTAGCCGCTGCTCAGGCGCAACAGCCTGTAGCAACCGACAACTGTGACGGTGAGATTTCATACACTAAAACAGAAGGCTCGTTCGTGTCCTCAGGTTGTGCTAACGCAGGAACCTATACCAATACCTGGGTAGCAACCGACCTGTGTGGAAACGTATCGGAAATCTTTACTCAAATAATCACTATCGAAGATACTACTGCTCCGGTTTGGAGTACTGCTTCTTCTGAATTAGATATTACTTTAGAATGTAGTGACCTTGACGGATTGGCTGCCGCTCAGGCGCAACAGCCTGTTGCAACCGATAACTGTGACGGAGAAATCAGCTACACTAAAACGGAAGGTTCTTTCGTATCCTCAGGTTGTGCTAATAGTGGTACTTATACCAATACCTGGGTAGCAACTGACCTGTGTGGTAATGTATCGGAAGTATTTACCCAAATAATCTCTATTGAAGATACTACTGCTCCGGTTTGGAGTTCAGAACCAATGGAGCTTGACATCACTTTAGAATGTAGCGACCTTGACGGATTGGCTGCCGCTCAGGCACAACAACCTGTAGCAACAGACAATTGTGACGGTGAGATTTCATATACCAAAACTGAAGGCTCGTTTGTGTCCTCAGGTTGTGCCAATAGTGGTACTTATACCAATACCTGGGTAGCAACCGACCTGTGTGGTAATGTATCGGAAGTATTTACCCAAATAATCACTATTGAAGATACTACCGCTCCGGTTTGGAGTTCAGAACCAATGGAGCTAGATATTACTTTAGAATGTAGCGACCTTGACGGACTGGCTGCCGCTCAGGCGCAACAGCCTGTAGCTACCGATAACTGTGACGGAGAAATCAGCTACACTAAAACTGAAGGTTCGTTTGTATCCTCTGGTTGTGCTAACGCAGGAACCTATACCAATACCTGGGTAGCCACCGACCTGTGTGGTAATGTATCGGAGATATTCACTCAGGTGATAACCATCGAAGATACTACGGCTCCGGTGTGGAGTTCAGAATCAATGGAGCTTGACATCACTTTAGAGTGTAGTGACCTTGACGGATTAGCCGCTGCTCAGGCACAACAGCCTGTAGCAACCGATAACTGTGACGGTGAGATTTCATATACTAAAACGGAAGGTTCATTCGTGTCCTCCGGTTGTGCCAACGCGGGTACCTATACCAATACCTGGGTAGCCACCGACCTGTGTGGTAATGTATCGGAAGTATTCACTCAGATAATCACTATTGAGGATACTACTGCTCCGGTTTGGTCAACAATGGATGCTGAACTGAATATTACTTTAGAATGTAGCGACCTTGACGGATTGGCCGCTGCTCAGGCGCAACAGCCTGTAGCTACCGATAACTGTGACGGTGAGATTTCATACACTAAAACCGAAGGTTCGTTTGTATCATCAGGTTGTGCCAATAGTGGTACTTACACCAACACTTGGGTAGCTACTGATGAATGTGGTAATGTATCGGAAGTATTTACTCAGATAATCACTATCGAAGATACTACCGCTCCGGTTTGGAGTTCAGAACCAATGGAG
>NZ_WOWP01000043.1 GCF_009741375.1 Flavobacterium rakeshii
TTTCCAAAAGAAAACGGTAAAAAAGAAAGCAGCCGAAAAGTGCGGTGCAGCGGGAAAACAAAAGGAAACGGAATAAGTCCCGAAGGGTGGTGAGCGTGCGAGCCATTATGCCGTAGTCTTTTGTTTTAACCATGAGGTGCGCCGCAATAACTTAGCTGCCTTTTTCGCCGTTTCGTAATGGAAAAGAATCAGAAGGGAATGAAAATATCTCTAAGAAAATTAATACGAAATCAATATTTTTGCGTTTAATCTTTTATTAGAGAGATATTCCTCTATAATTATTCACTACATGAAAAAATTATTTATACTAGCCTTTATCTTTTATTACAGCCTTACAACAGCCCAAAGTATTGCAAAAGATACTCTCCTGAAAAGAGATATCGACCTTGTAATTGAAGAGGTTAAATTCATGTACGATTATGATCAGGCATTAAGGGAATATACTTTATTTAAAACATTTGATAAGAGTAAAACCGACAGTATCGAAAATCTGGAATCCGACCTCACACGCAAATATATTGTTGAAAATAAATTTAAGTCTGACACATTATCCAAGCATATTTTCAAGAACTACATCAATCATTTTGATGATTTACACACCAAGAGAATCATCGAGCTGACCAAAAAATACGGCTTCCCGTCTAAAGAGAGACTGGAACTATATTCTCAAAAAGAACTTGGAGATGAATTCAACCCCTATATTTTACTGGTTCATGCTCCTAAAGCCTACTGGGAAGAGTTAAAAGTTTTAATGAAACAGGAGCTTCTTGACGGAACAGTAGACAGGTGCAAGTACGGTCATCTATTATGGCATTTTAATGGTCGAAAAGATGTGAATGACCTGCTCAATAATGGGTTCGAATATATAGAAGATGAAGATGGAACAAAAAGATTAAGCGCAGTAAATTGTGATTGACACAGTACAAACTGTCCTATTTAAATTGACTACATAACGATATCATTGCCTGTGTAACACCTTTCTTTTGATGACATAGAATTTAAGTAGGATGTAGTCGTAAAGCAAAGCTAGTAGCAGAGCTAAGCTTGCAATTAAAAGTACTTTCACCTTTAAGTAAGAATAGGCAAATCCACCTGCTAATCCTCCCGCAAAAAAACACGCTATAATAGCCAGTTTTAAATAGATACTCCTTTTAAGGGTAAAGTTCTCATTGGCTGTTTTGTAAAACAAAAGCTGAGACAGTTCTATACCCAGATCTGTAAATATTCCTGTTAGGTGCGTTGTTCGTACCACCGACTGCGATACCCGGGTTACCAAAGCATTTTGCAACCCCATTGCGAACAATAGAGTACAAGCCAAAAGATCAGGCTGATTAAATTGCAAAGTGGCAACCAAAACCAAAAGAATAATTTCAAGCAGGATGGGAACAACATAGGAAAGGTTCTCCTTTATACGGACAATAGTCTCACTTATAAGATTGGAACAAAAAGCTCCGGCAAGGAAACTTAACAGAAACCAAAGGTAAATAACAGCATTGGAAAACTCTTCGCTTACAAAAGTTCTTGAAAAGAAAGCAAAATGCCCGGTTACATTTGTAGTAAGAACATTTACCGACAACAGCCCTACAATGTTTACAATTCCTGCCACAAAAGATAAAATGGATGCCAACCTAAGGTTATGTCCATACGATCTTCTTTTGCCTTTGTGACGAAACATTTATTTGATGATTTTCTAGAATAAAGATACTCATTTTAAGTGCAATCTTTTGTTCAATATTTCAAGCTTTTGGAATATAGTTGATTTCTAAAAGTGCATGCCTGAAGAAGCATGCTCTTGAAACAATACAAAAGCAAATCCTGACGGTGCGCCGGAAGGTTTTGGGTACAACTAAATTTCCCCTGTTAATTTACTAGATAGAAGGTTTGAAGGATAAAAGTTTTTAAGAATCTTTGACACCAACGGTTCGGGGATTGCCAAAGTGAGGGATTTTTAGAACTAAAGTTTAATAGAAGAACGAATATTGAACCTTGGACAAATGTTCAATCGAAGCTGTTCGTCCCAGCTTTTAGCAATAGCTTGTTAGCAGCTGTATTTGTTTCATTATAAATAATTTCCTGTTCTTGCATATTTCAAAAAATATTCACCACTCTGAAACAAATAACATTCAAAATACTCTTCGATATCCCCCATCTGTAACTTAAATCCTTTTTCAATTTCATTTTCTATGTATTCTAAATACGTTTTATTATAAGTAACCATAAAAGAAGGATAAGTTGTTTTTTGAGTTTTAAAGTCTAAAATATAATCACTGGGTGGAGCATCATTGAAAAACTTTAGATACTGAAAAGCCCAATCTATTGAATTTTGAAACTCCAAATTTTCTTCATTATGAATTGTGATACATAACAAAAAGATAAATTGTTCAATGTTGATATAAGGATAATTATCAAAATCTTCAAGAAGTAGTTTGGTTAGATTAGAATCTGGTAAACTTCCAATAGTTTTCCATAGCACTAACAGACTATTAAGTGTGTTTAAATTTGTTATTGTTTTATACTCGATTTTTTTTCCAGCGTTTATGTTTTGTAAAATATCAGCAATCTTTTCTGAGTTTGTTTTGTTAAATTTATTACTTGCGAAAATTGAATTATCAAGTGAGTTTTTTTGGATATTTAAATAATAGTTTTCATTCCTTATTTCCCACTTCTGAATGTCTTCTCTTGTAAAAAAAAATAGGGTGTCTTCGTTGTCATAGTTGTCGTCTTTAAGATAAAGGAAAAGTAAAAAATTATCTTTTACATAATTTGTATGGATTTTCAGGTTCGAATTGTTTTCAGTAATATTTCGTCCTTTTGATTGACATAAAATTATTTTGTGCAAGCCGTCAGCAAGTTCTTCTTCTATAAAAAAGTCACCACCGTTTTTATCAAAGTTAGGATGACTAAATTTATAGCCGTATTTTGACACTTTAAAAGTCGCACAACTTAAAGCTTCTTGTTCTAGTGGTTTATTATCTCTCATTTGTTTTGTAGCGTGTTGTCTTGCTTAATGTCGGTTAATATAACTACTAATGTTCATGCGCTAGGCTAGGCAGCGAAGTCGGAAAGTGCATTCCTGAAAGAGCATGCTCTTGGCACAATGCAAAAACAAATCCGGAAGGTTTTGATTATTCTTTTAATTTTAATACTGAAATATAATCATCAAGATTTGTTGGAATTAGCTTTGTTTTATTATGCCTATAAGCATCCCTTAGAAAATCTGAAAATGAAATTGCTGTATCTAAATACATTTTTTCAAATGCTTTAATTCCGCGGACTGATCCTAATTTTATATGATGATGATATTGTTCTATCAACATTTCTAATCCGTATTCACCTCTTTGTCTAAAATGAGATTGGTAAAGAATTAATGAATCAATGTTGATAACTGTTAATGGTTGAATCCTAACTACTTCATCTGTAGAAAAATTATGAGCTAGTTCTTTTTTAAACCAAAGGTTTAGTAATCTATTAAATTCTAAAGAATCAAACTGTCTATCATGAGTTACTAAAATTGGATAAATTCTTAAACTTTCTAATTTGTAATCGATGTCTATTTCCTTATAATATTTATCAAAAACTCTCCTAATATTAGTTATAATTTGCATTATAGCTTTATTAGTTGTTTTATCATCTTTTACAATTTTTAAAAATTTTTCCTTGAAAGCTTTTGATAAAATAGAAAAATCTCTTGACTGCTTTTCATTCCCCTTTAATATAACATCCTTACTCTCAAATAGTAAAATTTTGTTTTTAAATCTCACGTACATATCTGGTTCACCAGAATAACCTGCTGACTTAAAATTTTCACCTGTATGCTTTTTCCAGTCTCCTTTTTTTGGGAAGCAATTATACAATGTCTTATAAAGCAATACTTGTTCCGAAAAACTGTCACAGTATAATGATCTAAAGTTTTTAATTCTGCTCCCTAAACTCACTTCTTCATTAATTTTTAAGCTAAATTCAAATACTATACTTTTATGTATTCTTTCAATTAAAAATTGTTTATTAATAATTAAGAATGTAGAATCATTAATTCTCACAAGAGGTCTGCTTCGTATATTTACAAAATCAGGAACTTCCAAATAATCTAATGGAGCACTAAAAAGATCTAAAAAATTTATGTTTACTTCAAAATCTTGATTATGTTCAACTATTACTTCACTATAATTGTCATCGTTATGACGAAGAGCAGGCACCAATAATCCTAAGATGCGGATAATCCATTGCTGCCAGGAATCACATCCATAATTATTGAGGAATTTAGCTAGGTGTTCTTTAAAAAGGCTGTCTCCTTCCAAAAAAAGGAAAAAGTCAATACTTTTCATTAGTTGCACAATAAAAATCTCGTTTAAATCATAATTTTGCAAGTCGTAATCATGGTATGATATTCCTAGTAATGATGCACTAAGTAGTTCATCATCTCCTTGGGGAGGCAAATTCTTTTGACCTTCTTCTTCAATCTGGTCTTGTTCGGAATTTAGCAATAAAAATGCCTTAAAGAGACGTTCTTCAAAATCATCAGTATTTATTACCAAAGTTGAATCAACATCTTCTTTAGCTAGTATATAAGATAAAAGTCTTAAACCACTGGTGACATTAATAATTGAAGTATTTACAGGTGCTTTTACTTTTAATAATGCACCTTTTTCAGGATTTGAAAACCACTTATCAATAGTACTATGAGAAGTTTCATCATTTTTACTAACAGCAATTAAGTGACATGCACTCCTCAATAACTCAATTTTGTTAATCGGGTCTAATAGCTCTTTTATCGTTTCACTACTTCCATTATAAAAACTCTGGTAATTGAGTCTTAAAATCATGTCGGCTGTCATAAAAATAATTTTGAAATTAAAAAAAGAGATTACTTAATTTAAGTAATCTCTTTTCAACAAATAAATATAATTATTTATTATTAAGCAGTTTCTCCAAGTAAGCCACTTTATCTTTTTCCGCTTGAAGTAATCTTTCGTAAAGCTTCTTATTTTCTTCAAATAACTCTACTACTTTATCTAATGGATTAAACGTACAGTGACTGGCGTTAAAAGTTCCCTGACTATTAGTGAAACTATTGTCATAAAAATTATTGAAGAAATTAATAGCAGCTTCTTCAGAAAAATTCTTAATTGCTTCCGGCGTTACTCCAAGCACATTAGCAACTTCAATCAACTTTTCATCATCTATCTTTTCACTGTTTTCAATATTAGAAACAGCCTGTTGGCTAATTCCTAATGCATTTGCCAAGGCTTCCTGTTTCATTCCGCGAAGTTCACGAATACGGCTAATTTTTCTTCCTATGTGGTTTTTTGTAGGTGTGTCCATAATTCAAAAGTATTGAAAATTCTGTAAGCTATTTATTAGTTGGTAAAATACAAGCTGCAAATGGTAAAGTACAACACGCTGTGGTTCGGTACCTTACCATAACTTCTTTACTTGCTGTGTATAAAACAAAAATAAGCTTTTTCACTTAATGTTCCAT
>NZ_WOWP01000044.1 GCF_009741375.1 Flavobacterium rakeshii
AGACAAGGCAATCGACCGCAGCCTTTTCTATGCTTTACGCTAATGTAATTCGGATGAGAAGATAAAAGCAATCATAGCCAAATTTTGACCATGATCGTAAAAAGTTGGGGCAGGTTCGCTTCCCTGCCCCGTTTTGATTTTCTGTTATGCTTAATTAATTCAGTGTAAAAATCCCGCTGTCGTTTTTGGCAAAACCGCTGCACAATTCAAAAGCTTTTTGCGCTCTTGTTTGTGCGGTTCCACCCATTACAATAGACTGCAATTTGGCTTCTTCATCTTTATACTTTCTAACATTTTGATAGTAGCCGGTAACCGCATTATAAGCGCCAAACAAAGTACCTTTTGTAGTGTCCATTTGTTGGGTATCATTTACCATTGCATAAGCAAAAGCATCTTCCACCATGTTTTTAAATGCTGTCGATAATTCATCTTCTGCACCTTTCTTTAAATGGTCGTAGGTTTCTTTATTAGGGCATAGTGCCAGTTGTATTAATTTCTTTACCTCTTCATCTCTAATCCTTACGGTTGCCCACTCGTTAAAGATGTTCTCTAACTGGTTGCTCAGGGTGTTTGCCAGTCCCATAACTTTGTGCGCATTTTCCAAACGCTGGTTTGCTCCCGAGGTATGTTTAATGCGTACCACATTAGTCATGTTCTTTAGTGAAGCGTTAAGTGTATTCTGGCAGACAATGCGCACGGGTGTAAAGGCTGCTGTAATACTTCCGCTGCCATCGTGTGAGGTAGTCAAGAAAATGTATTTTTCGGTTACATCATCACCATTGCCCACACGGATATAATCAGGCAGTTTGGCAGTAATAAAAATGCGTTCGCCATTCCCCAACGCCCCTGCAGTCTCATATAAAATTCCATCCTCACCGCCTACAATTGCATCAAAGAAAGCAAATGCATCACGATTCTGTACAATGTGGTAATCTTTACCCACCACACCTAAAACGTTATTGTTATCACTGCGCAAATTGGCAAAATAATTCGGCACTGTAAGAGTCTCGCCAGTATTTAAATCTGTGGTAGCTTGTTGCGTTTTGGTACTGTTTGTAAACAGTGGCGATTTTACCACTTCATAATCCAGTCCCGCATGTTTAATTGCTTCCGCGCTAGTTGGGTAGTCGGTTACTACCTGCCCTAAATTGTACCATGCTTTTTCCTTTACACTGAAAAAAGAATAACGGCCTGTCCTTTCGTTGTAATTAAGATTGTGTCCCATGATTTCTAAGATTTAAGGATTCGACAAAAAAATTAATTGTGATGAATTCATCACTTTTCTTTTTTAGCCGTCAGCCTCCTTAAAAACACATTTGTTTTCCAAAAGAAAACGGTAAAAAAGAAAGCAGCCGAAAAGTGCGGTGCAGCGGGAAAACAAAAGGAAACGGAATAAGTCCC
>NZ_WOWP01000045.1 GCF_009741375.1 Flavobacterium rakeshii
AGACAAGGCAATCGACCGCAGCCTTTTCTATGCTTTACGCTAATGTAATTCGGATGAGAAGATAAAAGCAATCATAGCCAAATTTTGACCATGATTGAAAAAAATTGGGGCAGGTTTGGTTCCCTGCCCTGTTTTCATTTTCTCTAATGCTTACTTAATTCAGTGTAAAAATTCCGCTGTCATTTTTGGCAAAACCGCTGCACAATTCAAAGGCTTTTTGCGCTCTTGTTTGTGCGGTTCCTCCCATTACAATGGATTGCAATTTAGCTTCTTCATCTTTATATTTTCTTACATTTTGATAGTAGCCCGTCACAGCATTGTAAGCGCCAAACAAAGTACCTTTAGTGGTATCCATTTGTTGGGTGTCATTTACCATTGCATAGGCAAAAAGCATCTTCCACCATGTTCTTATATGCGGTCGATAATTCATCTTCTGCTCCCTTCTTTAAAAGGCCGTAGGTTTCTTTGTTTGGGCATAGTGCCAACTGTATTAATTTCTTTACCTCATCATCTTTAATCCTGACCGTTGCCCACTCGTTAAAGATGTTTTCTAACTGGTTACTAAGGGTGTTTGCCAGTCCCATAACTTTATGTGCATTTTCCAAACGCTGGTTTGCTCCCGAGGTGTGTTTTATGCGCACCACATTGGTCATATTTTTTAATGATGCGTTAAGTGTATTCTGGCAGACAATGCGCACGGGTGTAAAGGCTGCTGTAATGCTTCCGCTGCCATCGTGAAAGGTGGTCAGGAAAATATATTTTTCGGTTACATCATCGCCATTACCCACACGGATATAATCAGGCAGTTTAGCAGTAATAAAAATGCGTTCGCCATTTCCTAAAGCCCCTGCAGTCTCGTATAAAATTCCATCCTCACCGCCTACAATAGCATCAAAAAAAGCAAACGCATCACGATTCTGTACTATGTGGTAATCTTTACCTACCACACCCAAAACAGTATTGTTGTCGCTGCGTACATTGGCAAAATAATTCGGCACTGTGAGAGGCTCGTCAATATTCAAATCTGTGGTAGCCTGTAGCATTTCTGTACTGTTTGTAAACAGTGGCGATTTCACTACTTCATAATCCAGTCCCGCATGTTTAATTGCTTCCGAGCTTGTTGGGTAGTCAGTTACTACCTGACCTAAATTGTGCCATGCTTTTTCCTTTACACTGAAAAAAGAATAACGGCCTGTCCTTTCGTTGTAATTAATGATTTCTAAGATTTAAGGGTTCGACAAAAAAATTAACTGTGATGAATTCATCACTTTTCTTTTTTAGCCGTCAGCCTCCTTAAAAAACACATTTTTTTTCCAAAAGAAAACGGTAAAAAAGAAAGCAGCCGAAAAGTGCGGTGCAGCGGGAAAACAAAAGGAAACGGAATAAGTCCCGAAAGGTGGTGAGCCTGCGAGCCATTATGCCGTAGTCTTTTGTTTTAACAATAAATTGCGCCGCAATAACTTAGCTGCCTTTTTTGCCGTTTCGTAATGGAAAAGAATCAGAAGAGAATAAGCAGGATCGAAAAGAATATTATAGTTGTACCTCCACCACAACACTTTCATCCGCACGTTCATTTCAGTTTAAAAACTTGCTTTTGTAAGCTTAGATTATTAAAATTGCAGATAAATACTAACCAACCTTACCAATGGCAGATTTTTTAACTACCAACGGCACTTCATATAATATTGAGAACATTATTATTGAAGCCCGTAAAAACCTCACTTTAGTTTCCCCTTATCTTCAGATTTCTAAGATTCTTTTTGACCGCCTTAAAGACGCAAATGCCAGAGGTGTCAATATAAAAATAATATACGGCAAAGATGAATTAAATCCTCATCAAAGAAGCGGGCTAGAAGAGCTTAAAAAACTTGAATTATACTATTCTGACAACCTACATGCAAAGTGTTACTTTAATGAACACCATATGGTAATAACATCCATGAACATGTATGAATTCTCAGAAAAGAATAACCGAGAGATGGGAGTACTTGTTGATGCCAATGAAGACAAAAAGATTTATGATAAAGCTGCTCAGGAAGCACAGTCAATAATGCAATCTGCTCAAAGAATTTACCTTTCCAACAACAATTGGGAGCGTAACTCTCATAATAATTATCAAAAAAATAACAAAAAGACTTCCAAAGGTTTCTGCATCAGGTGCGAAGATAAAATCCCGTATAATCCTGATAGTCCTTACTGTTATGACTGCTATTTTATATGGTCAAGTTTTGAAAACCCACACTATGTAGAAAATGTTTGCCATAAGTGCGGAAATTACGAAAACACCACGATGGTAAAGCCTCAATGTTACAATTGTTTCAGTAATCAAAAGATGTAACATTTTCCTCTAAAAGTATTCAGCATAAAAGTCACTTTAGTTTGTACAAATAGCTAAAAGTGCATGCCTGAAAGAGCATGCTCTTGGCAAAATGCCAAAAAACAAATCCTGACAGACACGGGAAGGGTTTGTTTTAATCTTCATGTTAATTATGAATAATTTTCTCAGATTTTAAACAATAACCAAACTTTATATATATTTGATATAACATTCTATATTTCTTTAATAGCCTTACCTAATGAGTAGAACAAACTTTACTATTATAATTGAAGCTTTAAGTCATATTGCCATTAAAGTAAAATTACATAATCACCTTAACCTTCAAGATATAAATATTCTTCTTGAAAATTTCTTTAGAGATATTCCAACTACCACAACTCATGTATCTGAATATACAACCAACTTCGAACTTAACACCACTTTAGGCACAACTGAAAAAGTTGGAATGAAATTTGGAGGAAGTGCAAAGTCTATTGAAACAAACTCTATTTCAAGGACTCTTACACAAGGGAATGGTGATTTAGGACAAGCAGTTGTTAATTTTGATGATAACGTGCTAATTGATAAAGATACATTACCCCGATTTTTTGGATTCTCTAAATACAAAATTAGAAATTACAGCACGGGTACAGTAAGATTCACCTTTGAACCTGGAAAAATACAATAATTAATATGAAATATATCAGATCTTTAATTTTCTTAATTAGTCTATTATTTATATCATGTGATAATACTAACGATATACCTTCGACAGAAAATGTAGAAGTCGGAAAAGTATCATTTCTCTGTGACGATAAGAAAATAGAGTTAAATAATTTTTATTTTCTTGACATTATTGAAGACTCATCTCAAGAGGTAATCGGGAAACACCTTATTGCATATGATGACTATGAAAATGATGAAAACAGAACAAGTTATAAAATTGAGTTCTTTTTCTTTACAACAGATTCTAATTTTAATTTGTTTGCCATTCATCTCAATATTATAGAAAAAGTAAATGATGGAGCCGTAACAAGTATCACCTCTGTTTATAAGAATGTATTAAATGATGCGAATTATAATGATTTATTTTTCAACCATACAATATACAATGAAAATAATAAAAAAATTAAAGGCAATTTCGAAGGCGAAGTAACTGATATAGGACTACTTAAAACTATAGTAATCCAAGGAGGTGAAATAGAATATTATTTACCTTAGTTAAGCCAAAGCAAAAAATAAAGGCTGAAAACATTGTTTTCAGCCTTTATTTTTATACCTCAAATTAACATCCGATAATCTTAACCGAAAAGTAGTTAATTTTGTTTCAAGCTTGGCAACGATTATATACTAAATTTTCACCTTAAAGAGTGAATTTAAAATATAAGAACTATAATTAACGAGCCTGCGAGCCATTATACCGTAATCTTTTGTTTTAACAATAAGGTTCGCCGCAATAACTTAGCTGTCGCATCAGCAAGAAGTATTAGTGATTTCTTAGGCATTGCGGTAAAGCTTATGCCAATGGAGGAATTTCAGATATTGGATAGTTGCCATCAACTGCATTTGAAGTTGAAATATCTTGAAAATGAAAATCATAAGTAAATTTTGACTAAGATAAATCAGTAACAGTATTGTAATTTTATTTGTGCCGTTTTGCTGAAAGCAAAATAGAGAGAGAAAGTCGAATTACAAATGAAGAGGAATTATGAGTGAGTATGTAACTAAAGACGATTTAAGGCAGTACAGCCTTATGATCATTGATGAAATTAGAAAACTAAAACCCGAGATTAAAAAAGATGACGAAGTGGAATGGCTGAAAAGCCATGCAGCTAAAAAAATGCTGACAATGTCGGCAGGTTCTTTACAAAACCTGAGGGTGACAGGACAGGTGCGCTTTAAAAAGGTTCTAGGTTCCTACTACTACAACAGGGCAGACTTACAGAAATTATTCACCGGAAACTGATGGAATATGACAGCAAAGGACATTCATAACCATCTTTCCAAACTGGAAAATGATGCCAGGCTCAACGTCTGGCATTTTGCGCTCCTAACAGCTATACTAACTTTAGCCGCAAGACAAAAACAATCCAAAACCATTAATGTAAGCCGAAGGAAGCTAATGGCATTGTCGCATATAAAGACTCTTCCTTCTTACCATAAGTATTTAAGGGAGCTTCAGGAATTAGAGATCATTAAATACACTCCGTCCTATAATCCGGGGTACAAAAGTGAGGTGGAGCTTTTGGTTTGAGCAATTGTCGCCACAGTTTGGCGACAATTAAAAAAATATCGCACCATCGGTGCGAGATTTAAAGCTCTTATTTGTCTGTTATTGTCAGTACTCTACTTTTTCAAACGAAAAATCCGTGAAGTATTACTAAGACCATCGTAACAAAAGATTGCCCCGTCTAAATTAGACTCCACTCCCAAGATTATCTTAACAACTTCATTGGCCTGATGGCAACCAATTATCCCACATACTGTGCTAATCACTCCAGAAACACTACAATTATTCTGTGATTCGAAAAGTAAGTCGGACTCACTGAAAACATCAGTTAAACCTATCAGGGCTTTACCGTGCAATACCGTTACATAACCTTCCCACCCTCTTACTGCCCCGTAGAGCAATTTTTTATTTAAAACTCTGCATATTTTGTCCAGTAATATCCGTGTATTGACATTATCAGTACAATCGCAAATCAAATCATATTCACTTACAACGGCTACGGCATTTTCACATATCAGGGCAACATCATGACAGTAAACCTTTATATCTGGATTTTGCTTTCTAAGCATAGTTGATAATACTTCAGTCTTACATTTTCCTACATCTGCAGGTGCAAAAGCAAACTGCCTGTGCAGATTCGTTTCCTGTATGATATCAAAATCAGCTATCCCGATTGTTCCTATACCCATAGCGGCAAGGTAGGTAGCTACTGGCGTACCCAAGCCACCTGCCCCTACTATAAGAACTTTTGCCTTATTCAACCTGTCTTGCCCACTGACACCAAATTCACTGACAAGGTTTTGTTGCAGGTATCTCATCGTTATCTGTTGATCTGTGATGTGATGGTACTATCTGTAATCTTATCGTCTGCTGCAAGCATAAATGCTTTAGACAATATTACAGAAAGGCCGTTATCCCCTTCAAAAGGGAGGTAAATATTTCCGGTGTTGTCCTTTTTGCTCCTGTCTGGCACAATGCATAAATATTGGTCGTTAGGCTCCATCAGAATATTAGTACTGCCAATATGGATTTTGTAGGTGCGGAGTTTACCTTTTACAACTACAAATTTATCCTGTATTGTAGTTACGTTTGCTATTTTCAGGCGTGGAATAAGACCAGTTAGTATTTCTTTCCTGTTTTTAGCTACTTCCGATAAATCGCCAAACGAATACGCCTGCCAGTAATCTCTGTACGCCGGCAATCCTCCTGAATCTCGCCATGTAGGGTCATTACCCACGCTGGCAACACCCACAAAAAGATCAACATCACGCAACGCTTCAGAAAAAGGTATGGCCGGTACATCAATGAGGTCTACAAGTTCATTGGTTTGTGTATTGATAAAACGTATCTGGTCGGTAGTTACGTAATTCCAGATTCCGGTTTCATTAAACGCATCATCGGCATTAAGTGCATTAATCCAGTACTCTGCCCGCAGATTGTATTCAGGCAGAAGTAACGAGGCCGTATCCTGGTCACCACCATCCCAAGCCCCAATAAGCCTTGCCGTCCAATTTCGTCCTTTAGCTAAGGTAACATATTGATGCTGCTTCAGTATGTGTGAAGCCATCCTGTTGCTGTAGGTACGGGTATTAATCTCTGCTTCAGTGAGCAGGTATATTTCCCGGAAAGCCTGTTTAAAGGGCTGCAATACCTTATTAGCAATCAGGTAATCACGCCACAATTTAACTTCACCGGTAGTACTAACCGCCGGATGCCATAAAGAAACTTGTGTATACTGTTCAATATTAACTTCATCTCCTGTAGCAGTAATCCACTTATCTTTAGACCTTATTGCCTGAATAGTAATATCATCACCAATAAAATTAAAAATAAGATTATTGGTTACCCATCCTAGCAAACCATGCTCGACATATCTTTCCTTAAAATATTCTAACTTAATTTCACGATTACTTCTCAGCATCCTGTCAAACCGGTCTCGCTGTGTCGATGTAGCCTGGTCAACTTGTTTTTGAACGTCCTTTATCTTTTTGAGCAGGGTAGCATGCTTATTTTTAACAACGACAGGTACTGATTTTTGTTCTTTACCATCTTCCTTCAACCAAACTATGGTTGATTTACCCACGCCTGCAATGTGAAGTACAGCAGTGAAGTCTCCAACATTCCACTCCCTTTTTCCTTCTTTCAGTTTAAAGTCATCTACTGCCAGATCTTCTATTTCATGCGTTGTAACGCCGTGCTTGGCTGCTGCCTCCTGAATATATTTTTCAATAATTTTTAAGGTGTTATTCTGCTTGATTTTAAGCCTCAACCTCGAAAGCTGGCTGATACCATCCAGCCCTTTAGAGTTAGCAAGCGTATATAAGCAGGCATTTCCGACTCCCGGTGCTGACGGTCCTTTCTGCGGAATCTTTTTAAAACAGCGATCGCCCAGCTTACTTATGGTCTGTATCGTTTGCTGGTCGTGAAATAATGAGCACATCCAAACCAGCCCTTTTAGCGCCTCCGTATTGAGGCTGCTCAGGAACACAGCTTCAATATAAACATATTCAGCGCCACTATAGTTGTGCCTGTGCTCCGTAACTGTTTCTTTTAGGTTTATAAGGGTCGTAAAGAGTTCCTGAACTGTTTTTTTAAATTTATCAGTTCCTAAATCTGTTATTACCGCTTTAGCCTCTGTAATATATTTTTTAGATGGCTTAGCACCGGTTGCTTTCTGTGCTTTGGCAATAAGTTCATACCATAAAAACCTTTCCCTATCCTGTAATCCTTCAATAATCGAATTAGCTACAGGAGTGAAATCATCCTCTCCTAAAAATAATACCGACCTGATATTCCCTTCTTCCTTTTCAAAAAGAAGGTCTTCTATTTTTTCTAACAACTTAGTTTTCTCTTTTTCAAGATACGAAGAAGCTGTACTTTCAAGATGCTTTTTTAAAACTGTCAATGCTTCCCGAGCTTCCTGGTCAACTGAATGGTCTTTTTGCTGTTTTGAAAATTGATTAAGAAGAAAAGCAAGACTCCAGTCCTGAAAATTAAACTTGTTTTTATTAGTTCCGTTGTATATAGCTACGATTATACGTTTTAAATCACTACCCTTAATTGTTAACTTGGATCTAAAAATTTGCTTTATGTAAGCGAAACGTAACTGGTTTTCCTCATAGATCCTGTTGTGCGGACCGCCCCATCGTTCAGTAGCGTTACTACATATCTTTTCAATGCAGTAAACTGCAAAGTCAATTTTTTTACTGTTTTCCCATTTCCCTACTATATCTACATAAACAGATAATTTGTTTATTGAAGGATCATAGAAATAACTACTGGTTAATAAAAACTCTTCTCTTGTTTTTTGCAGTATGTTGTCAAAATTTTCTACCCCGGCATCAGCGTTACCTTTAATAGCCGTCTTAAGTTTATCAAAAATTCCCATTCTTATCCTCCTACCAACGGTGTTAGTTTCACAAATGATATCGTTGTTATCGCTTTTAATACAATCTGCTCTTCCAGCGAATCTGCCTGATGATTATCTACAAGCACAAAGAAGCCGTTTTTTTGAAAAGCATCCAAAGCAATATAAATTTGCTTTTCTGCGTCTATAACCTTTTTCGACTTTAGTTTATAACCATTTAAGGTCTTTTCTGCGTCAAGTGGTTCTACCAGACCATTAAAGTATTCAGGAAGCCGATTATTATAGTCCGCTACCTCTTTTTTTACCCGCTCAGATATAAGATCTTTGACGGTTACTATCTCACTGGCGAAGTCGATTTCAGTTTCAAAAACTGACTTTCCGCTTAGTAATTCATCTTTTATAAGGATTTTCATGAAGGTTGATTTATGTGAAACTAATGTACAAAAAGTTTAAGTTAGTGGACAACTTAAAATTATATAAGCACTAAAAACAATTGTCGCCGCAGTGCGGCGACAATTGTAAATAAATCACATTCAATGGACTAACTTAGTTAGTACAATTGTATCAATATATCTGCGGATATATTCAATCTTTCCTTTAAAGCGCGTATCATGGAAAGGCGCAACTTTCTTTTACCAGACAATATTTCAGATTTGCGCGAACACGCTCCTAAAATTTCGGAAAGTTCAGCATCAGAAATATTAAGTTGCTCCATCCTATATTTTATTGCTTCTATAGGGGTGGGTTCAGGAACAGGATAATGCTCGTCCTCCTATTTTTTAACCAGCATCGAAAGGATTTCCAGTTCATCGGATTCTTCTGTGTCCGGTTGTAAATCGAGTTGCATCAGTTTGTAGATACGGACAAGGGTATCTTTATGCTGCTGTTTGGTTCTGATTAATCGTAACATCTAATCTGAATTAAAAAACAAATATAAAAAAAGACGTTACCATATCGGTAACGCTTTTTAGTTTTAATCTTGACTAGTATTTAGTTCTTCTTCATCAAAAATATCATTGAACTTCTGTTGTAACAGTTGCTTTTCTGGGAGCTGTGTTCGGTATTTTGCAACCATAGTAGGTGAAAGACTCCGGCTCAACGAATATTCAACTACTTGGTTATTCTTGTCTTTACAAAGGAGAATACCAATACTTGGGTTCTCGTGTTCTTTCTTGACATCCCTGTCAAGCGCTTCGAGATAGAAATTAAGTTGCCCGATATGCTCCGGTTTGAATTTGCCCGCTTTTAACTCGAAGGCAACCAGGCATTGTAAACCCCGATGGTAAAATAATAAATCAATGTAAAAATCACTATCTCCGACCATTAGCTTATACTCGTTATCGATAAAAATAAAGTCCCGGCCAAGCTCAAGAATAAAATCCTTCATCCGGTTTATAAGCCCTTTTTGTAAATCACCTTCACTATGCCGCTCAGGCAGATTAAGGAAATCAAATACATAACTATCTTTAAAGACCTGCTCTATATCTGTTTTAGATTTTAACTGAATTACGGATTTGGGTTTTTCACTATTCATTGCCCGTTCAAACAAGCTGGAAGAAATTTGGCGTTCAAGTTCTCTATCACTATAATTTTCCTGAATACTCAATTTAATATAAAACATTCGCTCTTCATCAGTATCACATCTTGAGAATATTGTACGATGATGTGTCCAACTTACTTTAGCCAAAATACTATCCCTAATATCTTCTGATTCAAATTGTTGCCTCGCTGCGGTAACAAACTTATCTTTTTGATTATCAGTACCTTGCAATTGTTGCCTCAGTGAGGCAACAATTGCAGTATTATGGTAAATCTCATAAAATTTTACCATTCTATAAAGCCCGGTTATAGTGAAACCTTTTAACTCGCTATGGTTCTTTTGAAGAAAATTAGCCAGTTCCCTAACTGTCTTATCGCCCCATTCAGCATTTTTAATCTTCGTAGAGATATAAAGACCTACATTCCAATACAAATTTATTAGTTCAGTATTTACTGTTTTTAAGGCATTTTTTCTTGCTTGTTTGATTAGCTGTGCTATTTCTATAAAATTATTTTCCATGACTTTTCTAATTTAGTTTAATGATGCTCTTTGGTTCACTGTGAGTAGTGCTTTTAGTTCATTGATTTCCTCTTGCATTTTTGCGATGATGGACTCGTTATTCACTTCTGGTGCTTTACTGTTAAGCCGCTCCTGCAATTGCTTCATTTCCCTTCCAATTGACTTTTGTTCCGTAATTGCATATTCTTCGGTCTGCTTTACCGATTGATGACCGAGCATCTCTTTTACCACGTGGATAGGTACATCATTATTCAGCGTTACAGTGCTTCCAAAGGTTCGCCTGGCCTTATGAGTATTTAGTGTACTTTGAATCCCGCACAAGTCAGCAATTTCCTTTAGGTAAGCATTCATTTTCTGATTTGAAGTTACCGGAAGAACAGAATTGCGTTCTACGCAGATGGGATGATCTTTATAACATTCCATAATGGCTTTAGCCTTTGGCAGAAGTGGGATATTGATATTGCTACCTGTTTTCTGTCTTTCAGTTATAATCCACATCTCTCCATCAATACCAATTTTGACATCGCTTTTCTTGAGATTAAATGCATCGATGTATGCCAATCCTGTATAACACTGAAAAACAAAAATATCTCTGACCTGTGCCAGGCGTGGTGTAGAAAAGGTATGGTTTTCTAATAATGCCAGTTCATGACTGCTAAGAGGCTTCTTAGGCACTTTTATTTTCTTAGCCTTAAACCGCTTAAATGGATCATGGCTGATAATTTCCTTGTCAATTGCCCTAAGCACAATCTTCTTGAAGTTGGTAATGTATTTTACGGCGGTATTGTTGCTGATCTTCTTTACGGTTTTGAGGTAGAATTCATAGTCTTTAATGAATTCAAAGTTCAATTCGCGAAAATCCATATCCTGCATATCATACTTGAACCGTACAAACTCCTTAAGGTGCTTTTTGGATATTTCAAATCGCGTATGTGTACCGATAGCATATTCACCTCTTTTAACCAAGGCGAGAAGCTCGTCATTATGCAACTGAAACTCTTCTACAATCATGGTTTTGTCAGTTGACTTGCCCAATACAAAATCCATCAGCTTCTGGCTGGTAATCGGCCTGCCGTGATTGATCAGGTCATTAATGTACTGGTGGATTTTTGTCTGTAGGGTATCTAAAAAGAAATTAGTGGTACGGGCATCTTCCCGGTTTCCTGTGGCACGCTCTTTACCCTGATCCCATCGAGTGGCATCCCACTTTCTCCTGGTGGAGGTTTCTTTGGGGATTCCATCAACGGTAATCCTCAGGTAAATCATCTTCTCATTGGTCTCTTTTCGCGGGGTCTTCAGAAAGAAGGTCATCCCAAAACTTGCTGCTAGCATAATTCAACATTTTTAAGTTAATAAAATTAGAATTATAGCGTCCTTAAAACAAGATGTTAAGCAGGCTTATTAGTTGACAATCAAAATTTTAAAACACATTCTGTGGCACATTTGCCTAACCTTTCAATGTGCCACAAAAGCGCCATAAAAGGCTATGTATTTTTCCAAAATTTCGACTGCACAGGGATAAAATAAAAAAACCTGCAACTCTTAAAGTGCAGGTTTTCTGTGATTTAGCTTACTTTATAAAAAATAAAGTTAGATTTTAGTGGGCGATGAGGGATTCGAACCCCCGACCCCCTCGGTGTAAACGAGGTGCTCTGAACCAACTGAGCTAATCGCCCGATATGTCTGCAATTCTGTCCCTATATTTAGTTCCTTATTGCGAGTGCAAATATACGCTTAGTATTTGTATTTGCAAGTGTTTTTAAAAAATATTTTAAAGTTTTTTTATGTCTTTTAAAAGTACCTTATTTTCAAAATTCACCACCTCAATCTCAATAGGCTCATTATTAGCATTTCTACCTTCAATAATGTAAATTTTACCTCCTTTGTATGGAGTTTTACTTCTTGAAAAATCTACATCACCAAACTCGGTAGTTTTCTTTACATCGTCCATAGTGACCCAGTTTTGGTCTAATTTTTCCTGAGCCTCGTCAGACACATTAAAGCTTTTACTTCTAATATCTTTTAGAACCCTACAATTAGGCAGGTAACAAAAGTCGGCATCCTTTTTCTTTAAAAAGAATACTAAAAATATACATCCTAAAAGGGCTCCGAATAAAAAGTATGCTAAACGGTATTTAAATTTCATTTTTTAATTTTTTGTAAAAGTAATTAAAAACGGCGGCTTAAATCTCCTCCAGCTTTCTTCTTTTTCTTTCGGCACCAATAAGGTTAAGCTCACGTGTGGTTTGCCCCGCTACCGATGTGTTTTCCTCTGCCCTTCTGGTAAGATATGGCATAACATCTCTCACCGGCCCAAACGGAAGGTATTTAGTAACATTATAATCATTAGCCGCAAGGTTAAAGCTGATGTTATCACTCATACCGTATAATTGCCCAAAAAACACTTTACCATCGTTTTTAGCAATTCCCTTCTCCTCCATAAGCTGCATAAGCTTATAAGAACTATCCTCGTTATGAGTTCCGGCAAAAATTGCCATAGTATCTATATGGTCTACCATGTACTGTATAGCAGCATCGTAGTTTTCATCTGTAGCTTTTTTAGACGGACAAATAGGTGTTTGATAACCTTTTTCCTCTGCCCTTCTGTTTTCTTTTTCCATATAGGCTCCCCTTACTACTTTCATCCCGATGTGGAATCCTTCTGCCTTAGCCTGTGCATGTAATTTTTGAAGATACTCCAGCCTGTCCCAACGATACATTTGTAACGTGTTATAAACTATAGCTTTCTCCTTGTTGTATTTACGCATCATCTCGGCAACCAGGTCATCAGCTGCATCCTGCATCCAGCTTTCTTCAGCATCAATAAGCAGTGCTACATCCATTTCATGAGCTGTTTTACAAACTTTCTCAAAACGCTCTATAACCCTGTTCCATTCTGCAGTTTCAGTTTCATTTAGTGATTTGCCCTCTCCCAATTTTTGGTAAAGTTCAAAACGCCCGAAACCTGTTGGCTTAAACACCGCAAAAGGTATCGCTGCTCTTTCTTTCGCAAAAACAATGGTTTTTAGGGTTTTATTGAGTGCGTTATCAAATTCCGACTCATCTTCTTTTGCTTCTACCGAGTAGTCAAGTACCGATGTTACACCTTTAGTAAACATCTTGTCTACCACAGGAAGGCAATCTTCCTCATTTGTACCTCCGCAAAAATGATCAAATACCGTAGCCCTGATAAGGCCTTCTACAGGTAAATGCACTTTTAATGCAAAATTTGTTACTGCTGTTCCTATCTTTACAAGAGGCTCAGAAGCTATCATTTTAAAAAGGAAATAAGCCCTGTCAAGTTCTGTATCACTTTTAAGGGAAAATGCAACTGCTGTGTTGTTGAAGATTTTTTCCATTGCGTTAAAAAATTTGTGCAAATATAAATACACTACAATCAATATTTAATAATATAAAATAGTTTATTTTGCGATATATTTAAATTTGTTCGTTATGCAGGCTATTCAAACCCCACATTATCCTATACTTTTTAATAACGATTGTTACTCTTTTTTACAGGAAACCATAACTCCCGATAAATATTCGAAGGTATTTGTGGTAGCCGACAGTAACACCTCTCAGCTTTGCCTGCCTAACTTTTTAGCGCAACTGGCTACCGAAGTGGAAATAGAGATACTGGAAATTGATGCCGGAGAAATAAACAAAACTATTGAAACCTGTACCCAGTTATGGTATGCCCTTACCGAAATGGGCGGTGACAGGAAAAGTATAATGATAAACGTAGGTGGCGGTATGATTACCGATTTAGGCGGATTTGTTTCGTCTACCTTTAAACGAGGTATCGACTTTATTAATGTACCCACTTCCCTACTGGCTATGGTTGATGCTTCTGTAGGCGGTAAAACCGGTGTAGATCTAGGCCCTATTAAAAATCAGGTGGGTGTTATTAGTAATCCTATAGCGGTGCTTATGGATATTAACTACCTTGGAACACTACCGCAGAACGAAATGCGTGCCGGACTGGCAGAAATGCTCAAACACGGACTTATTTGTGACAAAACTTACTGGGAAAAATTTCTTGACCTTAACGAACTAACTACAGACGATCTTCAGCAGCTTATATATGAATCGATAATCATAAAGAATAATGTAGTAACCCAGGACCCAACCGAGAAAGGATTGCGTAAAATATTAAACTTTGGTCACACACTGGGGCATGCTATAGAATCATACCATCTGGACGCCGAAGAAAAAACAACATTACTGCACGGCGAAGCCATTGCTATAGGCATGGTGCTGGAAAGTTATATATCATTTAAAAAAGATTTATTAACTTTAAATGAATATACCCAAATAAAAGAAGTAATAACTTCAATATTCGGGAAAACAGAATTTAACCAAACCGACATTGAAAACGTTATGAAACTGCTATCTCATGACAAAAAAAGCGAATTTGGAGAAGTACTGTTTGTTGTGCTAAACGGTATTGGGAAAGCCTCGTTTAATGAGCCTGTAAACAATGAGCTGATAACCGAAGCTTTTCATGACTATTTAGCATAACATTTTTTTAAGAAATTGTTTTTAAATACGAATGATTATTTTTTACATTTGCGCCGATGAAAAAATACCTACATATAGTTTTTAAAGCAGTAACCATAAGGGATAACAGGGTGTCATCTACTATGCGTATTTTATGGCTTTTAACGAAAAAAAGTGCGGGTATGCCAATATATTTTAACAAAAATATTCACAAAAGTTTAGAAATAATGTACGCTAATTTAAGAGTTTGAAAACAGATTATCACTTTAAGTTTTTCTTAATTTTATAATCAGTCAAACTCACTAATAGCATGAACACAAAATATTTCGATTTAATAAATCAGACTTTTTATTTTCCTCAGGAAGAATTTACCCTAAATAAAGACAACCTTTTATTCCACAACATCGATTTGATGAAGCTTGTGGAGCAATATGGCTCACCATTAAAGTTTACCTACTTACCTCAAATTTCTAACAACATCCAGAAAGCTAAAGGGTGGTTTAGAAACGCAATGGAAAAACATAAGTATGAAGGTAAATACTACTATTGTTATTGTACAAAAAGCTCTCACTTTGAATATGTGATGAATGAGGCTTTTAAAAACAATATTCATGTAGAAACATCATCTGCTTTTGATATCAACATAGTTGAGAAACTATTGGAAAGCGGAAAAATAAACAAGAATACCTTTGTAATATGTAACGGTTTTAAAAGAGACCAGTACATAGACAATATAGCAAGGCTTATCAATAACGGTCACAACAAAACTATCCCTATTATAGATAACTACGAGGAACTTGACCTGTTACAGGAAAAAATTAACGGTAAGTTTAAGATAGGTATACGTATTGCTGCCGAAGAAGAGCCTAAATTTGAATTCTATACCTCCCGTTTAGGTATAGGTTACAGGAATATTGTTCCTTTTTACAGAAAACAAATCCAGGAGAATAAGAATTTGGAGCTTAAAATGCTTCACTTCTTTATCAACACAGGTATAAGGGACACGTCTTACTACTGGAATGAGCTTTTAAAATGTTTAAAAGTATACATTAGCCTTAAAAAAGAGTGCCCAAGCCTTGACAGCCTTAATATTGGTGGCGGTTTCCCTATCAAAAATTCACTGGCATTTGAGTACGACTACCAGTATATGATAGACGAAATACTGAACCAGATTAAAATTGCCTGTGAAGAAGCTGATGTAGATGTACCAAATATTTTTACAGAATTTGGTTCGTTTACTGTAGGTGAAAGCGCCGGAGCAATTTATCAGGTACTTTACCAAAAACAACAAAACGACAGGGAAAAGTGGAATATGATCGATTCATCTTTCATCACTACCCTTCCGGATACATGGGCAATAAACAAGCGTTTCATTATGCTTGCTGTTAACCGTTGGAATGATCAGTATGAAAGAGTACTTTTAGGAGGTATGACATGTGACAGTGATGATTATTACAATTCTGAACAAAACATGAATGCTATTTACCTTCCTAAGTATAATAAAGAAAAACCTTTGTATATTGGTTTCTTCAATACTGGGGCTTATCAGGAAACAATTGGCGGCTACGGCGGATTACACCACTGCCTTATCCCACAGCCAAAACACATACTGATAGACAGGGATGAAAACGGAATTTTAGCGACCGAAGTATTTTCTGAGCAACAGGATGCAGAAGATGTTCTAAAAATATTAGGTTACGATAAAAAATAATTTATTTTTGAGTTTTTTAAAAAACATACATAAACAGATTTAAAATGAACAAAGGACCAATTAGCCAGTTTATTGAAAAGTACTACCTGCACTTCAATTCGGCTGCATTAGTAGACGCTGCCAAAGCTTATGAAGAGCAACTTAACGGTGGTGCTAAAATGATGGTGACACTTGCAGGTGCTATGAGTACAGCGGAACTTGGAAAAATTTTCGCCGAAATGATTCGTCAGGATAAAGTACAAATCATTTCTTGTACGGGGGCTAACCTTGAAGAAGATATTATGAATCTTGTAGCTCACTCTCACTATGAGAGAGTACCTAACTATAGAGATTTAACTCCACAACAGGAATGGGATTTACTGGAGCGCGGACTTAACCGTGTTACAGACACCTGTATCCCTGAGCATGAAGCTTTTAGAAGATTACAAAAACACATATACCAAATTTGGAAAGATGCTGATGATAAAGGTGAAAGATATTTCCCTCATGAGTTTATGTATAAAATGCTTCTTTCCGGTGTTCTTGAAGAGTACTATGAAATAGACCTTAAAGACAGCTGGATGTATGCTGCTGCAGAAAAGAATTTACCAATAGTAGTACCGGGATGGGAAGACAGTACAATGGGTAACATCTTTGCTTCATACGTGATTAAAGGTGAGCTTAAAGCTACTACCATGAAATCAGGTATTGAGTACATGACTTTCCTTGCTGACTGGTATTCTAAAAACAGTGATAACGGTGTAGGTTTCTTCCAAATTGGTGGTGGTATTGCGGGTGACTTCCCTATTTGTGTTGTACCAATGCTTTACCAGGATATGGAAATGCACGATGTTCCTTTCTGGAGCTACTTCTGTCAGATATCAGACTCTACAACAAGTTACGGTTCGTACTCTGGAGCTGTTCCAAATGAAAAGATTACCTGGGGTAAACTTGACATAAACACACCTAAGTTTATTATAGAATCAGATGCAACAATTGTTGCCCCTCTAATTTTTGCTTACCTGTTAGATTTATAATATCATTTTATGAAAAGAGTTATTGTTGATTACGCCAAATTAACTAATGAAATTTTAACCCTTTTGGTGGATAAATTTCCTGACGGATATGACGATTCTGATATCATCCGTTTTAAAAATGCAAAAAACGAAACTATCGAAGCGGTAGAAGTACGTACTGAAGATACTATTTATCTTGTAAAAGTTAGTACTAAGCTTGCTGATAGGATTGAAAACTACGAAGATGACGATATGGATTCTGAAGGTGGTGATGATCTTGATGCATTAAAAGATCTTGAAATCGCTAATAATAATGACGATGACGACGATGATGATGATGACAGCGATAATGATACTAATGATGAAGAGGAGGAAGAAGAAGAATAGTAATCCGGTAATCATATAAAATATTAAAGAACTCTTAACAGAGTTCTTTTTTTTTGTCCAATATCCTATTTTAGTGGAAATTCAACGACCATGAAAAAAACAGCATTAGTATTTATATCCGTTATGTCTTTATTTGTATCCTGTAAAGAAGAAACAAAAGAAGAAGTTATTGTACCTGAAGAAAAAGCAGAAAAAAATGTAGCCGAAACCCCTACATACGAAAAAATGTGTTTTTTACAGGTAACCGAAAGTAAGCCTGAATATGCTCCTAATAAAGTGATCAGGGATAGTATAGTATTTGAAATTGAAAGAAAAGGCGATAGTGTTAGCGGAATTTTTAACTGGCTACCTGCCGAAAAAGATAAGAAACTAAGCACCTTTAAAGGTGTTCTTACCGGAAAAACAGGCAACGCCATTGCTAATTATTCGGCTGAAGGTATGAATTACAAAGAAGAACTGGTATTTACCCTTGGTGAAGATCAGGTTTCTATAATATATGGCGAGATGGTTCAGGGAGACGATGGTATTTGGAAATACAAAAGTAAAGAGGCCTCCTCTACCCAAAAATTATCTAAAGTTGACTGTAAATAAAAAAAGCCCTTTCGGGCTTTTTTTATTCTAAATATCTTTCTTTAAATACTTTCATATGATGATACTGGTGGGCGGTTATTAAAAAACCTAATGCCCTAACCGATACCTCGTGACCGGAAGCTTCACCCCTTCTCAACAATTGTTCCTGAGAAAAAGACTTGAACATCACTAATGATGACTGTCTTACTAAAGCCAACTCGGTAAGTATATCCTGCAGGCTTCTGTTTTCGGCATCAGTATTACTAACGTAGTCATTTTCAT
The DNA here is from genome assembly GCF_009741375.1 of Flavobacterium rakeshii. Taxonomy (GTDB): domain Bacteria; phylum Bacteroidota; class Bacteroidia; order Flavobacteriales; family Flavobacteriaceae; genus Flavobacterium; species Flavobacterium rakeshii. The sequence goes on from NZ_WOWP01000045.1 coordinate 18,419, forward strand.
CAAACCCCGGTAACGGAGTCTTATCATTTCTGGAAATTCGTAATGCCCTGTAAGCAAAAATACGCTCGGTATCAATAACATGCTGAATAATTTCCTTAATAGTCCATTTACCTTCTGCATACCTGTACCCATGTTTATCCATAGGGATATCCTGTATAAAATGAACAAATTCATGAACACTTACTTCAAGCCATTCGGTTAAAGTATAACTATCATCAACATTAGGCAAATAGGTTTCACAATACGGAGCATACTCAGTATTCGATAATTCTGTTATTTTCATAGTTAAAATTTAGGCAGAGTTTCTGCTGGCATTAATATTTCCAAAAAGAGAACGGGTTACAATTTTTTCATAAACATCCAGCATATCATCTTTCTCGTCTCCGTTTTTCATTAACCTGATTTTATGCAGGGCATATTGCTGAATGGTTAGCAAAGGTAACACAATATGTTCTCTCATTTTAATGGAAGCCTTACCGTCAGGGTAATTTTCCATTAATTCATTAAATCCTGAAATTTTAAGCAACAACCTGTTGGTTTCCAAAAACTCATCGTGAATAATATCCCAAAACGAACCAAACTCCTTATCCTCTCTCATATAAGCCGTTAACGGGAAAAACGATTTGGATAACGACATCATACTGTTTTCAATAAGTGTCCTGAAAAACAACGAGTTTTCATACAGGTCTTCTACCTCATTCCATTTACCGTGTTTTTCCATTTTACTAAGCGCATAACCCACACCATAAAATCCGGGTACGTTTTGCTTTAACTGACTCCACGATCCTACAAACGGAATAGCCCTCAAATCATTAAAATCCAGTTCGGCAGTTTTATTCCTTTTTGAAGGTCTGCTGCCTATATTAGTTTTCGCATAATAATTAAGTGTACTCATTTTTTCCAGATACGGTAAAAACTTAGGGTGTGCCTTAAATTCAGAATATTTCTCAAAACTCAGTTTAGCCAGTTCATCAAACATTTCACGCTGCTGTGCTGTAAGTTGCTTTTTGTCCTTATTAAACACACCATTAGTAACACCGGCACTAAGCAAGTTCTCTAAATTAAATCTGCACGAATCTAGCGTACCAAAGTTTGAACTTATGGTTTGCCCCTGTATGGTTATCTGTATTTCGTTATTTTCTATAGATTCACCCAGTGAAGCATAAAACTTATGGGTTTTTCCTCCACCTCTTGCCGGCGGTCCGCCACGACCGTCAAAGAACACAACTTTGATTCCGTATTCACGGGCTACAGCGGTAAGATTTTCTTTTGCGGTATAAATACTCCAGTTTGCCATTAGGTAACCACCGTCTTTAGTTCCGTCAGAAAAACCAAGCATAATAGTTTGCCTGTTACCTCTTGCTTTAAGATGAGCAGCATACCTTTCGTTTTCATACAATTTTCGCATTGCCTCTCCGGCTTCCTTTAAATCGTCTACCGTTTCAAAAAGCGGAACAATATCTACCGATGGCTTATCCCAACCCAGGAGTTCGAATAAAGTAAGCAGTTCCAGTACATTATGAGCATTTTCGTTATTACTGATAATGTATCGGTTTGCTCCCTGTTCTCCGTTTCTTTCCTGTATGGTACGCATTGCCAGTATAGACTCCAGCGTTAACCTCGTATTATCATCTTTAAAATTTTCGGTATTAATACTTCCTTTTAAACTAAGTAAAGCATTAAGCTTCGCTTTTTCGTCTAAATTTCCATATTCATTAGCAAGAGCTGTATTATTCTGACTGTCCAGATTTGACAGTACCGCCTGTATTACCTTATCATGAATACGACTGTTTTGCCTAATATCTAAAGTAGCAAAATGGAATCCGAAAAGATTAACCTTATTGATAAGCTTTTCAATCTCGTCAAGATACAGGGACTGATGATGTTCAACTACCCTGTTCTTAATTTCGTGTAAAAGTGTTTTTAGTTCATCTAACTCAATATAGAGCTCTCCCTGTGAGTAGAAAACCGAACGATACAGTTTTTGTTCAATTTCTATAACTAAAGGCTCAACCCCCGGGAATGTTAGCTTACGCCTCATTCTCCTTATATCATTATAGTAACATTTAAGTATAGAGGTACGAAGTCTTCCTGCAACATCTAGAGTAATATCGGTTGTTACAAACGGGTTACCGTCCCTGTCACCTCCCGGCCAGAAACCGAAAGACATAACCGGATGTGCCGGATGTTCACCATTATATATAGTATCCTGAATATAGAAAGCCATTTCGCCTGCCGTTTTGTAAAATACATTTTCAAGATACCATATAAGACTAACAGCCTCATCAAACGGAGTTGGCTTTTCTTTTTTAATAAAAGGGGTTTTACCTAACTGCGCTAACAGGGTTTTAATTTCAGGTAAGTCATTCCTTTTAATAGCCTCGGTTAAATCGGTTATTATACCAAGTACATTTCCCGGATAAAACTGTGTAGGGTGTGCCGTAAGCACGGTTCTGATTTGGAATTCATCTAAAAACTTCCTCAGTTCATCAATTATACCCTGATTGTCGGCCTTATGTCTTATATCCCTTAAAGACCCTGTACCTTCCATATTGTGTAAGGATACAAAAGCGGCATCTTCAATAGCATCAAACAGTACTACCTGTCGCTCTACATATTGTATAAAGCGGAACATCAGGTCTATTTTTTCCTGTTCGGTACTATCCTGCTGGTATTTTTCAATAAAACTATCAAATATTTGTTGCGGACTCTTGTTTTGGGCAAACCCCTCTTCACATACATCTGTAAAAAGCGGCAGTAACACCCCTGTATTGTCTATGTCGTCAAAGGGAAGTGTCATGAAAATACTGTTGAATAACTGGTATTTAAGCTCCACATTTTCCTTAAAACGTTCAATTTTTGTGGCTGGGTACATGCTTATTATTTTTACACTGAATTTAATAAAAAAACCCTTATGCTATTCACATAAGGGTTATAAACTTTTTATAAAAAATCTTACAGATCTTTGAAGATTGTGTGCATTAACCTTTTCTTGTCGTTAATGCTTTCTTCAAGTGATATCATAGTTTCAGTTCTGTAAACTCCTTCAATATCATCAATCATGAAGATTACTTCTTTAGCATGCTTAGTATCTCTTGCTCTTATTTTACAAAAGATGTTAAACTTACCTGTAGTAACGTGTGCAACAGTTACAAAAGGTATTTCATTGATTCTCTCAAGAACAAATTTAGTTTGAGAAGTATTATGAAGGAATACACCAACATAAGCAATGAATGAATATCCAAGTTTTTCGTAATCTAAAGTAAGAGAAGAACCCTGGATGATTCCTGCATCTTCCATTTTTTTAACCCTTACGTGAACGGTACCGGCAGATATAAGCAATTTTTTAGCAATATCTGTAAAAGGAACCCTTGTATTGTCAATCAGCATATCTAATATCTGGTGATCAACTTCATCTAAACGAAACTTGCTCATAAGCGTAACTTTTTTTATTATTTAGGTATATATATTTATTAAAAATGCATTACAAAAAAATTAATTTATTTTCAATAAAAAAAAGAATATTGTTATTTTTTTTCTATTCCATTAACAAATTCTCTGTTTTTACCTATCATAAAGTCTGCTTTTTGTTCACTTTTTAGCAAATTACTACTATCGCTGTTATAGAAAAGTTCACCTTCGCAATCATACTCTACATGACCGTAAAAATCATCAAGTTCCCCTATTTCCTTAACAAAAGCTTCGAAAATTACAGATTTGTCAATAAGTACTTCTTTGTAATGAGATGCAAAATTCGTGATTATTTCTTTATTTTCATAATTTATTTTGACATTTTTATACATCATATCAAAAAATATTACTCTATTTTGAGGAATTCTAAAATATTCTTCGCTTTTGTTAATAGCTATAACGTTTTCGTAAATAGCATAAAATCCTGATAATATTGCGAAAAATATAAATTTTCGTGTTTTTTCTCTTAAATAGTCATTTGGATAATGACCTGCTTCAAAGAGAATTGTAGGCACTCCCTGTGACATAAACATATCCCCTATACAGTTAATGTTAAATCCGTCATCAAAACGCCCTACCTGCCCCGGTATAAACTGCTGCAGGGTATTATTCATAGCTGCTATTACATTAATAGCCGTTTGTCTTGGTTCGTTTATCTCTCTTTCTTCGTTATAAGAAGGCGCCAGAAACGAAACTGTAGCCGGTTTTACATCTCCATTCTTCCCTAAACCGAAAATAGTACGCTGATCATGCATATTATAAGCAAAATCAGGCTTAAAATCCTCAAAAGTCTGCCTAAGCACCTTGCTTTCGGGCTGTGTAAGGTTAACTGAGTCTCTGTTCAGGTCAACCTCATTAGCATTTGCACGCGTATATAAAGCTGCACCGTCAGGATTAACTATAGGTAGTATATAATAGGTGAAATGCTCCCTGAAAGTAAGTGCGATCTCATTATCGCTTTTAAGGAAGTTTAAGAAGTCGAACACCGCCTTTGTAGTCGTTGATTCGTTTCCGTGCATTTGCGACCATATAAACACCTTGGTTTTACCACTGCCTGCCTTTATACTATATATAGGTTTCCCCATTACAGATGTTCCTACAGTACCAATCTCGAAATCGTTTTTTAAGTCATTAAGTATTGGCTCTATATCCTCGTTTGTTATATACCTGCCGTGTAGTTTGTTGTTTAAGTAACTATTGTAAATTCCTTCAAAATCCATCATTAACTATTTAAGATTACAAAAGTAAACATCTTAATTTTTACAATTGTAAACAAAGCATATAATCTTGTAAATTACATTTGTAAACACCTTTGATTTATAGTGTTAATTATATTTAACATTGTTACTGTTTAATAATACAAATTATTACAAATCAGACACTTTAACACACCTATGTAAACTAAAGATTTATATACTTACACCGTGTTTAGATACTATTTGTGTATCTCAAAAGTATTGTTTACATTTGTAAAACATTACAAAACCAACACTTGTTTACAATGATAAACACAGATGATTTCATAAAAAGACTGGAAAACATACTTGATTATTACAATATATCGGCTTCTGTATTTGCCGATAAAATTGGGGTACAACGTTCCAGTTTATCTCACCTCCTTTCCGGCAGAAATAAACCCAGTCTTGATTTTGTATTAAGGGTAACCGATAATTTTCCTGATGTAGATTTGTATTGGTTACTTAACGGAAAAGGTACATTTCCTAAAAGTGAAACTCCTGCACCGGAAATAAACATACCGTCCCCTTCTCCGGTTTACATTGAACAACAAACGGAAAACAATAATGTTGGTGATTTGTTTTCTGAAAAAACGGAGACAGATGTACCTCAGTCAGAAAATAAAGAATTTGAAGAAAAAAATAATTTTGAGGAAAATACGGAAGCTGTGAGTCAAGCTCCAGGAAAGACTGAAACTCCCGCTAACCCTACCCCGCCTATAGATACAATTGTAAATTATAACAGTGATGTGGAACAGGTAGTAATTTTTTACAAAGACGGTACTTTTAAAAACTATAAACCCCGTAAATAAAGAAACCCCATGATTTTAAAAAATCACGGGGTTCATTAACCAATAAAACAAACACAAATTTATTTTCTCCCATAAAGTAACCTCTTCCCGGTTACTTAAATTTATTTAATATTATTTTTATTGGTGTAGTATAAAATTACATCTATTAAATGTTAAACAGGTATAATTTTAAGTTAAACTATTCTTAATCATTTTTATAGCTGTTTTCGGGCACATACCCTGTTACTCCTTTGTAATGCAACTCCAGTATTTTAAAGTCATCTTCCTTATTCCCTGTCGGGTAAAACGGTTCGGCTATATTTACTTCTTTCTTTCCGTAATCAAAAGCAATTGCCAGTATGGGTACTTGTGCCGCTAATGCTATATAATAAAACCCTGTTTTCCAAGTCTCTACTTTTTTTCTGGTTCCTTCGGGAGCTATTGCAAGCCTGAATACTTCACGGTTTTTAAATATGTTTGCTATCGCTTCAACCTTATTTTCATTCTTTTTCCTATCGAGCGGTGCACCGCCCATCCATCTGAACCATACTCCAAAAGGAAATACAAACAACTCTTTTTTGGCAACATAGTGCATTTCCAGTCCTATACTCCCTCTGGCAAATACTCCAATAACAAAGTCCATCCAGCTGGTATGTGGTACCACTATCATTACACACTTTTTAAGATTAGGTGAAATAGAACCGTTTAAGCGCCATCCCATTAGCCTGAAAAATATAAATTGGTATATTTTTTTCATAATTATTTAAAAATGCTGGGGTAAAAATACTATATATTTACAATTACGAAACACATTGCCATGTTTAAGAGATTTCTCAGTTACTTTATTCCCATAAATATTTACAAACGAAATTCCTGTATAAGCACCACTCTTGAAGTGACCTGGAATAACGGACAGCTTGTACTCGACTCTAAAAGAACCAATTACTCCTACGGCAGCCTGCAGCGTATTTTAAGGAAAGGATTGCATTATATAGGTTTTGAAAGAATAAGAGCTTTTGAGAATATTTTAGTGCTTGGTGTTGCCGGTGGCAGTGTAATAAAAACACTGGTAAATGAGATACAGTTTAAAGGAAAAATAACGGGAGTTGAACTGGATCCTGAAGTAATTGAAATAGCAAATACCTACTTTGGTCTTGCCGATACTCCGGGGGTAACTATTGTAAACGATGATGCTTTTGAGTTTGTACTGAAAACAAAAGAAAAGTACGATTTAATAATAATAGATATATTTCAGGACACGGTTATGCCTAACTTTTTGTTTGAAGAGTTTTTTATAAACCGAATTAACTTTCTACTTAATGTAAATGGCTTTATACTGTTTAATACCATGACATTATCAAAAAAAGATAAAGAACGAAATGAAGCGTACCGCTCCTGTTTTAATAAAAATTATTCGGTAAGGATGTACCCTAAAGTAGAAGACCACAACGAACTCTTTACCATAAAAAAACTGGGATAGTAATATGGATTTTCCACAATATAAATCAGAAATAAACAACAACGGATTTACCGTAATTAATACTGTTTACTCACAGGATGAGATAGACCAAATTGCAGAAATTATTGACAATGCCGATAGCGACAGTGCTACCTTCCGAAGATCAAAAGATCTTTTTGCTATAAGGCAATTTTTAAAGGAAGTGCCAAATGTAACCGAAGTACTATTTAACCAAAAACTAAAAAATGTAATCAACAGTGTTTTTGGTGAAGACTACTTCCCTATCAAATCCATTTACTTTGATAAACCCGGTAACTCAAACTGGTTTGTGGCCTATCATCAGGATTTAACCATATCGGTAAATCAAAAGGCTGAAATTGAAAATTACGGCCCGTGGACTGTAAAGCAAAATCAGTTTGCCGTACAGCCTCCTGTGGAAGTTCTGAAAAATATTTTTACCATCCGTATTCATCTTGATGATACCGATGAAAATAACGGAGCCTTAAAAGTAATCCCAAAATCGCATCTCAAAAAGATTTACCGGCCTGAAACTATTGACTGGAACAAAGAAACTGAGGTTAGCTGTAATGTACCAAAAGGAGGTATAATGATAATGAAACCGCTACTGTTGCATAGTTCGGCAAGAACTGTAAACAACAGTAACAGAAGAGTTATCCATATAGAATTCAGTAATTTACAATTGCCAACTCAACTTCAATGGGCTGAAAAACTGACTGTTAACTAATCCAGCATTTTTCTGGCTTTCTCTAAATCTTCAGGGGTATCAATACCTATACCTACATGGGTAGTTTCTACCATGCGTATTTTTTTACCATATTCAAGGTAACGTAACTGCTCCAGTTTTTCGGTAGCCTCAAGGCTTTGCATAGGGAGTTTGTAAAAATCCATAAGGGCGTGTTTCCTAAAAGCGTAAATACCAATGTGTTTATAGTATTTGGCTCCCGCCTCCTTATCTCTTGGGTAGGGTATAACCGAACGTGAAAAATATAACGCAAACTGTTTTTGATCTACTATAACCTTCACATTGTTAGGGTTTTCTATATCTTCCCAATTGTTTATTTCAATCATTAATGAGGCAAGATCAATTTCGCGGGCAGCATCACTTTTAAACACTTCAAGCACATCGGCAAGTGGTTCTTTATTGATAAAAGGTTCATCTCCCTGTACATTAACAACAATATCAACATCAAGATTCTCAACGGCTTCGGCAATACGATCGCTCCCACTCTCATGCTCTTTAATACTCATAATGGCTTTACCGCCGTTATTAGTAATTTCATTAAAAATTATATCAGAATCCGTCACTACAAAAACATCATCAAACAGTTCTGTTTTTACAGCTGCCTCGTAAGTGCGTGAAATAACTGTTTTACCTCCAAGGTCCTGCATTAATTTTGCCGGAAATCTAGTTGAGGCATATCGTGCCGGTATTACCGCTATAATTCTCATATTCAAAATATTATATACTGTTAATCTTCAAAATAATCGTCCTTAAACCCTATAAGGTAGAGCTTGTCTTTTGCTCTGGTTACAGCTGTATACAACCATCTTATATAATCTCTGTCTATCCCTTCAGGCAGGTATGGCTGTTCTATAAATACCGTATTCCACTGCCCTCCCTGCGATTTGTGGCAGGTAATGGCATACGAGAATTTTACCTGTAGCGCATTAAAATGGGGGTTGGTTTTTATTTTCATGAATTTACGATAATTACTTTCGCCTTCATAATCTTTTTGCACTTCCTGATACAGCCTGTTAGACTCCTCATAAGTAAGTGATGGCGATTCGCTGGTAATGGTATCCAAAAGCAGTACCGTTTCAAATGGTGGCTGACTGGCATAATCAACCATTCGTACTTTTACTCTGGCAAATTTAAAACCATACAGCTCTTCAATCCTGAAAATTTCCAGAATTTCAATAATATCACCATTAGCTATAAACCCAGCTTCAGATTTTTCGTTGAGCCAAAAATAATTATTCTTTACCACCATTAGAAAATCCCCTGTGGAAAGTTCGCTTTCTCTCGAAAGTATTTTAGCCCTTATTTGCTGGTTGTAAAGGTTAGCTCTTTTATTGGAACGGACAATAAACGCGGTGTCTTCAATACTGTAGTTACTGTAAGCGCTCTCTATTGCATCCTGAATATCATATCCGTCTACAAGGCGTACTATATCCTTAAACCCACGTACTTTAAACTGAAAAGTATCAAAAAAGGCCGATTTAAGTATTTCTCTTAATTCTGTAGCATTATACAGAATACCGGAGTCGGTTTCCTGACGCATTACTTCGTCCAGTTCTATCTGCTCTACCTCTTTCTGGTAATTTAAAGAGAGTGTATCAATATTTAATGCCGGACTAATATCTAAATTTACCGGAGGAAGCTGTGCGGTATCTCCTATTAGAATCATTTTACAATTATGACCCGAGTACACATACGAGATAAGATCGTCCAGCAGAGAGCCGTTTTCATACATTTTTGATTCGGCTGCCACGTCAGATATCATCGAAGCCTCATCTACAATAAAAATGGCATTCTTAAATTTATTTTGCTGCATGGTAAAACCCATAGCACCACCACTCGCCTTTTTAGGGAAATAAATACGCTTGTGTATGGTATAGGCAGGTTTTTGGGAGTAATTAGCTATTACCTTAGCCGCCCTACCGGTAGGTGCCAGCAGCACATATTTCTTATTGGCTTCCTGTAAGTGGTTTACTAGTGTACTTATAATGGTTGTTTTACCTGTACCGGCATACCCTTTTAATACAAAAAGCTCATCGTTATCGTTGTTAGTTATAAATTCTGCTATTTTTTGTAAAAAAACATCCTGTTTTACAGTTGGGTTAAACGGAAACTGGCGACGGAGTATTTTATAAAAATTGGCTGAAGTCATTAATGGAATAAATTCTTTTTTGAAAAATGAAGCTCAAAGATAAGGTGATTTTTACGAGTAACAGGTGCTAAACCAAAAAAGAATGTAAATTTGTAACTCATCAAAAATTACTCAATGAACGAGACCATCACAACAAAAAACTATAAAAAACTTTCCATGCAAATTGCGCAAAGCGAAATGTCTTTTTGTTGTTTTGACACCTTAAACCAGGAAATAACTGATTACCACAGCATTGCCTTCTCTGTATTAAAACCACTGGAAGATCAGCTCTGGAAAACTTTTGTTAATCACCCTGAGTTAATGAATGACTATGATGAGATTGTGGTGCTTCATGACAACAGCCTTAACACCTTTGTTCCCAATGCACTTTTTGACGAAGAGTTTTTAGGCAGCTATTTACAATACAGTACAAAAGTTTTTGATACCGATTTTTTTGCGTTTGATACCATAGAGAACTACGACATGAATAACGTTTATGTTCCGTTTATGGATGTAAATAACTTTCTTATAGACCGTTATGGCTCTTTTGAGTATAAAAACACAAACAGCATACTGGTATCAAAACTGCTGGATGCCTCAAAAAACATTGACGACAAGCAGGTTTTTGTGCATTTACAGTCAACCCACTTTGAAATTGTTGTTGTAAAAAACCAAAAACTACTGCTTTTCAACTCGTTTGAATACAATACACCCGAAGACTTTTTATACTACTTATTGTTTACATTAGAGCAACTGCAACTTAACCCTGAGTTTATAAAAGTTTGTTTACTTGGTAGGGTAAGTGAAGACAATCCCTGTTACAGCATTGCTTACAAGTATATAAGGAACCTCACGCTTTTTGACCCTTATATGCTGGCTGACCGATGGAACAAAAGCACAGAAGAAAGTCTAAAGCATTTTATACTGTTTAACTCATGAGAATAATTTCAGGTAAATACAAAGGACGCAGAATAATCGCTCCTAAAAACCTTCCGGTAAGACCAACTACTGATATGTCTAAAGAATCACTATTCAACATCCTTAACAATCGTTTTGATTTTGAAGGACTTAGAACACTTGACCTTTTTTCGGGCACCGGAAATATAAGTTATGAATTTTGTTCGCGTGGCGCCGACAGTGCAATTGCTGTTGACGGTGATTTTGGCTGTGTGAAATTTATAAAACAAACTGCTACCGAATTTGATTTTCCTATTACCGCAATAAAAAGCGATGTAATTAAGTTTTTAAAGACTAATAAGTCTTCGTATGACATGATTTTTGCCGATCCTCCATATGATATGGATCAGAAACTGTTTGAGGAAATTGTATCCCTGGTTTTTGAAAATGATTTACTTGAGGAAGACGGAATGATGATAATTGAACATTCAAAACACACTAAAATGGACCATTTGATGAACTTTTCTTTCCAAAAGAAATATGGTGCATCACAATTTACATTTTTTGAATTTGATAATGAAGAATTTGAAGATACTGGAATCTCAGAAGACGATGAAATTGAATAATCCAATTTTAATATTCACTATAATTTTTGGCCTCCCTTAGAGGCCGTTTTTGCTAATGAAAAAGATTTTATTATCCGCTCTTTTACTTACTGTTACTCATTCATTTTCACAAACTTATTTTAAGTTTAATGCCCCAACAACCCTTTTAGGAATACCACAGGTTGGTATAGAAACCAGTTTGGCTAAAAAAGTAACCTATCAGTTTGATGTTTTAGGTTCTCATTGGAATTCTTTAAACGGTGCTCCCTTTAAAACCATAATGGGAATATCTGAATTTCGTTACCATTTTAATGAAAACTATAAAGGTATATACGTAGGGGGACATATTGGCGCCAGTAAATTTGAACTCCAAAAATGGAATTACATCAATTCAAATCTATACCAAAAAGGCTATGCTTTATTTTATGGTATAACAATAGGTTACCAAATTAAAATAAATGACAAATGGATGATTGATATGTTTATGGGAGGAGGAAACCAGCAAGGTTTTTACAAAGGCTATTACCTAGGTACCAATACCCGTTATGAACATGTTAGAAACTACAACAAAAGTGGCGAATGGCTACCTTACCGTGGCGGTATAATGTTTAGTTACCAACTTTAAAAAAAAGAAAAGCAGGCCTGTAAGCCGGATTCTGTATCCCTAACGGGACCCTTATCATTTATCTGGCCCCTGTATTACTACAGGGGTCTATCTGCCTACCCCCCGGCATTGGGCGGGCAGCCCTTAATTGCCGGTATACATGGCATTTCACCGCATAGAGTTTACCTGATTTCACTACAGCATTACCTGTACATCCTTTCTGTTGCACTTGTCCTCTCCTGCCTAAGCAAGATGACGGGCGTTACCCGCTATGCTGCCCTACGGTGTCCGGACTTTCCTCCACGCCTAAGCGCAGCGATAAGGCGGCCTGCGGCGCAAAGATACATTTAAACTTTCTAAACCCTTCAATAAAACAGGGTTGCCTCACACAAATATTTAAGAATTTTTATAAATACAGTGTTTTTGTTTAACACTTCGTTGGCAGCGAAGCAGTTAGTAAATCTGTAATTTTAGTATAGTAAAACAAACATTAACTATAAAAAGAGAAATTATGGACAGGCAAATGTATCACTACGCTACTGTATCTAAAGCGTTAGAAGAATTATATCAAAAAGGATTTACAACCGATTTTAATCTTGACGAAGACCGTATAAAACAACATTGTGAAGATTTTTCAATAGAACACATATACCGTTATGAAGGGGAAACCGACCCTGCTGATGAAGCTACCGTATATGGTATTATGTCTAAAGATGGTGAAAAGGGTGTATTTGTTGCAGCACAGGGAGCTTATACCGAAAAAAGCGCCGCTAAAATGCTACATAACCTAAGTATTAAAGGCAGAGATGAAGGCTGTGCAGAAAATGGTGCCAAGGCTTAAAAATAAACTGGAAAAAATAGGTAACGATCCAAAAGCTACTGCAAAAGCCGTTGGTTTACGCTATTCGCTTAATAGTGAAAAAGGCTATTACAGAAAGCGTAAAACCAATGGCTTTTTTTATACCGATGACAGCGGAAATATACTTTCTGATAAAGATGTACTGCAAAGGATTAAAAAACTTGTTATTCCCCCTGCCTGGGAAAACGTATGGATTTCTCCTTATGAAAACGGACATTTACAGGTTACCGGTTATGATAAAAAAGGGAGAAAACAGTACCGCTATCACCCTGAATGGACTAAAATAAGAAATCAGTCAAAATTTTACCGTTTGCGCAGGTTTGCCCTTGCCCTACCCGATATACGCCTACAGGTAGAAACCGACCTGAATAAAAAAGGAATGCCTTATGAAAAGGTTGTTGCTTTAGTGGTAAAACTACTGGAACTTACCAACATCAGGATAGGAAATGAAGCCTATAAAAAACTCTATGGTTCATTCGGACTTACAACTTTGAGAGACAAACATGTTACGTTTAAAAGTACTACAGTATGGTTTGACTTTACAGGTAAAAAAGGGGTAAAACACAAAATAAAACTGCAAAGCCGCAGGCTGGCTAATCTTGTAAAAAAATGCAGGGATATACCGGGGTATGAACTGTTTCAGTACTATGATGATGACGGAAAGCATCACAGTATAGGTTCGGCAGATGTAAATGCCTACCTAAAAGAAATTACAGGGGAAGATTTTACCGCAAAAGATTTCAGGGCATGGGCAGGAAGCCTCAATGCTTTATGCTCCTTTCATGAAATAGGCGAACATACCGGTATAACCGACTGTAAAAAGAAAATAGTATCGGTTTTAGACAGCGTGGCTTCAAAGCTGGGAAATACACGTTCAGTTTGTAAAAAGTATTATGTACATCCTACTGTTATAGCCTCTTACGAAAACGGAAGTATATGGAACTATAAGCCCGTAAGCGATAACGAAACATCGTTTAACACAGAAGAAAAAGCCTTACTGGAACTCCTTTCTAATGAAAACATTGCCGAAGTGGTAGCTTAAATGTTAGTAACTTTTAATTAATTACAGCTTAAACAAACTTGCCATTGCCCCTGCAATTAGTATATTTGTTGCACAGATTTTTCTATGGAACAGTTTATAGTATCAGCCCGAAAATACCGCCCGCAAACCTTTAAGGATGTTGTGGGACAGCAGGCTATTACCAATACACTGCTAAATGCTATAGATAACAATCACTTAGCTCAGGCCTTACTGTTTACAGGACCAAGGGGTGTAGGTAAAACCACCTGTGCCCGTATACTTGCCCGTAAAATTAACCAGGAAGGATATGATGATCCTAACGAAGATTTCGCTTTCAATGTTTTTGAGCTCGATGCGGCATCAAACAACTCGGTAGACGATATCCGTAATCTTATCGATCAGGTTAGGATACCACCACAAACAGGTAAGTATAAAGTATATATTATTGACGAGGTTCACATGTTATCTCAGGCAGCATTTAACGCCTTCCTTAAAACACTGGAAGAACCGCCAAGACATGCCATTTTTATACTTGCAACTACAGAGAAGCATAAAATTATCCCAACGATACTTTCCCGTTGTCAGATATTCGATTTTAAACGAATTACTGTAAAAGACGCTAAAGAGCACCTTGCAGAAGTTGCCAAAAGCCAGGGAATTACATTTGAGGATGATGCGTTACACATTATAGCCCAAAAGGCTGATGGTGCTATGCGTGATGCACTCTCTATTTTTGACCGTGTGGTAAGTTACTGCGGTACTAACCTTACACGTCAGGCTGTTACCGAAAACCTAAACGTACTTGATTATGAGTACTACATAAAGGTGACTGACCTTATTCTGGAAAATAAAATACCGGAGCTTTTATTAGCTTATAACGACATACTGGCAAAAGGATTTGACGGACATCACTTTGTTGCCGGATTAGCATCTCACTTCCGTGATTTATTAGTATGTCAAAACCCTGCTACACTTGTTTTACTGGAAGCCGGAGAGGTTGCCCAACAAATGTATGGTGAGCAGGCTAAAAAGGCTTCACAGCACTTCCTTTTACAGGCTATTGACGTAGCTAACGATTGTGACCTTAAATATAAAACAAGCCAAAACCAAAGGCTATTGGTCGAATTATGCCTGATGCAGCTTGCCTCTATCACTTTTGATGGAGAAAAAAAAAAGCTGACAAATTTATAATCCCTCCTCATTATTTTAAAGATTTAGCCAAGGGTAACTCCCCTATACAGAATACTGCACCCGAAAGTCAACAGACAAATACTCCGGATACTGCCGCACAACCCGCACAGGAACAACCTAAAACAACAGGTGGTATATCTCCCCTTCCGGCAAAAGAACTGGAAGTAGAAGCTCCTGTAGTTGTTAAAGCCCCACCAAAACCTGAACCTGATAACAGCGAAAAAGTATCGGCCTTATCCCTAAACAGTATCAGGCAAAAACGTGCACTGGCAGAAAGCCAGAAAGCAATGCAAAGGCATCATGATGAGCTTCCTACCGAAGCTTTTAGCGAAACTGATATGCGCCTGTTGTGGAATAAGTTTGCTCAACGCCTTAGCGATACCGGCCAGAAGATTATGGCTACTTATATGCAGATTAATGATCCAGAACTACAGGAGGACGGATTTACCATTAAACTGGAACTACCAAACGAAGGGTCTAAAGTTGATTTTGATAACAATAAAATAGAACTTTTAGGCTATTTAAGAGGGAAACTCCACAACCACGACATAGTTGTCGAAACACATGTAAATGAGACCGTAGAAAAGAAATATGCGTTTACTCCTGAAGACCGATATGAGAGGCTTAAAAATATAAATCCGGCTTTGGATTTATTACGCAAAACATTTGATCTTGATATTTAATTAAACTAGCAGCTTAACTGGCTTTGAAATAACTCTTCGGCAATATTAAGATTGTAATAGTTTCTATACTCCGGATTTATAATCACTTCAAATTTTTTACGGAATACCAGGTATTCATCATTTGTAAAATCTTCCAGGATTATTTTTACAAGATACGGACTCCCCTTACTAAGTTTTTCCCTGTCTATGCAAATTACCGAAGCATTAAAACAATCTTCATACTGATGGTAAAAGCCCGCACCTATAGGTTCAAAACGGGAGGTATCAATATCTCTTACTTTTAAAAGAGTGGTAAGCTCCTGTGAGTTGTTAATTTGTTCTGTCTTCACCTTCTTTTTCTTTTCCTTGATGCAAAGGTCACACTATAGGTTTAAAAAAAAGAAAAGCCCATATTAATTAATTTTTAATTATTTAGCTTTAGTTTTATTCCTCCAAAGCTCAGTTATAGCATCATAATCAATTTTAAAAGCCGGTTCCTGCCTTGCCAGTCTATGAGAGTCAAAAGCCTGTAATAAATAACCTTCAATGTAGTAATCTTCGGCAACTGTAGCAGGGCTATATTCGCGCTTCAGGTCTATATCAAACATCTTGGCGATTCGACTGGACCAAAAAGCCTTCCAACCACTTTTATGCTCCTTAATAAGATTGAAGGTAGACTCCCCTGTTTGCCTGTGTATTAATTTTACAAGTATTTGTCCGTCTTTCCTTGAAAGTTTTTTTAACTGGTCTTCAAACTCATTTTCAAGGTAGTTTTCAACTATTTTGGCATATTTTTTTCGCTCCTTATCTGTTTTTAACTTCTCCATATTAGCACTAAGCATGGTAAGTCTGTCGGCAGCTATTTTAGCATAGGGATATACCTTTAAAACCCTTCTTTTAAGTATCAGTAAACTTTTTTTCTGTTCGGCACTAATTGTATCATCCACATTAGATATAACCATCTCTTCTAAATCGTATTCAAAGGTTATACTATCATTCTCCACCTGGTTCACAACACCTTTTTTTATGGTATCCTGAACAACCTCCTGACTAAAGCCTGAAAGAAGTGAAAAAAGTACTAATATGACTGAAAATTGTGCTCTCATTATTAAAAATTTATCCCAAATTTAGACATTTATATGTTACTCTGTAATGTAATTAGTAATTTAGCCAAAATTTATTTGTATGTCAGAAAAATCTATACTAAACGCTAAATCGTTAGACTTTTTAGAACAATATTTAAACAACCCGTCCCCTACCGGATATGAAGCCGGTGGCCAAAAAATATGGATGGAATACCTAAAGCCATATGTTGATACTTTTATAACAGATACATATGGTTCTGCAGTAGGTATTATCAATCCTGATGCCAAATACAAAGTTGTAATTGAGGGCCACAGTGACGAAATATCATGGTATGTAAACTATATAACGGATAACGGACTGATTTATGTTATAAGAAACGGAGGATCTGACCACATGATTGCTCCTTCAAAACGTGTTAACATACATACTAAAAAAGGTATTGTAAAAGGTGTTTTCGGTTGGCCGGCAATACACACCCGCCTTCGCGACAAGGAAGAGCAGCCTAAAATAGAAAACATATTTATTGACCTTGGGTGCTCTACTAAAGAAGAAGTTGAAAAACTTGGAGTACACGTAGGCTGTGTGGTTACTTACCCGGATGATTTTATGGTTCTTAACGAAAATAAATTTGTTTGTAGGGCTATTGATAACCGTATAGGTGGTTTTATGATTGCCGAAGTTGCAAGATTACTACACGAAAACAAGAAAAAACTTCCGTTTGGATTATATATAACAAACTCTGTACAGGAAGAAGTTGGTTTAAGAGGTGCCGAGATGATAACTAATACCATCCGCCCTAATGTAGCTATTGTAACCGATGTTTGCCACGACAGTACAACCCCAATGATTGATAAACGTATTGAGGGTGAAACTCAAATAGGTAAAGGTCCGGTTATTACTTATGCTCCGGCTGTACAAAACAATCTTAGGGAACTTATTATTGATGCTGCCGAAAATAACAGTATACCTTTCCAAAGACTGGCTTCATCAAGAGTAACCGGTACAGATACCGATGCTTTTGCTTACAGTAACGGTGGTGTAGCTTCTGCCCTTATTTCACTTCCTTTACGCTACATGCACACTACGGTAGAAATGGTACACCGTGATGATGTAGAAAACGTAATTAAACTGATTTACGAATCACTGCTTAAAATTGAAAACGAAGAGACTTTCTCTTACTTCAAATAATTAAAAAAGCACCTCTATGAGGTGCTTTTTAATTTAGGACATAAAGTATTAATTATGCGTTTTTAAGAAACTCCAATGCTTCTGTAGCATTTGATGCTTCAGCATATTTTTCAGCTGTTTGACCTCTTTCGTCTTTAGCTAATACATAAGCTCCGTTATCAATTAATAACTTCAAAATTTCAACGTTGTTGTAACGTGCTGCCAGCATTAAAGGTGTTTTACCGTTAGATGTTTCATTAACATCTACACCGTATTCAATGAATTTTTTTACAGTATCTACATCACCTTTACAAATAGCATTGCAAAGTGGTGTATTGGTTTTATACTCCTTTACTAACTCAAATCCGGCTGATGCAGGTTGAACAGTTGTTGATGCCATTGCAGCATTACTAAATGCAAATATGGCTAAGCCTAAATAAATGATCGTTTTTTTCATGATGATTGATTTTATAATTGATGATTTGATTTGCTTTAATAGACGACCATAAACAATTAAACGTTACAGTACGATTTTTATTTTAACATTTATTTAACAGTACTCATCTTACTATGCAGGCATATAAAAACAAAAGCGTCCCGCACAGGCAGGACGCTTTCAACGATTATTTATCGTAAAATTATTTATTTAAAAATGCTACAACATTTTTTTCTATTCGACTGTTAATATCCGAAATATCAGCTTTAGCAAACTTCTCTCCCAAGATATTTTCATAAAGCTCAATATATCTTTCAGAAACGCTTTCAATATATTCCTCTGTCATTTCAGGTATTTGCTGACCATCTTTACCCTGAAAACCGTTAGCGATAAGCCACTGTCTTACAAACTCTTTAGAAAGCTGTTTTTGAGCCTCGCCTTTATTTTGACGCTCCTGGTAACCATCGGCATAAAAATAACGGGAAGAATCCGGTGTGTGTATCTCGTCAATCAATACAATTTTACCGTCTTTAGTTTTACCAAACTCATATTTGGTATCTACTAAAATAAGTCCTCTTGAAGCAGCAATCTCAGTACCTCTCTGGAAAAGATCTCTTGTATATTTTTCAAGTACAAGGTAATCTTCCTCGCTTACAATACCGTTTGCTAAAATAGCTTCGCGGGAAATATCCATATCGTGCTCACCATTATCTGCCTTTGTTGTAGGAGTGATAATTGGTGTAGGGAATTTATCGTTCTCTTTAAGTCCTTCCGGAAGTTCAACACCGCAAAGTACTCTCTTACCTGCAGCATATTCGCGGGCAGCATGACCTGAAAGGTAACCACGAATAACCATTTCAACTTTAAACGGATCACATAAATGACCTACAGCTACGTTTGGATCTGGTGTATCAATTAACCAGTTAGGAACGATATCTTCTGTAAGACGCATAAATTTAGTTGCAATCTGGTTAAGTATCTGTCCTTTGTATGGTATACCTTTTGGCATAACCACATCAAAAGCCGAAAGCCTGTCGGTCGCAACCATAACAAGCAGTTCGTCGTTAATATTATATACTTCCCTTACCTTACCGCGGTAAACCGATTTTTGTCCCGGAAAATTGAAATCAGTGGTCGTGATGGTGTTCATTACCTTATAGTGTTATTTCATGTTTAACAAGCTGCAAAAATAAGAAACTTATTATTGCAAATTTTGCTTTTTATCATACTTTTTAGTCCTTATTCCATAAGCTATATTAATAGCCAGCATTAATAATGCAAATAAGCTATAACCAAATTGAAGACCGGTACCCATCATTCCGACACAAGGAATAAGAAAGGCTAAATTAAAAAGTGCAAATGTTTTATTCAATTTCAAATCAAAAAACCACATTATACCATAACTGAGAAAAGAAATAAGTAAAACTAATACAGATAAAACAGGTGTTATGCTGGTAAAATTTAAATCCCATGCATTACCAACAGTTTTATTTATGCCAAAATTTCTCCATCTGTCATCTAAAACAGCATAAGTAATGGTAGATAGTATTAATAGCAAAGTAAAAAGAAATGAATTTCTTGGCTTGGTAAAATCCATTGTAAATAAATATAATGCCCTTTGGTTGGTTACCAAAGGGCATTGATTAATTATTGGTTTTTAATTTTAATCGTGGTTTTCTATGCTTTTATAAGCATCAATAATTTTCTTAACGAGTTTGTGGCGAACAATATCCTTATCATCCAGATATAAAATACCCACACCATCTACATTTTTAAGAATTAAAAGTGCCTCTTTAAGTCCGGATGTAGTTCTGCGAGGTAAATCTACCTGTCCCGGGTCGCCTGTAATCATAAACTTAGCGTTACGCCCCATACGGGTAAGAAACATCTTCATTTGCGAATGGGTTGTATTTTGTGCCTCATCCAGAATCACGAAAGCATTATCAAGCGTACGCCCTCTCATAAAGGCAAGTGGCGCTATCTGGATAATACCTTTAAGGATATAATCTTCCAGCTTTTCATGCGGAATCATATCACGCAGGGCATCATATAACGGTTGCATGTAAGGATCCAGTTTTTCCTTCATATCCCCCGGTAAAAATCCAAGGTTCTCTCCCGCCTCTACAGCCGGGCGTGTTAATATAATACGCTTAACCTGTTTTTCTTTAAGTGCTTTTACGGCAAGGGCAACACCTGTGTAGGTTTTACCTGTACCGGCAGGCCCTACGGCAAATACCATATCATTTTTATACATGGAATCTACCAGCTTTTGCTGGTTTGGGGTAATGGCTTTAATAAGCTTCCCTCCTACACCGTGTACCAGTATTTTATCGCTGGGATCCATAATTTCGGTTTGGGAGTCGCTTTGTATTACCCTTTCAATAACATTATCATCTATGTTATTGTAGCGTGTAAAATGTAGCATTAGCCTTTTAAACCGCTTTTCAAACTCATCAAGTATTTCCTTTTCTCCAAAGGCTTTAAGTGTAGTACCCCTTGCTACGATTTTTAATTTGGGGTAGTATTTTTTAATAGTTTCCAGGTGGGAGTCCTGTGCGCCCCAAAAATCTTTTGGAGCGATGTCTACAAGTTCAATTATTCTTTCGTTCAAAAGCAGTTGTTTTTAATTAAGATTGGTAGCTATATAATTATTAGCTTTGCAATCAAATTTAGTGAATTTTTGAAATCGCTTATTTAAAACTTTTGCACAATTTTATGTCAATAATTACCCTTACTACCGACTTTGGCATCAAAGACCATTTTGTGGGCGCTTTGAAAGGGAAAATTATATCTGATTATGCAGAAGCCCGCATTGTAGACATTTCCCACCATATAGACCTATTTAATGTTTCGGAAGCCAGTTATGTAATTGGTGCTGCTTACAACAGTTTTCCTAAAGGTACGGTTCACCTTATTGGTGTAGATGCCGAACTTACCAAAGAAAACAAGCACATAGCCATGCAATGGAACGACCATTACTTTATTTGTGCCGATAATGGGATTTTAAGTATCCTTACCCGAAAAGTAGTACCACAACGCATAGTGGAAATAAACATTCACGACCGCCTCCCTAGTGGTAGTACAGCTATGGATGTGTTTGTAACGGTAGCCTGCCACCTGGCAAAAGGGGGATCACTAAGTGTTATTGGGAGGGAAATACAGTCGCTTAAGGAAACTAACGAACTTAAGGCTGTTGTGGCAAGCGATAAAAATTCTATTAAAGGATATGTAGTATACATAGACCATTTTGGTAACTGTGTTACTAACATTTCACAAAAACTGGTTAAGGAAGTTGCCAAAGGCAGAAACTTCGAAATAACCTTTAGCACCAAAACTATTAAAGCTGTTAAATCAGGATACTCTGATTTTGCTGTAAACGAGAAGTTTTCCCTAAAGGATTATGAAGGAGAAAAGCTGGCTATTTTTAATGAGGCCGGTTACCTTGAAGTTGCAATATACAGGAGTAACCCGTTAACTGTAGGCACCGCCCGCACACTCCTGGGACTTAAGTTTAGGGATGTGGTAAATGTGGTTTTTAAATAGTTTTAGGCAAATTAATAATAATTACACGATACAATAACAATAAAATTTAAAAAACAGTATGTTTGTACGGATTGTAAAAATGAGCTTTCAGGAAGATAAAGTGGATATATTTCTAAATAACTTCCATGAATTCAAACAACACATACGAAATTATCCCGGAAACCGTTTTTTAGAACTATACAGGGATAAAAAAGATCCTTCGGTATTTTTTACCTACAGTTATTGGGAAACCGAAGAAGATTTAGAAAGCTACCGTCACTCTGATTTGTTTGAAGAGGTATGGTCGTTTACAAAAAAACTGTTTAAAGACAGGCCTGAGGCCTGGAGTGTAGACAAAGTAGTTAGTTTACCATAAAAACATTAATAACTGTTAACCATAAACTAAAAACCAGGCATTACTATATGAAAGCATTGCTGCTACGAGAAATCAAATCCTTTTTCGGGTCACCTATAGGGTATTTGGTTATTGCTATTTTCCTTTTGCTTAACGGGTTGTTCCTTTGGGTATTTGAAGGCGACTTTAATATACTTAACAGCGGATTTGCCGATTTAAGCCCCTTCTTTACGCTTGCACCATGGATACTTATTTTCCTCATCCCGGCAGTAACCATGCGTAGCTTTTCTGACGAAAAGAAACAGGGAACCATAGAACTTTTATTTACCAAACCTATTACTGTTTGGGAAATGGTTAACGGAAAATTCTTCGGGGCACTTTTGCTAATTATATTAGCAATACTACCTACCATAGTTTATGTTTTTGTACTGTCATCACTAGGAGACCCATCGGGAAGTATAGATACCGGTAGTATAATAGGATCATACTTCGGTTTGCTATTCCTTATCTCCGGATATTCGGCTATAGGTATATTTACCTCTGCCCTATCAGATAACCAGATTGTAGCCTTTATAATGGCTGTTTTTCTTTGCTTTGTATTCTACTATGGTTTTGAAGGTATTTCTGCCATAGCAGGAGGCTTTAGTGATTTTGTTTCAGCTTTAGGTATGGATTACCACTTTAAAAGCATAAGCCGCGGTGTTATAGACACAAGAGACATTATTTACTTTGTAAGCATCACTGTACTTTTCTTATCGCTTACTGTTTATAAACTTAAAACACTTAAATGGTAATGAAAAAAGGAAAACAACATATAACGAAACAACTGCTTATAACGGTTTTACTTTTACTTGCCGTTAATTTTTTAGGCAATTTTATTTTTAAACGCTTTGACCTTACACAGGACAAACGCTATACACTATCTGAAGCAACACTAAACCTTGTAAAAAACGTAGACGAACCTGTTTATATAGACGTACTGCTTGAAGGGAATTTCCCGGGTGAGTTTAAACGTCTGCAAACAGAAACACGTCAGTTACTGGAAGAATTTAAAGCCTATAATCCAAATATTGAATTCCACTTTGAAAATCCGCTTGCCGAAGAAGAAACCAGGCAACAGGATATGCGTATGCTTTACAGCAGAGGCTTAACGCCTATCAGCGTTACTGTGGACGATAAAGGTAAACAAAGTCAGGAAGTAGTATTCCCGTGGGCTATTGTAAGCTATGGCGAGAAAACAACCAAGGTACAGCTTCTTAAAAACATGATGGGCGCCTCTACTGCCGAAAAGGTAGTGAGTTCGGTTCAGCACCTTGAATATGCTTTTGCCGATGCTATCAACAAGGTTACCAAAGAGAAAGAAAAGAAAATCGCTGTCATAAAAGGAAACGGAGAGCTTCATGAGTTACTTATGGCCGACTTCCTTAAACAGGTACGCGAAAATTATTTCATAGCCCCGTTTACGCTAGATTCGGTTGCAAACAACCCGATGAATACGCTAAAATCGCTTAAAGACTATGATCTTGCTATTATAGCAAAACCAACACTTGAATTTAGTGAAGAGGAAAAAGAAGTACTGGATCAGTATATTGTTAACGGTGGTAAAACCCTGTGGATGATAGATGCCGTACAGGCCGAAATGGACAGCTTATATAATGAAAGCGGCAGTACGCTGGCTTTCCCGCATAAGCTTAACTTAAACGATATGTTCTTTAAATACGGTTTCCGGATAAATCCTACACTGGTTAAAGACGAAAGAGCTACACCTGTATCACTGGCTGTAGGACAAATGGGTAGTGAAACACAATACCAGCAATACCTGTGGCGCTTTGCTCCGTTTGTATATGCCGAGTCAGACAATCCTATTGTAAAAAACATGGATGGTATTAAGTTTGAATTTGCCAATAATATTGATACTCTTAAAAACAACATCAGTAAAACCGTATTATTACAGTCATCCCCTTACTCAAAAGCCATAGGTACACCAACACCTATAAGCCTTGATATGGTAAACGAACAGACCAAACCGGAAGATTATGAAGGACAGGGTTATTTAACACTTTCTGTATTACTGGAAGGTCAGTTTCACTCCATGTATGAAAACAGAGTCCTTCCTTTTAAAGATCCTTCATATAAGCCTGTTGGTGTTGATAATAAGATGATTGTTATTGCCGATGGCGACGTTATAAAGAACCAACTTGACCAAAGTTACCAGCCTCTTGAACTGGGGTATGATAAATGGACCAATCAACTTTATGATAACAAGCTTTTCCTTATGAACTGTGTAAATTATCTGTTAGATGATACAGGACTTATTAACATAAGAAGCAAGGAAGTACAACTGCCAATGCTTGATAAGGAAAAAGTTTACGAAAAGTATACCACCGTACAGTTTATAACTGTCGGATTACCAATCATAATTTTACTTGTGTTCGGCTTACTGTTTACATTTTTACGAAAAAGGAAATATTCCCGATAGTGTTAATAAAAAATATTTCACATTCGGTTTGATTACGATATATTTGTGAAACGTAATTTTTGCGAAAATCAAAGACCATAGAAATGAAATTTATTGTATCCAGTTCATATTTGCTAAAACAGCTTCAGGTACTAGGGAGCGTTATCAACAGCAGCAACACACTGCCTATATTAGATAACTTCCTTTTTGAATTAGATAATAACCAGCTTACGGTTTCTGCTTCAGATCTTGAAACTACCATGTCTGCCTCTCTTGAAATTGATTCAGAAAGCCAGGGTAGCGTTGCCGTTCCGGCAAAACTGTTACTGGAAACCCTTAAAACTTTCCCAGAGCAGCCGCTTACTTTCACTGTAGAAGATAACAATACTATAGAGATAAGCTCTAACTCAGGTAAATATGCACTTGCTTATGCATCTGGTGAGGAGTTCCCTAAAGCAGTATCGCTTGAGGATCCTTCTTCTACCCTTGTCCCTGCAGAGGTGCTTGCTACTGCTGTTAGCAAAACTATTTTTGCTGCCGGTAACGACGACCTTCGCCCGGTAATGTCGGGGGTATTTTTCCAGTTCTCTCCGGAAGGACTTACTTTTGTAGCTACCGATGCTCACAAACTGGTTAAATATGCAAGAACCGATGTAAAAGCATCTCAGGTTGCTGATTTTATCATGCCAAGAAAACCGCTTAATATCCTTAAAGGTATATTAGCAACATCTGACGCAGAGGTAAAAATTGAATACAACGACTCTAACGCTACATTCTCTTTTGACAACTACATACTAACCTGTAGATTAATTGACGGTAAATACCCTAACTACGAAGCGGTTATACCTAAAGAGAACCCTAATAAGTTATTAATAAACAGAACTTCTTTCTTAAGCTCTGTACGTCGTGTGGCTATCTTCTCTAACAAGACAACACACCAAATACGCCTTAAGATTGCAGGTACTGAACTTAACATCTCTGCCGAGGATATTGACTACTCTAACAAAGCAGAAGAAAGACTTACCTGTGATTACCAGGGAGACGACATGCAAATAGGTTTCAACTCGCGTTTCCTTACAGAAATGCTTACTAACCTGCAAAGCGACGAAATTATGCTTGAAATGTCGTTACCGAACCGTGCAGGTATCCTTACTCCTATTGACGGACTTGATGAAGGTGAGACTGTTACCATGCTGGTAATGCCGGTTATGCTTAATAACTAAGCCTTAATACTTTACAAACACAGTAATTCCCAATAGTTATTATCACAGGGACTAATATAACTGTGACATAGCTACGCTATTATCCAACCCTTTTTTATATTTAAAAACCGCAACACTTAACTGTGTTGCGGTTTTTTTATGTTGCTAATACTATTAGCAATTATGAATTAATAAAGCGAATAATATCTTCGTTAAACTTTTGCATGTGGGTATAGAATAGTCCGTGTGGGGCATCATCATAAATTAAATACTCACTGTGCGGAATATATTTAACCGTTTCTTCAGCAGAAACATCAATAGGCACCGTTTCATCGTCCTTACCATGTATTACCAGTGTTGGTACTTTTATAGTTGGTAAATCCTTTCTAAAATCGGTTGTAGACCATGCCTGCATTGATTTTATAGCTGCATATCCTGCCGAATTCATAGCCATATTAAGCGTGTGCTGTAAATGCTCAGCACTTACAGGATGATTAAATACATTTACCCCAAAAAATGTTTTACCGAAGTTAGACAGGAAATGTGCCCTATCCTGCTCCAATTGCACTTTAATATTCTCAAATACATCTTGCGGCATACCATTGGGATTATCGCTTGTTTCCAGTAAAAAAGGAGTCACTGCACTTACCAGTATGGCTTTACTCACCCTGCCATCTTCATTATATTTAGAAAGATAACGGGCTACTTCCCCTCCTCCCATCGAGAATCCTACAAGGGTAACATCAGTAAGTTCCAGTGTTTCGATAAGGGCTTTAAGATCGGATGCAAAGGTATCATAGTCATATCCTTCCCACGGGCGGGATGACATTCCAAAGCCACGTCTGTCGTAAGCTATAACTCTTATATTGTGTTTTGGCAGTTCGTTTAGCTGGTATTCCCACATAGCATGGCTTAGCGGCCAACCGTGAATTAGTATTACCGGTTTGCCCCTGCCTGTATCCTGATAAAAAATATTGACTTCTTCTGAACTGCCCGAAAGGCTAACAGAATTTGTTGTAATAAATGGCATAGCTGTTTTTTTGTTTTGAATTAATAATACTTAAAGTTACTAACCCAAAAAACAACATTAACCTGATTAAGAAATATTTAGCTGTTAATAAACGTTAAACCCTAAACTGTTATATAACGCCCATTTTTTCCATAAGGAAAGTCGCACTTTTATTTTTACAGATACCATCCCTTAACTTATAATCAAAGTAAAGATCGTTATCTACAATTTGAGCTTCAAAACAACTGTTACGCAAATCTGTAAGATATTGTGCCGTAGTATTACATACTTCAATATCGTGAGTCGCTATAGCACCTATTGCTTTGCGTGCTACCATTTTCTTTACTACCTCAATAGTCCCAGCCTGCTTATCATCAGAGTTTGTACCGCGCAAAATCTCATCCAGCAATACAAATGCCCTTTCGTGCTCTAAACTGTCCATAATTTGCTTTAAACGCTTAATTTCGGCATAGAAATACGATTCGCTGTCAGAAAGAGAATCAGAAAGCCTCATAGAAACCAAAACAGGCAACGCATGTATATTAGCCTGTGCAGCGCAAACCGGAGCCCCCACTCCTGCCAGTACCATGTTAACACCTAAACTACGTAAAAAGGTACTCTTACCCGACATGTTAGACCCGGTAAGTATCATAAATCTCGGATTGAAATCCACATCATTCCCTATCCTTGTCGTGACATTTAATAACGGGTGGGCAACATCTGTAAAACTTACCTTATAGTCGTTATTAAGGCTTGGGAAGGTGAATTCGGGATTATTATAATACAGGTTAGCCAAACTGTTTAAAGCCTCTACCTCGGCTATTATATCAAGCCAGTGAGATATAGCTTCGGCATGTTCTTTTTTCCATTTTAAAAGCGTATTAAGTGTATGTACATGGAATAAAAAAGCACCGTTAAACAGTATCATGGCAAAAAGGTTGTTTACTGTATCCATCCTTGATAAAAGATCTGAGAGTCTTCTTATCTGCTCACTAGCCTTATGATTTTTCAATACAAGGTTTTGCTGTAGTCCTTTTAGCTTATCACTTGTAAACGATTCCTTTTCAATTTGCTCAATTATGAGTCCGTAATTATGTATAATTTCATGGATTTCGGTCGTATCGGCAATTTCAGATTTTATCAGTTTAAACTGCGTAGAAAGAAAACCAAGATTAAACACAAACAAAAAACCTGAAACATCCAGGTAATCCCTGTTCCCTGTTATCCAATAAGCAATAAGCGCAAAAACTAATAATATAGGTAACACATAAGAGGTAATAAGAGATGATATTGATATTCCTTTCAGATTACTTTTACTCCATCCTATAAGCTTTTTATAAACGGTAGCGTTATCCTTGTTCATTTTACCCATAGCCATGATTTCCTGCCTCCATTCGGGTTTAGCACTCAGCTCCTTAATAGCCTCCTGATTTTTAAGTATATCATCCTGAGGCAGTACATTAAGCAGTAACGAAGCTAATTTTTCTTTACCTTTAAAGGTTTGGGTACGGTTCATATTATGGAATAATGACCTGTTTCCAAAAATATCCAAATCATATGAATAGGTATGGTGAAAATCAATAAACTCCTCCCCGTTTTCAAACGGAATTCCTTCTTTTTTCAAAAAAGTTATCTCATCTATATTGATAGCCTTTAATGTTCTTGCCCTTGTTCTTGCCTTAGAGATGGTTCCGTGCTTCTTCATAAGAAAAGCAAAAGCGACTATACCAATTACTATACCCGGTAAGTAAACAAAATCACCTTCTGTTTTTAGTAACTGCCAGCCGAAAAATAAAATTCCCAATACTGCTATAAGCCTTAAAAAACTAATAGTATTGTATTGTTTTTTGAGTTGTTCCAACTGCTGGGTAAAATGGGTAAGTCTTGAAGAATAAAAATTCATAGGTAAGAGGTTTGTTAGAGCGCAAATATAAGTATTGACTTATAAAAAATCCCGCCTTTCAGCGGGATACTATATTTAATTTTCATGGAATACCAACAATGGTACTTTAGTATGATAGGCCATTTTTTTGGTAAGACTCCTATGGAAAAGTCCTTCAAAAAATCCTCGTTTGTGTTTACGCATAACAAGCATATCCACATGCTGACTCTCTATAAAGTCAAGAATAGTCTGTTCAATATGATCTCCGGCTATATTAAAGAAATCGATATTCTTTTCCCTGTAATACATCCTCCATTCGGCAATCCTTTCATCTATATCAGTAGGATCATCAGGATTTTTAATATAAAGACATTGTATTGTTGCTTTAAATTTATCGGCTATATCAAGAGCACTTTTTAAAGCATCATTATCTTTTTCCCTGTATTGGGTTGTAAAGGCTATATTTTTTATCCTGTGATGAAATTCGGCTTCCTCAGGTATTGCCAGTACCGGAACATCTGAATTAGAAATTACAGAAGCTGTTGTAGAACCTATAAATGTTTCCCTTAACCCGGAAGCACCTTTAGTTCCCATCACTATAAAATCAACATCTTCATCTTTGGTCACTTTGTTTATATTGTATACCAAATCGCCATACAGCAGCATATTTTTAATTCTTACATGTCCCAATCCTTTTTTTTCGGCAATTTTATGAAGCTCCGGCAATTCTTCCCTAAAACTTTCAAACTGGTTCATTTCTACAATATCAAAAATCTCCTTAGTCATTTCCGGCATTGGCGGAGTATCAACTATAGGCAGGTCATATACATGTAAAAGAATGAGTTCAGCGTCAAAGCTATCGGCAAAGCGCAGGGCATATACAAAGGCGGCTTTTGCTGCCTGAGAAAAATCCGTAGGAAAAAGGATACGTTTCATAAATAAGTACGATGTTGATGTAGTGTAAAGTTACAAAAATTATCGTCTTAAAATTATGACATTTATCACTCTTGTTTGTAAGGTTTTTGTTAAAAAAAAAGACCGACATAAAGTCGGCCTCTTCTATCATTGTGTTTGCTTATGTTTCTTAATTCACGTTGTTAAAAGTATCTGTATACTCTCCTGTGATTGTTACATTGCTGCCTTTTGTTACATTACCGTAAACTGTAATTGATGAACCCGAACCTACAAACTCAAGTGTAGAGTTACTGTTTAGTACCAGGTTACCATATACAACCACACTACCTTCAATTCGTAATACAGCGTTACTATTTACATTAAGTGACAACCAAGGGTTGTTTGCCTGTCCCTGAGCCAGTGAACCTTTCATGTAAAAAGTTCCATGACTGTTTACATTTAGTCCCTGAGAAACCGACAGTGAACCACAGAATGTAAGGTTTGAATTAGCATTTACATTCACTCCCTGTAATGAAGCCGACCCCTGATACTCTTTAGTTTGGTTAGAGTTTACATTTAACCACGATGATCCGTTGTAAGTTGGGAAATCTGTACAGTCAATAGTTTGTACATTGGTCATAATACGGGCTATTTTAAGGCCTCCGTTACCCATGGCTGCAAAAATATATTTGTCTTTACTTACCACATAGTTACAAGATCCGTCTAGATTAATAGAACCCATTATATTAAGCCCTTGGTTACCGTTGCCGTTCTCATAAATGTAAAGTCCGGCACCACCATTAGCAATATATACTTTGTTATCGTTTACCGATACCGCGTTTGTTGTAATATCTGACGAATCTACACCATCAACAAATGTTGGTACGTTTATAGTTTGTGTTTTATTACCTGAATTGTAGTTGTATACCCCAAGTCCGTTATAACCTTCGGCAACTAAAAGTGTATTGTTACCTAAAAAGTCAATCGTTCTTTTTGCAGAAGCAACATCTTGTGAAGTAGCAAAAGTAGTTTGCTGGTTCATATTGTTAGCGTTATACACTTTTACTCCCTGAGTTCCGCTTAAAACTACAACTTTGTTACTGTTGTACGCTACAGCTCTTAAATCGTTTACCGGAATAGTAGCTTCAACCTGATTGTTAGACTTGTTTATTTTTACAAGCTCACCGTTATCACCAGATACTGCAAAATACTTGTTCCCAGATGATGTTACAGATGTACCTACATTACCCGCAATAGTAGTTTGAGTGTAGTTAGTACTTAGAAGTCCGTTAGAAAGTGTCATAGCTGCTGTAAATGCTGCCGAATCAAGCTCTGGGAATGCATCAGTACTTGCTGCACCTGCAACATATAAAACTCCGTTATCGTATGTAAGCGAACTAATATCGGTATCAGGTAAAACAGCCTGCATTACCAATTGAGGAACAGCAGGGTTTGAAATATCAATTACATCAATAGCTCCCGAGTATGCCTCACCTTCTGTATTGTAAGATACATAAGCATAGTTACCGTTAATCGCTACGTGAGTCGCTTTTAGCGTTAAATTGCCATATACTGGTGGTTGTACTTCGGCAACAAGTTCAAGAGGGAAGTTTCCGGCTACATCTTCGTTGTCTCTTCCTGCAATAGGAAGATCTACATTAAGTACTCCTGAGTTGTCAAATTTAATTCTTTGGTTTAGGGATTGAGAATCGGTGTTTAAAATAATTTTCTCCTGAACATTTGGTGTGTTTACCGAATTGTCATCATTGTTACAGGAAATCATTAATACTAGTGCTCCTAAAAGAGCGCCGAAGCGCATAAAATTTTTATTCATAGTCGGTTTTGTGGGGTGAATAAATTATTTAATTGACTGTAATAAATTTATTTTTTGAATTTCTTTATTCAAATTATAATGCAAATGTAACTAAAACATTTTCAATAAATCACTCACTGATAGATGAATGGTAGCAATTACACGACGAATGAACAAATGTTTGCGTTGTGTGTTTAATAACTATCTTTGTAAAAACTTTTGTTTATGATTTTACAGGACACCATTGTAGCACTTGCAACACCTTCGGGAGCCG
Source organism: Flavobacterium rakeshii (assembly GCF_009741375.1). Taxonomy (GTDB): domain Bacteria; phylum Bacteroidota; class Bacteroidia; order Flavobacteriales; family Flavobacteriaceae; genus Flavobacterium; species Flavobacterium rakeshii. Next base: position 50,203 of record NZ_WOWP01000045.1, read on the forward strand.
GAGCCATAGCCATTATACGCTTATCAGGTAAAGATGCCATTACTATAGCATCTAAGGTTTTTCGTTCGGTTTCCGGTAAGGATATCACTAAACAAAAAACACACACTATACATCTTGGTCATATTGCCGATGGTGATAAAATTTATGACCAGGTACTACTATCTCTTTTTAAAGGGCCTAACTCCTACACCGGAGAAAATACCATAGAGATTTCCTGTCACGGTTCTACTTTTATACAACAGCAAATTATTCAGTTACTGTTGCGTAGTGGTTGCCGTATGGCTAATGCCGGTGAGTTTACACTAAGGGCATTTCTTAACGGAAAACTGGACTTATCTCAGGCTGAAGCAGTAGCCGACCTGATTGCCAGTGATAACGAGGCTTCACACCAAATTGCCATGCAACAAATGAGAGGTGGTTTCTCTAACGAAATTGCCAAACTACGTGATGAGCTGCTAAATTTTGCTTCTCTTATAGAGCTTGAGCTAGATTTCTCTGAAGAGGATGTTGAGTTTGCCGACCGTACCCAATTCCATGACCTGCTGAACAGAATTGAATTTGTACTTAAAAGATTGATAGATTCATTTGCTGTTGGTAATGTTATTAAAAATGGTATTCCGGTAGCTATTGTAGGAGAGCCTAATGTTGGTAAGTCTACCCTACTTAATGCATTACTGAATGAGGAAAGAGCCATTGTATCTGACATTGCCGGTACAACACGAGATACCATTGAAGACGAACTGGTTATAAATGGTATAGGGTTCAGGTTTATTGATACTGCCGGAATAAGGGAAACCAAAGATGTGGTTGAAAATATTGGTATCAAAAAGACTTTTGAAAAAATAGAGCAGGCTCAGGTTGTTATTTATCTAATAGACGGATCGGCATTGGCAAATGATAGCGAATATCTTAACCGACTTAAAGTTGAGATTGAAAAAATAAAAAACCAGTTCCCTTTAAAGCCTCTTATTGTTTTAGGAAACAAAGCTGATAAACTTACAGATAACCAAAAAACTGAAATTACTTCAGCTATTGAAGAACTAATGCTTATTTCGGCTAAAGAAAATACAGGTGTTGAGGAACTGAAAGATAAGCTGCTTTCTTTTGTAAACACAGGGGCATTACGAAACAACGAAACGATAGTAACCAATACAAGGCACTACGATTCATTATTAAAAGCCTTAGAGGAGATTCAAAAAGTACAGTTTGGGTTAAACTCTAATCTTCCTGCCGATCTTATGGCTATTGATATCAGGCAGGCACTATACTACTTTGGAGAAATTACAGGTCAGGTTACTAATGATGAACTGTTAGGTAATATTTTTGCTAATTTCTGTATTGGTAAATAGTAGGCGCAAAACATCATAAGACAACACAAACAAAACCAATGCGCAGACCAGCCTTTTAGTAAGTGGCGATTGGGAGAAAACAACCCAACGGGAATTCCTTAGCATTACCCAGGCGGGAAGTAGACTTCCTATATTAGACTACCCAATAAGCTGAAAACATCATACGGTAAAATATTAACATATCAGCCTAACCTGATAGGCACAGCTGAAATCGTCACCGAGGATTTCAGCATTTTCCAACGTATTTTCTACCAGTTTTATAAATTAGCACATAACAACTAACTATTAAATTATGAAAAAGCTAGCAATTATTCTATTACTATTCTTATCCGCATCATGTAATTCGCAAGAAGCGCCATCCAACTTTAGCCTGTCAGTCTCTCCTACAGTGGCCCAGACAAAGGAAAATGCTGCTGTTATTGCAGCATTGAAACAATTTCTTGAGACCAAGAATAATGACCAGACCAATAACCCTTATTGGAAAAAAAGTGATTTTACGAGATTTATATACCCATATGCTGGAATTGTTAACATAGAGCAGGGAAAACTGGGGTCAGACTATTATAAACCTGTACTAATGGAGATTATCAATACGACAAATTCTGATAAAAAAATTGTAAAGATCGGTTATGTGGGACATAATGAGAACACCGGCGAAAATATTATACGGACAATTTACAATCTTGTTGCTAACCATATTGACGGACAGGTTATTTTCAGCTCATATCTAGACTACGCGACCTCACACTGGAGAAAGGAAAAACACGGCAGCGTCAATTACTACATCTCTCCTGCAAAATCATTCAATAAGGAAGAGGCTGACAGCCAGAAAAAAGATATCGAAAAAATCTGTGCTTTCTTCCATACTACACCGATACCTGTAGACTATTATTCCTGTACCGATCCGGTAGAACTCTTCAGTATTAAGGGTTATGATTATACACCTATGATGTATGTATCAGCTACTGGGGGGCTTGCAGAAGCTGGAAATATAGTATTCTCCGGAAATAATTCGGATTACTATACGCATGAGATAGTACATATCTATACGAATTCGCTCTACCCTAATATGCCAAAAATTCTTGATGAAGGCCTAGCTACTTACTTTGGCGGCAGTGGAAAATATGATTACCAATGGCATAAGAAAGCTATGAAGCAATACATAGCCTCACATAAAGTAGATTATGTTGGTCTTATTGAAAACCCCTATGAGAGAGAGTATATAAATGATGAAACACCAGTTCCCTATATGATAGGCGCACTGATTTGTGAAAAAGCAATAAAAGAATTGGGAAAAGATAAATTTATCAGTTACATTAAGGAACATACCTCTAATGGTGACCTATGGACACTATTGTCCAAATTGGGAATAACTAAAGAAAATATTCATGATGAGCTTACAGCAATGCTTTAACTAATCTATTGGTGTTGGTAAAACATTGGTCATCATACTTGTAGTGAATTCGGATAGTTTACAGTTAGCTTATTGACTAAAGTTATCATCCCATTTGCACTATACCAAATACAGTTACATTTAAAACTGGTATTATGAGACCGTCCTAAGGGGCTGTCTCAAAAGTGAGGTGGACCTAATTTTAACACAAATAAGGGAGTCCGAGGGCTCCCTATATTTTGCAAGTTTGTTAATTTGCCCCAGTAAAAGGAAGTGACTGGATGCTGGCTTCACATACTAACATTAAAGTTCTCGAAGCTCAGGTGTCTAATCTGTATCTCAACTTTTTACTTTCATTTATTATTTCGGTTGTATTAATATTAACACTGAGCTTTTTCTTAATAAAGAAAATTTATAAAAGTTTTATACTGCAAACAGAACAGGAAATTGATTACCTAAATGAACAAATAATAAATCTTACAGCACTAAATAATCAATTGAATAATCAACAGGTAAAAATTAATGATAGTTATAACGAACAGATAAAAAAAAGGATTACCACATATCACAAAGACGAATTGATTTCGGTATCTGTTACAGATATTGCATTTATCAGTTTACAGGATACTGTTATTTATATACAAATGTTTGATGGTATGAGGTATGTAATTAATTCCAGCTTAGATGAAATTAGTAAAGTACTAGACCCAAAAGAATTCTATAGAGCAAACAGACAGTATTTAATTAACATTAGGGCTATAAGTTCAATCTTACTGTATGGAAAAAACCAACTTAAACTAACCTTAAAGCCTGATTTAAAAGAATATGTGATAATCAGTAAGAATAAAGCTTCCGATTTTAAAAATTGGTTAGAGCAATAAAACATAAAGAGTACATAAACAAAAACTAAATGAAATTGAAAATTTGTAATTTTTTTCTATCTTGATATACCAACAATCAGGATACTCATGAATATTAAAAACAATTTCAGAATACTGTATACAAGAGTCATTAACAGTATTGCATTTTTACCGGGTATAATTGCTGTATGTTTTTTAATATTATCAATCATTATGCTAGAGGTTGATTTGTCTTCTTTTGGTACTAAACTTAAATCAGGTAACAGCTGGCTACAATTAAAAGATGCCAGCACAGCAAGATCAATTGCTTCTACAATAGCAGCTGCACTACTTTCTCTTACTGTTTTTAGTTTTACAATGGTAATGGTAGTACTTAATCAGGCTGCTTCACAAATGAGTAACAGGGTATTAACCAGTATGATTCAAAATCGTTTTCAACAGGTTGTACTGGGTTATTATATTGGTACCATAGTGTATGCACTGGCTATATTATCTACAATACGGGATACAAGTGATTCTATTACAATTCCATCATTAAGTATATACCTACTTATTATTCTAACAGTTATAGCTGTTTTCCTTTTCATTTATTTTTTAGACTATGTTACCAAGACAGTAAAATATGAAACAGTTATAGAAAGAATAGAACGCAAAACACTTACAGCAATATCTAATACATTTAAAACAGAAGTTGCAGAATATGAACAATATCAGGTAGCAGGTATAAATATAGCAATGCCACAGTCAGGTTATTTTCAGGGATTTGACACCGAAAACCTTCTTAAAATAGCTATGGAGAATAATTTAGTGATTCATTTTTGCTGTAAACGCAGTAGTTTTTTGTTAAAGGATATTGCGGTAATGGAAGTATTTACCGAAAGTCACATAACTACAGAAATGACAGAAAAGATAATAGCAACTGTAGACTTATATAATGGCCAGCCTATTGAACTAAATGCCGATTATGGTTGCCTGCAACTTAGCGAAGTAGCTATTAAAGCTTTGAGCCCTGGAATAAATGATCCTGCAACGGCTGTATTGAGTCTTAATGCACTCGTTAATGTATTAGCCAGCCGCCTGTACAGTAAACTGCCAGAAGTTTACACCGATAAAGAAAATATGCCTCGATTATACTGTCCGTCATCCGGTTTTAAAGAAATGTTTGAAACATGTGTCATACCAATATGGAATTATGGTAAAAATGATCAATTTATACAAGAAGCATTGTTAAATGCTATTGTACTCTTAAAACAAAGAGATATAAAAAACAGCTATGAGGATCTTTTCGATAAATTTCAGTTTAAAATAATCGAATTGAAAGAAAAAAATATAGTATAAGCAGTGGCTTCAGTCGTAGCTATAAAGTGTTTGAACTAGCTGCTGTGCCCAGAAATTAAAATCACTTCCATTTCATAACATTTATACATGTTAATATCACTTTTTTGATGGTTACACTAAATCTATTTTTTTAATTTTAATACACTTTTAAAATATGTGAAAATTAACGGTACAGATGAAGTCGTATAAATTTGAAAAGTTTACTTCTGTTATAGAAAAAAATATTAGGGAGGGCATCTATAAGCCCGGTCATAAGTTACCCTCAGTACGAGAACTTAAACAACAATACCAAACAAGTATTACTACTATACAAAACGGTTATGAGCATCTCATGATAATGGGTTTGGTAGAAAGTATTCCTAAATCAGGGTACTATGTAACTAACAGGCAGGAGTATACAAAAACACCTGAAAAGAAACCCTATAAACCTGTGGTAAGAGATGCTGTATTTAAACAAAACCTTAACCTTATTACCTCTCACAGGGACAAAAAAGGTTTATCTGAATTTAATGTAGCAAAACCAGGCGATTTATTAACCCCACAAAAACTCATACTTCGCACCATGCAACAGGCTATTAGGGAACAAAGTACCGCCCTGTTAAGATACTACCCATCAAACGGTGATCATGATTTAAAAATCAACATTGCTAAAAGAGCTGCTGCTCATAGAAGTATTATAAATGCTGAAGAATTGATAATTACAGATGGAGCATTACAGGCATTATATATTTCATTAGCGGCAGTATGTAGTCCTGATGATGTAGTTGCTATTGAAAGTCCATGTATATTTTCAGTACTTGAAGTAATACGGATACTAAAACTAAAAATTATTGAGATACCTACAGGTGTGACAGATGGATTTGATATTAGTTTCTTAAAAAGAGCATGTAAAAAAACTAATATCAAAGCGATTGTAGTAACCCCAAATTATCATAACCCAACCGGTAATATTATGACAAATGAGCAAAAGAAAACATTATTATCTGTTGCACAACAACACAATATTGCCATTATTGAGAATGATATATATGGTGATTTAAATTTTTCAGGCATGCGTCCCTCTAATATTAAAGGGTTTGATGATAGTGGACTTGTGTTAACTTATTCATCATACGCAAAAACACTAGCTCCGGGAATACGATTAGGGTGGCTTAGCTGTGGTAAATTTTTACCTCGTGCAGAACAAATAAAGTTTGCGCTTGGCAGCACCGTGTCTCCTATTTTCCAAGAAACCATAAACCGACTACTTTCAGGTAGTAGTTATGACAGACATCTTAGAGCATTTAGGTTACAACTGGCTAAAAATGCACACTTTACAACTAATCTAATATTGAACAGTTTTCCTGAAGAAACTATGGTTACAACACCTAAAGGCGGATACAACATTTGGGTAAAAATGCCTGATTATGTCAATATGGATAGTTTTTACAGTGAGTGCGAAAAAATTGGAGTACGTTTTACACCAGGATTAACATTTTCTTTTTCAAATATTTTTGAAAAAAACTTTAGGATTGTATTTGCTGATAAATTTTCTGAAAAGCGAATCCAAGCGATAAAACTTGCCGGACAGTATTGTAAAAACAGTAATAAAAAATAAACCAGTAACTGTACCGATAGAAAAGGCAAATACTGTACTGAATACCCCCTTTAAAGATATGTAAGTTTGTAGTTTAAACACTAAGAATATGAATGTAACTACAAAATTTATAATAGCAACAGAACAGGGAATGGATATAATGCGGACTCTTACCCATCAACTGGCAAAAGAAAAATTTTCTTCTCTGATAGACAAAAAAACACTTGACAATTATATTACTGAGAACTTTAATGATAAGGAACTTATTACTGAGTTAAACAGCCTGTCAAATCAGTGGATAGTTGTATATGCAGATGATAACCCGGCGGGATATGTAAAAATTACATCAAAGGGTATAAAGCCAAATTCTTTTGAGGATAAAAGAGCCATGCGTATTGCCGATTTTGGCGTACTTAAAAAATATGATCGACCGGAAATAAAACATTCATTACTTAAAAAGTGCATTTCTGTTTGTAAGCTTTATGAGGGTATCTGGCTGAATGAATATATTTATAACCCTCTTATACCCTTTTTTGAAGATAATGGTTTTCAAAAACAAACCGGAAATTATGAATTTGAAGACTTAGCATTATCTTCTGTTTTGCTAATTTATTTGGTAAATTAACTTCTGTCTCAAAAGTATATTTTTATTAATAGTAATACTGTATTGCTATTTTTGAATCAGGCACGGTAAGCTGTCTATATTTCCACAAAAATTTAAAATACTAACATAAAACAAAATAGTCCCGCTTCAGGGTAGTATATTGAGCTCAATACTACCCTTTACGGAACCTGCGTCAACCAAACGACTCTAACTAAATTTTTTACATTATTCTTTCTTACTGATTAGTTTTTTGGTTAGCCATTTACGAACCGGTATATCATAAAAACGAAGAGAAACATAGGCTATCACAATAGATACTGTAAAAACCAAAAATCCCATTATCCATACATTTTCTAACTGTATATTGTTATTGGCTACCCATGCATAGTATATATATAGTACAGGGAAATGGGTTATGTATATAGGATAAGATATATCACCCAGAAAAGTACATAACCTTCGGGCTTTTGCCGATACTATACTTCCGCTGGCACCGATGTAAATGATTACCGGAAATATAAATATTACGGTTAATGAATCATAAAGTCCGTTCATCCATAAATTTTGAGTGCCTCCCACACGCGGAAACATCAATACTGCACAAATAAGAAGACTGCTCCATAAAAAGGCTAACTTTATGTTACCCGGTTGGCATAGCCTGCGCAATAATATACCTGCTAAAAACGGAAATGCAAGCCTGGTGAAACCAATACGCATTTGTGCCAAATCTAACGACCATCCTCCTATTATATCACCATTAGGACCTGTTGTAGCTAAATGAATAAGAGCTGCTCCTGAAACTATAACCAAAATCCACATCACTGTATTAGATGCCTTTCTTAAAAACAAGGCATAAAAAATATTAGCGATATACTCAAAGAAAAGAGACCATGCAGGGCCGTTTAAAGGATACATCTCCCCCCAGCCTCTTATATCCAGCGAATTAGGAACCGGCAGTAAAAAAAGTCCCAGTATTGTTACAAGAATCAGTTTCCACACAGGTGTAGCAGCAACAGCCGGAAACATCGCGCTGGCACTTGGATAAAAACAGATAGCTCCTAACAGCATACCTACAATTATCATAGGATGCAGGCGTACAAGTCTTCTTTTAAAAAAATCTTTAAGGGACATTTTCCTCCAACGGTCATCATAAGCATGTGCTATTACAAAACCTGAAAGAAGAAAAAAGAAATCTACCGCTAAATAACCGTGGTTTATAAGCTGTTTGGTATGATCTCCTCCCGAAAAAATTTCCAGTATGTGAAAGGCTACCACAATAAGGGCTGCTACCCCGCGCAGTCCATCCAGTATTTCGTAATGTTTTTTTGAATCAGGAAAGGTAGTTTCCTGTACAGTAAGGCTACTCATAACTGTGCTTATTTTAAGGTAAACCTAACATCTCCCTTTATATCCTGAGAGGAAGCACCTATTATTGCCCTAAAACTACCCGGTTCTGCAACCCATTGGTGTTTTTTATCATCAAAATAACTAAGATCCTCTTTAGCAATACTAAATGTTACAATCTTCTCTTCTCCTACCTTCAGATATACTTTTTCAAACCCTTTAAGCTCCTTAATAGGTCTTGGAAGCGACGATTCGGTATCTGATATATAAAGCTGTACAACCTCTGCCCCGTCACGCTTACCTGTGTTTTTTACTTTTACAGATACTCTAAGGGTTTCATCCTGATTTACAGTGGCTTTATCAGCCTTAATATCACTATACTTAAATGTGGTATAACTTAATCCGTGTCCGAAAGGAAACAATGGTTTTATATTTTGTTTTTCATGCCATCTGTACCCTACAAAAATACTTTCTTTATAGGTTACCTCATCATCTCCCGGAAAGGCATTTAAAGCATGTGCTGCATTATCCTTAAGCTGAACCGGGAAAGTAAACGTTAGTTTCCCTGACGGGTTTACATCACCAAACAGTACCGAAGCTATGGCATTACCCGCTTCTGTCCCTAAAAACCATCCCTGTACAATTGCAGGTACTTCTTTTTCCCACGGCATCGCCACTGCGTTACCCGAAATATTTACATCTACAAGCTTACTGTTAGCTTTTGCTAAGTCACTAATTAATTCATTTTGTCCGTAAGGTAACTCAAGCTCTTTACGGTCATTACCTTCACTATCTTGAAAATCACTTTTATTCAGTCCGCCCACAAACACAACGATGTCGGCATCTTTAGCAACACGTAAAGCCTCTTCCCTAAGCTCAGCTGCACTACGGTCGTCTTTCAGGTTTTGACCTGAAACTACCCCATTATAATCTCCGCTGGCATCTCCTACATAACCTCTGGCATAAACCACCTCAAAATCATTCCCTGCTCTGTTTTTTATTCCGTCAAGCGGAGAAACTTCATATCGTACTTTAAGTGAAGAACTACCTCCTCCTACGGTCATCATCTTAACAGCATTTTCCCCTATTACGGCAATTTTTTTATGCTTTTTTATATCCAGTGGTAACAAAGAGTTTTTATTTTTTAGCAATACAATACCTTCTTCTGCTATAGCACGGCTTGCTTTTGCATGTGCATCTGTACCGAAAGAACCAAATGGTCTGTTCCTGTCCATTGTTGTTCTGAATGAAAGGCGTAATATGTTCCTTACCTTATCATCCAGTTCTTTTGTTCCTACCTCACCCGCCTCAATTAACTCAAGGTATGGTGCTGCCATATAATAGTTATCATAGGCATTACTTCTGCCCCATGTAAGTCCGTCGGTCCAGGTACCAAACTCAATATCAAGTCCGTTATAAATAGCTTCTTTTGTATCGTGAACGCCACCCCAGTCGGCCACAACAACACCGTCAAAGCTCCATTCGTCACGTAAAATATCCTGAAGCAGGTAACTGTTATGGCAGGCCTGCTGACCTTTATACTTATTGTAAGCCCCCATAATAGCCCATGTACCACCCTCTTGTACCGCAGCTTTAAAAGCCGGAAGGTAAATTTCATAAAGGGCACGGTCGTCTACAATTACATTAACACCATGCCTGTTGGTTTCCTGATTATTAAGGGCAAAATGCTTTACACAGGTTGCCACCCCGTTAGACTGAACCCCTTTTATATAGGGCACAACCATTTCTCCGGCAAGGAAAGGATCTTCTCCCATGTACTCAAAGTTCCTCCCGTTTAGCGGACTACGGTAAATATTTACTCCGGGGCCTAATAGTACATTCTTATTACGATAACGGGCTTCTTCTCCAAGGTTTTTACCGTAAAGAAGTGCCATATCCCTGTTCCATGTTGCAGAAAGCGCTGTAAGAGCCGGAAATGCAATACAGGAGTCATTGGTCCAGCTAGCCTGTTCCCACTCATCCCACAGTACTTCCGGACGAATACCGTGAGGCCCGTCGGTCATCCAGTTTTCAGGGATACCCAGTCTTGGCACACCCGGCGAACTGAATTTAGACTGCGCATGTATCATGGCAATTTTTTCCTTAGTAGTCATTTTGGAAAGTGCATCTTCAACACGCTCTTCCATAGGTTTTGTATCATCCAGATAGATTGGTAGTGCCTGTTGTGCTTTAGCATTAAAAGCCAAAAGCAATAAACAGGCTAAGGTGATTTTACGTATCATATACTGTTTGTTTATTATTTAAGATTGAATGAAGCTGTTTTAACGGCATCGCTACTACCTCCTATCATAACACGGAAAGCACCCGGTTCGCTGGCATACTGTAGTTCGCTGTTGTAAAATTTCAGAAGATCTTCTGTAATCGTAAACGTGATTGTTTTTGATTCACCTGCTTTAAGGCTTACTTTCTCAAATCCTTTTAGCTCTTTAACAGGTCTTGAAATACTCGCTTCCATATCCCTTATGTACAACTGTACCGTTTCTTTACCTGCTCTGTTACCTGTGTTTGTAACTGTAACACTAGCCTGAATACTACCGTTTGTAGTCATATCTGTACTGTTAAGTGTAATATCAGTATATTCAAACGTAGTATAGCTTAACCCGTAACCAAAAGGATATAAAGGCGCATTTTTCTCATCCATGTAATTACTTCTAAACTTCTCAAAACCTTTATCTGAAGCCGGTCTTCCTGTCATTAGATGATTATAATACAACGGAATTTGAGCAACGCTTCTTGGGAAGGTAGAAACCAGTTTACCACTAGGGTTTACATCGCCAAATACTACGTCGCCAATAGCCTGTGCTGCTTCACTTCCGCCAAACCAAACGTTAAGTATAGCCGGTACGTTTTCCTGCTCCCAAACCAGTGTCATAGGTCGTCCTGCAAACAATACTAATACTACAGGCTTACCTGTTGCTACCAGTTTTTCCAGTAATCGTTTTTGTACTGCCGGAATACCTATATCGGTACGGCTGCTTGACTCTCCGCTCATCTCCGATGCTTCACCCATAGCCGCAATAATCACATCAGACTTTGCTGCTATAGCCAATGCTTCTGCAGTTAGCTCTTCTTCAGTTCTGTTATCACGGGGAATGTCCCTGCCAAACATAGTAGCATCCTGCTGCATTTTAGCATCACTCAAAAGGTTTGAGCCTACTGCATAAAGTATGTTGGATTTTTTCCCTGCTACTTCTTTTAAACCTTCTAAAAGTGTTAGTGGTTTATCAAGCTTTGCAGCCACACTCCATGTACCAACCATATTAGATGCTGTATTTGCCAAAGGACCTATAACTGCAATGGTTTTAGACTTGTTTAACGGTAAAACATTACCTTCGTTTTTTAATAGCACAAAACTCTCAGATGCCGTTTTTCTTGCTATCGCTCTGTTCTCTTTAGTATAAATATCCTTTTTGGCTCTTTTACTGTCACAAAACTTGTATGGATCTTTAAACAGTCCCAGTTTATATTTAGCTTCCAGTATACGGCGACATGCCTTATCAACCTGTTCTAAATCTACTTTCCCTTCTTTAACCAATGCTGAAAGGTTATTTAAATATCCTTCAGATACCATATCCATGTCCAAACCGGCATCAAGAGCCAGTTTGCTGGCATTTTTCATATCACCTAAACCATGACTTGGAATTTCTCCTACTCCATTATAATCGGCAACAGTAAAGCCTGTAAAATTCCATTGGTTGCGTAATACTTCTGTAAGTAACCATTTGTTAGCGTGAGCCGGAACCATATCAACAACGTTAAATGATGCCATAACACTACCCACTCCCTGCTCTACAGCTGCTTTATATGGGTAGAAGTAATCATTATACATACGGATGTGGCTCATATCTGCCGTATTGTAATCCCTTCCTGCCTCTCCTGCACCATAAAGCGCAAAGTGTTTTACACATGCCAGTATATTTGAATTTTCAGAAAACGAATTGTCTTTTCCCTGATAACCTCTTACCATTGCCTTGGCAATAGCACCGCCTAAAAAGGGATCTTCACCACTTCCTTCAGATACACGTCCCCATCTTGGATCTCTGGCAATATCAACCATAGGGCTAAAAGTCCAGTTAATTCCGTTTGCACTGGCCTCAGTTGCACCAATTCTTGCCGACTGCTCTATGGCATCCATATCCCATGTACAGGCAAGCCCTAGCGGTATAGGGAAAACCGTTTCATAACCATGTATAACATCCATCCCGAAAAGCATAGGGATTTTCATCCTGCTTTCTTCAACCGCTATTTTTTGTATTTCACGTATCTTATCTGCTCCTTTAATATTGAACATTCCTCCCACCTGTCCTTTTCGGATTTTCTCTGCTATATTACTATTACTACCTAGTCCGGTAATAATATCTCCTTCACTTGGAAGGTTTAACTGACCTATCTTTTCTTCTAAGGTCATTTTGCCCATAAGGTTATCTATGAAATTATCCATTTCAGTATTCCTGTCCTGAGCTACTGATGGTAGTCCTGCAAGTAGAGCAAGTACTACTGTCATAATTTTTTTCATTGTATTTCGTATTAGCGCCGTTAATTACCGACAGATGTTATTGAGGGTAAAACTAAAACGTTATAGTAGCAATACGAAATACTATAAGTCAAAATGTAGACAGAAAGAAAACATTAAACACTAATAATCAATTAATTAAACAAAATAATTAATTAGAAATTGTAGCTGTTTTTAAGCCTTTATGTAGAAGAAAACAGGGTAATTATAGCCTCATCATTACCACAGCATACAATAAAAAAGGGAAATTAAACAATTTACTTAACCTATAGTTTTAAGCCTTTCGTCAAATTCTTCACGTGATATTGCGACTTTATTTCGCACCTTGGTACGGTAGTTATAAATGGTGCTTAAAGAGTATCGTAAAAAGGAAGCTATCTTAACTGCATCACTAATCCCGAGTCTCTCCAGTGCAAAAATTCGTAATTCGGCATTCAGTAATTCACCGTGCTTAAGTTCAATTTTTTCCTCAGGCAATAACATGTCGTTAAACTCACTTACGAAATTAGGATACAGATTTATGAAAATTGTATCAAATCGTTCATATAACTCATGCAGTTCTTCATTAGTCACACTACTTGATTTTAATATTTTAGACAGCTCATCAAACTGTTTGTTCATAGCCTTTTTGTTCAGCTTTTTTCTATAATCATCAAGCTTAGCTATGTAAGACGAACATATATCAAAAAACTGTGCTATATACTCCTCTTTTACCCTGTTAGATTCATGAAGTTGGGAGTTAAATACCTTGAGTTGTTCATTAGCCGTTTTAAGCTCCATGTTAAGATCCTTTTGCCTTTCTCCTGATACAAGCAGTTCTTCCTTCACTTTTGAAATTCGCCTCATTTGGCTGTAAACATAAACTACTGCTAAAATCAAAAAGAAGCTGAGAATGCTTATTAGAGTAAGGTAGGTTCGTAAGGTACTTTTTGCAGCATTTTCCTTCTCCTGATAGGAAGCATTTATAATCGAATAAAACTCAGACATCATAAGGGTCCTGAATTTCACGTTACAAGCCACAGCATCTGCCAGTGCTGATTGTGCATATTTATAGGCCAAATCAATTTTACCCTGATAGTAATAGTAAATTGCTAAGTTTTGTATAGCACCATGATCCCTAATACCATTCTCAATATCAGTAACTGCTGCCAGACAATAATACCTTACACCTTCCTCCTGCTTATCTTCCCGCATATAAATATCTCCCAAAAGATAAACATACATGGCATAGTCGGGATCTTTTACAGTACTGCTGTTTTCCATTTTTTCAAGCAGCTCACGGGCTTTTGAATATTCCTTTTTGTACATTAATTGCTGAGCCAAATTAATTTTGTACTTATTAGAATCAGGGCTGAGCACCTGCAATAGGGAGTCTCTATATACCTCTATTTGTTTTGCATAATGCTCACTTGGATTATTAGTTGTATAGTGCTCGTAAAACTGACTGTAAAACTCATAATACAAAGCTTTAAGATCATTAGGCTGTTTTGTAATAGTAACACCGTCAAGTAACGACTGTGATTCCAGAAAATTTCCTTTTGAAGAATATAGATTTGCCAACTGTATTGACGAGCGGTCTCTGTAGTATCCGTTATTAAGCGTATTGCCAATAGAGATGTTTCTGTTTATGTAGTAAATAGCACTATCAAGATAAAACTTCCGGTATTGTTCATAGAGCTGTTCATTAATCCTGTACTCCTCTTTTAAATCTAAACCGGGTGTAATTTCGTTTCTGTAACCGGCAATCTTTTTTCTTTTTATATCTGCAAAATGCTCTTTTTGCAGTAAGGCATTATCCAATTCCTGCCTTGCAGAAGATAAGTCCTGTGCCCTTAACCCAAGAGATGATAATATGGTAATAAAAAAGATAATAAGTGATTTCAAAAAGAAAGGTATTTAATGAATTAAGGCAAATATATGGAAATCGGTAAAATTTTGTCACCTCTATTTCTTCATCTTGATTGTTTAGCATTCAAAACTAAAATTACCATCCCGTATTTAATCAATATACTCTACCTCTATTCCCCAATTAAAAACCTGCTCTCTTCTTTTACTGTAATTAGGTTCTTTCCAAAATGGGGAATAATACAAGTAATATTCATGAACGCCTGATGTCTTTTTAATCGAAACCACATCAAATCTGGGTGGACCAATAAAATCATTATACACATAATGTAGTTGGGAGTAAACAGATACAACAATACAAATACCACTAACAGGAAGCTCTATGTTTTCACACTTATATAAATCAATAACCACTGTTTCTCCCTGTTTCTTTCCAACTGTAAGATCTTCAGTTAATATTTTATCTTTAGGTGTATTAGTTATGGTATCATAGGTCATAAGGTTTACTTTGAAAGGAATGTACTGTACATCATTCTCAATTTCCTTATCTACCGACTTCAATATTATTTTTCTTATAAGTGCCTTATGCTTTCTGTCATTATTAGGTATATAAACCGCTCTTGAAATATTTATAGAATCAGAATTTTCTATTCTACCTATAGTAGGTGTAGTATCATCAATTAATAAAATATCATACTTATCGCGAATATAATCTCTTGTTGCTCTTTCCGGGAATATCGTTTTTATTCTTTTTTTCTGTTTTTTATAATTAACAAAAACTTCATTTAAAATTGTATTCTTTTGCTCTAAATAAACTATATCATTATTCTGAAAATCATTATAACTAATCAGTTTGTCTTTATAAGACAAATGCGATATTTTTAAAGTATCAAACATCTGTTTTTTATCAATATAAAAAACTCCGTTTTCTTTTGAATAAGTATAAAATACATCATCTAAAAAAACATGTGCATGAGGCACAGCTATAGAATCTTTTTCATCAATTAGCTGTATTTGCGATAAAAGTACGGTAGGTAAACACAAAAATGATAGTAAAAAAATAATAGTCATCTTTTTTAACATAACTTAATCTGTATAGCTCCTAAACCAAAATTATTATTAGTAGTAGTTTTTTATATTATTTT
The DNA here is from genome assembly GCF_009741375.1 of Flavobacterium rakeshii. Taxonomy (GTDB): domain Bacteria; phylum Bacteroidota; class Bacteroidia; order Flavobacteriales; family Flavobacteriaceae; genus Flavobacterium; species Flavobacterium rakeshii. The sequence goes on from NZ_WOWP01000045.1 coordinate 66,191, forward strand.
AAAAGATATGTTTCTACTATAGTTTTCACCCTGTCTAAAATAATAGGCTTGGAAAGATAATCGTCCATTCCATACTCAATACAGGTTTCACGCTCTCCGTTTAAAACTCTTGCTGTTAAAGCTATAATTGGTATATGCTTATCTTGTTGGCTTTCAATTTCCCTGATTTTTTTAGTAGCATCTAACCCACTCATTTCAGGCATTTGAATATCCATAAAAACAATATCAGGATTTTTGGTTTGATACATCTCTACGGCTTCTTTCCCGTTTTCGGCTATTATCAAATTAGCATCAGGAACAATTTTCATTAAAATTTCACGAGCCAGTAATTGATTAACAGGGTTATCTTCTGCTACCAAGATAGTTGTATTTTCTCCTGAGAAAGAAACAGTCTCATCTTGTGAAGAAATAGCTTTACTATTAACCGTAGCCGCTGTAGCTGTAGAATAATTAGCTAATCGGTCTAATACGGTTTTTAACTTACCGGAATGTATTGGTTTTGTATAGTTGAAATTAATATTGTAATCTTTAATTGCTTTAAAAATAATATCGTCATCTGCCGTACTGTGTAAAAGCATTATAGGAAGATCATCGGCAGACAGGTTGAGTGTATTTCTTATTTGGGAAATCAGGTCGGTTCCCGACATGTAAGGCATATTATAATCTACAATCGCAAAATCAAAATCCTTATGCTTTTCCAGCAATTCCATTGCCTCAATACCATTATTAGCAAGCAGGCTTTCAATATTCATTTCGGCAAGCATTACCTCTAAAATACGCCTGTTACTTTCATTGTCATCAACAACAAGTACTTTTTTTACATTGCGGAAAAATGCAGTCTTATCAGTTAATTTTCCATCAGGGATTTCAAACTGTACTTCAAAAGAGAACTCACTACCTTTATTTAATTCACTCTCCACATTAAGCTTACTGCCCATTAAAGCCAATAGCTTATTGCTTATGGTAAGTCCTAAACCTGTACCACCATACTTACGGGTGGTCGAACTGTCTTCCTGATCAAAGGCTCCAAAAATTTTACTCAACTTATCTGAAGCTATACCTACACCTGTATCCCTAACCGAAAACTGAAAGTATGTTTTATTCTCATCCTCCTCGGCTATTCGTGACTCTAAATGTAATTCTATCTCTCCTGTATGAGTAAACTTAATAGCGTTTGACAACAGGTTGGTTAATATTTGCCTTAATCTTACCGGATCAGCATACACATATCGCTGAATATCCGGCGGGATATTCAATAAAACTTCTAATTTCTTTTGTTCTGCCTGGTGGCGAATAACATCAATGGTTTGTTCGCACAGTTCATAAACATCTACCTCCTCATAATGCAGTTCCAGTTTACCGGCTTCAATTTTTGAGAAGTCTAATATATCGTTAATAACATCGAGCAGAAGATTGGCCGAATTATTGACATTTTTAAGGTATTCAGACTGGCTTTCGTTTAATGGTGTTTTTATTAGAAGGTCTGTAAAACCAATAATCCCGTTAAGAGGTGTACGTATTTCATGGCTCATATTAGCCAGGAACTCTGATTTTGATTTACTTGCCGACTCAGCTGCTTTTTTAGCTTCAATAAGAGATGCTTCAAGTGTTTTTTGCCCTGTTATATCCCAGTTTGTACCCAGCATCCGAACAGGCTTTTTATTCTCGTCCCTGTAAACAGTACCTTTTGCTCTTATATGGCGTATAGTACCATCTGTAAGTACTATCCTGAAATCAGTATCATAAACCGAATGTCCGGCTATTGAATCGTTTAAAAGGGTTTCAATTTTGTTTTTATCGTCAGGATGTACTCTTTTTGTCCATAATTCATAAATAGATTCTTTAATATTATTACTGGTTCCATAAAGCTTGTACATGGTTTCATCCCAATACACTTCGCCCTGTAAAATATCGTAATCCCAAATCCCGATAATAGAAGCCTCCAGTGCTGCCTGTAACTTATTTTCGGCATTAACTCTTCGGGTAACATCCCTAAAGGCAGCTACAGTAATGAATCCTCTGGGAGACCATGTTGAGTTTAGGGTCATTTCTACGGGAAACTCTTCACCATTTCTCTTATTGGCATAAATCTCAATTACCGAAGAGCTATAGTATTCCTTTTCGTTTTTTTCTACAGCATTTATATACTCAAAATAATATTCCAAATGCTTTTTGTATTCGGAATGATACCTTACAGGAATAAGAGAATCCATTGTTTTGCCTTTCAATTCATCCTCAGTATATCCAAAAACTTCAGACATCAAACTATTAGTCAGTTCAATAGTACCTTGTTTATTAACCACAATTAAAGGATCGGGCGTAGTATTAAGGTACATATGGATTATATTCAGTTCTTCCTCTGCAGCTCTTTTTTCCCTGTCAATACTATTCATACTACGGGAAACTACAACAAGCAGTACAAGTGTGGCAAAAATTACAATTACTGCTACCATAGCAATAGAGAAATCGGCTGCAAAATAGCCTTCCCTGTAGCAATATAATATTAAGTATGATAACAGTAAACTGACAACTGTAAGTTGGAAAAACAGCCTTCGTATCATAAAACTACCTATTCTTTTACTGGTAAAAAGCTCTGTTATACCATGTTTAGGAATAGTTAGTGTAATTGCAAGCCCTGCAATAAAAAAGCCAATAGCGGTATGAATTGCCATTGATGATATAAACCTTACTTTATCGAAAGTAGGAATGTTATATATAAACGTAACAATAGCAAAAAATGAAATTACAATTACTACTAAGGACAAATAGGAAGCTCCTCTTTTTGCCTTATCATTATTAAACCTTACTAAGCCAAGTGAAATACTTAAAAGGGTAAAACATAATGAAGTTGCCATTGACATCCTTCCGGGTGTCGGGTTTCCTTTAGCAACACCTTTATGGTCTGTAGCTGCAAGTTGGTCAATTCCTAAGTTAAAATCGCCTGCATCCTGCAAAAATGTTACAAAAGCAATAGTAAAAAGCAGCAGGTTTAAAACCATTGAAATTTTAGAACACCTACCCTCTCTTGTACAAAAAATAACAAATGCCAAAAGTAAAAAACAAAAGGCAGTATTGAACTTCATTGTAGGTAACTCGCTGTGAATCTGTGTAAAGATTTCTATATGAAAAATCCAGCCTAATATTGCCAATAATGAAACACAACAAAGTACAAAAGCAATATACCTGATAAACTTTTGATAAAGATTCACTTTTACCATACCTAAATTTAAAGCGGAATTTAATTTTAAAGATAGTAATTTATTTATTACATCTGTTAAAATTTAAGCGCCTAACCCTTAAAAATAAAGACTTCCTTTTAAGCTTATCAAAAACATTTGTTTATTCAAAAAATAATTAACTGATTTAATGACTAATACAGAATATTTATATCGTTAATATTATCTGTTTAATGAGGTACAACCCAATATTTTTATTACTTGTTTGTATTAAAACACATTTCCATCATTTTATACAACTCAGGGTGTTTTCGTTTTAATAAATCAGGGCGTTCAAAAAAATACTCTGAAGCCACAGCAAAAAACTCCGCCTGATTAGTACCTCCATATTCACGTATGTCCGACTTATCGTCATTAATGGCTTCCATTTTTTTATGTATCAAATCTAACCAAGGTATTGAATATTGATGCCCCAGTAGTTTTTCGGGAACCCCGTCTACAAGTCCGTCCATTTTATCAATTAAGTGCACAAACTCGTGTATACCTGTATTGCCTTTATCTGTAGTATTAGAAAAACCGTGATATAAAGCTTTTCGGGACAAAATCATTTGGTTTTCAAACCTGCCGGTCCCTACCAGTCCGCCTATATTACGTGATTGGGCAGTATCGGCAAATTCAAGATCTTCATTAAAGTAATCAGGATACAGCAATACACCGCTAAGGTTATAATAATGCCATTCGGTAAAACCAAAAACAGGAATAACCGCACTACAGGCTACCAGTATTTTATCTAAATCGGTTACCTCAAGCTGTACACCTTCAATATACACTTCGCTAAGAAACTGCATAATACGCTTTTGAAATTCGGTTTGTCTCTCGGGTGTAAGGTTTCGGTAAAACAATACATTATCCAACAATAATTGATGCCAATGTGACGGAAAAGGTTTTACAACAGCCTTTTTAGGCTTTTTAAGAATAAAGAAAAGTGCGATGATTATAATTATCGCAACAGGTATGATGTAGTTCATGAATGCTTATTTGCCATAAAGATAATATTAAGATTGGTATACCGGGAGAAAATAAGTCTCTATATGCATTAAAAGTTGTTTACGCTTCTTAACAATTGTTATCATCTAAAAAATAACATATACCGAATTTTGCTTTATAACTAAAAAAATATAAAAATGAAAGCAGAAGAACTTTTACCAAATAATCAAAACTCGGTTACCATTAACGGGCAGGAAATACGAAAAGGAAGTATAGGTGCTTTTCTCCTAAACTGTAAGGCAGTAATAAACCTTGATAAAAACTCAAATAAGTATAAAACAACTATGAATACCATTAAAGAACAGGCACTCCTTTTAGAGAAAATAGGCTTGTTTGAAGTTTTTGAAATAAAAATACCCGAAATAAGAGAGGCTTTAAAAAACTCATAATAAACAGGTTACAAACGACCTTTTCAAATAAAAGTATTCCTTTTTTTATATTAAAAAATGATAAAGTGTTTTGATATGTAATTTATTTGTTTTAATGTTGCATTAAATATGACAACAAATATCCTAAATAACAACTGGTGGTGGTTTACAATAAATATTGTGAACAGCTAAGTTATTATATATACTCAAAGGATACCAACATACACGGGCCCGCTGTTCACTAACAGCGGGCTTTTTGTTTTTAATTCACTCCTAAATCCTACAATATGAACACAAAAAAGATGTATTCATCCTATAAAAAAATCTCGTCAGATACGCTGACGCCTATACAGGTATACCTCAGGGTACGGGATAGTTTTGAGAAACCGTTACTGCTTGAAAATTCAGAAATACTAAACAGAAAACACGGTTACTCCTACATTTGCCTTAATCCGCTTTCCAGTATCCAAATTGAAGATAAAGCCTTTTACATAGACAATGAAAAGGTTGACAGTAACCAAAGTATTACCGACTTCATTTCAAACTATATCAAGTCTTTCTCTGTTGAAAAATTCAATTTCCCTTTTACCTCAAACGGACTGTTTGGATATACCGGATATGACACAATACAATATGCCGAAGATATTAAACTGAGTAAATCGGGCGAAAACTTACCTACCCTTTTCTATGCTATTTATCAGTATGTTTTGGTTTTTGATCATCAGTATGACGAACTTTATATCTTCTCCCACCACACAGAGCAGAAAACAGCTGAAAGTAACCTTGACAATATCAGCTCACATATAGTAAACAAGCCTGCTAACGTATACGACTTTTATACCATAGGCACTGAAGAAACCGAAATTGATGACAAAAGTTTCAAAGACATGGTTAGTACTGCAAAAAAACACTGCCTGCGCGGAGATGTTTTTCAAATGGTACTATCCAGAAAATTTACCCAGCATTTTAACGGCGATGAATTTAACGTATACAGGGCTTTGCGTAGTATAAACCCTTCACCTTATCTTTTTTACCTGGATTACGGTAGCTTTAAGCTGTTTGGTTCATCTCCCGAGTCTCAAATCATTGTAAAAGATAATAAGCTTACAGTACACCCTATTGCAGGAACTGTAAAGCGAAGTGGTGATGAAACCGAAGATTTACTTGCTGCCGAAAGATTAAAAAACGATCCTAAAGAAAATGCCGAACATGTTATGCTTGTAGATCTTGCCCGTAATGATCTTAGTAAAAATGCTACCGGTGTTACTGTAAACTATTATAAAGAACTTCACTCCTACTCCCATGTTATTCATATGGTGTCGGAAGTTTCGGGAGAGCTGAGAGAAAAACATCAGGCATATAACGCCTTACTGGATGCCTTTCCTGCAGGTACATTAAGCGGAGCTCCTAAACACAAGGCTATGCAGCTTATCCATAAGTATGAAACATCGGGGCGTAGTTTTTACGGTGGCAGTGTGGGGTACATCGACTTTAATAATCAAACACAGCACGCTATTATCATCCGTTCCGTTTTAAGTAAAAACAACATACTGCACTATCAGGCAGGTGCTGGTATAGTACATTCATCGAGTGAAGAAGGTGAACTACAGGAAGTAAACAATAAGATAAATGCATTAAGGAAGGCTATTCAAAATGCCAATTCAAACAATAATTTAAAAATGATTAATAAAACAGAAGATGAAACGGTTGCTAATTTTAGATAATTATGACAGCTTCACTTACAACCTTGTTCAGCTTGTAGAACAGGTAAGTGATATGGAGTTTGAAGTACATCGAAACGATAAGATTGCCCTTGAGAAGATCAATCGTTTTGACAAAATACTTCTGTCTCCCGGCCCTGGTATTCCCCGTGAAGCAGGATTATTACCCGATATTATTAAAACCTACGGTAAAACCAAAAGTATTTTTGGCGTTTGCCTTGGGCTACAGGCTATTGGTGAGGCTTATGGGGGCAAACTTAAAAATCAGGAACAGGTATTTCATGGTATTGCTACAACCATTACTATCACTAATCCTGACACTATTTTTAACGACTGTCCTAATAGCTTTTTAGCCGGACGTTACCACTCATGGACCATAGACAACAACTTTTTACCCGATACTCTTGAAGTCACAGCTACAGATGACAACGGGAACATTATGGCCATAAAACACAAAACACTCGATGTTCGTGGTGTGCAGTTCCATCCGGAATCTATACTATCACAATACGGTAAACAGATACTTCACAGCTGGCTTAGCGCCTAACTCTACCCTCCCATATAACTAATCGGCCCAGCCAAAAAAATAAAGGTGATTTACTCACCCAGCATAACTATTGCCTAAACTTAAATGAAATAACATGAAAACATATCTGGAAAAACTATATCAGTATCAAACGCTTAGCAGCAACGAAGCCTACAATGCACTGGAGCAGATTGCTACCGGAAAGGTAAATCCCAGCCAAATTGCATCGTTCATCACAGTATACCTAATGAGAAGTATGACAACCGAGGAACTTAACGGATTTAGCAATGCCCTGTTGCAGCTGTGCATTCCCATTTCCTTTGATCAGGAAGTAATGGATGTTTGCGGTACAGGTGGCGATGGTAAAAATACTTTTAATATCTCTACCATTACGGCACTTATAGTGGCTACCTATGGGGTTTCTGTAGCAAAACACGGCAACTACGGAGTCTCATCTGTTAGTGGTTCGTCAAATGTACTGGAGAATTTAGGGTACACATTCACTAATGATATTGATACCCTTAAAAAACAAATGGACAACTATAACATCTGCTTTTTACACGCCCCTTTGTTTCATCCTACACTAAAACATGCCGCTCCGGTAAGGAAAGAACTGGGGATAAAAACCTTTTTCAACATGCTGGGACCTTTAATTAATCCGGCGTTTCCTGAAAACAGGATGATTGGTGTATACCATGCCGAAATAGGCCGTAACTACCACTACCTGCTACAACAACAGGAATGTAAATATGCCATAGTACATTCTATTGACGGTTATGATGAAATCTCTACCACGGGCGATTTTAAACTGTTTAGCCGTAAAGGTGAAGAGCAAATCAGTATGCGCGACCTTACTATCCCTACCGCTTCGCCAGAGGCATTATTTGGAGGACATAGTGTAAAGGACGCTGCCGATATTTTCATCAATATCATTAAGGGCGAAGGTACATCTGCACAAAACAATGCCATTGCAGTAAATGCGGGTATAGCGATTGAGTCGGCTACAGGGGAAGACAGGCTTACAAGTATTGCCCAAGCTAGGGAAATTATAGAAAGTGGGAAAGCATACCGCACATTTAAACAACTTATAAACAGTAATTAAAATGGATATTTTAAATAAAATAATAGAACATAAAAAGAAAGAGATTGCTGAGAGAAAAAGCCTCTTCCCGATAAAACTACTGGAAAACAGTATCTACTTTAACAGCCCTACAGTATCCTTAAAACATTATTTACAGTGTAAGGACAGAGTCGGTATTATAGCCGAAATTAAACGTAAATCTCCGTCTAAAGGTAATATAAATCCTTATGTAGATGTAGAGAAAACATCTATTGGTTATATGCAGGCAGGTGCCAGTGCTTTATCTGTACTTACAGATGATGCTTTTTTCGGTGGAAACAACAGTGATTTGACAACCGCCCGAAAGTTTAACTACTGCCCTATTTTAAGGAAAGATTTTATAGTTGATGAGTACCAAATTATTGAAGCTAAATCCATTGGTGCCGATGCCATACTCCTACTGGCAAATGTTCTGACTAAAGAAGAGTGTAAAACGTTCACTACCCTAGCCCATCAACTTGGTTTAGAGGTACTATTGGAAACTCATACCCTTAATGAACTGGACTATTACTTACCGGAAACAGATGTTTTAGGAATAAACAACCGCGATTTAAAAACCTTTACAGTCAATATTGAGCGTTCGTTGGAACTTGCGTCTCATCTGCCTAATAATGTTGTAAAAGTATCTGAAAGCGGAATTAAAACAGCTAACGATATACTATTACTCAAAGAAAATGGATTTCATGGTTTCCTTATGGGAGAGCAATTTATGAAACATGCCAAACCCGAAAAAGCCTGTCACGAACTTATCTCACAGGTAGAACATGCTTTAAGCCTTAAAACTGTAAGTCATGAAAATTAAAGTATGTGGATTAAAAGATCCAAGCAACGTAGCACAGGTAGCAGGTTTGGAGCCTGACTATATGGGATTCATTTTTTATAAAGAATCTAAGAGGTATGCTACCCAAACTATTAATGAGGAAGTAATAGCCAAAATCCCAAAAACTATAACCAAAGTGGGAGTATTTGTAAATGAAACAGAAGAAAACATTATCAAACTGGTTAAAAAATACGGTTTGGATAGCGTTCAGTTGCATGGTGATGAATCGTTAGAGCTGTGTGACAAAATCCAAAAGCATGTTTCTGTAATAAAGGCCTTTGGGGTAAACAGTTCATTTGATTTCGATAGTTGTAAGGAATATGAGGGAGTAACCGACTTATTTCTGTTTGATACATCGACAGAAAGTTATGGCGGTAGCGGAAAACTATTTGACCACAACCTACTTAAAGGATATGATTTAGAGACTCCGTTTTTAATAAGTGGCGGACTCGACCTTAAAACAGCCACTGCACTTATTGAAACTCCTATTCATCCCAAATGCATAGGCATAGATGTAAACAGCAGGTTTGAACAGCCAAACGGTTTAAAGGATGTAACACTTTTAAAACAATTATTCAGCAGAGTATGAAAACACAATATCATATAAACGACAAAGGTTTTTACGGCGATTTTGGCGGTGCCTATATCCCCGAATTGCTGCACAGTAACGTTGAAGAGCTTCTTCAAAATTATAAGACGGTACTAAATGACAATAAATTCAAAGAAGAGCTTAAAACCCTGTTAAGGGATTATGTAGGCAGGCCTAGTCCGCTTTACTATTCCAACAGACTTTCGCATAAGTATGGTGTGCAAATCTACCTGAAACGTGAAGACCTTAACCATACCGGTGCCCATAAAATAAATAATACCATAGGACAGATACTACTGGCAAAGCACCTTAACAAAAAACGCATTATTGCCGAAACAGGTGCAGGACAACATGGTGTTGCCACCGCTACAGTATGTGCTTTACTGGGACTTCCGTGTATTGTGTATATGGGAGAAACAGACATTAAAAGACAGGCTCCTAATGTTGAGAAAATGCGTTTACTGGGCGCGGAAGTCCGTCCTGCCCTTAGCGGAAGTAAAACCCTTAAGGACGCTACAAACGAAGCTATTAGGGACTGGATCAATAACCCGGAAGATACTTATTACATCATAGGATCGGTAGTAGGACCACATCCCTACCCTGATATGGTAGCCCAATTCCAGTCGGTAATAAGTGAGGAAATCAAACAACAGCTAAAAGAAAAAACAGGAAATGAAAACCCTGATTATGTAATAGCCTGTATTGGTGGCGGTAGTAATGCTGCGGGAGCTTTTTATCATTTTATTGACGAGCCAAATGTAAAACTAATTGCTGCCGAAGCCGCAGGAAAAGGTATCGATACTAATCATACGGCTGCTTCTATATCTATAGGTACTACCGGAATCATTCATGGTAGCAAAACCCTGATGATGCAAACCAGCGACGGACAAATAGTTGAGCCTTACAGTATATCAGCAGGATTGGATTACCCCGGTGTGGGTCCTATGCATGCTCATTTAGCCGAAACAGGCAGGACTAAAGTAATTGCCATAACTGACAGCGATGCACTCTCAGCAGGATACGAGCTGTGTAAGCTGGAAGGGATTATCCCTGCTCTGGAAAGTGCGCATGCCCTTGCCTGCCTTAACCAAATCTCTTTTAAGCAAGATGATGTAGTGGTTATTAACCTATCGGGGCGTGGCGATAAAGATTTAGAAACCTATACAAAACACTTACCTCATGGAAAACAGAATTGATTCATTATTTAAATATAAGTCGGGAACCGTACTGTCGGTATACTTTACGGCGGGTTACCCCAGTCTTAATGACACCCTTACAATAGCAAAAGAACTGGAAGCTAATGGTGTTGATATGCTTGAAATAGGTATCCCGTTTAGTGACCCGTTGGCAGATGGTCCCGTTATACAAAACAGTAGTAAAACAGCTATAGAAAACGGAATGTGTATTGAACTGTTATTAAAACAATTAAGTACACTAAGGGAACATATCGCTATCCCTGTATTGCTTATGGGATATTACAACCCTATACTGCAGTATGGCGTTACCCTTTTCTTAGAAAAAATAGCTGCTATTGGTATTGACGGACTTATAATTCCCGATATGCCTATAGAAGAATATCAGGAGAATTATGAAACTGATTTTAAACGGTTAAACCTAAAAAACATCCTCCTTATTACTCCACAAACTTCTGACAGCCGAATAAGATACATCGACTCTGTTTCGGGAGGGTTTATTTATGTAGTATCATCATCGACAACAACCGGAGAGCATACAGGTTTTTCAGAAAAACGAGAGTCCTACCTCAGTAAAATCAGTTCCATGAAACTGAATAATCCTTGTATTGTGGGCTTTGGTATTCAAAACAAAGAAGACATAAAACAGGTAGGCAAATATGCTTACGGAGCAATTATAGGTACAGCATTTATTAAAGCCATTACACAGGGAGAGCTCAAACAACAAATTAAACATTTCATTAAAACAGTAAGCCATGATACTACAGTTAGAACATAATACAAAATCAAAAGACATACTTTCCCTTACCGAAACCATAACAGGTTTGGGGTATAAATCGACCCATGTAAAAACACAGCGGGAAAATTACCTTATATGTATTGGTAACAAAGAAATAGATATAAGACAACTGGGGCATTTACCGGTTGTGAAAGATATACATCGTGTTTCCGATCAATATAAACTCGTTTCCCGCAAATGGAAAACCAACTATACATCAATAAACTTAGGGGATGATGTATATATTGGTGGCAAAGAGAAAACCATAATAGCAGGTCCCTGTTCTATTGAAAGCGAAGATCAGGCTGAAAGTATTGCCGAACACCTTTCACAACAAGGTATTAAAATAATGCGTGGCGGTGTATTTAAACCCCGAAGCTCCCCTTATGCTTTTAGAGGATTAGGCCTTGAAGGAATGAAACTATTTCACAACGCCTGTAAAAAAAGAGGTATCAAAATTATTACCGAAGTAATGCAGGCCTCACAAATTGAGGAACTCTATCCGTACATAGACATTTTTCAGGTGGGTGCCCGTAATTCCCAAAACTACAATCTGCTGGATGCATTGGGGGAAAGTGATAAACCTGTTATGATAAAAAGGGGAATTAGCGGTAGTATTGACGAACTATTGTGTTCTGCTGAATATGTGTTTAGTGCCGGTAACGAAGATATTATTTTATGTGAAAGAGGTATAAGGACCTTTGAAACCAGCTACAGAAATACCTTTGATATTAATGCCATACAGGTTTTAAAGGATAAAACGCATTTGCCAGTACTTGCCGATCCTTCTCATGGTGTGGGAATAAGAGATTATGTTCCGGGTATTGCAATGGCCGCTATTGTTGCCGGAGCAGACGGAGTGATATATGAAGTGCATCCGTCTCCAGAAAAAGCACTGTCTGACGGACAGCAAACACTTAATTTTCAGGAATCAGAAGCTTTAATTCAAAAAATTAAAGTCTTAGAAAAACTGTGACAGGTTAAAGGTTGTTCCAAATAAAAAAACATCTAAACCATAGTGATTTAGATGTTTTTTTATGTTTAATCCTTAAAGTTAAAAAGGATGATTATTTCTTTTTAAAAAGTGATATTACTTTCTTAATACCGGTAATAAGCGCCACAGTTACCAAACCGGCAATCAAACCTGCTGCTGTTTCTTTCACAATAGATGGCAAATCAGGGTATATATGGTGCAGGTAATCTATATTGTGAACAAATATACCTCCGGCAACTAAAATAAGTGCTATAGTACCTATTACTGCAAGGAACCTAATAGTTAAAGGTAAAAGCTTAATTAAGGTTTTACCAATAGCTGTAAAGAAACTACTTCCCTTAGAGTATTTTATAAGTTTATAACCTGTATCATCCATCCTTACAATAACAGCTACAAGTCCGTAAACACCAACTGTTGCCAAAAACGCTACAATAGTAACTGTTACAATTTGTATGGTAAGGCTTTTGTCTAAAACAGTACCTAATGCAATTATCACAATCTCTATAGAAAGAATAAAATCGGTAGTAATGGCTGCCTTAATTTTGTTTTTCTCCATATCAACAGGAGCAACTTCTTTTAGTTCGGCAGCTTCTTTATGATCTGAATGATGGAAAAAATACTCTATTATTTTTTCTACCCCTTCATACGCAAGATAGAATCCGCCCATTACCAAAATTGCTTTGATGGCAATAGGGAAAAATGCATTTAAAAGTAAAGCAATAGGAATTATTATCAGTTTATTGATAAACGATCCCTTAGTAATAGCCCAAAGTACAGGCAGCTCTCTAGACGATACAAAGCCTGTAGCCTTCTCGGCATTAACCGTAAGGTCATCACCTAATATACCTGCCGTTTTTTCTGTCGCTACTTTACTTGCAACAGCAACATCATCCATAAGGGCAGCTATATCATCTAAAACTGCAAAAATACCTGAAGCCATAATTTATTATTTAAGAGGTGCAAAAATATAAATTTAGTAGTGCATTACTTAATTATTTTAATGCAACAGTAAAGAAATTTGAATCAAAATGAGTAACTTAAATCATGTTATTAAAACAATTCCAACCATTTAACCTTTACAAAACCAACTAAATAAACGTTAAAATTAAATTTAAAATTCATTTTTAAAAGTATTACTATTATTTTTGCATGTAAATATCTCAAAAATGAGAATAGTACTATCCAATGTAAAGCTTATGATAAACGAAAATGTTTATCTCAAAGACCCCGAAAGCTCGGCACTGGGAAAGAAAATATTGAATGAAAGTATACTCCTTATTAAGGAAATAGGCTTTGAGGCATTTACCTTTAAAAAGCTGGGACAGCGTATTGAAAGTAACGAAAGTTCGATATACAGGTATTTTGAAAACAAACACAAACTGTTGGTTTACCTTACCTCATGGTACTGGAGTTGGATGGAATACCGCCTTGTTTTTGAAACGGCTAACTTAACCAGTCCTAAAGACCGTCTTAATAAAACCATTGCATTATTTACAGAAGAAACTAAAGATGATGCATCTACCGAACATATTAACGAGGCACTGTTACAACAGATAATAATATCTGACTTCACCAAAACCTTACTTACCAAGGAGGTTGACGAAGAGAACAGAAACGGTTTTTTTGTAATTTATAAAAGAGTAATACACCGCATTTCAGGAATAATTAAAGAAGTGAACAGCAGTTACCCCTACCCTGATTCGCTTGCCAGTACAATAGTTGAAGGGGCATTGCATCAGCATTTTTTAAAACAGCACCTAACATCCATCACCAATTGTAGTGATGAGATTTCACCAAGTGATTTTTACCTCGATTTGATTAATAAAGTTTTAAACTAAAAAAATATATGACCCCATTAAAACGCTTCTATAACCTTTTAAAGCTGGATAAAAAAGATATATACCAGATTGTTTTCTATGCAGCTTTCTCAGGACTAATAAGTATGTCATTACCTCTTGGCATACAGGCCATAGTTAATTTTATACAGGGAGGACAAATAAGTGTTTCCTGGATTGTACTTATTATTATTGTAACCCTGGGTGTGGCACTGGTAGGTATACTTACCCTAATGCAGTTAAGGATAACAGAGAACCTTCAGCAAAAAATATTCATCAGGTCTTCTTTTGAGTTTGCCCACCGCTTACCTAAGCTTACTTTTAACTCCCTGTATGACAAATATCCTCCAGAGGTAGCCAATCGCTTTTTTGATACACTAACCATTCAAAAGGGTACATCAAAACTATTGCTTGATTTTACAACCGCTATATTACAGGTGGGACTTGGTTTGGTACTACTGTCGCTTTACCATTCATTCTTTATAATATTTGGTGTACTGCTGCTTATATTGCTTTATATCATATTTAAGTTTTCGTTTCAGGATGGTTTAAATACCAGTTTAAAAGAATCGACTTTTAAGTATAAGGTAGCCTACTGGTTACAGGAGATAGCACGAAACAAAAGCAGTTTTTCACGTAGAAACAATTTTGAATATGCCCTTGATAAAAATGATAAACTGGTTAACAACTACATTTCTTTTAGGGAAAAGCACTTTAATGTGATTAAAAGGCAGTTTTCACAACTTATCGCCTATAAAGTATTTATAACCGCCGGTCTCCTTTCGGTTGGAGGTTTCCTTGTGCTTAACCAGCAAATGAATATTGGTCAGTTTGTTGCTGCAGAGATTATTATACTTTTAATTATCAACTCTGTAGAAAAACTTATTTTAGGATTTGAAACCCTTTATGATGTACTTACAGCGGTTGAAAAAATAGGTGTAGTGACCGATCTTGAAATTGAAAGAAGTACAAAAAATACAAACATAGATTGTGTAGAAACCGACTACACCTTAGAGACTGAGGATATGACATACAGGTATCCTGATAATGATAAGGATATTATTAAAAAGGTAAACATTAAAATAAATCAGGGAGAAAAAGTATTTATAACAGGTGCTAACAATTCAGGTAAAACAACATTAGTAAGACTGCTATCGGGTTTCCTTTCTCCAAGTTCAGGTGTATTGTACATTAATGATAACATAGTAAAAAGATCTGAGGGTGAGTGTTACAAAAGCCATATAGGCGTAGTAATGCAGGAGGATACTCCGTTTGAAGGGACATTACTGGAAAATATTACTTTCAATAACCCTAATATAAATGGTGAAGATGTAAAATGGGCGCTAAATGCCGTAGGTTTAACAACTGCTACAAAAAGGCTGCCTATGGGACTGGACACTCCTGTTAACGCTGACGGAAGACAATTAACCCGATCAATTATTCAAAAAATAATGATTGCAAGAGCTATTGTAAAGCGTCCTAAAATTCTTTTCCTGGAAGAACCTACTATCAGTATGGATCCGCAATCGGCTAAAAAAATAATCGACTTTTTAGTAAGCCCTGAAAACAAGTGGACAATAGTTGTTTCTTCGGTTGATGAATACTGGAAAAAAGCCTGTAAAAGGCAAATTGAAATGGAAAACGGACAAGTGATTAACGACATAAACATAAACGGCAATGCTTAATATATCTAACAACAATCCGGTACGTGTAGAAAACCCAACCGGATATGAAACCATTAAGGTACTTAACAGCAGGCCTCATTATAAAATCCTGAACAGGATAATAGTACTTGTATGCCTTTTATGTTTTATTGGCCTGTTTTTACCTTGGACTCAAAATATTAGGGGTACTGGTTCGGTTACCACATTAAAGCCCGATCAGCGTCCGCAAACCATTCATTCGGCTATTGCCGGAAGGGTTGAAAAATGGTATGTACAGGAAGGTGATTTTGTAAAAAAAGGTGACACTATTGTATTTATATCTGAGGTTAAGGAAAACTACTTTGACCCAAATCTTGTAGAAAATACAAAACAACAGGTAGATGCTAAAAAAATGGCCCGTAAGTCGTATGACGGAAAAGTACTGGCGCTGGAAAATCAAATAGTTTCCCTAAATAACGAGTTAAACCTTAAACTGGAACAGGGACGCAATAAAATAAAACAGGCTCAGCTAAAAGTAAAAAGCGATAGTATGGACCTTGCAGCGGTAAACACTCAGTTAACCATTGCACAAACCCAGTTTGACAGGGCTGTTACCCTAAATAAAGACGGACTGAAACCCTTAACCGATGTAGAGGAAAAACGTCTTAAATTACAGGAAGCACAGGCTAAAATCATAACTCAGGAAAACAAACTTTTAGGTTCGCGAAACGAACTTATCAACTCACGTGTTGAAATAAACCGTATTAAAGCAGAGTATACCGAAAAGATTGCAAAAGCAAACAGTGACAAATATACTGCTATGAGTAGCCTTTATGATACCGATGCCCAGGTTACAAAACTAGAAAACCAGTATGTTAACTACAGTATACGTAACGGATTGTATTACATAAAAGCACCACAGGACGGCTATATAAACAAAGCCTTACTTAGCGGTATTGGAGAAACGATTAAAGAAGGGACTTCTGTTGTGAGTATCATGCCCGCAGGTTATGATATTGCTGTAGAAACGTTTGTAGATCCTATTGACCTTCCGTTAATTAAAAAAGGTTCTAAAATAAGGGTATGGTTTGACGGTTGGCCTACAATTGTATTTTCAGGATGGCCGGGTATATCATACGGTACCTTTGGCGGGCGTGTAGTTGCCATAGAAAACTTTATTAGCCCTAACGGAAAATACAGGGTACTTGTATCTCCCGATGCCGATGAGCAGGCTTGGCCGGAACAGTTAAGTATAGGTGCAGGAGCACAAACCATCGCATTGCTTGATAATGTACCGGTATGGTATGAAGTATGGCGAAACCTTAACGGATTCCCTCCTAACTATTACAGTGCAAAAAATACAGATAAAGCCACAACAGCAAAGGATAACGAAAAGAAATAGGAATGAGGCATTTATTCTATATAATACTAATTTTAATCCCGGTTTGTGTTTTTCCGCAGGAATTTAATGAAGAAACACTAAGCTACCGGGAATACTTGGGGTATGTAAAAAAATTCCACCCTTTGGTTAGTCGTGCTAACCTTGAAATAGACAAAGCCGAGGCACAATTAATGCAAGCTCGTGGTGGTTTTGACCCTAAAATTGAAGTTGATTTTGATAAAAAACAATTTAAGGATACCGAATATTATTCTTTACTAAACAGTAGTTTTAAAATACCAACATGGTATGGTATTGAAATAAAAGCTGCTTTTGACAATAGTGAAGGCTATTATCTTAATCCACAAAATACTACTCCTAATCAGGGACTAACGTCACTTGGTATCACTGTACCTGTTGGACAGGGACTTTTTATCAATAAGCGTATGGCCGATTTAAGAAAAGCCAAGTTACAGATAAACCTCAGTAAGTCACAGCAAAGACTTGCTGCCCTTGATGTTTTGTATGATGCATCGGCAGCTTATTTCTCATGGCTTAAACATTATAACGAAATGGTAATGTATAAGGAATACCTAACCGCTGCAGAAGAACGTTACACAGGAGTTTTAAGACTTATTGAACAGGGAGATAAACCGGCAATAGATAGTGTAGAGACAGGTATTTCGGTTAAGAACCGAAAGCTGAGTCTGGAAAACTCCATACTTAAACTAAATAAGGCGAGGCTGGAACTGGCTAATTACTTATGGATAAATGAGACTCCTGTAGAGCCATCGGAAGATTTAAAACCTGAAGTAGGGCTTCTTACAGAGATTGAAGATATACTGAATACCGGAGGAATTAATGATACTGAGGCTATAATTTCAGCACATCCTAAACTTAAAATGCTGGAAACTAAAGTTGAAATGCTTGATATTGAGAGAAAACTCAAGGCAAACTACCTACTCCCTAAAATAGATTTGGGTTATTATTATCTTTCAGAGCCTTCCTATATTGATAATTTCCGTACGGATGATTATAAAATTGGGATTAACTTCTCTTTCCCTATATTTTTAAGGAAAGAAAGAGGTGCGCTTAATATGGCTAAAATAAAATTACAGGATACAAAATTAGAGCTACAGCAGGAACAGCTTCAAATTAAAAACAAAATTAATGCACAGTTAACCGAAATACAATCCCTTAAAAAACAGTCTGATTTACTAAACGGACTTGTACAGGATTATCAAACCATGCTTAATGCCGAAGACCGACTTTTCTCCTTTGGAGAAAGTTCCATCTTTATTATCAATTCGCGCGAAACTAACCTTATATCGGCCAGAATACAGCAAATAAACATGGAAAACAGTTTATTAATGAGTAATGTAGGGCTTTATAGGATTATGGCTAACTCTGATAACTAAAAAGCACGTCTGGCTTTCCAATAGGGTTTATTAAAGTACCTCATCTCTGTTGAGTAGAAGTACTTTCTGGACTTTTGGTTTTCCATAAACACACGATCTATAAGCTGCTGATAATGATTAAGGATACTATCTTTTTGCAAAGGGGTATCCAAACAACCAATAACAGACTCGGCAGCTTTTATACCGCTATACAGTGCAAAAAAGATTCCCTGTGAAGAAAGCGGATCAAAGGATAAGGCAGCATCACCTACACATAAAACCCCGTTATAAATAACCGATTCGGGCTTGGCTATACCTGCCTCTACCGCATTACTGTGAAGCAATGATTGTGTAGTCAGCTTATATGGCAATATAGCTTCACTATTAAATTTTTCCAGTAACTGTTCGGGATTTTTATACAGTGCGCCAATTTCATCTGAAAGTCCCTGAAAACTTATAACTCTTTTCCCTCCCGGTAAAAGCGAAGTATACCACCAGCCTTCCTGCACTGATTTTATTCGTGTACTATTGTCATTATCCTGCTTAGGGAAAGACACCCAGTTAACTACCGCCATCTGGTTATCTACCTTAGTACGTTTATAACCCAGTTTTTTCCCTATAACAGCTTTACGACCTGTAGCATCTATAAGCCAGTTGGCAGAAACTTCCTGTATCTCCCCTTCCCTTAAGCTTACTTTAAATCTTACATCACTGTCATTATTCAAAACAACATCATCAATCATCGCCGAATATACCGGTATACCTAAAGCCTTAGCTTTCATTAATAATGCCTTATCAAACATTACCCTGTCTACATGAAAACCAGCCCCTTCGGGGTTTAACATACCGCTACTGTATACCCAGTCATCACTACCCCAGGATGAAACATTTGCACTGCAACGTTTATATTCGGTATCATCAAGTAAGTCGGTAATAGTATCTATGCCTAATCGTTTAAAAAGGCGCATGGTAGCCCCGGGGATAGATTCCCCTGCCTTATAGGGCATATTATATTCTTTGTTTATCAGGCACACATTAAGTCCTGCCTGCTTTAATACAATTGCAGCGGCGCAGCCCGAAGGGCCGCCACCTGCTACAATTATTTCAAAAACATTGGTACTCATTAGTTACCTCTGCGTTTTATGTTTACAAATTCATTACGCTGTTCTTCACTTATCCAGCCTGCTTCAGCCAGCTGGCGGTTGTATAATCCAAGCTCACTAAAGGCTTTTTCATACATACTGTGGTCTGATTTAAGGTTAGCCTGCTGTGCTTTGGTAAGGTTCTCCACGTAAATATTTTCCGGTAACCAGTCCATATCTTCAGGTCGTGGCTTTGCTTCCAGTATCCCCATACTGCCAAAATGTGCAATCATATACATCATTTGTTCAGGAGCAGGATTTTGTAACGGTAACTGTCTTAACCATTGTGGTCTGTTTTGGAAAGCAGCAATACGAATTTCCATTGGCTGTTTTGTATCACAAAGGGTATTGTAGTCCACTTCGGTTAAAACCTGATTTGGCACCCTTGCAGGCCAGAATGTTGGTAAATACGGATCGTACTCAAAATCGTAACCCGAACGACAGAAAGCAGTATCTCCCTGCCACGGCAGTGCCATCCATCGGGTTAGATCACCGGCAGCCTGACCGTATAAAGGTCCGTTAACTTTCATTACCGAATTATTATCCAGCGTAGCACCATAATTAGGTTCTGCCAAGCCTTCCTCACGCTCCCTAATTCTGTAAGGAGCCCTGTACATAGAAGCATTTCGCATAGGCCATGTAAGCTCTGCTCCCGGGTGGAAAGCATCAGCAAGGCAATAGTGCATTGCTGTCCTGTCCAGCATTTCAGGTTGTTTTTGCAGGTCTACATCTTCAATTTTATGAGGTTCTTTATCGTCAGGATTATAATCATTAATAAACAGTCCGTTTACCCAGTTGGTAAGCACATAGGTATAAAATGGCGGAAGCTGTAGATAAGTAGACGGAGCCGGTGGCACATTAGGATTAGGATTGGTATATCCAAACGCATCGCCATAAATAGGCGGCCATGCAGCTACCTCAGCTATCTTAGTATTCGTAGGCCTGAAACTGTTGTATATACCTCTGCGCAGTTCTGCATAAGGATCAGGATACATAGAGTTATCTAAAGGAGCGTAAGACAGCTTTCTCATAAATTCAGTATCCTTAAAGTTTAGAGGGCCTCCCGCACCAAACATAGAAAGGAATCCTTTATTTACCCATTGCAGTTCGCTAAGGCGTTCCAATATAGGCCTAACATGATCATTAAATGATATTTGCTGAGGCACTTTTAGCATACCTACTTCCATATACAGGTTTTGCAACAGGTCGTCCATAGTTCTCCACCCTACTAAATCAGGTGCAAAGTTAGGCGGTGCCGAAGCTACCCATGCCGGATCGGCGTCATAATCAACACCTCCTATGGTTACTTTTGCATAAACAGGTCCGTCAGCAATATCGTCATACCATCCGTTAGCATTATTAAAACTATCCGGATCGGCAGGTCTGTATACAGGTTGGTTAGACGGACTTGCAGAAACCCCAAAGCCCGGTAAAACCAACAGTCGCCCTACAGCATCTGTTCTTAACTCCCCTAAGGTAACCGGTGTCCCTTCAAATTCACCCGACATTACATAGCTGGAATCTTTCATCTCAATACCCATAATAGATTTTTTACCGGTATCAACACAAAGGGCACTCCTGTCGTCTCCTTTAACATCTGCATTTCGTAAAGGTACGCTAAGGCTTACGGTTGCAGGTATATCAAGCGCTGCATTAAACTGATACCAGGCTGCTTTTTTATTAGCAAGATGTACCGACCATTGAACGCTTGATTTTTTGGTTTGCTGTACCTCGCCCACCACATTGCCATACTTATCGTAAGCATATATACGGAAACGGGCTGCCTGTCGCTTAATAGCACCTCCGGCATCCCTGGTATTTCCAAATTTTGTAGGTTCAGGTTTAAATACTTCCGGACCAATATAATATCCGTCAGGACTATCACCTACACGGGCAATACCAATACCTGGGTGTATCCTTACATGGGTTATTCTTTTTATCTGGTCATCAGTCAGTTCCTTTGGGTTTTCCTTGTCAGACGGGCTATGTCCCGAAAACGGACATTTAGGATTTTTAATAACAGGCTTGCCCGGTTTTTTAGGCTCGGTTACAGGCTGTTTGTTCATTTCCCTACGGTAGTTAGCACTGGTTTGATATACGCTCATCCTGGCTTCGGCAACACTACCTACCGGCTGATTCTCTAACGGAACACGACCTATATTAAACGACAACCAGTCGCCATAAATTTCCTGTTCATCAATAGTAATATTCTGTTGCGGCAGGTGTATAGTAGCTACTTTTAGAGGTACGGCAACCGTTTCGTCCCAAACTACAGTAGCCCTGTCTAGCGGGAAATGCTGTTCTATATAAGCCTCGCCATATTGGGCTGCATCAGGTCTTTTTTGGATAAGGATATCCAGTGTAACAGGTCCTGCTGCCAGTCGTGCAGCAAGATCTTTACCCATAAAATCAGGGTCGTTTATATCTACCTCTCCCGCAAAAGTCGATGTTCCCGGGCGTAGTATGTATTTACAGTAATTGTCTGATCCCAGCATAAACGGAACCACACTCCAAAGTTGCGTTTCCAGTACCGAATGTATCGGTTTTGCCATTTTATCCAGTAGCTCATTGGTTTTTGGAGCATGTTGCTGTACCCAGTCGTCACCCCAGCCTTCCAGACTGGCTTTTGTGAAATTACACATATCAGAAGCGTTATCCACAAAAAAGAAAGGTACATTTTGTAGTAGCAAATCCGCTGTATCTGCTCCGTCATCACTTACTTTTTTCTCTCCCGGAATTCCGAAAACCTTAATTCCTATTCCAATAGTACTCAGCCAATCGGGTCTGCCATCGGCAAGGTCAGACGAATAGCGTACATATACAGGAAAGTCCCCTCCTTTTTTAAACATTCCGTGTTTATAGTCTTTCGGAAGATCTTCCTGTATGGTTATATTTCCTTTTATGATACCATGTGTACGTAAAAATACAGGTCTGCGTACAGGACATTGCCCCTGTTCTACCCTCTTTTTCTGTACAAGGTCACAGAACATGTGCCTAAGCCCCTCTATAGGGTTTTCGCATCCGCAGGATGTATTATCCTCACTCCTGTTCTCAATAATACTTTTCATAATCAGTAATTTATAAATTGGTTTGTTCTCAAATGTATTCCAAAAAATAAACCTGACTATGCGTAAAACTACCTGATTAAGCTACCCGTAAAAACTACAATTGAAAGAAAGCTAATCATAATTTAACTACACAAAAGCTCCGTTAATCGAAATATATGCTAAAAATCAATTAGTAAAATGAAATTTGTATATACAAAACCACAAAATGTTTTGCGAGTATCATTCTAATAAAACCAATGCATTATGAAAGCTACAACTACTACTCATTCAGCAATTGTAAGAAGGCTTAGCCAGGAGCAGGTGTTTATGTTATCTGTACTTTTGGTAAATGCCGGAAATTACTTTTATAATCTTATACTGGGACGTGTTTTAGGACCTGCTGCATTTTCTGATGCCGCAATTCTTATTACGCTGTTATTAGTGCTTTCATTTGCGGGTATGACATTTCAAATTGTTACTGCAAAATATGCTGTAGTACTAAAGTACAATAAACTATTTTCATTTAAACGGTTTATTGTGAGGCTGGCTTTTGCTGCCGGATTGCTTTTAGGTATTACCGTTATTATGATGGCCGATACACTACAGCAAATATTTAATACGCAAACATCTGTAATGTTTACCATTTTCGGGATGGGGCTTCCCCTGTATTTCATAATGAGTATAAACAGAGGGTTGTATCAGGGACAAAATGATTTAAAGAGATTATCGGTTACGTACCAAACAGAAATGTTAAGCAGACTCGTTATTACATTAGCACTTGTACTGCTTATTCCTTTTGGAGCATCTTCGGTTTTTGTTGCTATGGGTATTGCTATCTCACTTTTATTCGGACTAATACCTTTTAAAAGTAATCTGGTTCATGATGCCTTCACATTTACATCTGTAGAAGATAAAGCCGATGCCAAACCTATAATGACGTTTTTTATGTTAACGGGCTTTTATGAGCTTTCGCAAATTATAATCAATAACAGTGATATACTATTAGTTAAGCATTATTTTAATGATGTTGAAGCCGGACTGTATGCATCACTGGCACTTATAGGCCGCATGGTTTACTTTGTAGCCTGGATGTTTGTAATGATGCTTTTACCTAAGGTTATTAAACTGCATAAAGAAGGTGCCGATACTACACGAATACTTTTTAAATATGTTAGTTATGTAACATCGCTTTCGGCTCTAATTGTTTTTGCTACGTTTCTGTTCCCTGTAACAGCTGTTAAGTTACTTTTTGGCAACGAATATATTAGTATAGCTCCGTTATTATGGAAATATGCTGTAGCGACTTCTATATTCGCTGTAGCAAACATTTTTGCTTACTATTTCCTTTCCATAGGTAAGTATCTTCCGGTTGCTATATCTGCCTTATTGGGCTGTACACAAATATTATTGATTGTATTATATCATAGTTCTTTAGAGCAGGTTATTAATGTACAAATAATTGCCATGTTATGCCTGCTGGGTTTCCAAGTTGGATACTTTTTTTATCATAAACTGAAAAACAGATTGCTAAACACTTAATTAGAATATATTAAACAAACACATAAACAAAACATCAGTAAATTTTTTTCATAATGTTGATTTGGTTTTTATGATGACACCCATAATGCGCAATTATGGGTGTTTTTCGTTTATTTAATGCCTTTTTAGCCTTTTTTATGCGAAATGATTAAAAAAAGTTACTGTTTTGTTTGTTGCATAAAAAAAATAATTACATTTGCCCTTACAATTCACACAGTGATTATGAAAAATTTATTTACAGTTTGTATGCCATGTAACTGCTGCGCTAAATGCGGGGAGGTTGCTGCTATGGTATAAATTGTAAAACACAATATACTTTTAGTTAAAAGCCTTCCCGAAACGGAAGGCTTTTTTTATACCCATATTTTAAATAACAACAATGAAAATAGTAACAAACATAACGGCAAATACAACTACAACTAAGTGTTGTATGATGTGTTGTATGCAGAATCCTGCAGAGAGCCGTATGCTTTGTTGTTGTTGCTGTTGTTAATCACTTCCGCTTGTTAAAACAAAAAAAGGCCTCTTTGCAAAAAGGGGCCTTTTTGTTTGCTGTCATATCATTCTTTTTCTCATAAACCATAATTAAATCGATTATGAACACTCAAAGTTATCAGGGCAGGGTAATACTTGCCGGAGCGGGTCCGGGCGATCCCGACCTAATTAGCGTTAAGGCTTTAAAATACCTGCAACAGGCAGATGTAGTACTAACAGACAGGCTTGTATCTCCCGAGCTTATCGAAAAAAATGCAAGGAAAGATGCACTTGTAATTTACGTTGGTAAACAGTGCTCAAAGGGTATACACACCCCACAACAGGATATTAACCAGCTTATAGTGGAGTTTGCACAAAAAGGCAAACTGGTATTGCGCCTTAAAGGCGGCGATGCTACCCTGTTCTCAAACATACTTGATGAGCTTGAAACAGTGAAGCTGCATAATATACCTTATGAAATTATCCCAGGGATTTCTGCAGCACTGGGAGCCGCAAGCTATACCGGTATTCCGTTAACGGCAAGAGGATATTCCCGCGGGGTGCGCTTTTTAACACTGTATGACCTTAGCAATGTAAAATACCAGCAATGGACCGAATGGGCCGATACCGATGATACACTTGTTTTTTACATGAGCGGACAAAAGCTACTGGAACTTACCCAAAAGCTATACTCCTTTGGCATAGACCCTGAAAAAGGTATTGCCATAGTACAACAGGCTACTACACCAAATCAAAAAACCACTATTCTATCCTTTAGTGATATAAGACATAAAAAACTACCTGAGTTTGAATATGTACCTACCCTCATAATTATAGGAAATGTAGTAAACCTACACGAGCACTATGCCTGGATAAAGGAAGGAGCTACAAGTCCATCTTATTTTGATAATCACAAAAACATATACCAAAATGCTGTCTGAAAACAAATTAACACTACTACAACAGTTGGTTGCAAATGCAACTGATACCGAGATTATATGGACAAACGGTTACCTTACAGGTTACCTTGAGGCTGTAAAGGGTACTACTACTGCCCCACCTGCTCCTGCCATAAATAATGCTGAACCTAAAGTCACATTGAAACCTACCATTTTGTATGGTACCGAAACCGGTAACTCTAAAAAGGCAGCATCGTCATTACATGCTGCATTTAAAAAGAGTAAAATACAATCCAAGTCGACCGATATAGTACAATACAGTGTATCTAAACTGGAGAAGGAAGAATTATTATTGTTTGTAATCAGTACGCAGGGAGAAGGAGAATTTCCTTTAAATGCTATTGCTTTTTATGAAGAGCTTGTTGCCTCAAACATTAAGCTCGATAATTTAAAGTATGCTGTTTTCGGGCTGGGTGATACTTCCTATCCTCTGTTTTGTAATGCTGCCGTATTACTTAATGACGCATTACAGGAAAAGGGAGCACAGAGTATTTTACCTCTTGTAAAATCTGATGTGGATTACAATGAAGAGTTTGCAAACTGGCAGCAACAACTCTTAAACTTACTTCTAAACAATAGTACTGCTATCACTGTTAGTGAAGCACCCGCAAAAACTACTGTTCCGCATAAAAAAGATTATAAAGGAACTGTTAGTCACAAGGTAATATTAAACGATCATGGCTCTAACAAGCAAACGTATCATATTGAAATAACCGGTGACGAAGACGTTATTTATGAGCCTGGTGATGCGCTGGGAATAATTCCTAAAAACAGTTATGAATCGGTTATTGAGATAATAGGATACTTTACAGATAGTCCCGACAGGAAAGTTACTTTTAAGAATAAAACCGATACCTTACTTAACTGGCTTACACAGCTCAATATTAAAGGGCTTAGTAAAAAAACACTAAACAGCATAGGTAAGCTTCTTGGAGTAAATATATCTTATGAAAAAGCCGATTTACTTGATGTGCTTATCGAGAACCCTGTACCTGTTGATATTAAAATTGAAAGTCTTTTAGAATTACTTCTACCTATAGCACCTAGACTTTACTCCATATCATCATCGGCAGAAGCGCATGAAGGTCAGGTGCACCTAACAGTAAACCTTAACCGGTTTGTAGCTAACAATAAGGTTAAAACCGGACTGGCATCTCAGTATATAACTGATATACCTAAAAAAGGAGAGATTGATTTTTACATACATCGTAACAATAACTTCAGGCTTCCTGATGCCGATACCGATATTATTATGATTGGTCCGGGTACAGGTATAGCACCTTTCAGAAGCTTTTTGGCCGAACGTGATATTACAGGTGCCGACGGCAGGAACTGGTTGTTTTTTGGTGAGCAGCATTTTACACTCGATTTCTATTATCAAACAGAAATACAGGAATGGCTTAATACCGGAGTTCTGGCTCGTTTTGATGGTGCTTTCTCCCGCGATCAGGAGCGAAAAATATATGTTCAGGACAGGATTAAGGAAAATGCCACCGAGTTTAACCAATGGTTACTGGACGGTGCCTCAATATACATTTGCGGACAAAAAACACCTATGAGTCTGGATGTGGAAAATACTATTATTGAGGTGATTGCCAATGAAAGAAACATACCTGTAGAAGAAGCAAAACAAGTACTGGAAAGTCTTGAACTGGAAGGTAAATATCAAAAAGACGTTTATTAAAATCTGAAAAAATGAGCAATAAAAAACTATCGCCTACCGAAGGCATTAAAATAAATAGTGACGGATTAAGGGGAACCCTTAAACAAAGTTTAAAAGACGGGCATACCGGTAATGTAAGACCTGACGATGAGATACTGGTAAAGTTTCATGGTATGTACGTTCAGGATGATCGTGACCGCCGAGCCGAAAGAGCCGAAAAAAAACTGGATAAGTTGTATTCGTTCATGATACGTCTTCGTATACCGGGAGGTATAATCAATGCACAGCAATGGCAGTCGTTACACGATATATCTGAACAATATGGTACCGGTACTCTAAAAATTACCACAAGGCAAACCGTACAGTTACACGGTCTTTTAAAACATCAAATAAGACCTACCATACAGGCTTTTAATACCGCTGCGCTCGATTCTATCGCTGCCTGTGGTGATGTAAACCGTAACGTAACAGTAAGTGCTCACCCACAGTTTTCTCCTATCCATCAGCAGGTATATGAGTATGCCGATAAAATATCTACACTCCTGTTACCTAAAACACAGTCGTACTATGAAGTGTTTGTAGATGGTGAGAAAATATACGATCGCTCATCTGAAGCCGACCCGTTGTATGAAGACCGTTACCTACCCCGTAAATTTAAAATAGGGATAGCTAT
Organism: Flavobacterium rakeshii; assembly: GCF_009741375.1. Lineage (GTDB taxonomy): Bacteria > Bacteroidota > Bacteroidia > Flavobacteriales > Flavobacteriaceae > Flavobacterium > Flavobacterium rakeshii. The sequence goes on from NZ_WOWP01000045.1 coordinate 94,273, forward strand.
TCCGCCATCAAATGATGTGGATGTTTTTACTAATGATATTGGTCTTATTGCCGTTATTGAAAATGATGAGCTTAAAGGATTTAATATCGCCGTAGGTGGCGGACTTTCAACCACACACGGTAACCCTGATACTTATTCAAGGCTGGCAACGGTAATAGGTTTTACCGATACCGAAGAAAAAACACTTAAAGCCGTATATGAAGTGCTTACCATACAAAGGGATTACGGTAACCGCAGTGACCGTAAACTGGCTCGTTTAAAATATACGGTAGATCGTATGACTGTACAGGGCTTTAAGGAAGAACTGGAAAAACGTATTGGTTTCAAATTACTGGAAGAGCGACCTTATACTTTTACCGAGCGTAATGACCGTTACGGCTGGGAACAAAACAGTGCAGGCAAATGGTATTACAACCTGTTTATTGAAAATGGTGTGGTACAGCCACATCAAAAAGAGTTTCTGCATAAGGTTTCAAAACTGGAAATCAGCAATTTTATATTCACCACTAACCAAAACCTTATTATTGGGGAAGTTAAAAGCGAAAACAAACAAACCATACAGGCACTGATTGATGAATATGCTATTGAAACCAATCAAAGCGGAATACGAAAAAGCTCTATGGCTTGTGTGGCTTTACCTACATGTCCGCTTGCACTGGCCGAGGCACAACGTTACCTGCCTGAACTGGTTACCAAAATTGAGCCTTTACTTGCAAAACACGGAATAAGCGAAGAGGAAATATCAATAAGGATGACGGGATGTCCTAATGGCTGTGGACGATCGTATGTTGCCGAACTGGGCTTTGTAGGTACAGGTCCCGGTCAGTATAACTTTATGCTTGGTGGTGATCGTTATGGATTACGCCTTAACAAAATATACAAAGAGAAATTAAACGAACAGCAAATACTTGAGGAAACAGATAACCTGTTACTACAGTATGTTAACGAACGTACTAACGGAGAGCTTTTTGGAGATTTTACCTATCGTAAGTTTTTTAGCAATAATTAATTATGAGCAATACACTTTTCCCCATATTTCTTAAAACAGAAACCGCCCGCTTTTTAGTGGTAGGCGGTGGTAATGTAGGTCTTGAAAAAGTAGAGACATTACTGCGCCAAAACTCCCAAATACATATTAATCTGGTAGCAATTGAGGTTCTTCCTCAATTGTGCCTTATTATTAATAATCACACAAATATCAACCTATATGAGAAACCTTATGAGGAAACCGATCTCAACACGGCTGATTATGTAATTGCAGCGACAAACAATCGTGATGTTAACCGCCTTATAAAACAACAGGCTAACTCACGAAACATATTGGTAAACGCCGCCGATCAGCCGGAACTGTGCGATTTTTATCTGGGTTCAATAGTTAATAAGGGTGATTTGAAAATAGCCGTTTCAACAAACGGTAAATCTCCCGTATTAGCAAGGCGTATAAGGGAATATTTGGAACAGGAAATCCCCGATGATATAAATGTAATTATTGAGCGTCTTAATGAAATAAGGAAACATTTTAAAGGAAACTTTGCTGCCAAAGTAAAAGAACTGAATGCAATTACAGCGTCTTTCACAAAAAGCATACATGAAAAATAAATATTGATTTTTTTTGAAACAAAAAACACTCCGTTTCAATAAGAAACGAAGTGTTTTTTATTTATCTGTAGTATTTATTATACTGCTTCTTCTGCCACAGCCTTCATAATATTGTTATATGCTTTGCACAATAACGTTGATATAAAAGTAGGTCGTGCGTATTCAAAATAGTCAAGATACAGCAGGTTTGCAAAGTAACCATAACTATTAGGGTTTACATAAGTCATTACCTGCCCCAGGTTTCTGTTAGCTTCCTTGGCATAATTCCATACACCGGTAACCGGAGTAAGTGTCCATGATAATAAGAACAAGTCACAAGGTACATCAGAGAACGTTTGGCACTCCCACGATCCGTTTTTCTGTTGGCTACAACATTTACCGTTAAAGGCACTCAGTTTTTTTAACTGATCGTTTTTCATATTCTCATAACTTGTTGTGCTAGAGTAAATATCAAAAACAGTTAAGTCTCCCTGAGATGCTGTAGACGATTGCCAATCCCTGTATACCCAAAATCCGCTTTCAGGATAAGATACTGCCCAACTGTCATCAACAACAACCAATATTTTTCCTCCTCCCGAAAGATAACTCCCCATTGTAACATCGGCTAATCGGGTTCCCTCAGGTTTATCTGTATACAGCCATTGCCCTATTGTATTTTTAATCATGGTTTTAAACTTATCATAAACACCCTGATTAAAACCATCAAAATGAGAGAATTTTAAAATACTTAGTTCTTTATGCCCTTCCTGGTAAAAACGCTTCACATCATTAAGTACCTCCTGTAACGACGGACCTGTAATAGGACCATGATAAATGTTCAGGTTTTTATCCGGACGCAAATCAAAATATCTCGCCCCCGAACTTAACTGACCATATAGGCTTAAATCCTGCGTTTTTGCTACAATACTTAAACCGCTGGTATACATACCCGCATCATGCGTTGCAGGTAATACCATTTTCTTTAATGGCAGGTTTTGTATACCCGGTAACATAGCACTCATAAAGTTTGCCGTATCCATTAAAGCAGATGTAGAGAACCATAATTTGTAAAGGCTGCCCTGATGTACCTGTATAGCTATATTTCCGCTGGAAGAAATACCCGCTTTAGGACTTGAGCCCGAATCATAGTTAAACGATTCACTCCAGTTAATGGTATCACCCGACACTTCTCCGCTTAGCTGCCATAATCCCGTTAAACCCTGTGATTCGTGAACCTCAATTACCTTACCGTCTTCTGTAATAGCTACAGAAGGGTTAATCCCATCCTGATACTCACGGCTTGGTCCCCAGTTAATAGTATTACCTGAAATATGTCCTACCCTGTAATACAGCTTATCATAAGACTGTGATTTATGGGTTTCAACGACCAGTCCGGAATTTGTAATACTTACTGATGGCTGTACACCACTATCATATTTATGGCTGCCTCCCCATTTAATTGTGTTGTTGCTCTGAATTTGCCCTACATGATAATACAGTTCGTTATAAGCTTGTGATTTATGTACCTCCACTACCACGCCATTATCATTAATAGCTACACATGGTTGCAGTCCACTATCATATTTCTCATCATTCCCCCAACTAATGTTTGTACCATCTACATGTCCTACTTTATAGTACATAGAGCTGGTTAAAATATTACTGGTTTCATGCACTTCAACCACAATATTTTTATTGTTCATGGCAACATTAGGATGATTTCCGTTACTATACTTAACGCTGCCGCCCCACTCTACTGTTGCTCCCTTAACTTTACCTACATGATACCACATGTCTGATGCTACTTCAGAATTGTGAACCTCTACTACTGTAGTCTCGTTAATGTCTGCACAGCAATTGCGACCACCATCATAATCGCGGGCCAACCCAAATTGAATTGTTTTCATACGTTCAAATTTTTTAAAATGTTTAGTAATTTTTTAGTTATCTAAATTTCTTAAAAAAATGAACTGTCGGTTAGGTAGGAAACACCTGTTTTTACTTTTCAGGTACTTATACCTGCAAAAAAAACTTACGTTTCGGGTATATTTACAACCGGATAATACCCCATTAATACACACTTAATAATGAATACACCTGTTTATGTTTTAGGTACCGGGCTTTCACACAACGGATCGGCAGTTTTATTAAAAGACGGACATATTTGTGTCGCTATTGAAAAGGAAAGACTAACCCGCATAAAACATGATGGTGGTAATGATACAGAGGCTATTCAATACTGTCTGGATGCCGAAGGTATAACACTAAAAGATGTTACGCTTGTAGTACAATGTGCCAACTTTGAAATTCCTAAAAGAGACCGTTATAAAGGAAAAAGAGTATTTTCCGAAACCGATAAACCCAAAATCGTAAATATATCCCATCATTTAGCACACGCCTACAGCACTGTGGGTACTTCTCCTTTTGATGAATGTGCTGTAATGGTTATTGATGGCTGTGGCAGTCCTTTAGAACAGTTCCTAAAACTACACCCTGAACAGCAAAAACATGTTCCTGAAGAAATGCTTAATCCAATGGAAATGTTTTGTGAAAAGGATAGCTTTTATCATTATAACGGTACTGAACTTATCCCGTTGGTAAAAGATTTCAGTTCTATGTCTAAATTACAGGAAACTGCTTTTACACTGCCTTCAACACAACACTCTATAGGCGGATTTTATTCTACTATTAGTAAGTATGTTTTTGGCGATATGGACGATGTAGGTAAACTAATGGGATTAGCCCCTTTTGGAGAAAGCGGAATTTTTGATTTTGAGGCTTTTGAATTTGAAAGTGGGAGATTATTTGTAAAAAACGACTGGAAAAACAGGTTTAACAATCCGTCACAGGGATACGAGTATTTTAAACAGCATTTTAACTACTATGCCAATGTTGCACTATGGGCACAACAACAGGTAGAAAAAGCAGTGATACAATGTATTACAAACAGGCTAGAAAAGTTTCCTCATAAAAACCTGTGTTATAGTGGCGGTGTGGCTCTTAATGCTGTAGCCAACGCTAAACTGGAAGATAGTGGTATTACCGAAAATATTTATTATGAACCCGCTGCTGCCGATAACGGACTCGCATTGGGTTGTGCTTTTTATGGTTGGCTTGAACACCTTAAAATGCCTAAACAAAAACACAACGGCAGTACCTGTTTTGGTAAACAGTATACTGATACTGAAATAGAATCGGCTTTAAAAGATTACTCTCAGTATACTTTTAAAAAGTTTAGTACCAACAATGAAATGGTTCGCTATGTGGCTGATAAACTTAATGAAGGTAAAACCGTAGGCTGGTTTCAGTCGGGTTCAGAGTTTGGACCGCGTTCACTGGGAAGGCGAAGTATACTTGCGCATCCGGGTATAAACGGTATGAAAGATCACATTAACAGGAATATAAAGTTTAGGGAGGATTTTCGTCCCTTTGCCCCTGCTGTACTTAAAGAACATATTAATAAGTATTTCTCCAAAGGACGTTACAGCCCTTATATGATTTTGGTTGACCAAACCAAACCGGAATATATGGAACAACTAAAAAACGTTACTCATAAAAATGGTTCGGCAAGGGTACAGACTGTAGAAGAAAGTTGGAATCCGGTATTTGCAGAATTGCTCGAAGAGTTCTACAAACAAAGCGGAATTGCGGTACTATTAAATACCAGCCTAAATAAAAAAGGTATGCCAATAGTAGAAACGCCACAGGAAGCTCTTAACCTATTTGATATTACTGCACTTGACTTTTTGGTGCTGCAAAATTATGTAATAGAAAAATAGCTTTGTTATTGCTCCAGTTCTTTAATAAGCTGTAATGCTGCCGGATTATCCATTCTTTTCAGTTCGGCTATCATAAGCTGTTTCTGTTCGTCGCTAATAACAGGTTTCGGCTTATCAAAGTTTTCTTTTGGAGCTTCTTTATAAAACATTTCATCGGTCCAATCGTTTTGAAGTCCGTCAATAACTAAATGTACTCGGTTTACAGTTCCTCTATTCGCTACAGAATGGGTAAAATTAGCATTGATATACCAGCATTCACCTTCTTTCATTTCAAGTCTGTTTCCATCTAAAATAAACTCAACCTCACTATTGGTAACAATAGGGATATGCAGCCTGAAACTACCGTCTTCATACCCAAGGTCGTTATCGGTATGTGGTTTTACTTCAGCTCCAGCTTCAAGCTGTAAAAGTCGTACAGCGGTTTTCTCAAACGGAAAACCATCTAAAACCTCTTTAAAATAATCACATATTTCAAGAGCATCAGTAGCTATAAGTTTACCATCATCTGACGGTACAGCATAAATAGAATCTGATTTTCCGTTTTGTGACATCAGTGCAACCGATGTCCAGTTTCCCGAATAATTACCTGTATTATAATGGGCTGTCCATTTCTTAGATAAAACCCTATCAAGATCTTCCTTTAAGCGATGAACATCAAAAGTAAGAGGGAATTTTATATGGCGTACCAGTTTATCCATGGTAAGTAAGGTTAGGTTGGTTATCACTGCTAAGATAATCAAATTATACCTGTTTTATGTTTATACCATCCTCTTAAAAACAAAAAAGAGCCGGATTAACCGACTCTTTTAATGTGTTATTGTTTTTTTACATATTTGGTAAGTATCACAATCATTTGTCCTTCTACCTTTCCTTCAATCTGTTCATGATTATCGTGTACAAGTCTAATGTTTCTAACCGCTGTACCAATCTTAGCATTTAAGGATGATCCTTTCACGTCAAGATCCTTAATAAGGGTTACAGTATCTCCATTTTGCAGAATGTTTCCATTACTGTCTTTATGAAGTTGGGCATTAACATCACTTAAATGATCTCCGGTTTCTTTAGCCCATTCAAGGTTATCATCTTCCAGGTAAATCATATCCAGAGCATCAGCAGCCCAGCTTTCATTCCTAAAGCGGTTAAGTATTCTCCACGACATTACCTGTACAGCGGGTACTTCGCTCCACATTGAAGTAGGAAGTATGTTTTCCCAAAAAGAACCATCCGGTTCTTCCCTTCTTTCAATCTGGTCAACGCATTTTTGTGTAACTAAAATCGTATTGTCAATTCCTTTTTTATGTATAGACTGAACCTCATACGTTACAAGGTCGTTTGTAGCACCACTTAATTCACATTGATTACCACTTCGTTGCTGAAGCTGTTCTTCTATTTTCATTATTCTTATTATTTAGGACTGCAAAAATAGAAATTCCAAACGATTTTGAGGTTTTTGAAAGATTAATTATTAAAAATTTAAAATTTGTTATGAATCCCTAAACTACTTTTTTGAAAAACGAATTCGGTTACCAAAGGTGTAAGTAGCTGTTAATGAAGGTCCATTGTAACCCCATTTAAAAAATCCGTTAAGTCGTTCTTTTTCTACATCAACACGTATGTTTAGCCCCGTATATCCGGCTGTAAGGCTAAAATTACGGTATACATTGTAGAGTACCGAAAGATTATAGCTTATTATACGCCCCCTGATGTTATCAACTTTTAGTGCCAGATAATTAATGTTAGTGTACAGTCCGAACTTTGGAGAAAGTACAAATTCTCCCCACGCACCAATATCAGGCAACGGAGCCGTGAAACTGAAATCATCTTCAACTCCTACCGAACCTATATTGGTATCCAACTGAAGTCCCATATCGCCAAGTACAACGTGGGCACCAATAAGTAGTCCTGCTTCATATTTAGGTTTGCTTAAAATAGCATAACTGTATGCCAAACGGGCAATATTAGTATCAAAATAAGCCGTAACGGCAGCATCAATAGGATACGTATTATCACCAAACTCTATTTCCCTATCCAAAACATAGGAAGACTCTCTCCTTAAATAAAAGTATTCCAGTACCAGTCTTGACCTTCGGGATATACGCCATTGAAAATCTGCCATAAATGAAGCGCTTGTTTTGGTAAACCCCAAATCGTCCTCAAGATCTATGGTAGTCCCTAAATTTCCGTTATTATTACCAACTCTTACCTGAGTATTATTCAACGGAAAAAAGACACCTAAATTAAGCCTGAAACGGCGCGCATACCAAGCCGGTAAATCATCCTGATAAAACTGAGGGAGTTCCTCCTCTGTTTGTACTGCTATAGTGTCAAGGTAAATTTCACTGTCAACCTGCGCTGATAAAGAAAACCAAACACAGCACATAAAAAATAATAAGGCTCTTTTCATTTTGACAATCGTGTTGGTTAGTACTATTAAAGTTACATAAAAAACAGTAAACCAACACTTTAAAAACAAAAAAGAAACCCTTAAAAGGTAAGCTTAGTAAAATTCCAGTGTAATGTATTAAATAATACCAATTCGTTATTAAGAGTAGGCAATCCTGCAATTACCTTAATGGTTTCATGTCCCATCATAGTACCTATTATTCCGGGTAGCGTACCTATAACACCATTTAAACTGCAATTTGGCACATCTTCCGGATTAGGAGGTTCGGGGAAAATATCCCTTAGGTTTTTACTACCATTATGGTTGAATAAAGCCAGTTGTCCCTCGTTTTTAAAAATACTGCCATATACCAATGGTTTGCCCATTTTAACACAGGTATCATTAACTATATAACGGGTAGTAAAATTATCACATCCGTCAACAATCACATCAAAATCGGTTAACAAGCTTTCACAGTTCTCGGCTGTGAGTTTTTCATTGTAAGTAATCAGGTTTGTAGCGGGATTTAACTGCTGTAAAACAGCTTTAGCAGTTTCTGATTTATAACTCCCTACATGAGTTTCATTATACAAAACCTGCCTGTGCAGGTTATGTAACTCTACCCTGTCAAAATCAACAATACCAAGAGTTCCTACACCTGCCGCACTCAAATACTGTAGTACCGGGCACCCCAGTCCGCCTGCACCAATAACCAGTACTTTGGCATTAAGCAATTTTTCCTGACCAGCCTCCCCTATTTCAGGCAACTGCATTTGCCTGCCGTAACGTAAAATATTTTGTATTGATATCATTATTCTATTTTAAACAGATGTGTAAGCCCTGTCCCAGTCCTTCCAAACAGGCTCATAACCTGCTGATTTTATTATGGATGCAATTTGTGCCGGAGTACGCTCATCACTGGTTTCAAACTGCTCTAGCGATTGCTGGTCTACCACATACCCTCCCGGATTGGTTTTAGAACCCGCACTCATACTCGTAGCGCCAAGAGCAATTATATTATCCCTAAACTTTTCATTCTCCCTTGTTGAGACTGATATTTCAAGGTCTTCGTTCCAAAGCCTGTAAGCACAAATAAGTTGAACCATGTCCCTATCGTCCATAATGAAATTAGGCTCTATAATACCTTCGGCAGGACGAAGCCTCGGGAAAGAAACCGAATACTTACTTTGCCAATACTTTTTTTGAAGATAATCCAAATGTAATGCCGTGAAAAAACTGTCTATACGCCAGTCTTCCAGCCCCAGTAATACTCCAAGTCCTATTTTATGAATCCCTGCCGTACCAACTCTGTCGGGCGTTTCCAGCCTGAAATCAAAATTTGATTTCTTTCCCTTAGGATGGTATTGTTTATATACCTCCTTATGGTAGGTTTCCTGATATACCAGTACCGTATGTACTCCACTTTCATGCAGGGCTTTATACTCCTCTGTACTCAATGGCTGTACCTCAACCGAGATATTAGCAAACTCATTTTTAAGTAGCTTTACGGCGTTTAAAAAATAGTTTATGTTTACGGTATAATTAGCCTCTCCCGTTACCAGTAATACATGCTCAAATCCCTGTTTTTTCAAGGCTTCAGCTTCAATCAATATTTCTTTGTCAGTAAGGGTTTTCCTTTTTAGCCTGTTGTCAAAACTAAACCCACAGTAAGTACATATATTCTGGCATTCGTTACTCAGGTACATAGGGGCATACATCTGTATGGTTTTCCCGAAACGCTTTTGGGTTAACTGCCTGCTTAACTGTGCCATTTGCTCCAGATACGGAGTGGCAGCCGGAGAAATCATAACCAGAAAGTCGTTTATATCCTTTCTTGGTTTTGCCAATACCCTTTCCACATCACTTGCCTTAACCTGATTTAGCCTACTGCTTATAGTATTCCAATCGTAGCTTACAAATACTTCCTTAAATGTTGTCATCAGTACTATTTTATTCGTATAAAAATGAGGTAAGCGGACTCGATGCCTGTGCATTTTGTAAAGTGCCTGCCAGTTGGGCTTCATAAGCTTTTCTTCCGGCAATTACAGCCTCCTTAAAAGCCTCGGCCATCAGTTTCGGGTTTCCTGCTACAGCTATAGCTGTATTTACCAAAACGGCATCGGCACCCATTTCCATTGCCTGTGCAGCGTGTGACGGCGCACCTATACCGGCATCTACAATAACAGGCACATTACTTTGTTCCAGTATTATTTCAAGAAAATCGAGTGTTTTTAAACCTTTATTCGTACCAATAGGTGCACCTAAAGGCATTACTGCCGATGTTCCGGCATCTTCAAGACGTTTACACAAAACCGGATCAGCATGAATGTAAGGAAGTATCACAAACCCTAGTTTGGCGAGCTCTTCGGTAGCTTTTAGAGTCTCAATAGGATCGGGTAATAAATATTTAGGATCCGGATGTATTTCCAGTTTCAGCCAGTTGGTTTCGAGTGCTTCCCTTGCCAGTTGAGCAGCAAATACAGCTTCTTTAGCATTTCTGGCACCCGATGTATTAGGCAGTAAATTAATCCTATCATGGTTTAGGCAGGACAGCAAAGCATCTGTGTCGGTTTCCCTGTCAATACGTTTTAACGCAACAGTTACCAGTTCACTGCCTGATGCCAGTACAGCTTCTTCCATCTGAACATTGGAACCAAATTTTCCTGTTCCTAAAAACAGTCTTGACGTAAAGGTTTTATCTGCTATGGTTAGTGGCTGCATAGTGTGTATAGTTGATTTAATAGTTGTTTTTTATTTTCATGTTGGGTAATATACCCTGATAGGGCTACCCCATAAATTCCGGTATCGAGTATGGGTTGAATGTCTTCCTGCTGTATTCCGCCAATGGCAAAAACCGGAATGTTTATCTCCATTTCCTGTAGTTGGGTCATTATAGTATTATAGCCTGACAGCCCTAGTACCGGACTCAGTTTCTCCTTGGTTTGGGTAAAACGAAACGGTCCTAACCCCACATAATTGCACTGTTCTCTATGTCTTTGTAAAACATCTTCCAGCGTATTTGCTGTACCGCCTATTATCTTATCACTTCCTACAATTGCTCTTGCCTGTTCAATTGGCATGTCGGTTAAGCCTAAATGCACTCCGTCAGCACCTGTTTCAACTACCAGTTCAGGGTAATCATTTATAATAAAAGTACAGTTGTAGCTTTCGGTAAGTTTTTTGGTAGCAATAGCAATCTCACGCATTTCGGGCTGTGTACCGTTTTTATAACGTAATTGCAACCAGGTACAACCCGCATCAAGCACCTGCTGTATATTATTAAGTTGTTCGGTTACCGAGTTTCCCTGAGATATATACTGAATTTTATCGTACATAATCATTACTTATTTTTAAACATTTTCTAAACTCCTCCATTGGGTTTTCTGCCTGCCAGAAACCACCCAGCAATGCAAAATCATCAAACCCCATAGTAAGCAGCGAATCGCAGTTATTAGCCGTAATACCGCCCAATGCAACCAATTTGGTATTAAAAGCAGTACGTTGTTTTAGTATTTCTCCCAAATCATTTTTAGGGTTATGTCCCGGCTTGGATATACTATTATACACCGGACTGAAAAAAGCATAATCAAATCGTGACGATAATTGATTAAAATCAGTCATGGTATGTACCGATGCCGAAATGATATATTCGGCATCGGTTTTTATTTCTTTCAAAATACTATCAAAACTTTCCCTGTTCCTTTCTGTGAAATGCAGCCTGTTTATATTGTAATCTGACGCGATTTCATAGTTATGGTGCAACACCAGTTTGGAACGGTATTTACTGTCTACACTTTCAATAAGCCTTCTTAATTTAGAAGTATATATTTCGGGCTTCCTGAGGTGCAAAAGCGGTAATCCCTCTTCAAACAGGTTATTAATGGTTTCGGCCTCATTGGCTATACTATGTGGAGGTGTGATTATAATCATGGTTTTACAGATAGATTTCCTTGCCTGTTTCCACAAACTCGTCTGACTTCTCTTTCATCCCTTTTTCGGCTACTTCTCTTATCTCCTGAGATATTTTCATGGAGCAGAATTTAGGTCCGCACATAGAGCAAAAGTGTGCCACCTTAGCACCATCTGCAGGCAGAGTTTCATCGTGAAACTCACGTGCAGTATCAGGGTCAAGCGCTAAGTTGAACTGATCTTCCCATCTAAATTCAAAACGAGCCTTACTCAAGGCATTATCCCTGTACTGTGCCCCAGGATGTCCTTTTGCCAAATCGGCAGCATGGGCAGCAATTTTATAAGTGATTACACCGTCCTTAACATCTTTTTTATTAGGCAATCCCAAGTGTTCTTTTGGTGTAACATAACACAGCATAGCAGTACCGTACCATCCTATCATGGCAGCACCAATGGCAGATGTAATATGATCATACCCCGGAGCAATATCGGTAGTTAATGGTCCAAGTGTGTAAAACGGAGCCTCACCACAATGCGCAAGTTGTTTATCCATATTCTCTTTAATCATGTGCATTGGTACGTGTCCCGGTCCTTCTATAAATACCTGAACATCGTGCTTCCATGCTATTTTGGTAAGCTCACCTAATGTTTCCAGTTCGGCAAACTGGGCTGCATCGTTAGCATCAGCTATAGATCCCGGTCGTAATCCGTCTCCCAGTGAAAAAGCCACATCATAAGCTTTCATAATCTCACATATTTCTTCAAAATGGGTATACAGGAAATTTTCCTTGTGATGGAACAAACACCACTTAGCCATAATAGAACCTCCCCTCGATACTATACCTGTAACACGACTGGCTGTTAAATGAATGTAACGTAAAAGCACCCCGGCATGAATGGTAAAGTAAGATACCCCCTGTTCTGCCTGCTCGATAAGGGTATCCCTGAAAATTTCCCAAGTAAGGTCTTCAGCTTTTCCTTTTACTTTCTCTAATGCCTGATAAATAGGCACCGTACCGATAGGTACCGGAGAATTACGTATAATCCATTCTCTGGTTTCATGGATATTCTTTCCGGTAGAAAGATCCATTATAGTATCAGCTCCCCAACGGCAGGCCCATACGGCTTTTTCTACCTCTTCTTCAATGCTCGATGTAACAGCACTGTTACCAATATTAGCATTAATTTTTACAAGAAAGTTACGCCCTATAATCATAGGCTCACTTTCAGGGTGGTTTATATTATTTGGAATTACGGCACGTCCGGCAGCTACTTCACTACGAACAAACTCGGGGGTTATTTTATTTTTTGGGGTATTAGCACCAAAGCTGTTACCCGGGTGCTGCTGGCACAGATTATTGTTTTCCTTTTCAAAAGCTTCAAGTTTTTGATTTTCCCTAATGGCAATGTACTCCATCTCTGGTGTTATTATCCCTTTTTTGGCATAATACAGCTGAGAAACATTGGTTCCCTGTTTTGCTTTTAATGGTTTATGCAGGTACTCAAAACGCAGGTGATCCAAACCTGAATCATTAAGGCGTTCTTTACCATAATTTGAAGAGATTTCGGTAAGTTCCTCCACATCTCCCCTTTCCATTATCCACTGCTCTCTTATTCGGGGCAGTCCTTTCCTTACATCAATCTCAACATTTTCATCAGTATAAGGCCCTGATGTATCGTAAACCGTAACCGGAGGATTTTTTTCCAAACCACCATTCGCCATTCTGGTATCGTTAAGGGTAATTTCCCTCATGGCTACTTTTATAGGGTGGATTTGCCCGTCTACATATATTTTTTTTGAATTGGGAAACGGGGTTCTTGATATTTGATGCTCTTTGTTTTCCATAATGATAGTTTTAAGAATTGGGTATAAAAAATTAGCCGCCCTGAGTGGCAGAAATGATTAAGATTTGATGTGAAGGTTGTAACAGAAAAGAATCCCAGTTGGTTTTTGGGATAACGGTATTGTTTATGGCAACAGCAATACCTTTTTGCTTTTGGGGCGACTCAATATCAAGCAATGCCTGAATAGTAAGCGTTTCCTGCGCAAATTGTTTTTTTTGATTGTTAATGAGTAATTCCATTCGCTCACAGTATATTAGGTTAAATAATATACTTTAGGAATGGCTGCAAAAAGTGCATAACGGCACTATTAAGAAGTCATCTTACTTTTCCCTACGCCAGTATGAACTGTATCAGGTTCAGAGGGTAAAATCTCAGCCTGCAATAGTGCAGACACCCCTAAAGTAGATTACAAATCTATAGTTTTTTTATTAAAACCTGCAGTTAGCCCTGTTAAAAAAATAAAGCCTCCCTAAACGGGAGGCTTTATTTTGACTAATAGTATTTTGTTATTAGTGATGATGGCCACCACCACCTTCACTCTTAATAAGGTGGCTTTGAATATAATAAGCTCCTTTAAGTACTATTTTAGCATGGTCGCCTATTTTTTGAAGCACTGTAACCTGTGTATACCCCAACTGAGATGTACCGGTTTTCACCTCTATACGCTGAAAATGGTACATTTCCCCCTCTTCATCATGGTCATGACCATCATCGTGAGAATGCCTTTCGGCAGCATCATGGTTATGGGTATCTTCATCGTCATGATGGTGTCCGTAATCATGTGAGTGACCTTCTTTTTCATCATGATGATGTTCCTCTTCTAAAACAAAAATGTATTCCCTTCCGTCTGCCTTTATAATAGCATCATTAGGTAGTGCCTGTACAGCCCTTTCTCCAACATCTATAAGTGCATTTACATACATACCCGCAATCAGCTTCTCCTCTTTATTCATAATATCAGCATGAACTGCAACCGACTTGGTATCATTTTCAAATGATTTACCTATGTTGAATATCTTACCTGTAATCTCGGTGTTACTCTGATTGGTTAGTACGAAACGTACATTTTGTCCGGGTTTAACTTTATACAGGTCTTTTTCATAAACCAAAAGATCCACGTGCAGTTGAGAATTATCTACAATTGTAAGCAGTGGTTTACCAACCTCAGCATTAGCCCCAAGTGTAATATTGATTTCGGTAACGTGACCCGAAATTGGTGCTGTAATTGCCATAATAGAGTTTACAGAACTTTTGCTTAGGTTAAGCATACTAAGCTGTTTATCAAGTGAATTGAATTTTGCTTTTTCGATTTCATAGTCCGACTTGGTACGCTGAAATACTTTTTTAGAGTTTACATTCTCCTCGCTTAATATCTTTTGTCTTTCATATTCCAACTCAAGGAACTGCAAATTGTTTTTTGCCGTAAGATAAGCCTCCTGTAAACGGGCAAATTCCGGACTCTCCAACACCGCCAGTACCTGACCTTTTTTAACCTCCTCGCCTTCTATTACCTTGATTGCGGTAACAATCCCGGTCATATGTACCGATACATCGGCCTGGTTTTGTGGCGGAAGCTTTGTATATCCATTAGCATTTATTACTTCGCTAAGATTTTTCATGGAATAGGTTCCTAACTCAATGTCGGCTGCCTTAAACTGAGCCTCGTTAAGTTCTACCTCCTTAACTCCTGCTGCTTCCTCTTCATGGTTGTGTGCCTCTTCTGTCTGAACCTCGTTACTGTGCTCGTCATTTGTTTTCTTACCACAGCCTGTAAACAAAAAAGCGGCAGTAAGAGTATAAAGGGCTATATTAAATTGTATCTTTTTCATCTTATGTTACTGATTTAATAGGTATTGCAGGTTAATCACTGCATTGTTGTGGTTGTTAATAGCATTAATGTAGTTTATCCTGATGTTAAGGGCCGTTTCCAGTCCCTGTACATATTCTACATAAGAAATATCTCCGTTAAGGTATGCCTTAGATGAATTATTGGAAATCACCTCTGCATTAGGCAACGCCGTAGTAATGTAATAATTTACAAGCGACTGGAATGTTTCCAACTGATCCATTTGCTGGGTATATTGACTGCTTATTTGTTCCTGCAGGTAATCGGCCTGCATTTGTTGCATTTCGGCATTGGTTTTTGCCGCTTTTATCTTAGAGATATTATTACCCGCAAAAATAGGAATACCCACACCTACAGAGAATCCCTGAAACCTCAGGGCTCCGTCATAATTAACCTCTGTACCGTTTACATCCTGCACACCTCTCATAGACTGTATAAAATAACCCGCTGTAAAATCAGGCCACAATACTGAACTCTCCACACGTTTATTAGCCTTGGCAATTTCTACCTGTTGCAATGCCAGTTTGATATTAGCATTATCCTTTATACGTGCCGAATCGGTCACTTTAAAAGCCGCCAAAGCTGTGAAGGTGGTATCGGCTATCGTAAAGTCTTCTTTAAGGTTTAGCAGTACCTTTAGCTTTGATTTCTCTACTTTAAACATTGCCTCATATTGCAGTATTTGTTGCTCCAGTTCCTGTTGCTTGGCCAGTGCGGTAGTACTTTCCAGCGAACCGGTTTCACCTACCCTGAATTTTAAATCAGATGCTTTTACAAAACGCTGCATGTATTTATTATGCTCCTGTAATACCTTATTCAGTTCGTTATAATACAACAGGGCATTCCACGACTGGCGTATATTATATATAACCTGTTGTTTTGTTACACCAAGCCTCATTTCTCCGGCTGTGGCATTTTCGTTTAGCAGTTTACGCTTGGCACCATACTGAAACGGACTAAACGTTTGGGATACGCTAAAATACTTGTCTTTTTCGTTGGTATTTACCTGCCCGAATGTACCTGTAATTTCAGTTTTAGGTAAGTCGTAAGCCGTACCTCTTAGCTGTACCTGCATTTCGCTATCCAGTACCGAAGCCTGTATTCCCTTATTGCTTTCCAGTCCTATTGCAATAGCCTTATTCAGGTCCATTGGTTGGGTTTGTGCATTAGCCCCTGTAATTGAAAGCAATAAGACCAAAACCATTATAGCCGTACCTTTATATTTTGATGAAAAACCTTTTTCAAAGTAATAATACAATATTGGCAGTACGATAAGGGTAAGTAAAGTAGCGGTTATAAGTCCGCCAATAACTACGGTTGCTAATGGTTTTTGTACCTCGGCTCCTGCACCCGTACTTAAAGCCATAGGAAGGAATCCCATTGAAGCTACCGAAGCCGTAAGTATTACAGGGCGTAACCTTACTTTAGTACCTTCTTTAATTCGTTCATAAATATCATTCATACCCTGTTCTTTTAACTGGTTAAAGTAAGCTATCAATACAATTCCGTTTAGTACCGCAACACCAAATAGCGCGATAAACCCAACACCTGCCGATATACTGAAAGGCATATCACGAAGCCAAAGGGCAAACACTCCTCCAATAGCCGAAAGCGGTATGGCTGTGAATATTAACACCGACTGTTTAACCGACCTAAAAGTGAAATACAGTAAAATAAATATTAAGCCCAATGCTATTGGTACAGCTACCATAAGACGTTTGTTAGCCTCAACAAGGTTTTCAAACTGTCCGCCATAAGTAACATAATACCCTGCCGGAAGTTTTAGGTTAGCTTCCACTTTCTCCTGAATTCGGTTTACTACAGATTCCACATCGGCACCACGAACATTAAATCCAACCACAATACGTCTCCTGCCGTCTTCACGGCTTATCTGCATTGGCCCTTCCTCATATTTAATTTCGGCTACCTGACCTAAAGGTATTTGGTTTCCTGATGGTAACGGAATATACAATGATTTGATATTGTCTATATCCTGCCTGCTCTCTTCTGAAAGGCGAACCACAAGATCAAAACGTTTCTCTCCCTCATATACCCTACCTGCAGCTTCTCCTGCAAATCCCATACGGATAGCTCTGTTTAAATCGCCTATGTTTAGTCCGTATAGCGCAAGTCTGTCTTTGTTGTACCTTACTGTTATTTGAGGTAGTCCTGCAACTCTTTCGGCTCTGGCATCGGTAACACCTTCAACACCCTGTATAAGTTGCATTACATCTTCTCCTTTGCTTACAAGCATATCGATATCCTCACCAAATATCTTAATGGCAACATCGCTTCTAACCCCTGTCATTAGTTCGTTCATACGCATTTGAACTGGTTGGGAAAACTCGGTAATGGCTCCCGGTATATTTTCAAGAACCTCTTCCATTTTTTCCATCAGTTCCTCTTTGGTATCTGCCGATGTCCATTCGTCCCTGTCTTTTAAAATAATCATCATATCCCCTGCTTCAATAGGCATTGGATCGGTAGGGATTTCGGCACTACCAATTTTGGTGACAATCATTTTAATTTCAGGAAAATTAGCTTTAAGGAGTTTCTCAGCTTTAGTGGTTGCCTCCACTTCCTGCGACAACGAACTACCGGAAGCTATTATAAGGTGAGTAGCTATATCGCCTTCGTCCAGCGTGGGGATAAACTCCCCTCCAAGAGAATTGAAAATAAACAGTGTAACTGCAAACAGGACAACTGCTGCACCTATTATAATTCCTTTTATTTTCAATGTCTTATCTAAAACCGGACGGTAAAAACCGTATATAGCATTTATAATTTTATCACTAAAGTTTGGAGTGTGCCCCGTTACTTTTTTAAGCACCAGTGAACTCATCATAGGCACATAGGTTAACGATAGTAAAAATGCTCCTAATATGGCAAACGACACCGTTTGTGCCATTGGCCCGAACATTTTCCCTTCGGTACCTACAAGGGCAAGTATAGGCAGGTATACAATAAGTATTATGATTTCTCCAAAAGCGGCACTACTTCTTATTTTTGAAGACGCCTCATACACCTCTGCATTCATCTCATCTGCGGTAAGCACTGCTTTTTTCCTGGCTTCGAGCCTGTGGATAATAGCCTCTACTATAATTACGGCTCCGTCTACTATAATACCAAAGTCAATAGCTCCTAAACTCATAAGGTTACCACTTACCCCGAAAATACGCATCATGGTTATGGCAAATAGTAATGACAATGGTATTACCGAAGCCACTACAAGTCCTGCACGCCAGTTACCTAAAAGTAAAACCAGTACAAAAATCACAATCAATGCCCCTTCAATAAGGTTGGTACGCACGGTGCCTATGGCATTATCTACCAGTTTTGCCCTGTCTAAAAACGGTTCGATAGCTACACCTTCAGGAAGTGATTTTTTAATCTGCTCCATCTTTTCCTTCACACGGGTAACTACTTCTCCACTGTTCTCGCCTTTAAGCATCATTACCATACCACTTACCTCTTCTCCGTTACCGTCTTTAGTAACAGCGCCATAGCGGATACTGCTTCCTATTTTAACTTCGGCAACATCTCGCACCAGTATAGGAATACCGTTTTTGTTCTTTATAACTATTTTTTTAATGTCTTCTATACCGCTAACCATACCTATACCCCTAATAAAATAGGCATAAGGTTTTTTATCAATATAGGCTCCACCCGTATTTTCGTTATTGGATTCCAGTGCGGCAAAAATTTCCGAAAGGGTAACATTCATACTCTTTAGCCTGTCGGGCTCCACAGCAATTTCATATTGCTTTAAAAAGCCTCCCAGTGTATTTACTTCGGCTACACCAGGCGTACCTGTTAACTGTGGTTTAATAATCCAGTCCTGTATGGTACGAAGCTCGGTAGCATCATATTTATCTTCATATCCTTTTTCAGGAAATACCACATATTGGTAAATTTCTCCCAGTCCCGTACTTATAGGAGCCATACTTGGAGTACCAAGGCTTTTAGGAATAACGTCCTCTGCTTCGCGTATCCTTTCGGAGATTTGGGCGCGTGCCCAGTATAAATCCACATCTTCCTCAAATACAACAGTTACAACACTTAACCCAAAACGACTTATGGAACGCAACTCTACTATATTAGGAATAGACTTTACCGAAAGTTCTATAGGATAGGTTATAAACTGCTCTACATCCTGCGTGGCTAGTGAGGGCGAAGAGGTTATTATTTGTACCTGATTATTAGTAATATCAGGCAGGGCATCGATAGAGAGGTTTTTAAGTGAAAAAACTCCTACCACTATTAATGCTAATGTAAAAAGACCAACAATAAATTTATTGTTGATGCTAAAATGAATAATCTTATCTAACATCGATTTACTTTATTACTATAATGATTATAAAACAGCCTTAAAGGTTGGGATAAGGCCATGCTGTTATAGCCGGTTCATCACCGGCACATCATTATGCTAATTGGGGCGGCTGCCAGATGGAGCCAAAAAAATCGTGTTTAAGTGACTGGTAAAAGTTGGAAATATGTTTATTACCCTGCTTAGGGATAAAAAGTGAAAATTCTGTAATCTGATGTATAATTACAGCTGCAACACAGCTCCCGCAAATACAAAAAGGAGTACAAACCTCAATACCTACATGATAATCATCGCTAGCCTGAGTAATCTCAGTGCTCTGATTATTGTATAGGCTTGCATGCTCATCACTACACGGTATGAACATCAGTATAAGAAGATATACCGACAGAACCTTTGTTACTATGTTCTTAGTGTGTTGCATTGGGGTAAAAGTAATAAATAATTTTTCCCCCGCTCAATTAATTATTCTTAAGAGTTGATTAATAAGATATTTTATATAAAAAACAAACCTTATAAATAATTTCTTACTTTAGCATCCAAACCACACTTACCATGAGAAAAAATTATTTAAAAACACTTTTATTATCTGTTTCAATGTTTACTTTAGGTATTATTCCTAAAGCCCATGCACAGGATACTTATACTGTACAGTCAATAGCACATCAAACCTACAGTGCTTCTACAATCATTGATCTTCCTATAGATGACAGGTATTCTGACATTATAACAATTCCTTTCAATTTCACCTTTTTTGGAGAAGAATACAATCAGTTTATTGTAAGTAATAACGGTTATATTGATTTTAGAACCGAACTCGCAACTACCGGCTCTTCTTACGATACATCTTATGGTATACCATCAGCAAGTTTTTCTGTTAAAAACTCTATACTGGCATGTTTTCATGATATGGATAATAGCAGTAATGAAGGTTCTATTACTTATGATATTACGGGTAATGCACCCTATAGAAAGTTTGTATTAATTTTTGATAATCACCCTCATTTTTCAACTAACTGTTTTGAAAAACGTAGTAGTTTTCAAGTCATTTTGTATGAAACATTAAACATTATCGACGTACAAATTTTACGAAAAGATCTATGTGTAAGTTGGAATGGTGGTCGTGCTAATGTAGGAATTATTAATGATACCGGATTAGATGGTTATGCAGCACCGGGTCGAAATTCATGGCAATGGCAAGTTGAAGAAGGACATGGAGAAGGCTGGCGATTTACACCACAAAACATAACAAATGTATATACATATATAAAATGTGATACTGATGCTGATGGTATAGAAACATTTGATTTTACGTTAATGGTAAACGACCTTAACCCTAACACCGTTTTTTACTCAACTCAAACAGATGCCATAAATCAAACTAACGCATTTACAGAAACCTATTACACTAACATAACTCCTTTTGAAGCAACAACTATATATGCACGATACAATGATGATATAATACCTGTGGTACTAAATATGGCAGACTGTAACGAGCAATTTGACAATGATAACGTTGCAACCATTGATGAGGATTTGAATGGTGACGGAAATTTAGCTAACGATGATACTGATAGTGACGGCATCCCTGATTTTTTAGACAGTGACGATGATAATGATATAATCCTTACTTCCTTTGAATCTGTTTTTGACGAAACTAACAATGCTTATATTGATAGCGATACAGATGGTGTACCTGATTATTTAGACAACGATGATGATGGAGATGGTGTACCTACTGCACTGGAAGATTTTAATCAAAACGGAAGCCCGTTAGACGATGATAACGACAATGATGGGATTCTTAATTATTTGGATACTGATGATGATGGTGACGGAGTACTAACAGTTGATGAAGATTTGAACCTGAATGGTAATCCTGCAGATGATGATACTGATAATGATGGGATTCCTAACCATGTTGATAACGATGACGACGGTGATAATATACTTACAGTTAATGAAGATGTAAATAATAATGATAATGTAGCAGATGATGATACTGACAACGACGGCATACCTAATTATTTAGACAATGATGATGATGGCGACAGTATACTTACTATAGATGAAGATTTGAACCTGAACGGTAATCCTGATGATGACGATACTGACAATAATGGCGTACCTAATTATCTGGATATTGATGATGATGGTGATGGTATATTTACACCCAATGAAGATTTAAACAATAACAATGATTTGACAGATGATGACACTGATGACAACGGAATCCCTAACTATCTGGACAATGATGATGATGGTGATGGTATACTCACTATAGATGAAGACATAAACCAGAACGGAGACCCTACTGATGATGACTCAAATAACAATAATATTCCTGACTATCTTGATTTCAACGAGGGGCTAAGTGTTAATGAAAATACGTTTAAAAATGATGTAAGGTTATACCCTAATCCTGCTTCAGGTATCCTTAATATAGATAATACTACCGGCAAAGAGATTGAAGATATTTCTATTTATTCCATTAACGGGGTTAAGGTACAGCAAAACCAAAACGTTAACCGCATTGATATATCTAACCTTCAAACAGGTATATATATTGTAAAAATGCTTGTAGATAATAAATCCTTTACTTATAAATTACTGAAAAACTAACGCTTTTCATAAACAACGAAAAAGCAAAAAATCCCCACAATACAATTAAGTGCTGTGGGGATTTTTATTAAAAACAATCTAAACAACTTCTATAACTTCTTTTCGCAACTGGTTTGCCGCACTTACCATATTTACCAGTGCAGCCCTTGTTTCTTCCCAATGGCGTGTTTTTAATCCGCAATCAGGGTTAACCCATAGCTGCTCTGCCGGCAATACGGTAGCTGCCTTTTCCAGCAGGCTTACCATTTCTTTTTTAGACGGTACCCTTGGTGAATGTATATCATACACTCCGGGCCCTATATCATTAGGGTAATTAAATTCGGCAAAGGCATCCAGTAATTCCATTTGTGAACGCGAACATTCTATAGTAATCACATCGGCATCCATATCGGCTATATCTTCAATAATATCATTAAATTCAGAATAGCACATATGGGTATGTATCTGGGTACTATCGGCTACTCCACAAGACGATATTTTAAATGCTTTTATTGCCCAGTTAAGGTATTCAGCCCAATTCTCCTTACGCAAAGGCAGCCCTTCACGAATTGCCGGTTCATCTATCTGGATGATTTTAATACCTTCTTTTTCCAAATCGCAAACCTCATCACGAATAGCAAGGGCTATTTGCGTACAGGTTTCATAACGTGGCTGATCGTCTCTCACAAAAGACCATTGTAGTATAGTAACCGGTCCTGTTAGCATGCCTTTTACTTTCTTTTCGGTTAATGACTGAGCGTATTTTGTCCAGCACACCGTCATGGCCTGTGGCCTGCTCACATCACCATAAATAACCGGAGGTTTTACACATCGGCTACCATAACTCTGTACCCATCCGTTTTTGGTAAATACAAAACCTGAAAGCTGTTCTCCAAAGTACTCCACCATATCGTTACGTTCAAATTCACCATGTACCAGCACATCAATACCGGTCTCCTCCTGAAAGCGGATGGTTTCTTCGGTTTCTTTTCTTAACAGTTCCTCATATTGTTTTTTGGTTAGATCTCCCCTTTTATATTTTGCTCTCCAAGAGCGCACCTCGGTAGTTTGAGGGAACGAACCAATAGTCGTCGTTGGGAATAATGGCAGGTTAAGTTCCTTTACCTGTAGTGCTTTACGAATCTCAAATGCGCTTTGCCTTTGGCTATCAGCATCTTCAATATTTAAAACCCTTTGCTTTACTTCCTGATTATGGATAAGCGTAGAATCTTTACGCCTTTTATTAATCTCAATATTATCCTCAAGCTTTTTAGCTGCCTGTGTAATATTCTCACTGTTGGCAAGTTGTTTTATAATCACAACCTCATCCAGTTTTTGTTTGGCAAAAGCCAACCATTGTTTAATTTCGGGAGTCAGTACTTCCTCGTTGGTTTCGGCATCAAGATCACACGGTACATGCAGTAACGAACAAGACGGAGCTATAAGTATCCTCTCCTTACCTATTTTCTTTACCGCTTTGTAAATGGTTTGTAATGATTGCAGGTAATTATTTTTCCAGATATTACGACCATCTATAACTCCCAATGATAAACTCAATGTTTCGGGAATAGCCAGCAGTACAGGGTCCAGTTGTTCCGGATTACGAACCAAATCCAAATGAAGCACATTTACCGGAAGTGATATCGCTAAATCTGTGTTTTTATTGAGTCCTTCAAAGTAGGTTGCCACCACTATTTTAAGTTCAGGACATGCCTCACTAAGCTGGTCGTAAGTATATTTTATAGCCTGCTTTTCCTCTTCGTTAATATCCAGTACCAGGAAGGGCTCATCCAGTTGTACCCATTCGGCACCATTAGCTACTAATTCCTTTATTATTTCGATATAAACAGGTATAAGCCTGTCTAAAAGTTCCAACCTGTTAAAGCCTTCCTCTTTCTCCTTACCTAAAAGCAAATAAGAAACAGGAGCAATAAGTACCGGTTTAGGCTGTATCCCCAACTCCTTAGCTTCAATAAACTCTTCAATTATTTTTTTAGAATAGAAACTAAACTCCTGATCTTTATAAAACTCCGGTACTATATAATGGTAGTTGGTATCAAACCATTTTGTCATTTCCATTGCGGTAATGTCCTTCCCGTCTTTTTGATACCCGCGTGCCATAGCAAAATAAATATCTAAGGAATTAGTAAGTCCTGATTCCTTATACCTGTTTGGTATTGCCCCAAGGGTTAACGATAAATCCAATACCTGATCGTAAAACGAAAAATCATTACACGGAATAATATCTATCCCGGCTTCCTGCTGTAGTTTCAGGTTTTGAATTCTTATTTGTTTACCCGCTTCCAGTAAATCATCTAAAGTTATTTTTTGTGCCCAATAATTCTCACTTGCTTTTTTCAATTCGCGGTTGCTTCCTATTCTCGGATAGCCAAGGTTGGTTATAAGCATATCTGAATACTATTTTTAAAGATTTAAATTCTTTACAAATATACTTTTACAAAATAATAAACTTAAACAAGAGTATTAATTAAGAAAATAAACCTATATAAAAGATATAAACAACTATATTTGCTGTATAAACCTTAATTTTTAACCTCAAACAGAATATAATTCTATGGAACTACTTGATGAGACCGACTTAAAGCTGCTTAAAATACTACATGAAAACTCCAGTTACACCACAAAAGAGCTTGCACAGATGGTAAACCTATCTCCGTCTCCTGTTTTTGAAAGGGTAAAAAAACTGGAGAAAAACGGTTATATCAAAAAATATATCGCCATACTGGATGCCGAAAAACTAAATCAGGGATTTGCTGTTTTTACCAATATAAAACTGAAACAGCACGATCGTAGTATAGGTCATAAATTTGTGGAGGATATAATGAATATTGAAGAAGTTATTGAATGTTATAACATATCGGGCGATTATGACTTTCTCCTAAAAGTAATTGTGAGAGACATGAAGCACTATCAGGACTTTGTATTCAATAAACTGGGATCGGTAAAAAGCATAGGCAGCACCCACAGTATGTTTGTAATGTCGGAAATAAAAAACTCCTATGGTGCAGGTGTACCGTTAAACTAATAGAGATTCTTCTTTATTGGTTTTATAGCTTATTTATAAATAGTACTGATTTTCCCAGCACTTCTTGAGGAGCTTCCTTATGAGGCGTATGCCCTATTGCAGGAATAATAAGTTTTTCCCTTCTACCCGATACCTGATTTATAATCCCTTCAAGCTGTGCCATACTTCCAAACTCATCATTCTCTCCCTGTATTACCATTACCGGGCACGTTATTTTTGACAGGAAATGCTCAATATTCCAGTCACGAAAAGTATCACTTAACCAAACAGTATTCCAGGCCATAAAAACAGCATCGGTTTTATCACCGTGGTATTTTTGTAAACGTTCCTTTAAATTGGTTGTTTTGTAAGCTACTTCAGCTTCCCTAATACCTTTAAGTGTAATATCTTCCACAAAAATATGAGCGCCTTCTACTATTACCCCTTTAATTAATTCAGGATATTTAGCTGCCGTAATCAATGAAATAGAGGCTCCGTCACTATGCCCGAAAAGTATAACCTCTTTAAGTTGCAGTAGTTTAATCAATTCATTTAGAACATCAGCTTCCTTTTCCAAATAATCATTATCCCTTTCTATAGTTATGAAAGGGGCTGACTCCCCATATCCCAACCTGTCATACACCAATATATTGCTATTTGTAAGTTCTCCTAGCTCTTCGGGGAAATCCCTCCAAAGTTTTATACATCCTAACGAGTCATGCAGAAAAATAATGGTAGGTCTGCCATCCTTTTCCTTAGTATGATAAATTTTTAATAATTGGTTGTTAATGGTTATATCGCTGTACATAAAAATAAAAAAGCCTGTAATAGTATTACAGGCATAAAAGTAATTATATTTCTTTATTTACTCAATGTCTTTCACACAACGGAAGCCCACATGCTCCTGCCCACTGTCTTCAGAGTTTGCCATACGGGCATCGGGCCTGTAACTGGAGCAGTATTGTTCACTACACAAAAACGACCCTCCTTTTATAACCCTTTTTGGAGTATAAGGCTCATTAGGATCATAACTATCTTTAGGCCCTGTAGGGTTACGGCAGCAACTATCATCTCCTTTTTTGTATGACGAATAAGTATCAGGCCTGTACCAGTCACTGGTTAATTCCCATACATTACCAATCATATCATAAAGTCCGTAAGCATTAGCAGGGAAACTTTTTACCGGAGCTAGTGTATTAAAACCATCGGCATTGGTATTATTATAAGGAAAATCCCCCTGAAAGAAATTGGCCATATATACACCTCCCGGATTAAGTTCACTACCCCATGCATAATTAGCATCTTTATTACCGGCTTGGGCTGCATATTCCCATTCGGCTTCGGTAGGCAGTCTTTTACCTGCCCATTCGGCATAAGCCACAGCATCGCTGTAAGCTATCTGCACAACAGGATAATTGTCTTTTCCTTCAATATTGGTGTTTGGTCCTTCAGGATGTTTCCAGTTTGCTCCCGGTATCCACGACCACCATAATGTATAATCATTTAGAGGAACCGGCTTAGATGGTGGTGTAAAAACCAGTGAACCCGGCACCAGTAACGAATCATGTGGTTTTGGCGTTCCCGGAGGCACCTGTTTTTTTAGATCTTCCCAGTCTATTTCCCTCTCGGCAATTGTTTTATATCCGGTAGCCTTCACAAAAGCTGCAAACTGCGCGTTGGTAACCTCGGTTTCATCAATCCAAAAACCTTTAACCTCAGTAAGTACGGCGGGACCTTCTGTTTGTCGGGAATCGGTATTGTTATTACCTAACATAAAACGACCTCCCTTTATCCATACCATTCCTTTTGGGTTTACTGTAGGTACGGCCTCAATTAAACTATCACTACTATTTGCTATAGCACTAACTTCAGATGAGTTTTCGTCCTGCTTTCCGGTATCCTTACAGGAAAGCAGGACTATACTTAAAGCCGCAATTATATATTTTATCTTCATTTATTTAGTGGTTTGGTTGGTTTATAGTAGGTGAAGTGAACATTATTTAATTGCATTTAAACAATATTCATCATCTATTTCAACTAAAGTTAAGATTATTTTTTTACTTTCATAAAAGCATAACAGTAAATTATTCCCCTACTTACTTTTTTTAAGAAAGGGATTGTTAAAAATATTTTTAATTACTTTAGTACAGGGCTTGGTTACTTTACTACAAAAAAGTAATTTTGGTCCATTGTATAACCACAACCAAAACCACATTTATGGCAACAATTAACTCGTTAGGTGATGTACAAAGATGCATCAAGAAATGGCAATCAATTTTAACTAATGAAACAGAGGTAATGAACTGTTTTAATCAAGGAAATTCTATTAATTACGTAAACAAGTACGACTTTGCACAGCTTGGCAATACCAACTTACACGTATATCCAGGTGTAGATACTGACGGAAAATTTTACATGTTTTTACTCCCTGCTGCACTTGATGTGCCAAACGTAAGCAGTATACAGTTTAGCGCTTTCACAGTATGTAAAGTAGAACCTAACCTTGGTGACTCAAATCAAATCCCAACACAGGAAGCTATTTTAAGAATAGATACCTGGAAAAAAGATTATGGTGCCTGGACAAAAAATCAAATTCAAAAAAAATCGGTTACAGGAGGTATATTTGAGGCTTTCCATATGCCTGCATCATACATGATTCAGAGTGACAAATATATTACTTACTTAGGCTTACAAACAGATGCAAGTGCAGCTACCGGCTTAACTGCCGATCTTATTACTACAGATATAAAGTATGCTAACGTATACTATGATACTGTAATGCCGGTACCGCCTTTTGATAAAATCAATTTCAACCTATTATAGAACATATAGGCTTTTATGACTTTTTACGAACTCTTAAAACTATTTACATATATAAGTCCTTTTCTTATAGGTACTACAATAGTTATAGGGATATGTTATTTTAAGTTCATAAAAAGAGAATATCAATTACTCCTACTATATTTAAGTATTTGTCTTATTTCAGATATTATAAGCCGTATAATAGGAGTAATTTATAATAATAATCTAATAATTATTGTTATTTTTAGTTTCTTTGAACTATTGTTTTTCTCAATATACTATCAGCTTGCCTTTTTTAAACGGAAAATTTGGGTCTACACACTAATAGCAACTGTAGCTCTTATATATATTGCATGGGAAATAGTAGATCTTTGGAATGTACCGCCAAGTGAGTTTCAATCGTATTCCAGAGTAATTAGTGCATTTTTTATAATAGCAATAGCAATTAATTACCTTTTTGAAAAAATTGAGGAAAAACAAAAACAAAGCAGTTTAATCAAATTAAATTATGCTTTTATTATTTTTTACTCACTACACCTTATATTTTTTCTCCCAATTAACTTTTTAATTAATGTTCCTTCATCAATAAAATATTATTTCTGGAGTGCTAACTTATTGTTAACACTAACATTTTATGTATATTTAGGCAGAGAGATATGGAGAAATGGCTTGACCCAAAAACGATTGCACTCTGGATTATAATTGTTCTTGCAGTTATATCCCTTTTGGCAATTTCATTTATCAGACTTGTAAGAATTAATTTTAGACGTATGGTAGAACAACGCCTGAAAGAATCACGCATGCAGTTAGAACACCAAAAACAATTACTTGAAACCAGTGTGGTTGCACAGGAACAAGAAAGAACACGCATCGCTGCAGATTTGCATGATTCACTTATAGGTAAGCTAACCGTACTACGCCTAAAGAACCAAACCCAGTGTGATATTCAGGATATAGACCACTTACTGGGAGAAAGTATTGCTGAGGCAAGAAGAATATCGCACGATTTGAGTCCGCCAATGTTAGATCATGCCACACTGTATGAGCTTTTAAAAAACACCGTTGCTCCCTGGAAAGAACAGTTTAAGGTTCATTTCCACAAAAGCATTAATCAGGAAACAGAAGTTCCCGTTGATTTAAAAATACAGATAATACGTATTGTACAGGAAATAATAATCAATACTCATAAGCACGCCGAAGCCTCTGATATATTTATTAATTTGAGGATTTCAAAAAAACATCTTGCAGTATCTGTAAGAGACAACGGTAAAGGCTTTGATATTAATAAAGGTAAAAAAGGTATCGGCCTTAAAAATATTGAATTAAGAATGCTTTACCTGAAAGGAAAATATAAAATCAAATCGGGAAATAAGGGGACAACAACCATTATTGCTCTAAACCTTACAAACTTTATATCCAATGAGTAAAAAACTGATTGCCATTACCGACGATGATAACCTTATCACCACACTCCTTAAAGATTATTTAGACAGTATAGAAAACTATAAAGTACTCCTTACAGCATCTAACGGTCTGGACCTGATTGAAAAACTTAACGCGTCGGACATACTTCCTGACATCCTGCTTCTTGATCTTAAAATGAAAGAAATGGATGGTGTGGAAACTACCGAATATCTTAAAAACAATTTCCCTACCATAAAAATCATTATAATATCATCTCATTACCAAAGTTCATTTTTAGGGTTTATGTTTAAAACAGGAGCATCTGCATTTGTACCTAAAGGTATTTCTCCTGTGGTATTAAAACAGGTAATAGATAAGGTATATGACTCTGGCGTTTACTTCATGGAAGACCAGATTGAAAGCGTTAGGGAACAAATATCTTCAAAAGCACCTAAGCCTGAACTTAGTGATGATACTGATCTTTCTGAACGTGAAATGGAAGTACTAAAACTTATTTGCCTGCAAAAAACTGCAAAAGAAATAGGTGAAACACTTTTTATTACCACAAGAACAGTTGAAGGGCACCGAAACAACCTGTTTACCAAAACAGGTGCAAAAAACATTGCCGGACTGGTAATATTTGCCATAAAACATAATGTTATAGACGTAAATAACCTTGTTTTATAAACACAGGTAAAAATACGTGTTTTGTTAAAACAGGTAAAATCATCCTAACTTAACAAGTATATGTAAAGTACTTTGGTAGCTGAAAATAAGCAGCTTAACCAACTAAATATTTTACATATGCATCCTTTTCTTAAAGTATTGAGAACTACCGATGAGCAAAGCCAAAACGGCATTGTTAACGGTGAAATTAAGGAGCTCATTCCAACTGCAATGGTAGACACCCCAGCGATGGACTACCAAAAATGGCTTGAGGCTTCAAACAACAGGCTTGCCGATTTATCTAAAGCTCCAAAAGATGCTAAAATAGCAATCATAGGTGCAGGTATGAGCGGACTTGTTACAGGTTTTGAACTGCTAAGGGCAGGTTTCACCAATTTTAAAATTTATGAAGCTACAGACAGAGTGGGCGGACGCTTTTACTCTTATGAGTTTCCTAATGATGAAACCAACTTTGCCGAACTGGGAGCCATGAGGTTTCCTCCTTCAGAAAACTGTTTGTATTGGTATATTAAATACATGCAGGATAACCCTGAAAGAAACAAACACAACATTGAACTTAACGGCGATTTTCCGGATCCGGGACTGGTACCTACTCTTGTTTGCTACAAAGGGGAACAGTACAACATAATGCCAAACCAGCCCGTACCCGAAATTTTTAGGGACATAAACGAAAGCTGGGCAGGTTTTGTTACAACCCTGGAGCCTATTTTACTACCTAATGGTGTACAACTGGATGCTCCTGCAAGAATCATGGAGTGGCTTGATATTTCTAACCCTCAAACTTATAACCCGGCAAAGGCACAAAATGCATGGCAGGGTTATGTAAACTACTTTAAAGACAAGTCGTTTATTGAAGGAATTATTGAAATTTTCTGTCAGCCAAATGCTCCAAAAAAATACAATGCAATTACAAAACAATGGGGTGATCGTTACCAGTGGCAATATCCTGATGATATTGAAAAATTTGGAACGGTTGGTACAGGTATTGGCGGGCAGTCTCCTCTATTCCCTATCAGCTTTGTATGCATGATGCGTTTTACCCTTAATAAACTGGAAGAAAACCATGCGCTTATTGTTACCGGAACCGATTCGGTTGCAAATGCACTGGCCGATTTTGATATTAACGGTAAAAAAGTAAGAGACTTTATTGTTACTAATACTCCTGTAAAAGTTATAAACCCGGAAAATAACGGCGGTAATGTAAGCCTTACTGATAATAAAGGTAATGTAATTGAAAGTGATATAAACCATCTGGTGATTTGTACTACTACACGTGCTGCCGAAATAGAACTTGGTATTGACTCATTATGGCAGGCTAATCAAAAAGTTGTAGCTAATAACCTTATAGATATGAACAAGCGCGAAGCTGTAACAAATGTTCATGTAGCACAGTCCAGTAAATTCTTCTTAAAGGTAAAACCATGGTGGATAGGCGATGCTAATAAAGATAAGGTAAGATGTATCACTACTGATACCGCTATGGCAAACTTCTATACTCTTGATTACAACCCTAACGACACTGAGGCTGTTTGTCTTATGAACTACGTTTGGGAAGATCTTTCTGAAAAAGCAGAAGCATTGGGTGAACTGGATGAAAGATACCAACGCTTTTTAAGAGACTTAGGTAAAATTGAAGGTATAGATTATATACTGGATGCCATGCCTAAAAATGTAGACGAAACAAATGCCGTAATGATAGACTGGCAACTGCAAAAATACTACAATGGTGCTTTTGCCTTAACCCAGCCTACTCAGGAAGATTATTTAAGTCAGCTATACTACAACTTCACCAACCTTAACAACAATGTGGCAAAAATTTACTTTGCCGGCGACAGTTACTCATGGGTTGGCGGATGGGTAGAAGGTGCTCTTCAAACAGGTCTTAACGCATTTTCATCTATCGTGAAAAATTTAAACGGAACTTTTACAAGCCCTACCCTATCACCTCTTGAACATCATAATCCAAAATCTATTGTTTACAATAACCCGAGTTCAATAGGTGCTGTTATGTCTTTTGGTCCTTATGGCGGAGCTTCAGTAAAAACCATTTACTATCAGGAGCAAATCCGGTCGGGTTCATCATTTGCCATATATACAAGGGGTGGCGACTGTATAAGTGCTATTACAGTAAACGGTAAAACATATGGTTCTCCTGATTCTAATCCAATAGTGATTAACCTTAGCGAACCAATAGACCAGTTTGAAATTTATGCCGGCTATTCTAACTATTACAGGGCTACTGTAGTAAGATGCTTTAAAATTAACGGAACAACTTATGGCGCTGTACCTCATACAGATGATATGAAATACAGTTTGCCTTTAGATAACCCTTCTAAAATCACTCAAATTATGGGATTACACGGCGACGCAATCGACAGGATAGGCTTCTCTTTTGAAGAGATTGTACATCCGCAATTATCTGCAAAACGCTCTTTGCAAAATGTAGCTTCGGCTCTTAAAAAAACGGCACTATCAGTATTGATAGCCGGCAGTATGGTATTATCAATGTCTTCATGTAAAGAAAAACACGAAGAAGATAACAAACCTGAAGCCGAAAATGTTGAAAACGGTATTATTATACCACAGGAATTTCCTAATGATTTAGGAATAGCAAACTTTAGCTTCCCTGAAGATTCAACTAAAATTTACACTTGGTTAAACAATCAGGATACCAATAGTATTACAGAACACGCATGGGGTATTTGGGCCGGACTTACTAAAAAATCAAACCAAATATACCAAGGAGACTCTCTATGTGTATTTGAAACCTGGATGGGTGTTAAAGAACTTGCCGCTATGTGTAAAATTCCTTTAACAAAAGGTAAAGAGGCGCAACAGGTTAAAAAAGGGCGTACTGCTCTTAGCGTACCTAGGCAGTTTATACACGCACAGGTATTTGCTAAACAGGCTGAAATAGACAGCAGTTTCCAAATTTTTGAAACCGTTTCTTATAACCCTGGTGCGGCAAAATATGCTTTAGATCATAAAATATTCAATCAGTCTGAATTAAATAAATATGAAGTAAAAGATGGTATAGGAAGAATACCTCAATTCCCAAATAACGGTATCACTCTAAAACCAACTTACTATACAGGTATCCCTGATGAGAACGGACTTATACGTGTACCTACATGGCCGGGAACTCCAAACCCTGCAAAAACCTTTGGTCCTGAAAAATGGAATACATATGTATATGCCGATGTAACTAACAGCCAACCGGCTAATAAAAAACTGGTTCCTGTTACTACAGAAAACCCTAGTGCCGATGAAATCAAAGCTGCTACCTGTAATGTTAGCGACTTTATAAACTACAAGCTTGATGAAGCTGCTGCTGTATATCTTAATAAAACTGAAGATATAGACGGTAATTCAAACTTTAAAGCAGGTGATCTTATTTTACTAGTAGCTATGCACGTAGGCACGAAAGAAATAAGCAACTGGACATGGCAAACATTCTACTGGAGTTACCAGCCAGACAGCCCGGCTTCACCAAGCTCAACAGCCGAAGCTAACTTACGCCCTTCACAAATAAAAGGTGCTGCTGCACACTATGCTGTTGCCACCGCCTATGCAATGGTATGGCCTAACCAGCCTATAAACGGAGGTACAAATACAAATGTTACTCCTATTATAGCCTTTAATCCATACCTGGAAGCAGGCTTTGCTCCTAATACTTTTCAAAACAGTAACTCAACTTCCCCTAATAAACTTGGTTTAGAGTATGGAGTTCAAACAAACTGTATGAGCTGCCATGCACTGGCAACAGTTAAGGGAGATGTAGGATATACTGCAGATCAATACATTAGTATGGATGATATGAGTCTTTATAAAAATGAAGTTCAGGTAGATTTTGCATGGTCAATTCAGGGCAATATCAATACCAAGAATTAAAAATAGCTGCATTTCGCAGATAAATATGTACAACACGTAGAATTACCTGTTTTCTAAAAACGGGTAATTCCTACCTGTTGTATTTTTATATATATACAGACCTTTAGATAATGAAATCCAGCTTGTTAAATTTCATTGCAGGTTATGACATACAACACTATTACACTCATACACAAAGTAATATAAAACACTAATAGGAAATGAGCATTTCTTCAACATTTATACACATTAAAGAGTTACTAAACAACGACCAGTTAAGTAACATCAAAAACCTATTAGCCACTGCTCCCTATGATGACGGGAAGAACACAGCCACTGATTCGGCACGTGACGTAAAAAGTAATCTCCAGGTAAATATGCAAAGTCAGCAATACGGAATGATCCAGCAAATTTTACTTGGTGCTTTAAACCAAAGCGAAACCTTTAGAAACGCTCTTTATCCCAAAAACATATACCCATTTCTTATTAGCAAATACACCTCAGGAAACGAATACGGCTGGCATGTTGATAACCCTTTAATGGGTAACATGATGCGCACAGATGTCGCAATGACAATATTTTTAAACGACCCAGAGGAGTATGAGGGTGGTGAACTGGAACTGGAAACCCCTAGCGGTACACTGCTTTATAAACTCAAAAAGGGAGATGCTATATGTTATCCGTGTATGTATTTACACAGGGTAAAACAATTAACATCGGGTGAAAGACATGTTGCAGTTACCTGGATACAAAGCCTGGTAAAAGGAAATGAAGAAAGAGGCATATTGTATGATATGCAACAGGTTTTAAACACTCTAAAAAAATCGGCTTCAAACAGCAGGGAACAACTTGTGTTACAACAAAGTCACAGTAACCTGCTGCGAAAATGGAGTGAATAACCAAATTTTAAAATCAAATATATGTTTCACTTAAAAACTTTAAAATTATGGAAGGTTACATTGGAGAAATAAGACTCTTTGCTGCCAATTTTTCACCAAAAAATTGGGCTTATTGCAACGGAGGCCTTGTAGCCATAAGTAGTAATACTGCTTTATTTGCAATATTAGGCACTACTTATGGTGGTAACGGAATACAGACTTTTGCACTACCAAACCTTATAGGAAGAACTGCAATAGGTGCCGGTCACGGAGCAGGACTTAGCTATTACGACGCAGGAGAAATGGCAGGTACAAATACCAGAACATTATTAAGTAATAATTTACCGGTACACTCACATGATGCTAATGCTACAGTAGCTGCTCCGGCTTATTCAGATGAAGGAGATACCGATTCTCCTACAAATCATGTTCTTGCCGCAAAACCAGGTATGTATAGTACTGAAGTCCCTGATACAAATCTAAGTGCATACCAGAATACATTTACGACTAATGTTACAGGATCAAATTACCCAATAAACATTACCCAACCATTACAGGCAACAAATTATATTATTTGTATGTATGGAATTTTTCCGTCTCGTAACTAAAGGATTAAAAACTTAATAAAGTAAAACTTTTAAAATTTAAAATTATGGAAGGATATATAGGAGAGGTTCGCTTATTTGGAGGAAATTTTGCCCCAAGAGGCTGGGCTTTTTGCCAAGGACAAACTTTATCAATTTCAACATATGATGCTCTTTTTAGCCTTATAGGTACTATTTATGGAGGTGATGGGAGAACTACATTTCAACTACCTGATTTACAGGGAAGGGTTGCTATAAGCCCAGGACAGGCAGATGGCAATACCATAAATACTGTAATAGGACAAAAAGGAGGTGCAGAAACACATACTATGATTGTTGGCGAAATGCCTTCACATACACATACTGCTACAGGAACAGCTATAATACCTGCAAATACAGCCGCGGGTAATACCGCTTCTCCTACAGGACATGTTCTTGCTTCACTAGCAGGTACCTATTCGTCCGAACCTCAGGATACAACAATTACAGCAACTAGTGCTGCTGCTCAGGTTGGTAATTCAGGATTATCATATCCTTTTCAAATTATTCAGCCTTATACCTGTTTAAACTATATTATTTGCCTGCAAGGAATTTATCCAAGCAGAAACTAACTTTTAATTAATTTATAAAATTAGAATTATGGAAGGAACCATGGCAGAAATACGTTTGTTTGCACCAAATTTTGAACCAAGAAACTGGTCCTATTGTGCAGGTCAAACATTAGCAATATCAAGTAACACAGCACTTTTTAGTCTTATTGGCACCATGTATGGCGGTGATGGCAGAACCACATTTAAACTACCTGATTTTAGAAGTAGGGTACCTGTTGGAGCAGGACAGTCAAATACAGGGGTTACTGCATACACTATGGGCGAAGTTAGTGGTACAGCTACGGTAACAGCAACTGTTGCAAACTTACCGGCACATATTCACCCTGGCATACTAAATTATGCCCTGCCGGCATTTTCAGATGAAGGAGATACTGCAATACCTACAGGAGCCGGCTTAGCAGCTTCAAGTGGACTTTTCTCTACAAACCCACCTAATACTTCTTTACACCCGGCTGATGCACACATAACAATTGGAAATAAAGGTGGAGGTGCACCTTTTAGTATTATGCAACCTTATCTAAGTATAAACTACATTATTTGTGTTCAGGGCTTATTCCCTGCAAGAAATTAAATTTTAATAATAACTCTCCCCCGGTTTCATATCCGGGGGTTATAAAAACCCCACTATGAAATTAGGTTTACTACTTACAAAATCAGTAATATATCCTTCAATGGGCTTTGATATTGTTGACGGACTTAAAGCTTCCCTAAAAAATCAGGGCAGTGAAAGTGAATATCAAATACTATCAAAAAATATTGGTGTAGGAGGTAATAACGATGAAATATATTCGTGTGCAGAGCAATTGCTACTGGAAGGGGCTGATATTGTTATTGGCTATATAAACCCGCACGCGGCAGAGGCTATCTCTCCCCTATTTGAGAATTCCGGTAAAACATTACTGGTGTTAGACAGTGGTTATCATTTGCCGGTTTATGAGTCTGTATTACCAAATACTTACTTCATTTCACTTCAGGGTAATTTATGCTCAAGAGCAATTGTTAATAAAGCTTTTAGCGATGGTAACAAAAACTTTGCGGTAGCATGCTCATTCTTTGATGCGGGATATCGTTCACCATACATATATTCTGCTGCCAGTGAAGAAAAAGGCGGAGCCGTAACATTTAATTATGTAACCCCTTTACGAAAAGTAGACTTTACACTTGATCCTCTTGTTAACTACCTTAACGAAAATAAAGACACAGCCATTTTTGCCTCTTTTTGTGGTGACATGGCCGAAGATTACTTAAATGAAAGCGCGAAACTTGAAAGTTTTTCAAAAAATAATACTTACGCAAGTGGCTTTACTGCAGAAGAAAACTGGCTTGATAAAATTACCTACCCGGGGTATAACTGGTATAGTGCTGTGCCGTGGTCAAAGAATATAAATACTCCTGCAAATAAAGAATTCAAAAATATAATGGGTAGCATCCGTCCTGAAAAAGTAAATATTTTTTCACTACTGGGTTGGGAAGCTGCATTGTATATAAGCAAGTCAAACAATTTTAATTTTGACGGACTTATTATAGATTCACCGAGAGGAAGCGTATTCATGAATCCATCAACAAAACACTCTGAAGCACCTGTGTATTATGCCACAATTACTAAAAACAGTGATACTAATACCTGTGCTCTAACCAATATTACTGAAGTAAGCAACCTTACCGAAGATCGTAATAGCTTATTAAAAGATATTGAGTATATAAAAAATAACATTTCCAATTCATGGCTTAACTCTTATGCCTGCCTAGATTCATGATAGCAACAGCTCCAAAAATAATAGTATTATGTAACAACCGTATGCCTATACCGGCACTGCAAAGCTTGGGTAGCCTTAATATGCTATGTGCTATTGGTGTTCCAAAAAATAATAATGAGGTAATTGAAATATGCTCTGCTATTGCGGCATCATTAAAAATACCTCTTCTGCTTTTAAGTAAAGATAATTTAGATAAAAGCTTAAGTGAACTTATTGGCAATACAAAAGCCAATTATGTTTTCACGATGACATTCCCCTGGAAAATATCTCAAAAACTAATCACTGATTTCCCTAATACATTTTACAACTTTCATTATGGGCTTCTTCCTGAAATGAGGGGAGCCGATCCTGTGTTTGAGTGTTTAAGACAGGGCGTAAAGGAAACCGGAATCACCATTCATAAAATTGAAAAAGATATAGATACAGGGGCTATACTACTCAAAAAACAAATTCCTGTAGAGGCGACTGCAACTCATGGCTTTTTATGCACCAGTCTATCTTATCTAGGTGCACATATACTGCCTGAAGCTATTTCCCTGTTACAGGCCGGTGTTAGCGGTACTCCGCAGGATACTAAAAAGGTAAACTATTACAAGAGGCCGGGTATAAAAGATGTATGCCTTAACTGGAATAACCAGAATGCAAAATCGGCACAATCCTTAATAAGAGCCTGCAACCCCTGGAATAAAGGGGCTTATACACAATGGAAAGGATGGAATATAAGGATAATAGAGGCTTCTGCTATTGATTTACCTACAGAAACAGAAAATAATCCGGGAACAATACTAAGTATTGATGAAAATAACGGACTCATTATACAATGTAATGATAACACCCAACTAAGGGCTGATATTATTTATACCGACGAAGGATACATGAGCGGGCATCGTTTGCTTGCTTTTGGAGTGAAAGAAGGCGAGCATTTTGTAAGTTTGTAATCAAATCTAACCAGTTCATTTATAAATAAATATTATATGAAGTATTTCTACTCTACGTTAAAATCCTGCCTAACGGGATTTTTTATGATAGGGCTGTTTTTATTAGCAGGAGAAAAGGCTAATTCCCAAACTACCCTTTCTGCCGGAGACATTTTGTTTACCGGCTTTGATTCATCGTATCTCTCCAGTCTGGGAGATGCCTATTCATTTGTTTTACTCAAAGATATTACTAATGGTACCAAAATCAGTTTTACTGACAGAGGATACTTTGGAGGTTCTACCTGGCAGGGAACCGGCGGTACCGAATCTTCGGTTACCTGGACTGCAGGTACCAATCTTTCTTTGGGAACACAAATTTACATTAAAGGTCTTTCTGCTAGTGTGTACGACCCTTCAGGAGGTACATATACTCCAAATGGTACTGTTGTATTAAGCGAAGGTTCCTCAAGCAATGGATTATCACTTTCAAATGTAGGTGATCAGATTATTGCCTTCCAGGGAAGTAGCGGATCGGTTACCGGAAGTGGTGTCACAATGATTGCTGGTATAAACTACTTTTATTGTACAGGAGCATCAATAAACTCTACTGCAGCTTGGAATAATGGTGGTTGTGCTAACGGACCCAACTCTTCACAAATGCCTCCCGGACTTACAGGAGGTTATAGTGCTTATTTTACAGGATTACTAAATACTGAATCACCTCAGTCAGGTTACTTTAAATGCCAGGGAGGTTCATTGACTACCGCTGCAGAAATAAGGACAGCCGTTATGAATAGTGCAAACTGGATACTTAGTGCATCAACAACAACATTACCCGACGCCTGTACTTTTGGCGGGCCTGTAGCACCACCTCTTCCGGTAGTTACTACAAACCCTTCTGAAAGCAATGTTTGTGTTAATAGTAATACTTCGTTTTCTATTACTGCTACAGATGGAGATTCATACCAATGGCAGGTAGATTCAGGTTCTGGGTTTACAAATATAACTAACGGTGGCGTTTACTCTAATGCAACCACTACAACCCTTAACATAACAGGAGTTACGGCTTCAATGGCCGGGAACTCATATCGTTGTATTGTTAGTAACAGTACTGGTAATGCTACATCAGGAAGTGCGTCACTATCAATATCAAACATAACCTTGTCTGGTTCTCAAATCAATGTTAGTTGTTATGGGGGTACAAACGGTGCTGCTGCGGTAAGTCCTGCCGGAGGTTTTCCACCATATTCTTATTCCTGGGTTCCTACTGGTGGTACAGGTTCTGTTGCAACAGGACTAGCAGCAGGTACATATACAGTTACCGTTACAGATAATATTGGCTGTCAGGCTACAAGAACCTTTACAATTACAGAGCCAACTACAGAGGTTAGTTTCAGTACAGTAGTTACAAACGTTAGTTGTAACGGTTATAACAATGGTGCTATCGACTTAACTGTAACAGGTGGTACCCCTCCTTATACATATAATTGGGGTGGTGGTATAACTAGCGAGGATTTAACAGGATTGGCTGCGGGTAATTATAGTGTATCGATTTCAGATAGTGCTGGTTGTAATAAAACAGCTTCTGTAACTGTAAATCAACCGCCAGCTATTTCCCTTTCTTCTGCATCACAAACAAATGTATCGTGCTATAGTGGTTCTGATGGTAGTGCCACGGTTAATTTAGCTACAGGGGGTACAGGTACAGGTACATATACCTATAACTGGACACCGGGTAACCCTATGGGTGACGGAACCCCTACAGTATCAGGACTATCAGCAGGTACATGGACATGTACTGTGAGCGATGGTAACGGTTGTACAGCTTCTGTAAACTTTACAATTGAAGGGCCTACTGCTGCACTTAGTGCTTCGGCAACAGCTACAGGTGTTAATTGTAATGGTGGTGTTAATGGTGCTGTTGACTTAACCGTAACAGGTGGTACTGCTCCTTATACTTATGTATGGAGTAACACTGCAACTACTCAAAACATAACTGGTTTAGAAGCAGGCACTTATAGTGTAACAGTTAAAGATGCTAA
Organism: Flavobacterium rakeshii; assembly: GCF_009741375.1. Lineage (GTDB taxonomy): Bacteria > Bacteroidota > Bacteroidia > Flavobacteriales > Flavobacteriaceae > Flavobacterium > Flavobacterium rakeshii. The sequence goes on from NZ_WOWP01000045.1 coordinate 135,118, forward strand.
CAACTGTACTACAACAGCTTCGGCAACTGTAGATGAACCGACGGTACTAAGCGCTTCAACAACATTTACAGCAGTTAGCTGTTATGGAAATACCGATGGTAGTATCGACTTAACTGTAACAGGTGGTACTCCTCCTTATAATTTTGCTTGGAGTAACTCTGCTGTTACCGAAGATTTAACAGGATTAGCTTCAGGAACTTATGATGTAACTGTAACAGATGCTAACAACTGTACTACAACGGCTTCAAGAATAGTTTTTGAACCTATGGAGCTTACAGCAAGTGCTGTTGTAGATTCAAATCAAACCTGTGGTAACACTGACGGAGCTGCTACAGCTAATGCTATAGGTGGGTCGGGTTCATATACTTATTTATGGTCTAACGGTGCCACTACGGAATCTATATCAGGTGTTACTGCCGGTACATATAATGTAATTATTACAGATACTAACGGTTGTAATGATAGTGCAAGTGTTACAATTATATCAAACGGTGTTGTAGCTTCTGCTGTTGTAGATCAAAATGTAAGCTGTAACGGTGGTAGCAATGGTGCTGCAACCGCTTCGGGAACAGGTGGTACTCCTCCATATACATACTCTTGGGATAACGGAGCTACAACGGCCTCTATAGCCGATGTTGCTGCCGGAACATATACTGTAACAATTACAGATAGTAACACCTGTTCACATACTGCAAGTGTAACGATTACAGAACCTGCAGTACTTAGTAGTTCTACAACAAGTACAGTAGTAACCTGTAACGGTGGTAGTGATGGTACAGCACACATAGACATAACAGGTGGTACTGCCCCATATGGAATATCCTGGTCTAGTGGAGATACTACTGCAGACAGAGTTGGATTATCTGCAGGAGAGTATGACTATACTATAACAGATGCTAAAGGATGTACTGTACTAGGTTACGCAACAGTTACTCAACCAGCGGTACTTAGCGCATCAGCAGTGTCTACACCTCCTGCCTGTAATAACGGAAATAATGGTACGGCTACTGTAACCGTAACAGGTGGTAACCCTCCTTATACTTATGCATGGTCTAACGGAGGTACTTCTGAAAATTTACATGGATTAACTCCCGGAACTTATAGTGTAACGGTTACAGATGATAAAGGATGTACTACAACTGCATCAACAACAGTTAACAACCCTCCGGCACTTACTGCTACGGGTGTAGCTACAAATGTTAGTTGCAACGGAGGCAATAATGGTAGTATTGACTTAACTGTAACAAATGGTTCTGGCCTCTATGATTTTGCATGGAGTAACGGTGCTTTTACTGAAGATTTAACAGGATTAAGTCCGGGAACATATACTGTAACTGTATCAGATCTTATAGGTTGTACTACAACTGCATCAATAACAATTACCCAACCTACAGTACTTAATGCTTCCGCAATGGTAGATGCTAATGTAAGCTGTAATAGTGGTAATGATGGTGAAGCGACAGCTTCGGCAACAGGTGGTACTGCTCCTTATAATTATTTATGGTCTAACGGAGCAACTACAGCATCTATAGCTGGTGTTCCTGCCGGTACTTATACAGTAACTGTTACTGATGCTAACAGTTGTACTGATACTGCTAATGTAACTATTACACAGCCTACTGCTCTTAATGCTTCGGCAATATCTACTAATGTTAGTTGTAATGGCGGTAGCAATGGTACTGTTGACCTAACTGTAGTAGGCGGTACTCCTCCATATACTTTTGCATGGAGTAACACAGCTACTACTGAAGATATGACTGGTTTAACAGCCGGAACTTATAATGTAACTGTAACAGATAGCAAAGGATGTACTGCAACGGCATCGGCAACGATTACTGAACCTACTGTTCTTATGGCTTCAGCTGTAACTACAGATGTTAGTTGTAATGGTGGTAGTAATGGTACGGTTGACTTAACTGTAACAGGTGGTACTGCTCCTTATACTTTTACATGGAGTAACACTGCTACTACAGAAGATATGACAGGATTAACAGCAGGTACTTATGATGTAACTGTAACAGATGCTAAAGGTTGTACTACTACTGCATCGGCAACGGTTAATGAGCCTGCTGCTCTTATTGCTTCTCTAAATTCACAAACAAACATAGCTTGTAATGGTGAGTCTACAGGAAGTGCATCAATAACTGTTAATGGTGGTAATCCTCCATACGCTTATTCATGGTCTAACGGGGGTACTACAGCTACAATAAACAACCTTGCTGCAGGTACTTACTTTGTAACTGTAACAGATAACAAAGGTTGTACTGCATCGGCATCGGCAACATTAACCGAACCTACAGCACTTATTGCTTCGGCTTCTGTAGATTCAAATGTAAGCTGTAATGCAGGTAATGATGGTGCTGCAACAGCTTCGGCAACAGGTGGTGAAGGCTCATATTCTTACTTATGGTCAAACGGTGCTACAACCGCTTCTATAGCTGGTGTAGTAGCAGGTACTTATACTGTAACGATAACAGATACTAATAGTTGTACGGATACTGCAAGTGTAACAATTACTCAACCTACAGAAATTGTTGTTACAACATCTGTTCTTTCTCAGCCTAGCTGTAATGGAGACACAACTGCAGGTGCTACTGCAAGCGCAACTGGTGGTACTGCTCCATATAGCTACTATTGGAACGTAAACGGATATAATGTAAATACAGCAGGATGGATAGGCAGTACAGCAGGTACTTATACTGTAAATGTAACCGATGCTAACGGTTGTACAGCTACAGGTGAAATCACAATCACTGAGCCGGATGCTATAGATCCGGGTGTAACACAAACAAATGTATCTTGTTTTGGAGGAAACAACGGACAGGCAACTGCTACTCCAACAGGAGGTGTTGGCCCTTACAATTACTTATGGTCTAACGGCGCAACTACAGCTACTGTAAACGATCTTGTTGCAGGTACGTACACCATAACTATTACTGATAATAACGGTTGTACAGGCACAGATACTGTAACTATTACAGAACCTACAGAACTTATTGCTTCGGCAGTAGTTGATGCTAACATAAGCTGTAATGGTGGTACTAACGGTGAAGCAACAGCTTCGGCAACAGGTGGTACAGGTGCATATACATACTTATGGTCTAATGGTGCAACAACGGCTTCTATAGCTGGTGTACCGGCAGGTATATATACTGTAACAATTACTGATGCTAGCAGTTGTACAGATACTGCTATGGTAACAATTACAGAGCCTACAGTTCTTACTGCTTCTGCAGTAACTACAAATGTTAGTTGTAACGGTGGTAGTAATGGTACGGTTGACCTAACTGTAACAGGTGGTACTGCTCCTTATACTTTTGCTTGGAATAATACTGCAACTACTGAAGATTTAACAGGATTAACAGCCGGAACTTATAATGTAACTGTAACAGATGCTAAAGGTTGTACTACTACTGCATCGGCAACTGTAACTGAGCCTACTGTTCTTTCTTCTTCTGTTATAACTACTAATGTTAGCTGTAATGGTGGTAGTAATGGTACGGTTGACCTAACTGTAACTGGTGGTACTGCTCCTTATACTTTTGCTTGGAATAATACTGCAACTACCGAAGATTTAACAGGATTAACAGCCGGAACTTATAATGTAACTGTAACAGATGCTAAAGGTTGTACTACTACTGCATCGGCAACTGTAACTGAACCTATTGCCCTTGCTGTTTCATTTACATCCGATAATGTTAGTTGTCCCGGAAGTTCAGACGGTACTGCAACAGTAACCGTAACCGGAGGCACAACACCTTATTCGTATGTTTGGTCTAACACCGCTACTACAGCTTCTATAACCGGACTTACTGACGGAACATATACTGTTACCGTAACAGATATCAATGGTTGTGTAATAACCGATTCTATAGATGTAGTTACAACTCCGGATGTTACTGCTCCTGTAGCTGATGTAGCTACATTACCTACTGTAACAGTAGAATGTGAGGTAACTGCGGGTATGATTACTGCTCCAACAGCTACTGATAACTGTGCAGGTACGATAACCGCTACAACT
>NZ_WOWP01000046.1 GCF_009741375.1 Flavobacterium rakeshii
AAATTACTTCTTTCGGCTAAACCATCTGAACTCGGCTATCGCCTCAAACAGCAGATGCTTTTTTACGCCTCTTTCACTAATTTACTTTACGCCTTTAAAAACCTAATGCCGTTTGCTTACTCTTGCTGTCGTCATCCTGACGTTAGGAAGGATCTCATTCAAAACAATAACCGATTTACTTTTTTTGGGTTAGCCTTTTGTATATCTGCTTGTATTTTTTTCGGGCGGTGTGCGACGGGTACTTTCTGTAAGGGGTAAGGTTATTAAAAATAAGTGCTATGGCAAGCAGTATTAAACATCCCGAAAGTACAGGTGATAGTACATACATATAACCCAGTGCTTTTATTTGTGGTGAGGCTGTTGCTGCGATTAATGCTGTTGCGCCACCGGGTGGATGAAGGGTTTTGGTTATCTGCATCATTACAATGGATAATGATACGGCAAGCGGAGCGGCAACCCATAGCAAATCGGGGAATATTTTTTGTACCGTTACGCCAATTATGGCCGATATAACGTGTCCGCCAATTAAGTTACGCGGTTGTGCTAACGGGCTTTCAATTACCCCATATACCAATACGCAGGTGGCACCAAAAGATCCTATTAAGAACACCAACTCTCTTTCAGGCATTAATCCGTACTGCAAATAGGCAATTATACCTAAACCTATAAATGAGCCTGTAAAAGCCCAAAAATGTTCTCTAAAGTCTACTAAAGTTTCTCTGTATAAAACGTAGCGGGTTTTGCGATAGGTTTTTTTAATCTTTTTTATTGGCATGAACGTGAATGATGTTATAAAATTTGTGCAAAGATAGCGGGATATTTGCTTATCATTCTTAATAAAAGAATCTATTTACTTCACGCCATCAAAACCGAATGACGTTTGCTTACTCTGTCGTTCTATTCTCTATTGTCATTCCGATACGGAACGCAGTGTAGTGAGGAATCTCTGAACTTTGAATAGAGATGAGATGTCTCCTGTGGTCGACATGACATACTGAACGTAATGAAGGTTAAGGTTTTGTCCTTTTGTCTTGACACAAAACAACGAAAAAGTCAAGGCTATAAATTCTCTCATTCGGCTAAACCATCTGAACTCGGCTCTCGCCTCAAACAGCACATGGTCTTATTTAAGGTTTATTATTTAAAATCTTGTTTGCTCAATTAACCTGCTCAAAATTCTGATTTCCAATAGCTTTTATGTACATTTACTAAAATCGAATATTATGTACAGTTACAAAGAAGCGGTTTACCTGGTTGATTATTATAAGGATAAGGTAATAGGTAAGCCTATAATACCAAGCAGTAAAAAACTGATTGACCTTGTAGAGGTTGAAAACAGAAATAACGATTCTTACAGCGTAAAATGTGTGGTGACCGAACAAAAAGGTGCCAACCTGTTTAGGGACATACATGCCATTAGTAAGGAACTGGAACTTACCGAACCGAAAGCGGTTTTATCTCAATGGGAGGGTAACGGCGCTTAGGCTGTTACTCAATAATCATCTCGATGTGCTTATCCCTGTAGTCTTTGAGGATTTTTGACTTAAACACCAGTCCGTAAAACTTATCGTCTTTCAGTATAGGGTAGTATTCGGCCTTAGTGGCGTCAAACTTATCCATTATCATTTCTACCGAATCTTCCAGCGATACGGTATCGCCCACCGGACTCATAAGTTCTTCCAGTTTGGAGTACTTTATTTTAAACGGACTAAAGGCTATGTGCCTTATGGTGTTAAAGTCTATCATACCCACCAGTCGTTTTTTCTCGTCTACTACAGCAAAAATACTCTGGTTAGTGGTGCTAAGCAGTTGTATAACATCGTCTGGTGTTTGGGTAGGCAACAGTGTTGGAACATCAGTAGTCACTACGTTAAGTATGTCAATGGAGTTAAGTACGTTTCTGTCTTTGTCAGATGTAAATACCTCACCCTTATCGGCCAGGTGTTTTACGTCCATTGAGTGTACCTCAAATTGTTTTGATACTGCAAAACTGATGGAAGACACTATCATTAGCGGAAGCATAAGGCTGTAACCACCGGTAATCTCCCCAATAAGGAATATGGCTGTTAGCGGCGCGTGGAAAAGTCCGCTCAAAATACCCGCCATACCTACTATAGTAAAGTTACCCACAGGCAGGTCTTTATCCAGTCCTGTAAGGGTAATAAGTTTGGCTACAAAGAAACCAAGGTACGATCCTACAAATAGGGAAGGGGCAAAGTTACCACCATTACCACCGCAGGAAAGCGTTAACCCCGTTGCAAATACCTTTAACAACATGGTAACCCCTGCAAACAGCAGTAGTATCCAGGCGTTGTCTTTAAGGCTTTCCACAAGGGTGTTTTCCATAATGGCTTCGGGGTTTAGTCCCGATAGTACTTTAAGGCTTTCATACCCCTCACCAAACAAGGTAGGGAAAAAGAAAATAAGTATTGCCAGCGGAATGGCGCCATATAATGCCTTGCGGTACTGTCCCATTTTAGTGCGGGCAAAATGTTCCTCTATACGCTGAAACGTACGGGCATGGTATAACGATACAAAACCTGCCAGTATACCCAGCAGTACGTAGTAATGTATATTGTGATAGTCAAACGACTGTTCTTTAGGGAAGGTAAGTAATACCTCTTCGTTAAGTACAATGGTAGAAACCAGTGCACCTGTAGCAGCCGATATCATAATTGGGATAAAGGCGGTTATGGTAACATCGGTAAGTACTACTTCTATGGCAAAAAGTACTCCGGCAATAGGAGCATTAAACGCTGCGGCAATACCGGCAGCCACACCACAGGCAAGTAGTAGTATCCTGTCTTTTTTAGAGAGCTTATATTTTTGTGCAAAGTTAGACCCAAAAGCCGCACCCGTAATGGTAATGGGCGACTCAAGTCCTGCCGATCCTCCTAAACCTACGGTAAGGGAACTGGTTAGTATTTGGGCATACATTTGCGTACGCGGAATAATACCACCCTTCTTGGCTACAGCATAGAGTATGCGTGAGCTTCCTTTCTCAATTTTATTGTTAAGTACCCTGCGTACTACCCATACCGTTAGTACTATACCTACAATAGGCAGTATACTGTTAATAAACGGAAGCTTAAGGTAACTGTTTACGTAGTTGGCAAAACGGAAAACATTATGGGCAAACCCTTTAAGTATAATTACCGCAAACCCTGTGGTGATTGATACTAATACACACGACAGGTATATAAAATGCCTTTCGGACAAAAGGCTTTTAAGTAAAAAAAACAGGGTTTCAAGACGCCTAAAGTTATTTCTTAAAAATAATCTGATTTTAGAAATCGTTCTTTTGGGCATTGCGTTTCACAAGGTTTTAATTGAGGAAAATAATTGAAAAAATAAAAATGCTAAGGTACTGCATTTGTAAATTATTTTCGACTAAATCATAAATTTTTTAACGCTTCTCTCGTGCTTAGGGGTTTAAGTGCTGCTGTTGTTACGAATTCCCTAACGGCATCAGGATTGGTTTTTCCGTACTCGCGTAGTGCCCAGCCTATTGCCTTTTGTATAAAAAACTCCTTGCTGTCCTTGTGTTTTAGGCATTGTTCAAACAAAATCGTCTGATTGGTATCTTTTTTATATCCCAACTGAAACAGAATTGTAGTACGATTTAGCCACATGTTGTCACTGTTGGAAAAACGATCTATAACTACTGTGGTTTCTTCGGGGAACTGTTGCAGGTAACCACCCGCTAAATATTTGGCAATAGTATCTACAGTATCCCACCAGGAGTGGTTTATAATAAGGAACTCTATAAGGTGAATGTCATCTTTTACAAACTTCTTTTTAAGCTCTTTGGTAAGTAGCTCTACAGCACAGTAGTGGTAATCCCTTTTTTCTTTGGCATATAGGGCACGGGCTATATCACGACAGTCGGTTTTAATTTCGTTCTTATGGTTAACGCAGGCTTCCTTAAATATAACCCTCCTGTCGTTTGTTTTCAATCCGTAAAAACTAAACAGTCCGCGCAAGTAGTTGTGCATGTACAGTGCGTTTTCGACATTGGTATTTGCCTCAAATCCGGCAGTAAGTTCCTGTATGAATGTCATATCCCCAGTTCGGTTTTTTTATCTGTCACAAATTTCTGCATATCCTCAAAAAAAGCAAAAAATTCCTGTTCGTATTCGGTGTAATATTCCTGTAGTTGCACTCCGGCGTTTGTCATGCCCGATTTGTGCTTGGTGCGGTAATCCATTTGCATCAGTATAAAACTGATTCCCTCAATGGTGGCATACTTGCTAAGCCAGTCTTCCTTTTTAAGGTGTACCATCATGCGCTGGGTACGCGGTGCCAGTATATCATAATTATCATCAAGGCTTTTGTAAAACGCAGCGGCATATTGGGGCAGGGGCATGTTGCAGTACCTGTTCCAGTTTTTTGCCAGCAGATGATCGTAAAACATGTCCATTATAACCCCCGAATAGTGATGGTAGTGTTTATGCAGCCTTTTTGTTCCCTGTCGGAAAATAGGGTGGGCATCGGTATGGCTGTCAATAGCCCTGTGCAGCAATATGCCTTTTTGCACATTGGGCGGAAAGTGGTCTATTTTGTTTCCCTGTATGGCATCGGCCATGAAATTGCCTATTTTAACAAGGTCGTTATCGCCCGAAAGGTATATGTGTGCCAAAAAGTTCATAGGCACAATTTAGGGATAAGTTTAATAGCAATCAATAGTAAAAACGGGCAATTACGGGATTATCGTAATTTGTTAGTTAAAAATATGTTTAGGATTGAGCTTAAAAAAACTGCATTGCTATCTTTGTGGTGTAAAATAGAACCTGCTAACTAAATTTTATAATGACGTTAATTAAATCAATATCAGGGATTAGGGGAACCATAGGTGGTAAAACCGGAGATAACCTAACACCCGTAGATGCTGTAAAATTTGCCTCTGCTTACGGTACGTGGCTAAAATCACAAAGCAATAAAGAAAAACTTACTGTAGTTATAGGGCGTGATGCCCGTATATCAGGACCTATGATTCATAGCCTGGTAATGAACACTCTTGTAGGGCTTGGTATAGATGTGGTTGATTTAGACCTTTCTACTACGCCTACGGTTGAGGTTGCCGTTCCGTTGGAGCAGGCAGACGGTGGTATTATACTTACTGCCAGCCATAACCCAAAACAATGGAATGCTCTTAAACTGCTTAACGAAAAAGGGGAGTTTCTAAGCGGTGCCGATGGTGCAAAGATTTTAGAGATTGCCGAAAGCGAAGCGTTTGATTTTGCCGATGTAGATAACCTGGGCGAAATTACATCAAACGATGCCTTTATGGATATTCATATTGATGAGGTGCTAAACCTGCCGCTTGTGGATGTGGAGGCTGTTAAGGCTGCCAAGTTCAAAGTAGTGGTAGATGGTGTAAATTCATCGGGTGGAGTTATTATCCCTAAACTACTGGAACAAATGGGAGTAGAGGTGGTAAAGCTGTACTGCGAGCCTAACGGACACTTTCCACACAACCCTGAGCCTTTAAAAGAACATCTTGGTGATATTTGTGAGCTTGTGGTTAAGGAGAAAGCACACTTTGGTGTTGTGGTTGACCCGGATGTAGACCGACTTGCTTTTATTAGTGATGACGGAGAAATGTTTGGTGAGGAATATACCCTTGTGGCTGTTGCCGATTATGTATTGAGTAAAACTCCGGGGAACACGGTAAGTAACATGTCGTCTTCACGAGCGCTTAGAGATATTACCGAAAAACACGGCGGTACCTATGAAGCAAGTGCTGTAGGTGAGGTTAATGTTGTGGAACTGATGAAGAAAAACAATGCTGTTATAGGTGGCGAAGGTAACGGTGGTATTATTTACCCTGAGCTTCACTACGGTCGTGATTCACTGGTGGGTGTTGCCCTTTTCCTTACGTACCTTGCCGGAAAGAATATGAGCGTTGCTGCTCTTAGAGCCAGTTACCCTCAGTATTACATGAGTAAAAATAAAATTGAGCTTACGCCACAAATTAATGTAGATGCTATTTTAGAAGCTATGGCTACTAAGTATGCTAACGAAGATATTTCTACTATTGATGGGGTGAAAATTGATTTTGCAGAAGAGTGGGTACACCTTAGAAAATCGAACACTGAGCCTATTATCAGGATTTATACCGAAGCTAAAGGACAGGACAAAGCCGATGCCCTTGCTGTTAGGATTATAGATGAGATTAAACAGGTAGCGGGAATTTAATAAGCTATTCACATATTGAATTATATAAAGCCTTCCTTTTTAGGGAGGCTTTTTTTGTGGTTTGACCTTGTTGTCATCCTGACGGCAGGAAGGATCTCATTCAAAATTTAAAATTCATCATTTATAATAGTGTTGTTTTATTGTCCTTTTGTCTTGAAACAAAA
>NZ_WOWP01000047.1 GCF_009741375.1 Flavobacterium rakeshii
CTTTCCGAACAGAGAAGTTAAGCCCGCTTGCGCAGATGGTACTGCAATTTGTGGGAGAGTATGACACTGCCTTTCTTTTGAAAACCCTATCCAATATCGGATAGGGTTTTTTGTTTTTATATATAAGTTCTATTCTTAAAAATTAAAAGACCTTATTATTTACTTCTTTTAAAAAGGGTGTAATGTTTTATTTTTCATGTAAAAAAATATTAAATCTTTACTATATTGCACCACAATTAACCAAATTAAACCTATGAAAAACAAATTGTTAGGCTTGGCCTTAATCACCTTGCTATGCGCAGGGAAAATGACTGCTCAGCAATCAGATGAACAAAAACCAATTGTTGAGAAAGAAATTAAGGGGGTACAAATAGGTGATCCCGGTTTAGTATTGTATTATGAATTTAAGCTTGCAAATCAAATAACATTAAGAGCTGAGGCTGGTTATGCTGTGGGGGTTAAAGCCAATGCAGATTGGTTTTTTGATGATGGAAGTGAAGATGGTTTTTTTGCTCTTCCAGCATTTACAATAGAGCCCAGATGGTACTATAATTTAGGCAGACGTGTAAGAAAAGGAAAAGATATAGCAAGAAACAGGGCAAATTACTTTTCAGTTAACACAACTTATTATGCTGATTTTGGTGTTATACAGCTTAATGATGTAGGTGATGTACCTAGCTTTTTAAATATTGTACCGATGTGGGGTATGAGGAGGACTTTAGGGAAAAGGTTTGATTATGAATTAGGTGCAGGGATTGGTTACGTACATGTAGGATCGTATGTTCACAGAAGTCATGTTCATAAATCGGAAGAAGGAGCGATATTGCTTCTAAGAGCCCGTTTTGGTCTTGGTTTTTAAACTTTAGCAATATTTTAATACAGCTTGTAGTTGTATGTTGTAACTTTGGGTAGATTCAACTAACTAAATAGCTAAACATGAAAAAACTGATTTTTGCTTCAGCAATGCTGATGGCTGCTTTTACTGCAACCGCATCGGTTACTGTTTATTACAACATCCCTGCTATATATCAGGAGCAGGAAGAAATATATAAAGAAATTAAGCTTAGTGAAATTCCTAAGAAAGTTATGGATAATATTCATAAGGATTATGGGGATTATAAAGTTATAAAGGCTAAAAAATCTGATAAGGGGAATTATTTACTTGAAATGAAAACTCAGGACGGTATTGAGCTTACAGCATCATTTACCGGAGAGGGGAAACTTATAAAGATATATTCTTAATATATTATTATATAATTGCTGAAAAAGAGAGGTTTATGCCTCTCTTTTTTGTTTTATAATGTGTTGTTTTTTGTCCTTTTGTTTTGTCATAAAAGAACGAAAAGGTAAAGGCTTTGCTTGTTTAAGCTAAAATTATGGCTCTTGGCTAAACCATCCGAACTCGGTTGTAACCTCAAACAGCGGATACTTATTAACGCCTCGGTTATAATTTTCTTTACGCTACAGAACCTAATGCCGTTTGCGGACTTGTCATTTCGATACGTAATGTAATGGAGTGAGAAATCTAAATTAAATATAAGGAGATTTCTCCACAAGGTCGAGATGGAAATGAGATTCTTCCTTCGTCAGAATGACAAACAGAGCCTATTAATAGATTACTTCATACTTAGTAATGATAAATAGCTTTGTCTTTTTGTCTTGATACAAAAGAACGAAAAGGTAAAGGCTTTGCTTGTTTAAGCTAAAATTACTTCTTTTCGTTTTGGTAGTATTCGCAAACATTTTTCATGATGCATTCGCTGTGTTTTGGGTTGCTTGGTCGGCAGGTTTCACGACCAAGGTAAGATATTGCCATTCCGGCATCGGCCCACATATCACGAGGGAGCGCTTCCATCATTTGCTTTTCAATTTTTATGGCATCTTTACCCTGTGCAATCCCCAGACGGGGAGCAACGCGTATAACGTGTAAGTCGGCCATTATGCCTTCTACCGGTACGCCGGCTTCGCGCATTATTACGTTTGCCGATTTTCGCCCAACACCTTTAAGGGCAGTTAACTCTTTCATAGTAAGGGGAATATTTTTGTCTTCTTTTACGGTTGATGCTATATCCTGTAGCCATGCTATTTTGTTGCCGTGAAAGCGCACTTCGCTTAGTATTGCGGTAAGCTGTTCGGTATTAGCTTTTGCGAGCGACTTCATATCGGGGAATTCTTTAAAGAATTTTGGTGCTACCTTATTGATATGAGCATCGCTGTCTTGCGCCGATAGTACTACCATTACCAGTAACTGGTATATGTTTTTGTATTCCAGCGGATGTTTTGCGCCTTTGTATTTTTCCAGTAGCGGGGTTAAAGCCTGTGCCCAGTCGGGTTTTTCGTTAAAGAGATCCATAGTTTAAAGTTACTGTTTTATTTTATATGATTGATGTGTTTATGTCCTTTTGTCTTGACACAAAAGAACGAAAAAGTCAAGGCGATGGTTCTTTAAGCTAAAAATTACTTCGTTTTTGAGATTTATTTCATCAGTTCGGCTTTTCAGCCTCGTGTTTCGACTCCACTTCGTTGCGCTCAAAATGACAGAGCGTGTTTGTCATCCTGACGAAGGAAGGACCTCTTTGTTTTTGGAATGAGTAGGAGGCTCGCATTAGCTGGAGGGGATATGATTGAGATTTTTCGACTCCACTTCGTTGCGCTCAAAATGACAGAGCGTGTTTGTCATCCTGACGAAGGAAGGATCTCTTTGTTTTTGGAATGAGTGGGAGGCTCGCATTAGCGGGAGGGGATATGATTGAGATTTTTCGACTCCACTTCGTTGCGCTCAAAATGACAGAGCGTGTTTGTCATCCTGACGAAGGAAGGATCTCTTTGTCTTTGGACACGAGCGTGACGCTCGCGCCAGCAACTTGATGTTTCTTTACACTACAGAACCTAATGCCATTTGAATACTCTGCTTTGTTATTCTTCCTTGTAATGACAGTAGGGGATAAAAAAGCCCCGCTGGTGGGCGGGGCGGGGTATCTGTAAAAAATGTTACTCTTTAAAATCTACCGATAGGGAGTTAACGCAATAACGTTGTCCGGTTTGGGTAGGTCCGTCGTCAAACACATGACCCAGGTGACCGCCACAGTTGGCACACATAATCTCGGTGCGAATCATACCGTGAGAGGTATCTTTTACATATTCGATTTTACCCGGAAGTGCTTCATCAAACGATGGCCATCCGCAGTGCGAATTGAATTTTGAGTTTGATGCAAACAGGGGTTCGCCACAAGCTCCGCATACATAAGTACCTTCTTCAAAGTGCATATTGTATTTGCCGGAGTGGGGGAACTCGGTTCCTTTTTGCCTAAGTATTTTATAACGTTCCAGTCCAAGTTGTTCTTTCCACTCGGCTTCTGATTTGTTTACATTGTAATCTTTCATTGTAATTACTCCTTTTTCGCTTTTTTAAGTTCTTCTGCAGGGATAAATTTAATGGAAACCGAATTGGTACAAAAACGCTCTCCGGTTGTAGCTTTTGGTCCGTCGTCAAACACATGCCCCAGGTGACCGCCACAGTTGGCACACATAACCTCGGTGCGGTGCATACCGTGTGAGAAATCTTCCTCATAAATTACAGATCCTTTAATTGCCTGGTCAAACGAAGGCCATCCGCAATGGGAATTGTATTTGTTGTCTGACTTGAACAGTGGGTTTCCGCAGGCGGCACATACATATACGCCATCTTCAAAAAACTCATCATACTTCCCTGTATAAGGCCTTTCGGTAGCTTTTTCACGAAGTACCGAATATTCCTCAGGGCTTAGTTCGCTTTTCCATTCGGCATCGGTTTTGGTTACCTTAAATTTGCCGTCGGTCTTTTCGGTTTTAGCCTTTTCGGCTTTATGTTCTTTCTTTTTCACCTGTCCGTTACACGAGGTAAGGGAGAACAGGATAAGCAATGCCATTAATTTTTTCATGATAGTAAGAATTGGGTTAACGTTTTGATGACAGTGCTGTCGCCCAATATTTTTCGGTGCCCTAATCCCTGCGTTATCATAAGCTGGCTGTTTGCCAAATGTTTATGGATGTGGTGTGCAGCGGTTACGGGGACATCGGTATCATCTTCGTCGTGAATAACCAGTACGGGAACAGTTACTGCCTGTGCTGCTATATACGCCGAATAGCTGTTGATGGTTTCACCAAACTTTTTTTCAAACAGCTTCATCATCAGTTTACCAGTACCAATATTCATGCCTAACTCTTTTATAAAGTTGTTCATTATATCTTCTATAATATCGCCGCTGCCTATAATTACTGCCTTATCTACCTTTAGTCCCTGTTTTATGGCATTAAGTACCGACATGCCTCCCAACGAATGCCCCACAGCATAAGTAAAGGGGCCGTATTGCTTTTCAAGCTCCAGTATGGCAGCGATAAACTCAGTCATGTCACTGGTTTTTCCCGGAGCTTTACCATGCCCGGGAGCATCAAAACTAATAGTGCTGTAGCCTTTTTTTACCAGTTTTTCGGCGATGGACTGTAGTTGTGTTCCGCGGCCGCTCCAGCCGTGTACCAGCAGTACTTTTTTGTCGCTGTCGCCATAATGATAAGCTCTTATGGTTTTATTGATTGCCGGAACTTTTACAAACTCCTGCCTGCTTTCGGCCTCCATTTTTTCTTCCCGTTTAGGGATAGGGAATTTCATAGGGGTTATAAATAGCTTCATGGCAAATTTTGCCGCCATTTTTTGTGAGGTAGCTTCGAGTACTTTTGCCGTTACCCTTATGGGTTTTGGTATGGCCATTGACCTGCGGTTTGAACTGCTTACTGACATGTGGTAGAATTATTTATTGGCAAGTTAGAAATTTCTTACCTTAGATAGTATTAAAATTGAATTAAATGCTACGTCCGTTTGACAATTATTTTGACAGGCTTAACGAGCCGATAAAGGGTTGCCTGCTTGCCCTGAAAGATTTTATAAGTGGTTTTGATGATGCCATAACGCAGGAGTGGAAATACAGTATGCCGTTTTTTTACCACAAAGGGAAAATGCTGTGCTACTTTCATACCCACAAAAAAACGGGCATGCCTTACATAGGGTTTGTAGATGGTGGTTTGCTTGATTTCCCCGAACTGGTACAGGAAAAGCGGGCACGTATGAAAATATTACCCATAAACCCTGAGGCCGATATTGATTTAGCTTTGGTTGGGGCTATCTTAAAAGCATCGCTCGATTTGAGAAAGTGATTACCCTAATCAAAACGTTCACAATACTTTAACGGACTGTGGGTAATTATTAAGGAAATTACAGGAAAATATTTACTAATTTTGATTTAGCAAAACCAATTTTATCGTTATATGAGAAAGAGTATAGTTGTATTATCGGGGTTTATACTGATGATGTTTTTTGCCTGTACCACCAATCCTTTTACAGGGAAATCGCAGTTTAACGTAGTGTCAAACGATCAGATTTTCCCTGCTTCCTTTCAGCAGTATGATGCTTTTATTAAGGAAAACAAGGTGATTACCGGTACTGCCGAAGCAAAAATGGTTACCACAGTAGGCCAAAAAATTAGGGCTGCTGCCGAAAAATACCTTAATGCTAACGGCTACCAGGGGTATTTAAAGGATTACCAGTGGGAATATCATTTGGTACAGGATCCGTCGCTTAATGCATGGTGTATGCCGGGGGGTAAAATTGTAGTGTATAGTGGTATACTTCCGGTTACTAAAACCGAAGCCGGACTGGCAACTGTTATGGGGCACGAGGTATCGCACGCGTTACTTAACCACGGCGGACAGCGTATGACGGCGAGCCAGGCGCAACAGGTAGGTGCTGTACTTTTAGGAGCAGCAACAACCCAAGAAAGCGAAGCTGCACAACAAATTTATATGCAGGCTTATGGTGTGGGGTCTAACGTTTTAGGTATGCTTCCGTTTAGCAGAAGCCACGAGACTGAGGCTGATAAATACGGACTTATACTTATGGCTATTGCCGGATATAACCCAGACGATGCTATTGCTTTTTGGCAAAGGATGTCGGCACAGGGTGCAGGCGGAACTCCCGAGCTGCTTAGTACGCACCCTAGTGATGCCACAAGGATTGCTAACCTGCAAAAAATGATTCCGGAAGCTAAAGCCGAAGCAGCTAAGTTTGGGGTAACATTTAAGTAATGATTTTAGATAAAAGATAATAGAAACAAGACTACTATTTTAAAGATATTGAGCCTCGCTTTTAGCGGGGCTTTTTTGTGGAATTAAATTTAATAATTGGGTGGGTGTAATAAGCTAAGATGATATTTAATATATTGCTATATGAAAAAACTCATATTCTTACCCGTGTTTTTTTGATAGTAAAATACCTATAAAAGGGTATGGTGTAGTTTATGTTAAAATGTTAATTTTAACACTTTAACAAAATCACCAAATCAATGAAAACAAAATTACTTTTACTATTATTAATTGCCTTTTGTGGGGCTAATGCTCAGGTTGCCGGACTTAAAGTTAAGAGCATATCTCCGGTTAAGGCTAGCAGGCTAGAAAATTCTTTTGCAGAAGGAGCCACGCCAGTAAAATCTAAAGAACAGATTTTAATAGAATATCATACCAAAGATATTAGCGTAGAGGAAGAAAAAATTAATAAAATACAAACTGCACTTACCAATAATGCCAATAATTATAACCCAACGGCAAACCCGCCTGTGCCTAGGTTTACCGATGATGAAATTAATAAAAGGCTAGATACTATTGCCAGCTACAAAAAGAATATTAAAGGTCTAAATACTCAGATAGACAGCCTGAAGCAGGTAATGCGAGTTGATACTGTACTTTTTAAAAGACTCACTTATTTTCCGGGAGGAAAAAAATCAAGAGCTGTTTTTGATGTGCTTTATGAAAACGAAGGTAAAAGGTTTAAGGCTCTTGGTAATACAGGTGTAAGCTTTGGTAACAATTCGGGTTCAATTTATTCAGAGCTGGTAGGGGGTAACCTTGGTGCTTTTAGGGTTAGCCTTGGTACAATGGTTTCCAGTAGTAATATTAATGATGATGAAAGTGCCCAGCAGGAAGAAGCCTATCAAAGGTTGGTAACCTATGGAGGTAATACTGTTTTAACTTTTGAATATCCTGTTGTTTATGCACACTCAGCAAATCATGATTATAACCTTTTGGGAAGATTTATAGCAAAAGGAGCAGCCGATTTACCGGCTTTTGGTACAACTACCGATGATTGGGCCGGAAGCGCTGCTGTAGGATTAAATTTTTATGGCGATGCAGCTATAGATAATAACGAACTGCGCTTTTTCTTTGAAGCAAGTACTTCTCTTTATTTTGGGACAGATGAGTACCAAACCAACCTTGGTATAGACAAGAGTAACTTTACATTTGGACAGGTAACGCTGGGGCTGGTATTTCTTGAAAACTTTAAAATATCGTTTGTAGTAACAACCTTTAGTTCGCAAAGCAATCTTAGAAATAAAAATGTTGTTGCCGGGGGGCAGGTACTGCGATAAGTATTTAAATGAGTTATATTCTATAAAAAAGCTTTGGGTAACCAAAGCTTTTTTGTTTATAGTAATGCAGTATAAAAATGCTATATTGCTGTATGAAAAAACTCATTGCCTTACCCTTATTGTTTTTAGTGTTATCCTGTGGGACTTCAAAAAATCTAAATAAAGAAACTTATCCTTCACAATATAAAGAGGTTATAGTAAGTGTAAATCCCTATTTAGAGAAATTAGGCATTGAAGATAAAGATGCAGTAGTGATTGTTATGTCTAAATCTTCCATGAGGTACTTTGGTTCACAAAACAGTTTTCTTGTTATGTTAAGCGATGGGAGGATGTTTAAGTATGCCACTTCAGATAAAAACTATACAAAACTTAAGCGTATTGAAGTAACAGATGCTTCCGAAAAAAGAAGACTTACAAAAACGGTAAATAGTATTAATGATATAGATACTGATACTTTTAAAAATCCTCAGGCCAGAGTTTATATTACAGATAATGCCGGTTATGATTTGGAAATTTACAAAGGTATAGCAGGACAAATTTTTGATGTTTATGCTCCTGAGGTATATATAGAAGATAAACTTCCGCGTTATAAGGAAAGGGAAAAACTTCTTAAAGTATTAGAAACACTGGATTTTTACAACGAACTGTTTAAATCATGAAAAAGCTAATCGTTTTACTAACACTTATTACAGGCTTTTGCAGAGCACAAACACGAAATATGACCCATACATTTAACTTCAGTAGTTCACACCATCAGTTTTATCTTGAAGATAAGGAAGCAAAAGGGGATACTGGTTCGCCTAATTTTTGGACAGATGAGGCTGTTACAAGTATGCTGGCAATGGAGTTGGGTATTATAGGTATAAGTACCTATAGTTATGGCAGTGTAAAAGGGGAGATAACCGTTTTACAAAATCCCGTTAAAGATATAGATTACAGCTTGTATGATTATGTTGCGGAAGGGGGGATTGACATCTCATCGGGAGAATTACAAGTTGTAGATTGCTTTTCAACAGGAGTAAAGTTGTCCATAAAAGTGACTCCGGGTAAATACATGATAAGGGTTTATGGTTCTAACTTTAGTAGTGTAGAAGATTTTGATTTAGAGAACGATAGTGATAACGATTATTACAAAATTGAAATTTGGCCTGACGATAATATGGAAAGAAAGATCCTGAAACAATTTAAAGGTTTTTATTAAATGAAAAAGCTAATCGCTTTATTAATACTTATTACAGGCTTTTGCAGTGCGCAAACACAAAATATGACCCATACATTTAATTTTTATACAGAATATAATCAGTTTTATCTTGAAGATAAGGAAGCTAAAATGGATTCTAATTCAAATGAGTTTTGGACTGATGAAGCTTTTGAGGCACGCTTTGCAGCAGAGCAGGGGATTATTGCTGTTGGTACCTATTGTTATGGGAATGTAAAAGGGGAAATAACCGTTTTGCAAAATCCCGTTAAAAATATAGATTACAGTTTGTATGATCATGTTGTGGAAGGGGGAATTGACATCTCATCGGGAGAATTACTAATTATGGATTGTCCTACTAGTACGGTGGAGTTAACCATAAAAGTGACACCGGGTAAATACAGGGTAAGGGTTTATGGCTCTAACTTTAAAAGCGTAGCTGAAACCGACCTGGCTAATGAGAGTGATAACGATTATTACAAAATTGAAATTTGGCCTGACGATAAGATGGAAAGAAAGGTTTTAAAACAATTTTCATACAGATAAAATATAAGAATGATTAAATTATTTTTTCTTACCGGTAATCCGGTTGCTGTTTTAGTTTTTGTATTCATAGCAGCATTAATACCATCTGTTATTGCCTGTGTATTGGTTAGGCTTTTTATGGCAAAAGAACTCAGGATGTGGTGGGTGTATTTAATGATATTTGTAGCTACACTTATATTAAGCTTTAATGTTATTTTTTGGGAGCTTACATCTTCTTAAAAAATAAGCGGCAAATGGATCAGATAGTATGTTTTTGATATTTTTCTTTAGGGGTATTTGGCAATCTGTTATGTTTTCTAAATGAGATCCTTCCTTCGTCAGGATGACAATACAGTATTTTAACTCAAGACAAAAGGACAGCCATTAACAAGATTCCTCTTTCCCGCTATCGCTTCAATCGGAATGACAAACATTGTGCTTACAGCTATTACATACTAAAATCTAACCCTGAGATAATCCTATAATCCAAAAAATAAATTAGTTTTGGCAAAACAAACCAAATAATTAAGTATGTCGGTACAACTACAAAAGGGAGATAAAAAACTCCTTAATGCCTGGGCGTTTTACGATTGGGCAAACTCGGTTTACAGTCTGGTAATTGCTTCGGCAGTATTCCCTATATTTTATGAGCAACTTTTTAGCAGGGCAAAAATAGAATACATTGACTTTTTAGGCTTTACAGTAAAAGATACTGCCCTAATGAGTTTTATTACTGCCTTTGCCTTTTTAGTCGTGGCTTTTATTTCGCCGTTACTTTCGGGTATTGCCGATTATAGCGGAAACAAAAAGGGCTTCCTTAAACTGTTTTGTTACATGGGGGCACTCGCCTGTATTGGTTTGTACTGGTTTGACTTAGGTAATTTATACCTTAGTTTATCGCTTTACTTTTTTGGACTTGTAGGTTTTTGGGGCAGCCTAGTGTTTTATAATTCTTACCTACCCGATGTTGCCTACCCTGAACAGCAGGACGGTATAAGTGCAAAAGGGTACTCAATGGGGTACATAGGTAGTGTAATACTCCTTATACTTAACCTGGCTATGGTTATGATGCCCGATACTTTTAAAATTACAGGTACAGAAGAAGAGCCTGCTGCTATGAAAGCCATGCGTATATCGTTTATAACGGTAGGAGTGTGGTGGATACTGTTTAGCCAGTACACTTATTACTATTTACCAAAAGGAAACAAAAACAGCAATAAAGTAACAAGCCATGTGTTTTTTAACGGTTTTAAGGAGTTACGCAAAGTGTGGGATCAGTTAAAGCAAACTACCCAGCTTAAGCGTTACCTGGGGGCATTTTTTGTTTACAGTATGGCTGTACAAACCGTAATGCTTGTAGCTACTTACTTTGGAGCAAAAGAAATAGAGTGGGGTAGTGATGATGCTAAGAGTATGGGACTTATAGGCAGTATATTATTAATACAGCTTGTAGCCGTTGCGGGTGCAATATTAACCTCAAAACTTTCGGCAAAATTCGGAAATATTAAAACACTTATAGGGATAAATGCCGTTTGGGCTGTTATATGTGTGGCGGCTTTCTTTGTAACCCTGCCTATGCACTTTTACATTACTGCCGGTTTTGTGGGGCTTGTAATGGGAGGTATACAATCGCTGTCAAGAAGTACCTATTCTAAAATGTTACCTGAAACTCAGGATACTGCATCGTTTTTCAGCTTTTATGATGTGACCGAAAAAATAGGAATCGTAATAGGTATGATACTTTATGGTGCTATTGACCAGATTTTCGGAAGTATGCGATATTCTGTTATATTTCTTACATTATTCTTTGTAATAGGTATAATATTACTGACAAGGGTATTAAAAAAACATTAAGATATTAAAAAAATTACTTTATATTTGGGCACCTAACTTAAGTATATAATCTTTAACAGGGATACAATTTAAAAACCGAAAAAAGTACGTTATGAAGAGATTTAAGATTGTACAGGCTTTTGCCCTTCTTTTTTTAGCAATAGGCTTTACAGCTTGTGATACCGAACCTGTAGACCCGGTATTATTAGATAACATAGGTGAAAACCCAGGTGGATCGACAGGAGGTTCGTTTACTGTAGATTTTAACGGACAAACTTATGTAGCTACCCAAAGCGCCGCTATTTATAACGAAGGTATGCTAAGTGTAAATGGTGTAAGAATTTCAGGTTCTAATATTGAAAGTGTGAGTTTTGTATTAATGAACCCTGTAGAAGGGCAAACTTATACAGGAAATGATATTTTGATAATTTATACACCGGCTATGTCTATGTATCAATATACTAATGTTAATCTTGATGAGGAACAACCGTCAGGATCAGTAACTATTACAGATATTGATCTTCTTAACCAAACTATTTCGGGTACATTTAGTTTTACCGGATGGTGGAGTAATGATGAAGAAGATGTAGAGCCAATAGAGTTTACCAATGGTGCTTTTACCAACGTAAGCTATACAGGTGGTATGCCTCCTGTTAATGGAAATGAAGATGAATTTACAGCATCTCTTGATGGTAATGATTATGCTATTGCTAACATAGGTGTGGCTGTTGCCGATGCCGGATCGGGAGAGACTATTAGCATTAACGGATTTGATACATCTAATAACAAAGTTGTACTTACTATCGATGCTTCACTAACTCCGGGTACATACCAAATTACCGGAAACATGCTTGAAGACGTAGTAGGTGCACGATATTTAACTACATCTCCGGAATCTATGTACATGGCAACAACCGGATCTGTAGTTATAAACAGCAAAACAGAAGACAGAATTGCAGGAACATACAGTTTCTCTGCTACAAACGGTACCGAAGTAGTTAACTTTACAGGTACTTATGATGTAGACTACAGCTTCTAAATTTTAGTTTCGAACTACTAACTCAAACTACTATATCTACTGGTACGCCCCGCTTTACGTGGGGCGTTCTTTTTTAAGAAAAACCCTAATGTGGCATAATGATTGACATTATACTGCGTTAACATATCAGCTAATGCATTGTTATTACTGATATACAAGTAAATAATATCCCCAAAATAAACGGGGCATTTGCATAACAGCAAATGTTTAATGACAAAATGACCTATTATAAGTATGTCTAATCAAAAAATATTAAATATTGACAGTTTGTCACTTCAGGAACTGGATACAGATGCCGATTTGATTCCGTTAATGACCCCTGAAGATGAGGAAGAAATGAACCGCGAGGTACTACCTGCCGATTTGCCTATACTGCCATTGCGCAATATGGTGCTTTTCCCGGGGGTGGTAATCCCAATTACAGCAGGCAGAGATAAGTCTATCAAACTGATAAACGAAGCCAATGCCAGTGGTAAAATTATTGGGGTAGTGGCTCAAAAAGACGAAAAGGTAGAAGAGCCTACAGCTAGCGATATCCATAAAATAGGTACTGTAGCCCGCATATTGCGTGTGCTTAAAATGCCCGACGGTAATACAACTGTAATCATTCAGGGTAAAAAACGCTTTGAGATTGATGAGGTAACTGCCGAAGAGCCTTACCTGCGTGCTACCGTTAAGGAAGTGAATGAAGACCGCCCTGAAAAGGACGATGCCGAGTTTAATACCATTATAGATTCGATTAAGGAACTGGCTATCCAGATTATTAAGGAAAGCCCTAATATCCCTACCGAGGCTACTTTTGCGATTAAGAACATTGAGAGCGACTCGTTCCTTGTGAACTTCGTTTCCTCAAATATGAGTCTTACCGTAAAGGAAAAGCAGGAACTGCTTGCCGAAGGCAGCCTTAAAAACCGTGCGCTGGAAACCCTTCGCCACATGAACCTTGAGCTGCAAAAGCTGGAACTTAAAAACGATATCCAGAGTAAGGTACGTTTTGATTTAGATCAGCAGCAGCGTGAATATTTCCTTCATCAACAAATGAAAACCATTCAGGAAGAACTGGGTGGTGTTTCACACGATCAGGAAATAGAGGAAATGCGCAAAAAGGGTAAAGCCAAAAAATGGAACGCCAAAACGAAGGAACACTTTGATAAGGAGGTTTCAAAACTGCAGCGGATGAACCCACAGGCGGCAGAATATGGTATTCAGCGTAACTATTTAGAGCTGATGCTTGATTTGCCTTGGAACGAATTCTCTAAAGATAAGTTTGACCTGAAGCGTGCCGAAAAAATACTGCACCGTGACCATTTTGGACTTGAAGACGTTAAAAAACGTATTATAGAATACTTAGCCGTATTAAAGCTGAGAAACGATATGAAATCGCCTATATTATGTTTATACGGTCCTCCGGGAGTTGGTAAAACATCCATAGGTAAATCGGTTGCCGAAGCACTGGGGCGTGAGTACATTCGTATTTCACTGGGCGGACTTCGTGATGAGGCCGAAATTCGCGGTCACCGTAAAACGTACATCGGTGCTATGCCGGGTCGTATTATCCAGAGTATTAAAAAGGCAGGAACAAGTAACCCTGTGTTTGTACTTGATGAGATAGATAAACTATCGGTAGGGCCAAGCGGAGACCCATCGAGTGCATTGCTTGAGGTACTGGACCCTGAGCAGAACTCGGAGTTTTATGATAACTTCCTTGAACTGGGGTACGACCTTAGTAAAGTAATGTTTATAGCCACGTCTAACAACATGGCAACTATTCAGCCTGCGCTTCGTGACAGGATGGAAATTATAAATATGACAGGTTACACCATTGAGGAAAAGGTAGAGATTGCAAAACGCCACCTGTTACCAAAACAGCTTAAAGAACACGGACTTACCGATAAGGACCTGAGCATTGGTAAAAAACAGATGGAGAAAATCGTAACCGGCTACACTAGGGAGTCGGGCGTACGCGGACTTGAAAAACAAATTGCCAAAATGGTAAGACATACTGCAAAATGTATTGCCATGGAGGAAGAATATAACCATAAGGCTACCGAAGCCGATGTTATCGAAGTACTGGGCTCACCAAGAATGGAGCGCGATAAGTATGAAAATAACGAAGTGGCAGGTGTGGTTACAGGTCTTGCCTGGACAAGTGTAGGCGGCGATATATTATTTATAGAGTCGTTACTTAGTAAAGGTAAAGGCGCATTAACCATGACGGGTAACCTTGGTAATGTTATGAAGGAGTCGGCTACCATCGCTCTGGAATACATTAAGGCAAATGCAGAACTGCTGGGTATTAGTCCGGAAGTGATTTCTAACTATAACGTGCACATTCACGTACCGGAAGGAGCTACACCAAAAGACGGACCAAGTGCCGGTATTGCTATGCTTACATCGCTGGTATCGTCGTTCACGCAAAAAAGGGTGAAAAAAAATCTTGCTATGACAGGGGAGATTACCCTTCGCGGACGTGTATTGCCTGTAGGCGGTATTAAGGAGAAAATCCTTGCTGCTAAAAGGGCAGGTATCAAAGAGATTATCCTTTGTGACGAGAACCGTCGTGATATAGAGGAAATTAAACAGGAATACCTACAGGGGTTAACGTTCCACTATGTGAGCGAAATGCAGGAAGTGGTTAAACATGCCATTACCGACCAAAAGGTGAAAAACGCAAAAACGTTATAATTTCAAATAGGGTTACTTTATTTGAAAGGAAAAACGGCTAAGGGATATCTTAGCCGTTTTTTTATGTTTTAGCGGTTGTCATTCCGATACGAAACGAAGTGTAGTGAGAAATCTCTGTATTAGATTTATTTCATCAGTTCGGCTTTTCAGCCTCGTGTTTCGGCTCCACTTCATTATGCTCAAAATGACAGTTGGAGTTGTCATCCTGACGTTAGGAAGGATCTCATTCAAAATTTAAAATTCATCATTTATTATAATCTAATCTTTGTCCTTTTGTCTTGACACAAAAGAACGAAAAAGTCAAGGCTATGGTTTCTCAGGCTATAAATTTCCTCATTCGGCTAAACCATCCGAACTCGGCTATCGCCTCAAACAGCGGATGCTTTTATACGCCGCCTTCGGTAATTTACTTAACGCCTTTAAAACCTAATGCCGTTTGGCACTGTTATCAATAAGAGATTTTTCGACTTCACTTCGTTACGCTCAAAATGACAGTAGGGGTTGTCATCCTGACGATAGGAAGGATCTCTTTTTTCATTCCGACTGTAGCGATAGCGGAACGGAGGAATCTCATTCAAAATTCATCATTTATAATAGATTACCGCGTCATATTGAAGTCTGTTTTCTTGTGTCTTTTATCTGTTGTCTAAATCAAAATTCTAATCTTTAATTACTCTTATCTCGTAAGTAAAAAAATAATATCTTCGCACCTGCGTTATAGTATGCAGAAAAACCTACAGACGGCAATGTTCAAAAAAGCGTTTATTTACTTCTTTATCTTATTTACGGCGGTGTCTTACAGCCAGATAGGGGGTAAATACACATATCAGTTTCTTAATCTTGTTACCTCTCCGCGTCAGGCGGCTTTGGGTGGTAAGATTGTTACCCTGTACGATTATGACGTAAATCAGGCTATTTATAACCCCGCAACCATTAATCCGGAGATGGATAACCACCTTACGGCTAACTATGGTAGCTACTATGGGGAGGTAAATTATGGTACTGCTGCTTATGCCTACACGTGGGACAGGCACGTGCAAACTTTCCATATGGGGGTTAACTACGTTGATTATGGTACGTTTGAAGGTCGTGACGAAACAGGGCTCCTAACAGGTGATTTTACGGGTAGTGAAATTGCCATTTCATTTGGATATGCCTACAATGTGCCCTGGACAAACCTTTACCTGGGGAGTAACCTTAAACTAATATCTTCTACACTGGAAAGCTACAACTCCTTTGGGGTGGCGCTGGATATAGGAGCTATTTATATTGATACCGATAACGATATTAACTATGCACTGGTACTGCGTAATATGGGTACTCAGTTAACTACTTATGCAGGACTGCAGGAAAAACTTCCGTTTGAGATTATAGCGGGTATATCACAGGAGGTTGAAAACGTACCTATACGCTGGCATATTACGCTGGAAAACCTACAGCAGTGGAATATTTCTTTCTCAAACCCTAACCGTGCCGAACAGAGCATTGACGGGGAGGTGACCGAAGAAAAAGTTTCGTTTATCAATAATGCACTTCGTCACGTTATACTGGGTGCCGAACTGTTTCCGGGTAAGAGCTTTAACCTTAGGTTAGGTTATAACTTTAGGAGAGGGCAGGAACTAAGTATACAGGACAAGCGAACTTTTTCGGGAATTTCTGCGGGAGTAAGCGTAAGGTTTAATAAATTGCGCTTTGATTATTCGTACTCAAAATACACCCTTGCAGCAAATACAAGCCTTATAGGGTTAACCATTAACCTGCAGTAAATTGGATAAAAAAATTACGATTGCCATAGATGGCTTTTCGTCTACCGGAAAAAGTACGCTGGCTAAGCAACTGGCCAGGTATTTAGGCTATGTTTATGTGGATACCGGTGCTATGTACCGTGCCGTTACGCTATATGCCATGCAAATCGGACTAATAGATAATGATTTTTTTAACCGCGAAGGTTTAATAGAACATCTGGATGATGTTACACTACAGTTTTTGTACAATCCTGTACTGGAGTTTGCCGAAATGTATCTTAACGAAGTAAATGTAGAGAAGGAAATACGTACTCTTGCCGTGTCACAACTGGTAAGCCGCGTTGCCGAAGTGCCACAGGTGCGCCACAAGCTGGTAGAACAGCAAAAGCACATGGGCGAGGCAAAAGGTGTTGTTATGGACGGACGCGATATAGGTACCGTAGTATTCCCTAATGCCGAGCTTAAGATATTTATGAATGCCTCTCCCGAAACGCGTGCACAGCGTCGTTTTAAAGAGCTTACCGGGCTGGGGCAGGTGGTAACTTATGATGAGGTGTATAAAAATGTGGTAGAGCGTGATTATATGGATACCCATCGTGAAGACTCTCCGCTTGTTAAGGCCGATGATGCCATTGAGATGGATAACTCTAATATCACTAAACAGGAACAGCTCCAAAAGGTTATTGATATTGTAAATAAAATGCTGGCAGAATAATACTTACCTGCGTTATGCAAAAAAAACTACTTTTTATATTTGGAGCCATTGTGGTTTTTCAGTTGTTTTATTTTTTAAGGAAAAGTATTATGCAACGCCGTAGTGAAAAAGGTGTTTCTTTTTTTAGTGCTGCTCAAATACGTACTTACTTTGTAATTGTCCTTATTGCTTTACTGCTGTTTTTTATGATGACGTAGTACTCTGTCATTCTATTCTGTTTGTCATTCCGATACGAAACGCAGTGTAGTGAGGAATCTCCGAACTTTGAATAGAGATGTCTCCTGCCGTCGACATGACATACTGAACGTAATGAGTGGTGAGGTTTTGTCCTTTTGTCTTGACACAAAAGAACGAAAAAGTCA
>NZ_WOWP01000048.1 GCF_009741375.1 Flavobacterium rakeshii
TTTGATAAGAGCAACATCACAAAAGAGGCTGCTTTTGAACTTGATAAGTTAGTTGAGGCTATGAACAACGATAAGAATATGGTAATCATGGTTAAAGCCCACACGGATAACCGTGGTAGTGCACAGTACAACATGAACCTGTCAAACAAAAGGGCTAAAGCTACAGTTCAGTATGTAATCTCAAAAAGTATTGCTAAAGAGCGTATCTCCGGACAGGGATATGGTGAGAGCGAGCCTAAAGTTGATTGTAAAGAAAACTGTACTGAAGAGCAACACGCTCAAAACAGACGATCTGAGTTTATTATTGTAAAAAAATAGCAATACTTACAAATGTAAGATTTGTAGTTTTTCTTTTTAGTTTTTCTATTTTCGTTTAAGCCCCGCAGTTGCCCAACTGCGGGGCTTTTTTTATTGTGTATTTGCTTAAAAAGTGTGGAATAAAAATTAAAAGTGTAGAATTTTTCTACACAATAAATGAGGTGTTTATGTGTAAGTTGTTGTTTTTCAGTGTTTTTTATTGATGGCATGTGGTTTGGCTATAGTTAATTGCCGATTACCCAACAGGTAGAAGCATTACTCAATTAAATTAAACCCTAAATGCCAAAAGATGAAAAGTGAAACTATTACCTCAAAAGCATTATATGCCCCAACAAATAATGCAAATTCATTTGTACAACAAAGGCAGGATATACCTAAAGTAAAAGTAGCTTCTGTTAAAGAGAATAAAGAAGAAAAAGAAAAATCTGAAAAGAAATCACTGGAACGTATAGTGTTGGCCGGTACATTTTTATTAATGATTACTGCCGCTTTTTTAGTGTATTACTTCCAGCCT
Source organism: Flavobacterium rakeshii (assembly GCF_009741375.1). GTDB lineage: Bacteria > Bacteroidota > Bacteroidia > Flavobacteriales > Flavobacteriaceae > Flavobacterium > Flavobacterium rakeshii. The sequence goes on from NZ_WOWP01000048.1 coordinate 833, forward strand.
GATTTCGATTTACTTAACTTAAACCGAATGAGTTCTGTAGGTGGTATGATTTTAATCGGTATAACTACAGCTTTATTGGTTTATAAGGGATTATTCTTTCTATATAGTGTTTATCTATATGTTAGGTACAGATCGATTAAATCAGTATCAGATGAAGAACTTCCTACAACAACAGTTATCGTACCGGCTTATAATGAAGGGCGACTGGTTTATGATACCCTATTAAGTATTGCAGGGAGTGATTATCCGTATGAAAAACTTCAGCTATTAGCTATAGATGATGGTAGTAAAGATGATACCTGGTTTTGGATGCAAAGGGCTAAAGATAAACTAGGGAACAGAGTTACAATTTTACAACAGCCTGAAAATAAAGGTAAACGCCATGCGCTTTACAGAGGTTTTAAAATGGGGACAGGAGAAATTTTTGTAACCATTGACAGTGACTCTATTGTGAAAGCCGACACCCTTAGAAATATGGTAAGTCCGTTTGTGGTAAACGAAGAATGTGGTGCTGTTGCGGGTAACGTTAGAGTACTGAATAATAAAGAAGGTATGATTCCTAAAATGCTTAACGTAAGTTTTGTGTTGAGTTTTGAATTTATACGTTCGGCAGAAAGTATGTTAGGTTCTGTATTATGTACGCCGGGTGCTTTATCAGCTTATAGAAGTACTGCCGTGTTTGGTTGTCTTGAAGAATGGATTAACCAAACCTTTATGGGACAACCTTCGGATATTGGAGAAGACAGAGCCATGACAAATATGATTATGAAGCAGGGGTATCATATTAAATTCCAGAGAAATGCCTATGTACTGACAAACGTACCTGAAAAATACAAAGGGCTTTATAAAATGTTTATCAGATGGGGTAGAAGTAACGTTCGTGAAAATATAATGATGTCAAAATTCGTATTTAAAGATTTCAGGGAAGGTTCAAAAGCCGGAACAAGACTGTTGTTTTTCAACCAGTGGTTAAAAATTGTAATGGCATACCCTGTAATACTTATGATGTTTGTATTTATCGCAACACACCCGTTACTGTTTTTAAGTTCTACTTTTTTAAGTATCCTTATTTACTCCAGTTTCCCTGTATTGTTCTACGCAAAGAGATATAATGTAGCCGAATCATTTTGGGCTTACTCATACAGTATTTTATACACTTTTGGTTTGTTTTGGATAACCCCTTATGCTATTGCGACTGCAAGCAGAAGAGGTTGGTTAACCAGAGGGTAATCTGGTGGGACAGATTATCCTGCAATGTTCGACCTGCTTAAATTTTAAGCAGGTTTTTTTATATGTAAATTGTTGGGCGGAATGGTATTTGTTTAATATTCCCTATTTTTAATGCCTATTAACATACTGCCCTATATGTACAGATATAATGACTCTAAAAGTGGTGCCGACTTCAGGCTGATTTCAGATGAAGCCGAATTTGACCGTCAGTTTTACGGAAAAGACAGGAAAGATAAACTCCTAACCATTGCATGGAACAGAGGACAGGACCAAAAGGTGGTAATAGACGGTATTGAGTATGTATTTCCGTCTAATGCTATGCTATGCCTTATGGTAAACGAGAGTTTTTATTTTTCGCAACCACAGGATATACTGGCATGGCAGTTTAACAGGGAGTTTTATTGTATAGTAGATCATGATAAGGAAGTAAGTTGTGTGGGCTTCCTGTTTTACGGTTCGTCTGAAAGGATGTTCATAACACTTAATGATGATGACCAGCGAAAGATTGACCTATTACTACAGGTGTTTTATGATGAGTTCACTACTACTGATGTGGTTCAGGGAGAAATGCTGATGGTATTACTTAAAAGACTTATTATCATAGTAACACGCCTTGCTAAACAACAGTATATAAGCAAGGACGATTTGCCTGATGACAAGCTTGATGTAATAAGGAAATTCAATTTATTGGTGGAGAGTCATTATCGCACACAGCATCAGGTAAAGTATTATGCCGATCAGTTATTTAAGTCGCCAAAAACCATATCTAATTTATTTGCACTCTATAACCATAAATCACCGTTAACTGTAATTCAGGAAAGGATTATAATCGAAGCAAAGAGGCTGTTAACCTATACAGATAAATCGGCAAAGGAAATAGCCGGAGAACTGGGTTTTGAAGATGCGGCTCACTTTAGCCGTTTCTTTAAAAAACATACTACGCTCTCACCAATATCGTTTAGGGAAACTTCGTTTGTAGGGAAATAAACACATATTTAAGCATCAGTTTTAATTACGGGAAATAAGTACCAGTATTCGGGAAATATGTCCCTTTTTAGGCAGTTTGGATTGAAGGAACTTTGTACCATCAAGAAACAACAAGTCTAATTATTAAAATTGAAAAAATGAAAAACTTTATAGTTCCAACAAAAGAGCAGGTTTCTGTAAACAATCAGGAAATTTTTACTAACCTTGAAAAAATGGTAGGTTTTGTACCTAACCTGTATGCTTCATTTGCATATTCTGAAAACGCATTGGGCAATTACCTTACTTTCCAAAACGGTAAATCATCTTTAAAAGCTAAGGAGAAAGAAGTGGTTAATTTGGTAGTGAGTCAGGTAAACCAATGTATATACTGTTTAAGTGCCCATACAGCCATTGCAAAAATAAATGGTTTTACAGATGAGCAAATAATTGGTATAAGAAAAGCAGAGGTAGATTTTGACAGTAAACTTTCGGCTTTGGCAGTGCTGGTAAAAAGCATTGCCGAAAATAAAGGACGAGCTAGTGAGGATGCTTTAAATAACTTTTTTGAAGCAGGTTATGATAAAGGAAACCTTGTAGATGTATTACTTGTAGTAGGTGATAAAACCATAACAAACTACCTGCATGCCCTTATAGATATTCCTGTAGACTGGCCTGCTGTACCTGCAATATAATTTATTATAAGTGTGTATAAATCAAAGCCCTGTGATACTGTCACAGGGCTTTACTATGTAAGCTAATGTATGAAAAGAAATTTATCGTTTACTGTTCCTTCTTTTACTGCTGCTATAATGGGTAGAGCATGAACCCGAAGCGCATTCTGCATTCAACAGGACAATGAGGCAAAGTAAGATACTCAACCCTATAAGCATGGCAGATTCCATTACTATGGATTGATACAATACCAATATTCCCATAATCATTTTTACGATTCGTATTACAGTCCAGTTCTTAAAAATGGCATCCATCATTTATTGTTTACAGCATTGTTGTAGGGCAAACATAATCACTTATATTGAATTTACCTGATTCTTTAATGGCTTTAAATCCGCCTTTAACATCTATAAGATTATCAAAACCTCTGGCTTTAAGTATAGATATAAATATCATGGATCGGTAACCTCCGGCGCAATGTACATAGTAGGTTTTGTCTTTGCTCACATCGGCAATATGGTCATTAATGTAATCTAAAGCAATATTTTCTGAATCTATTATACGTTCAGAGTAATGTTCGCTTGCTTTCCTTACATCAAGGATGTTTATGTTAGGGTCTTTTTCCAGTATGGCAGAAAATTCATCTGTAGTTATGGATGTGATACTATCTGTTTCATGTCCGGCATTATTCCATGCTTCTATTCCTCCGTCAAGGTAACCAATAGCACTATCATAACCCACGCGGGCAAGTCGGGTAACTACTTCCTCTTCACGACCTTTGTCGGCAACGATAAGTAAAGGCTGTTTAATATCAGGTATCAGAGCACCTACCCAAGGAGCAAAATTACCGTCAATACCAATATTAATGCTATTTGGGATAAAGCTTTTAGCAAAAACCTGAGGCTCCCTTGTGTCTAGTATAATGGCTCCGGTTTCATTGGCTGCCGCTTCAAAAGCAGCGGGTGACAGTGCCTGTAATCCTTTACTTAGTACATTATCAATACTTTCGTAACCTTTAATATTCATCAAAACATTTTCAGGGAAATATGCGGGAGGTGGCATAAGTCCGTCAAGTACCTTTTCAATAAAGTCTTCCCTGTTCATAGGTTGCAGGGCATAGTTAGTACTTTTTTGGTTTCCAAGAGTATCGGTTGTTTCCTTACTCATATTCTTACCACAAGCCGAACCTGCACCATGCGCCGGATAAACAATAATATCATCGGCTAGCGGAAGTATTTTATTATGTAATGAATCGTACAAATGAGAAGCAAGCTTATCCTGAGTCAAATCGGCAATCACTTTCTGTGCAAGGTCAGGGCGACCTACATCACCAATAAATAGTGTGTCACCAGTAAATAGGGCAACATCTTTTCCGTTTTCATCTTTAAGCAGGTAGCACGTACTTTCCATAGTATGTCCCGGTGTATGTATTACCTGTATGGTTATGTTACCAAGGTTAAGTATTTCTCCGTCTTCTGCAACATGGGCATTAAAAGCAGGTTTGGCAGTTGGACCAAACACAATAGTTGCTCCGCTTTTTTTGGCTAGATCCAAATGACCACTAACAAAATCAGCATGGAAATGGGTTTCTAATACATATTTGATTGTTGCATTATCCTTATCGGCTTTAGCGATATAAGGTTGTACCTCACGTAGGGGGTCAATAATAGCAGCTTCCCCATTACTTTCAATATAATAAGCTCCCTGAGCTAAGCATCCTGTATAAATTTGTTCGATTTTCATGATTGTTGTTTTTGTTATTGTACTGTAAAAATATAACCTGTTATCAGGATGTGCAGTAACAAAAGTTACAGATGCTTATTTTAAATGAATTATAAAGAATTACCAATATGTTATATTCTAAATTCTATATAACAAACCCGGTTTATGATTATTCATAACCGGGTTTGTTTTTTAATGCGATATTGTATCTGTTACAGGCATAAATACAAATCTGGGGTTGCTGAAGTCTAAGGGTATATCAGGGCTAAAATGCGGAATATTGACAAATTCTACCACAACGCCTTTGCCTTCCAGTAAATAGCCATCCTTTTTTAAAAGAGCAATGGGAACCCTTTTTTTATTTGTTCCTGCCCAGGGCTTATAATAATAATTTCCAATAAGGGTATCACCTTTAATTTTTCCTCTAACCTGCCCAATGTCCGAACCGTTTACACCATTAATAATTTCATATCTTCCATAAAATTCTGTACCCACAATATTAAGGTCTAAAATACCTTTTAGTTTACCGTTTTCGGCAATGTAACGCAAAGGTTTATCAGTATCATTATTACCTTTTTTACATCCTGTAAATAACAACACGGTAAAAGCAATACACACTATTATTTGTTTTAAATGTTTTTGCATGTGTAGAGTTGTATTATATGAGGCAAATAGTGAAGGAACTTCCTTCGTTACTACTCTTGTAATTTAAATAACCTCCGTGGGCATCTACAATGTTTTTTGATAGTGTTAGCCCTATACCGGCACCGTCTTTACGGGTGGTAAAAAAGGGAAGAAATATCTTGTCTTCAATTTCCTTGTCCACACCCAGACCGGTATCAGATATGGTGATAAAAGTACGTTCCTGTCTTACCTCAGCAGTAAGGGTTATTATTTTATTTTCCCTGTCTTCCAGCGCATACATGCTATTAGTAAGCAAATTAATAAATACCTGTTCCATTTGGTTGGCATCGACCATTAACCAATAGGTTTCGGTAATCTCATTATTAATGGTAATACCTGCTTTTTTGAGTAAGGGTGTCATTACCAAAAGGGTATTGTTTACAAGCTTTGTAAGTTCGGTTCTTTCTTTGTTAGGAGAAGGCAGCATAGCCAGTTTCCTGTAGCTCTCTATAAAGTTTTGCAGGTGGTCGCTGCGGTGTATCATGGTATTTACACTCTCCCTTATATCATTCATGTCTTCTTCAGAAAGCGTTTCCTGTTGTGCCAGTTCGTTAAGGTTTTGGGTTAGCGAACGTATAGGCGTAATGGAGTTCATTAGCTCGTGTGAAATAACTTTCATCAGGTTAATCCAGGCATCTTTTTCCTTTTTAGCGACTACCTTTTGAATGGAGTCTAAAAGAATGATATAATACTCCTGCCCAAAGGTAACCGACCCGGAGGTTTGCAGCATATAGGTTTGGCTTTCCTCATCGTCTATCCGTATTTGTGCCGATACCCTAAAATCTTCAAACTTTCTTTCTTCAATTATTGAGCATAATGCAGGAAGTTGTTTTTTTAGATACTTCCAGTGGGATACCCGTGGTGTTTGGAAATGTTGTGAGAAATAATCATTCATTAGGAATACATTCCATTCCTCATTGGTTTTGTTAAGTATAATTACTCCCGTCTCAATATTGTTTAAAATAGAGCGGTATACTAAATCTTTTGTAAGCTGTTCATGCTGTCGTGCTTTAAGGGTATCATAAAGCTTAAACAGATTTTTATAATTTTCAAAATCGCTGTGCCTTGAAAAATCGGCAGAGAAGTCGTCACTAAGTATAGCTGTGATGGTTTTATCGTAAAACAGGTAGGTGTTTCTAATAAAATAAAACAGTTCTGCCATTAGCAGTACACAAACTATTATACAGAATATAGCCGAATAGGGAAGCCCTTTAGCAAGAGCATAAACTCCCAGTCCGCCGGAAATCATGATAAAGATTAGGCGAAGAAAAAAGAGCTGATAAAGTTTTAGTGATTTCATAGCTTATTTTTTACCTAATTCATACTTATCCATCCTGCGGTAGAGAGCAGCTCTTGAGAGTCCCAGTTCCTCGGCAGTTTTACTAATGTTGTTATTGTGTTTTTGCAGGGCACGCTCTATAGCTGTTTTTTCCATGTCAGACAGTTGTGTGTCCTGTACACTATCAACCTCTGTCACTTCCTCTAAATCAAGATCGGTAGCCGTAATTTCATTTTCCTCACATAATATAACAGCACGCTCTATACGGTTTTCCATTTCCCTAATGTTACCATTCCAGGCATGTTTTTCAATTTGTTCTAAAGCTGTTTTGGAGAAGCTAAGGTTCGATCTGTCATATTTGGTTTCCATTTTATTTAACAGGAACGAAGCCAGATCAATCAGGTCTTCAGTACGCTCTCTTAGCGGAGGTAATACTATTTCCATAGTATTGATACGATAGTACAAATCTTCCCTAAACTGTTTTGAGGCCACTTCCTCTTTTAGATCGGCATTAGTAGCGGTAATAATCCTAACATCTACAGCACGGGGTTTGGCTTCACCAAGCCTTGTAACTTGTTTGTTTTGTATAACCTGTAATAATTTTGATTGCAGGTGTAGTGGAATGTTACCAATTTCATCGAGAAATATAGTGCCATTGTGTGCCATTTCAAACCTACCCGCAGTATCGGTTTTAGCATCGGTAAAGGCACCTTTGGCGTAACCAAATAATTCACTTTCAAATATATTTTCGTTAAGCGCACCTAAATCCACATGTATAAATGGTTTTGCAGCCCTTTGCGATTTTTGGTGAATATGGTTTGCCATAACATATTTACCGGTACCGTTTTCTCCAAGTATTAATACATTTGCATCGGTTTTGGCAACTTTATCGGCGAGTGAATACGCTCTTTTTATAGCAACCGACTCACCTACAAAATAGTTGTCTTTATCCGGTTTGACAGCTTCCTGTTTTCTTTCTTTACGGCTTTCGGTTACGGCAGCTTTCACTACCTCAACAAGTTTGTTGTTATCCCACGGCTTTAATAAATAATCAAAAGCTCCCAGTTTTAGTCCTTCAACAGCGGTTTCTACTTTTCCAAAGGCTGTCATGAGTATCATAACTGTTTTAGGGGAGAAGGTTTTTATTTCTTTAAGAAGGTATATGCCTTCGCGTCCGTCTTCAAAACCTATACGGTAATTCATGTCCAAAAGCACCACATCAATTTGATTTTCTGCCAATACCTCAACAGCCTTTTTAGGGTCGTTTAGCGTAAAAATTTGTTCAAAATGTTTTTTTAAAACCATTTTAGCGGCAAAAAGTATGTCTTCCTTATCATCAATAACTAAGATGTTGGCATGGGTTTTTTTCATTGATTGTACGGTTTCGGACAAATACTGTTCGATAACGGACAGTATTGTTTATTGAGGTTTTTTTATTTAGCTGGTTTATAGTTGGTTGTGAGTTTTAAATGCGTGGCACGAAATTGTATTTATATATGCCAAACGAACTTAAACATGGACACCATCATTAACCGTAAAAATAAAAAAAATAAATATCTGCTATTAGCAGTTCCTGCTTTTTTACTGTTGGGATACTTTGTGTATGCTGCCGTAACAAAGAAAAGAAGCCTTACCGTAACCAAAAGTGAAATAACCATTAAAACGGTAGAGAAAGACTATTTTGAAGACTTTATTGTTTTTCAGGCAAAGGTAGAACCGCTAAACTCCATGCTGCTTAATGTGATTGAAGGCGGTGCTGTACAGGAAATATTTGTTGAGAATGGTGATATGGTAGAAAAAGGACAGCCACTGGCAAGGCTTTACAATCCTAATACCGAACTGAACTATGTAACACAGGAGACTTCTATAATAGAGCAGATAAACAACCTTAGTAAAGCAAAGCTTGACCTGCGCAATCAGGAACTGAGCATGGCAAAAGATCTAATAGCGATAGATCACGACTTTCAGGATGCTAAAAACCAGTACGACCTGCACGAAAAGCTGTATGGAGAAGAGATACTTTCTAAAAACGAATGGGAAAAAACACAGGAAAATTTCAGGTTTCAAAAAGAACGTAAAAACATAATACAGCAAAGTATACAAAAGGAAAAACAGGCCAACCAGATACAAATAGCACAAATTTCCCAATCGCAGGCTATTATGTACAAAAGCCTTGAGATATTAAGGGAAAACAAAAAACATTTTTTGGTAACAGCACCGCTTGCCGGTAGGCTTACCTCTTTTGAGCCTGTACTGGGTAAAAACTACCAGAGTGGCGATAACATAGGTAAGATAGATGTAATGAACGGGTATAAACTGGTAGCCGAGGTAGATGAATTTTATCTGCAAAGGGTAACTGTAAACCAAAAAGGAAAAATAGATCATAAGGGCGAAATGATAGATGTGGTAGTAACTAAGGTAATCCCCGAGATTATTAACGGTCGTTTTATTGTAGAACTCAATTTTGCTGCCGATAAGGAACTGAAATTACAACAGGGATTAAGCTTTGGGGTTAGACTTATGCTTTCTGAAAAGGAAAAAACACTGGTAATGCCTAAAGGCAGATTTACAGAGGAAACATCGGGTAAATGGATATTTGTGGTAAATGGCAATAAGGCCGAAAGGCGTGAAATAAAACTGGGAAGGGAAAATCCGGTTTATCACGAAGTACTGGGAGGCCTAAAGGAAGGAGACAGGGTAATAACATCGGGGTATATTGATTATACTGATGTGGAAATTTTAAATTTGGAATAAAATTATAAATACAGAAACGGGAGTTCAGTCATCATCAAAATAAAATCAACCAACCAACTTATGAAACAAATTTTGTTTAGCTTTTTACTAGTAATTATTTCATACTTAAATGCTTTTTCACAGCACTGTAATTGTGAAGAGAATTTTAAATGGGTCAAAAAGACTTTTGAAGAAAATGATGCAGGATTTAATTATGCATTGAGCATTAAAGGAGAAGCAGCTTATAAAAAGCATAATGATTTTTACGAAAGTAAAGTAAAAGAAATTACAGACCTGGATAAATGTGCCGACGTTATTTATGATTGGCTGACTTTTTTCAGGAAAGGTCACTTTTATATAAATATAATTCAAGACAGCAATGAAGTAACGGAAAAAGCTATAATCAATACCGAGAACTGGGAAAAGTATCCTATTAGTGAAGAAGAGTTTAATAAGTATCTCTCTAAAGGAAAGCATGAATCACTGGAGGGAATATGGAAAACAGATCCTTACACAATAGGTGTTATAAAAACAAAATCTGGATATACCGGTTTTATACTTGACGGAGGTAATACTTCGTGGCAAAAATATGAGGTTAAGTTTAAGCTTAATGTTACCGAACCTAACAGCTATGGATGTACTTATTATTTAAGGGATTATTCAGAATATAAGCTTAATAACATCATACAGATAGGTGAAAATACATTACAAATTGATAATATTTTTCTTTATAGGGTAAATCCGAAACTTGAAGATACTAAACAAATAAAAAGTTACCTGGAGCTTATTAAGGCAAACAGACCTTTAATGCAACAGTATTCTGATTCTACCCTAGTGTTACGCATACCTTCATTTTCAAATGGTTATAAAAGGGAGATTGACAGTGTAATAGCAGCTAATCATGATAAAATTATATCGACCCCAAACCTGATAATAGATATACGAAATAACGGAGGAGGATCTGACGGGAGTTACAGTGAAATAATACCATATTTATATACTAATCCAATTCGGATTGTTGGTATGGAGTTGCTTTCCACAACACTTAATAACAAACGCATGGAGAGCTATTTAGATGATCCTGATATAACAAAAAAAGATAAAAAAGAAGTACAAAAATCTTTAAAAATACTTAATGATAATCTGGGCAAATTTGTAAATCTTGGAGATAAAAAGGTTTATATACAGGAACTTAATACAGTATACAGTTACCCTAAAAATGTAGGTATATTAATAAATAAAGGTAATGGCAGTACAAGTGAACAGTTTTTACTGGCTGCAAAACAAAGTAGTAAAACTAAACTGTTTGGTACAACTACAGCAGGTGTGCTGGATATCTCGAATATGTATTATGCCATCTCTCCCTCGGGCGACTTAAAGCTGGGATACTGCCTGTCAAAAAGTTATAGAATACCAGATATGGCAATAGATGGTAAAGGTATTTTACCCGATTATTATCTTGATAGTGAAATACCGCAATCTGAATGGGTGCAATATGCACAAGACAGTTTTAGCAAAAATAAATAACCAACAAAAAATACAATTATGATCAAAATAGAAAACCTTTCAAAAGTATTCAGGACAGAAGAAGTTGAAACAAAAGCATTAAATGATATATCTATCGAAGTTAAAAAAGGCGAGTTTGTAACCATTATGGGAGCATCGGGTTGTGGTAAATCAACACTGCTTAATATAGTGGGGCTACTGGACAGCGCATCGGGCGGAAGTTACAAACTGCTGGACAGGGAGATAAACGGACTTAGCGAAAGCGAAAAGGCTAAAGTAAGAAAGGAAAACATAGGCTTTGTATTCCAAAATTTCAATTTGATAGATGAGCTTTCGGTTTACGATAATATAGAACTACCACTTATTTACAACAATGTTCCGTCGGGTGAAAGAAAGAAAAGAGTAGAAGAAATTGCTGAGCGTTTGGGTATTTCACACAGGCTAAAACATTACCCGCAACAGTTATCGGGCGGGCAGCAGCAAAGAGCAGCCGTAGCAAGGGCGCTGGTAAACAATCCTAAAATAATCCTTGCCGATGAGCCTACGGGTAACCTGGATAGTAAAAACGGTAATGAGGTTATGGAACTGTTAACCGATTTACATGCTAACGGAGCAACAATACTTATGGTTACCCACTCTGAATATGATGCTTCATTTTCCCAAAAAACCATTTACATGAAAGACGGTATGATACTTAAGGAGAAACTGAATAACAGGAATGTTGATGTTCTCATATCAAACTAATAATAACACAGGAGTCAATCATCAGTCAAAATCAATAAAAACCAATCACCATGTTAAAAAACTGGCTAAAAATATTTTTATACAATGCAAAGAAGAACAAGTTCTTCACAGCCCTTAACACACTGGGGTTAAGCATTGGTATAGCCGCACTTATATTTGCCATATTGTACTGGAATGAAGAGCATAGTTATAACCAGTGGAATCCGGAAAAAGATACTGTGTTTACCGTTGCTACCGATTTGGGTAACGATATAGTTTGGCCCTACAGTGTATACCCGCTGGCAAAGTACATGAAAGAGGAACCGGCAATAGAGGAGTTTTGTTACTTCAATAACTGGTATTATTACGAGTTGGTATATTATGGAGAGAAAAAGCAACAAATAAACATACTGGATACCCAAAAGAACTTCTTTAACTTCTGTCCGTTTGAATTTGTGAAAGGAGATATCAATAATGCATTTCCCGATATAAACAGTATTGTGCTGGAAGAGAAAACGGCTCAGTCTCTTTTTGGGAGTGAAGATCCTATAGGTAAGGAAATTAGATATTCAGGTAGGAAGCTGGTTGTAAGAGGGGTTTATAAAATACCCGGAAAATCATCTTTTGAGCCTGATGCGGTTACTAATTTAATAGAAGGAACAAGGCTTAAAGGTAATGAGGACGGATGGGGTAATTTTAACTTCGGGCTGATGCTAAAAACCAAATCACCTGAAGATGCTGATAAGGCCAGGGAAGCAGTTGAGAACATTTATTTCGAATATAGAACAAAGCCCTATGCTAAAGAAGAAGGGCTTTCGGTTGAAGAGTATATTAAAACAAACGGTACTGTAAAAATAAGATTAACGTCACTGGCTAACAACCGCCTGCATTCAACTGTAGAGGAAGATACACCCGAAGGGCAGGGTAACTATCAGTTTATGCTTATAATGCTTGGACTTTCTGTACTAATATTAATACTTTCAATAGTAAATTACGTAAACCTTGCTACTGCAAATGCCATTAAAAGAGCTAAGGAGGTAGGAGTACGTAAAATACTTGGCGCCACAAAGAAAAACATAGTTAAGCAGTTTATTTTTGAAACAGTACTGGTTACTATAATGGCAATTGTACTGGCTCTTGTAATTGTAGAGCTGTCACTGCCTTATTATAATGATTTCCTTAATAAAACACTCGTTATTAGTAGTAGTCAGTTCTACTTTCAGCTTATAGTAATATTTTTTGTAGTAGTTTTTATGGCAGGTATGTTGCCGGCAGTATATGTTTCCAACTTTAATACCTTAAAAGTACTTAGAGGTAACTTTGGTAGAAGTAAAAACGGAGTATGGTTACGTAACGGTATGCTTGTACTACAGTTTGCCATAGCAGCCTTTTTTATAATAGGTTCCTATATAGTTCATGAGCAGGTAGATTATATGAGTAATAAAGATTTGGGACTTAAAGGAGACCAGGTTATAGAAATTTACTATAGAAGACCTTACAATGATGACCCAGCCATAATGTTTAATAACTACACTGTTGTTAAGCAGGAACTAAGTAAAATTAAAGGGGTACAAGCCGTAGCGGCAGCAGCATTTTCTTTAGGAGGAGGGGCAGGTTCATCATCGGGCTTTACTTACAATGAGAGTTATATACAGGCAAAAAACATGGCAGCCGACTTCGGTTTCCTTGATATGCTGGAAATTAAAATGGTTAAGGGAAGGGCTCTTTCAGATAAGTTTTCATCAGATACCATAAACGGAATGATGATAAATGAAACAGCCATGAAACTGATGAGGGAAAAAGATCCTGTTGGTAAGACTATTGACTGGAATGGAGAGCAACTTCGTGTTGTAGGTGTTGTAAAGGATTTTCATTTAAACGGTCCGCAAAACGAAATACCACCTATGTCATTCTTTCATTTTAAAACAATTGACTGGCTTACTTATAATATGGATAAGGTCTATGTAAAGATATCGGCAGATGAAATGGGAGGAGCTTTAGAAGAAATTGAGAAGTTCTGGACTTCCAAAGTAGATACAGAGTATCCGTTTGGTTATGAGTTTGTAAACAAAAAATACCAGAGAAGCTATCAGCAATATGTAAATCAAAAAAATCTGTTTTCTCTTTTAAACGGTGTGGTTATACTTATAGCGCTATTTGGGTTGTTTGCACTGGCTTCTTATAGCATACAGCGTAAAATGAAAGACATTGCCATACGTAAAACTCTTGGAGCAGAAACTAAAGTACTGCTTAAAGAACTTTCTAAACAGTATATACTGTTTTGTGTAGCGGGTTTTATTCTGGCAACTGTGCCGGCATGGATATTACTTAATAAATGGCTTGAAAATTTTGCTTACAGGATAGATATTTCGTTTGTACCTTTTATTATAGGCTTTATTGTGTTGATGATACTTACGCTTGTTGTAGTACTATCCAGAGCGTATGCTGCTACGAGGGTTAATATTCTTAAATACCTTAAATACGAATAGTTATGCTGAAAAACTGGTTAAAAATATACCTGTATAACATTAGGCAAAACAAGCTTTTTACAGCACTTAATATACTGGGGCTTAGCCTGGGTATCGCCGGACTTGTTTTTGCATTACTGTACAGTAACGATGAGTATAGCTATAATGCATGGAACCCTAACAAGGATGTTGTATTTTATACGGTGTCTGATGTGGGGGAAGATATGCTGTGGGGTTCAAGTTCGGTGCCGCTTGGCAGGGCTTTAGGGGCATCTGTACCACAGGTGGAAGAACACTGTTATGTTGAAGGATGGTATAACACTAATGTGGTAATTTATGAGGGTAAAAAAACAATGCTTGATAAGATTACCGATGCACAAAGAAACTTTTTCAGTTTCTTACCTTTTACCTTTATTAAAGGTAGTGCCGAAACGGCTTTAAGCCCAACCAGTATGGCTATCTCTGAACCTACTGCTAAAAGAATTTTTGGTAGTCAGGATCCTATCAATAAACAGGTAACTTATATGGATAAAGTATTTACCATAAAAGGTGTTTACAGGATAGACGGAAAATCGTCTTACGAGCCCGAGGCGGTGATAAACCTGATAGATAAAGAGCTTGATAAGAATCAGGACCGATGGGGTTTTTTCGGTTACAATTTACTTTTAAAGCTTAAAAATCCTGAGGATGCTGCTTATGTTTCACAACAAATAGATACGCTTTACTACAACAATACGGTAAAGAAATCCATAGCCGAATCGGGTATTAGTAAAGAAGAGTATTTAGAACGCTACGGAAGTACAAAAGTATACCTGGAGCCTTTAAGAGATTTAAGGTTAAAGTCTAGAGTTTCAGATGTGCCCGAAGGCAGGGGAAACTATCAGTTATTGCTGATCATGATGGGGCTTTCCATACTTATATTGGTAATATCAATAGTAAACTATATAAACCTTGCTACGGCAAATGCTATTAAAAGGGCTAAGGAAGTAGGGGTGAGAAAAATACTGGGAGCTTCAAAAAAGAATATTGTTAAGCAGTTTATTTTTGAAACGGTTATTACCACGCTGTTTTCCATATTACTGGCTTTGGTAATTGTTGAGGTTTCACTGCCATATTACAACAGCTTTTTAGCTAAAAATCTGGTTATAAATGAAAGCGATTTTTACATAGATCTTGCTTTACTGTTTATAGTTGTAATAGTATTGGCAGGAATATTTCCGGCTATTTATGTGGCAAAGTTTGAGGCTGTAAAAGTACTTAAAGGGAATTTTTCCAGAAGTAAAAAAGGGATATGGTTACGAAACGGAATGCTGGTAGTTCAGTTTGCGGTGGCTTTCTTTTTTGTAATAGGCTCTTATATAGTGCATCAGCAAATAAAATACCTTACAGCAAAAGACTTAGGATTTAAAGGAGAACAGGTTTTAGATGTGTATTACAGAAACCCTTACGATTTTAACGATAAGGGATATATGGAAATGCTGTTAAATCGCTATGAGAGTACAAAAGAGCAGCTTAAAAATATAAAAGGGATTGAGCAGGTATCAGTTAGCACGGTAAAAATAGGGGGCGGGAGTGTATTGCAGTCTTCGGTTTCTTATCAGGGTACAACGGTTTCTATGCAGCTTATGGCTATGGACTTTGGCCTGCCCGAAATACTCCGTTTTAAGTTTCTTGAGGGGAGGGATTTATCTCCGCGTATATCTTCAGACACTATTAATTCGGTTATACTGAATGAAACAGCAGTTAAGATGCTAAAAATAACCGACCCGGTTAATAAGGTTATCAATTATAATGACAGTAAACTTAAAGTTGTGGGAGTGGTACAGGATTTCCACATGTTTGGTCCTGCTGAGAAAATATTACCTATGATGCTGTTTCACTATAACGTGAAAACCTGGGAACTGCAAAACTGCCATGAGATTTACATAAAAGCAAATCCCGAACAAATGGAGTCGGTTATTGCAGGTATTGAGAAACTATGGAAAGA
This sequence comes from Flavobacterium rakeshii, assembly GCF_009741375.1. Classification (GTDB taxonomy): domain Bacteria; phylum Bacteroidota; class Bacteroidia; order Flavobacteriales; family Flavobacteriaceae; genus Flavobacterium; species Flavobacterium rakeshii. The sequence continues at coordinate 16,803 of NZ_WOWP01000048.1, forward strand.
AAAGGTTGATCCTGATTTTCCTTTTAGTTATGATTTTGTAGATAAAAACTTTGCCCGTACGTATGAAGATTATGTAAGGCAACGCAATGTGTTTTCCCTGCTTAATGTAGTGGTTATACTTATAGCTTTATTTGGTTTGTTTGCCTTATCATCCTATAGTATTCAACGAAGAATGAAGGAAATAGCCATACGTAAAACACTGGGTGCAGAAACGGGTACATTACTTAAAGATTTGTCCAGACAATATGTACTATTTTGTGTTATAGGATTTGTTATAGCGACAATTCCTGTATGGATGCTCCTTAACAAATGGCTTGAAAATTTTGTTTACAGGATAGAAGTTTCCTGGCAACCGTTTGTAGTAGGCTTCCTTTCACTTATGGGCTTAACACTTACAGTTGTATTGATAAGAGCCTATGCCGCTACAAGGGTAGAGATACTTAAATACCTGAAGTACGAATAATATCTTTAAAGTTAGTTAATAATAAACAGCCTGTAGGGAGCGCAATCCCTACTGGCTGTTAAAAGAATCATGCTATGAAAGGTAAATCCTTTTTATATATATTAGTTATAGTTACAGCAATGCCTTTGTTTGCCCAACAGCAGGTATGGACCTTGCAGCAATGCCTGGAAACGGGTAAAGAAAACAGTCTTGATTTTCAGTTAAGTCAGTTAGAGGTATTAAGTGCCGAAACTACACATCGTAGCCCTGTACTGGAGTATTTACCAAAGGTTGATTTTTCGGCAAGCCATAACTACAGTATCGGTTCTACTATTGACCCGTCTACAAACAACAGGGTAAGTTCTAATATACAGTCAGATAATTTTTCGCTCAATGCCAGTATGAACCTGCTTGATTTTAATGTGTTTACCACAGCAAGACGCAATAAGATAGCAGTACTTAAAGCAAAGGCAGACAAAGAAGCCACACAAGCCGAATATTCGCTGTCAATACTGGAAAACTACTTTAATGTACTATATACTCAGGAGTTGCTTAAAATTCAGTTGGATCAGTTTGAAAATGCAAAGTTTAACCTTAACAGGGTTGAAAAGGAAGTAGAGCTTGGCAACAGGCCAAACAGTGATTTGTATGATATGCAGGTGAGCTATTCTCAGGAAGAAAATAATATACTTGAAACAAAGCAATTGCTGTATAACCAAAAGCTTACCCTGCTACAGCTTATGAATGTTGAAAACACGAATCCTGATGATATTTTACTGGCTAAAGCCGATGAGGTTGTGCTTACTGATGAGAGTGAAACCAATGCCTTTGAAAATGCTCTTAAAAACTATCCGGCTATAGAGTCAAGAGAGTTGGCTATGGAGGTTGCCCGTAAGGAAATTACTATGAGGAAAAACAATTACCTGCCGGTTTTAAGTGCCTATTACAGTTATTCATCATTTTATTACCTGCCGCTTAATCAGCCGGGAGGGCAACAGGTAAACCCTTTCTGGACACAGCTTAACGACAATAAAAACCATTATATAGGTATGCAGTTAAACGTACCTATATTTAACGGTTTGCGCACCAGTAGGGATGTACAGCTAGCAAAAATTGAGTATATGAAAAGACAGGTGGAAAGCGAGCAGGAAAAAATTAAACTAAACCAAACCATAGAGCAGGAAAAAGCTAAACAACAGCAAAATAAACAACTGGTACAAAAGCTTGAAAACACAAAGCAGTATGCCGAAAAATCGTTTACTACAACACAATCTAAATTTAGTAGCGGGCTGGTGGAAGCCATAGTATTTACCTCATCAAAAAACCAGTTACTTATGGCAGAATATAATTTGCTAAAGGCTAAGTATACAGTACAGTATGTAGGCTATAAACTGAAATTTTTACAGTTTAATACTTTTTAAAATATCAGTTTTCCTGAATAAAAACAGGGGTTAATCATGTTTTATATATAAACATTTAGCCGTGTATGATAATTATCAGTTTTTGTCTCACGGCGATATTTAATATTTGCAGATAAAACTATTTGCAAAATGACAACTATAAAACAACCGCATAGGTTTCATATTCCTGTTATGGGGCTTGCCTATACTATTGACAGTCCTATTAAGGTGGCACAGTTTGGTATTGATTCGGTTATCTCTATTGTAGATGATGAACTAATCGAAAAAATGCATGCCTTTTACAGTGAAAAATTTGAACTTCCGTACAAGGAAATATCAAAAAAAATATCAGACTACAGGGCTGAGCGTATTACAGCCTACCTGAATACGGTAGATAAAATTGTTAAGCAGAAGTATGATGCCTTTTGTACAGAACTGGTTAACAGTAAAAAAACACTTAGCAGTTTTGTTGATATGCTGCCTACTGTGTCTGACTTAAAAAAAGGACTTCAGTTCTATGCATCGAGTCCGTTTGACCAAACAAACGAGATACGAAGCTTCCTTAACAAACATTTCAGGCCGGGTGCAATAGATGTAAACATCATGACTAAGGTTGATAAAGCCAACTACAGTGATAACGATACCTTACCTACATGTTATAACGATGCCCATGCTGCTTTAAGAGGATTTGCTCACAGTAAGTTAGAGTCGGCAGTAGTACTATCGGCAGGGATGAATCCGTCACTATATAATTACCTTGCAGAGTTTCCTGATTTTTTTCCGGATGTAACAGGGAAATTAAAGAAGAAAGTAATACTTAAGGTAAGTGATTTCAGGTCGGCATTAATACAAAGTAAGTTTCTTGCTAAAAAAGGAATATGGGTAAGCGAGTATAGAATAGAATCAGGTCTTAATTGCGGAGGGCATGCCTTTGCCACAAACGGATTGTTACTGGGACCTATTATGGAGGAATTCAAACAACGCAAACAGGAACTAATATCTCCGGTGTATGAATTATGGGTCAAGGAACTGGAACAAAAGCAGGCTTTCATCCCAAAAGAACCCCTTGAAGTAAAAATAACTGTACAGGGAGGCGTTGGTACTGCCGAAGAACATCAGTTTTTACTCGATTATTACAAAACCGATTCGGTAGGTTGGGGATCGCCGTTCCTTTTAGTACCTGAGGCAACCACTACCGATGCTGCTACCCGAAAACTTTTAATGGAAGCTGGCGAGAACGATTTTTATAAAAGTGAAATATCTCCGTTGGGAGTACCTTTCAATACGGTTAAGGGAACGACTAACGAGTGTATTAAAAACAATCGTGTATTGCAAAACAAAGCGGGCAGTTCTTGTCCTAAAAAACTACTGGCACTACATAACGAGTATGATGAGAAAGGTATTTGCACCGCATCCAGAAAATACCAAAAACGTAAGCTTTTTGAACTGGAACAGTACAGGGATACCATTACTGAGGCTGAATACAGGCAAAAGCAGGATACTATAGTTGTAAAGTCGTGCCTTTGTGTAGGGCTTGCTAATCCGGCTTATATGGAGAATAATATCCATGTGAAAGGAGAGGAGCAGGGTGTAGTAATTTGTCCCGGGCCTAATATGGCTTACTTTAACAGGGAGGTTTCATTATTTGATATGGTAAGGCATATTTATGGGTATTCATCTGTTTTACAAAATGGAGACCGACCTAATATGTTCATCAAAGAATTACAGCTTTATGTAAACTACCTAAAAGAGCATTTGTTATTAGAAACGGAAACATCTGAAAAACAAATGAAAAAATGGGTAACTTTTAAAGATAACCTTTTAAACGGAATTGACTATTACAGCAAGTTATTTATTGATAATAGCTGTTTTGAAGTGCAAAGGGACAAAATTTTAAACAGTCTTAATAGTTATAGAACTGAACTGGAAAGTATCGCTATTTAATTAAACGACTTCCTAAACTCCAAAGGGGATTGGTTTGTTTTTGATTTAAAGAGTTTACTAAACGATTGTGGATGTTCAAACCCCAGTGTATAGGCAATTTCACTAACGGTTAGACTGGTTGTAGAGAGTATTTCCTTAGCCTTGTCTATAAGTTTACTGTGAATGTACTGCTGAGCCGTTTGACCTATTAGGGAACGCAACATATCGCTAAGATAGTTTGGTGATAGGTTAAGCTGCTCTGCAAGGTACTGTACACTGGGCAACCCTTCGTTTAAGGGATTATCATCACTAAAATAATTATCCAGTAAATCGTTCAGTTGTTGTAACAGGTCGCTGTTTACAGCCTTACGGGTAAGAAACTGACGTTTATAAAAACGATTGGCATAGTTGAGTAACAGCTCTATTTGTGAAATGATAACATCCTGACTAAAATCATCAATACGATTGTTAAGCTCATCGTCAATCATTCTGAATATAGAAAGCATAGTGTTTCTTTCACTTTCCGAAAGGTGTAATGCCTCATTAGTAGCATAAGAAAAGAAACCGTATTGCTTTATCTTTTTGGCTAACGGATAATTCCATAAAAAATCAGGATGGATAAGTAACACATGCGATGAACAGCTCGATACATCCATAGGGTCATGGTCTTCTTTACCTATAATTTGGTTAGGGGAAGCAAACAGGAGTCCGCCCTGATCAAAGTCATAATAGTGCTGACCGTATTTTAGGCGGTTACTGAATTTTGGGCGGTAGGATATTTTGTAAAAGTTAAGAATGTGGTTAGCTGCAGGTTTACTAAAATCAAGAGATGAGTTTGTACTGCTAATAACACTTATCAATGGGTGTGCAGGGGCAGGAAGCCCAAAAAACTTATGCCCTTCAGATATGGAGTTGAATTTAATATGTGGAATATCTTCTTTTTTCATTTTTAAAATCAGTTAAAAAGATAACCGATACCTATACAAATATCGGTTATCTAAAATCAATTATCAAGGTTTTACCTCTTTAAGGATGCATTCTTAATTTCCTTGTGCCGAGTTGGATACAGTTTCCCATTTTTCCCACTCAGCAAGCCTGTTGTTATAAGCCTCACGTACTGATGGTAGTCCCTGGTCACCAAGGAAAAAGCGTAACGGAGGGTTCTCGTTGTCTACTACTTTAAACAATGCATTTGGAGTAGCATCGGGGTTGCCTCTTTCAAGGTTTCTAAGTCCGCCTATAAACTGGTTTTTAAAGTCGTCATATTCCTCCATACCGGCAGAGAATTTTAATGATTCCTGACTGCCGAATTCGGTAGCATAGGCACCCGGTTCTATAATGGTTACTTTAATATTAAACTGACTAACTTCGGCAGCAAGGCTTTCATGTATCGATTCAAAAGCCCATTTTGACGAGCAGTAATATCCTATAACCGGGAAGCTTATGTGCCCCAAATTACTTGATGTTCCCAGTATATGCCCGTAACCCTGTTTACGTAATAACGGCAGGGCAGCCTGTATAACTGTAACGGGGCCTATAACATTGGTTTCATACAACAGGCGAATTTCATCGGGGTTGGCTTCCTCAATAGTTCCTATTAGTGAATATCCTGCATTATTGAACACAATATCCAGTTTTCCAAAATGATTATAGGCTTGTTCTAAAGCTGTTTTTACCTGTTCGGGTTTGGTTACATCAAGCTGTAAAGTCAGTACATTATCACCATACCTTTCTTTAAAGTCGGCTATACTTTCCAAGCTTCGGGCTGTTGCTGCTACTTTATCACCACGTTGTAGTGCGGCTTCGGTCCAAACACGGCCGAAACCTCTGGATGTACCTGTAATAAACCATATCTTGTTTTTCTTTTGATTTGTCATAATCTTTTAGTTTTAAATTAATTACAGTACAAAGGTCAGTGAATAGGTTAGGCCTATTGTAGTCTAATTCAGGGTAGTTGTAGCCAAAAAAAGTTTTGTTGTATCATTTTATACTATAATTCTTATTATTGAGTTATTTTTAGCAATTGCTTTCCGCATATATTATTTTATGGATAACAGTAAACTCATAAAGAGTCTTAAAAAAGGAAATCAAAAAACCTTTAAAGAAGTTTATTTTAAGCACTATGATAAACTCATACAGGTGGCAAGGAGGTTTGAATTTAAGTTTCTAACCCCCGATGATTTTGTGCAGGAAACTTTTGTACAACTTTATACCAAAAGGGAATTGCTGAAGGAAGATGTTCTTTTTGATAAGCAGTTGTTTGTTATCTGTAAAAATATAATTCTCAATCATCTTAACAGGGAAAACAAGGTTATACCACTGGATCCTGTAAAATTAAAAATGGAAGCCGATGGGGAAGATACCGACCTGCTTTTGATGGAGGACAGGAAAAAACAACTTCAGTACCTGTTAGAGCAGCTACCGGAACAGCAAAAAAAAATATTTACACTACACAAGCTGGATAACTATTCGTACCAGGAAATAGCAGAGATGACAAAGCTTTCAGAGAAAACAATAGCTAACCATATTTACCTCGCTAATAAATTTATTCAAAAAAAAATCGCTGAGGCTTAGGAACTTTTTGTTTCCCGTTTGTTATAGGATAAATGACAAGCAAATGAACCTCGAGATTTTTAAAACTAATGTAGAAACACAAGAGCAGGCAAATTACCTTTTAAGGCTGTTGCAGCATTGTATTTCTGATTGCCCTATAAGCTTTGATTTGCAGGACAGCAATCGCATATTGCGCGTGCATACCAATAGGGAAATCTCTGATGTGGTATGCTCGCTGTTTGTGAAGCAGGGGTTTCACTGTCAAAAATTATAACACTACCATGGAAGATAAAAATATTGATAAGGAACTTAAAAAAGTTTGGGAGGAGGAAGCTACACAGCAGCCTGATGAGAAGAAAGAGGCCTCATGGAATGACTTCTCTGCAAAGGTATTTGAGAAGAAACCAAGAAAGATAAAGCCTTGGTACTATGCCGCGGCGGCGATATTATTAGTTTTTCTTTCCCTAAGCGGAGTTTTATTGTCAGATAATTCTTTTGGAGGGAATAGAGATATGGCCTATACCATAGTTGAGAACCCAACTACAAAAGTGAAACTTATTAATCTTCCGGATAGTACTGTAGTAGAATTGCAGCCAAATGCTAAACTGGAGTATACCAGTGATTTTGCAGACAACAGAAAAATAAACCTTAACGGAACAGCTTTCTTTAAGGTACACAAGGATAAAGAACATCCTTTCAGGGTATTTTGTGGCGAGACTACCACAACAGTTTTAGGTACCTGTTTTACTGTTGCCGAAGGAGAAGAAGATTCGGTATCGGTAAAGTTATATGAGGGAAGTGTACAAATGACTGTAAAAGGCAATTCTCATAACTGGCTGCTTTCTCCCGGAGAGGAGTTTGTATACAACGAGCAGGAAGTAACTGTAGAGGCTTTTAACCGATTTAAAGATTTTGATAATGTACCATTAAAATCGGTTTTAAAACATATAAGAGATACTTATGGCTATGAGGTGATTATGCCTAAAAGCTATATCAATATGCAGGTAACCTTGCGATTAAACGAGAAAGAAAATTTAACCGATGTAATACATATTTTGGCCGAAATGTATAACCTAACCCCTCAAATAAATGAAGAAATAAAGAAAGTGACCTTTAAATCAAGATAAAATAGAAAAGGATGCCATAGCCGCGAAACTAAACATCCTTTCTGGTATCAAAACAGACCTTACAATCCATTTTAATCTAATTTCAAAAATACAAAATTTTATGAAGCATATACTTGCATCATGCTTTTTAATGCTCAGTTTTAACTTATACTCACAACACATTTCTATAAGTATATCGCCCGATTCGACTCTCGATGAACTGTTTAAACAGATTGAAAATCAAACCGATTATAAATTTGCTTTCACTGAGAAAATAAATACCGGTAACAAGTATTTTAAAAGAAGCTTGAAGTATGATACTATAGAAGTTAAACAACTACTGGAACAACTCAATAACGAACTGCCTTTTCATTTTTCACTTATAGGGAATAATATCACTGTAAAGCAAACGGGAAGCAGTAAGAAAAAGCAGGAACATACACTATCGGGAACTGTTCTAGACGATAACCAACAGCCGTTAATAGGAGCCAGTATTGAGGTAAAGGGATTAGGTATATATACCTCAGCCGATGAAAACGGAAATTTCTCCCTAAACCTGCCCTCAGGTAATTATACCGTAGTTATTGCTTTTTTGGGGTTTAAAAAAAGGGAACAACAGGTGTCTCTGTCAAAAAACACACATCTAAACTTTAGTATGGAGGTAGATACTCAAACCCTTAATGAAGTGGTAATTAACCAGAATAATAAGGCTGTAGATATTAAGAAACCTCAAATGAGTATGAACAGCCTTTCGGTAGAGGAGATTAAACAAATTCCTGTAGCTATGGGAGAGCCCGATCCGTTAAAGGCATTGCTAACCCTACCCGGTGTTACAAATGCGGGAGAGGCTTCTTCCGGTTTTAATGTAAGGGGAGGCGCTGCCGATCAAAATCTTATCCTTTTGGACGGAGCTCCTATTTATAGCGATTCACATATGTTTGGTTTCTTCTCTGTTTTTAATGCCGATGCTATAAACAGTCTGGATTTGTATAAAGGAGGTATACCTTCAAAATACGGCGGACGCGTATCATCTGTACTCGATGTAAAACAGCAAACAGGAGGTTTAGACAGCTTAGGTGTTAATGGAGGGATAGGGTTAATATCCAGCAGACTAACGGTAAAAGGACCAATACAAAAAGGGAAGAGTTCGTTTATGGTTGCCGGCAGGTCGTCTTATGCACATTTATTTTTAAAATTGGCAGACAACAAAAATTCGGCTATGTTTTATGATATTAATACACGCCTTAATTTTGATCTAAACGAGAGTAACAGTCTGCAGTTTTCAGGATATCTTGGTAATGATGTTTTTGATATAGGAGACAGCTTTTCCAGTATTTATGGTAATACTATGGGAAACTTAAACTGGAAGCATATCTTTTCACCTGATTTAGCCACTAACCTGTCGGTATTTTACAGTGATTACAAGTTTAACCTAACGATAAATTCAGAAAACTTTACCTGGGACAGCTCTATAAAAAGTTATGGGTTTAAGTACGACTGGCAGCATTACCTGTCGGACACCTTTACCCTAAATTACGGAATTGCCACAACCTACTATGACTTTAATCCCGGTACGTTAGCGCCCGATAACGAAAGCTCAAGTTTTAACTACCAACAGCTAGATAAAAAATACGCTCTTGAACCTTCTGCATATCTTGATATTGAACAAAAGATATCTGATAAGATTAATTTTCGTTACGGTTTACGCTACAGCATGTTCTACAGGTTTGGGGCACAGGAAATAAATATTTATGAAAATGACCGACCGGTAGTATATAATCCTGTTTTTGATATCTATGAACATGGTACAGTGGCAGGAACCACATTTTATGGCAAAGAAAAAAAAATATCAGGCTTTGATAATTTTGAGCCAAGGGCAGCGCTATCTTTCGCCTTTAATGACGATGCTTCTGTAAAAGCAAGTTATAACCGTATGGCACAGTATTTACATATACTAACTAATAGCCAGTCGCCACTGCCTATGAATATATGGACTCCAAGCGGACCTTTTATAAAACCACAGATACTGGATCAGTTTGCTATAGGCTACTTCAGGAATTTTAAGAACAAAACCTATTCACTTGAAACCGAAGCTTTCTATAAGAAAATCAAAAACCGAATTGATTATGTAGATGGTGCCGATTTGCTGGGAAATAATAATTTAGAACAGGAAATACTTAATGGTAAAGCAAGGTCATACGGGCTTGAGGTTTTGGTAAGAAAAAATACGGGGAGGTTAACAGGATGGGTGGCCTACACTATTTCGAGAGCAGAACAAAAAACTATAGGGCAGGCTCCGGGTGAACCGGGTATTGCAAATGGAGACTGGTATTTATCTCCTTACGACAAGCTGCATAACCTTAATGTTACAGGAAATTATGAGTTAAACCAAAAATGGTCTTTCAGTGCAAATTTCTCTCTGCAATCGGGCAGGCCTGTAACATACCCAGACGGTTACTACCAGTTTAACGGTATTAATATCCCTAACTATTCTGAAAGAAACGCAAACAGGCTACCTGCCTATCACCATTTGGATATTGCAGCTACTTATACACCAAAACCTTACAAGAAAAAGGGATGGCAAAGCTATTGGGTATTTAGTATTTACAACCTTTACAACAGGCAAAATGCTGCTTCCATGCAGTTTACTACCAATGATGACTCAGGACTTAATGAAGCCAGACGTCTTTCGGTTTTTGGAGCAATACCAAGTGTATCTTACAACTTTAAATTTTAAGCTATGAAAAAGATAATAATGAACAATTATAAGAGAGCGGGAGTGAAGTTACTGAGCCTTTTATTAGTATTGGCTGTTTGTGCCTGTGAAGAGGTAGTTAATGTTGATTTGAATACAGGAGAGGCAAAACTGGTAATTGATGCCGAAATATTATGGATAAAAGGAACTGAAGGTAATGAACAAACCATAAAAATAAGCCGGATGGCCGACTACTATAATCCAACGCCCCCAAAAGTATCCGGCGCTCAGGTATATATTGAAGACAGTGAAGGTAACCTGTTTATGTTTAACGAAGGAAGTGAACCCGGTACTTATGAGTGTAATAACTTTATTCCTCAGCTAAACGGAAGTTACACTCTTACAGTAACAGTTGAGGAAGAAACCTTTAAAGCTACCGAAGCCCTAATACCGGTACCGGAAATAAACAGGATAGAGCAAAGGTTAGTTAATAATTTTTTTGAGGATGAATATGAAATTTCAGTATTTTTTGATGACCCTTTGGAGGAACTTAACTTTTACCTTACTGATTTTGTGACCGATGTTTTAATTTACCCTGACTTTGAACTTTCTGACGATGAGTATAAGGAGGGACAGGAAATTAAAAACGATTTCTCTGACGAAAAACTGGAACAGGGTACCGTGGTAGAGATTACGGTTAGAGGGATTTCAGAACAGTTTTATAACTATATGAACCTGATTTTGGAATCTAACTCATCAAATCCTTTTGCTACTCCGCCTGCAAATATTAGGGGGAACATGGTTAATCAAACTACTGCGGGGAGTCATGCTTTAGGCTATTTTAGGCTATGTGAGGCAAACTATCGCTCGTATACTATTGAATAAAATTGGTAATGTTGTAATAATTGTTTAATTAAAAAGCCGGCTAACAACTTGTTAACCGGCTTTTCGCGTAATTAAGGGAATTATGAATAGCCTATCACTCCAGTTATAGGTCTGAAATGATAAACTCACTACGCCTGTTCATCTGGTGTTGCTCTTCGGTACAATCTACACCATCGGAACACTCATTAACCAGTTGGGTTTCCCCATACCCTTTACCGGTTAATCTGCTTGCATCAACACCATTATCAACTAACCATTTTATTGTTGACTTGGCTCTCCTGTCAGAAAGCGCTTCGTTATATTTATGAGTTTGACGACTATCGGTATGCGAGCGTATATCCAGCTTCATATTTGGATATTCGTTTAACACGTCAAGTATTTTTTCGAGATCTAAGGCGGCTTCCGGTCGAATGTTTGATTTATCTAAGTCAAAATAAATCATTTTTATACCAAAGCATTTACCCAGGTCATCACCAATAGTTACTACACATTCGGTTTTTTCTAGCTGAATTGGTAAATTGGTTTTACCATTTTCATACGGAATATTTACCAGTTGTTCTTTTGTGGTGTATTCTTCTTTTTCGGCTCTTATATTATAAGTAGTACCACACTCTACAGCAAATATATAGTTCCCTTTTTCATCAGAGTTTGTTGTGCCTACAAGGTTAAATTTACGGTCATACAGGGTAAGCTTAGTGTATGGTAGTATCTCACCTGTGTTTAGGTCGGTCACCACACCATATAATTCTTGTATACATTCCAGTTTTCGGGTTTCAAGAAATTTATAGATATTATCGTTTTTCGAATCTCCTTTATTTGATGAAAAAAAGCCTCTTCGGGATTTTGTATCTATTATATAGGCAAAGTCGTCCATAGGAGAATTGATATCGGCGCCAACGTTTTGAATATTATGAACGCCTTTCTCGTCTAATTTACCTACAAATACATCCAGCCCTCCCAGGCCGGGATGCCCGTCTGAAGCAAAATAAATCTCATTTTCATTGCTTACAAAAGGGAATGTTTCTTTTCCTTCGGTATTAATTCCCGGACCTAAATTTTCAGGCTTGCCAAAATTGCCTAAACTGTCTATACTTACCCTGAATATGTCTGACTGACCTATTGTACCGGGCATGTCTGACGCAAAGTAGAGTGTTTTCTCATCCGGACTCAGTGCCGGGTGTGCCACACTGTAGGAATCATTATTAAAAGGGAGCTCTGTTATATTACCCCATTTATTATTTTCAAATGTGGCTTTGTATATTTTTACTAAAGTAATTTTATTTTCATCTTTTCCTTTTTTTCCGTTAACATAATTGTTTCGGGTAAAGTAAACGGTATTACCGTCTTTAGTGAAAATAGGAGTTGACTCATGGAACTTCGTTTTTAATTTGCATCTGAATTTTTTGGCACGTTTTGGATTCAGGTCTTCATCAACACTGGACTGATACAGGTTGGTAAACGATTCTCCTGTCCATTTATGCCTGCGGTGCCCCAGGCTACCGGTGTCCCTTGCAGATGTAAAGATGATTTTATCCTGATAAAACGCGGTTCCGTAATCAGAGTATTTGCTGTTTATACCGGCATCATCAATTTCATAGCGTCCTGAATTAGCCTGAATATCTTCCATATAGTTACGATCCTTTTTATACAGTTGAGCCCTTATATCGTTTTCTGATTTCTCATCAAACAGGTCGAGCATCTCTTTAGATTTTTCAATCTCTCCAATCGATTTAAGAGACTGTGCATACCTGTAGTAATATTCGGGTTCCAGTTCAGTATTCATGGCAAACAGTTCGCCATACCATTTTGCAGCTTTATCAAATTTAGAGTTGAAATAAAAGGCATTACCCAGGTTTTTAAAAATCTCTTCAGATTTATATCCTTTATTAGCAACCCGTTCATACGTTTTAATAGCATTTACATAGGCATAGCTGTCGTATTTTTTATCGGCAGAAGCTACTCTTTTTTCCTGTGAATAACCGTTAAATGACAGTAACCCTATTATTGCTATGTATAAGAAAATATAATTTTTCATGATATAGATGTTTTAAAAGAAACGAGGAGTTGTCATTTTTCCATTATTTTTAAATATTTCATAGCGCAGGAATATTTCATGCGAACCAGAATTGTAGTTCTCCAGATTAGTTGTTTCAAGATCATAACCATAGCCTATGTTTAAGCTTTCGCTAAGCTGAAAGGCAGCCATAAGGCTAAATGAAGCATCCCATCTGTAAGCTGCACCAACCGTAAATTTCTCAAGGAACATAAAGTTGCCTGATAGGTCTACCTGTAAAGGTGAACCTTCAACCATTTTAATAAGTGTACTTGGCTTAAATTTTACATCAGGACCCAAATCAAACACATATCCTCCTATCAGGTAATAATTGATTTTAGTTTTGTAAATAGCAACATCATTGTCATTATATGCATTGCCCTGAATAAAGCTGGGAACTGATAAACCTACATACATACGATCTGAACGAAAATAAACACCTGCACCTATATTTGGTTTAAATACGTTATTAAAGTTTTGAAACTGTGGGTCGCCTTGATCTACTGGGTTTAACTTGTTAATATCCAGGTTAAAAAGGTAACCCGTAGCTTTTAGCCCAAAAGACAGTTTGTAAGTTTCGGAAGTACGTATGGTATAAGAGAAATCAATTGAAAGATCATTTTGATTAGTAGGTCCAATTTTATCATTTATCAATGAAATACCTAAACCTACATTACTGTTACTAAATGGTGTATGCATAGAGAAACAGCTAGTTTCGGGGGCACCGTCCAGCCCAACCCATTGGGCACGGTATAAACCAAACATACTTAAAGCTCCTCGCGATCCGGCATAGGCCGGGTTTACGTTAATGGTATTATACATGTATTGTGTAAACTGAGCATTTTGCTGGCCGTAGCTTACCAGAGCTGTAAGTATCAATACGAAAAAAAATATTTTTGTTTTCATAATTCCTATAATTTTTTGTTTCACATTACTTTCATCTTTAAAAAGTTAACCTTTAACAGAAGCAGATGTATAGCCCCGTTAGGGGGTGAATACTTATTACCTTGAAAGGAATAAGTATCCACTTTTACTATTTGTCTGCATTACGCCTTTTCCGTCAAAGGAGGTGTAGTTAAGGATATAAAAGTAAGTTCCTGTTGGAAGACCTACTGATTTGTTTACTGTTGTTCTTCCTCTTGAAATGCCATCAAAAGCATTTGAAGTATTGTTGTAGTTTCTGGTTTCAAATACCAGTATTCCCCATCGGTTATATATTTCAACACTATTGTCAGGATAACATTCTGTATTATCAATATTATCTATAACAAAGGTTTCATTTATATTATCTCCGTTAGGAGAGAAGGCATTGTGTACCAGTATTGGCTCGCATTCAATTATTTTACAATTATCTTCTACTGTAAGATTCAATTTAAGACTAGGGCAGGTTTCATCCTTGTACATATAATCAAAATTATAGTCACCAATCGCAAGTCCGTACACATTAATAAAACTACCGCGGTCAATTACAATATCACTGTTTGTACATATCCACGTACCATCCTGTGGAATATCCTGAGGGGTGAAATCAAATAAATTAACAAGAGCTGTCTCTTCATTACATGCAGTACCTGTAGCTCTTCTTATGCTTGAATCATCTTGAAGAACAGTTATTGTTTGTACCAGTGTGGTTGTATTACCTGCACAGTCAGACAATGTGTATGTTCTGGTTACTATATATGGAGCGCCTACACAACCGGTATCTCCATTATCGGTGTCATCTATTGTTATATCAACAAATTCGCTACAGTTATCAGCTACATCGGTTACTGCACCCGGATCTGGAGCCGGAATGTCTGATATATTCTCTAAGTCGGTAATATCAGCAGGAGCTATTCCTGTTGGAGGAGTAGTATCCATAACGGTTATAATTTGTGTATAATCAATACTATTGCCCGCACAGTCGGTAACTGTCCAAATACGACTTAATACATAATCTGTATCACATTCAGTGTCAGTTCTTATCTCTTCAAAGGAGATTGTTACAGCATCAGGGTTACAGTTATCTGATGCAGTTATTGTTTCAGGTTCCGGAACATCATCACACGATACTGCCATGTCCTGCGGAAGGTTTCCAACAAAAACAGGGGCGATGGTATCTTCAATAGTTATCACCTGAGTGAATATTGCCGATACATTACCACATCCATCTGTAGCTGTCCATGTATTAGTATAAGTACCCGAATTCTCACAACCTGATGATACAAACTCACCTTCGGTTTTAGTGTAGTTAATCTCACCGTCACAGTTGTCTGTAGCTATAGGTTGCATGGCCTGAGCGGCAGCTAATCCGTCAAGGTCGCTACACTCTAGAGTGATGTCCAGTTCCATTGGTTCTGAACTCCACATTGGAGCCGTAGTATCTTCAATAGTGATTATCTGAGTGAAAATCTCCGATACGTTTCCACAAAGGTCGGTAGCTACCCAGATATTGGTGTAAGTACCACTATTGGCACAACCTGAGGATACAAATGAACCTTCTGTTTTAGTGTATGAAATCTCTCCGTCACAGTTGTCGGTAGCTACAGGCTGTTGCGCCTGAGCGGCAGCCAATCCGTCAAGGTCACTACATTCTAAAGTAATATCTAATTCAGAAGAAGCAGTACTCCACATTGGAGCAGTAGTATCTTCAATAGTGATTATTTGAGTAAATACTTCCGATACGTTTCCACAAAGATCGGTTGCTACCCAGGTATTGGTATAAGTACCTGCGTTAGCACAACCGGAGGACACAAATGAACCTTCAGTTTTAATATATGAAATCTCCCCGTCACAGTTATCGGTAGCTACAGGCTGTTGCGCCTGAGCAGCGACCAATCCGTCAAGGTCGCTACATTCTAAAGTAATATTCAGTTCAGCATCCATAGTTGACCAAACCGGAGCAGTAGTATCTTCAATAGTGATTATTTGAGTAAATACTTCCGATACATTGCCACACAGGTCGGTGGCTACCCAGGTATTGGTATAAGTACCTGCGTTAGCACAACCGGAGGACACAAATGAACCTTCAGTTTTGGTATATGAAATCTCACCGTCACAGTTATCGGTTGCTACAGGTTGTTGCGCCTGAACGGCAGCCAATCCGTCAAGGTCACTACATTCTAAAGTAATATCTAATTCAGAAGAAGCAGTACTCCACATTGGAGCAGTAGTATCTTCGATGGTTATCACCTGAGTGAAGATTTCCGATACATTGCCACACAGGTCGGTGGCTACCCAGGTGTTAGTATAGGTTCCTGCGTTAGCACAACCTGAGGATACGAAAGAACCTTCAGTTTTAGTGTAGCTGATTTCTCCGTCACAGTTATCGGTTGCTACAGGCTGTTGCGCCTGAGCAGCGGCTAATCCGTCAAGGTCGCTACACTCTAAAGTGATGTCAAGCTCCATTGGTTCTGAACTCCA
>NZ_WOWP01000049.1 GCF_009741375.1 Flavobacterium rakeshii
AAACCTGTTGCAGTTGCTGTAGTTTGTGCGTTGATATCATCCCATAAGTATGTATAAGCACCTGTACCGCCTGTTACATCTATAGTAGCACTACCAGTTGCTTCACCATTACAAAGTACATCAACCTGGGTTGTAGCTGCTGTTGCTGTTATAGCATCTGGCTCAGTAATGGTAAAATTATGTGTATAAGTACAATTATTAACATCGGTAACAACTACTGAATAAGTTCCTGCGGTTAAACCTGTTGCAGTTGCTGTAGTTTGTGCGTTGATATCATCCCATAAGTATGTATAAGCATCTGTACCGCCTGTTACATCTATAGTAGCACTACCTGTAGCAGCTCCATTACAAAGTACATCAATCTGGGTTGTAGCTGCTGTTGCTGTTATAGCATCTGGCTCATCAATAGTAAAATTATGTGTATAAGTACAATTGTTAACATCGGTAACAACTACTGAATAAGTCCCTGCGGTTAAACCTGTTGCAGTTGCTGTAGTTTGTGCATTACTATCATCCCATAAGTAAGTATATGCCCCTGTACCGCCTGTTACATCTATAGTAGCACTACCTGTAGCAGCTCCATTACAAAGTACATCAACCTGGGTTGTAGCTGCTGTTACTGTTATAGCATCTGGCTCAGTAATAGTTACATTTAATGTTCCGCATCCATTACCATCAGTAAAAGTAACGGTATGATTTCCTGCTGCCAAATTTATAGCTGTAGGTGTTGTTTGACCATCACTCCATGAATAGGAATATGGAGGTGTACCATTTGTAATAGTAACTGTAGCAGAACCAGTGTTATCACCATTACATGTTGTTATATTATTTTGAGCAGTTATTGAAGCCTCAGGCCCATTAACAGTAACCGTAAATGATGTTGTTGACACATTTGATGAAGAATCTGTTACTGTATAAGTAACCGTACTAACTCCATTATTAAAAATTGTTCCACTTGCATCACCTGTCCCCGAAGCTGTTGTAGCTCCTGTAATATTATAAGTTATTGTAACAGGATCTGTACAATTATCTCCCGCTAAAATCCTAATACGGTTTATTTGCGTTATACAACTACCAGAACCATTAACTACAACATTTGCAGGTGGAATTAAAGTAGGTGTTCCGCCAACGTGGATAACTGCCACAGCAGCATAAGAATTATTAGGATTGAAGCCTGTTAAAAGCCCATCACAAAAAAATTCCCAAGTTGCTCTTTGTGTTATATAATAAGATCCCGGAGTTGTTGGTGCTGTAAAAGACAACGATTTTGAACCTGAAATTGGACCTGAAAATGGATCTAAGCTATGACACTCAGAAAAGATATTATTAATACCTAAATAATGCTGTGTAACACACCCAGGGCATTCGCCTCCAGCATTATATTGCATAGAATAATCATATGAAAAAGTAACGGTTGCTCCTGCTGCTACAAAGGCTTCGTTTGTACCAGTTCCATTAAGGTTAATATTTGAGTAAGTTGTAGTTCTTCCTGCCTGACTGACATTAATTGAACCTGAAGGTACACCTGCATAAGGAGTTTGTGTGTCTCCCGGGCATTGTCCCCGGGCATTCATAAAAAGCAATAATGCTAAAAATAGTAATATTTTTTTCATTGTAAATATATTTAATTGTATTTTTTGGACAGGCTAATATACAACAAGCCTACATTAAATTTAAGTTTTTATTAACATATTTTATTTAGTTAAGGCTCAACTTATTTTAAACAAAAAAGAAAGCGTTCGCGAATATAATTTTTTGATTTTGTTAATTTTAGAGTAGAATTACCTATTTTTAAATAACAGGTATTTATACGTAAGAGAATATACTTTTACCTCTTCATCCAAATATCTTTTGGATAAAAACAAAAAAATACCCTTTTAGGGTATTTTAAAACTTTGTTTCTAAATACTAATAATTAATGAGTTAATGTTTTAATAGCTTCATTAATAAACGCATCATTATCCTGTTTAATATCTGTTACAGACTCAATAACTAAAACATCAGGGATTACCCCTATTGAGTGAAACTGACTCCCATCGGGGTTTTTAACTTTCATTCCGGTAAATGAAACTCTAAAATTACCTAAAAGTGCAATACTGTTTACATTTCCATTAGCACCTGCTGTAGGCTTACCTATAACTGTTGCCAAATTATAATGCTTAATGTATTGCGCTAAAAACTCTGCATTGCTTAAAGTAGTTTTATCAACAAGTAACACGTTTTTGGTTTTTAAAACTGTTTTTGATTTATGCCTGTTAAGTCCATACCCGCTACAGTATTCCTCAATATTATTAAATTCAGGCTCCAAAAACCTTTGCCTGCACATCCATTTAGCAGTATCTGAAACCTGTAAATAACTCAGTATTCTATGAAACCTGTCTTTTGGATATCCTCTAAGGTCTATAATAAGGCCTTTATAGTTATTAATTGTTGGTATAAGCGAATCAACCTCTTTACTACTTAACTGATTAAGGTTTATATAAAAAATACTACTGTTAATTTCTTTGTATTTATCATGAGTACCTGCCTTACTGTAAAAATCTAAGTTCCTGCTGTAAGAAACATTGCGCTCTAAAATCATTTCTTTACCAAGAGTTGTTTTTACATTTATATGAGAATCTTTAAGCCCAAAATTTAACCTCTCAAGCAGTCTTACCTCCTTCCATTGTTTACTTCCCGATATATACTGCGAAATACTATCTAAAAATCTATTGACAGGAATACCGTTTATTTCTTTTATAACATCACCTTTTTCAAGACCCGAAACTCCATGTAATAAATTCTTTACAGTTAATTCACCATCATTAATCGTAAATTTTACAGGTGTAGCATATACATCATCAATAGGAGTATCTATATCTTTATTTCTTACATTTATATGCGCATCTTTAAATTTCTCAGTAAACTTTTCCAGCGTTAAACTATGCTCATTTTTCGTACTGCTATTAAAAGCGTTTTCTAGCCCAAAAGATAAAAGAGCATCCCAATCTAAATTAACTTCATTAAAGTAAGGGTAGAAATGCCTGAAAGCATTCCATAAAACAACAATGTTTGCTATAGATACATTAGTATTAAATTCATTTTTATCGATTGAAGCTATTTTATTTTGAAGCCTCTCAAATAACTGTGATTTAACAATAGGTAATGTTTGCTCTTTATTAGCATATACAACAGTAGGGACAATTACATCTCCAATACTTAAATGCAATGTAAAAAACGGGTTTAAAGGCAGGTTATCTTCTGTTTTACGCAATTGTTCACTACGAGCCATACCTAAAACTGTCAATTGATTTTCTTTCCTAATCAGGTAGTCGGCTTTGGGTTCTGCAAACCAATTTTTATATGTAAACAAAGGTAAATTTACAGTAGTGGTCTCATTATTTACATTTGTTACTGTAAGTTTTAAATTTCTGAAAGAACTGTCTCCTTCTTCAGAAAACAAACCTATTAAGAGTCTACTTAAATTATTAAAATTATTTATTAAAAGCTCCCTAGTCTCCCATTGCCCGCCTGTGTTTGAAATTTTACTGTTAACAGCATGAGTAATCAGTTTATTATTTTTATCAAAAAGCTTAATAATACCAGAAGAAAAGCCTTTAGTATTTACCTCATAAACCAGTTTTATAGCTTTACCTTTTTCTATATTAAAAGGCAGAAAAAGTCCTGCACTTTTTAAACTGAAATTAGCTCTTGTTTTATTAAATCTTTCACCAGAATACATGTTACTACTATTAGTATCCAGTCCTAATCCGTTATGTATCCAGTAAACAGGATATTTTGCTTCACTACCCCATTTATAAAAATTATTAGTAAATGAAATTGACGGAGCTACAGGTAAAAAAAGTTCATTAAGCTTTTCTTTAAAATCCTGTTTTGTTTTGGCTTTAGATATCTCATTTACTCCATGTACAGCAAAAGCTTTCCAGTCAATCAACGAAGCTTCATCACTGGGGTGAAAGTAACGAACAACACCATACAACTTTGCAAAATCCTGTAACTTTTGAATCTCAAAAGCATTTTGCCCAAAAGTAAATGAACTTGTAAGGATAAAAACCGATAAAATAAAAGTCTTTTTAAAACACTGCTTTACAAGGCTTTGTTTTGCTATATTAATCACTATAATACTAAAATTGTTTAGTTAAGTAATATAAGTAGAAATTACTGATTAATTCAATAAAAAAGCCTCCTTAATCAAGGAGGCTTTTTTATATTAGTCTGTTACAGTTTCGTCTATTTGCATGTTATTTAAGAAGGCTATAGTATTCTCAATATCATAGTGTAGTATTCTGTCGTCTTCCACTAGCGGAACTTCTTCCCTGTAGGACTTAAGGAACATTTCTATAAAGTCGCTTGATTTAAGCGGTCTTCTAAATTCAATAGCCTGAGAGGCATTCATAAGCTCTATGGCAAGTATACGCTCCAGGTTTTCTATAATTCTAAGTGCTTTTGTAGCAGCATTAGCTCCCATACTCACGTGGTCTTCCTGCCCGTTGCTCGATACTATACTATCGGCACTTGCAGGGGTACATAACTGCTTATTCTGGCTTACAATACTTGCTGCAGTGTACTGCGGAATCATAAAGCCCGAGTTAAGGCCCGGGTTTGCCACAAGGAATGGTGGTAATCCACGCAGGCCTGATATTAACTGATACGTTCTTCTTTCTGAAATACTACCCAGTTCAGACAGGGCTATACCTAAAAAGTCAAGCGTTAATGCCAGTGGCTGACCGTGAAAGTTTCCTCCCGATATAATCTGGTCGCTGTCAATAAATATATTTGGGTTATCGGTAACCGAATTAATTTCGGTACGGAATACCTTTTTCACATAATCAATAGTGTCTTTTGTAGCACCGTGTACCTGTGGTATACAACGGAACGAATACGGATCCTGAACGTGTTGTTTAGGGTGTGCTATAATCTCACTATCCTCAAGCAACTGGTTAAAACGTTGTGCTGTTACAATTTGTCCTTTATGAGGGCGCACCATGTGGATAAGTTCGTTAAACGGTTCTATTCTTCCGTCAAAACCTTCAAGGGAGATAGCACCAATAACATCGGCAAGGTAAGAGTACTTAATTGATTTAAGCAGTACATACACACCGTATGAACTCATAAACTGAGTACCGTTTAACAATGCAAGTCCCTCTTTAGATTTAAGCACAATAGGCTTCCACCCCATTTTCTCCAATACTTTTGAAGCAGGCTGACGGAAACCGTCCATATTTACCTCTCCCTCACCTAATAATGGTAATGAAAGGTGTGCCAACGGAGCAAGGTCGCCCGATGCTCCAAGAGATCCCTGATTGTAAACAACCGGTAAAACATCGTTATTGTAAAAATCGATAAGCCTTTGTACGGTTTCAAGCTGAACGCCCGAATGTCCGTAGCTTAACGACTGTATTTTTAAAAGAAGCATAATCTTAACGATTTCCTGAGGCACTTCCTCCCCTGTACCACAAGCATGTGATTTTACAAGGTTCTCCTGTAGTTTAGAAAGGTTTTCGTTAGATATTTTTACATTATATAATGAACCAAACCCTGTATTTATTCCATAAATAGGGTCACTGTGCGATTTCATTTTTTCATCAAGGTACGTTCGGCATTTTTCAATGTTAAGCCTACCTTCTTCGCTAAGCTCCAGTTTTTTTCCCTGAGTAATAATTTCGTTTACGACTTCAATAGAAAGCAGGTCGCTGCTTATATAATGTATAGTTTCCATTTATAACTTGAATTGAAGCCCCAAAATTCACTAAACCTTATTTAAAAAACAAGATTTTTATCAACTTTTCAATATTAAGGATGATTTGATTCGATTTCATGATAGGCTTTCCCTATATAATCGGGTATCATAGATGCAGTGAAAGCCTGCATTCCGGTTTTCGGCAGGGCAATATCTGCTGTGAGTCCGTGCAGGTATACTCCAAACACGGCAGCATCGGCAGCAGTGTAACCCTGTGCCAATAATCCGGTAATAATCCCTGTAAGTGTATCGCCGCTCCCGCCCGTTGCCAGTGCAGCATTACCCGATGCGTTTATGTGTACCTCATTACCATATACCACCATAGTACGGGCATCCTTAGCTACGAGTATTACATGGTACTTTTTACAAAAAACTTTCATTTTCTCTATTTTGTCAAAGCCGTCATTCCAAGCCCCCATTAAACGTTCCAGTTCTTTGGGGTGCGGAGTAAGTATGGTATTTTCAGGAAGTAGTTCCAGCCACTCTTTATTATAGGAAAGTATGTTTAGTCCGTCGGCATCTATAACTAACGGGTGTTTATACCGAATTAAAAAATCATGGAAAGCTTTTTGGGTTTCGGGATGCTGTCCCATCCCCGGGCCTATACCTATTGCTTTGGGTTCAAAATCAAAATTGATATGTGTAATATGTTCGTCACCATCGGTTATTGCCATTGCTTCGGGGAAGGCTGTTTGTATCACTACATAACCACATTTGGGCAGATAGGCCGTTATGAGTCCGCAACCTGATTTTAATGCCGACTTCGCTGCAAGGCATACCGCCCCTATTTTACCATAGCTACCACCAATAATAATCGCGTGTCCCTGTTTACCCTTGTGCGTAAAGGGATCTATAGGTATGTAGCGTTTGTGTGCTTCAAAACCATCAGTAAGGTAATAGTTGGTTTCAACAGTATTAATAAAACCTCTGTCTAACCCTATATCCAGTATCTCTACTTTTTTTAGATACTGGTAATTATCTGAAAGATAAAACGAAAGCTTGGGCTGCTGGAAAGTCAACACGGCATCACTGTGTACCGCAAAATTTGTTTTCCTGTCCATAAACACCCCCGAAGGCACATCTATAGAAACCACATAAGCATTACTGTGGTTAATTTTTTCGATCATTTCTTTAACCGAACCTTCCGGCTCACGGCTAAGCCCAATCCCGAAAATGGCATCTATCACCACCAGCTTACCATCGGTATACTGGTATATCTCTTTGTTATTGTATTTAATTCCGTCCTTATTAATACGCTTTAGGTTAGCCGTAAAATCAGGGGTTGGTTTACCGGCATCTTCCAGTATATCGAGTACAACGCGGTATTTGGACTCATACAGTAGGCGGGCAACTACCAGTCCGTCACCACCGTTATTACCCTGTCCGCATATTACATGAAAAAGCGTTTCCTTATCAGGGAAATTACGTTTTAACCACAGGAACACCTCTGTCCCTGCCCTTTCCATAAGCTCGTAGTAAGTTATACCCTGTCGTTCTACAGTTACCCTGTCGGCTTCCCTGTTTGCTGCAACGTCAAAAATTTTCATGGTTTATGGTATATTAGTACTACTTTTACTAAGTAAATTTATAATAATGCTTTTACATAGCAGGCAGATAAAACAAATATTTAACTTGAAGTTTAAGTATGTACACACTGCTGGCACGAGCGTCCCGCTCGTGCTAAAAATGTAATTTTAATTAATACAAAAAGTGCTCGTACCAGCGATGAGTATAATTAGTTTACCAAATAGAAGGTTTTAATTTAACAATGTATATTCAATTCGTATAAGTAAAATGCTCTGGTTATAGTTAGTAATCTAATGCATCAGTTTAATAAAAAAAGGTTATACATGATTCATATATTTAGGTCTACATCCAGCAAAGATGTTATATTCTTTTTACAAAAAATTTTAAATTCTTTACCTAAAGAGTATCAGTATTTATCTATTCAGTTGAATAACGAATTTATATTAGGTATTAGAAAATATAAAGATACTGATGAAAATTGGTATGGTTTAAAATTGAATTCATTACTCTACAAGAAAAACTGTAGTAAAGGAAATTTTCTTTTAAAAAAAATATACATAGACAATCAGGAATTAAAAATAGATGTTTCAAATGGTATAATAATCAGACTGGCTTGTTCAAAACGGAGTATACTTAAAATTAATAGCCTCCAAATTAACACAAAAAATATAGAGCGAATAGATTATGAAGATTCAGATTTACTAGAATTGAATAATATACTCAAAGGCAAAATAGTAGTGAAAGAAACATTTAAAATAAATTTAGACAATCATATATACTATGTAATTGAAGATTTAGGAGATGGGAACTATATTTCTATTGATAAAGATGCAAAAGTGTACAAAATGGAGCATGATCCTTATGAGATAACTTTACTATATCCTAGTTTGGATATGTATATAAAGTAATTGTTTTAATTACAACAATGCATATTCATTTAATATTAAAGCCAAAAATTGTGAAATAATTTGTATTTCCTGAAAATAGCACACCGTTAGTGCATTTTTTTCAATAAATTAGCGCCGTTGAAACTTTATTATTATTCTAGATGAAAAATACTGCGCTAACGCACATACACGAAGGCCTTGGGGCTAAAATGGTACCATTTGCAGGATACAACATGCCTGTACAATATGAAGGGGTAAATGTAGAACACGAAACCGTAAGGAACGGTGTGGGAGTTTTTGATGTATCTCACATGGGTGAATTTTTCATCACCGGGCCAAATGCCCTTGCACTTATTCAAAAAGTTACAACAAACGATGCTTCTACCCTAACTGTAGGGCGTGCTCAATACTCTTGCCTTCCTAACGAAGATGGTGGTATTGTAGATGACCTTATTGTTTACAAAATGGGAGAAGAAAAATACCTTTTAGTAGTAAACGCTTCTAACATTGAGAAAGACTGGAACTGGATTTCGGGTAAAAACGATGTAGGCGCTACTATGGAAAACGCTTCAGAAAACTATTCTCTACTGGCTATACAGGGACCTAAAGCTGCCGAAGCTATGCAGTCTTTAACTTCTGTAAACCTTACAGAAATTAAATATTATCACTTTGAAGTAGCCGATTTTGCTGGTGTTAGCGACGTAATTGTTTCTGCAACAGGATATACCGGTAGCGGAGGATTTGAAATTTACGTAAAAAATTCCGATATTGAACAAGTTTGGAACAAGGTGTTTGAAGCAGGTGCTGCTTATGGTATTAAACCAATAGGACTTGCTGCCCGCGATACTCTTAGACTGGAAATGGGCTTTTGCCTGTATGGTAACGATATTAACGATACCACTTCACCTATTGAGGCCGGTCTTGGCTGGATCACTAAGTTCACTAAAGATTTCACTAACAGCGAAGCCATCAAAAAACAAAAAGAAGAAGGCGTTAGCAGAAAACTTGTTGGTTTTGAGTTAACCGAAAGAGGTATACCAAGACATGATTATGAAATTACAGATAAAGACGGTAATGTAATAGGTATAGTAACATCGGGCACCATGGCACCATCTCTTGGTAAAGGTATCGGGTTAGGCTATGTGCCAACTGCCTATGCTGCACCAGACAGCGAAATTTACATCAGGATAAGGAAGAATGATGTAGCCGCAAAAGTGGTGAAGCTTCCTTTCTACAAAAAGTAAAGGCCTATGAAAAACATACTAGCGATAGCCTGTTTGTTCCCTCTGCTTGCAGGGGCACAAAAACACGAGCAGGCCTGCAGTGTGTTTTACAATATAAACGCGCTTTTACAAAGCGAACATTTTAATCCTAAGCCGACAGACGATAGCCTGTCGGCTTAGGTTTTTAATAGGGTTATGCGGGAAATGGACGATAACCGTATGCTCCTGCTACAGGAAGAGGTTGACCTGCTTTCCAAACACAAATACAAAATAGACGATTACATTACAGGGAACGACTGTTCCTTTTTTACCGATTTTGTTTCGGTATACAAAACAGCCCTGGAACGTAATACCGACATCATCAGTGAAATTGTTTACGACGGAATAAACCTTAACAGTACCGATTCTATTTACTACTCTAAAGAGCATTTCCCCTACCGTACCAGTAAAGAACAGCTTAAAAAATTTATAGGTAAAAAAATTGTGTATGATGTACTGGAGGATATTGCCAAACTAAGCAAAAACCGCGATTCCCTAAAGGCACAAATACCTGCAATGGAAAACAGCATAAAGGCTAAAATAGCCGATGCCTATATGTGCCGAACCGAAGCATTACTTAACCCTAAGGAAGGACTGGACCAAAACATGTATCATAGGTTTTATGAGGCATTTTGCTCCTACTTTGATCCGCATACCAATTACTTTAATTACGACGAAAAATCTACGTTTATATCGGCAGTGTCCGATGAAAATTATTCATTAGGGATTTATGTAAGCCAAAATGAAAATGAGGAAATCATAATACAGGAAGTGGTTCCAGGGGGACCTGCCTATAAAACCCAAAAGATTGACAAAGGCGATCAGATACTCAAATTGGCATCTGAAAATACCGAATACCCCGTTACTTGCGCCTCGCTTGAAACCATAACCAATATAGTGTTTAGTGATGCCTACAGAACGGTTGAACTTACCCTTAGAAAAAACGACGGAACTGTATACACTGTTAACCTTGAGAAAAAGGTAATGCGATCTGAAGATAATACGGTTTACAGCTTTGTTATTGGCGATACACTACCTATGGGTTATGTAAAAATACCCAGTTTTTATACCGCCCGCGATGAGAATAGTTTTCATGGCTGTGCCGATGATGTGGCGCGCGAAATCGCAAAACTTAACGAAGAAAACATAAACGGACTCATAATAGACCTTCAGTTTAACGGTGGCGGTTCTATGGAAGAAGTGACTAAGCTTGCCGGTATGTTTATAGACTTTGGTCCGCTAACAGTCGTAACCGGAAGAAACAGGTCGCGCAATGTGATTAAAGACTACCTTAGAGGCAGTATTTATAACGGACCTATAGTAATACTGGTTAACGGATTTTCGGCTTCAGCAAGTGAATTCTTTACCGGAGTAATGCAGGATTACGGCCGTGCTATTGTTGCAGGGAACACCACTATGGGTAAGGCTACCATGCAAACTATTTTTCAGCTACAACAAAATAACCCTACCGATTTTGTAAAGGTTACCATAGATAAGTTTTACCGCATTACAGGCAAAAGCAACCAATACATAGGCATAGTGCCCGATATTGAGATTCCCTCCTACCTAAACGACTTTTTACCAAGAGAAAATACCGATGCTACTGCCCTGGCTAACGACAGTATTGATGTAAGGCTGAAATTCCGTAAGGAAAAGTTAGACTACAGGGAGTATGCCATAAAACAAAGCAGGGAAAGAATAAGTCAGGATGCCGACTTTAACGAGATACTTTCGGTTAACAAAACCATCAAAAAAATGTATGAGGAAGACAAAGCCCCTGTTGCCCTTAATTTTGACGGCGTTTTTAACGATGTACACACTATGGATGCCATTTGGAAAAGCATAAGCACCTTTGAAGACAAACTACAAATAAACTACATAAAAACGCCGCGCGACACCTATCAGCGCATTATGTATGACGACTTTTTGGTCAATACAAACGAGTACCGCGAAAAGCTGGTAAAAACCAATCCGTACATTAAGGAAGGCATAAACATACTTACTGATATTTATAATTTAGAAAATAAGTAAGTTATAACGTCTTTTTTTACAATCAGCCCTAATAAGATTTTGCAAAAACAGCTAATAACCTTATTTTTGTTCCTCCAAATAAAATTAATTTATGGGAAGAGCGTTTGAATTTAGAAAAGCCAGAAAAATGAAACGTTGGTCGGCAATGGCCAAAACGTTTACCAGAATTGGAAAAGATATAGTAATTGCTGTAAAAGAAGGTGGTCCAAACCCTGAGACCAACGCACGTTTAAGGGCTGTTATACAAAATGCCAAAGCGGCAAACATGCCTAAAGACAACGTTGAGAGAGCAATTAAAAAAGCAAGCGATAAAGATACCGCTAACTTTAAAGAGGTATTATTTGAAGGTTATGCACCACACGGTATCGCCATACTTATAGAAACAGCTACCGATAATAATAACCGTACAGTAGCAAACATTCGTAGTTACTTTAATAAATGTAACGGTACTATGGGTACTCAGGGATCGGTTGAGTTTATGTTCGACCATACCTGTAACTTCCGTATCCCGGCAGAGGGTCAGGATGTAGAAGAGCTTGAGCTTGAAATGATCGACTTTGGTGTTGAGGAAATTTTTGCCGATGAGGATGGCATCATGATGTATGCTCCTTTTGAAAGCTTTGGTGCTATACAAAAAGAACTTGAAAGCCGTGGCCTTGAAATCCTTTCTTCAGGATTTGACAGAATCCCTCAGGTAACTAAAGAGCTTAACGAAGAGCAACAGGCAGACGTTGAAAAACTTCTTGAAAAAATTGAAGAAGATGACGACGTAATGAACGTGTATCATACTATGCAGGAATCTTAATATTCCCTGTTATATACCATATAAAAAAGCAACCCTAAAGGGTTGCTTTTTTTGTATCTTCCCTTCTGCATACAAAATATGTTTATTATGAATATTGTTTCAAAAACTGAAAAATTAAGGAATACAATCTATACCGCTATTGAAACGAAATCCCCCTAGCTGGCGCGAGCGTCCCGCTCGTGCCAAAAAAACATTAGTCGGTACGAGCGAGACGCTCGCACCAGCATTACACTTCTATTTTGAAAAAGCTATTATCTTATGATGTTTTAACTGATACCCCTTGTTCCAACACGACAAATTCCGTTTTTATTGAACTGAATTACTTTATGGAACTTGTTGTCCCAAACCGAAAAATCTCTATCTTTTAAGGTAGCTACTACTTTTTTTATGATTTAAGACTTCTGAATTTCATGTGAATCATCCCTGCGTAAAACAATATACAGACTGTTATTTAAAAAAGTTTGATTAACAATCTCTGTAATCTTTTCTTCATTAATATTTTCATTCCCTATAAAATACCACTCACTCCCGTTATTAACGAAATCCCAAGTAACCTTATTAAGATAAGTTGTGTTAGATTTATAGATTAATCTTGATTCCATATAAGAACTATTAATTTACAATAAAAGCTGCCAATCGGCAGCTTTTATTGTGTTGTATCTTCTTAAAAATTAAACGACACCCCTATTTGCCATACAAACTGGTTGTTGTATTTATCAAAACCTTCGGGGTTGCTTTTATAGGTAGCGATTGGAATACCACCTTCGGTATACAGTCCGAAACCATCTGAGAAAAAGTAACGGAAGCCCAGATGTCCGCCAAAATTACGTAACCCTAAATCAAGCCCCGGGTAAACATCAAACTGATCCCCTATCCCAAATATGTTACCAATGTTGGCGTTAAGTCGGGCTTTTACATCGGCTCTGTCGCCAAAATCGGCTTCCTGACCCAAAATATCATCGGCAGAAAGCATATAACTAGCCGAAAATCCGAACGAAAGATTATCTGCCAGTCCAAAATCAGTAGTGGCAACAATACCGCTACCACCATCCTGTACGGTAGCCCCTATTTGCAGTTTAGTATCTCCTTTTCCGTTAAATGCCTGTGCATTAATAAAGTTGGCACACAATAAAGCGGCCATGGCAATAATAGTCCTCATGCTGTAAAATGTAAAAATTTTCTAACGTAAATATACTTTAAAAACAAGTTAGTCACAATCAGGAAAAGGCAGAAAATACGGGCATAATTTAAAAAATCATTAAATTTAGAAAACTTTTTTTCATTGTAACTGTAACAATAAGGTTATCCTGCCAGTCATTATATTAAACCAGGCAAACAAAAGTTGGAAAGAACGCAAACCGATATAAACCATCTCATTACACTATGTAAGGCGGGCAACCGCAATGCGCAGTTTGAAGTCTATAATATGTACTATAGAGCTATGTACAACACTGCATTACGTATTGTAAAAGATGAACATTGGGCCGAAGATGTTATGCAGGAATCGTTCTTAAAAGCTTTTACAAAACTGGATTCGTTTAAAGGAGAGGTGGCCTTTGGCGCCTGGCTTAAAAAAATTGTAGTAAACCATAGCCTGGACAACTACAAAAAATTAAACAAGGATGCCACCCAACCTATAGACAACATGCTGTATAAACTGGAAGACAGCGATAATGGTGAGGAGGCTAAAGTTGATTTTCAGCAGCTGCAATTGCAACAGGTTTCGCAAGCCATAGCGTCGTTAAAGGAAAATTACAGGATAATATTAACCTTACTGTACATAGAAGGTTACGACCAAGAGGAGATAAGTGAAATAATGCAGATAACAGCCGGCAATTGCCGCACAACCATTAGCAGAGCTAAAGAGAGCCTGCTAAAAAAATTAGCAATGTCATGAACGAGGATAAAAATTTAAACGAGCTATTTAAAAACCTGGAGGGACAGTGGGATAACCACGAACCCCTACTGGGACATCAGCAGCGATTTTTAGACAGACTGGAGGGTAAGAAAAAGCGTTCACCACTAACCCTTATACTGCCTATAGCTGCCGCTATACTTATACTGTTTGGAATTTTTAGCGTGTACAATAATAACGGTACTACTGATGCTACGCAAGAACAAATGGCAAATGTATCGCCCGAAGTACAGGAAACCCAAATGTATTTTGCCTCTATTATAGAAAAAGAACTGGCAAAAGTAGAAAAGGAAAAAAGCCCCGAAACAGAAATGATTATAAGGGATGCCCTTGTACAAATGAAAAAGCTGGAAGACGATTACAACAAGCTCACCCATGAGCTTATTGATAAGGGCGAAAACAAACAGATTATTCATGCAATGATAACTAACCTGCAAACACGTATATCCTTCCTTGAAGAAGTGCTTACACGTATAGAAAACATCAAAAAAATTAAAGAGAACTACCATGAAAACACTACCGCTTAAACTTTTGGTTTTTCTTCTCTTAATTCCGTTTGGCTTGAATGCCGGGCAGGTTAAAGGGAAGTATACCAAAGAGAAAAAGATACAGAAAGTATACCTCGTTAATCCGGATGCCGGACTCGAGGTAGGTAACCAGTACGGAAACATTTATGTGACCACCTGGAATGAAAGCAAAACCAGTATTGATGTGGTTATAAAGGTATCGGGCAATAATGAAGATCAGGTAAATAAAAGAATTAACGGTATAGATGTTAGGCTTAACGCTACCAAAGGACTTGTTGCCTGTAAAACCGACATAAGCAGCTCTAACTCACGCACCAATATTGAGATTAACTATACCATTAAAATCCCGAAAAACGGAAGTATTGTTCTTCATAACCAGTATGGTAACATTGTACTAGGCGATATTAAAGGACATTCGGAATTAAAATGTGAATATGGTAATATTCAAGCCAGTCAACTTAATAATGTGATTGCCAAACTGGAGTACTGCAACGGATCTGATATAGGATACATATATGACGGTGAAATAAAAGCTGAATACTCAAATCTTACAATTGAAAAAGCTTATAAAGCTTTTATTAAAAGCTCTTACAGTAATATCAATATTAAAGAGGTAGATAAAATTATTTTTGATTCAGAATATGGCGATATAAAAATAACAGATGCCGGTTTTGTTAGCGGTAACAGTAACTATATAGGTATTAAATTAGGTACTATAAGCGAGGCTCTTACCATAAAAGCAAATTATGGTAATATTGATATCAAAGAGATTAAACAAAGTACCAACTCTGTATCTGTAATGTGTACGTACACTAATATCAATATCAATTTCAACGAGAACTATGCCTACAATTTTGAGTTCGACCTGCAATACGGTAGCTTAAGAGGTAGCAACAACCTCAATTTCACCGAAAAAAATATACGAAATACCAGTGCCAATTATAAAGGTTACTACAAGAAAAACGGAGCCAACAAAGTATACATAACATCACAGTATGGCAACATCAATTTAGGAAGAAATTAATAAAGTAAGTAATTAAAGTGTAACATTTTATGAAGTACATCGTCTTTAAATAAGACAAAAAAATCATCAATCATCATCAATCAAATCAATTTTTATTATGAAACGACAGTTATTACTGTTAGCAGCGTTATTCACACTGCTAACCGGTACCGCACAGGGTACCCAGGAACTTATTACCGGAAACGGAAACAATGTTAAACAGGAAAAGACAATTACAGCTTACCAGTCACTTAGAATAAGTGGTCCGTTTGAAGTAATCCTTATGTCTGACGAACACGATAACGTGTTAACGCTTGAAGGAAGCGAAAACATTGTTAACCTACTTGAAGTAAAAAACAGTAACGACACCCTGTATATAGGCCTGCCAAAAGGTTTAAACTTCAGGGCACACAAAAACAATAAGGTAAAAATTAAAGTACCTTATTACACTTCACTAAACAATATCTATTTAAAAGGATCGGGTACAGTAAACAGTAAAGCTGCACTAAGAAACAATGTAAAGGTCCAACTGGAAGGTTCGGGGTATATTGACCTTAGGATTTTTAACGCCAGTAGCGAGGCTTATGTATTGGGATCGGGCAATATTACACTAAAAGGTACCGTTCAGGATTTTAAATGCAAGGTTATAGGTTCGGGCAATATTGAAGCCAAACGCCTTGAATGTGCCAATGTAGACATTGACCTATCGGGATCGGGCACTGCCGATATTGTTTGTAACAAAGCCATTAAAGGAAAAATTAGCGGTTCGGGCAAAGTAGTTATTGCCGGACACCCAAAAGAACAGGATTTAAAGCGCCAGGGAACCGGTGAGTTCACGGCAGCTTTATAACCTCCTTTTTATACTTACTTTTACTCACTTCGTGAAAACCATCCCCTGAGCCGGGATGGTTTTTTTAGCACTACACTAAAAAACACATAAATATTATAATAAAATACGGGAAGTAGTAGTCCCGGATATCCTGCATCCAAAAAAAGCCATCCTGTTAAGGATGGCTTTTTGATATCTTTTTGGTACTAATCTCTTATTATTATTTGATGAACTCTATTTTTTGAGTTGCTTCCATGTTAATGCTGTCAAAGAAGCCCTGTTCGTTCATCCATTCATCGCTAAATACCTTGCTCATGTAACGTGAACCATGATCAGGGAATATAAGGATAACATTACTGTTTTCGTCAAATTCACCAGCTTCAGCATACTGTTTAACAGCCTGTAATGCTGCTCCGCTTGTGTATCCTACAAAAAGACCTTCTGTTTTGGCAATATGCCTTGCAGTGTGGGCACTATCTTCGTCAGATACTTTTATGAACTTGTCTATAACATCAAAATCTGTTGCGGTTGGGATAAGGTTTTTACCTAAACCTTCAATTCTGTAAGGGTAAATTTCCTCGTTGTCAAACTCTTTAGTTTCGTGGTATTTTTTAAGTACCGAACCATAAGCATCAACTCCCAGAATTTTAATATTTGGGTTTTGCTGTTTTAAATAACGTGCAGCACCCGATATGGTACCTCCTGTTCCGCTACAGGCAACAAGGTGGGTAATTTTCCCGTTTGTTTGTTCCCAAATTTCAGGACCTGTAGTAGTAAAGTGAGCATCTACATTTAAATCATTAAAGTACTGATTGATATAAACAGATCCTTTTATCTCCTCATGCAGTCTTTTAGCTACATTGTAGTAAGAGCGAGGATCATCTGCCGATACGTTTGCCGGGCAAACATATACCTTAGCACCCATGGCGCGAAGCATATCAATTTTATCTCTTGATGATTTAGAGCTAACTGCCAGTATGCAGTCATAACCTTTAATAATGCTAACCATTGCTACACTAAAACCTGTATTCCCCGAAGTAGTTTCAATAATAGTGTCTCCCGGTTTCAGGATACCCTTTCTTTCGGCTTCTTCAATGATGTATAGTGCAATCCTGTCTTTGGTTGAATGGCCCGGATTAAATGCCTCTACTTTTGCGTAAAAATTTCCTTTTAACCCTTGTGTAACTTTATTGAGCTTAATTAGTGGTGTATTCCCAATTAATTCCAATACATTATTATAGGCTTTTATTTCTTCTTTCATAAAAAATAAGTTAGTAAGGTAAACTATGTACAAAGTTTAATTGACCTCAAAACCTTGCAAATCTAACAAAAAAAATTTAATTACTCCTGAATTCCTTCCAAATCTAGTAAAAAACTATACTCTTTAGCAACCTCTTTTAGTGCCTCAAATCTTCCGGAAGCCCCGCCATGCCCTGCGTCCATATTGGTGTCAAGATACAGCTGGTTTTTATCGGTTTTTACGGCTCTTAATTTAGCTACCCATTTGGCAGGTTCCCAGTACTGTACTTGGGAATCATGTAGTCCTGTTGTTATCAGCATATTAGGATATTCCTGAGCTGTTACGTTGTCATAAGGCGAATATGATTTCATGTAATCATAGTACTCTTTTTCGTTAGGGTTCCCCCACTCGTCATACTCTCCTGTTGTTAACGGTATAGAATCGTCAAGCATGGTAGTTACCACATCTACAAACGGTACCTGTGCAATAACACCGTGGTACAGTTGCGGAGCCATGTTTACCACAGCACCCATTAGCAGTCCTCCTGCCGAACCACCCTCGGCATACAAATGCTGAGCCGAAGTATATTTCTGTTCTATTACATATTTGGAACAGTCTATAAAATCGGTAAAAGTGTTTTTCTTTTTAAGCAGTTTTCCGTTTTCATACCATTCACGGCCTAAATCTTCACCTCCCCTAATATGGGCAATGGCATAAATAAACCCTCTGTCTAACAAACTAAGCCTTATGGATGAGAAGTATGGATCCATACTTGCACCATACGAACCGTAAGCGTATAATAACAACGGATTATTACCATCCATTTTAATACCCTTGCGGTATACCATAGAGATAGGTACTTTGGTACCGTCTTCGGCAGTAGCCCATACCCTTTTCTCTTCGTAGTTGTTTTTATCAAACTTACCACCCAGTACCTCCTGCTCTTTCCTTACGGTCTTTTCGCGGGTTTTCATATTAAAGTCGATAACTGAACTTGGTGTCGCCATAGACTGGTAGCCATAACGAAGCACATCGGTATCAAAATCAACATTGGTAGTAGTATAAGCAGTATAAGTTTCTATATCAAAAGGAAGGTAGTATTCCTCGCTACCGTCCCAAGGGCGGATGCGTATTTTGTTAAGTCCGTTAGAACGTTCGCTTACCACAAGGTAGTTTTTAAAGATATCTACCCCTTCAATAAGCACATCCTCACGGTGAGAAAGCAGGTCTTTCCAGTTTTCCATACCTGTAGCCGTTTCCGGAGTCTCCATTAACTTAAAGTTGGTCGCATTGTCCTTATTGGTTACAATGTAAAACTTATCACCATAATGGCTAATATCATACTCCAGTCCGCGTGTTCTTTTCTGGAAAAGCTTAAACTCGCCATCAGGAGTTTGGGCATCAAGTATCCTGTATTCGCTGGTAAGCGTACTGCTTGAACCTATTACAAGATATTTTTTTGATTTCTCTTTATATATAAACGTGTTAAAGGTGTCGTCTTCCTCGTGGAAAATCAATTCATCTTTAGCCACATCGTTACCCATTTTGTGTTTGTATATCTTTTCAGATCGTAGGGTAACAGGATCTTTCCTGGTATAGAAAAGTGTTTTGTTATCGCCGGCCCAGGTTGAACCTCCCGTTGTATTTTCAATTTTGTACGGAAGCACCTCACCCGTAACCAGGTTTTTAACCTGAATGGTATACTGCCTTCTTGAAACGGTATCTACCGCAAAAGCAGCCCACTGGTTGTCCTCACTAATATTGATTCCTTTTAGCTGAAAGTAACTGTGTCCTTTTGCAAGCTCGTTGCAGTCAAACATAATTTCCTCAGGGGCATCGAGGTTTCCTTTCTTACGGGCATAAATAGGATAGTCTTTACCTTTTTCATAACGGGTAATGTAGTAGTAACCGTTGTAAAGGTAAGGGACAGAAGAATCGTCCTCTTTAATCCTGCCCTTCATTTCCTCAAATAATTCCTTTTGGAACTCCTTGGTGTGGGCAGTACACTGTTGGTAGTATTCGTTTTCTTTGTTTAGGTAGTCTATTACTTCCGGGTTTTCCCTCTCATTTAACCAGTAGTAATTATCGATCCTAACATCTCCGTGTTTTTCCAGTTTTTCTGGTTTAATTGCGGCCACGGGTGCCGCGACGGTTTCTGTCATTTCAGATTTTTTAGTTTGGTCGCATGCAAAAATAACACAAACACAACTTAAAAGTAAGTGTTTTTTCATTCTTTTAAATGATTATTATTCAAACCTGCAATTTAATATTTTTAGCAGATAATTTTTATTAAATACAAAAAATCTTTGCACAATCAATGGTTAATAACCTCCTTATTATAAAAAGAATGTAAAAACACTTTCTTCAAAAATCTTCCTCTTTACGGCTATCTGCCCCACAGCAGGCTACCACACCGTTAAAGCAGCATTAAAACTGTGTAAAAAACATTTTTATTTTGGTAATTTTACGGCAACAAAAACAAATAAAAATCAACACTATGTTTGGAGATATTATGGGTATGATGGGTAAGATTAAGGAAACCCAGCAAAAAATGGAAGAAACCAAAAAAAGACTTGACACCGTACTGGTAGATGAGCAAAGTAATGACGGACTGTTAAAAGTTACTCTTACTGCTAACCGCGAAATAAAATCGGTTACTGTGGCAGATGAACTGTTAGAAGATAAAGAACAACTTGAAGATTACCTGGTACTGGTTATGAACAAGGCTATTGCAAAAGCAACATCGGTTAACGAAGCCGAGCTTGGTGCTGTAGCTAAAGACGGCATGCCTAACATACCGGGAATGGATATGTTTAAATAAAATCTATTTAAAATTTAAGATTGAAAGATTTAAAAAAGCGCGGATTAATTGTCCGCGCTTTTTTAATTGTAAAGAGATTGCCTAATATAATTCAGGATTTCTGTTTCAAAGTATTGCTTTTCAAGCCTGTTTTCTTTACTTGAAAAATCTTTATTTATATACTTCCAGTTACCTAATTTCAAACCATCATTAACTGCTACAAAAGCAAATGAACAGCCCTCATCAGACGTTCTTACCCAAGTATAAAGTATTTTATTTTGAGTTTTGTTATAAAAATAAATATGATACCAATGATCATCAGGCCGATCACTCTTACCATCGTATAATCCTACGGAATCTGGTACAATATATTCCGGATGAGTCCTTTTAAATTCCTCAACCGCCTGTATCAAATTATTATATCCAACTTCTATGGTATATATTTCTGCATATGGATAGCTACCCGGAGCAAAATTACACGATACCAAAAACATCAATGATAAGAAAATCAAGTATTTTTTCATGATATAATTTTAAGATTCTTCCTCCGTAAAGATGACAAATCGAAACAAACAACCCGGAGCCCTAAAACTACAAAGTAAGCTTCTGCAATGTTTCCATTACAAAATCGTGCATTACCCCTTTGTAATCCAAGTGTGTTACTATACGCAGTTTTCCTTTTCCCAGCGAGCTGATATGGATACTTTTATGCTTTAGCTTCTCCATAAGGTCGGCTTCACTGTATTGTGGTTTAAGGGAAAATATAAGTATGTTGGTTTCCACAGGCTCAACCTTGTCTATCCACGGTAACTGCTGTAACAGGTTACCTATATCTTTAGCTCTTTTATGGTCTTCTTCCAGCCTGCCTACATTGTTTTGTAAAGCATATAAACCTGCCGCCGCCAGATAACCTGCCTGACGCATACCGCCGCCTAATATCTTACGCACACGCAACGCCCTGTTCATATCTTCCTTACTACCTAACAATACCGAACCCACCGGAGCGCCAAGCCCTTTACTAAGGCAAACCGAAATGGTATCAAACAGCTCTCCAAACTGCTTAGGGTGTTGCCTTCTTGCCACAAGGGCATTCCACAGGCGGGCACCATCAAGGTGGTATTTAAGGTTGTTTGCGGTACAAACTTCTTTTATCTGCTTCAGGTTTTCCATGTCATAACATGCCCCTCCGCCTTTATTTGTAGTATTTTCTATAGACACTAAGCTCGTTAACGGACTATGGTAAAAATCGGGCGGGTTAATCGCCTCGGCTACCTGCCCTGCTGTAATCATCCCTCTGTCACCATCCAAAAGCCTGCATGAAACTCCGCTGTTAAACGAGGCTCCTCCGCCTTCATAATTATATATATGTGCCCATTTGTCGCATATTACCTGCTCTCCCGGGTTAGTGTGCAATTTAATGGCGGTTTGGTTTGCCATGGTTCCCGACGGAAAAAATAAAGCGGCCTCCATACCAAAAAGTTCTGCAACTGATTCTTCCAGTTCGTTAACCGTAGGATCCTGCTTATAAACATCGTCGCCCACTCTCGCCCTAAACATATGCTGCAACATGTCGTGAGAAGGTTTGGTTACTGTGTCGCTTACTAAATTTATTTCCATATTATGAAAAGTATAGCTTATTTTTGCAATACAAAACTACATTTATTTATGACAAATACCGAACAAATTAAAGGTATTATAGAGCGCCTTGGTGCGCTGAGGAGGTATCTTTGACATCGATAGGAAATTAATCGAGATTACTAACGAAGAAGAGAAAACCTTTGCTCCTGATTTTTGGAACAACGCCAAAGAGGCCGAAATTGTTGTACGAAACCTGCGTTCTAAGAAAAAGTGGGTGGAAGACTACGAAAAGGGAAATGCGATGGCAGAAGAGCTACAGGTTATTTATGAGTTTTTCAAGGAAGGCGATGCTACCGAAGAAGAACTGGATAACCAGTACAGCCAAACCATAGCTCACATAGAAAACCTTGAGTTCAAAAACATGCTTAGCGACGAAGGGGATTCTCTTAGTGCCGTACTGCAAATTACTGCCGGTGCCGGTGGTACCGAAAGTTGTGACTGGGCTTCTATGCTTATGCGTATGTACATTATGTGGGGCGAGAAAGAAGGTTATAAGGTTCGCGAACTTAACTTTCAGGAAGGTGAGGTTGCAGGAGTTAAAACCGTTACCCTTGAGTTTGAGGGCGAATATTCCTTTGGTTACCTAAAAGGCGAGAACGGCGTGCACAGACTGGTACGTATTTCTCCGTTTGACAGTAATGCCAAAAGGCATACTTCATTTGCATCGGTATACGTGTACCCGCTTGCAGACGACACCATTGAAATTGATATAAGCCCTGCAGACATCTCTTGGGAAACCATGCGTTCCAGCGGTGCGGGAGGTCAAAATGTAAACAAGGTAGAAACAGCGGTGCGACTGCGCCACCACCCTACCGGTATTATTATTGAGAACTCCGAAACGCGTTCGCAGCTGGATAACAAAACCAAAGCCATGCAGTTGCTAAAATCGCAGCTTTATGAAATTGAGCTGAAAAAACGTCAGGCGGTGCGTGACGAGATTGAGGCAAACAAAATGAAAATTGAGTGGGGATCGCAAATAAGAAACTACGTTATGCACCCGTACAAACTGGTTAAAGACGTGCGTAGCGGCTATGAAACCAGCGATGTAGACGGCGTTATGAACGGTGAAATAGACGAGTTCCTTAAGGCCTACCTAATGATGATGGGACAAAAAGAGGAATAGCCTTTTTACGGGAAAACCTCAAAAGTTAAAAAAAAGCCAAAATAACACTCTAAAGCTCAGTGTTTTTACGAAAAAATATTGTACTTTAGAGTGTTTTTCACACGCATTTAACACTGTGGAAGTTTTTTTAACTTCTAATACCACACAACCCCATGAATCACACTGCAGACATACTTGTCCCGGAGAATGACAGCCTGCGCTTAAAAAAGCTGTATGAGTATCAAATTCTTGATACCCACCCGGAAGATACCTTTGACAAAATTGCCCTGCTCGCTTCAAAAGTTTTTAAAACCCCTTATGCTTTTGTCACTTTTGTAGATCATGACCGTGTATTTATAAAAGCCAATATCAGTCCGTTTGAAGGTAATGTTATACCCCGCGAAAAATCACTGTGCGGTATGGCAATTATTGATGACGAATGTACCATAATACATGATGCTACAGAAAACGAATGCATGAAAGACAGCCTTTTGGTAAAGAAAAAAGGAGGCGTTCGTTTTTATGTAGGAGCACCACTGCGAAGTCCCGAAGGGTATTTACTGGGAACCGTATGTGTTGCCGATAAAAAACCTCGTTACGGTCATATTAGTAAACGCAAACAGGAAATGCTTAAAAACCTTGCCGACCTGGTTGTAAATAAACTGGAAATGCGCCTTAGGTATAAAACCCAGCTAAAGGCACAGCATGAGTTAATGAACATTACCCTCCACGAAATAAAAAATCCGTTAGCATCTATTAAACTGGCTAACGATGTAATTAAAAAAGACCCCACCCGTTGTGAAAGCATGTATGTAAGGGTTAAAGACAGCATTACCCGTATACAGACAAAACTTCACGATCTGCTTAAAAACAGTGAAGACGAAGAGGTACAGCAAAAACTGTGTATGGAGGAAACCAACCTGAAAGAAATTTTCGAATCGCTTTTAGACACCTTTCAGCTACAGGCTAACAAAAAGAAACAAACCGTAACACTGAGTTATGACACTAACATCCCTCCTGTTTTTATAGATCGGAAAAAGATAACCGACGTGTTTCACAATCTGCTTAGTAACGCGTTAAAATATTCTTATCCTGATTCAGATATTAACATTTTTGTAAGCCGTAACTGCACCTCGGTCGATGTGGAGTTTAGGGATGAAGGTCAGGGACTGGATGAAGATGACATCAATAAACTTTTTACCCGTTTTGCTAAGCTCAGTTCCAAGCCTACAGGTAAGGAAACCTCAAACGG
This sequence comes from Flavobacterium rakeshii, assembly GCF_009741375.1. Classification (GTDB taxonomy): domain Bacteria; phylum Bacteroidota; class Bacteroidia; order Flavobacteriales; family Flavobacteriaceae; genus Flavobacterium; species Flavobacterium rakeshii. Next base: position 24,559 of record NZ_WOWP01000049.1, read on the forward strand.
ACTGGGGCTTTCCATATGTAAGTTTCTCGTAGAAATGCATAACGGAAAAATATACGCTACAAGCCCCGGTAAAGACATGGGTACTTCCTTTTTTGTATCGCTTCCGCTTATCTATGAGGTGGAAAAAGAACACCAAATGCGTTAATTTATACTTTAACACGGTAAGTGTTATAACATTCTGCTAAAGTTTTATTTGTACGAAATTAAGACTTACCTTCGATGAAGAATAGGAGTTTATTCCCACACAAAAGCACTGTTCTTTAACGAAGTATGATATATACAAAACCTACATCCATAATCCCGTCAAACGACATGCAAAGGCTTGAAAAGCTGTATGAGTATCGCATACTAGATACTCACAGCGAAGAGGCGTTTGACAAGATTGCATTGCTGGCTGCACAAATATTTAACACCACCAGTGCTTTCATTTCGTTTGTGGATCAGGACAGGGTATTTTTAAAGTCTAACCTTAGCCTACTGCCTCATAATGTGATAGATCGCAGAGACAGTTTATGCTCACTGGCTATACTTAATGACAATGTTACCGTTTTTAACGATACCCATACTTCACCTGATTTAATGGAAAGTCCTTATGTTGTAGGCGAAGACGGTATACGATTTTATGCCGGAGCACCCTTAAAAACACCCGAAGGTTACCTTGTAGGTACTGTTTGTGTGATAGACAACGTAGCCCGCGAAGCTACCGATGCTCAAATGGACATGCTTAAAACACTGTCTAAAATTATTGTAAACAAACTGGAAAGCCGCCTGCGCTACCGCAAAAGTATTGAGTCGCAAATAGATCTTACCAATATAGCACTGCATGAAATAAAAAATCCGTTGGCCTCCATTAAACTGGCTAATGAGATTTTAACCAAAGACAGTTCGAAAGTTGAAAGGATGAGCGGCATGATTAAAGCCTGCGTACTCCGTATACAAAACAAACTTGCCGATGTTTTAAAACAGGCCGAGGAAGACGAACACAGACTTACGCTTTCTATTGAAGAGGTAGACCTTAATGAAATGTTTACCAAAATACTAACGAGTTTTGAATTACTGGCAAACAGGAAAAACCAGGCTTTATTGCTGGAACACGACCCTGAGCTGCCTAAAATATATGCCGATAAAGCCAAGATCTCTGATGTTATGCACAACCTTGTAAGCAATGCGCTTAAATATTCTTATGCCGGCACTACCGTAAGAATAATTGCAAGGCAGGAAGAAAACATTATCCGTATAGAGGTACAGGACGAAGGACAGGGATTAAGCCAGGCAGACATTAGCAAACTGTTTACCAAGTTTGCTAAACTAAGCTCCAAACCTACGGGTAAGGAAACCTCAACAGGATTAGGGTTATCCATAACCAAATCGTTTGTAGAGCTACACCACGGTACTATTGAAGCCAAAAGTGCCGGAAAGGATAAGGGCACATCCTTTATCGTTTCACTTCCACTTAAATATGAAAAGGAAGAATTGCAGGAATATTTCGGATAGGTATTTCCTGTTTTTTTGATTCAATATCTATATTCTTAAACCGAAAAAATCCCGTGGGTTGGTGATTAACCACGGGATTTTTCATTTTTATGATTTACTTTTTCTTCATAATATATTGCATTATATCTCCCGCATTCAAGATTGGGGTTGATGTTGGTAAGTAAGCCTCACTAAAGATTAAAAGATAAACACTATCTTCTTTCCTAAAAAAAGCAATATCAGACCTAAGTTTACCTCTTTTATTCTCTTCAACATACATCCTTACATCAGGTTTATCATTAAAATAAGCAGTAAGATAATTATACTCTGTACTATAAACACTAAGGGTATCATTTGAAAATATTTTTTCCATTTCACCATCAGAAGAAAAATGTATTGATTCCTTTTCCTTTATTTTAGACAGTTTAGCCAGATTATATTTTAACTCATAGTTTCCTCCTTCAAGTATATTATATGAAGAGTTAACATTGCTAAAAGATTTATTACCTACAACATTTAGATTATAGTTTTTAGTTAAACTATCAATTTTAATAATGTGAAGCGTATACTTATCATCAATAATATAATCACCTATAATAGCTTTACCCTTATAACTATAACTGCCTAATAATTGATACTGAAAACTTTCGTTTTTAAAAAAACGTTTCAGTCCAATTAAATCCTGTTCGTTACTATAATCAAAAAACTCTATAGGCTCCATACATGAAATAAAAGACAATGGTATAAACAGTAATATCAAAAAGTATTTCTTCATTATTTAAGGTGTTTGGCTAATTTTTTTTTCAAATATAAACAATCGCAACCAGCATAGATTTTCATTAGGATTTTAATTTTTAACACCACCTCTAATTGTATTATTCAAAAATTTTTAGTAATTTTTAACTCTTTAATTTACTGCCATGCACTCCAAAAAATTACTCACCACCCCTGCGCTTACTACAGAAAAATCACTAAAAACGCTGGTGGAAAACAGGTCGGTTTATTCACTGGATAACTGCGAACTCAACATATTTGAAACCTACAAGGAAGCACAGCTGGTTCCGTTAAAGTTTAACGATCTTGTAGTGACCAGTATGCTAAGAGGAAAAAAGGTAATGCATCTTTTTGATGACCCTGAGTTTGAGTACCTGCCGGGAGAAACGGTTATTGTACCCTCTAATGTAGAAATGCGTATTGACTTCCCCGAAGCCTCTACCCACAACCCTACACAGTGCCTCGCCCTTGCCATAGACCATGACAAGATTAGCAGTACCCTTAATTTTTTGAACGAACGCTACCCTAAAGACGGTAAGAACATCTGGAAGCTGGACCACGAAAATTACTTCTTTTATAATAATACCGAACTGGCTACATCTATCAATAAACTGATAAAGGAATGCATGAGTACATCGGTCACTAAAGATGCGTTAGTAGACCTCAGCCTTCAGGAGTTACTGGTTCGCATTGTGCAGTCACAAACCATACAGGGGCTTAACAGCCCTAAAACCTTACAGTCAGGAGGTGACAATGAAAGTGCCATGCATGTAATTGCCGAATACATTAAAACCAATATTACGCAAAACCTAAGCCTTAAAGACCTTAGTGAAAAAGCATGTATGAGTACCACATCGTTTTATCGCTACTTTAAGCGCGAACTGGGCATGACACCACTGGAGTTTATATTAAACGAAAAAATAAAACAGGCCAAGCAGCTTTTAAAACACCCGGGCATACAGGTAAACGAGGTATGTTTCCAGTCGGGGTTTGAGGACTGTAATTATTTTATCAGGCTGTTTAAAAAACATGAAGGTATTACCCCTAAGCAATACCAACAGTTATACATTAATTAATCTTCAAGATATTTAAGCGGTTCAAGGTCATTGGCTTCCTCTTCGGTAAACAGCCTCGACTCTATTAAAAACCGCATACCATAAGGTATTTCGAGCGAAAAACTGGCTCCCCTGCCCTCTACCGCTGTAAGGGTAAGATGCGTGTGTTTCCAGTATTCAAACTGGTCTTTACTCATCCAAAACTCACAGCCTTCAACCACGCCAAGGCACACATCGCTGTAACCCAGCTTAAAGTCTCCTTTCTCAAAACACATGGGCTGACTTCCGTCACAACACCCACCACTTTGATGAAACATGAGTTCGCCGTGCCTGTCTTTTAGTTTTGCAATAAGTTCTGCTCCCTGTGGTGTACAGTCAATTCTTTTATACATAACAGTAGTTTTAGTAAAGTTACTCCGAAAGTTCTATTTTAACCTTGTAGAAAAATCCAAAAAGCGATTATGAGATTTCTCTACTTCATTGCATTACGCCCTAAATGGAAAACAGAACTTCCGGAATAACCGATAACATATTATCCTTCGGCTACCTGAAGCACCATACGTCCTTCAATTTCTCCTTTTTTCATTTTGTCAAAAACATCATTAATATCCTCCAGTTTAGCAGCAGTAACATTAGCTTTTACCTTTCCTTCCTGTGCAAACTGTATGGCTTCCTGCAAGTCTTTTCGTGTCCCAACGATAGATCCCCTCACGGTAATCCTGTTAAGTACGGTATCAAAAATAGGCAGGTCAAAACTTCCCGGTGGCAGTCCGTTAAGAGCAAGCGTACCTTTACGCCTAAGCGTTTCCAGTCCCTGTTTAAAGGCTATGGGCGAAACTGCCGTAACCAGTGCACCATGCATACCTCCGGTTTCCTTTTTCAGGAAAGTCCCGGGATCCTGTTCTTTAGCATTAACAACTAAGTCGGCACCCAGTCGTTTTGCCAGTGCCAGTTTATCATCGGCTACATCAATAGCAGCCACATGCAGCCCCATCGCTTTGGCATACTGTACGGCTACATGCCCCAGTCCGCCGATGCCCGATATGGCAACCCACTCACCCGGCTTGGTATCGGTTTCCTTTAAGCCTTTATATACGGTAACCCCTGCACAAAGTATAGGAGCCATCTCTAAAAAGTTAGGATTATTCCCAAGGTGACCCACATAACGGGCATCGGCAATAACATATTCGGCAAAACCACCGTCTACACTATACCCTCCGTTTTGCTGACTCTCACACAGGGTTTCCCATCCGGTAATGCAGTGTTCACATCCTCCACAGGCACTATACAGCCACGGCACTCCTACAGCATCACCTTCTTTCACATTATGAACATCTGGCCCTACGGCTACAACATAGCCTACCCCTTCGTGTCCCGGTATAAGCGGCATTTTAGGTTTAACAGGCCAGTCGCCATCTACAGCATGCAGATCGGTATGGCAAACGCCACTGGCGATAACCTTAACCAGTACCTGATTGCGCCCCGGGCGCTTTACTTCTACTTCCTCAATTTGCAATGGCTTGCCAAACTCGCGCACCACTGCAGCTTTCATGGTTTTTGGTAACATAGTAATTATTTTTGGTTGGTTGTATCAATATCATATTATAAAAAAAGACAGGCTATGGTACGGCCTGCCTTTTAATCCAAACTCTAAAATCAGAAAAAGCCTAATTTCTTTTTGTCGTAAGAAATCAGCATGTTTTTAGTTTGCCTGTAATGCTCAAGCATCATTTTATGGTTTTCACGGCCAAAGCCCGATTTTTTATATCCGCCAAACGGAGCATGTGCAGGGTATGCATGGTAATTATTTACCCAAACCCTACCGGCCTCTATGGCTCTTGGAACCTGATACAGCTCGTGTGCGTCGCGTGTCCATACACCCGCACCAAGTCCGTAAAGAGTATCGTTAGCAATCTCAATAGCCTCCTCGGTCGTTTTGAAGGTAGTAACACATACCACAGGACCAAATATCTCTTCCTGGAAAATTCTCATTTTGTTATTCCCTTTAAAGATTGTTGGCTGAATGTAGTAACCTGTACCCAGTTCGCCATCCAGTTGGTTTACCTCACCACCTGTTAACACCTGTGCACCTTCATCTTTACCAATTTTAAGATAGGATTTGATTTTTTCATACTGGTCGTTTGAAGCCTGTGCTCCCATTGCAACGGTTTTATCCAGCGGATGCCCTATTTTAATAGCCTCTGTACGTGCTATTACCCTTTCTATAAACTTGTCGTAAATATCTTCGTGTACCAGCATACGTGACGGACACGTACAAATTTCACCCTGATTAAGGGCAAACATTACAGCACCTTCTACTGCCTTATCAAAAAACTCATCATCGGCATCGCCTACAGATTTGAAGAAAATATTAGGTGATTTACCTCCCAGCTCCATAGTAGACGGGATAATGTTTTCGGCAGCATACTGCATGATAAGCCTACCGGTGGTGGTTTCTCCCGTAAACGATACTTTACTTATTCTTGGTGAGGTTGCCAGTGGTTTACCTGCCTCAACACCAAAACCGTTTACAATGTTTATTACTCCCGGCGGCACCACATCTTTAATAAGCTCCATTAATACGATAATGGAAACCGGAGTCTGTTCGGCAGCCTTAACCACTGTACAGTTACCTGCGGCAATAGCGGGTGCAATTTTCCAGGTAGCCATAAGCAGCGGGAAATTCCACGGGATAATTTGTCCCACAACACCTATAGGCTCATGCAAAACGATGCTAACCGTGTTTTCGTCATGTTCTGATATTGTACCTTCCTCTCCTCTTATTACTGAGGCGAAGTACCTAAAATGATCTATACAAAGGGGTAAGTCGGCTGCAAGGGTTTCGCGTATTGCTTTACCGTTATCTATGGTTTCTACCGTTGCCAGGTATTCCAGATTGGCTTCCATAACATCGGCAATTTTATTAAGTACACTGCTACGGTATGCCGGAGAGGCCTTACCCCATGTTTTAAATGCTTCATGGGCAGCATCAAGAGCAAGGTCTATATCTTCTTTAGTAGAGCGGGCTGCTTTTGCAAAAGGTTTTCCGTCTATAGGGGAAATGTTGTCAAAATACTCGCCTTTAACAGGTGGTACAAATTTGCCGCCAATAAAGTTATCATACTTTTCTTTAAACTGCGGTCTTGAAACTATTGAACTCATACTTATAGTAATATTAAAGGTTATATTACCAAAAGTAGATTACTATAACGTTTTAGGATAGCACAATCTTTTCAAATAATAGCACAATTTTGCCACTTTTATTATTTTACTATTATTTTTTTGAATTAATGATAAAATATAAGTGTAATAAATAGAGAGTAGATAATAACAGATTTTTATTTAGACAATATTTATGGTTACGCTAGTTCCATCAGGAAGATTATAAATTTGCCGTGCTATATTAGCATTGATAATTATATAATCAGGAAAATTCATACTGCGTAAGTTTTCCTTTTTGTACTCACCTCCGGTAACAAAAGGTATTTTAGGACATAGTCGTAATTCATGATTAATTATGATGTCTGAAAAAATTTGTCCTGTCAAATAATCTGTCTCATTTTCTAACATAAATAACCATTCGTCAAAAGTTAAACATAAAAAATCCTTTTCTCCTATCTCTATATTAAAAAAGAAAACTCCTTTAGCTGAAAAACAAAACTGATTACCAAAAATATCTTCTCCAAAACTATATAGCCCTTCGAAAATACTTCCATATTCATTCAAAAGTAGCCGATTTACATGTTTAATATCATGATTATCTTCTGTATTAAAACCATACAAATGTAATGCAGAGTTAAAGAAATATCCTCCATTAGTATATCCTATAACAAACTGTAAAAAACCTGCATCAATTAAACTATCCGGCTGATTAACATCTACAATCGATTCAAACTTAACATTAATATTATCAATTAATATCTTCATAACATTATTTATATTACATCAACTCTACAAAGTTATTCTCTATCTTTTAAATCCTGTGCTATCAATATGTCAATCAGTTTAAAAAAATCAGGATTATTTTTTCTCTGTACCCCATTAATCACTATATGTGTATTCCTGCTCATACAAACAGTATCTGTAGTGTGTTGCTTGTGAACCAACATTTGGATTCTCGCATCAAAATCATAATTGGTATTTTCAAGAGCTTTCAGTTGACTGTAAATAGTATCAAATTGTTCAATAAAATTCCCGCTTGTAATATTTTTATAGAAAAACATACTCTCATCATCTTCTCTTACAAAAGTCTTCATACAGCCAATTCTGTAAGGATACAAATGATAAGGTGAAATATATAGAAGTTCAATTGATTTTACGGAATCATGCTCTTCGTTATCTGTTTTTTTACAACCGATAATTAAAAAAGTAAAACCTATTATTACTGCTAACTTAATTTTCATACTGTTCCTGTTTTATTACATCCATTCCACTAATGATATCCCAACCCCAACAATGGTTTGTAACTGGTTATAATCAATAAGCGTTTCGCCATAACCGTGAAAAAACTGTGCATGAAACTTTAGGTTTCCTTTTATACTTCGTGCCCAGTTAAGCTCAATACTGCCCTTCATGTTTTTATTAAAACTGAAATTAGGTACTACCGTGGCCGAAAAAATATCCTTATCGGTCGCATAGGTTACTGTGGCATCGCCATAACCTACATAATGACAAATGTTAGGATTATCGTCTATATCATCGGGAACGCGATACCATGCCCTTACAAAAACCTGCCAGTTCTCCTTCTCAAAAGCGGCATGGGCTATTATCCTATTCCAGCTTCGGGATAAGGGGTACGACCTTCCGTTTGACTGATGGTTAATACTTATCCCTGCCATTCGCCCTTTAAAGCCAAACAGACTGTAATGTGTAGTGAAATTCAAAATGGCTTCGGGCTCGTAGTTGATTTCCCTAAAAGGTCGCGACAGTGAGGCATTATACACCTGCCAGTGCGCTTTTTGTGAATAAGCTCCCCACAGGTCGCCATTACCCCAAAAAAGTCCCTGTGCTACCTTTACCTTAAAGCTTATCTGGAACTTGGCCTCGAGGTTATTAAGGTTCAGGTTATCGGTCACGGTATAATCCGGACTGCTGTTGCCACTACGGGGTTGTCCGTTTGGCGAACTAGACCAACGCAAAGGCAGTATATAAACCGGTTTATAAGGAGTAATTACAAACGTGGCAGGCTTTGATAGCGAATCAAGCTCCCAGCGTTGTGCCAGGCTGTTTAGCCGTTGCCTGTTGAAAAGCGAATTGGTTTGTGCCGTAGCAAACCAACAAAACAGCATTAGGGTAAAAGTAAAATAACGTTGTAAGGCGTTTGGTATTTGTGGCATAATACACGTGTTTCCTAACAAATATAACGTTTTTAAAGAAAAGCTGGGTTATTTGATTCTCCCATATTCTTCATGAGTTATTTTACCAATTATAACTTTTACATCTTATCCACTTTAATGTAAAACTCCTTTGTTTTTGGCTGTACATCTTTAATCTTATCGGCTTCAACAGTTAAGGTTTGCCAATCGTTGGTTCCGTTAAGTCGTATGTTTTTACCATAAATATGAACATCTACCGGCATGGCAAAGTTTTCCTCGTCGGTTACCCAGCGGTACTGTAACTGATGATCTTTCAGCTTTAACTCCAGTTTAGGTATACTTCTGTATCTCAGGTATTGGTTAAATACAGGCTCAAGGTTTATACCGCTTTCTTTACTGAAAAAGCTGATAACATCCTGCCCTTCTATCACCTGTTTTTTATAGGTTTCGGCATATTTAAGCAACATCGCCCACCATTTGTCATCATTGTTTACAATATGCCTTATGGTATTAAGCATTAACGCCCCTTTGTAGTACATATCGCCCGATCCTTCATTGTTCACACCAAATATCCCTACAACAGGTTTATCGTTGCGTACTCCCATGCGCTGACCGTATACATACTGCATTGCCTTATCATAACCCAACATACATTCTAAATACACGGTTTCGCTATACGTCGTAAAACTCTCATGAATCCACATATCGGCAATATCCTTAGAGGTTATACTGTTACCAAACCATTCGTGTCCCGTTTCGTGTATAATGATATAATCAAATGTTAGCCCTACACCAGTATACGACAAATCGCCTCCCCTATACCCCATTTTATAGTTGTTACCATAAGCAACGGCACTTTGGTGTTCCATACCCAGGTAAGGAGTTTCTACCAGTTTATAGCCGTCTTCCTTAAACGGATATTCGCCAAACCTGGTTTGAAAACATTCCATCATCGGTTTTACCTGCTTAAACTGTTCTTCGGCCTTTTCCTTATTATAACTTAATACGTAGTAATCAAGATCAAGTCCTTTGTAGTTATCGTGCATATGCACGTAATCGGCAATGTTTACCGTAATATCGTAGTTGTTAATTGGATTTATAACCTCCCAGTCCCATCGGGTATATCCGTTTTTAAGGTCTTCACTGCCTTTAAAACGTCCGTTAGAAACATTCATAAGTCCGTTTGGAACAGCCACTTTTATAGAGGCTCCGTTATCGGGCTCATCGCTTTGGTGGTCTTTTACAGGGTACCAAAGGCTCGCACCTGTTCCCTGTACTGCCACACCTATCCATGGCTTACCATTACCGTCTTCTGTAAAAACAAAACCACCGTCCCACGGAGCATTGCGTGCCACTTTAGGATTTCCCGAATAGTTAAACCTTAGCGTATGTTCACTCCCTGCTTTAAGCTCGTTAGGGAACGATATAAAAACAGCATCATTATCACGGGTATATTTCAGCTTTTTATTTTTAAGCATTATGCTTTCAATCTTCATATTCTCAAAAAGATCAAGCTGAATTTTTTGGGTATTGCTTACCACTTTAAAAGTAATATCATTATAGCCGCTTATAAATCTTTTATCAGGGTTTACCGTGATGTTTAGATCATAGCGAAGTACGTCAAAACTTGTCCTTTCAGGGCGCAGTCCGCCATGCAGGCTATCCCTTCTGGAAAATTCCTGAGCACTTGCAAAAACAAAGGCAAATAATGAGGCGATAAGCAATAAGGTGTTTTTCATGATAAACAGTTTACACTATTAGTCATGAAATGTAAGAATTTGTTACCAATAAAAAAACAGTAAGTGGTTTAAACCATATTTTGAGGCAATACCTCTGGGTTAATAACCGGCACCGGAATACTACTTTCGGCAGTAACGGCGCAGCCCACCTTGTTAAGGTAATCTACATCTATTTTTAGTTTCAGTAAATCCAGTTCCTTTTTGTTTACTTTTTTGTAATTGTCCAATAAAAAGGTTTTCATAGCATCATACAACACAAACGATAACTGAATATGTAAATCGCCTGCATTTTTAATGCTCTCACCCATTGAGATAAGCACAGGGAATACCTTTGCATTATCGGTTTGGCAAATAAACGGAGGAAGTGAATTAATATATAGCCCGCTTTCAATTAGGTTAATACTAACCTGCACAAGTGTTTTGTACTTGGCGTTCACAGCTATGCCCTTGCGCGCTAAGAGTTCTGAAGTGAAAAAATATTCGAGATAGTTGGTTATCTTCTCTACAGATACCACATTTCGCAGCTCGTCATCACAAGCTACATCAATAGTTAGCTTTTTCATGGCTGATAAGGTTTGGTTTGTTAAAAGTATATACGAAGGATACTTATGGTTGGTTTTCAAAAAAGCGAAAAAAATTCAACTTATTTTAAAACCCCTGTAACTATAGTAATTTCGCGGTCAATATTCTCACCACTGTTACTTAGTACCTGCTCTGTATCTTCATATACATTCCGGATAACAAAACCGGCCTTATCTAATAATTCTGATGTATGCTCTGCCGTATACATGGTAAAGCCATACTTAGCAAACGGAATTTTTATCATGGTGCTTTGGGGAATTAAGCCTATTGATAAAACACCTCCGGACTGCATAACGCGTGCAATCTCGTTAGCATACTCCTGTGGGTTTTGCCAAAAGTAGATTGTGTTTACTGTAAATGCCTTATTGAACTGATTATCCTGAAACGGAAGGGAGTTTCCGTTAGTAAGCACAAAAGAAGCATTAATGTAACCTTTATTTAGCTTTTGCGCCTGCTCTATCATAGTGCCCGATATTTCGGCACCCGTATACCGCATGCTTTCGTTTAAAAGAACATCACCTACGTGGGCACCGTTACCGGGGCCTATTTCCAACACGCTGTCGTTTACAGCCAACGACAAACTGTTTATGGTTTTAATAATGAGATTACTGTTAGTAAAGTTCATCATCTCGGCCACCTTTAACCCGGTATCACCTTCGGGATGGCTTAGCTGGCGTGCCAGCTCCTGTAGTTCGGCGTCTGTCAGTTTCATGTGTGGGAAGTTCTTCAATTAGCAATTACGTTAAATGTACTAATAAAAAACCGACTGCAAAAGCAGTCGGTTCAACAATTGTTAATTATTTACAATATCTTATTTTTCAAACAGAAATAAAAGAACCTCATCAAATCGTTGCCTCCATGCTTTTTCTGTATCCTCTGCTCCTTCAAAAACTTTTGTTACATAGTTAACATTCCCTTTATAACCTGAATTAACCAGTAATGCATCTACCTGTTTTTGATATGGCAATGATATAGCATCCAGCCCTTTTGTTCCCTGATCAAAGTAAAAACGATGATTTTTTGACGAAGGCATATGTGACTCCATGTATTTACTTACTGCATCAAACGGATTAGTATTGTTCTCATCAAACAAAACTGGCCAGTGTGTAGAAAGGCATGCTGCATTACCAAATACCTCAGGATATTCAAAAGTAGCGTACATAGAAATTAACCCACCCATAGAGCTACCGCAAATAGCTGTGTTTTGAGCATCGGTTAAAGTTCTGTACGTTTTATCTACATATACCTTTAATTCACCCACAAGGAATTTTAAATAATCATTCCCCATAAACTCCTGTTTTGAAGCACCTGTTGCTTTAGCCACCTCCAGTGCTTCTTTCAACTCATCGTTAGTAAGATTTTCTAATACTTTTTCAGGAAGATATTCCAAATACCTGTTTTCCGTACTCCAAACAGCAACAATAATAACAGGCTTAATTTTTTTTTGTGCAGCTAAGTCCATCGCTGTATTCCCTGCATTCCATGAAATATAATCCCTTGCTATATCATCATTTAATACGTTTTGCCCATCCTGCATATACAGCACCGGGAAACGCTGGTTTTTATCGGCCTCATATTCTTTTGGCAACCAAATATCTACCCTGCGGGCAGCTACATATTGTGAAGGAAAATGATCAATAGTCTGTACAATTTGCGCCTGCGCAGCAGGTGCAAAAACAGCAAAGCAAAGCAATGCCGTTAAAAAAGCTCTTTTCATACTCATTGTTTATGTTGAAACGTAAAAGTAAAAATTATACCTGTATTACGCCAAGGTTAAACGGTTTTTCTATTGGAGCATGGTTTGCAGCCTCTATCCCTATAGAAATCCATTTACGGGTATCAAGCGGATCGATAATTCCATCGGTCCATATTCTTGATGCGGCATAGTATGGTGACACCTGTGCATCATACCTTGCCTTTATTTTATTGAAAAGTTCTTCTTCTTTCTCCTGAGTAATTTCTTCTCCCCTAGCCTTTAATGATGAAGCTTCAATCTGTAATAATACCTTCGCAGCCTGCGTACCACCCATAACGGCAAGCTCGGCACTTGGCCATGCAAATATAAGCCTTGGATCATATGCCTTACCACACATAGCATAGTTACCCGCTCCATACGAGTTACCCACTACTACGGTAAACTTAGGCACTACCGAGTTACTCACGGCATTTACCATTTTAGCACCATCTTTAATAATACCGCCATGTTCGCTTTTTGAACCTACCATGAACCCGGTTACATCCTGCAGGAACACAAGCGGAATTTTCTTTTGGTTACAGTTGGCTATAAAGCGTGTAGCCTTATCAGCACTGTCAGAATAAATCACACCACCAAACTGCATTTCGCCTTTTTTGGATTTTACCACCTTACGCTGGTTTGCCACAATACCTACAGCCCATCCGTCAATGCGGGCATAGCCTGTAATAATTGTTTGTCCGTATCCGGCTTTATATTCTTCAAACTCGCTGTTATCAACAAGTCTTTTAATAATCTCCATCATATCATACTGCTCAGAACGTTGTTTAGGCAGTATACCGTAAATCTCATTTGGGTCAAGAGCCGGCTTTTGCGGAGCCGTACGGCTGTATCCTGCCTTCTCAAAGTCGCCTATTTTGTCTACAATATTCCTTATTTTATTAAGGGCATCCTTATCGTCTTTGGCTTTATAATCTGTAACCCCCGATATTTCACAGTGTGTAGTAGCACCACCAAGGGTTTCGTTATCAATATTTTCGCCAATAGCCGCTTTTACAAGGTAGCTACCCGCAAGGAAAATACTTCCTGTTTTGTCTACTATAAGTGCTTCATCGCTCATAATAGGCAGGTAAGCACCCCCCGCAACACAACTCCCCATTACGGCAGCAATTTGGGTAATACCCATACTACTCATAACAGCATTGTTACGGAAAATACGACCGAAGTGTTCTTTATCAGGGAAAATCTCATCCTGCATTGGCAGATATACCCCTGCACTGTCTACAAGGTAAATAATAGGCAGTTTGTTCTCTATGGCAATTTCCTGAGCACGTAGGTTTTTCTTTCCGGTAATAGGAAACCATGCTCCTGCTTTTACAGTAGCATCGTTAGCCACAACTATACATTGCTTACCGCTAACGTAACCTATTTTTACCACAACACCACCCGATGGGCAGCCGCCGTGTTCCTCATACATCCCCTCGCCTGCAAAAGCTGCTATTTCAACACTCTCGCTATTTTTATCTAAAAGGTAATCTATACGCTCGCGCGCTGTCATTTTACCTTCGTTATGTAGTTTTGCTATTCTTTTTTCACCACCTCCAAGCTTTACTTTTGCCAGTTTGCGTTTTAGCTCAGAAAGCAACAGTTTGTTATGATCTTCATTCTTATTGAAGTTAATATCCATGGGAATTATATCTTTTTTTGTGATAGTTGTAATTTTCGTGGTGCTAAAATACGAAATCGTTTGAAATTTTCAGTAAAACAGCCTAAATGATTAATATTCATTAAATGTTAAAAATTGAGCTGGCTAAAACTCACTTTCGCCCTACTTTAAAACCTAATCATAAATTTAGTAAATTGTGTAGTACAAAACCACCACTGCATGTTAGCACAAATAGATACAAAATGGATCTTACTCATTGAGATTGTTTATGTACTTATTGTAATTGGCGTATGCATACGCATTATTTATGATACCCGCGCTGTAAGCAAAGCCCTTGCGTATGTACTGTTTGCCGTATTTGTACCCGTTGTGGGCGTAATATTTTATTTCTCATTTGGGATAAATTACCGTAAGCGTAAAATATATTCCAAAAAACTTATGGTAGACGAAAAACTCGCCAAACGATTTAGGGAAAAAATTGCCGAAGCCGACCGTAACGTATATGCTTCACACAACCCTTCTATAATTCAGAATAAGGATTTATACCAACTGCTGTTTAATGAAAAAACAGGACGAAATCCGTTGGTTCCAAATAACAAAGTCACCCTGCTTAAAAACGGAGAAGCATTGTTCCCCGAACTAATACAGGCTCTTAAAGAAGCTCAAAGTCATATCCATATCGAATTTTATATTTATGAAGATGATGCTATAGGCAATACCATTAAAGATGTACTGATAGAGAAAGCCAGACAGGGAGTGGAAATACGGTTTATGTATGATGATTTCGGGAGCAGAAGCATACGTAAAACCATAGTGAAAGAACTGCGCAAAAGCAATATAGCTGCTTTCCCTTTTTATAAAATCAGACTTATGCCTGTGGCTAATCGTATAAATTACCGCAATCACCGTAAAATAGTGATTATAGACGGTAAGACATCGTTTATAGGCGGCATTAACGTGTCCGACAGGTATATCAATACAGGTAAAAACAAAGTGTATTGGAGGGATACCCACATCAGGATAGACGGTCCTGCAACTTATTCACTGCAACGCGTATTCCTTAGCGACTGGAACTTTAGTAGTGGGGAATCTTTAGGGATAGACAGCACTTACTTTCCGCTCTATCCGTTTAATAAAAAGGCTACCGCTAATATGCAGGTGGTTTCCAGCGGACCCGATTCTGACCTACCTAATATACTCTACACCGTAATCAAAGCCATTAGCCTTGCCAAACAGGAAATACTGCTAACCACCCCCTACTACATTCCTGACGAAGCTCTGCAGGAAACCCTCATCATAGCCGCACTTAGCGGTATTGAGGTAAAACTGCTTGTCCCTAAGGAATCGGACTCTAAAATAGTAAACCTTGCCTGCCGTGCTTATTTTGAAAACCTGTTAAGGGCTGGCGTGCGCATATTTTTATACGAAAAAGGATTTATACACAGTAAGACTTTTGTGGTAGACAGGACACTGGCATCTGTAGGAACGGCCAATTTAGACCTGCGTAGCTTTGACCTTAATTTTGAGGTCGCTACTGTTATTTATGACGAAAACATAGCACAGCAACTTGCCACTCACTTTGATGAAGACTGCCAAACTGCAACCGAAATACAGCCACAGGAGTGGTTTAAACGATCTAAATCCATAAAAGTGACCGAACGTTTGGTAAGGCTCATATCGCCCTTTATGTAAAAAGGGGATGCTTTTAAAAAACATCCCCTTTTTAGCTTAACTAATAAACTAAAACAATATTTAAATTAAGCCTATAAAGCTTAATACATCATTTTTAATAGCCGGGTTTACCGTTGCTGCAAGAGCAACAGATATTATAAGACCTATAAAAGCGAAAGAGAAATCTTTAGCAATCATCTTAAGTGCTTTGTTTTTATGTTTTTTACCTTTTTTCAAACGGGCAAGGTTAATAGCAATTTCACGACCGCCTATTAAACCAAGGAAAACCCATGTTGTACTCATTGGTACAGTACTGATAAACAGCTTGTAAATAAGTATAAGTGCATACGAGAAATCGATTAGCGTAGCAGCCCTAACGTCTGAAACGCGTGATTTTTCACTAACCACTTTCTGGATCCTGTCACCACGAAGGTAAAACAGTATACCAAGACCAAGGAAAATTACAAGTCCGAATATTACAAACTGAAAGCCATCCAGCCTTCTTGGTAAGAATACCGCAACGTTTGCACCATCCTGCATTACCCAAACAGACCATAATATACCACTCACAATCCACTGAGCTACCATCCATGACGGGTGTACTTTACGCCCTTTAAACTTCCTACGGATGTAGTTATAACCAAAAAACCATATAAGTACCGAGAATACAAAAGCAATTACATAACCAGACAAACTCTTGGTAATCATTGAGGTAATACCACTTGAACTTGAACTGAATACACTCAGCATAAGGAATGTAGTAGAAACCGGCATTCTTAACCTTGTAAGGATAAGCAGTACAAGCGGCGCCATAAGCATAAAGAACGAGAAGTTCTCAGGGTGCGGATACTTACTTACCTCTTCAGCATTAATAAGCCTACCGTAAGTAACATCTCCGTTAAGGGTAAACCAGCTTATGGAAATGGTTACTAAAAATATAATACCTATATACAACCAAAGTGTATACCATTTGCGGTGTTTGTTACTTTCAATAAAGGTACCAAGCGACTGTATACTGTCGTTAGAAACCGTTGCATAGGCTGCCGTAAGGAAACCTATCCACATTGCCACCTGCGGCTGATTGTAAAAAAGTGCACTGAAAATGAAGATAGTTGATATAATTACCAGGAATATCTTTTCATTCGAAAACTTCTCAATTAAACTTAAAGGAGGAATCGACTTTTTCTTGTATTTCATTTTCATGTGTAGGGTAGTTTAAAAATCGTTGCAAAAGTAACCAGTTAATAAAGTTAGTTACAAGGTCTAATTTTAAGTTATTGTTAATTAATCGATAATTAAAAATTAATTTTGAAGATAACTATTTTTTAATTCATTTCCAGTAGTTTATTTGCATCGTCCCAAAAATTATTTTCCTGATTTTTAAAATAATGTAAAATTAACACTCGCAAAACACCTTGTTTTAATAACACTCGGTTCACTATAACTTAACGATTTCTTAACATTGGTTGAGTACATTTGCGGCAAAATGTTATTCATGTCAATAAACAGTATCTTCCAGTTTCTTGTTCCGAAGGATAAGAAATTTTTCCCGCTATTTGAGCAGGCAACGCAAAACCTTGTAATACTTGCCGAAACACTACATGAAGCGGTTAACGCTCCTAAAGGCAAAAGAGATGAGTACTTTACCAAAGTAGAAGAGTTAGAAGGCATTATTGAAGGCATTGCCCATAAAACAAACCTTGAACTTAGCCGTAACTTTATCACACCTTTTGACAGGGAAGATATCTACTCGCTAATCACAGCTATTGACGATGTGGCCGACTATACCTATGGTGCTGCCAGCAGAATGAGACTGTACCAGGTAGAGAAAATTACCAAGTCGATTAGAAAGATGACGGAAATTAACCTGGAAGCCTGCCAGCTTATACAGGGTGCCGTTGCCGACCTGAAAGACATGAAAAACCTTAAAGGTATTACAGATGCCTGCAAGAAAATTGCAAAATTGGAAAACAAATCAGACAGCGTTTTTGACAAGGCTGTAGCCGATATATTTGAAAACGAAACCGATGCTATTAACGTGATTAAGTACAAAGAAGTACTATCGGCACTGGAGTCGGCATCAGATAAATGCAAAGGGGTAGCAAACGTTTTAGAGTCTATTGCTGTAAAACATTCGTAAAACAAACCAAAACCCCTAGAAACTGATTCATCATGGTTTTACTCTTTATAATCATATCTTTAGCATTAATATTCGACTATATTAACGGATTTCACGATGCGGCAAACTCTATTGCAACCATAGTTGCAACAAAAGTACTTACGCCATTTCAGGCTGTGCTATGGGCTGCATTCTTCAACTTTATGGCTTACTTTATATCCAAGTACTGGATTGGTGAGTTTAAAATTGGTAATACCATAGCCAAAACCGTTAGTGAAGACTTTATTACGCTCGAGGTTATCCTTGCCGGGCTTATAGCTGCCATTACATGGAACCTGCTTACCTGGAAACTAGGTATACCTTCGTCGTCATCACATACCCTTATAGGGGGCTTTATGGGAGCTGCACTGGCACATGCCTTTACAATACCGGGAGCCGACCTGAACACGGTTGTTAACTATGCTAAAGTACTTCCTATTGTACTTTTCATATTTATGGCTCCGTTTATTGGTATGGTGGTCGCTTATTTTCTGGCTATATTGGTGCTCAACATCTGCCGCAAGGCAAACCCTTCTAAGGCCGATAAATGGTTTAGGAGATTACAGTTGGTATCTTCGGCATTATTCAGTTTAGGTCACGGTGCAAACGATGCTCAAAAGGTTATGGGTATTATTGGAGCTGCCGTAATTTATTATCAGGTTAACATAAAGCACAATGTAGAATACATAACTTCAACTAACAAGTTCGCCTATTTTGTAGATCACTGGAGCTGGGTGCCGCTTGCTAGTTTCGTTATGATAGGTTTAGGTACTATGAGTGGCGGTTGGAAAATCGTTAAAACCATGGGATCTAAAATTACCAAAGTAAACTCGTTTGAAGGTGTTGTTGCCGAAACTGCAGGTGCTATTACCCTGTATACTACAGAGCATTTTGGTATCCCTGTATCTACAACCCATACCATTACCGGTTCTATTATTGGTGTTGGTGTTACAAAAAGGGTATCGGCAGTACGCTGGGGTGTAACCATAAGCCTGCTTTGGGCATGGATATTAACCATTCCAATATCTGCAATAATCGCTGCATTGGTATACTATTTTATTACGATTTTTAGCTAAAAGAAATAAAGCTTACAAGCATCAAAAAAGCATATATCTTTTGGGTATATGCTTTTTTGTTTACTTTTATTTTTATTACACACTTTACAAATTATGACAAACAATCAAATCAGAGCCGAGCATAACGACACTACAATAACTGTATATCAGGCCTACAACAGTGCCATAGCAAAAGGCGCTGTAGAAAACCAAACCTTTGTACCCCCGTTCAAAATGGAACGAATGACTTGGATTAAACCCTCTTACTTATGGATGATGTACCGTTCGGGCTGGGCACAAAAGGAAGGACAGGAACACATTCTTAAAATAAAAATTAAGCGCGAAGGGTTTGAATGGGCTTTAAGCAACGCCTGCCTTTCTCATTTTGACAGCAATACCCACCAAGACCGTGAAAGCTGGAAAACAACACTACAGCAAAGCCCGGTAAGGATACAATGGGATCCTGAGAAAAATATCTTTCTGGAAGCCCTTCCCTACCGTTCTATACAAATAGGACTATCGGGTGAAGCAGTAGGTAAATATGTAAACGAATGGATTACAGAAATTGAAGATATTACCGATGACTGTAAAAAAATTCATCAGCTTATAACCGATGGCAAAATCGAGGAAGCCAAAACCCTTTTACCTGTAGAGGAGATTTATACTGTCCCTACTGCAATTGGCGAACCTATTGCTGCGTCGATATGATATAAAAAACTATTTAAATAAAGAAAACATGACAGCATTAGAGATAGATAGAGTCTTAACAAATATGATAAAAACTAATCACTATTTACAGGCGTTATAGCATTTACTTTTTTTATGTAATATACTTTTGTATCTTCTTCAAAAACAAGTTTTTCACCATCTTCGTTAACCCTATTTACAGGAAGGATACCATGATAGATGCACAGTAAATCTACTTGATATAAATAGTAGGTAATACAACCGTCAAAAGTATATTTTACAGTCCCTCTTTTGTCTTTTATATAGTTTTTTTCTACATTATTTACTTCCTTTTTTAAAAAATGCCTAATGCGTTTAACCTGCTTCTTAGAAAGACAAACATCAAGAGAATCAGCTATTAAAGTTTATTAACCGTTACTCTGAAACTAAGTCGCATCCGTTTTTAATAACTCTTGTATCACTCAATAATTTTATATAGTCTTTATTATCAAGAGGAATATAATTGAGCTGTATCGTTTTAAACTCTTCTTTCACAGCTACTCTGTTTTCTTTTTGAAAGAAAATAGTAAGCGTATCACCACTAAATTTATATATAAAGGGATCCAACCCTTTAATTCCGCTTATGGTGTCTTTTCTATCTTTGAGTAAAGTGCTGTTTTTAGTAACAACGGTGTATTGATAATCATCTGTCACTCCCCAGTTTAAAGTATTGATATAAATTTTTTCCCCCTTACCCGAAACCAGCATTTTACTTTTAAAAGTATCATGTACATCAACACAGCTATTCAATACCACCACTGATAGTACCATAATTAAATACCTGCCTGATTTATTAAACCGTTTCATGTGTAAGTTATTATAGATTACAAAAAAAACTGTCTCAAATATAGTGTCACTTTGCAAAGTGGAGAACCTTTAAAATTCTGGCAAGAGATTTATTGGCACCACTCAGTTGCACTCAAAATGACATTTGAGACAGTTATATCAAAATATATTTTATTAGGCGCTTTCCAGCGTTTTATCCCTTATTACCTTACCGCTAACGGTTTCTATAAACTGAGGGACAAATACCACCTCTTTTGGTTTTTCAAATTTACCAAGGTGCTTAAACGCGTCGGTTGGCAAATCAAAAGGTTCACCTTCTACAACAAGTATCAGTTTTTCACCCAGTGTATCATCCTGACTGCCTTGTACAAAGTAGCGTCGGCCTATGTATTCAGACAGTTTTTCTTCAATCTGCTCCGGGAACAGTTTTACGCCACCGCTGTTAATTACATTATCATATCGACCTAACCATATAAACTGCTTGTCGTTTACAATCTCAACCACATCATTGGTTACCACAGGTTCGTCGCAAATCACATAAGGATCAATTACCAGGCATTTACGCTCATCCTGACTTATATTAACATTAGGCAGTACCGTGAATGCCTCATCCCCTACCGGCTTAGCCGCAATGTGGGTAATGGTTTCGGTCATACCATAGGTTTCATAAATTTTGGTAGGAAGCCCTTTTAGTTGCTTTGTAAGCGCTTGGCTCACTTTTGCACCACCCAGTATAAGCTTTTTCACCTTTTTAAGCTTCATAAGGCTGTTTTGTGCCTGTAGCGGTACCATAGCACTAAAATTATAAACCGTATCCAGTCGCTCTAACGGATTTGCCACAGGGGCAATCATATCCATATCCCAGCCCAGTATAAAGGCGCGCACCAGCATCATTTTACCTGCCACAAACTGTGTAGGCAGGCAGTGAAGCACTTTAATACCTTCATCAAGCTCAAAAAAGCTGCCCGTTGCGAGAGCCGAGTTTACCATAGCCTGTTTATCTACCCTAATCATTTTAGGTGCTCCTGTAGTTCCGGATGTTTGCATCTCTATAAAATCGCGATGATCAAACCAGTCCAGTAAAAATTCACCTACCGCTTTTTCATGCGGTTCTCCTTCTTTAATGTAAATGTAAGCCGTACGGCACAGGTCATCTTCATTAAGATGAAACCCATTCAGCTTAAAGCTGTTGTGCACAAAGTGATAATCTGGATTACTCATGTGGGGTTAGTGTTTTGTTAGTAAATTTCGTGGGTTGGCAGCACAACCTTACCAGTAAGTTTTTCTTTCCAGTTGTGCCATTTATATTTCTTACTAAAGATAAACAAAAGAATCGGAAAAATAATAACCACCGGAAACACTATACTTATTCCGGCTTGTGGTTCGGTTACTTCTTTTAAAACCGAATTGGTTTGGAATGCTGTCCATTCAGATGTCACAAGCAGTGCCGTTACCAGGTTATTAGCCGCATGGAAACCCAGTGCAAGTTCCATCCCTTCGTCCATAAGTGTAATAATTCCTAAAAACAATCCGGTACCTATATAATACACCATTATAAGCATCCCCATTTTACCTACCTCGGGGTTGGCAATATGCAGTAATCCAAAAATAACCGATGTTGTTAACAGGGCTGCCAACCTAGTCCTTGTAGCAATACCAATACCCTGCATAAGGTAACCTCTAAACAGGTATTCCTCAAAACTGGTTTGCATAGGTATAAGCACTATAGAAAGCACTGCCAGTATGGCAAAAGGTACGGGTTCAAAATTCCATTCGTAATGCCCCGGATTAGAATAAAAGTCAATTAAGGTTACCGCAATGGTAAATGATGCCCAAATACCAAAGGCAAAAAATATACGGCCCCAGTCAACTTTTTTGCGGGAAGTGGTTAAGCTCCTAATGGTTTGCTTATGTACATATTTTACCCATAACAGTAATAAAACAAGTGCTACAGAAAGTGGTGCTATAAGCTCTACAAAAACTCTGTTCTCTCCTTTTTCTTCCACCTGCTGCCTAAGTAAATCTTCAGTATTAATGTTTAATAATTTAATGGCAACATAGTTTAATACCATCATTACTAAAAAAACAACCGGTATAGGTAAATACAGTGCAAAGTTAAATCCTTTGCGATAAGCCTGTTCAATATACATTAAGAATAAAATTTAGTTTGCCCTAAGTTAATTCAATTTTAAAATTATAATACCGTTCTTTGCAAAAAAATTATCATGATTACTATATACCATAACCCACGTTGCAGCAAGTCACGCGAGGGATTACAGTTTTTAGAACTGGAAGGAAAACCATTTACAACGGTAAAATACCTAAACGAACCACTTACCAAAGAAGAGCTTACAACCCTTATAAAAAAGCTTGGAATAGCTCCTATTGAACTGGTTAGAACTAAGGAAAAAATATGGATTTCTGACTATAAAGGAGAGGAACTTACTGACAGTGAAGTTATTGAAGCCATGCTGCAACACCCTAACCTTATAGAACGCCCTATAGTGGTTAACGGAGACAAGGCTGTTGTTGCCCGCCCGGCCGAAAAGATAAAAGACATCCTCTAAAAAACTTTAACATTTTTTTATGGGGTATCCATTAAACTTGGGCTGCTTTTTGTAGTCAAACCCCCAATAAAAAAACCAGAATCATTCATGAAAAAAATACAATCCGTATTCTTATTACTCTTACTTTTTACCTCAATAGGAGCAATAGCACAAGGAAATCCGGGCAATGTTACCATTAGCGGTAAGCTTATTGACCAGGAAACGAAACAGCCCCTTGAATTTGCAACAGTAACAATACAAAAACCCGATAACACAACCGTAAACGGCGCTATGACCGATATGAACGGTGAATACAGCATTAATATAGCTCCGGGTACATACAATATTAAATACGATTTTATATCGTTCAAGTCGGTTGTTGTAAGCAACAAGCAGGTTAATACCGATACTAATTTAGGTACTACGGCTATGGCTCCAGATGCCACCCTTTTACAGGAAGTGGAAATTCGTGCAGAGCGTTCTACCGTAGATATTAAACTGGACAAAAAAGTATACAACGTAGGTCAGGACATGATCGTTAAAGGTGGTACCATTAGTGACGTGCTTGATAATGTACCATCGGTTACCGTAGACGTAGAAGGTAACGTAAGCCTTAGAGGTAACGAAAGCGTTACTATTATGATAGACGGAAAACCGTCTAACCTGTATGGTTCTAATCTTGCCGATGTACTTAGAGTACTTCCTGCCGACTCGGTAGATAAAATTGAGGTTATCACTAACCCATCTGCACGTTATGATGCCGAAGGTGGTGGTGGTATTATCAACATTATCCTTAGAAAAGGAAAAGCTCAGGGCTTTAACGGTTCGGTTACTGCAAACACAGGTACGCCCGATAATCACGGTGTAATGGCAAACCTAAACTACAGAGGAGAAAAATTTAACGTTTTCTCTAACCTTGGTTACAATTACAGAAACAGCCCGGGTAACAGCATGACCGACTCAGAATATTTTGATGAGGACGGAAACACCACAAGCTTTATAAACGAACGCAGGGAGAACAAAAGAAAACGTAAAGGATATAACGCTACTCTTGGTTTTGAGTGGTATATAGACAGTACTTTTAGCTGGACCAACTCGGTTTCTGTCAGAAACAGTAATGGTGACAACCCTACCGATACATATTACTACAATTATAATGCAGACGGTTTGTTTAACAATACCCGTTACCGTTTTAACTCGGAAGACGAGGAAGACAGAAACTTTAACTACACTACCAGCTTCCTTAAAAAGTTTAACGAAGACGGACACGAACTTAAAGTAAACGGTACGATTTCAAGAAGTACTGACGATGAGAACTCGCAAATTAGCGACATGATACTGGGCAGTATAAACCCTGATGACAGCTCTACAGAAAGAACGCTTAACCATGAGGAGGAAAACCGTACGCTTATTCAGGCAGATTATGTTTTACCGTTTAACGAAAACAGTCGTTTTGAAGCAGGTTACCGCGGTAGTTTTACCGAAATAACCACCGATGCTAAAGCTCAGATTCTTGACGAAAACAACGAATGGCAACAAAACGGAAACTTTTCCAGTATGCTTGAGTACAATGAGTATGTAAATGCACTTTACGCTCAGTATGGCTCTAAATTTGGCTCTAAGTTCTCATACCTGTTAGGACTACGTTGGGAAGATTCTAATATTGATGTAAACCTTTTAAACAGGGATGATTACAACAATAAACGTTACAACAACTTCTTCCCTAGTGCTTTCCTTACTTACGAATTCACCGAAGGAACAAGTGCCAGCATAAGCTATAGCCGTAGGATAAACAGACCGAGAGGACGTTTTATAAACCCATTCTCAAGTCTGCAAAGTAACATTAACATCTTCCAGGGTAACCCGGATCTTAATCCGTCTATGACCAATGCATTCGACCTTGGTTTCCTTAAAAAATGGAGAGATGTTACTCTTAGCACTTCGGCTTACTTAAATGTTACTAACGATTCATTCCAGTTTGTGAGAAGAACAGAAGATGCACAACCGGGACAAACTCCTATTACATACATAACACCTATTAACCTTGCTAAAGAATACCGTTTTGGTTTTGAGTTTACCTTAAACTATAACCCTTTCAGATGGTGGAAACTTAATAGTAACTTTAACTTCTTTAGGGTTGAAACCGATGGTGATTACAGCTGGACATACACAAACGGTGATGGCGAAGAAATTACCGATTTACAAAACTTTGATAACACAGCATACACCTGGTTTACCCGTGTAAGCAGTAAAATGAACCTGCCTTGGAAAATAGACTGGCAGCTAAACGGAACATATAATGCTCCTCAAAATACAGCACAGGGACGTAGCCTTGGTATTTTAAGCTTCAATACAGCATTAAGTAAAGATGTATTAAAAGACAAAGGAACCGTTACACTTAACGTGAGCGATATTTTTAATTCAAGAAAAAGAAAAGGATACACTAACCTGCCTACAGTTTCATCATACAACGAGTGGCAGTGGAGAGAAAGGCAAATTACCCTTTCATTCACTTACCGCTTTAATATGAACAATCAGCAACGCATGAAACAAGAAAGACAGGGACAGGGCGGTGACGACGACTTTAATATGGGAGGTTAATTATTAATTTTTACAGATACTCCTAAAAAAAGGGCAGCTTTTATAAGGCTGCCCTTTTTGCTTATTTGATATAATGAGTTTTTTACTGAGGTTCTTCCTTCATCAGGATGACAAACTCATCTGTCATGTCGACCACAGGAGACATCTTTATTCAAAATGTAAAAGAGATTTCTCCACTACACTTCGTTTCTGTCGAAATGGAAAAACAAATTGCTTCGTACCTCGCAAAGACAACACTGTAACATGACATTAGAGTAAGCAACGGCATCAGGCTCCGTAGCGTAAAGAAAATTACAAACGAAGCGTAAAAAGCATCCGCTGTTTGAGGCGACAGCCGAGTTCGGA
>NZ_WOWP01000050.1 GCF_009741375.1 Flavobacterium rakeshii
GAGCGTATCTCCGGACAGGGATATGGTGAGAGCGAGCCTAAAGTAGACTGTAAAGAAAACTGTACTGAAGAGCAACACGCTCAAAACAGACGATCTGAGTTTATTATCGTGAAGAAATAATCAATTATAAATCGCCTTAACAATTTTAACCAACCTAAAAAGTAAAAAGCAGCCCATTGGGCTGCTTTTTTTATTGTGTATACTTCTTTTATTGGTTATCGCTCTGATACCATTCGGCAAAAGAAGTTTCGGTCTCCTGAAGTCTTAATGAATGTAGCGCTATGTTTTCTGGTAATCTGCTTTTAATTTTTGCGGCAAAATCAATTACCATGTTTTCACTAGTAGGCTGGTAATCTACTAAAATTACATGATGTCCTCTTGTTTTTAATTCGTTAGCAAGCTCAATATGAGGCGTATTTTGATTAAAAACAGTAGCATGGTCAAAAATATCTACAATTTCTTCCTTAACTATCTTTTTAAGATCGCCAAAATCAATTACCATTCCGTACTTAACATTGCTGGTATCTGTAATAGGGCTTCCTATAACGGTTACCGATAGTTTATAACTGTGTCCGTGTACGTTTTTACATTTGCCGTCATATCCGTAAAGGGCATGTCCGGTTTCAAAATTAAACTGTTTTGTAATCCTGATTTTGCTCATTATAATAGTATTAAGTGTGCAAATTTACTAAATTAAATGCATCGCATTAATTTATTCTCAACCTATTGGTTTTCCTGTTATCTTTGCTCGCCTTTTTTAATTATGGCGCTATATGGATGAGTTACAGTTGAATCCGTTGTATGAAAAGGTCATAACCGACCTTTTAGAGAAGCAATATAGTGTGGTAGAAAACTTTTTTCCTCTGGAGGAAGTACTTGAGCTTCGCCAAAGCCTCTTAGATAAATACGATGACGATCAGTTCAAAAAATCAGCTATTGGAAACTGGTCTAACGAACAGGTTATGAAAGCCGTTAGGGGTGATTTTATTTTCTGGTTGGATGAAAGTAAATGTAACCCTGCTGAAACTAAGTTTTTTGCACGGCTGAATCATTTTATCGATTACCTTAACAGAACTTGCTTTATGGGGATTGCAGAACAGGAATTTCATTATGCGTTATATCCTGAAGGGACATTTTATAAGCGTCACTTGGATACGTTTCAAAATGACAGCAGAAGAAAACTGTCTGTAGTATGTTATCTTAATGAAGAAGACTGGTTGCCGGAATATGGAGGTGAACTGGCTGTTTATATTCCTGAAAACGGCACAGAACGCACAGAGAATATTTATCCGGTACAGGGACGTATGGTGATTTTTGAAAGCAGCGTTTTAGAACACGAAGTTAAGCCTGTAAAACAGGAACGTTTAAGTATTACAGGCTGGTTAAAAACAAGGGGAGAGGCTATTTTTTAAACCTCTCCAAAGCCTGTTTTGTAAAGTCGGAAAGCACAAGTCTTCCTGATATTTTTGCGCGTTCTGCCAGTAAGGTGCCCCAGTTTTCGGTGCCTTCCCACAGTACTTTTTTCATTTCGTTTAAAGCTTCGGGGTTATAAGATGCCAGTTTAGAACTGAAAATTTCAAGTTCGTTGTCGAGCTCTTTTATATTTTCAAATACCTTGGCATACAAACCTTTTTCCTGTGCCCAGTAGGCATTTTTCCATTCGTGTGCGGCAAGTGTCATCTCTGCAAGTGCGGCTTTACCCATTTTTCTTTCTACAGCCGGGGCGATTACAAACGGACCGATACCTATAGTGAATTCAGATAGCTTTATAGCACTTCCTTCTGTCGCCAGTGTATAATCACATGCAGAAGCCAGGCCTACGCCACCACCTACAGCTTTTCCGTGTATACGGCCTATAATTAGCTTTGAACAGTTGCGCATAGCATTGATAACATTGGCAAAGCCTGCGAAGAAAACAGCACCTTCTTCTAAATTAGATACTGCTAGTAGCTCGTCAAACGATGCTCCTGCACAAAAAGCACCTTCGCCTTCACTTTTAAGTATAATGATACTTACTTCAGGGTTAT
This sequence comes from Flavobacterium rakeshii, assembly GCF_009741375.1. Lineage (GTDB taxonomy): Bacteria > Bacteroidota > Bacteroidia > Flavobacteriales > Flavobacteriaceae > Flavobacterium > Flavobacterium rakeshii. Next base: position 2,028 of record NZ_WOWP01000050.1, read on the forward strand.
TACTAAGTTTATTAAACTCGTCTGTAAGTCGCTGTAATAGCTCGCCGGGGAATGAATTACTTGCCGGATGACCAAACTCTACAGTAGCGATTTTGTTTTCAATTTTTGTATATAAAGACCCGTTAGGCCTGGTTGTAGTACTCATGCTTGCTTTGTTTTTGGTAAAATTAAAGTAAAATGAAAAAGAGAAAAACAAAAACTTTAAAAGTTTGTATTTTTGGTAGTGAATTATATTATATTTGCTTCACAGTTTTGGGGATGTAGCTCAGCTGGCTAGAGCGCTTGCATGGCATGCAAGAGGTCGTGGGTTCGACTCCCATCTTCTCCACTTTTACTGAATTTTTAGCTTTTTTAAAACAAAGCAAAATTTTCAAAAAGTATCGTAAAACCTGCAAAATCAATGTTTTGCAGGTTTTTTTGTTTCTTATGCTACCTGCAAAATTTTCAAAAGTGATAAAAAAATTTGTGGCAAATCTGTGGCAATTTCTAGTGCCGGATAAAATTGCCACAAAATAGGGGTTAAACTTTTGATAATCAACCTGTAAACAGGTTTTACATCTTGACTTAAAGACGGTATAATTCGAACTTTATTAATTTAAAAATGTTGAATTATGTTAGAACAAAGTTTCGGGCTTACCTTCTTTTTGAAGAGCTCGTCAAAGCAAAGCAATGAACGGTTTATCTATTTGAGGGTAACGGTAGACGGAATCCCTAAAGAAACTTCCACAAAGCGAAAGTGGAATGTGCAGCGATGGAATCAGAAATTAGAAAGAGCAACTGGTATTAGGGAAGATGCTAAAGCTGTAAATCTGTTTCTGGATTCGTTAGCTGCCAGGATAAATCACTACCGAACGAGCCTGATGCTGGAAGGACATACCATTACCGCTCAAAGACTGATTGATTTTGTTTTGGGGAAGACTGTTTCTAAAGCAAAAGTTATGGAAGAGTTCAGTCTTCATAATGATGAAATTAAAGCCTTAGTTCCCAGAGAGTATTCAAAAGTCACCCATATAAGATATGAGACCGCTAAGTCGCATGTTAGGGAGTTTTTAAAATTTAAGTACGGAATTGATGATCTGGAGTTCAGGGAACTTAATTACGAGTTTGTAAAGGACTTTGAATTTTATTTGAAATCGGTAAAGGGAATAAGCAATAATACTACGCTTAAATACATTTCCAATTTTAAGAAAATTGTTCTTAGAGCTATTGACAAAGAGATTATAACCGTCGATCCTTTTAAAAGGTTTAAAAGTAAAAAGGAAAAAATTATTAAAAGGCCATTATCAAAGCATGAATTATATCAGTTGGAGAACCACCCTATTACTATTGAAAGACTTGCTACAGTGCGGGATGTCTTTGTATTTCAATGTTATACCGGACTGGCATATATCGATGTATATAATTTAAAAGTATCTGATATAAGGAAAGGTGATGATGGCGAATTATGGATACTTAAAGAGCGGCAAAAGACAGGCAGCAGTTTTAAGGTTCCGTTACTTCCCCAAGCGTTAAGGATAATTGAAAGGTATAAAGCACATCCTACGTGTGTGGAACGTGGTACTGTCCTTCCTGTAATTTCTAATCAGCGGATGAATGGCTATTTAAAAGAAATAGCTGATCTCTGCGGCATTCAAAGTACGCTCAACACTCATAAGGCCAGGCGTACTTTTGGAAGTACTGTAACACTCAATAATGATGTTCCTATTCATGTGGTTAAAGAGATGCTTGGCCATCAATCAGTAAAGCAAACCGAAGAATATGCTATTACAGAGCATAAATCAATTGGAAAGGAAATGAGGCAATTGCAAGAGCGCCTTAGTGAGAAAAAGCCACAGGAAGACAACGAATCTGTTATCTCGAAAATGCAGCAGGAGATAAATGAACTTAAAGCATTGTTGACAAGTAACCAAAAAGCTTCATTAAACTAATTACAAGAAATCATGGAAAATCATTTTATTGAAATAGCACAGCTAATAAGACAGGCACGTAATAATGCCTTAAAAGCTGTAAATAAGGAACTAATTAATTTATATTGGAATATAGGCCATTACATCTCTCTCAAAATTAAAAATGCAGAATGGGGAGATAAGACAGTTGGCGAACTGGCGGATTTCCTTAAAAAAAATCACAGTGAATTAAAGGGCTTCACTCGCACAGCACTTTATAGAATGGTCAAATTTTATGAAATGTATTGCTCAAATCAGTTTGTTGCTGCAGTGAAGCAACAAATACAGAAGCCTGACAATCAGAAACATGAAATTGGTGCCACACTGTGGCACCAATTTGAATCAGAAGATATCAGAGAGACCATACTTGCTAAAATTAGCTGGTCGCATCATCGTATTATCTTCGGACGTTGCGGTACTGATGAAGAACGAATATTTTATATAAAACTGAGCATAAAAGAAAACTACAGCGTTAGAGAACTTGACCGTCAGATTTCCGCGAGTCTCTTTGAACGAGCAATAACAAGCGAAAATCCTAAAACTGTAATTCAGTCCAAATCCAAATCTCATATAGGGCAGGTCTTCAAGGATAATTACGTGTTTGATTTTCTTAACCTGCCGGAGAATCACAGTGAAGATGACCTGCAGAAAGGGCTTTTGCTCAAGATGAAGGACTTCATCTTGGAACTTGGCAGGGACTTTATATTTATTGCTGAAGAGTATAAGCTAATGGTTGGTAACAGTGACTTTTATATCGACTTATTGTTTTATCACCGCGGTTTGCAATGCCTTGTAGCTTTCGAATTGAAAGCAGGTAAGTTTAAACCGGAGCACATAGGGCAGCTAAATTTTTACCTTGAAGCAATTGATAGGGACGTGAAGAAAGAACATGAGAATCCAAGTATGGGGATTCTGCTTTGTAAAGACAAGGATAACCAAGTGGTTGAATATTCACTTAGCAGAAGCCTTTCTCCAACTATGGTCGCAAAATACAGAACCCAATTGCCCGAAAAGGAATTGTTGCAGCAGAAGTTGCATGATATTTTTGAAGAGGACGAAAATTTGAATAATGATTAAAAAACTAAAGATGCTGTTTCACTTTTTGAGACAGCATCTTTGCTTTTACAATTGTTGCCACACTGTGGCGACAATTGTAAAATCGATTAATTCAATACACAAAATTTGTCTCATCACTGATGAGACAAATGGAAAGGACCTCTTTTTATGCCATCACCGATAGTACAATTTTGCTCAACCCAAAAAACTCCACCTCACTTTTATACCCCGGATGATAAGAAGGAGTATATTTAATAATCCCCAATTCCTGAAGTGAAGATAAGTTTTTGTTTTAAATTCTTTTCAATAGGCAGGAAAGGGTAATATTCTCAAATTTAGATGTATGTAGTGTAGGGTATAAATACCCTTTAAAGGGTATTTTTTCTCGTATCTCTTAGGCTTAGCTTTGTTTCTAAATTGTACTTATGAAAAAAATATTCATTATCCTATGTGCCTTTACGTTCATTACCAGCTGGTCACAATCAGAAAAAATTCAATTTTCGGAAAAAATATCAGTTGCAGGTTTTGAGCATAAAGAACTGTTTGAAAATGCCATAAACTGGTATTTAGGGGCGAGACGTGAAGATAAAGTTGATAACGTATTACCCGAATCCGGTATATTGGAAAGTAACCGGCTAGTATATTTTTCTGATGAGAAAGGTAGTTACATGCACATTGGTCTTGACATCGTTATAAAAAAGCCACAACCGGTATTGATAAGTTATACCGTAGCTATAAAAACATATACAGAAGAGTATAGTTTTTCGATTGAAAATTTTTACTATAAACTCATAAAGGATAAAGACGGTGAATGCTATCAATATACTGCACTGGAAAATGATCCTCCCGAGGACTGCAAATCGACTTGGGGGCTGGTGTTTTATAAAAACGCAAGAGCAAATCTGGAAGAAATCGTACGGATCTACATGGTAGAGAACTTTATCCCTCAGTTAAAAGACTGGATGAAAAGAAAGAGACCTTGATTACTACTTTAATAAATTATAAAATGTCACAAAAATTTTTTTTACGCCTCACCCTGTTACTGTTAATCGCCTCGTGTACTGGTATTTTCATGGGTTGTTCGGATGATGATTCTCACGATGCAGGTCAAACGGGAACACAAAGCTACGAATTGACCGTATTTAAAAATCAAACCGGTAATCCCGATGCCAGCGCATTACAGGCGCAATATAAAGACGACAAAGGAACACTTAATGTATACGGTGGTTTTGACGGCAATAATGCACCGGCCGATATACATACACTCACTTACCAAATAAATAACAATGATACTATTGTTAATATGGTTATCGATCCTGTTTTTAACCGCATAAAATCTACGTTCTTTACGGTAAACGGTACAAAGCAGCCTATGGTAATGAATTTTAATTATGCACATGAAAATGTTGTGAATGTTTCATTTTATGATTATGACTGGGTAACGCAATCGGCTGCACTATTATATTCTTCTAATGTTTTGGAAAATAGCGGTAACTATACTTCAAACCCGGTTTATAGTGGCAGAAACGTATCCGGTACAAATTCCTGGGAGGCTTTGGGCGTTATCGGTTCCAGTATACTTATAAGCGAAGGTATTATTTTAGCGGTAGGAGGAGAGACAGTTGTGCTCGCGGCTTTGGGTACGGCAGCAGCCCCAATTATTGCAACAGTTGGAACTGTAGGAGTAGCGGTGGGCATTGCTGCAGTTGCATTGGCAGTTATTACTGCTGACGCCAACGCTTCAGAACTTGAGCCATCTGATATACCTTATCCGCCAGACACACCAATAGAAAATCCTGTAACGCTAGAGAGTGACCCTACTGAAAACCTTGTGGTTTCAGAATGTATCGAGAATACACTTACCTATAATGTATTTATGGACTGGGAAGGTACTATTGTTGTTGAAACACCCTCTGATGGAGGTATCCCTCCATTTAGTTACTTTTTAGAGGGTCAGTCAGGATTTACTGATACCGGAATCTATGCAGGCGATTATGAAAACGGAGATTATTTAGTTGCCGTGAAGGATGGTAATGGCTGCATAACGGCAAAAATGGTAACCCTAAACAGGGATTGTTCAGGGTCAGACCTCGCTGTAACAGCTTTCGCTGATGAAGATACAGCAACTGCATCAGTATCAGGGGGACAGCCTCCGTATGCTTATCAGTGGAGTGATGGCAGCACGACAAGCTCTGTCACGGGGCTGGCTGATGGTGAATATACTATTACGATTACCGATGCTAATGGTTGTACTGCATCTGCAAGCGTTGCTATAGAAATTACCTCAACAATCTTAGCTGGAACATGGAATATGAATATTACATTGGGCGGTGGAGAATGTGATGAAACATTGCTTATGGATGAGACAGGAGCAATACTTCAATTTGTGTTTAATGACAATCAGACCGTAACATTCCTGAATGATCCGTCCGGAATGGATCTTAACAGTGGCTATTATAGTCAGGTATACCAGTGGGTTCCTGAAGAACAATACCTTGAAATTTCAATCCAGTACAGTGATTTTGAAAATGATGAAAGTATCCATTTCGAAATACATGCAAATTATGATGAAGGGACTCACGCATTTACCGGCACATACACGAACATCTGGTCGGACGGAGTGATGTGTCAGAATACAGTACAATTGTATCAGTAATAATACTAGGTCCTTAACAGATCAATCTTAACTATATTATTATGAGAGAAAAAAACTTTTTAAAATTTAGCCTATTTTTATTTTTATTGGCTTCTACAGGATTTCTTGCCAGTTGCTCTAAAGATGACAGCCCTTCCGAAGAGGGTGGACAGATTATAACTCCTACCGAGGTTAATCAAAGCCAGGTGGTGACAATAGAAATGCCTACAGCGGTTTCGGCAGCAGAATATACGGGTACTTTCAATGGGAATACGATAAACCTTGCCCGGGTAGGTGAAAAAAATATTATGTTTCAGGTGCCTTCTTCCGCCTTAGGAGAGGCAAATCTTGTTGTTGAAGGGCTTGGTTTGAACCTTACTTATACGGTTAATGAAACGGTGTTGCCAGGTACCCCTGAGCAGGAACTGGAGCCATTTTTCAGTGACATTGCGGCTTTTGCCTTAACGATTCAGGAGGAAGAAACAGAAGAGGCACTCCTCGTGAATAATGTCATAGCTTCGTTTAATGATTATTATGATTCTCTAAATGAAGAAGAAAAGCAACATTTAGCAATTTATTACAAGGCTAATCATGAACTTTTTAACAGTATAATAAGTGGCGAGTTAAATGTAGCGGGGCGTTTTAACACGAAGGACTTAACCTTCGATATAGATACGCACCTTTTGAAACATCAGTTAGCGGCCTTGGCTTTAGGCGGTGGAGCTGTGGTTGTATGGCTCGCTCCGGATCCCCTTGAAAAGGCGGCAGGAGCATTGGTTGCTTATATAGCATGGAAAAAATGCAAGAATTACCTCAAAGAGATGATGACCTCCAAATTGAGGAAGGTAAATGTAGCTTTTGGTGATATGCTGTCAGAATTAAACAGAGGGCCACAATCAAATCTTTCCTTTACAAACGGAGAAAGCCAGTCTCTTGCATTCAATATAGAACAGCGTGATATAGAATCTGGGGATACTGCGTCAGAAAACGAAGGCTTACATACTTTCTTTGCCTCACATGGGGTATTTACTGAAGCAGTTGATAAAGTTAATGGTGTCATAGAGTTTGTCAATGATAATCTATTCTTTTCCAACATTGATCTGATCCCTGTATATACGATGCCATCTGAACAACCGACAGAACTTACAGGAGGTGGGGAAGCAGTTTTTAATGCATTGCAATTCTCCGTTGAGAATGATAATATTACTTTAAATACAAGCTATGATGACGGCAATATCGTAATTGCTTTCACAATAAATAATCCGGCAAACGTTGAGGGAAATTTTATTGAAACAAATTTAAACTATACTTTTCAGGATGAATTAAACGCAATTAGCGGTAGTTTTCCTGTAATAGTATCATTGTTGCAACCATCGATTTTTACCGATGCAGCCGCTGTAAAATCCATTCTAGAAGCTAATGGTATTGACGTAAGTGATTCACGATGGATCTCGGAAAATGAAAATGATGTAATTTCAATACTTACAGAAAATGATGCGGTTATAAATAATGGTAGAGTAACAAGTCTAAGTTTTCAAAGTAAAGGATTAACAACTATACCGGCCAGTATTGCAGGCTTGACAGAACTTGGTGGTTTTTTACTAGGTTATAATTCTCTTACCTCACTACCAGCTGAAATAGGAAGTCTACCTAATTTAAAAGTACTTAGTGTTTTCCAGAATAATCTAACGAGTATTCCTTCTGAGATAGGTAATTTAAACAATCTGATCAAACTTGAGCTGGATAGTAATAATATTTCGAGTCTTCCAGAGAGTTTATGGGGATTAACAAACCTTAACTGGTTGACTGTAGGCGGGAATAATTTACCGGTGATGCCTGCTGCAATTGGAAATCTTGTAAATCTAACCGATTTGGGTTGGAGTACTAACGGCCTTACTGCATTACCTACAACGATTGGAAATCTAACAAATCTCAATGCCCTATCCATATTTGGGAATGAACTCACCAGTTTACCGGCAGAAATAGGTTATCTTACCAATTTGACAACTTTTTCAGTTGAGGATAATGCCCTAACCAGTCTTCCGCCTGAAATAGGAAATATGACGAGCCTGATAGGTGATTATGCCGGGGTATTGAATTTCAGCGGCAATCAGCTTACATCTCTTCCCAGTGAAATAGCCAATCTTGAAAACGTAAGTGAATTAAAGCTAAGCAATAATCTTTTGGAAAGCATACCTTCTGAAATTGGAACGATGAATTTGAATGCACTAATTGTTTCATCAAATCAATCTCTTTTATGCTTACCATCAGCTGTATGGAATTCATCTACTATTCAGAATATATATTTTGATTACACAGGTATGAATAATTCTGGTGATACAAATTGTAGTGAGTAAATGTTATTGTAATAAGATAGATAGCGTTTAATTAATAATATTAAATGATATAGTTGAAGGGCAGTAGGTTATATTCTGCCCTTTTTTAGTTTTCAATCTGTAAATAATTATTTCTTTAATTGAAAATATACTGGTTTTAAAGATATTCTCTTTCTTCGGTCATTAGTCTCATTTTTCTCTTAGATGGTAATACCAAGTAAATTATTGAATTGAAAAACTATATATTTAGTTCAGTATTTTTCTTCAGATTTATTAAATCAAACCGTTTTTCGAAGCAAAATCATATAGACTTGCCGTGTTTGAGTTTTCGAGCTGTAGTTTTCTGAAGATATTTTTACGATGTGTCTGGACAGTGAAGGCCGACAATGCTAATTTATCGGCGATATCGGAAGAGGAATAGCCTGTACAAATTAGTTTTATTATTTGTGTTTCTCTTTTTGTAAGTCTGTATTTCTGAAGGAAGCCGTCAAGATAGGTAAATTGATTATCTTCTTTTGATATTGGGGTAGAAATCGTTTCAAAAAAGGTCTCCCCCTTCATTACGTCTTTAATAATCAGGATTAAATTTTCAATATTATTAGTTTTGAGTAAGTAGGCCGAAGCACCAAGTTTACGGCACTCAGCTGCAAGTTTTTCAGAAGCATACGATGTTAAAACAATTGTTTTTACTTTAATCTTCTTGTCTCTTATTTGTTGTAAAACCTTCAAACCATCAGTTCTTGGCATATTTAAATCCAGAAATAGAATATCGGCCTCTACTAAAGCCGATGACTGCAATAGGAGTTGACCGTCATCAAATTGGCCGGTTATAGTGAAAGACGGTTCACTGTTTATAAGCTCTGTAATACCTTGTCGAACTATGGGATGGTCATCAGTGATAATGATTTTTAGCATGGCTGAGGCTATTGGGTTGGTGGTACAAATTTAGCGATCTATGTTTATTTTATACGGTATTAGAGATCAACTTTGCGCAAATAATTCTTAAATAAACAAAAAATACCTCATATGAGGTATTTTTTAATTGGCAGTAAATCAATAGTTTTACGATTTTGGTGAAAAATAGTTGCAGCCCAATATAAAATTTAAAGCCAGCCCTACCGATGAGATTTACATTACAATTAAAAGTCCTATCCCTTTTTATCCTGCTTATTACAAAGTTTACGCTAAAAGCACAGGATAAAAGAGTACTGGACAGCCTTACCAATATAATAGAACATACATCCGATAATGACCTTAAGATTGAGACACTGCTGAAACGATCTGATGTATACCCCCTGGCTTTATCAGAACGTGCTGAACAGGATATTCTACAGGCAGAAAAAATAGCCCTTGCGGACAGCAACTATAAAAGATTGGCCGAAGTATACAATTTTTACGGTTATTTATTACGCGCACTGGGTAATAACCAAAAAGCGATAACAGTATTCGGTAAGTCCCGTGCAGCAGCTATTTCAGGTGATAGAGTAACCCTGAAGGGACATGCGGAGCAAAATATGGGTACTACCTATGCCAGTCTGGCTCAAAATGACAGTGCGTTGTACTGGTTGGATGAGGCTTACAGGACCTATAGCAGTGTTGAAAATACCAAGACACAATTTTTTCTGAATGTTGTTGCTTCCAAGGGGCTTCTTTATAATAATGTAGGGAAGTATGACCTGGCTATCATAGAATTTGATAAAGCTATAGCCTTGTATGGCAGTGATACTGAAAACAGGATTTTATCCGGAATCTATGGTAATAAAGGTAATGCCCTGAATTTAATGCATAAGCACGAGGATGCTATTGATAATTATATAAAAGCGTTGAAAATAAATGAAAAATACAAGGACAGTGCCCGTATTATGTACAATCTTAATAATATAGGATTGCTGTTTTCCAATCTTAATGATTATCAAACGGCAAAAAAGTATCATTTACGTGCGCTTACCATTGCGAAGAGATTAGGTTATGATGAGCGTAATCCTTACTACAATATGAACCTGGCACAGGACTATAAGGGATTACAACGAATAGATTCTGCTTACATTAACTTTAAAAAAGCACTTGAGATAGCAGCTTCAATTGATAATGATTCCTGGCGGGCAGTTACCTATAGGAATTATGGAAATTTTCTGTTAACACAGAAAGACTACAAAGCTGCTGAGGAATACCTTACAAAGGCGCTGAAAATATTTGAAGTAATACAAAATATAACAGAAATAGCTTCTGTGAAAAGTTCATTGGCTTCTATAAAAATTGAGAACAACAAACTTGGTGAGGCACAAACATTTTTAAACTCGGTAGATAGCCTCAAAGGAGTTGGTTACCTGAGACCGATGACCACCGCCATAGCCAATCAGGTTGCTATTGAATATGATTCCATTATCGGAAATAAAGACAGTTTACTGGTAAATTATAAAAGACAGCTAACATTACTAGACAGCCTTTATAACCAAAATGAAAAAATGGCTGTTTTAAAGGCTGAGGCAAACTATCAGATTGAGAGGCAGGAGCTGCTGCATCAAATCGAAGTGCAAAAAAGTAAGCAAAAGCGCATAACTACCCTTATTTTTGCTATAATATTGGCAGGAATAGCTATAATAATACTTATTGTTATGGTTTTAAAAAGGAGACAGGCAAAGCTGTTGCATACGGCTCAGTTGGAGCAATTAGAGCAGGAGCATCTACTGAATCTTGCAAATACTCTTTCTCAGGCGGAACAGGACGAACGTAAGAATATTGCGCATAAACTGCATGATGAGGTAGGTAACCTGTTATCCATCGCTCAGTTAAATGTAAGTCAGTTAGCTACTTCAGGCGGTATTCAGGAAACAGGGCAGCAGGCAAAACTACAGGCGACCTCAAGAGTATTGGGAGAGATTACAGAATCAATTCGTACAATCAGTCATTCGTTGATGCCCATTGCTCTGGAAAAATTCGGACTTAAGCCGGCACTTCAGGATCTGGTAAGCTTACTAAATACCTCCGATGATATTCATGTTGAAGTTATTATTGATGGGATAGATGATACTACCTTATGGCCTGCACAACTTCCCTTAACTATTTACAGAATGGTAAATGAGGTTTTAAACAATATTTTAAAGCATGCAAAGGCGGGAAATATACTACTTCAAATTATAGAGCTCGAAAATGCTGTCACGGTATATATAGAAGATGATGGTATAGGTTACAGCGATACAGCAAATACAAAAAACGGAAGGGGCTTAGTGATGCTGAAAAATAGTATTGAGTACTGTAAAGGTATGATTGAGATTAGTAAAGCTCCCAACGGAGGTACTTTTGTCTTTGCCGAAATTCCCACACATATTGATTAACATTTAGAACTTCATTAGAAAGTGGAAAAATACCCTTCATAAGGTATTTTCTGTAAAATAGCTCTCACATAATTTTGTAAGATACTTTAATACAGTGTTCAACCAACAAAATTATTCTATTATGAAACGTTCATCAATACTATTCACAGTATACCTGTTCGCTATTTTTACTTGTCTAAGCGGTTTTACTACAACAAATATTTCAAGCTTGAGAATTACTGCTAATGAGGAATTCTCAGGTGACTGGACAGCCTGGTCTATTTGGTACACCGGCAATTGTTTTTCCGGTATCAGTTACCGTTACAGAGAGCGCACTACTTCTATTGCGGAAAAAAACCAGGTCCAGGTAGAGATAAAGAACAACTACAAAAAGGGAATCTCAATCAGTCATAGGGTTACCACAGATCCGAATGCGAATGCGATATACCGTTTTGACTTAAAGCCGGGTGAGTCGCATATTACAGAGGAGTATGTGCTTAAGAATAAAAAAATGTATGTACTGATGGATAAACTACGTTTTGCAGGTGATAGCTACGGAGACTCTTACAGGCCATGTGATCAATAGGGATATAGGTATAAAATTTTTGAAGCAGTAAACTACTGCTATTGTAATCAGTGGCTAATCTGAAAAATAACAACGCATGAATAAAATAATTTTCACATCATTATTACTGTTTTTAATTTCATCGGTTTCCCATGCTCAAAATAACAATTTCAGAGCTCAGGGGTTTTACTATAAAGCCAAGGAATTAAAAGAATCGGGCAGCTATAGTAATGCCATTCCATATTGCAAAAAAGCAGAAGAAGCCTTAGGAGGCAGTAACTTAGAGTTGCAATACCTCTATATATTGTGCTATTATTACAGTAGGGACTATAGTAACGCTCAAAAAGAAATGGAACGTTTCTTTAATTTTAAAGGGGATCAGAAGGACCAAATTAAAAAATTTGATAAAAGTGTTGACAGAATTACCGATGATGAGACTAAAGCTGTAACACAGCTCATGGTTGATATCGACGAGAAGGCACATTATGAGTCAACGCACACGACCTGTGGCAATTGTAGCGGCACCGGAACAGAGTCCTATCATAAGGATTGTTTCTCCTGTAACGGTAAAGGATATGAATCTTACCAAAAAGCCTGTTCAAATTGTAATGGGAATGGAGGTTCGTATATAGATCACGGAACAGCTGTAGGAAAAAAATGGCATAAATGTGCTTATTGTTTTGGTAAAGCCTATTCTACCCAATCCAGAAAATGTAGTGATTGTAGCGGAAAAGGTTATAATTCAGATACAAGAACCTGTACCAGATGCTTTGGTAAAGGTAAGGTAGCAAAAGAATAATTTTCAATTAAAGTACAGTATTCCTGAATGGTTTTTAGTAAAAGTTAGTTTTGCAGTTTTATTATTATGACGCTGTGATCAGTATATATTCGCGTCATAATAGTAGGACATAGTAACCACAAAACACAGTACTTTGTAGTTTACCCGGATTTCTTGGGTAGTACACAAAAAAAGCCCGAGCATTTGCCTGGGCTTTTTAGCGAATAAATATTATTGAGTTGACAACACCTTACCTTTGTCGATAGCTAAAATAGGAAATAACTTTTCTTATCTGCGATTTGATTTTGCTATTAACACCAGATTAACAAGATTGTTGTAGGCAAATAGTATTATTAAGTTTACAGCAACTCCACCTCACTCTTATATCCCGGATGATAAGACGGAGTATACTTTATTATTCCTAGTTTCTCAAGCTCTTTTAAATACTTATGATAGGAGGGAAGTGTTTTGATATGTGAAAGTGCCATGAGTTTCCTTCGGCTCACATTAATAGTCTTGGATTGTTTTTGTCTTGCAGCCAAAGTTAGTATAGCCGTTAGGAGCGCAAAATGCCAGACATTGAGCCTGGCATCATTTTCCAGTTTGGAAAGATGGTTGTGAATGTCCTTTGCCGTCATAACCCATCAGTTTCCGGTGAATAATTTCAGTAGGTCAGTCCTATTGTAGTAGTAGGAACCCAAAACTTTTTTAAAGCGCACCTGTCCCGTTACTCTTAAGTTTTGTAACGATCCTGCCGACATGGTCAACATTTTTCTGGCTGCGCGGCTTTTCAGCCATTCCACTTCGTCATCTTTTTTAATCTCGGGTTTTAGTTTTCTAATTTCATCAATAATCATAAGGCTGTACTGCCTTAAATCGTCTTTGGTTACATGCTCGCTCATAATTCCTCTTCATTTGTAATTCAACTTTCGCTCTCTATTTTGCTTTCAGCAAAACGGCACAAATAAAATTACAATATTGAGCCTGATTTATCGTAGTCAAAATTTACTTATGATTTTCATTTTCAAGATCTTTCAACTTCAAATGCAGTTGATGGCAACTATCCAATATCTGAAATTCCTCCATTGGCATGAGGTCAAGTGCTATTTGAAGTACATCGGCAATGGTAAGTGCTGATGCCAACTTCCTGTCATTACCGCTTTCTTCCATAGAATACAAGGCGGTCATACATACCTGAATGATATCCATTACAGCTAGATTAAGATCGTTGTAGTCGCTAAAGAACAATTTAGCCGTATACATATCCTCTCGGTTATGATAAGGCTTCAGCATATTAAACTCCGTAGCTTTGGTTAGAAGTGAAGCAAAAGCTTCCAGTTCCTGTGATTTTTTTGTTTCCATAATTGTACTATTTAGTGGGGTTAGAATCTATTTCTTTAAGTAACTCTTCTTTCTTGGCATTGAGGTAATCATTGAGTTCCTTTAGTGTTTGTCCGGTATCACCGGGAAGCAGTTGTTTAATTAACTCAAGAACACTTACAAGGTGTCGGGTGGGATGACTGACAAAGCCGCTGTTTTCGGACTCTGAATTATACAGCGTGTGTAGCGAGATTTCAACAAGATCTTCTATGACGATAAATACATCAAAGTAGTTACTGTAGCGGAGCTTACATTCGTAGCATTCCGTATCAGTCATCATGTAAATGGGAAGCCCTATTTTCTCCAATCGTTTGGTTAGCGATATATCGCTTTCGGGATTTTTACTCTCATTCGTTTCCATCACTTTCATTTTTAGATTGTTTATTCTCTTTAGCAAGCTTTTCAAGCCTCTCGATTTCCGACTCAATCAGGATAGTAGCTTTTTCATGGAAAAGCCGGCACCTGCGTTGCAATAGTTCCGTGCTTACAAAATCCATAGGGCCGAGGTGGGCGCTCCTGAGTTTGCTGATGTGTTTGGAGATTAGCTCAAACATTTTGATTTCCTCTTGGGAATTCCTTGGAAAAAACTCTCTAACCAACGTGCAGAACAGCGAACAGATATCAAAAAGGTAACCGAGATTAAAATGAATAGGTCGGTAGCCCAGAAAAGTATTGATAAGAGCCAGTGCCGTATTTTCCATGGCAACCTGCATCATGGCTTCCTGTATCGGTTCGGTGTCAATGCCGTCTACCATGCCTTGGGATTGCAGGAACACTTCCGAAACGCGGTTACGATTGTGCCAGTACGCTTTTATGTACTTTACATTTCGCTGAGGTTCCTTCTCAAAGGCGATACACGGAGGTACAACCTCGTGCTCATACAGGTTGATCCCCTTATGCATGGCATAATAATAGAAATATTTACTTTCTGCGGTAAGCTGCCTCACGGTAGTTGCTTTGTGTATAAACAACGTTATTGTGTACTGCCCTTTGCTTTTCTTTTTTATGATGTCGCTAAGGTCGGCCACTGCATTTTCCCTGCTGTGTATGGTGTACACCAGTAAATAGTAATGGGTGTGCTGCCTTGTTTTTACCTC
>NZ_WOWP01000051.1 GCF_009741375.1 Flavobacterium rakeshii
CCTAATTCAATAGAGTAATAGTAAGTACCTGTAGGCAGTTCATTACCTTTTTTGTCCTGACCAAACCATTCGTTAGTATAAGCTCCCTGAGTAAACACCTCTTTACCATAACGGTTAAAGATGCTTATTTTGGTTACATTAAATCCGGTAAGATCAAAGTTGTCATTCATTGTATCTCCATTTGGAGAGATACCACGAGGGATAAGACATGCTGTAGCATTGACTTCAACAGTTTGTATTATAACACATCCCTGACTTGTAATTACTTCAACAATGTAAGCTCCTTCTTCTTCAATTTCTACAGAAGCACCAAAGGCAACAAAACCTTCAGGACCTGTCCAGTTTATCTCTGAATCAGCTATATCAAAAGAACCATTAACATCACTAACACTTAATACGTAAACATTGTTATCACACCCTTGTTGTACATCTGCAACTACAGCTGGCAAAACAGTTATTTCTGCTTCACTACTTCCCTGCTCACAGGTGTCAGGATTCACATATTCATAAATAACAATATAAGTTCCCGGTTGTGTAGCCTCTACATCAATTGAACCATTTTCAGGGTCTAGAGCTAAACCAGCTTCTGAAGTAAATAATCCTCCCTGAGCAAATCCTCCTGAAAGTAATGGAGAAATTATACCGTTATCTGCACAGTATGGGCTTTCATATTCAAATGCGATTTGTGGAGCAATAAGATCTGTAACTACAATTTGTGCTGTATAAGTTCCTTCAGCAATACAATCATTACTATTAGCATTTACAACATACTCAATATTATAAGTACCCGGAGCTACATTTTCAAGAGATACCTCTCCTGTTTGAGCATCTACAGTAAGTTCGTTAGAACTAAATACACCACCTGATGTAAATCCTTCTGTCAAAACAGGAAGAGTATTTTCAGAGAAAATACATGCATCAGTATAAGTGAATTCTGTTACCGGTGTAGCAGGTGCAGAAATAACAACTGTTTCAGTGTAAGTTCCTCCGGTAGTACAATCAAAAGAAGCTAGTGTATAAGTTATCTCATAACTTCCTACCTGTGAGTTTACAACATCTATAATACCGCTTTCGGCATCAATTATCAGTCCGGCATCATTTGATGTAAATGATCCCCCTGTTTGGAATCCTTCTGCCAAAACAGGTGAAAATTCAGCAGCCCCAATAGCACAAATGGTATCTGTATAAGTAAATTCAATTACAGCAGTCACACTTGGTAATACAATAAGCTCAAAAGGATATACTACAGCACACCCTGTAACAGTGTTATAGGCACGTACATATACTGTAGCAGCTACTGAAGTATAGTTTACAGCATCCTGAATAGCTGTTAAATCATCTCCTGTATTAGCATCTTCCTCTGTAGTATAGTAGTTAATTTCATAATCTGTAGCATTTGCATTTTCAAGTACTACTGTATTATTTTCAGTTAGATCGAAAAGTCCTTCGTTTGTCAATGAACAGGCTTCAATATCCTGAGGTTCACCAACTTCATTATTATAATACTCTATCGTTATAGCAGCCGAAGTGGTACATCCCGAAGCTGTGTATATAGCTGTAACACTATAATCTCCTGCTTCCGTAACTGTATAACTAGCTCCTGTAGCACTGTCAATAACATCACCGTCTTTACTCCATTCAAAATCAAAATATTCTTCATCTAAATGAGTATCAAGTACAGTTGTTGCTTCACTACAAAGTGCATTATTATTACTTACCAGTAAATCGTCACCAAGGCTTAATGAACCTGTATCAAAACTACTTCCGTCAAGGAAAATAGCCGAGTCAAAATTACCGTCATTCTTTTCGGCGATAACCATTTTAATATGGTACTGATGTCCCGGTTCTACTGTTGCATTTACTGATAGCGGTACTGTATTACCATAGAAATTATTATTACTGCCATATCTTGAATCACCTCTAAAACCATCATAAACCCTGTCAAAATATTCCGGATTTTGGGAATCACAATCCGCATTGTACTGCTCATCCCTAACCGTAACTACCGATATAGGAGTTGTTGTATTAGGCACTACCGCCAGGTTTGTGGTGTTTCCATCCTCATCTGTAAGAAGGAATGCAAAGGCATCTGCCCACTCACACTGGAATTTACCATAATCCTCTGAAGAGAAAAGGAAGTTAAAGTTTAACTCACTACCAAAAGGCATAAAGTCAAATTCAATTAAAGTTGCATCATAGTAGTCAATAATATTATCATCAACCTCTGAAGCAATCATATAATCCAGTAGATCCTGATCACCTAACCAAGCCTCGGTATTGTTTACCTGATCATAAAAGTTATAAGATTGTGTAGTTACTTTTGGCCCTGTTGCCATTTCAGCTTTACCTGTAGAAAGGATAATTCCTCCTTCAAAAGGGAAGTTTGATGAACCTTGAGTAAAGTAGCCTATACCGTTATGAGGTGCACCGTAGTTTGTACCTGTAGAGGTGTTTACATTAGTTATTTGTGCACAGTTATCACTCGCAAATACATTGGTTACAAGCTCTTCGGCTGTATAAGTATCCTGATCTATTAAAATAGGGTTAACAGGAGTGGCAATACAAATGTCAAACTTTGTATTACTTGCTGTAGCAGCATTTGAGAATACCCTTATTTTATAAGTCTCCCCTAATGTTAATCCTTCAAGAAGGATATCGTTATTATTAACACCAACATTAAAGTTAAATAACGGATCAGTATTTGGCTCTCCAACTATACATTCAACCTCCTGAAGGGTATCACAGTCACCTGAATATACTACTTTAGTAAGATTTAGGTTATTCCCTTCCCTATTACTGATGTACATAATTTGTGAAGCCGATGTAGCTGTAAACTCAAACCATACATCATCGTTTGCAAACGATGCATCACTACAGGTACTTCCCTGAGATGAAGCAGTTGCCAGGTTTAATGTGGCATGATATGGTGAATCACAATATCCTGAATCACTTACAGGTAAAACTATTGCAGTATCACAGTTATCATTAGAAATTAATGTTGAATATACCTGTTCTGCCGTCCAGGTACTATTACCATTTTCACCTCCGCAAACCGATCTTACATATACTGAATATATTGTTCCCGGATTTAAATTTTGAATTGTATATGGATGCTCATCAACTATAATACCTTCACTGTCTTCAGTTGGTGCATCCTGTCCCTCTTCAACAATATAAATTTCCCATTGTGTCGCATCTGCAAGCTCAAGCCAGTCGATAGTCAAAGTTGTTTGCTGCTGATCTGTTAGTTCAACCAACTGTGGTTTCGGACAAAGTTCCTGAGTACATACCGGGAAACCTTCAAAGAAAGGTGTATCAATAGGAGTTACATCTTTTATGTAATTATAAATTACTTCATCAAAAGGGTTTGTTATAGTAACTTCCTGAGTATAATTATTCCAATAAGTAGTATCCCATGTTACTGTAAAAGGTACATCAGGACATAAGGCAACTGTACCCGTATTATTCAAACCACTGTAAGCACTAACAGTACCAACTAAAATGTTATTTTGGTGTATAAACATTTGTGAAAAGGTACCTGAACCTGAAGTAGACTGAATATCAAAAGTATAAAGACACATATTAGCCGGGTCACAAACCGTAGTATTGAAAACAAAAGGACCAACCCAGTTGCTATCATCAGTATCAGAACAATGTGCCCTAACATAATATTCATAATAAGTAGCTGCAACTAAGTTTTCTGCTAAATAAGTATTATTATCTACTAAAATACCATCTTCGTTTGGTTCTCCACCACCCTGCTCTTGTACAACAACTTCCCATTGTGACTCCTGATAACCCGGCGTCCAGCTTAAAGAAGCTGTAGTATCTGTTATATCTGAAACTGTTAAGTCAAGAGGATCAGGACATGTTGGAATGTCTTCTATAATTACCTGATCCAAAAATAAAGTCCATGAGTTGGTATCTACATCAGGAACGTGAAAAGCAATATTCACAACTCCTGTATAATCATCAAGATATATTATTTTTTCCTGATAAACAGCATTATTGATTGTTTGCAAAGATGAAAGCTCTGTAGTAAAAGAAGATAAAGATGTTCCGCCAGTTGATATAAGCACTTCCATATCTGTAGGGTAAGATGCAGATACTACCCTGTACTGATAACGTAATCTTTGATTACCTGTTAGCTGTACCCCTGGAGTAATAAGCCAGTCATCGTTATCTACAGAGTTCCAATACTTTTGAAGAGAAGCCACCTGATTACCTTCATACATAAAATAAGTAGTATTAAGATCCCATGTCAGATTATCTCCGTTGGCATTTACCACTGTCCAGCATTGCTCTGTTGAAGAATCACTGTTAAATCCTTCAAAGAAAGGCAAACTTAATGTACTACATGCCGTATTAAACGTTATAGGTCCTGCCCAACTACTATATTCACCAGAGCCAGGAGAACATTCAGAACGAATATAAATTTCATAACCAGTATTAGGTTCTAACGAGCCTTCACTAGCAGATGTTACATTAACATTTGTACCTGCACCTGAAGGTAAACCTGTACCTGCCGGTTGTAATGCATATTGCCAAGCCGTTGCCACACCTGTTTCTGTCCATGAAAAATCTACAGTATCAGTTGTAATGTTACCCAGAGTAAGGTTTTGTGGCTTATCACAAAGTTCTTTTTGTATACTAAAGGTATAAGTTACTGTTGCAGGCGGAGACCAGGTTCCTATAACAAAAAAGTAAGTTGTACCTGCTGTTACATTTACCTCCGGTATAGATAAATCAGCATTACTGCCACCATTTATATCACCGTTAAGACATTGAACACCAATATTAGCGCAAGAATCATACATAAAAAGACCTGCATAATTTGAACCTAAACCTGTAAGAGAGATTGTAATAACTTCATCTTCCTGCGGAGTATAAGAGTATACTGTTTCATATCCATTAAAATAACCACTTGCTGTAGTACAGCTAGCTCCCGGTGAGCCTGTAAAATTATTTTGGGCATTATTTGCAGTATTGCCAGTATGTGAATATGGTAATTCGGAAGAAGTTATAGCTATTGCGCTTTCACAGGTTGAACCCGGATACTCTGAAGAAAAGTTAAAAGGACCAGCCCAGTCACTCTCATTAGTTCCTGAATCACATACAGCTCTTACAAAAAACTTATATGCAGTCCCCTCAGTAAGAGACACCGGATATTCTGCAGCTCCAGTCACAGTAACACCTGTACCTGTAGTTATTTGAGTTACTTCCAGGAATTCAACTTCCCATTCTGAAGCACCTGCTGCATCCCATGTTAAAAGTGCTGAATTAAGCGTTATATTGTTAGCTGCAAGATTTTGAGGTGTTAAGCACTGCTCAAAAACACTTACATTATCAATTAACCAATAATCTGTACCTCCTGACCTTACAAATGCAAGATAAACATCCTGACCTATAGCTGAAGTAGGTAGTGATAAACTTATTTGTTCATATTCATTTGTAGGATTAATTTCATTATCAGCCCAATCTTCTAAAAGTGTGTAACTTGAAAGATCAGACGGGTCGGCAGCCGTAGAAATCATAACCTTAACCGTAGTTCCTGAAGGCCCCATTTGAAGCATTTTTGAATAAAAACGTAATAATGGATTTGACGGTACATTGAACTGGGGAGTAATTAACCAGTCTTCGGGCGTGGCACCACTCACATTTTGCGAAACCATATAAGCCGCATAGTCCCCTTCATAGGGAGGTTGAACAGGACTCCCATATGGACTCTGCGCCCACGAGAATTCTGTACCAACTCCATTATCTGTTATTGTCCATCCTACCGGTGGCCATGTTCCCTCAAATCCTTCCTGAGGTAATTGGCCAAACATGTAAAACGACAATAATGACATTACAGACATTAAAGTAATTTTTTTCATAGTTTAAGTTTTTTAGATAGTTAAATTGTCGTAGTGACAAATTCAAAAATAAACTCAAACCACAAAAAATAGGTTAACAAACTCCTAGACAAATACTGAACAATAAAATATTAACACTTATGTAAATCACTAATAGTAAGAACTTTATAAAAATCATACCAAATTAACGTTCATAGACAACATTTTTATAACTCAAAATTAAGAATAAAGTCATCCAAATTTACGTCTGAGTCAAGTTCCAGTTTTTTTCTTATTCTATAACGTGAAGTATGTAAACTTTGAAGAGAAATATTCATTAATCCCGCTACTTCATTTAGTGACATTCGTATACGTATGTAAGCACAAATTCTACAATCTGTAGCGGTGAGTTGAGGATATCTCTCCTTTAAATTTTCATAAAATCCGGGGTGTATGTTTTCAAAAACTTCTTTGAATTGCTCCCAGTCCTTTTCCTGATTCTGATTTTGAAAAAGTATTGATTTAAGCTCTGCTTCTATTTCCTCAGTAGATTTCTTTTTCTTATCAATCACTTTAGATATTTGTGACATAATTTTATTTTTTGCCACTAATTGAAGACTTATAGAAGTTATTTCTCTATTCTTCGATTCAAGTTCAAGCAACTGCCTATCGGCTTTCACTTTTAACAAATCATTCTCCGCTTTTTCTTTTTCGGTTTTTACACGCTCAAGCTCAATTTTTTCATGTAGTCGTTCGTTATCTATTTCTATTAGTTTTAGGCTTTTCTTTTTATTACGATATAAAAGCCAACCAAGTCCAATAACCAATATAGAAGTAAAAATTACTAATAGTGAAAGAAAAAGTAATGAGGTACTACGCTCCTTCTCAATATCATACTTACTTTTTAAAAGTTCACTTTCCATTTTAGACTTCTCAAACTCATTACTCCATTTTAGTTCCTCAATACGCTGCTTAACTTCAGACCCATAAATACTGTCTTTAAGTTCGTAGTAACGTTTTAAATAAGTAGCAGTATTTTTAAAATCTCCTTTTTTATTTAATACCCCTGCCATCTGATCATAACCATTCATAACCCCCTTCGGATAATCCAGTTCTTTAGCATAAGCTATATGTCTTTCAGTATAATCATAAGCCTTATCAAGGTTACCTTTAGAACTATAAATAATAGAGTAGTTTAATAAAATTCTCTCCTTTAGCCTACTGTTATTACCCTTTTCGGCCATATTCCAGGCATCATTAAGCACCGCTAAAGCCTTATCATAATTTTTAAGGTTTGATTCAATATTACTAATATTGATCATACAGCTTGCCATACTAACAGAGTCTTTAATCTTTTCAAAATTCTTTAAAGCACGTTCCTGATATTCCAAAGCTTTTAAGTAATCTTCGGTTATCATATATATGTTTCCTACATTGGCATAATAAAGTCCTTTACCCCTTACATTTCCTTTTTGATTGTATATAAAATAAGTTTTATCAAAATAATTACGGGAATTTTGTAAGTCTCCTGTTTCAAAATAAAAAATTCCCATTGCATTATAAAGTGCACTAAGATTTTCAGAGTCATTATTTTGTTCAAAATAGTTTTGTGCTTTCAAATAAACCGCCGCTGCTTTTGAGTATTCATTTTTTTGAACATAATAGTTACCCAGTATTATATATAACTGATTAACCAACCGTTCCTCTTTAAGCTTTTTGGCAATATCCAGTGCCTGTTGGGCGTAAGTTCCTGTTTGCTCAACATTACCCTCTATGATTTCAAGACGGGTTTTGTAATAGTATGCCTTTAACTGTAAAATAGCACTTGTATCTCTTTTTATTTCATCAAAAGCCCCGTCAGATATAAACTTAGCCTTAGCCCTATCATTAGCAGCTATTGAATCAAAAGATTTTATCTGATTATTTAAATCAGACTTCTTCTGTAAGGATATATCTTTTTTACAACTAAAAAATACAGTGAATAAAAAAATCGATAAAAAGAGCCGTAATTTCATTTTTTACATTTGGATTAGGCAAAATAAATAAAAAACTAGCTCTATTTACTATATTTACTTGAAATTTCAGAGTTACCCTGTTTTATATATTGACATTAATGCCCCGTAAATACTAGTGTTTTCTAACCTATCCTTTCCATAGAAGTGTTATTACATTAACAAGGCAAAAACACTAAGCTTCTTAACTTAGCATCTTCCAATGGATATTATATATCACCATAACGATTCCTGAACTTATGATAGTACCTTTTTGCAAGGGAAAGTGTGTTATTGGGAATGTGTAAATTTTATAAACAAGTTGAATATTATCAATCAAACCTTAAAAACAATTGCTTAAGCTGATATATCTTCCGGAAGCATCGGCAAGAAATTATGATAATAAGGGTAATCATTCCAAATAAAAACAGTACTTATTGGACTGGTGAAAAAATCACTTAATTTATAGTCATACCCATTGGTATCATAAATATAATCAACATCATTATTTTCATAATAAACCACTAAAGAAGGTATATTATAATTTTCTCTTGGGTAGATATTCGTATCTCCATAAAAATATTTCATTTGTTTATATACTTCATTGGTATTTAAATCAAGCTTACATGAGGCTATACATAAACTTTCATTATTAAAAACAAATCGCTCCTTTGATTCAATATTTCCATTAAAGTAATTAAGACATTCATAATATACCTCTCCATTTGAATTAATTTGTTTATTATAGAATATTACAAACCTTCTTATTACAGAGACATACTGGTCAATTATATCTTCAAAAACTTCTCCCCTATCTAAATAGTAATCAACTCTAGTCAATATGATTTCATCACTATTCCTTTTTTGGGGAGCAAATTTCTCTATTTTCTTTAATAAGCCATTATTATATGTCTCTTTATTATAAAACTTTAGTCTTTCGGCTTGTTCAAGTGACACCAATACCCCATCTGAATTTGTGTATTTAATTGTTGTCGTCATAAATTGTTAATTATTTATATTTTGAGTATGGTTGAAAATCATAAAGCCCTCCCTTTTTAATAACAGCAAATTTCACTTTTTCTAAACGAAACTAAAAAAACACCTCAAAGTTAAAACCTTGAGGTGCGCTTTTACATATATTCTAAAACATACCTATATAATATTTAAAGATAGTTACCCTCTGATTATAATATTATGGTTGTGTCTAAATGAATTTTTAATTATCGCTACTTGAACAGTAATGGAAAATTTACCGAATCCATACCCCAGATAACCGGAAGCAGGAAGTAAACCATAAATGTAATTATAAGTATTGAAACGAGATTCATTACAATACCACTTTTAACCATATCGGATATTCGTAAATAACCGGAACCAAATACTATTGCATTAGGCGGTGTGGCTACTGGGAGCATAAATGCACACGATGCAGCCAGTGTTACTCCTGTCATTATAAGGTAAGGATGCACATCCAGCGAAAGAGCCATAGGTGCCAACACCGGTAAAATAATAGCCGTAGTAGCCATATTTGAAGTAACCTCGGTTAGGAAATTCACAAGGGTAACCAGTATAAGTAATAATACTAATAAGTTAACATTTTCCATACCTGTCATACGTTCGGCGACCCATTCGGCAAGTCCTGTACTCGAAAAACCTTCTGCCAACGCCATACCTCCACCAAAAAGCAATATAACACCCCAAGGTAGCTTAACTGTGTCTTCCCAGGTTAGCAGAGCCTTTTTGTTTTCCCCTGACGGAATAATGAATAACAATATGGCAGCTGCCATTGCTATAATAGTATCATCTATAGTAGGAATTACCTTTTGAATCAATCCTCTGAAAATCCATGCACAGGCTGTTAGTATGAAAATCACGGAAACACGTTTTTCCTCAAAACTCATTTTACCAAGCTTATTGTAAATCCTGTCTATCTCTTCCCTTCCTCCGGGAAACTCAACCGATTTGAATTTAAAGGAATAAGTCGTTAGGTATTTCCAGCATAGTACAAGTAATAGTATGGAAATAGGAAGTCCAAACTTCATCCACTGGAAGAAGCCAATTTTAACATGGTATATTTTTTCCAGTACCCCAGCCAATACAAGGTTAGGCGGTGTACCTATTAAGGTAGCTATCCCGCCTATAGAGGCGCTGTAGGCTATCCCTAACATCAATGCCTTACCAAAGTAATCTCCCATTTTGTTTCCGGGCGAACCATCCTTAAACTGTTTTACTACCGCCATACCTATAGGCAACATCATAACCGAAGTCGCCGTGTTTGATATCCACATGGATAAAAAAGCTGTGGCAATCATAAAGCCCAGTATAATTTGAGACAGCTTCCCTCCTACATACCGTATAATGGTAAGGGCAATGCGCTGATGCAAATTCCAGCGTTCTATGGCTATGGCCAGTATAAAACCTCCTAAGTAGAGGAAAATATATTTATGCCCGTAACTGGTTGTGGTAGACTGTAGGTCCAGCACACCAAGCAACGGAAAAAGTACTATGGGTAATAATGCAGTTGCTGCAATTGGAATGGCCTCGGTAATCCACCAAAAAGCCATCCAAAGTGTAACACATGCCACATGGTAGGCACCTGCATTTAAAGATTGAGGAGGCCCCAGTATTTCCAGAAAAATAAAAAGAAGCGGTCCCATAATTTTGAAAACCATCTTCTTTTCAGAGCCTGATCTAAATAATTTCATAAAGTAAAGTTATCCTTTTTTTGCACTAAAATACTATCTGGAATAGTAATTCTGCCCTTATTTCTTTACTGGTTTCATACTCTATACTCGAGAAAGCAGTTTGGATTTTAAGGCTGTTTCCCTTAATGTATTTAGACAATCCTAAAGTATAGGCCTTAGTCTCTTCCATTAGTGAACTGCTATAATCCGTAAACTCAGGTGTAAGGTTTGTATAACGTACATCTACAGCATAACCGTTAAGGGTAGCATACCCTAATTGTATATTATAAGCATCGCCCAGTACCAACATAGAGCTTATTTGCATAGGTTGTAATGCCACAGTCCCTGCCTGGTTAATAAATGTTTGCTCTAACCCTGTTGCACTGGTATTGGCATACTCTCCCAATAATGAAAAACCCTGGTATTTTAATAATACATCGGCATACATTTTTCTGTAATCAGGGTACTGTAGTTCGCCGTCTTCGTTATAAAGATCAAAATCACCATGACCCTCACCTACACCGTTACTCGCACCATCATTGTAACTTGCAGCACCACCTACTACCATTTTTAAACTTCCTTCATGTAGTAAGTCGGCTGTTGTATTCTGGTTACCTTCCGTAAAAAATCCTAACGGATATAAATCAAGACGACCGCCATATTTAAATCCGCCAAAATCAGTATCTCTTGAGTCTGACCCAAAAGAGTTTCTTCCGTCACCTGAAGTAAGGGCTACCTGAGGCACAAAACCAAAGTTACCTATACTAAAGGTTCCGTCAAGAAAAATACCAAACTCCCTACCCGTATTGGAAAGGCCAGTACTTAACATACTTCTGTCGGTAAACTGGAACTTATCCTCATTAATGGTCATTTCCCTGTTGTTTACAAAAGTCCTTTTTTGCCCTACTGTAACGTTTATATTACTTGTTGGGTGATAGGCTACCCATGCATCCAGTAACGGATTGGACTGGCTAAAATCGGTTTGGATAAAAAAGCTCACCTTTTCCTTTAACGCCTTACCGCTTACCGAGAAGTAAGCGCGATTTACCTTCATGGTATTTTCGGCATCCTGATTTTCAAATTTACTGTAGGTATATCCAGGCTGTATAAAGCCTCCAATATTAAACTGGTAGTTATTGTTATCAAAGCCAAAATTGAGTCCGCTGCCCTGCTCAAACTTCACTTCGTTTGCAGTGCTTATATTATCCTGAGCAGATAGCTTTAAAGCCAGTATAAGCGGTATATATAATATTATTTTTTTCATGTTGCGTCTATACTTATAGTTTAGATTTCATATAACGGTAAATAGGAAGTTCCTCTCCCAGATTTGTTCTCAATACTCCAAAAGAGATAAAGCTGTTATCTGCTTCGGGTTCCAGTGTTTCTATTGCCAGTCCTCTGTTTTTCTGACTGGTATAAATAATATAAGTTCCGGCAGGGAAATTTTTGGTTTCAGTTACCTTTTCGGTAGTTACGTCCTGCCTGTTCATACCTTCATACTTTCGGGCATCCCTTTTATAGTTTACTACTTTGTAGCTTTCCACTTCTATATCCTGAGCCTCCTTTAGCTCTTGTGCTTCCACACCCAGCACTTTCAGCTTTTCAATAAGTGCGGTATGCTCAGGTAAAACAATGTAGGCTGTAGGCATATCCCTTTTTAATACAGGATGTGACTTTAAGGCATCACGAAGGTTTACTTCCTCCTTTACTTTTGTGTTACTGGCTATGTCTATAAATTCCAGTTCAGACCTTGAAGCTTCCCTTTTTGATGAAACAACTACATCGTTACCCGACTCTTCCGATTGTTTTAAAATCCTTCTCAATTCGGTCTTGTTTTCCATAGCTGTGTTCATATAAGAAACAGCGATATAGAAAGTAGTCATTATCCTTCTCTTAAAGGAAGTTCTCCCCAGGTCTATACCCCTTACTTCCACAAGGGTAGACACACAGTTGCTTAATGCGTATGAAGTAGCACTTGCCCTTGCATTAACCGATCCCTGATTGAATACTGTGAATCCGTGAACATCGGCAGTAGTGTAGTAATCGTGACTTGTTAGGTTATGAGTAGCCAAAAGATCTTTAGTGTTTTTGATAAATCCAAACTGCGTAAGGTCTCTTAATTCTTTTGGCACGTTAAGATTACCTGTGTATAAAAGCATTACATCATATGGGTTGGAATATCCAAACTCCCCCATTTCCAGATAATCCTTCCTAAAAGGTTGGAACTCGTGGAAATCAAGCGCTACTTCGGCGCCAAAATCAGTAAATGCCTTTTTAAGGTATACACTTTCCTGAACCATCAGTTTGGTTTGATCCCTGTTAAGGTCCAGTCCATTTGCAGCATATCGGTCCTGTTTGTTATAACCGTCTATGTTTGCCATAGGGATTATACCTATTTCCAGTTGGTCAAGGTAATTGCTGTATTCGCTATTGTTTAGCAGTTGTTCTATTAAGTAAAGTACTCCTTCGCTACTGGCAGGTTCGTTACCGTGAATACCGGCCTGAATCCATACCTTAACCTTATCGTTAACTCCTGATTTCTGGTTGATATGGATATACGGAATATCTCTCCCTTTCTGGCTTTTGCCAATAAATGTCATCTCCGCTATATCCTTATGACTGTCAACCAATTTTTGAAGGAAAGGCATCATTTCGTCATACTTGGTAAAGCCTTTCTTTTTATCAAAAGCCGGAGTATTTATCTCCACTTCAAACTCAGGAAAGAACTTTTCGGTCATTTCCTTCTTCTGAGGATTAAAAAGTTGCGCCGAACAAAGCCATGTGCAACTTAATACCAAAATTGTTATTATATTTTTCATCTCCTGATATTTAGAAACTTACTGTAAAAATTAATCGTCCTATCCACTCGTTACCGTTTACCAGCTCACCATCGTTATTGGTAGCTTCGGGAGCCGTGTCAACATAAGTCATGGAAGCCTGTATCTTGGCTCCATAATTACGCCCCATATACTTAGTTACACCAAGTGTATAGTAGTTAGGCCTTGCATAAAATGCTCCGTTATTAAGGAACGAATATTTGTCGGCTTCAAGGTGAGTGTACCTTCCGTCTACAGACCACAGGTTTTTAAACACATAACCTGCCTGTACATTATACCCCTGCCCCAGCATCATTCTGTTCTTAATGTAGTTCGTTACATCCTGAATACCATCTACCTCAAAGCTTGAAGAAACAGAACCATCGGTACGTACCCTTTGGGTAATACTGTTATCAATATAAGCGTTTGATTTTACAAACTCTCCCAATAGGGAAAAACCCTGATATTTTAAAAGGAAGTCAATACCAAACTTTTCATAATCAGGCAGTGCCTCATTATTGCTATCATCAAGGTATAATATGGATCCGCTGTTACGGCCTCTCCTGCTACTCACTCCGTCATTGTAGCTGTAGTTAACACCTATAAGGAGTTTTGGGGTGAGTTCCCTTTGAATATCTGCCTGACGGTATTGCCCAAATTTGTTAAACAACCCGAAAGGAAGGAAATCCAGCCTACCACCATATTTAAAACCTCCGTGGTCTTTATCAAAAACATTCATACCGTCACCATTAGTTATGGCAACCGCAGGTTTTAAATACATATCGCCACCGCTTAACCTGTAAGATCCGTTAAAGAACAACCCGAATTCCCTTATGGAAGCAAATACCGAAGTAAGCCTGCTACGCTCGGGTAACTGAAGTGTTTGAGAACCCATGCTAAGCTCAAGGTTATCTGTAGGGGTCATTTTTTGCCCAAAGCTAACCGACCAGTTTTTGGAAAAATCATAGGTAACAAAAGCATCCAGAAGCATATTGTTACTCCCTTCATCGGTATCGGCTTCGGTAGAACCGCTAAGATCTACCTGTAGCCTGTAGCTGAATTTTGTATCTGCCGACTCCCCCGAAAGCCTAAGCCTGAGGCGTCGCATCCTGAACCTGGTATACAGGTCACTGTCGTTTTCGGCTTTCTTAAACTCGGCATAAGGCTGTACATAACCCTGTAGCCTCATGCTGTACCCGCTGTCTCCGCTAAAATTAAGTCCTTCCCCAAAGTTGTACTTATCCAAATGTACCTGGGCAGACATTTTAACGGCACTAAGCAGTAAAACCGTGATTAATAGTATATACTTTTTCATTATCTGTTAGTGTTCAAAATTACCTTTTACAATAATCTCTTTATCAGCCATCATAACCTTGCCTCTGGCAATTACATCTGTCAGCGTCAAATCATCATCTAAAAAGCAGAAATCGGCATCAAACCCTACTCCAATAGTACCTTTTTGTTTTAGCGCAAGGTTTTTGGCAGGGTTGCTTGTTATTAGTTTTACAGCCTGGTCTATTGGCAGTCCGCCATCTTTTACCAGTGCCCTGAACTGTTCGTAGTTAAGATTAACAGGAGCCTTTTTAAAACCTATAACCTTACCTGTTTCATCGGTTTTACCTAATCCGGCATTACCGTCGCTACTAAAGGTTAACTGGTCTATGGATACGCCCTGCTCCAGCGCATACAGTACCGATTTGTAAGGATCTGTGTACTTAGTACCTCCTGTAGTAATATCAATCATACCGCCCAGTTTGGCAAACTCAAGGGACTGATCGAACAGTGATTTTGTTCTCCCTACATGGGTTGGTGATATGTTTTCTATAGGAAACTCGTATTTCTTCACGATTTCAAGTAGTATATCTATTTGTGAAGACATCTTACCTAAATGGATATGCAGTATTCCCTTTTTACCGGCAATCTGTCCGCCTACCCTTACTTCTCTTAAGTGCTTTAAAAGTTCCTGAGCCGTTGGGTAAGACGAGCGTTCGTCACTTATCGCTACCTTACAGCCTATTACCTTATCTATAAACACCATATCGTCCTGTATGTTACTGGTAATGGTAACCGGATCTATACTGAAATAACTGGTAAACATATAGGCACTCATACCTTCATCGGTAAGAGCTTTAGTTTTTGCATAAAGTGTTTTCACACTACGGGCAGTACCATCGGTACCTAATAATCCCACCACGGTGGTCGACCCGCAGGCTACAAATTCACCCAGCATAATTTCGGGCGTCATAGAGGCATAGCCATGCTTACCTCCTGCACCTATTATATGCACATGCTGATCTATAAACCCCGGGGTTACAACTTTACCCTTAGCATCTATAATCTTTGTGAAAGTTGAATGGGGTTCTATATTATCTTCTATAGCCAGTATTTTTTCTCCTCCTACAAGTATGTCTTTTGTACCTAAGTGCTGGGGAGCATATACGTTAGCATTTTTTATTAGTGTAAGCATATATTATATGTAATAATAAATTAACATGACTAGTAAAGCCGAAACAAGCGGAATCAAATTGCGTTTTACAATTTCCATTACCTGTACTTTGGCTATTTCTGCTGTAGCAATCATTACTCCTGCTACCGGAGATACGGTTCTTCCCATTGAAGCCGAAAACTGCATAGGCAGTAATATGGTAGTAGTTTTTACCCCAAGCTTTGATGCTATATTAGGAATAAGCGGACCAAAAGCAAAGAAGGCTGCATTACCACTCCCCATAAGCATGGAAGCCAAAAATATCATTACCGCCATAACAATCCCTATACCTATAGCTCCAAAACCAAGGTGCTGGGAAGTACTTATAAGTCCGTCAATAAAGCCAAGGCTTATAAGTCCCTGCGAGAATATATCAGCAGCAATGATAAGGGTTACCACAGTTTTGAATATATCCCCCATGCCCGACCAGAAAATGGTAAGCGATTTCAGTACATCCTTAACCGATTTTTTTCGTATCATTTCAAAAATCAGTGCCACAAAAAGGCTGATAAACATTACCGTAGTAGTGTCAAGTACTATTTCGTCGCCAAAGAAATTGAATATATCCGAAAATAAAATCAGTAATATTAAAGGCATAATAGGGATTATACCATAGTATAGCGGGGCAGTAAGTTCGGGTTCCTTAACCTCCACTTCGTGTTGTGCTACATTATTCTTTTTATCATAATACCTGTTTACAAAGTAATAGGTAATCATAAGCGTTAAGTTAAGCGGAATGGCAAGCGGTATTTGTTCCCTTATAAAATAACCTACGGTATCGGTCTCCATAATTGAAGTTGCACTTACCGTAATGGCCGATGCTGGCCCCATACCGAAAGCTGTACAGGCTGTTATTACAGAAACTGCCGAGAGCCTTGTTACCCCCAAATTGATAAGGATAGGGAAAACCGAAGCCATTAATAATAACCCCAAACCCGCCGCCGACGGGATACATACAAACAGTATCTGCCCTATAGGGATAACCAACGAAGCAGCTATGTAAGGATGTTTTTTAAACAGGCCCAATGGTTTTAAAGCTATATATACTAAAGATTTAGATGCGCCTATTTTATCAATATAAGCCACAAAACCACCAATAGCCATTATCATTAACCCAACACCTGCGTTAGTTCCTGCAAACGAATTTCTTACAGCCTTAAAAATGTTGAAACCTATAAAGCCTTTTTTGAACTCCGGGAAGGGATCATGCCCCGGTAAAAAGTAGGCTACGGTAAGCATTAATAATCCTGCTATAAGCAATACCGCATGCGGATAGTATTTTTTTAGCAACAGTGTTGCTACCAGTACAATAAATACTATTGCTATAATTGGGCCTGTTATCATTGTATACTAACTCTTATAATTAATTAAAATGAGGTTCCGTCTGCTTTTGTACCCGGAGAGAATAAGGCTCCGTTTACTGAGCTGTGCTGTACAAACTCTCCCGTAATATCAGGATTTCTGGTATACGATTCGTTAGGGTTGTTAGACAGCGGTTCGATATTAAAGGTAAGCAGTACATTATTCTCGGCATCAGTGATTGTCATAAGGTCATCTGCATTATTCATATTTAAATCGCCTGTTGTTGAGGTTTGTACCACGGCACCACCAAAGCTTCCGGTAGGTGTACCACCACCAAACACTACTATTGCACCATGTGCCGGTACTATTGTACCTTCAGGAAAAGTATGGTTAGGCGTACCTGCTAAATATCCGTCGGCATCATAAATCATAAAGCCGCTCATATCCAGCGCATCGTCAGAATCATTATAGAATTCAATAAACTCATCTTCTGCCTGACTGTATACACCGTCACCGTTTGCATCACCGTCCAACGCATCGTTAGATGGATCGTAAAGCACCTCGTTGATTAGTAATGAAATCACGATTTCGTCGTCTTCAATATTTATAGTCACTGCCTGATTTTCGGCTGCTTCGGCGTTGGTTACACTTTCAATATCAAGTACTACCGTTTCATTACCTTCAGCCTCATCATCCTGTATTGCAGATAATGTGGCTGTCGCCGATGTTTGCCCTGCAGGCACTACTATAGAAGTTGTACTTAGGGTATAATCAGTATCCTGTGTAGCCGTACCGGCAACACTTAATACAACAGTAACATCCTGATTTGTTGCTGCATTTAATGATACGGTTATTGTAGCCATACCATCGGCTTCAGATATTGTTTCGTTATCAACAGCTAAAAATACTGTAGCTGTAACATTAGCGTCAGACACTACTCCTAATCTGTTTTCAGGAGCTAACTGATCGTAAATTGCTGCCGGAACAACAATATCTGCCGTATCAGGATCTCCGTCAGGACCCGGATTACCACTCATGTCTAACATCTCATCAATTGCTAAATTGTTAGACAAATCAATAGTAACAAAATTGTGGTTAGGCAGGTATAAATGTTTTAATGCCGTGTTGTTACTCAAATCGATAGTAGAAAGTTTCTGATTCTCTTCGGCACTTGAGCTTCCTTTATATCGTAACAGGGTTAGCTGTGAATTATTTGATAAATCCAGACTTCCAATAAGGTTAAAGTTAAGTTCCAGTTCCTGTAATGCAGTAAGGTCTGAAACATCCAGACTGGTAACACTATTTGAAGTAAGTACCAAATGTTGTAACCCTACAAAATATTCAATACCTGTAAGATCGGTAATTTTTGTTTCGGCTGTTGCCAGTCCTGCCGTCGTTAAATTTGCGACGTTACTACTGGTTTTACTTAGTAAAAGTTCGTTTACAGCCGCTACTTCTGTTGGATCAAGATAATAGTGTACAGCTCCGTCTTCCACCACTTCATATACCCCTGCTGTTTCATTATATAACATGTATTCACCAAAAGCATCATCCGGTATAAGTACTAAGTCAGGCGTCGTTCCGCCACCATCTTCTGTCGGCTCCACGTCATCTGTACTACAACCTGTTAAAACCTGGACAAGGATAAAGCACCCTGCCATATACTTAATCAAATTGGTTTTCATAATTTTAAGTGTTTAAGTTAGCGTGATAGTAATAGTTATGAATATAGTTTTGCAATTAGGACCGGTACCTTTTTAAATTGCATTGTAAATTTATTTTCAGTATTTACAGATAACCTTTTTCACAACCTCACCAACTCAGCAATATCTGTAACAAAACAATCTATTCTTAAATAATTAACTTGTTTTTTTATTAATATCGTTTTTTAAAACGATTTCGTTTTATAATTATTTAATTATTTATTTGCCAAAGAGAGTAAACTTTTTAATATCTTTAACATACCAATTTAAATTTTATAAGCATACCAGTTAATGGATATTATCACACATATTCTAAGTTCCGACTTTAATTCGGCAAATCAAAGCCAGAATACCCCTAAGTTCGTGAGGCTCACCGAGTACTTAAAGAATATTATTGAGCAATACCAATTGCTTGAAGGTACTCATTTACCCTCTACTCGCAATCTTAGTAAACACCTTTCGGTTTCAAGAAGCACCGTTATAAAAGCATACGAATTACTTATTATAGAAGGCTTTGTTGAGGCAAAAAAAGGATCGGGCTATAAAATACTACCCAGACAGGAAAAGAACATTACTGCCAAAGACAAGGTTAACCCTCAGGTTAAATATCCTAAAATATCAAAATCAGGTGTTAGCTTTCAGCATAACGTACACCTTATTAATACAACATCAGACAAATACATAGCCTTCAGGCCGGGATTACCGCCCCTGGACATATTCCCGGTAAACCAATGGAAAAAACTATCCAACCTATACTGGCGCAACATTAAGGCTTCTTCCCTAACCTATTCCAACTCTTCGGGGATTAAAAACCTTAAAAAGAATATTGCCAATTACCTGTACCTGATGCGGGGTATAAAATGCGACTATGAACAGATAATAATAGTATCGGGTTCATTGCAGTCACTTTACCTGTTAGGTACAGCACTTTTGGACAGAGGTAATGCTGTAGTAATGGAAAACCCAACTTTCCCTAATGTACACTCTATTTTCAGGAGTCTCGAGGCCGATATTAATGCTTTCCCTGTTGACAGCGAAGGTATTTGCCTGCCTGAAAGCAATGAAGCGTTTACACCCAAAATTATTCATGTCACTCCGTCCAACCATTACCCAACCGGAGTAAAAATGACAAAAAAACGGAAACAGGAAGTTATAGACTGGGCTAAACAAAACGAAACTATCATTATTGAAAATGATTACGACCACGAGGTAAGCAACTGGGGACTTAAAGACCCTACCATTTTTGAAATGGACAACGATAACAGAACGGTATACCTTGGCACCTTTAACCGTTTGCTACACCCTTCCATAAGGCTTGGTTACATGGTTGTACCCTACTATTTGCTGGATGTTATTACGGCACTGCAAAAACATTCCCACCGCTTTGTATCGCCCTACAACCAAATTGTAATGAGTCAGTTTATAGAAAAAAACTATTTGTTTAACCATATAAAAAATGTTATTGAAGTAGCCGATGAGCGTAAGGAACTCTTCACCCGTTTGGTGAACAATAATATACATGAGTCCTTTAAGCTTAATGAATCTGCTACACGAAGCCTACACCTGTTGTCATCGGTTCCCCAGTCTTTTCATGATAAGGAACTGGTAGACGAACTCACACAACACCAGCTTATAGCCCATCAATACAGTAAATGTTTTATTAATGATGAGCAAAACGGACTAATACTGGGTTATTCGGCAGTTAGAAAACATCTTATGACTAAAAAAATAATGGAAATGGTGCGTACTTATAACGATTTTGCACAAAGGCACCTGTAAGCGGTATGCTTACAAAATTTAAATTGGTATGTTTATATAGCTTTTATTTTCAATTCTTTTGTGAAAAGAATACAAATGAAATATTTATTCGTCTTACTGCTTACCCTTTCCTTAACCGGATGTGATAAAAACGATGTGTCTTACAAACAGACCGATATGCTGGAAGGAAAAGGTGTATTTACCTATCAGGGTTATGAACCGCTTTCTTCAAAACCGGTTAATGTATATTACTATGTTCCCGAAAACAGCGACAGTACTACCCCTGTTCTGTTTGCTTTACATGGTGCTAACCGTAATGCGATAGATTACAGGGATGCCTGGATTACATATGCCGAAACCAACAAGACCATTATTGTTGCCCCCGAATTTTCAGACGCTTATTACCCGGGTGGTGACGCTTATAATTTAGGAAACATGTTTACAGATGGTGATAACCCATCTGCTGCTACATTAAACCCCGAAAGTGAATGGACATTTTCCATAATAGAACCTTTGTTCAGTTATATCAAATCGGTTACGCCAACATCTGTTTCAACCTACAATATGTACGGGCACTCAGCAGGAGCTCAATTTCTTCAAAAATTTATATTGCTGGATTCAGCAACACATTTAAACAAGGCTTTGGCATCGGGAGCAGGATGGTATACCGACATTGATACCTCTATTGAATTTCCTTACGGCCTGGCCGAGAGTCCGCTTGCTGGTATTAATCCTTCAAATTATTTTGCCAAAAAAGTACTGATACAGGTAGGCGAAAATGATACCGACCCAAACTCACCTGGATTGAGACATAACAGCACGGTAGATCTACAGGGACTTACCCGATATGACCGTGCCATACACTTTTTTAACCTAAGTGAAAATGCAGCGGCTACTTCAAGCAGCACGTTTAACTGGGAACTGCAAACAGTTCCAAATGCCTCCCATGAATTTACCGAATCTATAGAACAGGCCGCTGCATGGTTAATGACAGAATAAAATTAACTTCAAAACATTTTGAAAAGTTACTACAGGTTAAATTTAGAAGAAGTCAAACCAGTTTAAAAATGTAATTACTTCTTATATCAGTCTTACAAAACCCATTCATCATTTTTACCTACATTTGGTTTGGTGCTGAATGGGTTTTGCTACTTATATTAGCAACACAACGTTTTAAATTTAAAACCCTGATAGTATAAATGGTTATAGACTATAAAAAAATTGAACTGTTTGGAAAACAACTTATACAGAAAGTTGTATTAGAGCCTCCATTTGATTTCTCTTTTCCTATTGCCCAACAGGCATGTTTTTTATATATGCTGGATGGTGATATGCAGTACCTTTCACAAAATAACACTATTGATATACCTTCAAACTATTCGTTATTGCTTAACTGTGTTAACTCTGGAAATAAAATTCAAAACTCTAATAATGAGAATAAAGGAGAGATTGTAATTGTCACCTTTCATCCGGATGTTTTAAAGAAGATTTATGAAAAAGATCTTCCAAAATTATTTAGGCCAAATAATGAGGTAAGTAATCAGACATCTGAAAAAATTAAGAATGATTTCCTTATTAAAAAATATATTGAAGGATTATTATTTTATTTTGAAAATCCGTCATTAATAAATGAGGAAATCCTGATTCTAAAGCTTAAAGAAATCATCCTTTTATTATCACAAACACAAAATGCCGATATAATACAAACTATTTTATCTCAACTTTTTTCACCTGCCACCTATACCTTCAAACAAATAATAGAGGCTAACCTATTTACTCAAATAAATATAGAGGAACTGGCAAAGAGAACTAATTTAAGTATCTCATCCTTTAAAAGAGAGTTTAAAAAGCTATATAACGACTCCCCTGCTAATTACATAAAGACCAAAAGACTGGAAAGAGCTGCAGAACTTCTTTTAATTTCAAACGAACGGATAACAGATATTGCTTTTGATTGTGGGTTTAATGACTTAGCAAATTTTACAAAAAGCTTCAGTGATAAATACAAAACTACGCCTACTAATTACCGATCGAAAAACGAGTAACAGGTAGAGTGTTTTTTATTTTGAACCAATTAACCAAATTATTGGATTAATTTGCAAAATGAAAATTGAGCATAATATGGAATTTTGAATCGTAATAAATCATTCAAAAAATAAAAATTATGCATTTATCAAATTTGGGAATTTTTCACACCATAATAGGTGTTGTTGCTATTGTTGCCGCCATTATAGATTTTGTTCAAACAGGAAAAATAAAGCTCAGCCGGGTTACAGGAAAAATATACTTTTATTGTACCGTTATAGCCTCACTCACCGCCTTAGGTTTATCAAAACATGGTGGTTTTAATCCGGGGCATATTTTTGCCTTATTTATTGTTTTATTGGTATCATTGGCATATTATTTTAATACTAAAAAACAAGGTAATAACAAGTTTCGTTATTATGAAAACTTCAGTCTTTCGTTTAGTTTTTTCCTGTCACTAATACCTACAGTCAATGAAACTTTTACAAGAGTACCCGTTGGAAACCCTCTAGCTACAGGTCCAACAGACCCTCTAATCGGAAAAACACTGCTATTCCTTTTGGTTCTTTTTATAGTAGGTTCGGTTTTTCAGTTTAGAAAACAAAAGAAAACCAATAGACATAGCATCTAATAGTTTTAATGATGTGGGACTACTCTTTACTTAAAAATGGACAGGAATCACTAAATTTGTTGTATGTCATTTACAAAGAGTCTCGAAGCATTTTACAATAATAAATTCAATACATCTTCTCCATCATCTCATAACGGTGATGGAGACTTTAATGTATTTGACCTGTCTGAAACTATAAACAACAGACTACCATCACCCTATGCGCGGTATGATTTCTTTAAAATAATGATTATACATGGTGAACACCGTTGTCATTATGCAGATAAAAGCATAACTTTTAACGGAAATACCCTACTCTTTTTTAATCCCATTGTTCCTTATCGGTTTGAAATACTGGAAAAAAATGCTACAGGTTTTTTTTGTGTATTTAAAGAGCCTTTTTTCTCTGAAAACTATAGAGGAAGAATTCAGGATTTACCAATGTTTACCCCAGGTGGAAAACATGTATATGACTTAAATAACATACAGGATAAAGAAGTAACCCTTCTGTTTGAAAAAATGTTACATGAAAATAATTCTGATTATCAGTTTAAATATGATTTATTAAGGAATTATGTTTCTGAACTAATTCATTTTGCCGGAAAACTTGAACCTAATGAAAAACTGTATAATCATCCGGACGCAAATGCAAGAATCACCTCAATCTTTATTAATTTATTAGAAAGTCAGTTCCCAATTCAATCTCCAGAAAATAATATTAAACTACGGTCTGCCGGTGATTATGCCTCAAGGCTTGGATTACATGTTAATCACCTCAATCGTGCAATTAAATTAACAACCGGGAAAACAACTACTACCCATATTGCCAATAGAATAGTAATTGAAGCTTCTGCATTGCTAAAACATACAAAATGGGATATTGCTGAAATAAGTTATTGTCTTGGTTTTGCACAACCGTCACATTTCACCTACTTTTTTAAAAAACATACAGGTAATACTCCCTCCTCTATTCGTTTTGTTTGAATTTAGATAGTATACATTTGATTTACATAAACATCTCCCTTTAAACCCGCTTTACATTTGCCATATAAAATAATTTATTATGGAAAGTAAAAAAGTATGGTTTATTACAGGTGCGTCAAAGGGTATTGGCTTGACTTTAGCAAAACAATTATTAAACGCCGGGCACATGGTGGCAGCCACTTCACGTAATACAAAAAAATTAAGCGAAGCTATAGGTAACAGTAATAATTTATTTCTCCCTTTAAAAGTTGAGCTCGAAAAAGAAAAAAGCATCCTTACCGCAATACAACAAACTTATAAACAGTTTGGAAAGATTGATGTTGTAGTTAATAATGCCGGATATGGTATAGGTGGTAGCATGGAAGAGCTTACAGATAAAGAAGTTCGTGATAGCTTTGATATTAATGTTTTTAGCATTATTAGTATTATTCGTAATGTTTTACCTATCATGCGAAAACAAGGCACAGGACATATTATTAATATATCTTCTATTGCCGGTATAGCACCAACAAAAGGATGGTCTGTTTATGGCGCTACAAAACATGCAGTAATAGGACTTACCGAAGTTTTGGCTGAAGACGTTAAAAAATTTGGCATAAAAGTAACTCTAATTGCTCCGGGCTCATTTCGTACTAACTTCAATAACCCAGATTCTCTCGTTCTGTCAAAAAATAAAATTGATGCTTATAGCGATATTCGTAACTCACTGGAACAATTTACAGAGAAAAGCGGAACACAAAACGGCGACCCCGAAAAAGCGGCTAAAGTAATGATTGATATTACAGAAATGGCTGCACCTCCCCTTTACCTCCTTTTAGGTAGCGATGCCTATACACGTGCTTTTGATAAATTAGAATTATTGTCTTCTAACTATAACCAATGGGAGAAATTAACTAAATCAACCAATTATTAATCTTAAAAAAATTGATATACCAAACAATACAATTTTAATTACCGGTGGAGCCAGCGGAATTGGTCTCGGGATTACAGATTTGTAACAGAAGTTAAATATTTTTTAATAAAAAAGCCACCTAATAAACCTTAGGTGGCTTTTGAAAAAAGAAAAACTACTTCAAAAAAATAAAACTATTTTTTAATTATCTTTTTAGTTACAGATGATCCGTTTTCAAAACTAACATGAACTATATAAGTACCTTCAGATAATGCTTGGGTATTAATATTTTTATCTTTGGACTTTGTTATAAGTTGTCCCATAAGATTATATATTACTATCTGCTCCACTTCAAAATCTGATTGTACAGATAATACATCTTTTACAGGATTAGGGTAAATTGATACATTAAGCTTATCAAATTCACCAACTCCTAATGTTTGTCCTGATATTGTTATTTCTATAGTATCGGTTATATCATTATTTTCAATGCTTACAGCCTGAACAGTTACTACACCGTCAGCAATAGCGGTAACCAGTCCGTTTTCATCAATAATAGCAAATTCAGCTCCTTCAATAATACTCCATACTACTTCCTGATTTGCATTTTCAGGTAATATTGCAGCATAAAGCTGTAATGTTCCTCCATTTTGTGTTATTGCCGGCTCAGCATCATCTTCAACATGAATTTCAAGTTGTTGTGGTATAATCACCTGACTCGCATTTACATTCACAGTATAATCTTCTACCTGACCGTAATAGGCATTAGTACAGGCATCAAATTCTCCTTCTTCATATACGTTCCACATATCTTTGACAACTCGCATTCTGGTACTCCCTAAGATAGCATCTGCAGGAACACTAATATCAATAGTAGCCGTAGTATTATCTTCTCCTGTAGAAGGCAGTAATGAAGTGGCATAATATTCTGTATTCATATCAAAAACATAATCCTGATTCCAGTCTATAAATACACGTATATCGTGCTCAAACTCCCCGTTGGTATTTCCTTTTACAGTTATAGTATAGGTTTCATTCTGATTAACCTGTCCTGTTATATCTGTAAAGTTCTCATAAGCAGGCGTACCATTTACGGCAGATGAAGTAGCGTTATTAATACCTGCAAAATTTACCAGTGTAATAGGTTCTACATCCCAGTCTACACCTACTGTACAGTAATTATCTGTAGGCTCTTCATCATAATTTATAGTAATTACAATATCATCAAACTTAGTGATATCTTCTACAGCGGTTGCCCTGATTGTAGTCGT
This sequence comes from Flavobacterium rakeshii, assembly GCF_009741375.1. Classification (GTDB taxonomy): domain Bacteria; phylum Bacteroidota; class Bacteroidia; order Flavobacteriales; family Flavobacteriaceae; genus Flavobacterium; species Flavobacterium rakeshii. Next base: position 26,356 of record NZ_WOWP01000051.1, read on the forward strand.
ACCGTTTGCTAAAGCAGATATAAGTCCGTTTTCATCAATCGTTGCAAATTCTTCTCCTGATATTACCGACCATGTCACCTCCTGATTCACGCTGGTTGGACTTACTGTAGCTACAAGCTGAAGTGAACCGTTTTGAGTGGTAATTTCCGGCGCTACATCATTTTGAGTGGTTACTGTTACTGATACTTCTGTTATAGGTTCCCAATAAGCATCATCCCAATATATACCTGCCCACGTAGTACCGGGGTTACGTATGGCTAATCTCGCATTATTAGGAACTGTTACAGGAACAGAAAATATTCTTTCAGCATCAGTATCATTATAACTACTGTTATTAATAGTAAGGCTCTCTATAACCTCAAATGTTGAAGCATCGTTAGTATCTGTTATATAGCCAAAGTCAAGTTCTCCCGGCCCGCTATTAGCTTTTACTTTAAACCTGAACTGATGTGTACCTGCATTAATATTACTGAACTGTGGTAAAACCACTATTGAAATTTTACCTTCTCCATAACCTGTTTGGTATATTTGACTGGTGCCCGAAGCCGGTTGAGTACTTGAAATTATCTGACTCGCCCCACCTAATAGTATACTTTCCCAACACGTAGGCACAACACCCATTTCACAACAGGAATAATCGTCAAAATTTTCATATAATTCGGTAAGTGGTTCACATTCCTGACTAGATCCAATATTTACCACTACATCCAATTCTCCATATTGAGTTATATCTGCTACAGAAGTAGCTCTTATTGTAGCCGTACCATTTGTTAAAGCTGTAACAAGTCCGTTTTCATCAATCGTTGCAAATTCTTCTCCTGATATTACCGACCATGTTACTTGCTGACTAACAGTAACAGGGTTAACCATAGCCTGTAGTTGTAACGTTCCGTTTTCTGTAACGATAGTTGCTTCGGCATCATCCTGTACCGATACTTCTACAGATGTAACCTGTAGCTGTGATAATTTTACACAACGTATAGCTGCTCCCTGTCCTCTAGGTGCCCCTGCTGAAGGGTTTGCAATTGTAGATCCAACATACAAATATTTAGCTCCTGTACTCGATGTAGTAGAACTCCAATAATAACCTCTTTGACCTACAAAGGTAAAATCTCCGGTAGAAGAACTTCTGTACCCCGTAGCCGGAAGCATAAGGTTACTGGCTAACGCTGTAGCCGGATTAGTAATGTTTTCAGCTTCTACAAGTTCTGTCCAGTCTTCCTGTGACGGTAATTTCCAGCCCTCACCTAGGGCAGCCATACAAGGGTCGCATCCGCTAATATCATCAACAGATTCTACATCTTCTTTATTCCACTCATTACTCAATTCACCAGCTTCCCACCATGAACCAAGTATGTATTCACTTAAACCATTACCCAGTCCTACCGGATTGTTTGGATCAGGCAACTGTGAAGTGGTTTCAGATGTACGTTTTTGGTGTCCGTCATCCCAACGTCCCCATTGAAAAAGGTCTCCATAGCTATTTTCATCATCTACAGAACCTGCTATTTGGCTACTGCCAAGGTTTTGTTGTAACCATATATTGCCATCGGCACCACGTACAGTAGTATAACTTATTTCCTCTCCGTTATAGGTAAAAGAAATACACCCTGTGTCTCCTATGTTTGTACCAGGATCAGTATTCGTACAACCTGTTTCGGTATCATTCTGTACTGTAATACGTTTTACTTTTGTTCCACCTTCAGAATAGGCAAGTACTAAATAGTTTCCGTTATTATCAAAAGCCAAATCATTATAAGTAGCCTGACCTCCGGAAATAAAATCTCCTCCCAGTGTTATCCACGAACCTGTTACCTCATCATAATGATAAGCAGTGTTTCTTAAATAATTATCATTTTCAAAACGGCTCGCTACTACAAATACCTCTCCTGCCATACTAACAGCAATAGCCACATGCTGTACTTTACCCGATGAAAAGTTAGCCTGTCCCAGTTGTACCCAAGATGTGCCGTTGTATTTTTTCACATTAAGTTTTTGTCCGCCTGCACCGTTTGATACATAAGCCACATAAAGATTGTTAGCATTATCAATAGCGATATCTGATGTATATTGCTCTGATGATGAAGCAGCCCCTACAGTCTCACCTCCTGTTAAAGTCCAACTATCATTTAAACCTGCTGTTATAGTGTTTTCATACACCTGTGCATTACCTCCTGATACATTACAGGTATAAATTATATTGTTAGAACCAATAACCATTTCGGCATAAGTAGCCCCAGACGAGAAACCACTGTTCCCTACCTGTTCCCACTCTCCTTCGTTATAACGTTTTACCGTACCGGATGCGTCACTACTGTAAGTAAATAAAATACCTGAAGCTGAAACTGCTGATGCATGGTAGTTAACCGAACTATTTGTAGCATTTGATAATTGTAACCAAGATGTACCATCAAACTGACGGACTTCAAGCCCTGAGCCCGGCCAACCCAATTGATTGGTATAGTATACAAAACCTTCATTATCTATAGATAATGAGTTATAAGTGGCTGTACCTGTTGTAATACCGGCAACACCTCCAAGGTAACTCCATGAAGTACCGTCATATTTTTGTACTGAGCCTTTTGATACCGAAAGATCATAATAAGAAACGTAATAATTTCCGTTACTATCTATCACAAGATTATTAAATGAAGTGCCTGATGCAGATATGACCTCTGCCTCTCCAACTGTTTCCCATTGCTGGGCATTCATAGTTAAAGTAAATAAGAAGAGTATCGCAAATTTGGTATATTGCACTACCCTATTTTTACTTTTTTGAATTAAAATAGTATAATAGTTTATCA
>NZ_WOWP01000052.1 GCF_009741375.1 Flavobacterium rakeshii
ACACAAGAAAAGTACAATAAGCAAAATAAGGGCGTATGGGGGATGCCTGTGGCTCTCAGAGGCGAAGAAAGACGTGATAAGCTGCGATAAGCTACGGGGACGGGCACATACCGACTGATCCGTAGATTTCTGAATGGGGCAACCCACTATATTGAAGATATAGTATCCGATAGGAGGCGAACCCGCTGAACTGAAACATCTAAGTAGGCGGAGGAAGAGAAAACAAAAGTGATTCCGTGAGTAGTGGCGAGCGAAAGCGGATTAGCCCAAACCAAGGTTGTTACGGCAATTTTGGGGTTGTAGGACCACGACATTCTATGTAAACAGAACTGGAAGCATCTGGAAAGTTGCATCGTAGAGGGTGATAATCCCGTACAGGTAATGAATATAATAGATAGTGGTATCCTGAGTAGGGCGGGGCACGTGAAACCCTGTCTGAATCCAGCGGGACCATCCGCTAAGGCTAAATACTCCTGAGAGACCGATAGTGAACCAGTACCGTGAGGGAAAGGTGAAAAGAACCGTGAATAACGGAGTGAAATAGATCCTGAAACCATACGCCTACAAGCGGTCGGAGCCCTTTCGTGGGGTGACGGCGTGCCTTTTGCATAATGAGCCTACGAGTTACCGTTGCTGGCAAGGATAAGTGATTAAGTCACGGACCCGTAGCGAAAGCGAGTCTTAATAGGGCGCTTCAGTCAGTAATGGTAGACGCGAAACCGTGTGATCTACCCATGGGCAGGATGAAGCTGTGGTAACACATAGTGGAGGTCCGAACCGGTTGACGTTGAAAAGTCTTCGGATGACCTGTGGGTAGGGGTGAAAGGCCAATCAAACTCGGAAATAGCTCGTACTCCCCGAAATGCATTTAGGTGCAGCGCTGGCTTAAGTTATATAGAGGTAGAGCTACTGATTGGATGCGGGGGCTTCACCGCCTACCAATTCCTGACAAACTCCGAATGCTATATAATGTTTACCAGCAGTGAGGGCATGGGTGCTAAGGTCCATGTCCGAGAGGGAAAGAACCCAGACCATCAGCTAAGGTCCCCAAATGTATGCTAAGTTGAATAAACGAGGTTTGTCTGCCCAGACAGCTAGGATGTTGGCTTGGAAGCAGCCATTCATTTAAAGAGTGCGTAACAGCTCACTAGTCGAGCGGACGAGCATGGATAATAATCGGGCATAAGTATACTACCGAAGCTATGGATTTACGTTTTACGTAAGTGGTAGGGGAGCATTCTATTCAGCGTCGAAGGTGATATGCGAGTATTGCTGGAGCGGATAGAAAAGAAAATGTAGGCATAAGTAACGATAATGCGGGCGAGAAACCCGCACACCGAAAGACTAAGGTTTCCTCAGCTATGCTAATCAGCTGAGGGTTAGTCGGGACCTAAGGCGTACCCGAAGGGGGAAGTCGATGGCCAACGGGTTAATATTCCCGTACTACTTATAATTGTGATGGAGCGACGGAGTGATGAAAGCACCGCGAACTGACGGAATAGTTCGTTAAAGTACGTAACTATAGGATCTGTAGGCAAATCCGCAGATTTTGGTGAAATACGATAGTACACGGAGTCTTCGGACAAAGTGATAGTGTGCCTAAGGGCTTCCAAGAAAACCTTCTAAACTTAGATTATAAGTACCCGTACCCTAAACCGACACAGGTAGTCGAGGAGAGAATCCTAAGGTGCTCGAGAGATTCATGGCTAAGGAATTAGGCAAAATAGACCTGTAACTTCGGGAGAAAGGTCGCCAGCAGCAATGCTGGCCGCAGTGAAAAGGTCCAGGCGACTGTTTATCAAAAACACAGGGCTCTGCAAAATCGTAAGATGAAGTATAGGGCCTGACACCTGCCCGGTGCTGGAAGGTTAAGAGGAGATGTTATCTTCGGAGAAGCATTGAATTGAAGCCCCAGTAAACGGCGGCCGTAACTATAACGGTCCTAAGGTAGCGAAATTCCTTGTCGGGTAAGTTCCGACCTGCACGAATGGTGTAACGATCTGGACACTGTCTCAGCCATGAGCTCGGTGAAATTGTAGTATCGGTGAAGATGCCGATTACCCGCAGTGGGACGAAAAGACCCTGTGCACCTTTACTATAGCTTAGTATTGACCTTGGATAAGTGATGTGTAGGATAGGTGGGAGACTTTGAAATGGCGTCGCCAGGCGTTGTGGAGTCGTTGTTGAAATACCACCCTTTGCTTATCTGAGGCCTAACCCCTTTTTTAGGGGGACATTGCTTGGTGGGTAGTTTGACTGGGGTGGTCGCCTCCAAAAGAGTAACGGAGGCTTCTAAAGGTTCCCTCAGCACGCTTGGTAACCGTGCGTAGAGTGCAATGGCATAAGGGAGCTTGACTGAGAGACATACAGGTCGATCAGGTACGAAAGTAGAGCATAGTGATCCGGTGGTTCCGTATGGAAGGGCCATCGCTCAAAGGATAAAAGGTACGCCGGGGATAACAGGCTGATCTCCCCCAAGAGCTCATATCGACGGGGGGGTTTGGCACCTCGATGTCGGCTCGTCACATCCTGGGGCTGGAGAAGGTCCCAAGGGTTGGGCTGTTCGCCCATTAAAGTGGCACGCGAGCTGGGTTCAGAACGTCGTGAGACAGTTCGGTCTCTATCTACTGTGGGCGTTAGAAATTTGAGTGGATCTGACTCTAGTACGAGAGGACCGAGTTGGACAGACCTCTAGTGTATCTGTTGTCCCGCCAGGGGCACCGCAGAGTAGCTACGTCTGGAAGGGATAAGCGCTGAAAGCATATAAGCGCGAAACCCACCACAAGATGAGATTTCTTTTAAGGGTCGTGGAAGATGACCACGTTGATAGGCTATAGATGTAAAGGCAGTAATGTCAGAGTCGAGTAGTACTAATAACCCGTAAGCTTATGTACGCTCTTTCCTCCCGCGCTGCGGGAGGAAGAAACTTTCTAATTCAAATAATATTATATTCTTTATCTCAATATGTTAAAATATTTAGTAGTAAGTAATGAGAA
>NZ_WOWP01000007.1 GCF_009741375.1 Flavobacterium rakeshii
CAGTATGTCATGTCGACGGCAGGAGACATCTCTATTCAAAGTTCAGAGATTCCTCACTACACTACGTTTCGTATCGGAATGACAACCTCTGAAAACATCAGAGTGAGCAAACGGCATTAGGTTTTGAATGATGAATTTTAAATTTTAAATAAGATCCTTCCTATCGTCAGGATGACACACTCAACTGTCATTTTGAGCGTAACGAAGTGGAGTCGAAAAATCTAAATAAATAGGAGATTACTGCTTCAGTCGGAACGGAAAAGAGATCCTTCCTGCCATCAGGATGACAAAAAAATAAAAAGCCCCGATTATCAATCGGGGCTTTTACATAAATCAACTTAAACCAAACCATACACTGATTAAATCATGTATATGAAATCCAAACTATTTTAATTGTGCATTAATACAGTATCAATTACATGTATAACACCATTTTTCTGATTCACATCGGCAATAGTAATTTTAGCTCTTCCGCCTTTCTCATCCATAACCCACACATCATTACCATCAAGCATAAAAGTAAGTTCGCCGCCCTGTACTGTTTTTGCTACATATTTACCATTACCTTTTTTAATGGCCTTAACAACATCGGCAGCACTCCATTTACCAGCCACCACATGATAAGTTAATACACCTTGAAGCATTTTTTTGTTTTCGGGTTTTAAAAGGGTCTCTACAGTACCTTTAGGTAATTTGTCAAAAGCTTCGTTTGTTGGAGCAAACACGGTAAACGGTCCGTCGCCTTTAAGGGTTTCTACCAGTCCGGCAGCTTTAACAGCCGCAACCAGGGTAGTATGATCCTTAGAGTTTACAGCATTGTCTACAATGTCTTTAGTAGGATACATAGGTGCTCCACCTACCATAACGGTTTTTTGCGCATAGGAAACCGTACCTAAAAGTAGCATAAAAGCCACTATTGCAATCGGATAAATTCTTTTAAGGTTTTTCATAATTGGAAAAATTAACGTTTTATAGGAAGATTTACGTCGTTCATCGATTTTTGGTTTTAATTGAATAATCTTTTACAAAATTTTAACTAATTTTCGATCAAATCACTAAGCAACCTATGATGATTAATTTAAAATATATAGGTAAAAACGTTAGCTTACAAGTACTTAGAGATGTAGTTACTGAAAAGGGCCTTAACACAACCCATAAACTTTTGTTAAATCCGCAGGATTATAACACAGTGATTTTGGAACAGGCCAATTTGTTTGAAGAAGTGCAGCAAATTCCGCTAACGGTAAACGGCATAGTGATAATAAAAGACGACGATAAAGAAATCCCATACGGAACAGTAGGGATAACATAAAAACATTAAAATTAAAAAACTAATGCAATAAAATATTTGAATACACACAAACCAACCAACCAATAATTATCCACCAAAAACAAATTACAAACATGCTAAGCGGATTTATCGAACTAAGTTCCGGTCAAATCTTTACCATTAAATGGAAAGGTTATGACGAGATTATTAAGCTTACTTTAAACGAGTTAGCAGGCCTTAGCCCAAAGGCCACTTCTAAAAACCTTATCAACAGGCTAAAATCGCACATTCCACCGCAGGGTTTTAACGAACGCTACGAAATGGGATGGGGTTTTATTGACAGTTTAGAGCATAAAACCATTTGCCGAAGACTTGAAGTATGCAGCCTGTGTGATGATGAGCAGCAACTTTTTTGGGCTGCTGTAGAAAGAGGTTACTCCAAACTTTTACAAAGCTGTGACGAATACATGCACTTGCAGCCTCAATATGTAAAAGACCTGCTTGATTTTAAAACAGGTACCGGGTTAGCCAACTAAAAAAATCACTACCACATTTAAAACAATTATGAAACAGCACCTTAGCTAAGTGCTGTCCAAACAGTTGTTTGTCGGTTAATTAAGTGCAATAGCTTATTGCTACTGCGCCGGGGAGAATTTTGTTTATTTTTTATTTAGACAATTTACTTTTTCAACTTTACTGTATTAAAATTATGGAAACGTTTTTTTTAGCCCATAGCCTTGGCATACTAACAATATATGTGTTTTTAACCGCGATCGTTATATCGCTTATAATTATAACAATGCTTAATTACGCCTTTTCAAAAAAAATTAAGAACTGGTGGCAAATAATAGCATTCATTTTGGTTGCCTTGCTTGTCCCGGTAGGGGTTTGCAAGTGTGTAATAAATTTTATAGGATTTATTTAAAAGTATTATTTAGGAATTTACTTTGCTATTTATATTAATTGCCTGAAAGCAAAAATAAGCTAGGTACGTTATCATTGTGGGGGATTACAAACTTACTTTCTTTCGGGCAATTTTTTTTAAGATTGTCATTATGTGAATGCTTATTATAGTACACATTTAAACATATAGGCCGTAACCTTACCTATCGGCAAAACAGGCAGCATTTTAAATGCTTTTGAAAAAGAAATAGGTCCCTACTATTATATATTTTCTTCAAAAAAATTGCCTGAAATGAGGTTAAGCCTGCGTCATGAGGGATTAAAGGAAGCCAATACGTTCGGGCAGTTTTTTAAAACTGTAAACAATGCACCACGGTGCTTCGATTAATATACGTTCTTATTTGAGATTAATATTTAGTATTACTTTGTTATTTTAATTGCCCTTGAGCTAGTTAGGTACGTTATCATGGGGGATCACAGCTCAACTTATAAGTCTCTTGGGCAATTTTAACTTATTTAAACATTACTCTACTCTGTTTTACTCTATATCTATTTTTATCAAAAAGCGGAAGCCTGCTATTTAGCAGGCTTCTTCATTTTATACAGGTATTATTTTTAGTTTACATGATATAAACACTGCCCTTACCGGCTTTAGCATTAACCTTAAACCGCAGCACTACACTATCGCTGTTTTGCAGGCTGTTTACTAAATAATCACTTACTGTAGGCATAACGCCGTCAACAGTAGTAGTAAGTATGGAATTTGGTGCTTTGTACTCTCCACTGGTTATAGATTCTACCCCGTCCCTACCGGTAAACTCTACCTTTTCTTTCATTAAACTGTTATCCAGAAAAAGATACTGCTTAACCCGAGCTTCGCCATTTTTAAACTCAATGGTAGCAACGATATCTGTAATGCCGTTTTCTTCCTTTTCGGCAATAAGATCTCTAAATTCATCAATAATTTCGGTGAGGTTTTTATCAGAATTAGCTTTTAGCTCCTGCATATTGGCATAACTGTACAATAAGGAAAAGTCGATATTCAGGTTCCAGTGTACATCAGTAAACAGTTTGGAGAAATCCATTCCTTTATAAGTCTCTACAGATGCTTCTGCCTGTTTCTGTTGGATTGTAGTGTCGTTATCCATAGCATCTTCGGTACTACAGGAAATTATCCCTGTTCCCATTGCTGCCATAAAGGCTAAGTAAACTGCTTTTTTCATAAATCAAAGGTTTGTCTCGTCCTGAAATAAGTTGACACAAATTCGACTTATTATGAAAGACAAAGCAATTACACGCATAAAGCGTAGTCAAAAGGATTACAACATG
>NZ_WOWP01000053.1 GCF_009741375.1 Flavobacterium rakeshii
GCCGAGTTCGGATGGTTTAGCCTTGTGCAGTAATTTTTAGCTTAAGGAGTCATAGCCTTGACTTTTTGGTTCGTTTGTGTCAAGACAAAAGAACAGAGTAAAAAATTTATTGCATTTAGATTCTTCCTGTCGTCAGAATGACAACCTCATCTATCATGTCGACAACAGGAGACATCTCCATTCAAAATGTAAAAGAGATTTCTCCACTACACTTCGTTTCGGTCGAAATGGAAAACAGATTCTTTCCTTCGTCAGGATGACAAACATTCCTGTCATTACGAGGAAGAACGACGCGGCTATCTAAATCTACTCCAATAAAAAAAGCAGCCCTAAGGCTGCTTTTAGTGAGTTTTAGTTTAGTTATAATCTTAAGGGAAAATTCCTCTTTGTTTATAAGCCATTTCAATTCTGGTTAGTGCCTGTATGTAAGCGGCAGTTCTCCAGTCTGTTTGATACTGTACAGAAGTGTTGATTACTTTATTGAAAGCATCTTCAAGTTTCTTTCTCAGTTTCACAATAACATCGTCCATTGTCCATATCTCACCGTTACGGTTTTGCAGCCACTCAAAGTAACTACCAATAACCCCACCTGAGTTACAAAGGATATCCGGAATCATTTGTACACCGTTAGCAAGTAAAATAGCCTCACCTTCGGTATCAATAGGTCCGTTAGCACCTTCTGCAACCACTTTAGCTTTTACGGTGTTAGCGTTATCTTCGGTAATCTGGTTACCTAAAGCAGCAGGAATAATTACGTCACAGTCAATCCCGAAGAAATCTTCAGACGGGTAATCCTGTGTACCTTTATAACCTGTAATGGTAGCATTATCACTTTGGTATCTTAATAAAGCTTCCGGGTCAATACCTTCAGGATTATAAATTGTACCTGTAGCATCCTGTACACCTATAAGTATTGCACCGTTTTTGTGCATAAAGTGTGCAGCCCAGTAACCTACGTTACCAAATCCCTGTACAATATATTTTTTCCCTTCAAGTGAAGTACCGTTAAGCTTAGCCCACGACTCCAGTGTAACAACTACACCAAAACCGGTAGCACGATCACGTCCTTCAAGACCACCCGATCCTACAGGCTTACCTGTAACCACGTGTTGGTTTTTAGAACGCTCGCTTGGAGATTTTGTAGACATATAAGTATCTGCAATCCAAGCCATCATTTGTGCGTTGGTATTTACATCGGGAGCAGGAATATCGTGCTCAGGACCAATATTGTCACCCAGTGCATAGGTGAAACGTCTTGTAATCCTTTCAAGTTCACCCTGAGAGTATTTTTTAGGATCCAATTGGATACCACCTTTACCACCTCCGTAAGGAAGTCCGGCAAGCGATGTTTTCCATGTCATCCAGGTAGCAAGAGCCCTTGCGGCATCAATATCTACTGTTGGGTGATATCTTAAACCTCCTTTGTAAGGACCTAAAGCATTATTGTGTTGTACCCTATAACCGGTAAAAACTTCTACTTGACCGTTATCCATCTTTACAGGAAAGTGAACTACGATTTCGTTATTTGTAATGGAAAGGATTTTCTTTACGCTTTCATCCAATCCCATAACGGCTGCAGCTTTTTCAAACTGATTCTTTACGTTTTCGTACATGCCCACGCGACGGGGCTTTTGAGTTGTTGCCATAACAAATTTTTTACAACGTGTGTTCTCTATAACAAAATTGCCTTAAAAAGACGTACAAATATATGGGAATTCCCAATATACAACGCTTTTTGATTAATAATTTTACAAAAAATAAAACCTAAAATTATCATTGCTGTAATTTGAACGTATTTTTAAGTATTAAAAATATACATATCATAAAATGTACCAAACTTCACAATTACCTAAACCACTAACTATCAACGTGCTATAATGGCAGTTATTTTTTTCCGTATTCAAGTTGTAAATAGTTCACTTTTATAATATTATCTTTAGCCGCATTAACTAAAAAAATGGAACTGATAACAGCTTATGCCGGAGCGTGTGCCATTGGTCTTGTTTTAGGATTAATGGGCGGTGGTGGCTCTATACTTACCGTACCCCTGTTAGTATACGTAATGGGCATAAACCCGGTTTTGGCAACCGGCTACTCGCTGTTTATTGTAGGCTTCACTGCCGCTTTTGGCGGAGTGCAAAATTTCCTTAAAGGGAATGTTGCCATAAAACAGGGATTACTAATAGCCGTTCCGTCATTTATAACCGTATACTGCACCCGTAGGTATATAGTACCTTCCCTACCGCAAATTATTATTGATACTAAGAACGTTACCTTACACAAAGATACGTTTATTATGGCATTATTTGCTATAATAATGCTGCTTGCAGCACTTTCTATGCTTACAAAAAAAGAAACCGTACAACAACCTGACACCAATAAAGAAAAAACCAGCTATGTGCGCATACTTCCCTATATCATTTTAACAGGTATAACCATGGGGCTTGTAGGTGCCGGCGGCGGATTCTTAATTATACCTATGCTGATATTTTTTGGCGGTCTTAGCATGAAAAAAGCAGTAGGTACATCCCTATTAATCATTGCAGTAAACTCCCTAACCGGGTTTTTAGGCGATTTACATAACACAACCATAAACTGGCAGTTCCTGTTATCTTTTACTGCCATCTCGATTTTTGGTATATTTGTGGGCAGTTACCTGCACAGGTACATAAACGAGAAACAGCTAAAAAAAGGTTTTGGAGTATTTATACTTGTTATGGCCTGCTTTATTCTCTCAAAAGAAGTTTTTGGATATTAATCTAACCACGATATGAAAATAGAACAAATATACACAGGCTGTATTGCACAGGCAGCCTATTACCTTGAAAGTAATGGCGAAGCTGCCATTTTTGATCCGTTAAGGGAAGTGCAGCCCTACATTGAAAAAGCGGCAAAAGACAACGCTAAAATAAAGTACATTTTTGAAACCCATTTCCATGCCGATTTCGTTTCGGGTCACTTGGATCTGGCTAAAAAAACCGGAGCCGAAATTGTATATGGTCCAACAGCTGCTCCCGAGTTTAACGCTATTATTGCCGAAGACAATCAGGAATTTAAAGTTGGTAAATATACTATTAGAGCTATATATACTCCGGGACATACTTTAGAAAGTACCTGCTACCTGCTGTTAGATGAAAACAATAACATGCATGGTATTATTACAGGAGACACCTTATTTATTGGTGATGTAGGAAGACCCGATCTTGCACAGGCTCTTACCAGCGAACTAACGCAGGAGGTACTTGCCTCTCACCTGTTCGATTCGCTTCGCAACAAGATAATGGTATTGCCCGATGAGCTTATAGTATACCCTAGCCACGGTGCCGGAAGTGCCTGCGGAAAGAACATGAGCAAGGAAACTACCGATACACTGGGTAACCAAAAGAAAACCAACTATGCCCTAAGGGCAGATATGACTAAAGAGGAATTTACCGCCGAACTACTTGACGGACTGGGAGCTCCTCCTGCCTACTTCCCTCAAAATGTTTTAATGAACATTAAAGGGTACGACAGCCTTGACAACATTATAAAAAAAGGTGCTACACCACTTACTGCAAACGAACTGGAAGCTACAGCAAACAGCACCGGTGCCATAGTACTTGATGTAAGACATGAAAACGACTTTGTAAAAGAACATATTCCTAACTCTATATTTATAGGTCTTCATGGAGGTTTTGCTCCTTGGGTAGGTGCGCTTATCCGCGATGTAAACCAGCCTATACTACTGGTTACTCCCGAAGGTAAGGAAGAAGAAACCATTACAAGACTTGCACGTGTAGGGTTTGATAACACACTAGGCTACCTTAAAGGTGGTATTGAAGCATGGAAAGCGGCAGGTTTTGAAACCGAAAGCATCCGCTCTATCTCTCCTGATGAGTTTGCCGAAGGACTGGCTCAAAACCCAATCACAGTGGTAGATTCACGTAAACCGGGTGAATTTAGTAACGGTCACGTAGCTGAAGCCGTAAACATTCCGCTTGATTTTGTAAACGAACGTTTTGCAGAAGTACCTGCTGAGGCCGACTTTTACCTTCACTGTGCAGGTGGTTACCGTTCGGTAATAATGGCATCAATTTTGAAAGCAAGAGGTTACCATAATATGATTAATGTAGAGAAAGGTTTTAGCGGAATTAAAAATACAACAGTGCAAACAGTTGTAAGCCAAGCTTCTTCATGCAGTAATTCATAAATATAAAATAATTGTTAATGCTGCTGTATACCATTTATTTTTAGATAATTTAGCAGCTTAAATAAAAAACTATAAAAACCACATGAAAAAATTTCTTCTGTTTGCATCTGTAGCTGCTTTAGCTGTTTCATGCAACGATTCACTTAAAGAAAACGAGTTCCTTGTTTCAGGAACTATAGATACTATTTACAACGGTAAGCAAGTATTCCTTAGAGAAGCTCCAAAAGAGCGTAACGCTCCGGGAGTATCTTTAGACACTGCGGTTGTTGAGAACGGTAAATTTACTTTTAAAGGAATGACCGAAACTCCGCAGGAACGTTTCCTTTTTATAGAAGGTGAAGAACAAAATGCACCTATCAGATTTTTTGCTGAAGAAGGTAATATTGCTGTTAACGTAAATAAAGATACTATTTACAATTCTAAAGTTAGCGGTACATTTAATAACGATGTGCTTGCTAAGTACAACAAACTTAATAACGAAGTAAGTAAAAAAGGGCAGGAACTTAGCCAGGAATACACCAAAGCTTCTCAGGAACAAGACGAAAATGCTATAAAGAAAATTGAAGAAGAGTTTGAAACATTCTCTGACCAGATGTATACAAAATTCAAAACTTTTATTGAAGAAAACCCTACAGCAGAAATCTCTATTCAGGCATTTCCTTCTTTATTAAGAAGTCAAAACGCTACTTACGAAGAGCTACAGTCTGTTTTTGACAAACTGTCACAATCAAGTAAAGACAGTGATTTAGGTAAAAAAATAAGCGAATACCTGGAAAAGAAAAAAGAGGCAGACAACGCTAAATCGGCTACTTCTGTTGGAAAACAGGTTCCTGATTTTGCTGCCCCAACTCCAGACGGAAAAATGCTTTCTATCAAAGAAGCTATGGGTAAAGTTACTATTATCGACCTATGGGCATCTTGGTGTGGTCCTTGCCGTAAAGAAAACCCTAACGTAGTTGCTATGTACAATGAGCTTCATGGTAAAGGTCTTAATATTATTGGTGTTTCTCTTGATCAGGATGGTGACAAATGGAAACAGGCTATTGCTGCCGATAAACTTACATGGCAACATATCTCTAACCTTAAAGGTTGGGATGAGCCAATTGCAAAACAGTTTGGTGTAAACAGCATCCCTGCTACTGTAATACTTGATGCTAATGGTGTTATTGTAGCAAGAGACCTTAGAGGTGATGAGCTTAAAGCTAAAGTAGAAGAACTTTTAGCTAAATAATTCATTTACAACAAAAAACAAAAGGCGCAGTTAACCCCTGCGCCTTTTTTTATAAATATAATTTAGTAACTTAGGCGTACCTATGTAACAAATCAAAACCTTTACACTATGAAAAAAATTCTTGTAATCACCTTAACCGTTTTAGCCATTATGTCCTTTAAAGGCATTGATTTGGCTGGAAACGAGTTTAAAATTGTTGGGACAGTAAGTACTGATTTTAATGGGCAGAAAGTTTACCTGGCAAAAACTATTAATGAAGAAGTAATGGACAAACTGGACTCAACTACAGTAAAAAACGGAAAATTTACTTTTAGCGGTGTGGCAGACAAGCCTGAACAGCGACTGATATATTTTGAAGATAAACTAATGGACGGGCAAATTGCTCTTTATACCGAAAAAGGAAATATTACCGTAAATGTTAATAGCGAAGACATTCCAAAATCAGTAGTAGGCGGCACATTAAACAATAACGCACTGGCTAAGTTAAACGTAATACTTATTGAAGTTGGCAAAAAAGAGCAGGCTTTTAAAGATGAACACATGGACAACTTTAATAAAGCCAAATCAGAAGGCGATGTTGAAACTCAAAACAGGATAGTTAATGAGTACTCAAAACTTACTAAAGAATACAATAAAAAATATATTGCCTTTATAAAAGAAAACCCAAACAGCCTAATATGTGCAGAGTTGTTTCCTATTATACTTAAGGATCAGGATGCTAAAGCAAAGGATTTGAAACCGGTTTACGATAAAATGGGACCTGAGCCAAAATCTACTCAAATGGGGCAGAAAGTAGAAGAATACCTTAACCAAATGTTAGCTAGTGAAAAAGCTATGGAAGCTACCGAAATTGGTAAAACAGCTCCTGATTTCTCGGCTGCCACTCCAAACGGAAAAACGCTTTCCCTTAATCAGGCTAAAGGTAAGGTTACCATTATTGATTTTTGGGCTTCATGGTGCGGACCATGCCGTAAAGAAAATCCTAATGTAGTCGCTATGTACAACGAACTACATGATAAAGGTCTTAACATTATTGGGGTTTCTCTTGATAAAGACGATGCCAAGTGGAAAGGTGCTATTGAAAAAGATAACCTTACATGGCAACATATCTCTAACCTACAGGGTTGGGACGAACCAATAGCGGTACAATATGGTGTTACATCTATACCAGCTACAGTAATACTGGATAAAAACGGTGTTATTGTTGCCCGTAACCTGAGAGGTGAAGCACTTAAAGCCAAAGTAAAAGAGCTTTTAGCGGAGTAATTCTTGCTATAAAAACATAAATAAAAAGCCACACTATAGTGTGGCTTTTTCCGTTTTATAATAATTAGTATATTTATTTTCAAATATTTACATCTTACCAAACTAAACTGTTATGAAAAAATTACTCCTTATTGGCGCAGCTATACTGGCTGTTTCCTGCAACAACCTTAAAGAAAATGAATACCTTATTACAGGCACTGTAGATTCTGCTTTTAACGGCAGATATGTTGTTTTAAAAGAAAATGGCGGAAGTATTATAGCCTTAAATACGGTTGACTCTACCACAATAGAAAATGGGAAATTCAGTTTTAGAGGCACCACAGACAGTATTAAAAGCGGATTCTTTTACATTGAAGGAAAAGAGGAAGACCCTATGGCTCTATACATTGAAAAAGGGACTATTGATATTAAAGTAGATAAAGATACCGTTTCTAACTCAGTTATTAGTGGTACACTTAACAATGATGCATTTTATAAGTACTTACAGCTTGATAAAGAATTCAATAACCAATATTCCAAAATATATAATACTTATAATGATGATTATATGAAAGCGGTTAAAGATAATGACACTATTAATGAAAAAAGACTTGAAAATATATTTGATGATTTTTACAAAAAAAACTGTAGCAAATATATTGATTTCATTAAAGAGCACCCTGACTCTGAAGTGTCCCTTTTAGCATTTACCTCCTATTATCGTTATACAAAAAACAAAGGCTTTACCTCAATAAATAAAGTTTATCAAACGTTAAGTCAAAAAGTAAAAGAAACCGAAAAAGGTAAAAGACTAGGCGAACTAATTAAAAATATGGAATAAAGTAAGTAACCAGTAATAAGAACCAAATAGCTTTTAGTATGGCTTACGCTAAAAAATATAAATAAAAATCCCCGCAATTGCGGGGATTTTTATATTCCTTTAGTTTCTGTTCTGTAAATCAGCTGTAATCGTCGGGTTCAATGTGTATCAGTACACGCCCTACTCCGGTGATTTGCTTACGCAGGTAATCTTCCAGTTCATGTGCCAGCTTATGCCCTTGCTTAACTGTTATATTGGCATTTACAATGGCATGAAGCTCTATGTGATATACCATTCCTGTTTTCCTTACAAAACACTTTTCGGTACCCAATATACCTTTTACTTTAACCGATGCTTCTCTTATATCCTCAACCACATCATCATACAAATGCTCGTCCATTATCTCGCCCAGTGCCGGGCGGAAAATAAGATAACTGTTGTAAATAATAAAACCTGAAGCAAACAGCGCAGCCCAGTCGTCTGCCGACTCATACCCCTTGCCGCAAAAAAGTGCAATAGAGATTCCTATAAATGCAGCTATAGATGTTATAGCATCACTACGATGGTGCCAAGCATCGGCCTTAAGTGCCGAACTGTTGGTTTCCTTACTTCTTTTAAGCACCAACCTAAATGAGATTTCTTTCCAAATGATAATAGCTCCAAGCACGATTAATGTCCAGCTTTTGGGCAAATCGTGTGGTGTTTGTATGTTCACTATACTCTCATAAGCAATAACGGTCGCTGCCGTAATTAAAAAGCCCACTACGATAAAGGTGATAAGTGCCTCTGCCCTTCCGTGTCCGTAAGGGTGGTTCTCATCTGCCGGACGTGTGGAATATTTAATTCCAAACAGCACCAGTATTGACGAGAATATATCGGTGGTCGATTCAATCGCATCGGCAATAAGCGCATACGAATTACCAAAAAAGCCCGCCGCACCTTTAAACAATGCCAGCAGGGTATTGCCTATAATACTAAAGTAAGTGGCCTTTATGGCTTTATCTATATTCTCTTTAACCATATAAATTTTTACGCAGGATTATAGTCAGAACAATCATCGGCAGGCTTATGTACCCCTGCACCCTGCTCGTATACTACCGATGCTCCAAGGTGACCCGCATAGCCTAAAATTATTCCGCCTGCTATTAATAAAATTACAATTAAAACATTAATTATTAACCTGTTTAGTGCTGCAATATATTTTTTAAATACCACTAGCAGCAATGCAACCGTGTAAATAATAACAGATACATAGCTCCAGTACTGATGGTTTTGCAACACCTTTGGATCACATATTTTGCGAACCTCAATATTATAAGCCAGCTGACCTGTGTAAATACCTGCCCAACCGGTTACAACACCTATAGCAAGCATTACAAAAATGAACCTTTCTAAAAAAATTTTATCATTGCTTTTTGCCGGATACCTAAGTAGCCCTGCCACCGACGCAAGCAGCAGGGTTACAACAGGCAAATGGACTATAAGCGGATGAAACAGTTCTGTTCTCCACATACCATTTGTATTTAAGGATTAGTCTAATATACTAACAGAAAGGGGCTCCAGCCTGTTTCCTTTTTTCTCTACCTTAACTTCAACGTTACCGCCTTCGTGCAGTTCACTAAACTCAACAGCAGTACCATCTTTAGTAAGTGTTGTAGCATCGGTAAAATAAAGTTCAAGCAGTTTGTCATCTGCTGTTCTTACATAAATCTCTTTTTCATCGGCATCTACCTCTTCGGCTTTACCCTGGTAAGTTCCCGATTCTACAATGTCAGTGTCCTTGTTTTCCCCGCAGGAAACAAATAGCGACAGGCCAGCAAAAGCAAGCATTGCAATACTTTTTTTCATGATAATAAAATTTTAGGTTAATAATAAAAGATTACCACAAGCCGGTATGGCATATGGAAATATGATAGTATGAGTAGGTACTTACCCACTCCTTACATAAGTTAAGATGGAATTATAAAGCCGGGGGCTTAATAAGCGAACTGTAATACAGGCAGGAATACAGGTTATTTTTGTATGCCGTTACCCTGTTTACAAGAGGTTGTATATAAACCGCAGTAAGTGTTGCGGTAAGGTTTTGTGGTAAGAACACTACAGTTAACACATTATGGGCAATGTTTTTAAACGGTAGCTGCATATCACGGTTATCATCGTTATCATTTAGGTCGGTTCCCCAGTAGTGCATGGACAGGAAGTCCATTATGCTTATATCATTATTCACCGATTTATGCTCCATATAATGCTGGCACAGTACAGGTAGTTTTAAAAACTCCCTTATGCTCAGGCTATTGAAGCTAATCAGCGAAATTAATATGTATACAAGCGCTTTTCTCACAGTACAAAAGTACTACACGAGGGTTAATATATAAAGCTATTAACACTTTTTAATTTAAAGATAACACCCAAAACACAAAAAGTAAATTTTTATTTATTTAGATTCCAGCCATTTAAAAAATAGTTTTTAAAATACCCCAAAATATGTTTGTTTAGTAAGAAAACAGTACTATATTTGCACCGCATTAAAACAATAATGCATGTCTAAAACGGCATGGGGAGATACTCAAGCGGCCAACGAGGACGGACTGTAAATCCGTTGGGAAACCTTCGCAGGTTCGAATCCTGCTCTCCCCACGAAATGGGTTAAAATAAGGAAAACTAAGCTTTTCCAAATTTTTTAAAAACCCGTGAAAAACGTGTAAAACCCTGTAAATCCAACGATTTGCAGGGTTTTTTATTTCCCTGCACTTCATCAGAATTTATAAAATGGCATAAAAGTTTTGTGGCAAAATCGTGGCACATTTACCTCTAAAAAAAATGTGCCACAGAATTACACTTAAACACCTGTATATCAACAGGTAAAACAGGTTAACGACTTGATTTTAAGACGCTGTATTTCTACATTTATTAATCTAAAAAGTTGAATTATGTTAGAGAACAGTTTTGGGTTGTCTTTCTTTTTGAAAACACCCCGTAATGGAGGTAATCTGAGGAATATCTACCTGAGGATTACAGTAGATGGCGTTCCTAGGGAAACCTCTACTAAAAGAAAGTGGGAAGTAAGCCGATGGGACCAGAAAACAGAGCGGGCTATAGGAACTAAAGAAGATGCTAAGGCACTTAATTTTTTCCTGGACTCGTTGCTGATGAAAGTAAATGAGTGCAAAACCGAACTCCTCTACAGCGGCAAGCCGGTCACTTCGGAAAAGATTATGGATTATATTTTAGGAAGGTTAAAACCAAGAGTTAAGGTCCTCGAAGAGTTCGAATCTCATAACCGGGAAATGGCTGCCCTGATAGGCAAAGGGTATGCAGAAGGTACGCTGGACCGTTTTACGATAACGATAAATCATTTAAGGGAGTTTATCAGGATAAAGTTCAACCGTCTTGATATGGAATTCGCTGATCTTGACCTTACTTTCATTAAAGATTTCGAATTTTATCTTCGGACAGTGAGAAATTGCAGTAATAATACGACCTTAAAGTATATTGCCAATTTCAAGAAAATCGTATTGCGCGCAATAGACAAAGAAATAATACTGAAGGATCCGTTCAAGAACTTCAAAGGCCGTAAGACTAAGGTAATCAAGAAGCCATTATCAAGCCAGGAACTGTATGAACTGGAGAACCATTACTTTACCACGGATAGGCTGAACGTTGTCCGTGACGTTTTCGTATTCCAGTGTTATACAGGATTAGCCTATATTGATGCCTATCAATTGAAGAAGACAGAGATTAAGAAAGGAATTGATGGGAAACTCTGGATTATATCCGCCAGGCAAAAAACCGGCTCAGAAACCAACGTTCCGCTTTTACCGCAAGCCTTAAAAATAATTGAAAGGTATAAGGATCATCCTCTTTGTCTTGAACGGGGCACTGTGCTGCCTGTATCATCGAATCAAAAGATGAATGAGTACCTAAAAGAGATAGCCCATTTATGCGGATTTCCCTTTACCCTTAACACGCACATGGCACGCAGGACTTTTGGCAGTACCGTTACCCTGAACAACAATGTACCAATCCATGTGGTGAAGGAGATGTTAGGGCATGCATCAGTAAAACAGACAGAAGCCTACGCAATTACCGAACAGGCTTCAATTGGACGAGAAATGACTATTCTGGATAAACGACTGAACAAAAAGAGCAGAAAGATATCAGAAACAGACAGAGAACTACTTACCAAACTGGAAAAGGAAATACTCAAAATAAAAGAAAAGTATAATATCTGATCCCTTTATCGTATTAAATTTCAGAGAGTTTACCCTTTAAATCGTCCTGGTAACAAAAAATAACAGACACAGATGTAGTTTGGCAATAGCCAAAAAACAAATGATATTGCTATTCCTTCTAAATAAAAAAACCACCTTACTTTACTGGTAAGGTGGTTTTTTTATATCTACTTCACTTTTAACTCCCGGATGATAGGATGGTCTGTAAACGATTATTCCCCACTCCTGTAGTTCCCTGAAGTACTTATGATACGTAGGTAAGGTCCGGATATGTGCCAGAGTCATAATTCTGCTTCTGCTGACCCTGATACCGATAAAACGTTTTTGTCTGACTGCAAGCAGAAAAAGTGCAGTCAGTAGCGCACCATGCCACACCGTTAACTTGGGGTCTTTTGCCATACTGTACTGATAATCGATAAAATCGCTAAAGGTCATGATTATTCTGTTTCATCATTAAAAAGATTATCTACATCGGCTTTATTGTAGTAGTAAGAGCCTAAAACTTTCCTGAATCGTACCTTTCCCGTTATTCTAAGGTTCTGAAGTGATCCGGGTGAAATATCCAGTATTTTACGCACTATCCGTCCTTTCAGCCAGTGTAAAGTAACCCCCTTTTCTTCCTTTACTTTTTCTTGCTCTATCATTATACGTATCTTTCCCAAAAGAAAATCTCCAAACTGGTGCAGGTCATTCTTAGTAAGCTTTTCTCCCATATAAATTCCATAATTAAATTATTCTGCTATGTCATCCTCACTCTATAAAAAAGATGGTACTGGGTCTTGTTTTCTTTTTTGAAGGCGTATACTGAAGGTATCCGTATGCATCAAGATCTTTAAGGCAACGGCAATAGGTCTTCAATGCTGAAATTTTGGCCAGAGGCATAATCTGCCTGCTATAGGCAGCAATAGGATTAACAAAATCCTTTTGCTGCCGGTAGTATAACAGGGCTGCAAATATCCCGATGTGGGTGCTGCTGATACGGCCGTCATCCCGAATCCGCTCAAAAAAAACCATCAGAGGATGTAACTGATTCATCACTATAGTTTTGTGGTTTTACGACGCTGTTTCTTTTGCGGTTTTGCATCATCACTTTTCGATGTCGAATTTTTCTTACTTTTTGTGCTTTTTCTGTCATGACCTTTTTGTTGTGACTGTTCCTGCTGCTGACTTTTACGGTTATCTAGCCTGTTTCGGTTACTGTCGAAAACAGTAATAGTTTTAAATTGCGGATTGGCTTCGATATACTGTCTGACATCGGTTCCTTCCTTTTGAAAGGTTACCGATTGTTGGTTTCCTTTCTTCAGCGAGTTGATTAGGTCTTCTTTATGGGACTCATTCTGTAGCTCTTTTATCGGTAGCCTGGAAAGGGCAGCCTCAAGATCATATCCGTAATTCTCATGATAGTGGTTCAGTTTGAAGTTGCCGTTAGGGTCGGTATCTTTAAAATCGAGTTGCACCCAGCTATTATAGACTTCACCTTCCCTACTGGTAAGATTCTTGTTTACGGCCCTACCCTCCATAAGATTATAGGCCTCCTTCAGGGTAATATTATTGCCTTTATTGATATAAAAGGTTTGTTCGAGCGCTTCTTTTGTTCCCTCTTTCTCCAGCTTTACACCGTAAGAATTAAAAAAATAAAGATCGGTCTGTTCAGACTTTTTAAAATGAAGTTCAGCACTTACATGATCATTGCCATAAAACGTATCGTGTTTAAGACTAAAAGCTGCCTGAAGCTGCTCCATATTATTTTTCAGTTCTCCTTCCATAGCTTCCCCAAAACCGGTATACTTTAACTGGTCTTTCAGGTACTCAAAATTTTTATCATTCATAATATAATCGTTTAAGGTTATTCTGAAAACAAGGGTAAAGTGAGTACTGCGGCAGTTTTAGTGTTACGCAGTTTGAGTTGCAGGTGCCTTCCTCCTGATTTTTCAACCAGTTGAATATGCAGGTTCTTGCGATCAGGAATAGTAAACTTAGGCAGTACGCAGATGAAAGTGACCTGGGAATGGGGTCGTACGTTCTGCACTTCCCTATACCAGGATAAGGGTTGGATTTCCAGATCCTGCGAGGCAGTACGTTTGGCTCTTTTCTGATCCCGGATATAGAATCGAAGCTGGTCGATATCATAACTGATCGGGGTAGAATTCTCCAAACGCATACGGTAAAATATATAATCATTTGCGGTATACATTCCGGTAACTGCCAATGCTATACCATACGCATTTTCCCCGAATTCTCGTGTATAATTACGGTCATGATAAGCAAGTTCTGAGAGATGATCTAAAACTGCTGCATTATTGCCGTCCACAATGGTTTTGGGATACGGTTCACTGTTTTCATTACAGGAATAAGCGGTAATTTCAGGTGCTGCTTCATAACAAAGATTAAAACTGTATACCGTTCCGTCAGCTGTAATTACAGTAAGATTGGTAGCACAGTAATTTTCCTGTGCTGCTTTTATCTGTAATATATTCTCCAGTCCCTCCGGTATCTGAGCCAGGACCTCTCCGTTACCCCTATCCACACTGACTATGGGATAGGAAAACAAAAGGCTCGTGGTATAGTTGTAGGATACCGGGAGCTGCTGTCCCGTTATCGGATGGGACAGTGGCTGTGCACCGGCTAAGGATACGGCCAGCAACACCAATAAAAATAGATTTTTTTGATATTTCATATAACTATCGGATAATAGGTTCATCTTGTTGTTTTTCATCAATTAATAAAATCTGGTAACCTGCCTTCAGGCTGACCTTAACCTGTTTTGCCTTTTTCCTTACCAATCCTTTAGCGGCCTCAATACCGGCACCTGCGGCCTGGGCGCTCCAGGAATCACTAAGGGTCGTAAGACCAATGTTCTGGGAAGAACGCTCAACACTGTTTTTGGCTACATCCCTTGTAATGGCACCGGGAATATAGATTCCTTTCAGTCCATCCAGGTCATACGCTTCAAGCTCCACCGGATAAATCGAATTGCCGGAGCGGATGCCCGTAACAGAGATCATCAAACGTTCCCCCTTAAGGCCGGCCAGACCATAGATAAATGTATTGGGTTCAATTGTACTACCGTTGAGATACACTTGTTGATCCAGTCGTAATTTGACGGTTGCTCCACTCACCAGCGTCTGTGCTTCAGCTATACTGGCAGTAATAGCATTAGGATAATTATCCGTCGTCTTCGACTCTTCCAGGGAGTAGAAACGGTTTGTACCGCTACTACTTCTCTCTGTTGTATTATATGCTCTGATGATGTTGGGTGAAAGATATCCCACCTTGGATTGCTGCGGTGATGCGAATACCGAAAATACCGTGCCTCTGGACTGTTGTGAAGCTTTTCTGAGTTTCTCTTCCATTCGTTCCGGATATTGTATATCCAGTATCGTTTCCAGCATACCATTTATCTGTTCCATCTCGGGATCCCTTTCCGGGGCTTTTTCCATGGAAGTCATAAGAGCCTGCATTTGTTCCAGTTCCCTCCTCCCGTTACGCTCCTCTTCAAAAGCAGGAGCAATGCTATGTTGTTGGGTAGAATAATTGGGTTGTTCAAGTACTTTTTGAAGTGCTTCCAGTTTTTTATAGACCTTTTGTTCGTTGGGGTTATGCAGCAACTGTAATCCCTTCGGTTCACCATCGTCCCTGTAATCGGAATCCGGACTGTCCCCGGTGGGCTCTTCCGTCTGCGCAAAACGATAATTAGGATCTTTTTTTCGCCATTCTTCCGTCTTCGCCTCTTCTGCTTCTGCCCTTTCGTAATAGCGTAACTTGTTTTGCAGTTCTTTCTGCTTTTCCCCCGAAGTGGGAAGTATCAGGTTAAAACCTTCCCTTTTCCTAACCGTCTCTGAAGTACTTCCGCCACCCATTACCATAAAAAGAGCCGCAGAAAGTGGCAGGAGTATCAGGGGTAGTAACAGGAGTACTTTACGGTGTCGTTTGTTCTTTTCCTTTTTTTCTTTTTTCATAGTTTTCCATTTTAGAGTACGTGTAATAATGCCTGAACATTTTAATACTATCCAAAAAGCCGGGATTTAGCCTTTGGATACTGTCGTAAAAGATCAATCCTTCTTCTGGGTATCTAAGACGTTCCAAAAAATGGTTTAAGTCCGGGATGGCATTGCTAAACGCACTGTCGGTTACCACGGGAAAGGGGTCATCGGGTAGCGGAGGTATCAATACCCGTACAGATTCCAGTACCACAGTTGGCGGAGCATATCCCCTGATGCCTCTGTAAACGGAATACGTACATCCCAGCAGTCCTAAAACAAAAAAAGAGACCAGACTAATTCGCAATTGTACGTTGCTCATTTTGGCTGATTGCTCTTCCAACCATTCTATCCATTTGTATTTGTACTGTAGATACAAGTTATAGGCCTGTCCCTTTACGGACTTCAGAGAAAAAATCCCTTGTATACTATTCCCTTTATTCATGATTAGTTTCTGTTTTCTGTTTTCAAATCCCGGTTTTCTATGGTCTCCCAGCGTTCAATTAAGAAACCGTGAGGATTGTTGTCACTTCGTGATACATTTCGCAGTTGTCCCTCGGTAACCAGCGAACGTGTAAGGATGCTTGTAGGACGTACAATCTCCTGCCGACCGTAGCAGCGGAAACGATACGGGTAATTATCCGTTACTACCTGAATGCTGTCAACAGTAAGCCTTTGGCTGATATTTCCCGAGATGATTCCGGCATAATATCCGTTTTCCCTCAGATCATCATAGGTCCTTTTAGCCGAACCGTCAGCCATATAGAGCGCCGAAGTAATATGATCACGGATAGCTTTGTCGTCAGGATCAAGGGTAAAAAATAACTCATGGAAGGTTCTGATATGGTCGCGCGCTTCAACCGGAATATTATCCCTGCGTTGGGACGCCTCTGCCTGCAAAACTTTACCCCCCGAGAGAATATAGATCTTATCCTGCATCCTGTTGACTGTGCTGAAACTCTGGTATAGGACTAAAAGGCTTATCGTCGTACAGCAGGCAATAATAACCAGCGTAAAAGTACGCACATGTCGGAAAGCCGTGTCAATATTCTTTAGTCGTTCAAACATGATTCACCGCTTTAGGAGTTGCCTTTTAATTTATTACTGCTATAGTGGTCTCCCTCATTGAAATAGGGACTGTTGGTGCCGTGGCCTGCCATACTGTTCGAGAGTTGTCCTGCTGCATTTCCAAGGGCATCGGCAGTCATTGCCGTTCCCATCGAGACACCTTTCAGTGCACCACCTGCCGTACCACCAAACATACGTGTTACCTTTTGCCCCAGTGCACTTCCTCCTCCGGCATGCACGATATAATTGGCGACCGAGGGTACGGTAAAATAACCGACAATACCAATGATCATAAAGACGAGATACGCCATATCGGTACGGCTAAAAAAGGTATCACCGTACTGATTGACCTGTGCAATATCCAACTGTAGCATTTGTTGCTGAATCTGCCCAATAATACTTCCGAAAATATTGGCGATGGGAAGCCATAGGAAAATGTTGATGTATCGCGCCAGCCAAACCGTCAGCGTATGCTGAAAACCGTCAAAAACGGCTAATCCGAAGACCAGGGGCCCCAGAATGGAAAGTACCACCAGCTGAAAGGTACGCAGGGTATCGATACACAGGGAGGCGGCCTCAAAAAGGATGCGCAGTACTTCGCTCATCCACTCCTTTACCGAATTGCGAAAATTGTAAGAGGCTTTGGCCATAGCAAACTTAATGTCATTTCCGATGCCTTCCATGATTCCTTCTCCCGAGGGGCTGTCCCCGTCGTGAGTGTACCTATACCAGCGATCCCTGTCACCCGAGCCGTCACTACCAACATACATCTGCCAGGCATCGGTCGTTTTAATGGCGTCCTCTTTCTGCTGTAATAACTCGGCGATCGCCTGATTGGAATCCCCTACCATGGAAGCCGTTGCGTTTACCGTTGGCTGTAATACACCATTGATCAGAGCAAGCACCATCGGGAAAAATGCAATGCAGAAACCAATGGCAAAAGGGCGCAGCAACGGATAAAAATCAATAGGCTCCGCATTAGCAAGATGGCGCCATACCCTCGAGGCAATATACCACAGGGCACCAAAACCAGCCAAACCCTGAGCCACACTGACCAGATTACTGCAAAGGGGCATCATCTCGTTGTAGAGCTGTTCCAGTATGCCGTGCAATCCGTTCATCTCATCGGCAAACGACTGGGAATACAGGGCTGCGGGCATCAGTAATAATACTGTTATAATTACTTTTGAAATTATTTTATTCTTCATCTCTGACTGGTATTAAGGATTACTTTGAAGAAGTAGCCGCATGGCATTGACATCATTGTATTCACGGGCACGCTGCAGGACTAATAACAAAGCGTCCTGGCTAAAGTTTTCCACAAATAACACTTTGTCCTGCATAGCTGCGTGTATACGGTCAATTGCGGTAAGACGCTCCTCATCCGACATCCGCAGGCGTCCTGCAGTTAATATTGTGGTCAGTTCCTCAATGTTCTGTAGGCTTTCATCGACTACTCTTGCATACACACCATCTACATAATAGAGTTCTTCCTGATGAAGAAGTTCACTGCTGTTCAGTTGGTTTAGGGAACTGCCACACGCGGAAATTATTTTTATCTGGTAATGGATGACCTCACCAACTTTATAATAATCCCTAACCGTAGGACTAACCTGTAAAAGGGCATCCAAAAACGTTTTATGAAGTTGGAAATTGCCCTGGGTTAGATCTCTAACCCCGTTATACCCCCCCTCAAGCAGATCATAGCCTTTTTTCATATCACGTAGCAGGGTTCGGAATTGAGCCAGTTTTTCCACATTCAGGGCCAGTTGGCGCAGCTCCTGTACCTGTCCCCTGGCGCTCAATACGGTGATAAAAGTCAACAGAAGACTAAAACAGACGATTTTCTTCATGGCGTAACGGTGAGGTTATACAATCGGCGCACAGCCTGGGTATCACGATAATCTGCCGCCCGGACCCTGACCACTGTGGTGAGACTTTTCAGAAAATTGCGGTAAAAGATATAGTTATCCTCCATATCCAGATAAAGCTGTTCGATACGCCTGATTCGCTGCGCATCCTCCATTGCAAAGCTGCTGTCACTGACAAGCAGGAGAAGTTCAGACAGCCTTGTCTGACAATCCTGCAGCACTCGATCAAAAACCCGTCTGAGGTAGTCCTTTTCGTCTCCGTAAAAAAGATCATCTGAGAGCAATCCTGTTACCTCCGTTTCGTTCTCAAGTATTTTCTCTTGCAGAGCAATAATCTGCAGCACCTTTGAATGGCCGCTAACAAGCGGACTGATCCTGTCCATTCCCTGGTAAAAAAGCCTGTGTAGGGAAAGTTCTCCGTTTTTCAGCCCGTCAATCAGCCCCAGTCCATCGTGTGCAATACCATAGCCTTTATTGATATAGTTCCCGTAAACTTTTAAGGCTGCAATCTGTTTGATTAGTTCCCCCGACTGGCAGTAGCCGTTCAATGAGAGGAAACTCAATAGGAAAAAGCATAGCATTTTCATAAATCGAATAGTTAAGGGTTACTGTTGATTCCGTGTAGCCTTCGTATGGCATCGGTATCCTGCTGTGTTTTGCTGCGTTGTAGTTGCAGTAGCAGGTTTTCCCTGTTAAAACGAAGCAGGTCCAGATAATTTACTTCAACTTTCGCTGCTGCGGTATTGATCAGTTCCAGTCGTTGCGCATCACTCATACTGGTAGTAAAGGATTCCAGGATTCCCAGAATATCATCCATGTTACTCAGGCTCTCGGCTAAAATGCCGTTATACACTTGCTGCATATAAGATAATTCCTCCTCATTAAAGTGTCCGCCCTGCACCAGAAGAGGCCAAACCTGCTGATAGGAAACAAGCAGTGTCGCCTGCTTTTGGGTAACATCACGAATCCGCTGATAATAGCTAATCACATATTTTACTTTTTGAAGTTCCTCATAATAATCACGATAAAGATCGCGCTGTCGTTGTGCCCAGCCCGATATGTCCTCCAACTTTAATTTGGTAAGGGTATTCTCTATCTCCTGTTGCGCATTCTGTAACCATATGGTCTTGTTCTGCAAACGCTGTATCTTAAGATCCATGGCCT
Organism: Flavobacterium rakeshii; assembly: GCF_009741375.1. Classification (GTDB taxonomy): domain Bacteria; phylum Bacteroidota; class Bacteroidia; order Flavobacteriales; family Flavobacteriaceae; genus Flavobacterium; species Flavobacterium rakeshii. The sequence goes on from NZ_WOWP01000053.1 coordinate 19,801, forward strand.
TTATGGCCCTGACAACTGCCTCACGAACCAATCCGAAAAGCGGTAATGCCACAGGGGGCGATGCCGGTCGGAATGAAGTCAGACCGATGAGCAGTAGTCCGCAGAATAGTTGTCGTATCCAATGCTGTATTTTCATAATTGTAGATTTAGATGGTGTTTTCTCTCATTTCTCTGACCAGTGCCTGTATCCCTTTACGAATATCACCCCCGAAACGGGCAGCAGCCTCATGCACCCGGAGCTTTTCACGCTCTTCCGTGGTATAAGCCAGGTACTCCTCTGGCGATACTTCGGTTCGATAGACCTTAGAGAGGACTCCCCCCAGGGATATGAAAACTTCTTTGTAGTTATGGTTTGGGTCATTGGCCCGGTTCACTGACAGTACCAAAGCTTTTTCCTTTTCGGTAAGTCCAAGCAGTTCCTGTATCTGGTCGAACTTGTTCTGGTACTTACTCTGGTCCAGCAGTATCTTACAGTCACTGTTATTGATGATAGCCTGTTTGACCACCGGTGAGGAAATAATATCCTCCACTTCCTGGGTTACCACAATGGCTTCTCCATAGAACTTACGTACGGTCTTAAAAAGGTACTTTATGTATTCTGCCATGCCTTCCCTGGCTATAGCTTTCCATGCTTCCTCAATAAGTATCATTTTACGCACGCCTTTCAGTTTCCGCATTTTACTGATAAACACTTCCATGATAATAATGGTGACCACAGGAAAAAGTATGGGGTGATCCTTGATGTTATCCAGTTCAAATACAATAAAGCGCTCCTGTAACAATTCGAGATTGTCCCGCGAATTCAGCAAATAGTCAAATTCACCGCCATGGTAATACGGGCGCAGCACATACAGGAAGTTATCGATATCAAAATCCTTTTCTTTCACTTTATCTCCCTCCAGGCTCCGTGTAAAATCCGCTGTAAGGAAATCATAAAAGGTATCAAAGCAGGGAAATAGTTCCGGTTGCCGCTCCAGCTTTTCATAGTACTGCTGAAGCGCATTGGAAAGGGCCACATATTCGCTTCGTTTAAACGTCTCGTTATCCTTTTTCCAAAGTGCCAGAAGCAGGGTCTTGATACTTTCCTTTTTTTCGGTATCCAGACGGTCACCTTCTCCGATATAAAACTGGTTAAAACGTATCGGATCCGCTTCACTATAGGTAAAGTAATAGCCCTTTACAAGATCACATAACCCTTTGTAACTATGTCCTACATCTACCAGTACGATATGGGTGCCCTGCTCGTAATAGCTGCGCAGCATGTGGTTGGTAAAAAAGGATTTTCCGCTACCGGAGGGTCCCAGTATAAACTTGTTACGGTTAGTACAGATTCCCTGTCGAACCGGTTCATCACTGATATCCACATGGACCGGTTTCCCGGTAAGCCGGTCTCCCAAGCGAAGTCCGCAGGGACTCAGGGAGGAGCGGTAACCTGTCTCCAGGTTGAGAAAACACACTGCCTGTTGTGCAAAAGTGTCAAAGGTATCATTCATAGGAAAGTCAGCAGCATTACCCGGCAGGCCTGCCCAGTAAATTTGAGGGGCGCCCACAGTTTCTTCCTTAACGATGGCATCCATCTGTGAGAGTGCTGCTGAAACTTTCTTTTTCAGTTCTTTTTCTTCTTCCCTGTCATCACTCCATACCAAAAGGTTAAAATGTGCCTTTACAGGCAGCCTTCCTTTGGAAATGGCCTCATTCAGGAAATCATTGGCGGCATCCCTGGCCAGCAGGTTCTCACGACTGTAAGCAGAGAGCGACTGCAGTCGCAGCCTTTTGCTCTCGATGCGCTGTAAGGTTCTGACACGGTCTCCGATAAACAGGTATTGGCTGTAGATATGATTGCAGGACAATAGCTGCCCCAAAGGCGAGGCAAAACCTACGCTGAATTTGGTTTTATCCGTACTGTATTTATCAAAATTAACCCTTGAACCGCACAGCCCCGGCAAATCAGCAGCATCACCAAGGGTGTATAAGCGCCCCTGTTTTCCTCCTGCCATCAGGCCCTTCTCAAAATTCAAATCACCGTACATGACCGCAGCGGACTCCCCCGATAGAGTGAGGTAACGTTCCAGAAGGCCTTTTTTTCCCTTTTCGCTGTACAGGGATTCCTCTCTTAGGGCCGTACACTGCACAAAGCCACTATCCTCCAGTATACGGGAGAATTGTCCTGCCATATCCCTGAAATCCTGTAGGGTTTGGGTATCCAGCAACGCTGGCGGTACCGGTGAACTGCGCAACAGACCTGAGAAAAGAGATGTCGATTCCCTGCGTCCTTTTGCCTTTCTGGTCAGTAACAGATAACAATGATGTTTCAGGTAAGGGCGTTCATTAAAAAAGCGGTTACTGCTGCGGGTAAAAAAGCTATCATCAATCCCCTGTTCCGCTTCAAACCCACGTTCCAAAAACCAGTCCTGTTTGCAGAGTACCGTATCAGCAGCTAAAGATCGAATAGCTTTAAGCCAGGTCTGGTGAAAAGCCTCGTACTCCTCATCCGAAAGGGTAAACAGTTCGGGAAGCTGCAATTCAAAACAAAGGGTCATATCGCCCCTTCTCGATAAAAGGCAGTCCTCACTGATTTCCAGTATCGGGTAAATATCTTCCAGTCTCTTTTCCATAATCCATTCTTCCCTTGTTCATAAATATATCCCTGTTACGACACCTAACCGCTGTGGGCAGTTGCCTTCTCGCCAGCGCCTTCATCATACCGTACTGGCCGTACTTCCGGCTTAAGGCATATACCTTCACCACCCAAAAAGCCCCCAATCCCCCAATGAGTATCATACTGATTACCGAAGGTAATCCCAGTATAAATAAACCGGCAAAAAGTATCATCAGCAGGATAACTCCGGCTCCCAAATACCAGATGTACTGTGCCTTTAGTCCTTTAAATTCGATGCTTTTATTGATACCCTTATTAATGCTGTATACACTGTTCATTATCAAATACCAAAGAAGGATTCGATTACCGTAGCAACCACCACAAGAAAAACGCAACTTCCAAACCAGGCAGCAGCCACCTTCCCAGTATCGGGATCTCCGGCATTCCATTTCTGATATACCTTCACAGCACCTATAAGTCCTAATATGGCACCTACAGCATACATCAGGTCTGTGCCTGCATCAAAATAACTTCGGACCTGCTGATTGGCCTGATTAATACCGGCTATACCATCCTGTGCATTCATGGATAGCGAGCCGGCTATAAGAAATAATATCAGGAGTCTTCTCCAATACTCTTTTGTGCAATTGGTACTTTTCATAGTAATAGTATTTTAAAGAAAAAATAGCGGAGGACGGCCGCCGTTACACTCCTCCTCTTTTCTGTCACCTTCTTTCCTCTGCTGTGGGATGAACAGGGGACGAACCTCCGCTTTGATAAGTAGTATTAAGGCCAAAGCCCGTTAACATTTTCTTCATGAAGAAATTCGATGCCCTGTTGACGGGCTTCGGTTACTATAAATTCGTTGATGGCGGGTCGGAAACCTGATTCCTTTAAAGAGGGGTAATCCCTGAGAATTGTAGTAAGTGTTTGTGTTACGGTCTCCTGATCCTTGTCAGAACCGACAACCCTGCCAAAAGTGCTTTTTACCCTTTCAATCATCTCCTCAACCGTCTCATAATCCGTAACAGGTCCCTCTATTCCACCGGCCGGAGTCAGGTTATCCATAATGTCATGATTCAGTGCGGAATCTTGATGATCTGCATCGGCTATTAATGCATTTCCGCTGACGGCTCTTCTCCCCTGTAGCGTAGGGAGGTAAAATTTAAGCAGTAGCAACAGGTAGTATACTAGTGTTGCAAGCACGGAAAATCGAAAGTAGTCTGTCCAGGTAATGTGTGTAAGCATACGTTTTGTTTTTTCGTTCAACAATCATCCTCTTCATTGGCGCTGAGGCCAAAAACATATTTACACTGGCAAAGTAAAGTCATAGCTGTACGCTGAAAAAGTACAACTTTAACCTGTACCCCAACTTGTACCCTTCCCTACGTCATTATAGTCTAGTTTAGTACGATTTGACTTTGGTGATGATTTTTTGCAGTAAAAGAACCAATGCTTCTTTATCACGCTCCTCAGCATTGTAGGATTTACTGCGAACCGAATCGTAAGAGAGTTCGGTTTTAGCCGGAGTGGCCAAATGGGGGACAATCTGGCGGAATACCTGACTCAGGGAACGGGCCTCTATAAGACGGGATTCATCGCAGGCACGAAGGAAAAGGGCAATCTGGTCGGTGGATATGTTTACCTTCACTTTTTTTGCCACCGAAAGTGGGGTCATGACTTTTTTGAGTCCCCGAACCGGGTCGGGATGAAGCGTAAGGGTTTTCTCCAGATAAGTAATCTCATGCTCAAACCAGTTGCCTACTACCGTCTTTAGTCCCTGCTGCTGGGGAAAAAGTATCATGTTCTGATGGCATTGCAGTTGACGGAATTCCTTGTAATGGAAGTGTAGACTGTCCAGCCGCTCTGCTTTATCCTCAAGGGTATTGATTTTATCGGCAAGAGTACGGGTAAAATACCGTATGTAGTGCCTGCTGTTAAAATTCATGTAGATCAGCAGTTCATTAAGCGCTGAATAAATACTGGTACGATTATCACCTTTACCCAAAAGATCCAATTTATGGACCAGTTCACGCCGGTAGAGTAAATCCCTAAATGTCACACCTTCGTTATTCCTGCTGTTTATAAACCGTTGCAGTTGTTCCAGTACTATTCCGGTAAAGCAAGGGTCAGCCACATCCTTTACCAGCTTTTTCTGTAACCGATCCAGTTTAATTTTAAGCTCCTTTCGTGAGACAGCAAGATAGGTTACCGGTACCCGTTCTTCCAATCCGAGAAAATCCGCAAAACGGTTCTCTATGAAAAATAAGAGCTCATCCAGACAGGAAATCAGTGTCTTGGCAAGGTTGCTGTAATCCGAATGCTCAAAGGCCTTATCCTCCCTGTAGGCCATAACAGTGTCTAAAAGAATGATCAGTGCCGAATGGTATTTCTGTACCAAAAGTCGGATTTGTGATTCCTTATGTAGGGAAAAGACCTGATTCTTAAGTTCCGACTGGATGTGTACGGTTTCAATAATCGCTTTTTCGGTAAGTTGCTGAAGATGCTCCCTGGTGAGATCCTGAAGATAGATCTTAGCGGGGTTTAGCGTGAGGGAAATCAGTGAATCAAGCCATTCAAGGGGATATTTCTGTATCATTATCTGATAGTTTGTTATAGTGTTTGCGGTACTGGGAAGGGGAAAGTCCGGTGTGGATTTTAAAACCCACACTGAAAAGACTCGGTTCGAAAAAACCAAGTTCAGAAGCAATTACCTTAACCGGAAGTGTAGTCTCCGTAAGCAATCGGGCAGCCTCGCTATAAAGCTGTTGCAACAACAGGTTTTTCGGGGTCATACCATAGGCAGCACGGATGATTTTCCGTAGATGTCCTGTACTGATAAAGAGATGATCCGCGTAGAAGCGCACTTTATGCTGCTCCCTGTAATGGGATTCAACTAATTTTTTAAAACGCAGGGGAACTGATTCGGGCTCCTTCCCACCTATTTTATTTTCTGCTTCACTTATGCTATACTGTAGCAATAGGAAACAACAGTACAAAAACAGGGAAGGAACTGACGTTGACTGCAATTCATTCAGGTCGATATAGTATTGTAGCATACCCTGTTCCCCTGGAGCGAGTTCCGTTTCAAAACTCTTCAAATGGTCGAGTGCGGCAGTCCCAAACGGAAAACCAAAATATATACCTTGTACATTATTGTCATTATCCGTATATAATGACATGTTACTTCCAATAGGAATAAAGACCAGCTTTGCCTGCTGTACGCCCCACTCCTGCCCTTCCCCCTTTAAATAGAGCGAACCTTTTCTAACATATACGATAGTGTGAAAGAGATTTCGGTTTTCCATCCAGATCCTCATGCATTGTTTTCCGCATGAAAAAGTTCTGATAATAAATTTCTGATCCGACAGTGACAGTCTCATAATGAAGGTTAATAGTATAGTGAGATGGGACTATGCTACGCATCTTATTGTACAAAAAGACAGCTGGTGATAGCATTTCCAATGCTGTGTGAACTCCCGTATGCTGTTGCTGTGATGTGACCTATAGAAAGTTCCCAGTCCCTGTCATCATCATGGTCACAGTCGTCTGTATGATCTTCACAGTCTCTACTAAGAGAACAACTGACCAGTATCATTGTGGACTTCAGAACACTGAGGTCCTCGGGGGTAAAACCGTTAGCTGTATTCAGTAAATCTTCCCTACCCTGCAGATAGGCTATGACTTCAGCACGGGAAGCATTAGCGGCCTTTATCTCCTGTAGTGCTGTAATCATGGATGTAAATTCAGATTCGCCCTCCGTAGACAATCCCAAAACTGACAGAAAAGAAGGCATATCCTCCAAAGCAAGCGACATTATAGCGGTTAACTCCTCTTGGGTGATACCCTGATAATCCGTCAGATACTGATTTACAAACTGCTCATTTTGCATGGCAACGGATTCTATCGTTTTTAAACTCATGCCCTGACCTAGGTCAATTTGTTTTCTAATTGCTGTATAAACAGGTCGTATACTAGTATAGCTGTCTTCTTCCGATACTGAATTTTCATTGGTAGTCAGACTATAGGATTGTATAGTATCTTTTGTATTATCCTTTACAGGAATCTCATCAGGGTTACAGGAAAGTAACGGTATTAAAAACAGGATTAAAAAAGTGGTTTTCATAACTAGCAAATGTTGGTTTGGTATCATTTGCCCGGGCCCGTTCAGGGACAATCCCATCACGGTGAATTCAAAAACAAAACTATCCTACTCTTTCTTTCACCGCAAACACTTAGATATGGTGTTCAGGAATTATAGCTGTGTAATTCCGGAAATACATATCTTAAAATTTCCCTAAAACCAACCTGTTTTACAGCTATTGGCTGTACTTTTGGCTGTTACCCCACATGATACCGCCCGCATTATAGCATTGAATTGACACTACTATGAGACTACAACACGTTTTAGCCTGCCTTACCATGCTAAGTGTTACCATCCCGCTCGGGGCGCAACAGCATACAGATACAGAATTGGCTTTAGACTATAGCCAACTAAAGGAAATTATAAAGAGAAAATCAGGTACTGGTGAGGTTTGGCAGTATCTTACTCTTTGGATTAGCAAAGCCAAAAAGGAAAAAGAGTACCTTCAGGAATTCAACGCATATAAAAGCTGTATCTATGAAGTTGTACAAGAGCAAAAAGCGGTCTATGCCGATAGCATGCTCTATGCGGCGGAAAAAACCCAACGAAATGAAATTATAGGTTCAGCCTATCTCACACGTGGCATCGTATACTACAGCAGCAAGCAGCACAATAAGGCTTTGGAGAATTATATCATGGCCAACCGATATATCGCCACAACCGATAACCAATACCTCAGGTACAAGACCAAATACAATATGGGGCTTATAAAATATTACCTTGGGTATTATAATGAGGCATTATCGCTGTTTGCCCAGAGCACTGACTATTACAGGAATCAGCATCAAAAAGCATATATTAATTCACTGCACAATCTGGCGTTGTGCCACAGTCAGCTACTAAATGTGAAGGAGTCAGCCCGGTATACTAATCTCGCACTGGAATTGGCTACAAAAAACGGGTATCACGCTATACTCCCGCATCTTACTTTACTCAAAGCTGTCAATGATTTTGAATACGGGGCGTATGAACGGTCTCTGAAAACACTCGATAGCGTGACACCCAAACTGACTAGGTCCGAAGATTTTGCTGCTCTGGCAGTAGCCTATTACTATACAGGTCTGAACTATTGGAATACCAACCGCAGAGCCCGTGCCCTACCCTGGTTTGAAAAGGTAGACCGCATAGCCCTGGAGCATCACTATATCCGACCGGATCTTCGCAGGGGCTTTGAGTTACTCATTACTTACTACCAGCAGGAAGGCAATCAGGTAAAAGAACTGCATTATATCAAACGCCTGTTGGCTATTGACCGGATTCTCGAGTCCGACTTTAAATACCTATCCTCGGTAATACACCGTCAGTATGATACCTATAGCCTTACAGCCAGCAGGGACCGGATTCAGGGTGAACTAACCCGTGAAAAGAAAATGAGGGGTATAGCCTATATAACACTCAGCGGAATAACTATAGTTTTTATAGCTGTGGTCAGTTATCAGGTGATGATAAAAAGGCGGTACAAAAGGCGTTTTAAACTCCTAATGGAAAATAACACCAAAGAAAAGGATACTCCGTTAAAACCGGTGGTAAACAAAAGCCTGGATATTAACCCTGAGGTGGTCGAAAGTGTACTTTCACAGCTTGAAAGCTTTGAAAACGAACATCTTTTTATCCGGCAGGATATCCGCGCGGATGATCTGGCCAGGGAATTTGGCACCAACTATAAATACCTAACTAAAATCATTCATCATTATCGGCAAAAGAACTTTACGGTATACCTTAACGAGTTGCGTGTGGATTACATCGTGCAGCAGCTTCAGGACAATCCCAGATTACGGCGGTATAACAATAGGGCTTTAGCCGGAGAAGCCGGATTCAGCACCACACAACATTTTGTAAGGGCCTTTGGAGCAAGGACGGGAATGCCTCCTACTTTTTTTATACGGGAACTGGAGAAACAAACTGCCAAAAAGAAATCATGAAACTTGTATGGATAACCGTAAATACTATCTTTGCGCTACTTTAAAACCAATTTAATACGTAAATCATGAAAGAACTATTTGACCAGATTAACGCGCAATATGAAGCTTTTAAAGCGGAAGCAGAACAACACATTGAAAAAGGTAACAAAGCAGCAGGTACACGTGCCCGTAAGGCAGCCCTTTAGGTGAGTAAACTGATGAAAGATTTCAGAAAAGTTTCTGTGGAGGAATCTAAGAAATAAAACTATATTTACATACGATTATAATTAAGGTAAGGTGTTTTTGTAATCGTATTCAAAGCAGGCTATTAGCCTGCTTTTCTTTTTTTATACAAATAGAGAAGATGGTTGGTGTATCACCAAATAAACGCTATATTTAAAGTATTTTACCAAACGATGTGATCTGGTAAACTATGATTTTTTTTAAGCAGGCTTCACGGCCTGCTTTTTTGTTTATATCAATCTGCGGGGACTGCATTTTTCCAGTACCGAATAATATTATCCAGCATATCTGTCATTTCGGTAAAGTCACTTTTCTTCTCAAAATAACCGTGAAACGAATTGCTACAGTAGGTTTTCATCATAGTCCTGTTAGCACAGGTGGAAATAAATACAAACGGAATAATACGGTTGGAAGTCTCGGCATCCGAGAGTACCTTATCTCTCAGTTCAAAACCGTTCATTTTTGGCATGTTGATATCCGATATAATAAGGAACGGATACGCCTCAGGAGTTTTTAGATACTGATAGGCGTCCTCGCCATCATTAAACACTACCAGCCTGTTCTCAAAAGGTAGCGTGTTATATACCTCCTTTAAAATTTCAAGGTCATCAGTATCGTCATCCACAATGATTATTTCTCCCCTGCTGTTCATGAGCTTATCGTTTTAGTACAAACACAAAGTAAGTATTTAAGCTTAAACGATTACTAATAAAATGTAAAATTAATGCAAAGGCACAACGTCCTAATAATTAATACTAGTGTTTGTTAGGTACAACTAAAAATTGTTTTCGTGGTAAATATTGACATTAGCTTCAAAATTCAAAATCGGGATATTCGCCATATTCAATATCCAAGACATCGCACCCCAATTGCTTGGCGCTTTTTTCCAAATCTTTCCTCCAAAGTTTATGTGTTTCAGAAAAAAAAGAAGTATACTCTACAATTAAATTAGGGATATTACGAAATCGTGTTTTTGATGGTTTTTGAGAAAGGTATTCAAAATTGATCCCCTGAAGTATCAGGAATATCAACGGATCGTGAACATTAATTCTTTGTCCGATAAAAAGTTTAAGGGTTTCCGCTCCTTTCGGATCGTATGCTGTTAAACTGCTTTTCAGATTATACTCCAAAATATACAGGTTTGCCTGATCAAGTTCATCCATAGTGACATAACCGGCATTTAGCCGTAATACTGAAACAGCAAATAGCAGGTCAGTCCACAAATATTGGAATCCAAAATACTCAACTCTGTTATCGGAATCGAAACTAAACTGCTCACGTAATCGGGAACCTTCAAATGATTTTCTGACCTCGTAAGCTAAAGACATAATGATATCAGACTGGCCTTTAAATTTATTATCATATTCATTAAGGCGATTTCCAATTTTATGTATAGTTTGGTGAAGGCCAGCCAAATCGCCATAGTCTCCCCAGATTTCGATACCGGTGCCTTTTGGGGATGGATTGCTTTGAAGCATGATATTTTATTTAATTATTTTAAAAAATCTCGTATTTCATTTGCCATTTCAATAAGCAGATTGTTTGAAACATTCGTGCTTAATTGACGGGTATGAATTACTAATTTTGTTTTGTCAGTATTATAATGAGTCCAGAATAATTGTTTTTGGCTTCCGAATTGTTTATCAAATTTCACCTTGAATACTTCTTCTATTTCCTTACCATTTATATAATTACTACAAGCTAATATAACGACTGGAAAATTTTGAAAAAAAGCACTTTCTTCAATAACCTTTTTCCTGTCCGGAATACCACTTTTATCAGCATCCTTAGTAAATTTTGCTGGAGAACTGTTCATTTCCGTTAAAAAGAAATTATTATGAAAGTCTATTTCTTTATCTTTTACAGATGATACATCATTCAGAAATATTAAATCGTGGAGTTTTTGATACTTGCTCCATGTTTGACCCTCTCTCAATTCTTTTGCATGCAAGCTTTTGAAAGGGAACAATGGATTTGAAGTCAACGGAGAGTCTTTTCCCCCAGTCCAATTAGGTATAGCAGCTACATTTATAAGCCTTTCTATATTCGAACTCCATTTATTTGCATTTTCTTTAAAATCCTGAAGCATTTCATTTTGAAACCTAAGGTAAAGCTCATTTCCGTTAGCTTTATTTTCAATGTCAGTTGCTGTTTCTTTTCCTACAATTAAAATCTTACTGTTTGGATTTCCAGTGCCAATATAGCTTCCTGTCTTCTTGCTTTCAAAAACTTTCTTTATAAAAATTTCAGGATATTCCATGTTTTATAATTTATATCAAAACTACTTGAGAGTAGATAAATTAGTATTATTTGTTATTGTTTACCAATCAGCGGATGGTATTTTTCTCTTAAGATACGCTCTATATGAGGGACGATAAAATCATAGTTTATCACATCAATTTCAATTACTGAAACTCTAAACTGAAGACCATGCAGATTTTTCCTATGTTTAAGTTTCATTGCATAAGTATTTTTATCGGTCGACAAATTAATGTGTTCAAGGATTCTTTTGTAAATATCCTTGTTTTTACCAATGTATAAAGGCAGCCATTGCTTATCGAATTTTTCATACATGGACAATCTCTTTTTAATAACGCTAGATGAAAAAAAAGAATCATGCTTTTTCTTTGACCAATCCTCTGCGAAATTTTTAATTTTCGTTTCCCTTTTTTTACCCGATAAACGATCACTATCTAGATTAAGTTCAAAGAGATAAACACCTTTCTTCTTGACCTGGGAAAAGAATGTTGTGTTATCAAAATCATCCGATAAAGTAAAAAGCACACCGTTTTCGGTATCGAAAGAGACATTGTTTAAATGAGTTGCAAATTCAGAAATATGAGCAGATATGCTTGCGTCAAATTGATTAAGTATTTCGATATATTTCATTCTTAATTTTTCTTATTATCCATATTTTTGCTATAGCTATATTTTCACTAAACTCATATAAAACGAGTTGATTATCATAAAAAACAACGGTTTATTTCAGTACTCCCTGCCACATAATTTTTTAAACTCATCAACCACATCTTCAAAGGTAGGTCCACCAATATCTTTAATTTTTTGATAAGAATCTTTGCCTCTTTCTGTTGACATTGCAGTATAGTAAAACTGTTCAACTTTTTCAGCACTCACCTGTTCATTTAATCTCATTCTGGTCCCGTGAATTTTCTTTTTTATTGTAGCTGTAGCCTTGGGATGATTTTCTACCGGTACAAGCACTTTATCCTCTAGAAATCTGATTAGTTCTTCTTTGGTTGCTTTCATAAATTGAAACTGTTATGATTAGTACTGCTAATGGATAATTTCAGATTACCTGTAATAGCTTTATATTACAAACCTCTAATTCGAAAAACCCTAAGAGTTGAGCTGTCGAAGTGCAATAAAATAATAATCTGGAAATCTGCCTTTAAATTATGTTCTGTATACCAAAAAATGCATTAATCTCCCGGTTTGTGTTTATGGGGTTTTAGACCTGGATATTTCGGTTTGTTGTCAGGATTGACACGGCGGCGTTTGTCTGGTTCGCCATTGGGCTTAAGAGGTTTAGGGCCCGGCTTGATGGATTCAATATTATTCATTATGTAAGGTGTGTTATGTAATTTTAACAAATATATAAAAAAAGATAGATAGTATATCGAACCAAAAAGATATTCGTTAATTGAATCCCCTCAAATAACATTATCGTTACATGCGATTATAATTAAGGTAAAGTGTTTTTGTTTATATCAATCTGCAGGGACTGCATTTTTCCAGTACCGAATAATATTGTCAAGCATCTCGGTCATTTCGGTAAAGTCACTTTTCTTTTCAAAATAACCGTGAAACGAATTACTACAGTAAGTTTTCATCATAGTCCTGTTCGCACAGGTGGAAATAAATACAAACGGAATAATACGGTTGGAAATCCCGGCATCCGAGAGTACCTTATCCCTAAGTTCAAAACCATTCATTTTTGGCATGTTGATATCTGATATAATAAGGAACGGATACGCCTCAGGAGTTTTTAGATAATGATAGGCATCCTCGCCATCATTAAACACTACCAGCCTGTTCTCAAAAGGTAGCGTACTATACACCTCCTTTAAAATTTCAAGGTCATCAGTATCGTCATCCACAATGATTATTTCTCCCCTACTGTTCATGAGCTTATTATTTTTAGAAATCACAAATTAGCAATTAAAGTCTAAACAATTATTAATAAAATGTGAAATTACCGCATCACCGCGCTGTCCCAGTAGTTAATAATATTATTTAGAGTACTGCGCAGTTCCTCAAAATCAGCTCTTTTTTCAAAAAAGCCATTCTCAGTGAGGTGATCATGACCGTCATGTGGCAACTCAGCAGCACCGGTTATGAAAACAAACGGAACCACATGGCTCGAAAATTTAGGGTTAGCCTGTACATTTTCACGGAGCTCAAAACCGTTCATTTTGGGCATAATAATATCACTGATTACCAAAAAAGGAATAACATCGTTTTCTATTAGGTAGTTGTAGGCCTTAATACTGTCGTGAAAAACTAAAAGTTTGTTTTTGTGAGAAAGAGTGCCATAGGCCTCCGCCATTAAATCGATATAATCAATATCATCGTCAATAAGTACAATTGGTTTAAGATTTTCCATCTGGTTAGCTTTTGATTTCTAAATTAACAATTGTTTAATTAAGAAAAGCTAAAGGAAATCTCAAAAAATGCAAAATGTATCTTAAATTTATAGTCTACGGATTTAGTTGGTTATAACAAAACTTACTGCTCTAAAACCGTACTATGCTGCCTTATAATGGTATCTAACAGTTTTTTTAGCTCACCAAAATCACACTGCTTTTCAAAATAGTAATGCATAATCAAATCGTTATCCCCCATTGTAGGAGGTGGCACAGGAGCGCCCGAAAAAAACACAAACGGAATATAATATTCCTTAAACCCCGGGAAGGCTCGTAATTTTTCGTACAACTCCAATCCCGTTAATTTAGGCATAAGCATATCGCTAATAATAAGGCAGGGTACAACGGTGTTCTTAGTAAGGTAGTGGTAGGCTTCGCTACTGTCGTGAAAAGTTAGTAACTCATTTTTGTAAGGTAACGCTTTGTAGGCTTCGATCAGCATATCAATATCGTCAACATCGTCGTCTATAAGTACAATAGGTCTCAGTTCATTCATCACTTCGGTATTTTGAGGACCACTAAAGTACCTAATCAATAATACAGTACGTTACAGTTAAATACCCGAACCGTTATGATGTGAAATGCTATCTATATGTTTAGATAAAATAGGCTATACTAAAATAAATCATGTTTGCTTTTTATCTTGGTAAAAACCTGCATAGTCCATCCCATTAAACTCTTGATATGTCTCATATCAGCATACAACTCATCAACAGGTATTGTTTGTCCGTAACGGAATGCAGTACTCTCAGGATCTACGCTGTCAAAAGACGATATAAGATTGTGCAGCCATGTTGGCAATGATAAAGACAATTCTTTCTCAATTTTCACGACTAGTTTATCCAAAAGATTTTTTAGATTATGATTCTTTTCTTCACCAATGATTGATTTTATATACAGTTCCAACGCATGTCTATAGGAATACATAGCTGGCTGAAATAAATCACGCTCCTCATAGTTTTCTAATCCTATTTCTATAAGACGATCTCCGGCTAGTTTAAAGGAATTGGCTGATTCAAAAAGATCACCCAGTATAAATTCTCCACCAAACACAACACCTTTCCAACTTTGATCAATATCTTCTGGCATTGATGTAAATATTGGTTTTAAGCTTGTAATGAAATTATCAATTGATAAGTTATCAAAATGATCTTCACTGTCCAGACCCATTTTTATAAACTCGATGTCAGGGTTCTCCTCCCAATAAAAATAAACATAAGAGAATACTCTTATATCTTCAAAAGTAAAACACCTTGCAATTCCTTTACCTGGCTTAGCAAAAGAACTAAGATAGGATTGAAAATAATAAACCCATTTTTTTACAGTATCCACATCACTTTTAAACAAACGTGCTGTTTCAGCTACTCCAAAGGTTTTCATAATATGGTCCGATTTTCTTAGTAGTATTGTTTAAATCAAGTAGTATAGCGGCATCCTGTTAGATTAATATCTTAATTTCAACTAATATCTATATTAAAACTATAAATACTATTAATCGAATGAAAATCCTTCAGGAAATACACAACCAATAAATTCAACGTTTTCATAAAACTGCATAAAAATAACAAACATCCCTTCAAATTCTAAAAATTGATATTTAAATACTTTAGGGTTACTATAATCTCCCTCCTTTAATATTTCCGAATTTAAATCTTTTACTAAATAATCAACTATGGCAACTGTATTTAACTTATCATACTTAATTCTTTTTGAAACACTTTCAATAATACCCTTAGCTATCTTTTCACTGTGATAAAAGTAGATTCCTCTTATTATTTTTTCAATAAATAATTCGGGCTCGCCTTTCTCAAACTCCAAAATCATGAAGGGCTCACCGTTGATGTTTCCTATTCTAGTTTTATTATCTAAACTGGTAAGAAATCTTTTCTTCTCCTTCCGTGATAATCCTCGCATTACTCTGTCGAACAAATCTTTCTCGGCAACATCATTAGTACGAAACAGCTTGACAACAAGTTGAAATTTCTCATCCAATTCAGAAAAGCTATTATTATGCTCTTTACAGGATGGCACGGTCATTAAGTCATTTCTATAACCTTTAGGAAAAAAAGTAAGCGGCGGTACATGTTCTCTTTGAATAGTTTCAATAGTTAACGGGATACCGCACCAATAACAAATCTTTGGTAATTTATTCTTCAAAACAACTGTTAATTAATAATACAATTAAAAATTTACACCTTAGTCAGCCTATTACTATTCTTTATCAATTTTACATTGTTCTATAAAATAATTGCCAAAAGCGGTAATATGAAAATTTTGTAAAGAACTAAAATGAGCATCGATTTTTATTCTTAAAAAAGCGCGTAAAAACACCTTTTTAACTTCACCACACAGTTTTACCTCTAAACAAAAAAAGATGCTAAGAAGCATCTTTTTTCTAAATCATAGTAAATATCCTTTGTGCATCGGAATTATTTACTTGTGTACGTAATTTAGGATTTGACTCAACTGTCTTTGGAACTCTGGTATTGACATACTTATTTATAGCTTTATTTGCATTTACCTTCCTCCCATTTAAGGATAAGGCACAGATAAGCAAGTCACATTTTGCAGCAGCGTACTTGCGCACTGCATTCGCTAAAAAATTCGATTGATCCCCTGCTGAATAAAAAGCTATCTTTTTTGACTTGTACCCTGTAACTATATCTTCAAAATCACGAGGATCTTTACCAATTTGTGATTTGCCTTGTGATACTCCTTTAGCATTAATCACTAAATCGTAAACAATACCAATTGTTTCAGTTTTGCCCTTATTTGGAAGTCCTTCCAAAACTATTATTTCCATTTATTTATAAGTTTGATGAGTGTAATATTACAATAATCATTACACTAAAAACTAAGTAAAAACACTTGTTTAACTTCACCACGTAGTTTTACCTAAAAACAAAAAAAGATGCCGATTGGTATCTTTTTATTTGAATAAAGGGGAATCGAAAAATTGAGTTAATGTGATTCCAACCATCTTACAAAACCTCCTAATTGTATAAATTGAAATTCCGCGCTCCCCTTCTCTATCTTCCCAACGATTTATAGCTTGTCTATCTATAGCATGCTCTTTTGCAAACTCACTTTGACTTAAACCTGTATCTTCCCTCAAAGCTTCAATTCTTTGAGCGATTGCATTCTTAAGTTTAATATCTTCTTTGGTCAGTTTTGCCATAGTGCAATTTTGCTATATTCTGAAAATTTAACGTCATCCATTTGGATTACAAAAAACAATTCAATACATTTGATTTAATTATAATATATTTGCGATACTTCTATTTAAGATAATCGAAGCATTCGCTTAGAACTCGCATCAGAAAACTGGTAATTTTTAGCACGCGGGATGATAAGTGCAAATGCTCACGCCATATATGGCGTGGGCTCACTTATTCGCGTGCCGGTATACCAGTACCTCTGATGCAATAAGCTGAGTTTAAACCCACGCCACCCTTTTTAGGGTTGGTTGTATTATTCTCACAGCTTATTTCTTAGCGTTTTTACTTCTCTTTTTTTGCCGGATCTCGCAAACGTTGTAGTATAACCCTTAATCTGTTTCTTTTTCATGAAGTAGTTTTGTTTTCATAGTTAAGTCACCCCGGCCAGTACTGGTATTCCTTTTAGAGTTAGTTAGGGAAAGGCCGGGTACTTTTTTCTTTTAGGTTCATAAAAAAACCCTCCGTGCAAGTTTGGCGACTCACGGAGGGTATAGACCAATAAACACACGTTTCACTAATCTTATCCAATGTTATGAAAATTTTTTCAGCTAACAATGGGCTAAGGCTGCTTTTCTATTCTTTTGTGCTAGCCTCCTGCCCGCCCGCTGCATCCGCTCGGGCACACGCCTCACCACCTTACAGCGTGGGGTATTATCAACAAACCATATCAGGTACCGTTTCCGATACTTCGGGTCCACTGCCCGGAGTTTCGGTACTGGTAAAAAATTCCGGTATAAGTACCATTAGCGATGTTAACGGCAACTTTCAATTGCGGGCTGCCATAGGCGATACGCTTGTGTTCTCCTTTATCGGCTATAAGGAGGTAACCCGTGTGGCTACCTCGCCTGTAATGGCTGTAGTACTGCAGGAAGATGCCGCACAGTTACAGGAACTGGTTATTAATGCAGGGTATTATTCGGTAAAAGACAAAGAGCGTACAGGTTCTATAGCACGTATTACCGCTGCCGATATCGAAAAACAGCCTGTTTCTAATGTATTGGCTACCATGCAGGGACGTATGGCAGGGGTAAATATTACCCAAAAAACAGGGGTGCCGGGTGGTGGTTTTGACATTCTTATCAGGGGACAAAACAGTCTTCGCGGTGAGGGTAACAGCCCTATGTATATTATTGACGGGGTACCCTACTCCTCCCAGTCTGTAGGGAACTCCCTTACCTCAAACATTATCCCGGGCGATGCTAATCCGCTTAGCAACCTCAACCCTCAGGAAATCGAAAGTATCGAGGTTCTTAAGGATGCCGATGCCACAGCCATATACGGTTCGCGTGGTGCCAACGGTGTGGTATTGATTACTACCAAAAAAGGCAAGGCGGGTAAGGTAACCTATTCGGGAAGTCTCTCCAGTGGTTTTGGCAGTGTAACCCGCTTTATGGATTTGATGAACACCCCGCAATACCTTGAAATGCGTACCGAGGCTTTTGCTAACGATGGTATTACCCAGTATCCTGCCAATGCCTACGATATTAACGGCACATGGGATCAGTCACGCAATACCGACTGGCAAAAGGAACTATTGGGCGGTACGGCAGGCATTACACAGGTAAGCCTGTCGGCCTCGGGAGGTTCTGAACAGACACGCTTCCTGCTCTCGGCTAATTACCGCACCGAAAGTACGGTATACCCCGGTGATTTTGAATACCGACGAAAAGGGATGCGCTTTGCTGTAAACCATAATTCGCCCGATAATAGGTTTTCCCTCAGTTTTACCGGAGGGTATAGCCTACAGGACAACAATCAGCCCGGCACCGACCTTACCTTTGATGCCTTGCGACTGGCACCTAATGCTCCGGCCCTCTATAATCCCGACGGTTCGCTCAATTGGGAAAACAGTACATGGGACAATCCCCTGCGTATGCTGGAAGGAAAATACACCAGTAATAGCGGTGACCTTACCACTAATGCAGTACTTACATGGAAGATTTGGAAAGGGCTTGCCTTTCGTTCCAACCTTGGTTTTACCGACCTGAATTACAGCGAGAGTACTACCTCGCCCTCTACCATCTATAACCCGGCCTATGGTGCAGGTCCCGAATATTCCTCCATTTATGTGAGCAATACCGCACGCCGTTCATGGATTGCCGAACCACAGCTTTCCTGGGAAGGGCAGTTGAGAGACCTGCAGCTAAAGGCATTAGTGGGAACTACCTTTCAGGAACTTACCAATACCCAACTGGTACAGTCGGGCACCGGGTTTACAAGTAATGCTTTGATTTATAACCTATCTGCCGCAACAACAAAAAACATACTGAACAACGATCGTACTGTATACCGCTATCAGGCAGGTTTTGCAAGGGTAAATCTCAACTGGAAAGGAAAGTATATCATGAACCTTACCGGAAGGCGTGACGGTTCGAGCCGCTTCGGACCGTCAAGGCGTTTTGCTAATTTCGGGGCTGTAGGGATGGCATGGCTCTTTTCCCGTGAAAAGTTATTTACAGAGAGCACTATACTGAGTTTCGGTAAGCTTCGTGGCAGCTATGGTACAAGCGGTAATGACCAGATTGGGGACTACCAGTACCTGAATACTTATACCTCAACGGGTATCAATTACAACGGTACGATAGGTTTGCAACCCTCAAGGCTGTTTAATCCCGATTTCGGTTGGGAAACCAACAAAAAACTGGAAGTGGCATTGGAAACGGGCTTCCTTAAAGACAGGGTTTTCCTGACAGCGTCATGGTACCGTAACCGATCGTCCAACCAATTGGTAGGGATTCCCCTGCCGGGTACTACAGGCTTTACCTCCATACAGGCCAATCTTGGAGCTACTGTACAGAATCAGGGTACCGAACTTACCCTTAGGACCATAAATATTGATAATGGTGCTTTTTCATGGATTACCGCCGCTAATATTTCCTTTGCCAAAAACAAGCTAATTGCTTTTCCGGGACTGGAAAGCTCCACCTACAGTCAGCAATATGCTATCGGTAAGCCACTTAATATTGTAATGCTATATGAATATACTGGACTGGATCCCGAAACCGGTACCTATCAGTTTAGGGATGTAGATGGTGATGGGGTGATATCTTCCCCCAACGATAAGAAATACATTGCCGATTTCAATCCCCAATACTATGGCGGAATTCAAAACACGTTTAGCTACAAAGGCATTACCCTTGATTTCCTTTTTCAGTTTGTAAAACAGGACAACTGGAATCCCAACTACATGCTGGGGATGCCCGGAGCTATGGTTAACCAGCCGGTAGCAGCATTAGATAGATGGCAACAACCGGGAGATATCAGCTCCTTCCAGCAATATAGTAGCGGTACCCGTGCAGATGTGCTCAACGCTTTCAGTCGTTATACGCAGAGTAGTGCTGCTGTAAGTGATGCCTCCTACATCAGGCTGAAAAACCTGTCGGTTTCCTATGCCCTGCCCCAAGCCTGGACACAACAGTGGAAATGCCGACTGTTTGTGGAAGCACAAAACCTGCTGACCATTACTTCATATGATGGTGCCGATCCCGAATTTACGGCTACCGGATATCTTCCTCCACTTAAGATGATAACTACGGGTATTCAGTTAACTTTTTAAACTACACTTATGAAAACGATAACTAATAATAAAACTATTCAAGATCTTTTCAGGAAACTGGGCATAATACTTATTGTGACTTGTGGTACGGTTTCCTGTAATAGCTGTTCCGATTTTAACGAAGTGGAACTTCCCGCCTCACAGCTAGCGGGAGAATCGGTATACGAAAATACGACTACAGCCAATGCGGTGATGGCCGGAATATACAGCAAACTTCGCGATGGCGGATTACTTACAGGTCTTCCGGCGGGGATGTCCAACCAATTGGGTCATTACGCCGACGAGCTCGATTTTTATGGTTCCGCATCTGCCTCTACAATACCCTTCTATAATAATGCACTTTTACCCACCACACGGGATATGTCCAGCCTCTGGAACAGTACCTATAATATTATCTACTCCTGTAACGCGGTGATAGAAGGTGTGGCTACATCACAATCACTTCCGCAACAGGATAGGGACAGGCTTACCGGTGAAGCACTCTTAGTACGTTCCCTGATGCACTTCTATCTTGCCAATCTGTACGGTGCTATACCGTATGTCACCTCAACCGATTACAAGATTAACACTACCATTACCAAAACGGAAGTAAATGATCTGTATTCTTTACTCGTGAATGATCTGCTGCAGGCAATCGAGCTACTGCCGCAACAGTTTAGTACCCCTTTAAAGGTAATACCAAATCAGGTGGTAGCCAAGGCACTTTTGGCTAGGGTATACCTCTATTCAGGACTTTGGGCAGAGGCTTCAGATATGGCCTCAGCTGTAATTGGAAATCAAAACCTGATTTGGGAGACACAATTGGATCAGGTCTTCCTTAAGGAATCATCGTCTACCATATGGCAATTGGCTTCGGCTACAGCCGGAAAGAACACAAATGAGGGAGCAACCTTTATTTTTGAGACAGCCCCACCTCCCTTCACGGCACTAAGCAATGCATTTGTAGGGGCTTTTGAGCAAGGCGACCTTCGCCGGGAATATTGGGTAACTGAGGTTACCGGTGACAACCAGGTATGGTACCGTCCCAATAAGTACCAACAAAAGACAACAACTGCTACTTCCATGGAATATTCCATAATGTTCCGACTTGCCGAACAGTATCTGATACGGGCAGAAGCGAGGGTACGTCAGGGCGATTTGATCGGAGCGGCAGATGACCTGAACAAAGTACGTGAGAGGGCCGGGCTGACCGGGAGCACAGCTACAACTGTAGAAACGCTGTTAGAGGCCATACTGGCAGAACGACGCGTGGAGCTCTTTACCGAAATGGGACAGCGCTTTTTTGATTTAAAACGATACGGAATTCTTGATATGGAGCTTATCGGTGTAAAACCGGGCTGGAATAGCACCGATAGTCTGTTTCCGTTACCGGAAGCAGAATTACTAGCCAATCCAAATCTGTTGCCGCAAAATCCGGGTTACTGATGAAATACTGTAATATCATAAGAAACATACTAAGAAAGGGTTTATTGAAATCTGTCCTGTTGCTTGTTACCTGCTCCCTTTCAGGGCAGGTGCTACCGCAAAGAAAAATACTTACCAGGGAAGCATACGCCAGGTGGAGTAAACCTTCCCTTACAGCTCTCTCCAGTGATGGAAAATGGATGGCCTATACCCTATTTTACGAAACGGGAGAAGATACACTTTTTGTACAATCCGTCAGAGACGGAAAAAAGTTCTCTCTTCCGGGTGCCGTTACAGGAGAATTTTCAGATAATTCAACTTTCACGGCACTGAACCGTAACAGGATTCTAACAAAAATCAACCTGAAAAGTGAAGCGAAATATACCTATGAGAATATAATACAGCATGGTTTCACCGCTGAGGGGAATTTGATAATAATACAGAGTATTTCTCCCGGAGAAAAGGAGCTTTTGGTTATCGATAGTAATAATACTGTAAGATACCAAAAGAAAGTGACGGGAATGCTAACCGCCCCTTCCGGTGAATATATTGCTGTAACGGCTAAGGAACAACATAAAAACACTCTTGCAATCATAAGACTTGATAATTACAGTATTGTCCTTAATGAAGAAAATGTCAGCGATGAGCTCCTTCCCATGAGCTGGGATGACCAGTCGGAAACCTTTGTTTATATGAAAAAAGACGAAGGCTCCTCTAATCATACCCTCTGTTGCTACAGTATAAAATCGGACAAAAGACATACCCTGAAACCAGAATCATATTTCGGGTTTCCACAAGGATATCAACTCGCTTACGGACCGGTTTCAATCACTGATGATAAAGCGATAGCCTTTAAGGTACAAAGGCCTGAACTAAAGGAAAAAAAAGCTTCGCAGCCATCGGTACAGGTATGGAAAACTTCCGATAAATGGGTCTATCCTAAGGAAAACAGTGATACTTATCGCAAATCGCCGGAAAGGGTATGTATATGGTATCCAAATTCCGATAAAGTTCTTCAACTGACCGATTCCATACTGCCTGAATATTTTTGTAGCGGCGACGGTCATTTTGCAATACTGTTCAACGCAAAAACCTATGAACCGCAGACCCGCTTACAGCCTCCGGCAGATTATTTTATCATGAACCTGGCATCAGGAAAAAAAGAGCTGTTACTGAAAAAACATTCAGGTTCATCCCTGAAGTTGATGGCAATGCCTAAAACATCTTATTTTCTTTATTTCAGTGATGGGGACTGGTGGAGTTATGATCCCGTTAACAGCAAACATTATAATATCACTAAGGGAAGATTACAGACAGCGGCTAACAATGATATGCAGGAAGAAGCCTTTCCTTATGACAGTCCCTATAAAGTAATCAACGATGATAAGATAGTACTGACGACTTCTGATGGTATCTGGTTAGCAGACCTGCACGGCAAATCCCTAGAAAGGCTTACTCCCCCGAGTAATAATGTACATTATACAATCATTAAATCGGCTACCGTCACCGGAAAAAAAGGCAATGCAGATGGAATAACAACAGGAGAAATAAGTAATGACCTTTCCTTCTATGTAGCAATCAGCACATCTACTGGAAACGAATCCGGCTTCGGTGAAATCCATAAAGGAAAATACAGGAAACTCACTAGTGGGTCATTTCACTATCATGACTTTCTGGTATCACAAAACGGGAAGACCATCGCCTTTCAGCGGGAAGACTATAATTATCCTCCTGAAATCATGCTGAAACGACAGGAAAAGAAACCTGTGCCTCTGATACAGACTAACAGGCAACATCACGAGTACCTTTGGGGTCATTCCGAACGTATTGAATACACAGTTGGGAATCAGCGATTATCGGGAGCCTTATATTATCCGGCCGGGTATAACCCTGACCGAAAATATCCTATGGTAGTACATATTTATGAAAAACAGTCTCATCGGTTTCGGCAGTATGTAAACCCTTCCCTTTTGGATGCCTGTGGATTTAATATAACCATGCTGACCACAAGCGGATATTTGGTTCTGCTTCCTGATATTAGTTATACCCTCGGTACTCCTGGACCTTCGGCATTGGAATGTGTGATGGCCGCAATAGATAAGGCAATAACTACTGCCAAAGTCGACACGAGCTCTATAGGTCTGATCGGTCATTCCTTTGGGGGGTATGAAACCAATTATATCATAACACACTCCAATCGCTTTGCGGCAGCAGTTTCCGGTTCGGCCATTAATGATTTTATAAGAGGATATCTAACCATAGGCAATTATAAAGTGCCGGACTACTGGCGTTATGAACATCACCAGATGAGAATGGATCAAGGACTCTTTCAGAACATCACGGGGTACATTGCTAATTCTCCTGTATTCTCAGCTCAGGCACTTACCACACCTCTCTTATCCTGGTCTGGAGATAACGATTATCAGGTGCATTGGCAGCAAAGTGTAGAATTTTATTTGGCTTTGCGAAGGTTGGGGAAACCCCATACACTCCTCCTCTACCCGGGGGAAGGTCATGCGCTCTTTAAACATGAAAACCGAAAAGACCTGACCTTGAGAATACTGGAGTGGTTTGATAGGTACCTCAAAAATAGCGCAACCCCGAGATGAGGCTGCGCTTCCAATACATAAGACAGTGACGTTACTGAATTTTAAAGAGCTCTACAGGACATTGATTCCCATCCATTCCCCACACTCGGGTATTATCTGCACCTACAGTACAGAAGTCTCCTGATGTGGTCTCACATTCAATGGAAAGCTCACACGGCTGCAATGGATTACCCGTATGGATGTATCCCTGAACAACACTAATATTTTCAGGAGCTTTACCCATTGATGTGGTCAGAAAAGCACCTCCGATTGCTAACGCAAAGGTAGCCAGAGGCATTACAAATTTTTTCATAATATTAAAATTTATAAGTTAAGGCCTACTCTATTTCAGGTTTTCGGCTTTCCCTGATACAGCACTGTAGTATTTTAAGTAGTCAATGATAATGTTTAGTGATAGCCTCTTCCAGTTTATAGGACACAAGTGCGGATCCTGCAATAGCATAAAGCCTGTCTTCCCTAACCATAAAGTCCCGAATGGACGTATGATCGATATGATATAAGTAGAAACTGGAATAGTATACCCCTGTATCACGGTCATAAACATCGATAGTGCTGGTCGCGCGCCACATTTTAAGTGATTGAAAACGACCTCGCTGCATGGAAAGCACAAAAACAAGATTTTTATAAAGGGCAACAGATTTATTGACAATTAGCGGAGGGACGGCAAACTTTTTCTGCCCCTTTTCTTCCAGTGTAGCAAACGTGAGTTTGGCTCTGGTATTGGTATCTATCGTATGATGCCTGTTGGTCGTGACTTCGGAAGTAGTTGTTATAAATTGATTACGGTATCTGTAAAGGTAAAAAAGGGTGCCTGAGTCAGATTGATATAAAAGATCCCCGTCAGTATCAAACACACCATCCAGCTGTCGCTCCAGTATATGAGGATAATAGGTAACAGCATTATCTTCCAGGGACAATTTAGCCAATACGCTTTCACCATTTGCTTCATTTCTTGTTCTGATCATCAGGTGTACGGAATCCAAAACAGCACTCTTCGAAAAGAATACATCGGGACTGTACTTTTCCACTATTTTCCATTTCGCAGTACGCCCTCGTAAAACTATTGGCTCATGCCCGTCTATGAGAAAGAATTGTGGAGGAACAACAGAGAGTTTTGCAGATCGGTGAAAGGATATCTCCTTCGGTATATCTATTAGAAAGGAGGTACTTATAATCAGCGAAGTGTCTAATGCCGTTACGTAGCGGGGTGCTGTATAGTTTCCCAGGTATACTGTCAGACTGTCTGCCCCTGCCAGATAATAGGAATTAAAGTCAAGTGTAGCACGGTTTTGCTCATGGGCACTAAAAGGTATGAATTGGCGCACAAAAGGATTTCGCTTGTGAATCAGTGATTCTGAACTTCTGAACAATATTCCTACCGATAATATTCCAAAAGCAGTCAGAACAATTAAAACCAATAGTAAGATTCCCCATTTCACATTTTTTAAACCTGATACTCTTCTGTATCTTTCTGTAACTATGGCAATACCTCCTAACAGCGTAACAATAATATTGAAAGCCAGATGTTCCTGCCACCCCATTTTCTCAAGAATGCCTCCGCAGGAACAGGGTACGAAAGAACTGTAATGTAATATGAAATAGATATAAGAACTGAACATCACCATGAGCAGGTAGCCCATCAAAAAGGATATGAAACGTGTATGCTTAAAAATTAGACCTCCTGCAATCAGCAACTCGGCAATTGGCACTGCAAATGAAAGCACTCCGGCGTGAGCACTAACAAGTGGTGACTGTCCCAGTTGTATCCGGAAATTCTCAAAGTCCAAAAGCTTACTAACTGCTGCGTAACTAAATAAAAGAATATAAAAATAACTGATGACAGAGAAAATATATTTACTAAGTAGATCTGTAAAGCGCATAAGGCAGGTGTTTTTTATAGCAACCAAATTACAGTCTTACCCACTTACAACAGATTATAAAAACGAGCTTTTACATGTGGAAAACAATTGTACAAAAAAAGGATGCCATTATAGGCATCCTTGACTTATTATCATTGCTTTTGGGGCAATTGTGAAAATTGCTGAAGTTTTTCGCTTAGTTCCACAAGTCCGGCTTTCTCCAAAAAATCGACCAGAATACCTTTCAGTTCGTCTCTGGTATCATTAGAAACCGAAGCCAGCAATACATCTTTTGTCTCACCTTTACTTATCAGCCGCTGTTCGATAACATGGGTCAGCAACAAGACATTTTTTCTCGAAATACGCATATCAATACGTACCGCATCATTCATCCCCGGGCTGCTTAAAATAGTTTCAAACACCTGGGCTACTTCATTTGTTGTCAGCATACGCAATCAGTTTTAATTATTACTTATAGTCATGACAAAACTAAATCTCTTTTAGCTATTTAGCTTAATCAATATTTACCTAGGATAGGAATTGGGCTATAAGAGGGATTATCTTAGCAGATCACAACAAAACACCATCAAACCTGTCTAAAATTTACGGTTCCAAAACCTTCTGCTCAGCATCAGGATTTAGTAACGGTAGTAACGGAAAAGTAGTCGGGAAGTTCTTCTCCTCCTACACCTCCGATTGACATTGTAATCTTATTATAATCTGTATAACACATTGAAGATGAATAAAAACCTATTACAGAAATATAATATTCGATTGCCTTGTCTGCGGCAATGGCAAGATGTCCCGTTGTCGGACAACGGCATCTTGCCGCCCATTCCTCGGAACTCGGGGGCGGGGGATTATATTATGTCTTAAAACTGTTGAACCAATGAAGATGATATTATGGAGACTGAAAACAACAACCGTAAGAGGCGTATTTATGTGCGCCTTACCGAAAAGGAATTTACCACACTTGAAAGCCGCTGGAAGAACACTACCTGCCGCAGTGTAAGCGAGTATGTAAGGCATTGCCTTTTCAGCAAACCGATTACTACAATCACAAGAGATACTTCAACCGATGAAGCGATTGTACAAATGAGCTATCTGAACCGAGAGCTGAATGCTATCGGCAGTAACTTTAACCAGCTGGTAAGAAGAGTAAATGCGACTTCACAAGCCGCCGAAATAAAGGGATTGCTTTTACTTTTTGAGAACCAGAGGAAAACTTTGTTTTCCAAGATTGAAGAGGTTAAAGAGCAACTCCAAAAACTGGCTGAAAAATGGTTGCAATAATGAAGACTGGCCATTCCATCAGGGCGATGCTGAACTACAATGAGAACAAAATCAAGGAAGGCAAAGCTGAATGTATTGGACAGTGGAATTATCCTGTGGATGGCGACAGGCTAACTTATGCGATGAAACTTAACCGCCTTGAAAAGCAGTGCAAGCTGAATGAAAATGTGAAGCGCAATACTATACATATCTCCCTGAATTTCGACCCGAGTGAAGTAAGCCTGCCAAAAGAAAAACTATTGGATATAGCAGAGAGGTATATGGATAAAATTGGCTTTGGAAAGCAGCCCTACCTAATCTACCAACATCATGATGCAGGGCATCCGCATATTCATATAATTTCTATCAATGTACAGGAAGATGGAAAGCGGATTGCCATGCACAATATTGGCAAGGACAAATCGGAACCGGCACGTAAGGAGATTGAGCAGGCTTTCAATCTTGTAAAAGCGGAGAATCAAAAGAAAAAGGAATACAAACCGGAACCAGTTTCGGCAAGAGTCCAGTATGGTAAAGTTGAAACCAAAAAAGCAATTGAGAACGTTCTGAATTTTGTAGTGAACAACTACAAGTACACCAGCCTGCCGGAACTGAATGCTGTGCTGAAACTTTACAATATTGAAGCGGATAAAGGAACAGAAAATTCAAGGGTTGCGAAACATAACGGATTATTATACCATACACTCGATGAAAAAGGAAATCGTGTGGGTGTTCCCATAAAGGCCAGCAGGTTTCACGACAGGCCGACACTGAAGAACTTGGAGACGAAATTTTCAGTTAATGAGATTAAGAGACACCCGAACAAGTCCCGAATCAAAACTTTGATTAACTCAGCATTTCTAAATGGCAATATTATTATCCTTCCTCAGCTTGTAAAACATTTACAAAAGGAAGGAGTTGATACAGTCCTGCGTCAGAATACTGAAGGTTTAATATATGGGATAACATTTATTGACCACAAGACAAAAAGTGTCTTTAATGGGAGTAGTATTGGGAAAGAGTATAGCACTAAGGGGTTACAGGATAGGTGCATATTGAATCAGGAAAATATTGTAAGAGAAATTGATTACTCACAAAAAGAATTAGGTGACATTCTACGAGAGCATATCACATCTATTGGATTAAAGGAACTAACTGGTTTTTTGGGTGTGTTGATGAAAGTGGAGGATAATTTTGATTATGTATCGAAAGAGTTCAAGAGGAAAAAGAAACATTTAAAGAGAAGATAATGAAAAGGGAATCTCGCTCAGTTATAAACATAAATACATCTATAGATTATATTTATCACACTAATAATCAATACATTGAATAGATATAATGTTTATTTTTATTAAATAAACTTAAAATACCTTTATATTAAATTAATTCGCTTATGATAAAAAGAACGCTATTAGTTGAGAACAAAACGATTATTACTACAAAGAATTTACAGCTAGTTTTAAAATCAGAAATTAGAGAAAGTACTGTTCCTATTGAGGATATTGGTTTTCTTGTCATTGACAATACTGAAACCTTTTTAAGTATTCCTGCGATGAACTTATTGATAGAAAATAATACTTCGGTCATCATTTGCGCTAACAATCATTTGCCAAATGGCATGTTTCTAAATCTCAATAGTCACCATATTCAACAAGAAATTTTCAAAAATCAAATTGACGCAAGTATACCACTTAAAAAGCAATTATGGCAACAAACAATTGTGGAAAAAATAAATAATCAAGGAATTTTATTAGAAAGAATTACTGGTGCTAAAAATTCATTTCCATTTCTAGCCTCAAAAGTTCTAAGTGGTGACACTAGTAATATGGAGGGCGTTGCGGCAAATCAATATTGGAAATCTTTTTTTGAAATAAAGTTTAAACGGGAACGGTTTGGAGACTATCCAAATAATTTTTTAAATTATGGTTATGCAATCCTAAGAGCTGCTACAGCTAGAGCATTATCAGGTAGTGGTTTATTGAATACACTGGGTATTCACCATAAAAGCAAATACAATGCTTTTGCTTTGGCTGACGATATAATGGAACCCTTTCGACCTATAGTTGATGAAAAAATATATCAGCTTATGCAAAACTTTGAAGAACAGGAACTAAATACATCTATTAAAGCAGAGATCTTACAAATCCTTACTCGTACAGTTTATTTTAAAGAAGAAAAAAGTCCATTGATGGTGGCATTACAAAAAACTGC
This sequence comes from Flavobacterium rakeshii, assembly GCF_009741375.1. Classification (GTDB taxonomy): domain Bacteria; phylum Bacteroidota; class Bacteroidia; order Flavobacteriales; family Flavobacteriaceae; genus Flavobacterium; species Flavobacterium rakeshii. The sequence goes on from NZ_WOWP01000053.1 coordinate 49,481, forward strand.
TAGCTCTTTACAGCAATGCTATACTGGGGACAGGAAAAAAATAAAATATCCTAAATTATGGAACTAAATGGATACAGAATTATGTGGTTATTTGTATTTTTTGATTTACCAACAGACACTAAAAAAGACCGAAAAAATGCATCCGGATTCAGAAATAGCCTTTTAAAAGATGGTTTTTCTATGATGCAATACTCCGTCTATGTGCGTCACTGTGCCAGTAGTGAAAGTGCTGATGTACACGAAAAAAGAATTCACAAACTATTACCTCCATTGGGAAAAGTAAGTGTACTACGAATAACAGATAAACAGTTCGGGAATATCCTGAATTTTTGGGGTAAGTCAGAAGTGCCTAAAGAACCCCAACCAACACAATTGGAACTTTTTTAATCAACTCTTATGCTTAGCAATGCTAACAACCGCTATAATATAATATATTTAGAAAACAAAAAATGCTCCAATCTTGGGTTAATCTACCAAAAAAGGAACATTTTTTATCACGAAATAGCATTGTATATTATTGTATATCAACAGACAACAAGGCGACTAATATCGTGCTTTCTAATCTTTAATCAAACCACAACTGCATCGTTTGCCCTTGCTGCGTGAAGAAAATATCGTGCTTTCTAATCTTTAATCAAACCACAACAACCTGGGGCAAAACCTGCAGTTACAGCAGAATATCGTGCTTTCTAATCTTTAATCAAACCACAACTGAATATTGTTTGCAGCTATACCTGTTGGAATATCGTGCTTTCTAATCTTTAATCAAACCACAACATATTGTCGGCAAGCGACAAAGCTACAAGGAATATCGTGCTTTCTAATCTTTAATCAAACCACAACTCTCCTTCAACAACAAGGACTATGGCGTCAAATATCGTGCTTTCTAATCTTTAATCAAACCACAACTCCTGCAAATGATTTTTGTGGAGACTATGAAATATCGTGCTTTCTAATCTTTAATCAAACCACAACTAAGGGCCGGCAACAGAAAAACTATTTGGAAATATCGTGCTTTCTAATCTTTAATCAAACCACAACCCCATATCCTTTTATGCCATGCGGTAAATTAATATCGTGCTTTCTAATCTTTAATCAAACCACAACATGGGCATGAATTATCAGCAATGTAATCAAAATATCGTGCTTTCTAATCTTTAATCAAACCACAACTGGGAAGTCCGACATCGAAGCAAGGCTATAATATCATGCTTTCTAATCTTTAATCAAACCACAACATATCTGAGGTACAAAATCAAATGAAATTTAATATCGTGCTTTCTAATCTTTAATCAAACCACAACCACATACCAGTTTTTAGATAAGGCCTTTTTAATATCGTGCTTTCTAATCTTTAATCAAACCACAACCAGTATTATACTGCCTCACACCGAAAGAAAAATATCGTGCTTTCTAATCTTTAATCAAACCACAACCGATTTACTATTGTGATGCGTATCACATAAAATATCGTGCTTTCTAATCTTTAATCAAACCACAACCTTATAGACCTGCTGGAGTTGTAAGGTCAGAATATCGTGCTTTCTAATCTTTAATCAAACCACAACCCTGTATCATACAGCCATAGTTTTTGAAAGAATATCGTGCTTTCTAATCTTTAATCAAACCACAACACTTCTAGTATTACAGGTTCTGATTGCGACAATATCGTGCTTTCTAATCTTTAATCAAACCACAACTGGTACTTCTTAACATTGATGGCATAGGTAAATATCGTGCTTTCTAATCTTTAATCAAACCACAACTTTTGCGTATTTGTGAAATTCATTTGGTTCAATATCGTGCTTTCTAATCTTTAATCAAACCACAACCCTGTGCAAACTGCGTTGCATTTACATTTTAATATCGTGCTTTCTAATCTTTAATCAAACCACAACTAGATACAATGGCGCCGGCTAATGAAATAAATATCGTGCTTTCTAATCTTTAATCAAACCACAACTACTAGGTTGGTCAGTTGTTTTGCCGCTTGAATATCGTGCTTTCTAATCTTTATAAGATTTCTGCTTAGCAAAACCGCATTCCAGTTAGATGTCTAGATGAAAAGTTGTACATCAAAAACATCTAATTAAAGAAAATTTATTTTTCCAAAAGGGGTCAATGTAAACTCATATCCTTCAACTAACATATTTAATTTACTAACTTGTAATCTAATTTGCTCAAATGGATTTTCAAAATCAATGTTATAGATTTCTTTTAAGTCGCTAGCTTGCCTCGCTTCAAAATGAGTTCTAAAAGTTAGTCTACCTTGTGCATCAAATTTTGACAACTTATACAGTCGATTGCACAAATCTTCAGTAGGAAGTTCTAAAATTTCTTGAGGACTATCTTTATAAAACAAAACCATCATACCTTTTTTCAGAATATATTTTAGAGGTAATCCGGTTTTGTCATGTGGATTCGTGACAATATCATAAGTGTTTTTATTATCATTACTTAATTTAAAATATGAGCCGGCATCAATATTATTGATCATTTCATAAGACCTTTTTGTTTTACCTTTTTTATCAATATTCTCATAAATTGCTATTGCAAAATTCTCATCATTTTGGGCATAAATCTTTTGCTTATGTCTATGTTTTGATATTGATAATAGACTATGTTCTTTGATTTCTAGTGGATTTTTAACCGAATTAGCATATAGTCGCACTTTGTTAATAGCTATTCCTTTTTCTTGATTCATCCAAACTTTTTGGTTCTCAGCTATTTTATTTTTTTGTTGGGCATTAGATGAAATAAGTAGAACCTTATTTCTTATTGCTTCTTTAACTTTTTCTTTTATTACTTCATCAACTATATTTTCAACATCAGATGCTTTGATACTTTCTAAGTCTTTACGAATAACATACTTAATTTCTTCTTGATTCAGAGGGTTTTTAATTGCTCCATAAATACTATCCTGATGTAGAGATCCGCGAACAGTATCGCCTCGCTGAAATCTTGGAATACGATTATCTTGTTTATCAACCTTGTAAATTATATTACCATTAACGTCTTTTTTTAGAATAGTTTTTCCTTTAAAATCTTTCTCAGTTTCGGCTACGTATTGTTTTTTTCCTTTAACTCTAATTATTTTCTTAGACTGCTTTTTAACAACATTTGGTATATGATGTGATACTAGTATTTCTTCTTCCAACTTTTTTAAATCTTCAGTAAAAGTTTTCCAGGGTTTGGATTTTTCTAACAACTCCTTTACAGCTTTGTAATTTTCTTTTTCCGTGTCATCTTCTAAACTCCAGGCACTCGCCAACACATCATATTTGTCTTTGGTCATACAGGCAATGGTAATTGCATCTATAGCATGATGTGTATGTTTACTTCGGTCTTTAGATTCATAATATTTTTTATTGTCTTTAATGTAAGACGGCTGTAATCCCCAAATTTTTCTAAATTCAGCGACCATACCACCTTTTACACTTTCTACCCTAGTAAAATAAGAGTTCAAATATGCACGGGAATATTTCGTTATAATTCCCGTATCCGGAATTTGACTGTTTTTAAAACCTACCTTTGGTTCAGTCCAAATAAATCGCTCATACTTTCCTTTCAAATAGTCCCGTTTTAATGTTAGGTAATGTCTTCTTCGTATTTTTTTATCTTTGGCTTCTTTAGTAGTTGCGGCTTTGGTTGATTTTACGATTTGCTCTATTTCCCATGTTAATTTTTCCGCTTCTTTACGCCAATGATCAATTCGTAATAAAACATCTTCGTGGTTAGATAGCTCAACAGGCATTTTGTTTTTCTTTACATCCCTGTTAAATCGCTGGCTACAAAGGGTTTTATTCATCAATGAATTGTCCTGTGAAATACTTCTTGGTATCGTATGTTCAATATCGTATTTAGGGTTTTCGCCAATAATGTCACAAATACTGATGTTTCTTCCTTCTTCATAAATTTCTTTTTTATCCTGTTCAATCCATAATTGATACCGTAATAAATCATCTTCGGTTGGTTCAATTTCCTTTTTACATTCCGCAAAATACAGGTCTTTAATTTCCTTTCTGAAATCATCTCTTTTCGTTTTGTTCTCATTCTGAAAATCCTGGATAGCTTTACGCTTATTAGCATCATTCAATTCACGAGCTAATTCAATATGGATTTTAGTTTTTGTATCGACTAATCCTTCTATTATTAAGGCATTTAAAACTTTTCGCAATTGATGCAAGGCACGCATTGCCATAGGGTTTTTAATTGATGAAATCAACGGACTACCTAATACAATGATTTCGTTGTTAAATTCATCCTTAATAATCTTCTTTTTAAAAACCTCTATATCTGAGGGATGATAAAGCTTTTTTAACCTGTTTTGATTACTGCAATAGATTTCTCCATCTTTATTTTTACCCTTTAAAAACTCAATTACTTTCTCGTCTAAACGTTTAATTTCGATGTATTCGTATTTCTTTAGTTGCTCAATAAAAATGGGGAATAGTTCGTTTACAATTGATTCCTGGCTATCACTATTTTTAAAAGTTGAAATTACTTTCTTTTTTAAATCTTCCCTGTAAATCGATTCAGCTTCCTTAGAATAATAACAGTTGCTAACTTTACAACCTTTAATCAATTCATTTACAACTACCAGTTTACTATTTTCGAAAGTATTAGTATCAATAAGCTTCGCAATTTCATTTTGAATAAACATACGTTCTGTAGGATTACTCCAAATATTTTCATCTACAATATTCTCAATATTAGCCATAAAAACAGCATGAGAATACAACAAGCCTTGTTTTAAATACGGAAGTATTTTATTAATGGCATTTAAACTTAAACTGGAAAAATCTTTTTTCAGTCTTATTTTACTAAACAACTTAGCACGTTTTTCATCTAAACCAAGTTTATCCTTCGCATACTCTTCTAAATAGACATCCGATGTGGAAACAGAAAGTAAATGCCAAATATCTTTGTAATCTACATTTCGGGAAACTTTTTCACCTTTATTATTCTGAGTTTGATAAGCCCAGCTTCTAACCTTCCAATCTTCTCCAAAAATATTTTTTAGCGAAGCTGAAACAACACAGCCTGAAACTGTATCTTTTGCTTTGTAATTAAATAGATAATTTGCATATTTAACAGATGGTGATTTATAAAAATCAAAGGAAGCACCCTTTAACATTAGCTCCTTCGCTAAATCATCAAAATTAAAATGATCTTTTTTTCTTAAAAATTTAGGAATTAATTTTTGCTTTTCTTCCGAAGTTAAAAAACGTAAATCCTCATCTTCAGGTGTTTTAATTTTAATCGTGTTTATATAAGTCCACATTCTGTATTCCTCAAAATCAGGATGCGAAATAGCACAGCGTGTTTTACTTTTCTCTAAAGAACATTTACCTATTAGTTCTTTTTGCGATTTTAAAGGGCGTTGGAAAAATATTGCCCTATACAATTCTTTTACTAAACCAGAGTAACGTTTTTCAATTAATTTTTCATTTTCATCTATGCCCTGTATCCCTTGGATGCTGCATATAATTTCAAACTCCTTTACATAATGTTCTTCACGCGCAGTATAATGATTTCGAATCCTATTTTTGTTATATAAGCTACAAAAATATTGACCTAAAGTAGTAAAACCTCCATCTTTTATTGCTTGCGAAATATCCCCGATTTCTTGCTTTACAGCTCCTTTATCTTCTTTTCTGTTAAGCCTGCCAATTAATTCTATTTTAGCATTTTCAAAATCGTTAGATCTAATAATCTTTTCAAGAGCATTAAATAGTGATTTTAATTTCTTTTCTCCTTCGTCTAAATCTTTAGAGTTTTTTTCAAGAATATCTAATACTTCAAAATAATCTTTAATCTCAATTAATAAATCGGCAGTAGTTTGAGCATCTTCAATTCTATTTTCAATATTTGGTGCATGTTGTTCAATAATTCCGTCAGCTGATTGGTCTAAACGGTTACTTAAAAAACCTCTTCGTTGAGCAATATGATATAACGCTCTACCCAACTCATAAGGCGAAACTTTTTGTTTACTAGCTCTATCTCTAAAAGCATAAGGATTAATATTATGATTATCATCGGTACTCAACCATTTTAAAAACTCCGGATTTAATGGATATGATTTAAAATTAGATTTACGCCAGGCTTCTACCTCCTCAACTGATAGGGGACACATACCATTTTTAGAAAGTACTTTTAAGGTTTCAAATTTTCGTAGCTTTCTTCTGAATTTAATTTTTCTGGCACTCCTGTAAGCAGTTCGTTCTGCTGCTTTAGAACTTTCAATTCCTTTTTCAGACTTTACTCCTTCAGAAAATATTCTTACTCCTTTATCCACAAGGGAAAAATCGGTTCCTTCTTTATCTACTATCGCCCAGCCAATAGAGTTAGTCCCTAAATCCAATCCTAATATTCTTACCATAATATTTATTTAATCAAAATAATAAAAGTAAGAAATAAAATACAGAGTTTTTAACACCATCATTATTTGTTAAGTTAAAAAAAAGATCTAAATTTGGAATGATTAAAATTTCTAATCTTTAATCTTATCACAATAAGGCTATATGCCGTAGATGAAAATCTTTAGTCCTGCTTCGGTGGGACTTTTTTATTTTACAAAATGAATTTAAGAAAATTAAATTTTTACATTATTAATTGTATCCTTGGAATAAGATTTATGACGTTCTTTACAATCAAATTTTGTATGTAGGGCAGATTAATGATTTTGCATAGATTCAAGTAAAGCTCTTAGCTCAACAAAAAAACAAGTATTAGAAAACATAACAATGAACCGGATTTTAACTTAAAAGTCCAAATCCTTCATCATCCCAAACGTATGAAAAACTTCAGTGAGAACTGGAGTTTTTTTTGTTGTTCATCCCGGACTTTATTTTTAGTGATTTGTACAATCATAGGGGAAGTTTTCCTATGATTGCCTGATTGTGCCCATACTCCTACTTTCGTTTGTCAGAGTGAATTATTAGTGTGTTTAATAGTTAGTGACAGGTATGGGAACAGGAGAGAACGAACAGGCGTTTCGAAAAATACTGGATATGACCCGACTGATGGGACTGATACTCCTGTTACTGCATTGTTATTATGAGTGTTACAGGGTGTATGCCAGCTGGGGGTTATGTCATGAAATAACTGATCGTATACTGGCTAACCTGGCCGATACAGGACTTTTTGATTCCTTTCACAGGGCCAAACTGATGGCAATGGGCTTACTACTGATTTCCCTTTTGGGGGCTAAGGGACGTAAGGATGAAAAGATGAATCGTCCGCTGGCACTACGTTATTTTACCCTTGGTATAGTGCTGTATTTTTTCAGTTTTTGGATACTGTATACCGGTTTGGGACGGGTTACCACTACCCTGCTCTACTCCGGGATAAGTTTTACGGGGTTTCTTCTGGTGCTCTCCGGGGGAATGAAACTCTCCCGTATCATCCATGCCCGTCTGGAGGGCGGTGATGTATTTAACAGCCTTAATGAGACCTTCCCGCAGGAGGAACGGCTCTTGGAAAACGAATATTCGATAAACCTTCCGGCCCGCTACCGCCTTAGGGACAAGGTCAGAAAGAGCTGGATCAATATCATTAATCCGTTCCGTAGCCTGATGGTACTGGGAACACCCGGTGCAGGTAAATCCTATTTTGTGATACGTCATGTCATTACCCAGCATATTGCCAAGGGATTTACCATGTTCGTTTATGATTTCAAATTTGACGATCTTTCCCGTATCGCCTATAATGCCTGGCTTAAAAATAAGGATAGGTATCCAGTTCCGGCCGGGTTTTATACCATCAATTTTGATGACCTGAGCCGCTCGCACCGTTGTAATCCCCTCGAACCTTCCGCCATGACCGATATTACCGATGCCGCAGAATCGGCACGTACCATCCTTATGGGGCTCAACAGGGAGTGGATCAGAAAACAGGGGGATTTCTTTGTGGAATCACCCATCAACTTTCTTACCGCCGTGATATGGTACCTGCGCCGTTACAGGGACGGGGAATTCTGTACCCTGCCCCATGTGATGGAACTGATGCAGGTAGACTATGACAGTCTTTTTACGCTTTTGCGCAGCGAAAAGGAAATAGAGGTGCTGATCAATCCCTTTGTCAACGCCTATCTTAATGATGTGATGGAACAGCTCGAGGGACAGATTGCATCCGCTAAGATAGCCTTGGCCAGGCTGTCTTCCCCCCAGCTGTATTATGTGCTCTCGGGTAATGATTTTTCACTGGATATCAATAATCCGGACGAGCCGAAGATTGTCTGTATGGGCAATAACCCGCAGAAGATACAAACCTATGGAGCTGTACTTTCCCTATATGTCTCACGACTGGTAAAACAGGTCAATCAGAAGGGAAGGCAGAAAAGCAGCCTGATTTTCGATGAGTTTCCTACCCTCTATCTTAACAATATGGACAGTCTTATCGCTACGGCACGCAGCAACAGGGTCGCCACCTGTCTGGGGATACAGGATTACAGTCAGTTGCGTAAGGATTACGGGCGGGAACAGGCCGAGGTGATTATGAATATTACCGGGAATATTATCTCCGGGCAGGTTACCGGGGATACTGCCAAACAACTCTCCGAACGTTTTGGGAAGATCCTGCAGGACAGGCAAAGCCTGTCTGTTAACCGTAATGATACCTCCGTCAGTCGTTCTCGCCAGCTGGAGCAGGCCATACCCGCCTCAAAGATTGCGGCACTCAGCTCCGGGGAATTTGTAGGAATGGTAGCCGATGATCCCGAATGCAGGATCGGATTAAAAGCGTTTCATGGGGAAATCATCAACGATCATAAGGCCCTACGCCGGGAAGAGGAAACGTACAGGGAAATTGCTCCGGTACGCCGGATTGACAGCAGTACGGTACAACGGAACTACGATCAGGTCAGGCAGGACATACAGCAGATTATTTCCTCAGAAATGCAACGCCTCTCGGAAGATCCTGCCCTTAGGCATCTCATTATCCGTAAATAAGAGTGAACAGATGTTAAACTTATTTTATAATCATGACAACCAATACTTTAACAATTAACACTACTGCAAGTATAAGCATTTTTGCTTATATTTGTAATATGGAAAAGCGCTTTGAGAAATATCGGGGTATCCATCCGGGTATCATTCTGGCCAGGGAACTTAAAAAAAGGGATCTGGCACAGCGCCCTATTGCCCTATCGGCCGACCTTGCCCCACAATCCTTTAATCAGATCATTAAGGGAAAAAGAAGCCTGCCCTTGCCGGCCGCACTCAAAATTGACCGGGAACTCGGACTTGAGGAAGGGACACTGGCCCTGTTGCAGACCTATTATGATATCGAAAAGGAGAAAAGGAAAACTGCTACCGGTAACCATCCTGATATGCAGTTGCTGCGTAAGAGTCTTTTCTGGGATACCAACATTGATAATATTGACTGGCCTGCGCAATACAGGGCGGTTATCCTTCGCGTATTTGAAAGGGGAAACCTCTCCGAGAAAAAGGAAATACTGCGTTTTTACGGCAGTGCCAAAGCCAGGGAAGTACTAAGGGATAAGTCAGCAGTTACGGCTGTAAATGGAACAGCTACTCACCCTATCAAATGGAACAGGACAGGATGATGTATTGGAATACGGTAAATGAGATACTTCGTGAGTCCTTACAGGTACTTATGGAAGCGGATGTGTTAAAAGAATTTCGTCTGGTGGGTGGTACTGCCCTGAGCCTGCAACTGGGACACCGCGTATCGGTGGATATTGACCTGTTTACCGATGCGGAGTACGGTACGGTTGATTTTGAGACTATTGAGACTTTTCTGGAATCGGCCTTTCCCTATCTGGATAAAGGTTTTGGTACGGGACTTCCCGTGGGTATGGGAAAATCCTATCTTATCGGAACAGACCGGGATAATACCGTGAAACTGGATCTCTATTATACCGACCCTTTTATAACACCGGCTCTGGAAGAGCAGGGTGTACGTATGGCCGGCCCGCAGGAGATCATAGCCATGAAAATGGATATCATTCAGCGTGGCGGGCGTAAGAAGGATTTTTGGGACCTGCACGAGCTGATGGAGCATTTCAGTATCAAAGAGATGATTTCCCTGCATAAGCAGCGCTATCCCTACAGCCATGACGAAGCATTACTCCGGAACAATTTTACTGAATTTTCACTGGCCGATATGGATTTTGAACCCATATCATTACGGGGCTACTATTGGGAACTCATCAAAGAGGATATTACAGAAGCGATGCGCAACCTATAATACTATTGTCCTGAATTACAACAGGTATACCACTTCTTCCAGACTGTTGCTTAGACTGTAGCTGGTTATATATTCACAGGCACGATCCCTGTCGTTTGGGGTTGTGGTAAAATAATGCACGTAATAATCGGGTTCTTCCGTATCAAAATAAATGATATCGGTAAAGGCTTGAGCAATAAGGCCTCCCTTAAGCTTACGTATACTTCTTTCTGTAGTGGGGTCAAGTTCCTTTCTGACCCTGAAACGGATTATGGGTTCCATGGGGTTGGGGTTAACAGTAGCTAAATTAATGTTATTTATTAATAGTAAATCGTTGCTGTTCCTGTAATAGTATATTTTTTTATACTATAGTGTTGCTTCTTTGTTTAGTGCTTTACTCCCTTAAGGGCTTTTACTTCTTCACGGATACCGTAGAGCAGCTCACGGATACTCTGCGGGTCGAGATTCTCGGGTTCCGCCTCTTTGGTGGCAATGCTACAGGCATATTCCCAGATCTCCAGTATATCGGAAGCTTTTATAGTATAAGGCTGGTAAAAGCTGTTGTCCGATACCAGCATCAGGCTGTTCCTGCCATTTTTGTTCAGGCGTTTGTAGACGATACCGTCCTCTTTGGTCAGCAGGATATAGGTCTTACCGTCCCGTACTTCACCCAGGTTCTCGATGTACCTTCCTACAATAAAGGACCCGTCCCTGTGGGGCGGCATGGAATCCCCCGATACGGGAAAGGCCCTGAACTTGCCATTGGTCAGGAACGGCAGGGAGACCTGCTGCAGGCCTTCAATGAATTCCGGGTCGCTGTAACCGTTCAGGTAACCGGCCCTGGCCTTATGGGGAATGATCTCTATGGTATTCTCCCCTTCCCTGTCTACCGTTATTGGTAAAAGGATACGATTATCCTCGAGCTGCATCAGCCCGTCAATATCTATTTTTCGAATATCTGCAGTTAACAAAAGATCGATACTCACATGATAATAATGTGAAATTCCAATCAGGACTTCAAAGGGTGGCTGGGATTTACCCCCCTCATATTTGGCCATACGATCCCGTGTGATAGCAAGGCTTTCAGCTACAATTTCCTGAGAAACTCCTTTTCGGGTTCGCAGGTACCGGATATTATCTGAAAATAGTGACATCGTCTTTTGTGATTATTTATCCCGACAAATATAAATATTTTTGGGAATATAAATCCTAATTTTGTTCAGTACAAATATGAATAATTTATGGAGCGATCGATTGTACATATGGATCTGGATACTTTTTTTGTGTCCTGCGTGAGGCTGCAGAACAGTGATTTGGAGGGTATTCCACTAATTGTGGGTGGTGGTGACCGCGGTGTGGTAGCTTCCTGCTCCTATGAGGCCCGCCGCTTCGGCGTGCACTCGGCCATGCCCATTAAAATGGCGCTCCGTCTCTGCCCCGAGGCGCGTATTGTCAAGGGGGATATGGAACTCTTCTCGCGGTATTCCCATACCGTTTCCCAGATCATCGAAGAGAAAGCCCCTGTGATGGAAAAAGCCTCCATCGATGAATTCTATCTGGACATTACCGGTATGGACCGTTTCCACGGTTCCTACAAATGGACCCATGAACTCTCCTCACTGGTGACCCGTGAGACCGGGCTGCCCATCAGTTTTGCCCTGTCGGTCAACAAGACGGTCTCCAAAATCGGTACCGGGGAAGGCAAGCCCAAGGGCAACCTGGAAATACCACAGGCCATGGTACAGCCGTTCCTGAACCCCTTATCCATCCGAAAGATTCCCATGGTGGGCAATGCCACCTTTACCCTGCTCTCCCGTATCGGTATCCGAAGCATTGGTACCCTGGCCGAAATGCCGGCAAAGGTGCTGCAGGAGATGATCGGACTTAACGGGCTGGAGCTTTGGAAAAAGGCCAATGGTATCGACCATACCCCGGTGGAACCCTACCGGGAGCGCAAGTCCCTTTCCACCGAGGATACCTTTCATCAGGATACCACCGATATGGTGTTCCTGCGCGCAGTACTCTCGGGTATGGTGGAAAAACTGGCCTACCAGCTGCGCAGTGAAGGCTGGCTGACCTCCAATGTAACGGTAAAGATCCGCTATTCCAATTTCGATACCGAAACCCGTCAGGTGACCCTCGCCTATACCTCAGCCGACCATACCCTGACCCGTGCCGTACTGGAGGCTTTCGAAAAGCTCTACCAACGCCGCATGAGCCTGCGCCTTGTGGGGGTGCGTTTCGGCAGGCTGGTACGGGGTTCCTACCAGATCAACCTCTTTGAGGATACCCAGGAAATGATGTCCCTGTATCAGGCCATGGATAAGATCAAGAACCGCTTCGGGGCCAACGCCGTGATGCGCTGCAGCGGGGCGTTTGTTAAACCTAAGATGAATTAATTTATTTGTTAGCAATAGTATGTACCTGAACTGTCATTCCTTTCACTCGTTGCGTTACGGTACCGTCCCGGTAACCGAACTGGTCGCCCTGGGTAAAAGCCTTGGGGTAACGGCTATGACTTTGACCGATATAAACACGGTAACGGGTATCTATGAGTTTTACAGGCTTTGCAGGGAAGTGGATATCAAGCCTCTGGTCGGGATGGAATTCCGTGAAGGGAATCAGTTATTGTATATCGCACTGGCTAAAAACCGTGCGGGTATAGCGGAGATCAACCGCCACCGTACCTATCATAATCTTGAGCAGATTCCTGTACCTGCTCAGGCACCGGATTTTAAGGAGGTAGTGGTCATCTATCCGATGGATAAGGCGCCGGATACCCTGCGGGCATTTGAATACATCGGGGTGCGCAGCGGTGAGTTATCGTTACTGATACAATCGCGTTGGAGGGACAGGACGGACAGGATGGTCGTGTTGCAGCCCGTTACTTTCCGCGACAAGACCGAGTACAACCTCCACCGTATCCTGCGGGCCATTGACCTGAATACCCTGGGCAGCAAGCTCACCCCTTCGGATTATTGCAGAGCGGATGAGCATATGCTGCCACCGGAAGAGATCATGGTACGCTTTAGCTCCTACCCCAAATTGCTGGAGAATACCTTTGCCCTAATCGCGCAATGTGATTTCCAGTATGAGTTTGGCATGCCCCGCAACAAAAAACACTATACCGGAACTCGGGAAGCCGACCGGAAACTACTCACCAGTTTGGCACAGCAGGGATTGGTACGAAGATATGGGAGTAATAATGAGGCTGCCCGCCTGCGCGTGGAAAAGGAACTGAAGGTGATTGATGAGCTGGGGTTCAGCGGATATTTCCTGATTACCTGGGATATTGTCCGCTACAGCAATTCGATGGGCTTTCTGCATATCGGGCGCGGCAGCGGTGCCAACAGCATCATTGCCTACTGCCTGGGTATTACCGATATCTGCCCGCTCGAACTGGATTTGTATTTTGAGCGGTTTTTGAACCTCAACCGTAAAAGCCCGCCGGATTTTGACATCGACTGGTCCTGGAAGGAGCGCGATGTGATACTGGAATATATCTTCCGTCGTTATGGCGCGGATCATGTGGCCTTCTGCGGTACCAATGTGGAATTCAAATACAGATCCATATTCCGGGAGGTGGGTAAGGTATTCGGCCTTCCGAAAGAGGAACTGGATGCCCTCTCGGGTACTTCGATGGACCGGCACGATACCAATGAGGTAATACGATTGGTACACCGTTACGGGATGCTGCTGGAGAAATACCCCAACCAGCGCTCGATGCATTCCTGCGGGATACTGATATCGGAAGACCCCATTACCGATTTTACGGCACTGGAGCTACCGCCCAAGGGCTTTCCTATTGTGCAGTTTGATATGCATGTGGCCGAGGAGATCGGTTTTGACAAGTTCGATATCCTCTCCCAACGGGGCATCGGGCACATTGACGAATCGGTACGGCTCATTAAAAAGAACCGCGGGATTACCGTGGACATACGCGATACCTCACTTTCCAAGGATGAAACGATCTGTAATACGTATTTGGGACAGGGAAAGACCATCGGCTGCTTTTATATCGAAAGCCCTGCCATGCGGGGCCTTTTGCGTAGGCTGAAGTGTGATAACTATAAAACGCTGGTCGCAGCCTCTTCCATCATACGACCGGGGGTGGCCCAAAGCGGTATGATGAAGGAATACATTTTCCGCCACAACCATCCCGATAGGTTCGAGTACTTCCATCCGGTATTTGAAGAGCAGCTGGGAGAAACCTATGGCATTATGGTCTACCAGGAGGATGTGATCAAGATTGCCCTGCATTACGGGGGGCTGGCCGCTGCCGACGGGGACATACTGCGCCGTGCCATGAGCGGCAAGGGACGTTCCAAAGCGGCTCTGCAACGTGTAAAGGATAATTTTTTTGCTTCTTGTGCCGCCAAAGGGCATCCTGAGGAATTGAGCGCAGAGATTTACCGTCAGATCGAGTCCTTTGCCGGATATTCTTTCTGCAAGGCGCATTCGGCCTCCTATGCCGTGGAAAGCTACCAGAGCCTGTACCTGAAGGTGCACTACCCCATAGAGTTTATGGTAGCGGTCATCAACAACCAGGGTGGGTTCTACCGTACCGAGGTGTATGTGCATGAAGCGAGGATGTCCGGGGCGGTTATCCATACCCCCTGTATCAACAAAAGCGAAGTGGAGACGACCCTGTACGGAAAAGACGTTTATCTGGGTTTTATGCACCTGCAGGGGCTGCAGGGAGAAATTGCCCGTTGTATTGTATCCGAACGTAGTGACAATGGAGAGTATAGTTCGCTGGAGGATTTCATCAACAGGGTGCCTATAGGGATTGAAGGGCTGCAGCTTTTGATCTATATCGGGGCGTTTCGCTGCACTGGGAAGAACAAGAACGAACTCTTGGTTACTGCCCGACGTATCATGATGCATTTTAAGCCGGTGCAACGCCAGCCGCAACTACTTCCTGAACCGGTGCAACAGTACAGGCTCCCCGAACTGAAACGCTCCCCTTTCGAGGATGCCTTTGACGAGATTGAGCTGCTGGGTTTTCCGGTATCGGTTACCCCGTTCAACCTTTTGAAAACCGGCTACCGTGGGGATGTCATGGCACGGGATTTGGTGCAGTACCATAAAAAGCAGGTGAAGATGCTGGCCTATCTGGTCTCGCGCAAGCATGTACCCACCAAGATGGGGGCCATGTATTTCGGGACGTGGATTGATGCCAACGGGGAATTCTTTGATACCGCCCATTTTACCGGCAGCCTGAAACAATACCCTTTTAAGGGCGGTGGCTGTTACCTGCTCTTGGGTACGGTGGAGGTGGACTACCACTTCCCTACCATTACCATATCCAAAATGGAGAAGCTGCCTTTTATTGCCGATCCGCGCTACAGGGAAACCGAAGAGGAAAGTACCTGTACGGCGCAGCGATTACGGGAGGATGTTTCAATGACCCATCGTGCCCCTTACCCGCAGGAGCAGGAAATCGGCCTGCCAAGGCATAAGATGAATACAGCAACTAATCAGAAAAAGACAGGATAAGCAGGATGAGAAAGAACGAGTATGCCATAGTAGATATCGAGACCACGGGCGGTAATGCCTCGGGAAGCCGCATTACGGAAATATGTATCATTATCCATGACGGGATACAAGTACTGGACCGCTGGGAAACCCTGGTGAATCCGCAAAAGGAAATACCGCTGCCCATTTTTGCCCTCACCGGGATCAATAATGAGATGGTGGCCGGAGCGCCCATCTTTGATGACATAGCGGAAAAGGTATTGGAGCTGCTGGAAGGCCGGATATTTGTGGCGCATAACGTGAATTTCGATCATTCCTTTGTAAAGCATGAACTGGAGCATGCCGGGCTGAAATGGACCACCCGCAAGCTCTGCACAGTGCGGGCTGCCCGTAAGGTACGGCCGGGATTGCCCTCCTACAGCCTGGGCAACCTGTGCCGCACACTGGATATACCCCTTACACGTGCCCACCGTGCCGGTGGTGATGCGGATGCCACGGCCATCCTGCTCTCCCGATTACTGTTATGGGATGAGGCCGGGGAGATTCCCAAGATGATCAAACGCAACTCGCACGACCAGAACCTCCCTCCCCACCTGCCCCAGTCCGAATTCGAGCAGTTGCCCGAAAAGCCAGGGGTGTACTATTTCTATAATCAGGTGGGGAAAGTGGTCTATGTCGGGAAAGCCAAAAACATCAAGAAACGGGTAGCACAGCATTTCTCAGGGCATAAGATCACACCCCAGCGTCAGAACTTTATGCGTGATATTCACTCCATCTCCCACGAGGTCTGCGGGACTGAGTTTATGGCACTGCTATTGGAATGCTGTGAGATCAGAAAGCTATGGCCCCTGCACAACAAAGCACTGAAAAAGTTCGAGCCGAAGTTCGGGCTGTATTATTACGAGGCGCGTAGCGGATATAAGTACCTTGGCATCGGGAAACTGTCCAAAGGACAGGTTTGTGTGGAACACTTCTTTTCCCTGCACCAGGGGGTGAACCTTCTGCTTTCCGTGGCCGGGGAATTCAGTATTGACCATCGGTTCTGCCACTACGGGGTTCAGGGCGAAGGCGATTTTATCGTAAAAAAAGACAATGAGGGATTTCCCGATATAAAGCTGCACAACAGCAAAGTTGAACAGGCTCTGGAGCATCTTGCTGATAGCAGGCTGAGTTTCGGAATTGTGGACAAGGGGCGCTCCGGTGAGGAACGCAGCTGCATCTGGGTGGAAAACGGGCATTTCTACGGTATGGGTTATATGCCGTCAGATGTTGGGATTACAGAAGCTATCGAACTAAAGGATTATGTAACACCTTACCACAGCAACCGCTATATTATGCAGCTCATTACGGGTTACGCGGAGAAATACCCCGGAAAGGTCCTGCGGGCTGAAATGCCTGTCGAAGAATAAAAATGTGGAAAGAAAAGCAAGAATAATTGCGAAAGCAGAAAGGATGAAATTATGACAACACTATTTGATGATACGGAATTGTTTACCACAGGGAATTCACCAAAACGCTATTATGACCTACCGGATATGGAACTGATGCAGTATGATGGTTTTGTTCCGAAAGCGGAAGCGGATGTTTTTTATGAAAAATTACTCCATGAAACACCATGGCGGGAATACCAAATGCCGATGTACGATAAGATTGTTACAGCACCGAGGATGATTGCCTGGTATGGCCAGCCCGAAGAGGCCGGTGAGGGTGCCTTGCCCTGGACCCCGGAGCTGCTTACCCTGCGTGAGAAAGTGGAAAGAGAAACCGGACTTCCCTTTAATGCGGTACTGCTGAACCTGTATCGTAACGGCAGTGACAGTGTAGCCTGGCATTCGGATAAGGAGCACCGCATCGGCAGCAATCCCAATATTGCCTCGGTCACTTTTGGACAGACAAGGCCATTTAGGTTCAGGCATAAAATCGACAAATCGGTACCACAGGTTGAGATACCTCTGCATCACGGTACGCTGCTTGTAATGTCAGGGACTACCAATACCTATTGGGAGCATCATATACCTAAGTCAGTAAAAGATATGTTGCCGAGGATTAACTTGACCTTCAGACAGGTATTTTTCTTTAACCGGTAAGATCATCATCTGTAAATGTTTAAAAAAACCAGTCAGTATTCCTGACTGGTTAGTAATTTTTAGGGAATCTTATATTTCCCATACGGTAGCTTTTTTTTAATTGATTACAATCGTATGAGATTCTATCTGCCCCTGATATTCTATTACCATAACGTAACTCCCTTGCGGCAGAGAAGCTACATTAACCTGGGCAGGTATACCTATGGTGGTAGTTTGAAGTACAAGTACAGCAGCATTATTATAAAAAGAAACATTCAGGTTAAGTGCAGGATGAGTATAAGGCCCTGTTGATACCGAACCTCCATTTTCTGGGTCAGTATACGGGTTTCCGCCTACGGGGATTAGGGTTGTTGAAGGAGGAAAACTCCACGTGTGATTGTTTCTTATACCTATATTGAGTTCGGTTACAGCTGGTACAGGTGAGATATAAAAATTATCTGTCGCTATACCGTTTGAGGAGCCACAGTTATCTGTACAAGCGGTAATATCATGAGTAAACTCCTGCCAATGAGACCATCCGCCACAATCACTTTTTGTTCTTATCCTAAAAGTAAATAATTTGTTACATGTAGGATAAAGGTATACATAGCGTCCACTGTGATCGACAATATCTCTGGACCAACTTATATCAGAGGTAACCTTTTCCCATTCAATATCCGTGATCTCATTAATACCGGGAGTGTAGTTCATCTCTAAATAGACCTCACACCCGTCATTAACAAGAGTTGGGTTCATCGGAAGTACAGGCCCATTATCCGGTAATTCGGAATCACCATCGCCAGAACCCGGTCCGCCTGCGTTACCACCTCCACTGGAAGTATTTATATAGGTTATAGACTGTACAGTCGGTGCACCGACATATACGCTTTTGGTAATTATCCAATCATCAATATCGCAATCCTCACTATTAATCCTGACACCTATCTGTACCCAACCGCTTTTTGATCCATTACGTTCAACTGTGAGCACGCTTTCGTTGAGTGGGCTGGTTACCGTGACTATATCACCACCAATTACATTCCAAAGATAACTATCCGCTCCCTCAGATACGGAAAATGTACCTCCTAAATCGCAGATTCTCTCCGGTCCAGCAATTTCGTTTACACAACGAATCCTACAGTCATTGACCTCATCATTCCCGGGGATGGCATCAATTTCATTTGCAATCCAATTACCGGTCCTGGACTGAAAACTGATATGTTCTCCATTATAGGGGGCATTAACACGGTCTTCTACCAAAAAGTTATCAAATGGACTACTCAGGCTTGTCTCAGGCATCGTATTAAAACCATATACCTTTAAATAATCAACCGGAGCCGGAGCCGCATCGTTACGCTTTACGTCAAGAGCACTGACTGTAGGTATGAACCCATAGGTAGCGTAATTAAAATTAAAATCAGGAAAGATATTGGGTATATCCTCTCCATAGGCACTAATATCAAAATTTCCTCCCGGATAGGAATCAAAGGGTAAGGTATAGTTAGGGGCAGCTTTACTGCGCTCAGTAAGTGTATGCCATATACCAATGATCCAAAGAAATTTTTTCTTATATCTGATTTTACCATTATAAATATTTCTTTGAGATGCCCCTATATCAGGAAGTGCCTTAAGTTCAAAATCAAAATAAAATCGGCTGGAACCGGGTAAGATTCCTAACAGGGTCAATTCGATATCATTGGTAAGTATGCCTATAAGGGGTACCGCTAATCCCCATAAGACTCTTCTGAAAAAAGCCTTATTCCCCTCTTTATGCATATCGGCAAGTACAGCACCAGGAATAAATCCCTGATCTCCACCGCATTCATTTCCATTACTCACAGCAATATTATAGCTCTGCTGCGGATATCCCATGTTTTCCAGTTCAGCCTGCCATTGTTCATGTAGACTTGTATCAACTTCCTCAGATGGGGTGAACCAGTAATAGTTCATTTGTACTGCGGCAGGAGTATCCTGCAGGGTTAAAAGATCTTCAGGGCTTACATACTGCTGCACCGAAAGGTTACTTCCAGTATAATTATTCAGCAGACTGGCCATTGAATCAAGTAATGTGTAGATAACTGGTAAAACATCCTCTCCTAGTTGGTATAACGGTGTGTCCAGGTATTCGTTGTACATGTGTCTTACAAACATCTGACCGCTTAAAAGCGTATTACTCCCCTGGTGGGGAGCGTCATGACTAATGAAGGTTCTTACGCCATGATTCCGAGGATCATTGTCATTCTCCATTCGTGCCAATGTATAACGTGAAATTACACCTCCCATACTTTGGCCTAAAATAACAATTTCCTCATTACCAATCTTATTCTCATTTACCCAGTTAATAATGTTCTCAAGCACCACGCTATTATCTCTTAGGTCTGCAGTCCCTCTTTCCCAGTCCACATAAATCACATCGTATTCTTGTGTCCCATTACTATAGAGCAGGCTACGCAGTTTATTGGAATAAAAGATATCACTATAAAAATCAGAAAGAGACCTGTCCCCTCCTTCAGTTTCCGGTTGACTGATATGTCCGGTATCAAAACCTTCTACTACTATAAAAGGCCTACGCAGCTGCCCGTTATTTCCCGGTACGTAATCTATATTAAGTGTTGCCCCTTCAATATCAGTTACTGTTGCGTCAGAAGATAAAGCTCCTTTGACAGAGAAGAAATTATAACTATATAAAACACTACGGTCAGAAAGTGTAATCCTGTACATCCATTTATAAACGCCATCATCCATATACTGAAGAGTAACCGGTTGATCATACCTAAGTTCGTGGTAACCGGTGCCATCCTGACCGTCAAACTCAATTTTATCTATTTCCGACAGACTGTTACTTAACATCAGGGTTTGGGGCAGAACTACATCAAAAGTCCGTTTATTAAAGCTACTTATAGGAGGACTGAAAGCTATTGCATTTAATGTTTCGAAAGGATCCTGCCATACTCCGTTTACATACTTATATTCGTAATAACTTTCATTGACAACACTAATCTTATTTTCCTGTAGTGCCAACGGACTAATACGAGAATATTTGTAATACAATCCGGAAAGTGTTACAGTATTATGTTGTGCTGCAGTTTTAAGACGCTCGTTGACCCAGTTCGCTGCGATCTGATCAAGTTTAGGGAAACTGGGATTATTTTGAACTGTATTTCCCATATACAACGTACTGTAAATATCACTAAATACATCGACATTAATGGCGGTACTGTCTGTTAGTGTCCCGTTATATGCCGTAACGTCGGTAAATTCAAAGGCATAATCTAACAGAACATTATTAGGAACACGGCCGAGCTCAATATGGGAAAATACAGAATTGACCTCATTCCTCCATTGTGTGTTAACATGACGCTGACCTAAGGCAAAAGCACTCCAGGCCAGACTTAAAAGTAAGGCGATTTTTTTCATAAATATAATTGGTTAATTGGTTTACTCGAGATACATAGTATCAAAACGCCCGTCAGTGATATGAACAGTCTCGCTCGTTAAAGGGTGAACTACATCAAACCAAAAGGTACCTGACAGGATATGCGGGTCATTACCGGTTCCCAGCCGCGTTATGGTGAGCTCACCGGTATATTCCAAATCGGTTTGCTGCAGATAATTTTCATTAGGAGAATAGGAAAAAA
Source organism: Flavobacterium rakeshii (assembly GCF_009741375.1). Lineage (GTDB taxonomy): Bacteria > Bacteroidota > Bacteroidia > Flavobacteriales > Flavobacteriaceae > Flavobacterium > Flavobacterium rakeshii. Next base: position 70,854 of record NZ_WOWP01000053.1, read on the forward strand.
ATGCCATGCCCACTACATTTCCACTATTTTCAGTTAATAGCTGATATGTCTGCCCTTGCTCTAATTCCACGTTTTCAGATAATAGGTACAAAGACCAGGGTCTATTACTATCCTTATAATCTTCATCCTCTCCGCCAATCCCAAAATGATAAATCCCGTCTATATATTGGTAGAAACAGTTAAAGGTACTACCGGGATCTATAAAGCTCTTACCATCTACACGACAGGCAAAAGTTCCAGCTCCTGTAGTAGTAGCTTCAGGCAAACTATCGTCATTGTTGTCATCTGTATCGCACGCAAACAGTAAGAATAATAAAGAAAAAAGACAGATTAATTTTGTCACAAAATATTGAGTAAGACTTTGTCCTAAAATACGGAAGTTTTGATTAGAAGGTAAGGAGATGGTACTGAATGGTAGGTGTAAAACCTGTTTCATAAAATTGAAATTTATAGTAAATTTAGTAGCTACCTGACCAAAAATAACAAAACTATAAAACAAGCACAATCAAAGGTAAGGCACTGATTAACAACACATTCAAATATATCAAAATATAAAGACCTGTAATATTTGTTAACATATCTTTAACAAAATGTTACAGGTTTTTATATACTTAAATCCAATGCGAAAACGGCCAAAAAGGGCAGCTAAGCTAGCAGGCGGCGGTTGCTCTGTGCGCATAATGGCTCCGGCTGCCGCGCGGGCCACCCTCCGGGACTTATAGCACGCCGCGCCCTTACCGCCCGCTTTGGGCTGGCTTTCTTTTTTTCCGTTTTTTCTTTTGGAAAATGTATGCGGGATTGGGGAAAGCAGATTAAACATTTTGTCAAACTTAACATCTTTTAATTATGGAAATTACAGGACGACTGACAGCGGATGCGCAGGTGCGTACGCTGTCCGACAACAGGCAGGTGGTGAACTTCTCAGTGGCGGTCAGTGACAGCTATAAGGCAAAAAGCGGGGAACGTATCACACAGACTGAATTCTTTGACTGTTCCTACTGGATAGCCACAGGCATAGCACAGTACCTCACCAAAGGAACTATTGTAGAACTCGCAGGGCGTGTGAGTGCCCGCGCGTGGGTGGATGCTGAGGGGCAGCCCAAAGCGGGGCTGAACTTCCACACCTCCAAAATTACCCTGCACGGTGGTGGGGCAGCCACAGATAAAGCGCAGCCTGTAAACCAGACCGCAGCAGGCGCAGCACCCGTGCACGAAGCCGAAGTAGTACCCAATGGTACAGCCCCTGACGATGACCTACCGTTTTAAAACTGTTTAACCTTTAAATTGTAACATCATGGCACATAATATAAATTTCAATGAAGCAACACGGCAGCACGCCTTTATGAGCGTAAAGCAGCCAGCATGGCATGGGCTTGGGCAGATAGTAGAAAACTACCCGACAAGCCGTGAAGCGATAGCTTTTGCAGGCTTGGACTATGAAGTAACCAAAGCACCGATTTTCGCAAGGGGTACAGGATTATTTGATACCTATCCCATACCCGACCAATACGCCACCATGCGCACCGACACCAAAGCCGTGTTTGGCGTGGTGGGTAAAGACTACCAAATTGTACAAAACAGTGATGCGTTTGCTTTTTTTGATGCCATTGTAGGCGGTAGCGAGGGCATACTTTACGAAACCGCAGGCGCACTCGGCAACGGGGAACGCATCTTTATTACTGCCAAGCTGCCCGGCTATATCCGTGTGGGCAATGGGGATGACGTGACCGAAAAGTACATTTTCCTAACCACCTCCCACGATGGTAGCGGGTCAATAACCGCAGCCTTTACGCCCGTGCGCATCGTCTGCCAAAACACCCTTAATGCAGCCCTGAAAACCGCAAATAACGTGGTGCGTATACGCCATACCGCAGGGGCTAAAGAACGTTTGGAGCAGGCGCACAAAGTGGTGGGCGTTGCCGATAACCTGTCGTTGCAGTTAGAGGGCATTTTTAACGAGTGGGCTAACGTGCGCATTGCCGATAAACAGGTAAAACAGTTGATACAGTTGGCACTTTGCCCCAACAAAGAAACCTACAACCTTTTAAAGAAAGGGGCTCATGAGGAACTTTCAACCATGTACAAAAACGCCTGTGATGCAGCATTTGAATACGCTATGGCAGACGATACGCAAAGCCTTGTTACCACCAAAGGCACTTTGTTTGGTGCCTACAATGCCGTTACGGGCTACTACCAAAATGTACGCAGCTTTAAAACGGATGAGGATAAACTAAAATCCATTTGTTTGGGCGGGACGGCACAGGCACGGGGGCAAAAAGCCTTTGACCTGTGCGGAGGCTTTGCCAAAGATGGGGCGGTTGCCCTGCAATGCAACTGATAGTTAACCGCAGCCCTGCTTTGCGGGGCTGCTTAAAATTTAATGTTATGAGCATATTAGCACAAACCACAGAACGCAAGGCAGTAACCACACTAAAAAAAGTACTGCCCTATTTTGAAAGGCTTGACCACGTGGCAATGACCGCAGCCGATGCCTTAGATACCACAACCGCCCTGAACCTGATAAGGCTTGTAATAGAAAGCAACCCCGAACCGAAACGTAAACCCAAAAAATAAATGCCATGCCCGTTACAAATTTTTTCGCCCATATCGCAGCGATTCCCTTTGAGGGCTGCCTGAACATTACCGTCAGAAAGGACGGGGAACAACTGACCACCTCTGTACTGCTGCAAAATGACGGCTGCGGGGATGCAGCAAAGAACCATATACCGCCACTTATTTTAAAAGGCAGCGCAAAGGAATTGTGTGAGGGCTTTTTTGATGCCATTGCCACACCCGTAGCCGAAACCTCCAAACTGCTTGTGAATATGGAACAGTTTCTTAAAGGACAGGAAGCTGCCAAGAAAAACGCAGCTATGGAAAAGAAGAAAACCGAAAAGGCAGACAAAGCCGATAAATCGGACAAGCCTACCACGCCCGAGGAAATCAAAGCAATGAAATACAAGGGCATTATGGCGGAAGTCGATAAACTCGAAGCAGCAGGTAAATACAGGGAAGCTTGGATAAAAGTTCCCAAAACTTCCGAGTTCCCCGATAAAGCCGAGGAAATCCAAAAACGCAGGTCGAGCCTGTCGGCTCAATTCAGCCCCGACCTTTTTGGGGCAGGGCAGCCTGCCTCAGCTATTACGAATGTTGAACCTAAAACCAAAAAAGATGCTACAGACCACACTACTGCCGAGGGTATTCCTCATGAAGGACAAGGGCAATGAGTTTGCCCTTGCCGACCCCGACCCGAAATGGAGCGTAGAAGCCGTGATGCATTTCTATGCGAATACCTACCCGACACTAACGACTGCCAAGGCAGTCGGACCTGAAATTATCAACGATACCGTACAGTACCGTTTTGAAACCACTATGGGGACAAAAGGATAATTGTAAAACCTAATGTTATGGACTATGCAAAAGATACTAACGGGGCAGTTACGGCTACCCCAAAACAAAAGGCAAAAACTGCTCCACAAAAACGCAACCGAGTTCCTCATGGGCTTGCAGCGCAGGAAAGACACCGCCGAGGTACTTTCCGACCGCCCGAGGTCAGCCCCTGTGGGGCTGCTGCCTATGGTTTTCTGAAAACCCGTTTTTTGCCACATTATGCAGGGCAGGCAATCGCAGGCAGCAGCGAAAAAGAGGACTTTTACCGGAGTTTTAAACTGCTGTGTGAACATTATAATGTGAACCCTGTGGACACTACAGGTTTTGCCTATCCTTATGGCAGGGAGGTTGCACTTTACGAAACGGGCAGGCTGCTCAACCAAACCTACCCGCAGCATATTGGTTTGGAACTCGTAGAGCATAATGGCAGTTTTGTAGTGGAAGCAACAGAAACCTGTTACACAGGCAACACCCTTTTTTACATCCCTGTGCTGCCCTTGCATTATATGATGCAGTACAAAAAGCACTGTAAAGGCGCACAACTCTTGCTCTGTGTGTTCAGCTACCTGTTCCATACCGTACATATTCCGTATTACACCGAGGACAGCTTTTTGTACTGGCAGTACGAGATGGTATCGGAATGGGTAACCAATGACCCCGATGATTGGGAGCAAAAAGACTATTACGACTATGTAAGCCAGTTACGGGCTGCACAGCATTACGGGGAAACCATGCTGCGCAGGATATGGAACACGGTACATTTCGACCATTTCGGGGAATGGCTCGACAGGTTTACGCCCTGTGATGATTTGGACAGACAATGCCAAAGTATCGCCCAAAAGTTTTACAGCCTGTGGCAGGACTACCCTGAAACCTCCATCTACAAACACGCCGATACAAGCTGCCTGCCTGATTTTGAAAACGATGATTATGATGATTACGAATGCATCACGATGGAAAAATACATCGGCTTTGTCGCCTGTAATGACGGGTGGCTGTATGAAAACGTACAACAGTCGGTTAACGCCAACTTTAACGAAAGTGTGTCAAAACAAGAGCCTGTCCTGAAACGTTTCTTTGACGGGCAACCGCAGGACAACGATACCCTCGATTTTGAATGCCGACTGTTCCCACTTTTAAATGAATTGTGTTACCTCTTAAACAACTACGATTATGACACCAAACGTACAACTCTACCAGCCTAAAGCAGCCCTCGTGGTCTTTACCACAAGTGGTTTTGCTGCCCCGTACATCGAATATTACGATATGGACGAAACGGGCAGCCCAGTAAATCCGCACCCGCTTACGGTCAGGGAAGCCCAAAGCCTTGCCAAAGCCCTCGATACCCGTGAGCAGGCAGGTAAGGCGTTCCTGCGCCCCGAGGGCATACTACCTGCGAGTGTGCTGCACCTTGACCCGTCCGACAATGGCAGCGTGGTATGGTACACCAAACCCCAACGCCAAAAGCTGTACTTTGCCGAAAGCCTGGGATTAAATAATGGTAGGGTTGCCCTGCCTGCACTCGTTTGGAAAGCCACTAAAAAGGAACTGCAACTTTTTGCGCTCAAAAGCAAGACCAAGCCCAAAGTGGAAACACCGCTATACCATGCCCCATTCTTTAACCTCTACCAAAAAGGCAATGTGTGTATGGGTAATGTAAACGTTGCCATTAAATCCGCTGCCACCTTAGAGGAATTCATTACGGCATGGCAGGGGTATTTTTTTGAAAGCTATTTTTCCCACCACATCAATGACCACAACCCCGTAGGTGTTAACCTGTTTAACCTCTACAAAGAACTGATGGCAGACCCTGAAAAGCCATTCCCGACCGACACCCTAAGACCTACACCGTTAAACCTTAAAAACCTATTGTAATGGAAACGAAAAAAGCCCACTTTATAGCCCCCGAACTATTGAACCCGACCAACCCGATAAGCGTTTGCCTTATTGGCGCAGGCGGTACAGGCTCGCAGGTGCTGACAGGCTTGGCACGGATGTCACACAGCCTGCAACAGTTGGGACACGCAGGCTTTCAGGTCAGCCTGTGGGATGATGATGTAATTACTGATGCCAATCGTGGCAGGCAATTATTTGCAGAGTGTGAAGTCGGCTTATCCAAAGCAACCGCCCTCATTACCCGTACCAACCGTTTTTTTGGAACGGCATGGAAAGCCATTGAAAAACCGTTTACCACTGATACTGCTACAGGCAGGAATGCGATTTATATTTCCTGCGTGGACAGTACAGCAGCACGATTCGGGATTTCCCAAGTGTTGGACGATTTGGATTTGAGTACGCACCGTACCGATACGCCCCGCTATTGGATGGACTTCGGCAACAGTAAGGACATAGGGCAGGTTATCCTTTCCTCTATAGGAAAAATCAAGCAACCGAAATCGGAGAAGTTTGATACTGTGGAAAGCATGCCGTTTGTAACCGAGGAATTTGCGGAGTTGCTTCACAGGTCGGACAATGATGATACGCCAAGCTGCTCCCTTGCAGAGGCACTTGAAAAACAGGATTTGTTTGTGAATTCTGTACTGGCGCAGATGGGCTGCTCTCTGTTGTGGCAGTTGTTCCGAAAGGGGTATACCGAGCAGCGGGGTGTGTTTGTCAATTTAGGGAATTTCAGGACCGTTCCTTTAATCTTGTAGTTTATACATTGCATAAGTATGGCTGCAGGAATGCGGCTTTTTTTTATGTATGTCGCGGATGAGTCCTTAATGAGCAAAGGAGAATTGACCTTTGAAAACCAAGACCAACGCTTCACAGGGCAACTCCATTCCTAAAGTACGTAAAACAAAAAATACCCAATGAGTGACAGCAACTCCGTCGAAGCATTCAATGCCCGTCTAACGAGGTATGTAACATCTTTGTTATAAATCACAAACCAAAAAAGCTGTCAGTTGCTGAGACGGATCACCAAGGTACCTTCAGCACTAAGCCCCCCTTCCACTCCGTAATAAATAATTTGACTCGTTGCAGATACAGTAAGAGTTTGTAGATGGTTCCCCATAAGATGTTCCATACCTGTAAATGTAAAGTACTGCCTTAGGGCAATAGCCCCAGCGATATGGTATCCTATGATCGTACGGAGTAAAGAATCCAGTTGGCGAAAAAACTCGAGCTGATACACGGAAAGTTCTACCCGCAGCGTTAGCCAGGACAGAAAATCATCAGCTACCCGTTTGGATTCTTTATGCAATGATTTTGCGTCCAGTTTATGGATACCTGCCTGTAAGCTTTTTATACCCTCTGCTGTAAATTCATATTTTTTCATCGTTCCTTTTGGTAAAGGTAGCAAGCTAATGAAAGAACGTATTGTAAAAATAGTTCCTAAAATTGCAAAAAAGAGGCTATTTGCAAGGGTGCTCGAATGGATAACAAAGTATTTCAATTCTTTTTACATTTATACAACTTGTTTCATTGTGACAGGCTTACAACAGATTCTCTGTTTCAAGGATTGATGAGTAAATTAATTGCTTTGTCCCTATCCACCAGCTTTATTGACGCTATTAATTACTTGTATACCAACAGAAATAGTGGTCAATTTAAAATTGGCGTAAGGGCGCAATCAAGTTCGGCTTATCCCTATGAAGACGATTTATTAATAATAATCTTTCTTAAAACTGCGATATAGAGATTTTGAACTATACAGAAAAGCGTTGTCAGGATATAATGACGGTCCCTACCCTACTGCACCGAGCGATAGTCCTTAGGGGACAGCCCGGTCCGGTTCTTAAAGAACTTGCTGAAATGGGAAAGGTGTTCAAATCCCAGCAGAAACGCGATCTCGCCCACCGTACGGTCACTTCCGGCAAGTAACACCTTTGCTTTCTCGGTAAGTTGCAGATGAATGTGCTCCTGCGTGGTCTTACCGGTGAACCTGCTGAGTAAATCGGAAAGGTAATTGGGTGAAAGATGAAGCTGGGAGGCAAAGTATTTTACATCGGGAATGCCCGATTCGCGTAACGCTTCTCCCGAAAGATAGGAAAGCAGCAGTCCCTCAAAGCTTTTGACCACATCATTACTTGTCTTTTCTCTGGTATAAAACTGCCTTTTGTAATAACGCATGCAATAATTGAGCAAAAGTTGCAGGTTGTCGGCAATTAATGTGGCAGTGAGGTGGTCAATGTTCTGACTGCATTCCCTCTGTATCTTGGCCAGACAATCCAGCAGGATGGCATTCTCTTCCTCAGAAACATGTAGCGCCTCATTGCTGTCGTACTGAAAAAATGTATAATCATGGATACTGCTGCCAAGCGGTGTCCCGGCCAAAAGATCCGGATGAAAAAAAAGCCCCCACCCTTCGGTTACCTTCAGCTCGGGATCGGAAAGAACCACCTGACCCGGCGCAGTAAACATCAGTGACCCTTCTTCAAAATCATAATAGGAACGACCGTATTTAAGGGTTCCCTCAAACTGCTTGCACATGATTACATACAGATCCGAACGGTAAAATACCGCATGGGCATCACGGTTGGGCGTAACCGATGCCAGATCCACAACGGTTATCAGCGGATGTCTGCGCAACATCCGATGCAGTAGCATTGGTAAGCTCCTTAGTCGGTTCGGGATAGCGCTTAAAAAACGAGGCCATAACAGGGTCATATGAGGTAACAGGATTCGTGATAATTTCCAGTCCGTTGCGGAAATTGGTATGTACACCGCCCGGCTCAATAATTTTGACCCCTATATTGAAAGGCAGTAATTCATGGGAAAGCGCTTCTGAAAATCCTTCCACAGCGAATTTGGAACTGTTGTACAAACTGCCGAATGGCAACCCCACAATACCTCCAAAAGATGATACATTGACTATTGTCCCCTTTCCGCGCTCCCTGAAGTGAGGGAGAATTTCCTGCACAACACGCATCATACCAAATACATTGACCTCAAACTGGTGCTGAATCTGCTCGGCTGTTGCCGATTCAAAAACACCCATCAGGCCGTAACCTGCATTGTTTACCACGGCATCAATACTGCCGAATGCTTCGATACCGGCAGCTATAGCAGTATGTATTGATTCCCTGTCAAGGACATCTAGACGGGTCAGCAATATGTTATCCATTGCGTTAAGTTCCTGCTCCTTTTCCGGGGTACGCATGGTTGCCACAACGTTCCACCCCTTTGACTGAAACAATAGTGTAGCTGCCTTACCAAAACCCGATGAAGCACCGGTTATTAAAACTGTTCTTTCCATTTTATAAGACTTTTAATTAGACAGGACAAAGTTCCTCCAAATAAAGAGTGGGTATTTATACATTTCACGGCAATACTTATACATATCCCGAATCAGAAAAAACTAGCATCGCACTGCCGTAAAGTGCAGCAGAAGCCCCCTTAAACGAAAAAAAGGATGTACCCGGCGGGTACATCCTTACTTGCTATCTCTTGATAAAGCGTAAAGCCTGTACTTCTACTCAATCCTGAATATATAATTATATAATGATCAGAAACCACAGGCAATCCTACCTGCAAACTGATGTTTATTTTATCCGTGTGCTGCCACTGAAACTTCGTCCCATGCTCTCCAGGTCTGCAGTTTCTCAGCATAAATGCGTTCTGTTTTCTTCAGTCCGACCTTACCCAGAAACAAACGTAACGGCGGGTTTTTACTGTCAATCAGTTTTAGTATTGCCGCAACCGTAGCTTCAGGTTTTCCGTAGTCTTCAGGCAGCAGCCCCTCGGTTTGTCCCAGTCCGGCCTTTACCGTATCGTAGGCAGCAATGGCATCACTCTGTACGGCAGAACTTCCCCCAAAATCAGTAGCGTAACCGTTAGGCTCGACTAATGTGACATAGATGCCCAGGTCTGCCACTTCCGCATGCAGGGATTCCATAATTCCTTCCATGGCAAATTTGGTCGCATTGTAGATGCCTAATATTGGTAAGGCCCATACGCCCAAGACACTGGACAACTGTATAATATGTCCGGATCCCTGCTCACGAAGAATAGGCAACGCGGCCTGTGTTACCCATAATGAGCCGAAAACATTCGCCTCAAAAACATCTTTAGCAGCCTTCTCACTTACTTCCTCTATGGCACCAAATACACCATAGCCCGCGTTATTGATGACCACATCAAGGTTGCCAAAATGATTTTTAGCCTTATTTACAGCGGCTATTACAGCGGACCTGTCCGTAATGTCGAGTTCTATAGCCAGAAACTGACTCTTGTACTTATCTGTCAGGTCTTTTAAAGAATCAGCGGTTCTTGATGTAGCAGCTACGTTGTCGCCGCGTTGCAATAAGGCTTCAACCCAAAGTTTTCCAAATCCTCGTGAAGCTCCTGTAATAAAAATTGTTTTCATTATAATAGTATTGATTATTAGTTATTAATCTAAAAGTTATAGTAGCAAATTTATGTGGTTCCCATCCGGAAGAATGGTACATATGTAGGAATAAATAGTACGTTTTGACGAATTAGCGCAACCGGTCCTTGCTCAGGAAAACTAGGGCGGGCCGGCTACACGACTTTAAGCACGCCTCCCTTTTGGTGTCCTGAACATTTCAGGCGGATATCCTTCCATTTTGGTGAACAAAAGGGCAAACTTTTTGGTTTCCTTAAAACCCAAAGTATATGCAATTTCTTCGATGGATATAGGACTATCGCTCAAAAGTTCCTTGGCTTTTGCAATAAGGGCGATCAGTACAAGGTCCTCAACAGTATTGCCGGTCTTAAACTGCAACACATCGTTGAGATAATATGGCGAAAGCTGCTGCTGCTTTGCGAAATGGGCAGCGGCCGGAATGCCTTCGCGCTTCAGTAACCCTGATTTTATATAGGTCTCCAGATGGCTCTTAAAGCGTTCTGATACACTGTCGGTAATGGCCATCTGGTCCCTGAACTGTCTTTTATAAAACCGCTTTACATACATTAGCATCGCTTCATAATGGCTTAGAATGATGTCCCTGCTGTATTCGTCGGTATTGTTATAGTATTCCCGCTCCATTTTCGTCTTGAGGCTGGTGATCAACTGTGCCTCGCAGGGAGCAAAAAAAAGGGATTCACTGGGGAAGTACTGAAAGAAATGGTAGGTGTTAATGCTCTGCGCCAGTCTTTGTCCCCGGAAGAAATCCTTATGTGCCACAATGACGAACCCGTTACTGCCGACCGTGATTTCCCGTGCTGAGATGTCAGTGCCCGGATGTATAAAACGCATGGCACCGTTATCATGAGTGCCCTCCGGCAGAACAGCAGATGGCATCCCCTCGTTCCTGAGATCAAACCGAATTAGGTAGCAGTCGGTGCTGAAGCGTTCCTTGGGAAGCTGATCTGAAAATTGACTGACAATACTGAACATCGGATTTTCAGGAGGCGCCCAGCCCAGATGCCGGTGCAACTCGCTTACCGTTTTCAAATGTTTCATGCTTATAAAGATGAATTAGCTGTATACTTACATCAGGAAGCCGTTTACCGGCTGTGGTGGTTCCGGGACCCCTGAGTCATCAATCAGCTCCCGCAGGTCAATTTCAATACCTTTTGAAATTGAGGTGATAGGCACATCATTATAGGTGCCCTCAAAAGGATTTTCTGAGTAGTCCCCAATCATTTCCATAAGAAGGAACACCCATGAGATAAGGGCCGAAAAGGGAATGGTCAGCCAAACCGCCCCAAAGGATTCCTGACTGAAAATACTCAGCAGCCCAAAGGGAATTAATGCTGTGAAAAGCAGTGTGATCCAAATTGCAACCGAGGCATACTGACGGGGAAAAGGGAAGTTTTTGATACGTTCACTTCTGCCCTGCTCATCCATCAGAGCCAGTAGCAGGCGATGAAGCTCCATATGCCTGAAGTCCTCAAAATAGCCTTCATCCCTGAGTTCCTGCAATCGTTGGGCCTGTTTCCTGAGGATCTGTACCGCTGCGTTGGATGTTTTTTGAAAAGCTATCCATTCGTTATCCCCTAAAAACGGCAGAATATCCTGCTCAAGTCCCGATAGGGCGTGTTCCGCTATTCGGGGCATATCATGGTCTTTCATCCGGTTCTCGGTATGTTCCCATTCGCGGTCGGTCCTGAGTTGGTAACGCAGGGCGGTTAACCAGGCTATATACCTGTAAACCAACTCCTTTTTTATCGCCCCACTGTGTTCTCCCTGCACAAAACTGACCACTGAGGTTCCGAATCCACGGGAATTGTTGACTATACCACCCCATATCTTTCTCGCTTCCCAGGCTCTGTCATAACTGGCACTGTTTTTAAACCCGAGATAAAAAGCAACAGCTATACCCAAAACGGTAATGGGCTGCCAATTCAGCGAAATGTCAAAATCGAAAGCCCGAAATAGACTACGATAGACCAGTGTTATCAGTGTGGCATAAAGAATACTGTATAAAAAGGGTTTCTTACTCCATCGGAAAAGTTTCCAGAAACCATAGTGTCTGCGGGTATACATGATTTTTAAGTTTACGGCTTCTTACGTGCAGCGGTTAAAAATTGTTTAGAAAATCGTTGGCCTGATTTACGAACCGTTGCGGATACTGATAAAAAGATCCGTGCGCTGCATCAGGATAATAGGTCAGTACGGCATTGGATAACTGCTTAAAGAGTGCGTACGAATTATCCGAATCCATCATCTTGTCATCACTGCCCTGTACAATAAATACCGGATGGGGTATCATTTTAAGGTCCATCGTAACGGGGTCAGCCCCCCAGCGGGTAATGGCAGCCATTTGCGCCAAAACACTTTCCTGTGCTGTTTCCTTATCGCGGTCTTCGGTTCTCGTAAATAACCTTTTCAGGGTTTCCTTTCCCTTATTTCGGCTCGTAGTGGTGGCGGTAAAAAAAATATATAAAAAGCGTTCCTCCGGATCTTTTTGCATGGCATTGTAAATTAGTTCAGGAAAATGCTCCAAAACCTTTGCTCCCTGTGGCGCTGCGCCCACAATAACAAGCTTCCTTACCAGTTCCGGATACTTGACGGCCAAATATTGTGCAATGAAACCGCCAAGCGAAAAACCTAACACGTCAAATTTATATACCCCCAGTGCATTTAGAAAATCTACCGCATCATGAGCCATATCGGCAACGTTATCAGGCGTCTCACCTGTACTGTTTCCAACACCGGCATTGTCAAAAATTAGTACCTCCCGTTCCTGTGCCAGCCCCTCAAGAATTAAAGGATCCCAATTATCAAGGGTACCGGTAAAGTGCTGGAAACCTACAAGAGGAAATTCAGAGGGTTTACCAAATCTTCGGTAGGCGTAGTTAATGCCGTTAACATTTATATATTGTGTGGGTGCCGTAAGGGCAGTTCTTAAAGTGCTCATCTGTTTGTTGTTTTAGAATGTTACTAATGGTTTGAATTATTCGAAGCGTACATCAAGAATGTCTATGGATACCAGTACCGGGTTCGTCTGATAGCTGTTATCCGCATCGTTTAGGATGTAGATATTTCTCTTAGTGCCGGTTTTTACACCCTGAAATTCCTTGTAACCTTCAATTATCTGGGTTGCAGAGGAGCCTCCCAGTACTACCGGCCAATAGTCATGTCGTTTTAATAATCCGGCTTCATTAAAGTAAAATACCTGTCGTTTGCTGTGTGTGGTAAAACCCTCAGGATAAATCACCTCAAGCCTGCTAAGGGTTTCCCCCTTTTCATTCCAGGGTTCCAGCTCGTTGATTTCTACACCGGGAACAAGGAAATTAAAAGGCGCGGTAGCATAATTCCATGTAGCATAGCTCGAAAAGTACACCAGTTGCGCCCTTGTCCACGGAGTTTCTACAGTATGTCCTTCAAATGAATGAAGTGGGTTTGTAAGGGCTTCCAGTAATTTACCGTTTTCATCAAACAGCTCTACTTTACCGGGTTCGAATGTTGAGGTATACCCCGGCTGGAAAAGGTTTTTCCAGCTGCTTTTCTGCTCGGTTAGCGAACCGGTAAATGCTACATCGGCAAGGGCGCCGTCATGCCCTTTTATAGGCCACACCACACCACCTATATTGGTGTGTATTTTTACTGTTGTAAAAGGGGCTGCGTTGGCGCCTCCGTGGGCGGCAATAACTTTGTCTACTAATTGTTGGGTTGAAGTTGTCATGATTGAATATTTATTATTGTTGGATATGATTGTAAAATGGTAATCGATTAATGTCCGTGAGCGGCAATACTTACTTCTTTCCAGGCCTCAATACTGTTAAGCCTTTCAGTATATACCTGTTTTACCACGTTATAGGCTATGCGACCAAACAGAAGCCTTTGCGGTGGGTTAGCATGGTCTACAAGGTCAAGCACAATGCTTACCGTAGCTTCGGGCTTGCCCCAGGTGTCCGGATTTTCGCTGGTGGTGGCAAACGCTTCACGAACCGGATTATAATCTGAAATATCGTTAGTGGTTTGGTTTGCCGATGCCCCGGCCCAGTCCGTAGCATAGCCGTTAGGTTCTATAAGTGTAACATTGATACCCATGTGTGCTACTTCCCTGGCGATCGTTTCGCTAAGTCCTTCTACTGCAAATTTTGAAGCATTATAAAGGCCCAGCATGGGCAGCGTGGTAAGCCCTAAAAAGCTTGAAACCTGAATAATATGACCGCTTTTTTGGGCTCTCATAACCGGCATTACCGCCTGTGTAACCCAAAGCAGGCCAAAAAAGTTAGTTTCCATCTGTGCCTTGGCCTGTTCCTCGGTCGTCTCTTCTACCGTACCAAACAAGCCATAGCCGGCATTATTTATTAGTACATCAATCCTGCCAAAATGACCTGCGATTAGGGCTACGGCCTCGTTTACATTTTCGCGTTTGGTAACATCAAGTTGTACGGGTAAGATTTTATCACCATACATTTCCACCAGGTCGGCAAGGTCGGCCGTGTTGCGGGCAGTGGCGGCTACTTTGTCACCACGCTTTAAGAAGGCTTTGGCCCATAGTTTTCCGAATCCTCTCGAGGCTCCTGTTATAAAAATTGTTTTAGACATAATTGTATTTTATTACGGGTTATTGATTTTTGATAGAGCAAATTTAGCTTCAGTATACGCGACAGGGTAGTTCATATGTGGGAACTAATAGCACAAAACAACGTTTATACAGTCCGTGCCTTTACATAGTGTTTGAAAGCAACAAGCACTACTAATAAAAGCAGCACAATGCCAAGGTTTACAGACGATAAAAGGTGAACCGATTTAATGCTTAGGGAATTTATAAGCCCATAGCCAACCACAGAGCTGATGACATAAATACCACCACCGGTAAGGCCGCTGGCTGTACCTGCATTATGTGTAAAACGTTGTAGGCTGTAGGCATATACATTATTAAATATAAAGCCGGATGCAAGATGAAGGGCCGCCGTAAAAACAATCAAAACCCAAATCGTTACGGTTGAGACGGATATCAGCCACATCACGGCTGCGGCAATAAGCTGTAGTATGATGGCGGTATCCAGTTTTGTAAACAGTGCCCTTTTTAATAATAACTTGCTCATGATACCGCCACTCATCAGCGCAACACCCGATACCAGGGAACTGTACCCCGTAATTACCGGAGAATATCCATATACCTTTTCTATGATAAAGGGGCTTACCATACCATATACAACCAGAAGGGAATAACTCAGTCCTATAATCAGCAGTCCCAGGGTAAAATCAGTCGTTTTCAACATTTCCTTATACACCTTTACAATGGGCTGTATCCTGAAGGGCTGCCTTTGGGATAATGATTCACCCGAAAAACGTATTTCCATGATTAAGACAATAACTGCCAGGCTACCTAAAAAGTAAAAACTAGACTGCCACCCCAATACTTCCTGGAGATAACCTCCAAGAAACGGTGCCACTATTGGTGCTGTAGCCCATACAATGGAAAAAAGACTTGTATAATGCTTTAGTTGGGAACCACTATACATATCCACAAAAAATGCTCTCTTCCCAACGATGATAAGGGAAACGGTTATACCCTGTATAACTCGCATGGCATATATTACATAAATATTTGAGGTAAGGGCAATGGCAAAACTCGCTACGGCGAAGATTAATAATGCAAAACTGCTGATCCGGTAGCGTCCGAAACTGTCGAGAATACTTCCGATAAAGAGCTGGCTAAAGCCGGAACTAATCATAAAAAGAAGTAACGATAACTGTATTGCCCCCACCGACACGCCAAGATCGTGTGCCATGGCCGGAAGCGAAGGGATATAAATGTCTGTGGTAAGCCCTCCAAGCGGTATCAGTATAAAAGCTAAAATAGTGCTGATATGCAGGAACTCTGATTTTTGATTCTTCATAATAGATAGTGTTAAGGATCTTGTTTTTAAAAAGGTTACCCGGTATGAGGCCCAGGTCTCCGCAATCAAAAGTAGGGCTGCGGCTCCCCATTCAATAGTTCGTTTGTAAGGATAAATAGCACATATCTACGTACCCTTGCCTTTTGCAGCCGATCCGAAAAAAAACCGGAAATTTTCTCCACCCTTTTATTTTTTTACTACTTTTCACCTTCCAATTCTTGTTCATTAAATCCCTACGATCATTATGGAAAAAATATCACACTACAGGAGCATCACAGAACTGCATCAAAAAAGTGGCTTTGCCCCTCCAAACCATCCGTTGGTAAGCATGATGACGTGTAAGGAACTCATGACCTATTCAGTAGGTGAAGATCGCTTTACAGGCGACTTTTATATGATAGCGTTAAAGAAAATTATGGACGGTTATATGCTTTATGGAAAAACCAAATACGATAACGATAACGGTTCCATGGTTTTTGTTAAGCCCCGCCAGATTATTGAGGTCAGTAACGTGAAATTTGCCGAAAAGGGCTTTGTCCTGTTCTTTCACGAGGACTACCTTTCAGGGCATCATCTTCATGAGCTGATTAAAAAATACGGTTATTTCGAATATGAGATTAACGAAGCGCTGCACTTATCCCCGCAGGAGGAGACGATAATATGGGATCTTTACGATAAAACAAGAGCTGAATATGAAAATAAACCCGATGAGCTGAGCCGGGAGATCATTTTAAGCCATATTGATTCAATCCTCAAATATTCGGACCGCTTTTATAAAAGGCAGTTCATTAACCGCAGTACCAATATTTCAGGTACCACGCTAAAGAAGTTTCAGGACACGCTGGAAAAGTACTTCGAGACTTCCCAGCATATTAGCAATGGGCTCCCTACCGTTAATTATCTGGCTGAGAAGCTCAATATTTCACCAAGATACCTTAGTGATGTCTTAAAGCAGGAGACGGGAAAAACTGCGCTGGACCACATTCATATTTACCTGATCAAGGAGGCTAAGAATCTGCTTTTAAGCAGTGACAGTAATGTAGCGCAAATTGCTTATGAGTTGGGATTTGAGACCCCGTCCTATTTTACAAGGCTTTTCAAAAAAGTTGTAGGGCATACACCGGTTCAATACAAACAGCAACAAGGTGCTCAGGCATAAAACATACCCGTTTTAAACAAAAGAGGTAAGCCTTTCAGCTTACCTCTTTTGTTTTATGCTATGTCCCTTTGATAGGGGACGGTTTCTTGTCCTTTAATTAGTTAAGTGCCGGTGCGGCAGGAAAATCTACCGGAACCTGTGTCTGTGCGTACACGTAATTCGTAAAGGTACGCACTGTAACAATACCAATAAGTTCAATCAAGGCCGCTTCATTGTAACCCGCATTAAAAAAAGCCTCTTTAAGGGGTATAGTGGCTGTTCCTTTGTTTTGTGCAATTGACTGGGCAAGCTGTAATGCAGCCTCAAATTTGCCGTCAGCAGTTTGCCCCTTCCTTAAACCGATAATATCCTCCGGGGTATAACCTTTAAGTCCCGCAAGCATAGTATGGGCGGCAAGACAATAATCACAGTTGTTTACCTGTGAAACTACCAGGTTAATCCCCTCACGCTCCTTGGCGCTAAAGGCACTGTGACTGAATGCCTCCTCAAATTCCAGTATGCCTTTAAGTGCATTGGCAGAATATCCGATAGTAGCATAAAGGTTGGGTACTTTTCCCATTTTCTTTGTAATGGCTTCAAATATTTGTTGTGATGGTTCACTTACCTGATCTTTTGTAGGTACATTAATTGTTTTCATGATATAAAATTTAAGTATTTTGTTATTACGTATTTTGATAAAGCAAAGTTAGCTGCTGTGATTTTGCTGTAGTAGTGCATTTTTGCGGAAGAATAGCACAGATTTACGAAGAGATTAATCAGTACGTTCCGCCGTATCTCCCGAACCTTTACTTGCCTTTGTGTTGCAGGTACAATCGGGCGGACTGACTCATGGTAACCAGGGCACCGCCAAGAATTACGACATCCTTGATTACCAGCCTCCCACGACCTGAAAGAAAAGGAAAGCCATAGTCCGTATCGCCCAGATTACCCACCCAGGCCTCGGGGGTGGTGACAAGAAAGGAAAGGGTTCCCAGTGTCATCAGGAAAATGAGTATACTGCCCCACATACTCCATAAAGGAGCCACGCGATGCAAGGCCACAAGCAGGCCCAGACTCATTAAGAAAATACCCAACCCTTTTGAAAAGCCATAGGTATTGTTCTGAATATGCCATTGATGGTTTTCCACAATAAAGGCACCTTCCTTATTTAGGTGCGCGGCATATTCATCAGGATGGTTGTAGAAAAAGCGCATAAAGGGGCTGTTGGCGACAAATGGAACAATGCCGTCAGCTTCATAGGTAAAGAATTTCAATGCCCCTATCCAGATAAAAACTATAACTATCCCTGCACGAAGTATATTTGTAGCAAGGTTATCTAACCGGGCGATCTGTTGTATAAAGAATGATCTCATGATGTAATTTGTTTTTTGTTGAAACAAAGTTACATCGGGACTAAAGCCTACAACATGGACAAAAATGGATATTACCTGTACAAATCTGCCACGATGGATATACCTGTCTTATCCCTAAAGCTTTGAGGTGATTCATTGGTCTGCTTTTTAAAAACACGGCTGAAATAGAATTCGTCTTCAAAATTCAGAGCATAAGCAATCTCCTTAATGCTTTTTCGCGTCAGGTGTAATTCTTTTTTTGCTTCGAGTATCAGCCGTTCCGTAATAAGCTGCGAAGGTGTTTTTCTAAAATAACGTGTACAGCGCTTGGTAAAATTATTGGGTGTCATTCGCAATAGCCCGGCATAATCTGAAGGCTTACGAAGTTCTAAAAAACGGGCTTCAAGGAGCTCTTTGAAATGCTCCATTTCCGTATCCCGAATCACGGCGCTAGCCGTGGTCTCCATTTCCTTATTCTTAACCTGGCTTGAACGGGCCAAAAAAAGTTGTAACAATGATTTCAGTACAATATCCGAAGGCGAAGCCAGTGCCAGCTCCCCTGCTATCTGATCTGTGATCTGAATGAAACCGGATTTCTCAGAAGGGGTCAGGCTAACCGATGGTGCAATGTATATATTATTAAAAAGAAGTCCGTTACAGGCTACTTCCTCCCTGTGGTACTCTATACAATAAAAATCACTATGGAAATGCAGCACATCATAAGACAGCGGTATTTCGGTCTCAATGTAGATAAGCTGCATGGGAGTCGCAAAAAGCAGGACAGGACCTTTAAAGTCAAACCTTCCAAAATCAGCATAAAATGTGCCTTGGCCTTCACTTACAATAATTACAGTATACTCACTGAATTGTATAGGCTTCTTAAGTAATTCTGCTTCGGCTCGGAGCAGCCTTAGTAACAGGTTACCATCGGTTGAGGAAATTTGTGTCATATTATAAAACATTACAGTCTTAGGACCAAATCCTATTCTGTTTAAGTTTGTGGTCCAAAATTAGGAAAATATATTATACGTATTAAATGCTGTTTTGGCCGTTTCAACAAACTAAATTTTGGCCGTTTCAACAAACCAGGCAAATGGATTTAAACCGATATTTGTATCACCGTTAATCTTATAGCATAATGCAAAGTACTCTTGACCCCTATCCCCTTAGTTTTTCCTGTGAAGCGGCAGGATGGCGTGACGGTGAGCAATTTGTTTCACTGCACTGCCTGACCTACCTTGTGAAAGGAGAACTCCTGCTGGATGACGGTCATACCTGCACGCTGCTGAAAGAGGGCGATTTGTTTTTCTGTCGGAAGAATCAACTGCTGCGCTTCCGTAAGCCACAGGAAAAGGTAAAGGACTTCAAAACCGTTACGTTGTTCTTTGCAGAGCGCTTCCTGGGCGATTTTGCTAATGAATATCCCATAAGGCTAAGCGAAAATGTAGCGGTACCTTCCGTCCAGCGAATTGAAAATAACATAATCAAATCGTTCATGGACAGCCTTCAGGCCTATGAACCGTTCCTGGCAACACCTTCTGAAAATGCCTTGGTGCCATTGAAACTAAGGGAAGCGCTGCTACTTATGCTCCAGCATTTACCGCAGTACGGGAGTATACTGTTTGACTTTTCCAACCCGGTTAAAAAGGATTTAAGCACTTTTATGGAAAAAAATTTTCATTTTAATGTCCCTCTGGAGCGCTTCGCCCTGCTGACAGGACGAAGCCTCACTTCATTTAAGCGGGATTTCAAAGCAATTTACGGAGAATCGCCCGCACGTTGGATTATCAGGAAACGTTTGGAGAGCGCTTATGAAATGATTACGCAACAGGAAAAAACAGCTGTTGAAATATATCAGGACCTGGGCTTTCGTGATCTTTCCCATTTTTCATATGCTTTTAAAAAACAATACGGGCTAAATGCTTCACAGGTAAAAAAAAACAGGTAATTCCTACCCTATCCCTGCACAAACAGAGGCGCTCACCTGCGGTGGGGGCAGTCTCCCCTATTACCCGGTCGGATTTGAATTAATAGTAATATTTATATATGGACACACAAATGCAACTTTTACCTGCGCTGCTGCAATACAGCATAGGAAACAGGAAAATCACCATTATAAACGACAGTTTCTTTATCGCGGGTGAATCCTACTTTACCCACCTGCCCGAAAACGGAGTGGGCCAGATACTGAGGAAAAATTTCAGGCCTGATACACCAACCCTCACAACCAGCATCTTTATAATTGAGGGAGAAGGACAGCTCCCGATACTTATTGATACCGGCATGGGAGATCGATTTGCTCCGGATATGCAGGGCAGGTTGCTTGAAGCGTTGCCTCTTTTGGGGTTATCACCGGATCAGATTGGCACAATATTACTCACCCATTTACACGGTGACCACTTTTACGGCCTGGTCAGTCAAGGTGGTAGTAAAAATTTTCCAAATGCCAGAATATGGTTTTCAGATGCAGAATATGACTACTGGATTAATAATAAAGACCTTAGCCCTGCAGATCAGGATAATGCGGTCGCGATTAAGCAAGCCCTCGCACTATACGAGCGGTTACAGCCCGCTGCAAACGAGCTATTGCCCGGTATTACATCCGTAGCGTTACCAGGGCATACACCTGGGCACACGGGCTTTTTGCTGGAATCACAGGCCGAAAAAATTCTTTTCTGCGGAGATATACTTACAATTCCAGCCGTACAGGCCGCAATGCCTGAAATAGGGTTTGCCACCGATGTCAATTATTCCGAGGCTGTACGCACCAGAATCGATGTACTTAAAAAAGCTGCGCATGAACGGCTCTTGCTGGCGGGACCGCATTTCGAATTCCCCTGCTTAAGTTATGTAAAAATAGATGGAGACGGCTTTCAGTTGATCCCAAAACAGCAGATATAGCTAATATCAATCCTCTTCCGAGACTGCCTGAAAGTATCAGGCAGTCTTTTTTTTGACTGTTTATAGGCATCTCTTATAGTTTATACATCCTTGAATTTATACCTGACTTACCCGAAAACGTACAATCATTACCCAAAGCTTTCTCACCAATTTTGTACCGTAGGATACAGTACCTGCAATGCTAATTTTAACACTAATAATTTAAGTACCATGAAAAACATCTCGTTTACAAAAATGATGACACTTGGCATAGTTTTATTGAATGCCATAACCTTACACGCACAAAGTGCCGCTAAAACTTTTACCCTTAAGAGCAGCGGGCTTGGCGGCCAGCTTACCAAAGATTATTACTATAATGACTGGGGTGTAAATGGGGGAAATATCTCTCCTGACCTTGCTTGGGAAAATGTTCCCGAAGGGACACAGGCTTTTGCTGTTACAATGTACGATGCAGCGGCCCCGACAGGCAGTGGCTGGTGGCACTGGGTATTATTTAATGTTCCGGCCGGCACACGATCACTTAAAGCCGGTGCTGCAAGTACACATCCTGAGTTACTTCCCGCAGGGAGTATATCATCGCTTAACGACTTTAAGCAGTACGGATATGGCGGACCCGTTCCCATTCCGGGAAGCGGATTTCACCCCTATGTTATTACCGTATACGCTCTGAAAAACAAAATTAACCTGGATAAGGATGCTAACCCTGCCCTTGTAGGCTTTAACCTTGGTGCCAATACCATAGCAAAGGCGTCTATTATCGCCTATGTATACGTTCCTTAATAAAAGATGGCACTCTTTAAAGGGCGGCCATTTTTTTTGGGTCGCTGCAATTACGTGATTTTGTACTCAAAAAACCTAAATATGTACCAGCAGCTACCCAATCTACTAAACTAATTTTACACCATACTTTAATCGTAACAAAATGAAAAATAAATTATTGCTGGTATCAGCCATGCTGTTACTGGCCCTGACAGGATGTAATAAGAAGCCGGAGCTGGCAAAGGACAGCGTTGATGCCCCCGCCCAGTCTCCTCAAACAACAGTTAAAAACCCAGAACTTGAGGAGGTCTTTCGCGACAGTACCTATCAGCTTACAGGGGTGGCCGTATCTCCGAACGGTCGGGTATTTACAAACTATCCATACTGGCTGGATAACCATTCTTATTCAGTGGTGGAAATAAAAAACGGTAAACCGGTACCGTATCCTGACGCACGTTGGAATAGCTTTAAGAAAGGGGATGAAGGAGTAGATAAATTTGTTTGTGTACAGGCAGTAGTAGCTGATGAAAAAGGCTACTTGTGGATTGTAGATGCAGCCGGCATAGGGCTAGGCCCGGTATACAAGAAGGCAAATAAAGTTTTAAAAGTGAGACTCTCTGACAACACTGTTGAACGTATATATACCTTTCCGGAGACTACAGCCGGCAAAGACAGCTATATTAACGATATCAGGATTGATAACAGTAATGGGTTCGCCTACATGACCAGTTCTTCCAACGGAGGCATTGTTGTGCTTAATACCGCATCAGGGGAATCCCGTTTTGTACTGCATGACGCTCCAAGTGTGCAATCTGACCCTGCTTACCATTTTTCTTTCGACGGTAAGGAGTTTTCGAAGGCAGACGGAAGTATACCAAAGATCAACTCTGACGGCATTGCACTGTCACCAGATAAAGCCTGGCTGTATTACAAGCCACTGACCGACGACAAACTTTACCGCATTAACACCCGGTTCTTAAGAGACTTTACCACACCTTTAAAAACCATTACCAATAAAGTAGAGGATCTGGGACATTTCGTGACAACCGACGGAATGGAATTCGATAAAGAGGGTAATCTCTATTTCGGGGACCTCGAAAGGAGCAGTATCGTAAAAATAACTCCCGATTTGAAAATGCATACCCTGATAAGCGACCCCGAAAACCTAATATGGCCTGATAGTTACAGTGTTTCGAAAAATGGATACCTCTACATTTCAGTATCACAGATCCAGTTAATGCCATGGTTCAACAATAACATCAATAAAACAGAACACCCCTATAAAATACTACGACTAAAAATATAATATAATGGGAAAACATAAAGCAAAATTTACCTTGGCGGCTATTTCACTCATGACCTTACCGGTCTTCTCCCAGCAACCGGTTCCTTTTTCTTTCGGGAATCTTGAGGTAAAGCAGATGAATGCGTTACTCACCAGGAGTACCATTTCGGGAGAATCAGGAACCGTAGGTTATTTCACCTATAAAAAAGGGGCTGTAGTTCCTTTGCATCAGCATGTCAATGAGCAATATTCTATCATTACCCAAGGTAGCGTAAAAGTGTTGGCCGGCGGAAAAGAATATATTGTAAAAGCCGGTGGAGGTATCATAATCCCTCCTAATATACCGCACAGCTTTATTGCCCTTGAGGACAATACCATTGATATCGATTTTTTCACTCCGGCACGAATGGACTGGCTGGCAGGGACTGACAACTATTTTGTTAAAGAAACCGGTCAAAATAACTCCGAAACGCCATGGGACGGTAAAATCAGAAATGCGGAAATTTATGCAGAACTACCGCATTCGGTTGGTAATATTACCTATACGCCTCAGGGGGAACTGGTATACAGCCTGCATCCCTTTTTTAATCCGGAAATACGGGTAATGAAATACAATGCAAAGTCAAAAAAGAGTACCCCTTTTCCAAATGCCTATTGGAATACACCGCGTAGCACAGATGATCATTACCTCAGTAATGTTTTGGGAATGCGCAATGATGCCAACGGCATTGTCTGGATGCTGGATATGGGACAGCGAAACAATATCACCCCAAAGATTGTGGGATGGAATACCCGCACCGATAAACTGGAGCGCATCTACTACTTACCCGAATCAGCCCTGTCCGAAACCTCCCAACCCAATGATATGGTGGTCGACACCAAACACGGTGTGTTTATTATTGCCGATGAGGGGATCGGTAAAGGTGGCAACGGCACTACAGCCGCAATAATCGTTGTAGATATGAAAACGGGAGCAACCCAAAGACTATTAGAGGGTACCTCCTCCATGCTCCCTGAACAAAAACCGCTTGTCATCAATAATAAAACATTATCGGTAAACGGTAAACCATTACTGGTAGGTTGCGACGGAATTACGGCCGATACAGCATTTGATTGGCTGTATTACGCACCGCTCAACGGAACTAAAATTTACCGTGTCAAAATAGACGACCTACTCAATATCTCGTTAACCCAGGAGCAGTTGGAACAAAAGATCGAAACCTATTCCGCTAAACCTAACAATGGCGGACTCAGTATAGATAACGCCGGTAACCTTTACCTTACCGCCCTTGAGACTAACGGAGTTGATGTAGTACTGGCAAAAGACAGAAGCATACATAAATTAATAAGCGATGCACAACTGCTGTGGCCCGACGGGGTAAGTTATAATGGTGTGGACGGCTATATGTATGTAGCTGCCGCACAGGTTCACTTAGGCGCTAATTTTAACGATGGAACCAACAAGGCGAAAGCTCCTTTCCTTATCTATAGGTTTAAACCTATAGCTCCCGGTGTATCTTACCGATAAATGAAAGCAAAAAAACTACTAAATATAATACTAAAATGAAAGCAATACTTTTAAATGAACAAGGTACTACCAATCAACTTATTTACAGTGAAATCCCTGTACCCTCTATAAAAAACGACGAAGTTCTTATCGAGGTAAGAGCAATAGGTATTAATCCCGTTGATGTAAAAAGCCGCGCCGGAAAAGGGGTGTACGGCAGACTCAAAGATCAGCTGCCCATCGTATTAGGATGGGACATCAGTGGTATAGTTGTGGAAGCAGGAACTGATGCAGGTTTCAAAAAAGGTGATGAAGTTTTTGGGATGGTAAATTTTCCTGGACATGGCAAAGCCTACGCGGAATATGTTGCTGCTCCAGCAGCGCACCTGACACTAAAGCCCGCTACTATTTCACATGCCGAGGCTGCAGCAGCTACACTTGCCGCCCTAACTGCTTATCAGGCGCTGGTACACAAGGTGCAGGTGAAACCCGGAGATAATGTACTGATTCATGCTGCATCGGGTGGTGTTGGCCATTACGCTGTGCAAATGGCACGCCATCTTGGTGCGATTGTAACGGGGACGTCATCCGCCCGAAACAGGGATTTCGTACTGAGCCTTGGCGCACAGGAACATATCGACTATCATGGTTATGACTGGACGAATAGCCCTTTGGAATTCGACTTCGTTTTTGATACCGTAGGTGGCGATAATATTGACCATTCTATTGAGGTAGCAAAAGCAGGAAGTATGGTAATCAGTATTCCAACAGGCCTTAACGAAGCCGTTACTGAAAAAGCCGCTGCAAAAGGAGTAAATGGGTATTTTTTCCTTGTTTCTTCTAACGGAGCGGATATGAAAGTCATTGCAGACTGGTTAGGTAATGGCTATATCCGTTCCCACGTATCAGCACAGTTTGATTTTAGCGAAATGGCACAGGCACACCTTCATGTTGAAAGCGGTAGAACTGTAGGTAAAGTAGTCGTAACATTGTAATAAATTATCAGGCGCTGCACTGTGGCGCCTGTTTTTACTTATGCTGTTATCCTGTAGTGTTTTTCAACCCAATCGCAGTTTATTATGCAGTTACATTACGTCATAAAAGGGGGAAAAGTTTTATATTTGCTAGTTCCCTCTACCTTTCAAAAAAAAGAACCAATCATGCACATCGAGAACTCTTTACAGCCATTTGATATTGAAAAGGAAGTACTTACTGAATGGAGCCGCAGGCCGCACCAACATAATTTCTTTGAACTTGTTTTCATTGAGCGCGGGACAGGGAAGCAATGTATTAACAGTAACATACTCCCCTACAAGGATGAAAGTATTTTCCTTTTACCTCCCTATGATTGCCATTCCTTTGAAATTGAATCCGCGACCACTTTTGTTTTTATCCGCTTCAATGCATTGTTTTTTAAAGAAGATAAACGTACCATGATGGACTACAGCCAGTGGTTCAGTAACCTCCACTATATATTAAGCTCCTACAACCGCATACCGGGCGATATTATACATTCTGACTCCGACCGCGCAGTGTTGATTAGCCTTATTCGAAGCATGCAGCTTGAGAAAGAGCAAAGCAATTATTCCGAATCGATACTCCGGACAAACATGGTGGCCATGCTGAACATCCTGATCCGTAATTTTGAAAACCGTTTTCTAGAAAAACACCAGGATAAAGATATGCAAACACGCGATGTACTGCAATATATACAGTACAATCTCTTTGACAACAGTAAGCTGAAAACGAATGTTATTGCCAGCGAATTTAATCTTTCTCCAAACTACGTGGGTGAATATTTTAAAAAGAAAACAGGCGAAAGTTTAAAAGAATATATCCTCAAAGCCCGTGTAAACGTAGCACAAAGCCGTATTGAATATTCCGGACAGAGCCTCAAGGAAATCGCATACGATCTCGGATTTACAGATGCCAGCCATATGACCAAAGTGATTAAAAAATACTACGATGATGCGGGGACTTCATGCAGTACGTTCGCCTAACAATTTGAATTACACATTTTGCGTGGTTTGAACGTTTCACCAAAGCTACTTTGAACGTTTCACCAAAGTTATTCGTTTCATTTTAATGGAAATTTGCTGTAATAAAATACATTACAATGAAAATATTAGATCAAATTTATGTAAATGGTAACTTTGTCAAATCAACTGGCGCGGAGCGTTTTAACACTATCAATCCTGCCACGAACGAGAAATTAGCCGAGGTACATTTAGCAAACAGCAATGACCTTGACAATGCCGTCGCCGCAGCAAAAAAGGCATTCCAAACCTTCTCAAAATCTACACGCGAAGAACGCATAGACATACTGAAAAACATATCCGATGTGCTCTCGAGACGGAAAAAAGACTTTATTGAGACAATGGTAACGGAATATGGAGGCACGCTTCAGTTTTCGGAGGCGAGTTTCAGTAATGCACTGTCCACCTTTTCCAGTACCATTGAAATCCTTGAAAACTTTGATTTTGAACGTAGCATAGGGGTTTCAAAATTAAAGCTGCAACCCGTTGGGGTTGTAGGGATCATAACGCCCTGGAATGCCAGTAATAGCTTTATATGTTCTAAAATGGCTACTGCCATAGCTGCGGGATGTACCGCTGTGGTTAAACCCTCGGAGATGAGCGCATTACAATCACAGGTAATTATGGAGGTTTTCCACGATGCAGGTTTACCCCCTGGTGTTTTTAATCTTGTCAACGGATTTGGTAATACGGTAGGAACGGCACTAACCTCTCATAAAGACATCTCCAAAATCTCATTTACGGGTTCAACAGTTACAGGAAAATCAATCGCACGAATCGCTGTAGATACTATGAAACGTGTTACCCTGGAGCTTGGGGGAAAATCACCTAATATTATTCTTGCTGATGCCGACCTGGCAACTACAATTCCAATGGCCGTTTATGGGGCTTATATGAACAGCGGGCAGGCCTGTATCGCTCCAACCCGTCTACTTGTCCCTGCCGATAAACTTGAACAGGTAAACCATATCGCTAAGACGACTGCGGAAGGTATAAAAATAGGCAATCCATTGGAAAGGGATACCATCGTAGGCCCGATGGTGAGTGTTAAACAGTTTGAAAGAGTACAAAACTACATCAGGCTGGGAATAGAAGAAGGAGCTACCCTATTGACAGGAGGCACCGGAAAACCGCAAGGATTAGACAGCGGTAACTTTGTAAAGGCGACAGTTTTTACTAATGTATCCAATAGTATGCGGATTGCGCAGGAAGAGATTTTCGGTCCTGTGCTTTGCATTATACCCTATAAGGATGAAGATGAAGCGATTCAACTGGCTAACGACACAGCATATGGCCTCGCCGCCTATGTAAGTGCAGCGGATGATAAGGCTGCTGAGCGTGTTGCAGCACAAATAGACGCCGGAAGAGTATGTATAAATGGCTTTTCCCATGATCCGCTGGCCCCTTTTGGAGGATTTAAACAGTCTGGAATTGGGAGGGAATATGGTGTGTATGGCCTTGAAGAATATCTGGAAGTAAAAGCAATATTAAATTAAATTAAACTGATACTTAGGACGGGCGTGTGCCCGTCCTAAGTATATAATTTTGCAATAATGAAAGAGAAGGAAGTACTACATTTTTCTTGCCACTATACCCGATTTAGGGATGGGGAACACTTCACTCCTGATACGGTTTTAGGAATGGTTATTACCGGATCAATGGAATTATTTGATAGTAAAAAACGACTACATTTCAAGGCGGGGGATCTCTATCTGGCCCATCGTAACCAGCTGCTGAAATATGTAAAGTATCCGCCGGACCAGGGTGAGTTTCGATCAGTATCCCTGAGTTTTGAAGAAGACTGTATACGTGCTATTGCAAAAGAAATCAATTTTCAAGATCAAAACAGCTACGAGAAACAAGCATGTATTGAAATACCCAAGTATAAACCCTTACTCGCTTTCTTCCAGTCGTTAAATGAATATGAAGCTATCCTAAACACCAACACGCCCCTTTTAAAACTTAAACAAAAAGAGGCTCTTTTGCTGTTGCTGGAATGCCAGCCTTCACTCGAAAAACAGCTGTTTGACTTTAATGCGCCAAACCGGATTAGCCTGGAGGCTTTCATGGAGAAGAGTTTTCACTTTAATGTTAACCTGGAACGGCTTGCCTACCTATCGGGTCGCAGCCTGTCAACCTTTAAACGGGATTTTGAACAGATATACCACCAAACACCCAGCAGATGGCTCATGCAGCGCCGCCTTAATGAAGCGTACTACTTAATAAAGGAAAAAGGTGAAAGTGCCTCAACAGTATATCTGGAAGTCGGTTTTGAAAATCTCTCTCATTTTTCTTTTGCCTTCAAAAAATGTTTTGGAATAAACGCTTCGAGTATTAATCCTGAATAGGATATTTCTAAGCATTTTTTTTAAACACCTAAGAAGTAAAATAAAGTATGCCCGGAACTTAAAACGCTCCGGGCTATACTACAGATATTGTATTATTATTACTCCCTTATACTGTTGCGGTCTTCTAAAGTGAGCATTGCAATCTCATCTTTCCTTTTAAAACTAACTCCCTTGTGAGTCTGGATATAGCGTATCAGATCATAAGTTGTTTTCACCATTTGAGGGGTACCGCCGATACGGTCGTGGAAACTGATTGACATCTGTCTTTTCTGGTAGACACTCTCAGCATACAGCTGATCAAAATCGGCTTTTACCTGGTAAAAAAACTGATCCGTTGAGAAGTTTTTGCCTTCTATTAAAAGAATGTCATTGTTTCTTAAAGTATACGGAACAACAGCAAAATCCTTATTGTTAACTGATATGATGAAAGGTTCGTCCCGGCTCAAATCATCTATGTGGTAGGTGAAGCCCAGCTCCTGAAGTATCTTCAGCGTATTTTGTCCCCTTCGTAACCAATTGGCATTATAACCCACCGGAGTAAAACCCGTAGCCTTCTTTATGGCTGCTACCCCCTCGGCAATAAATTTCTTTTCCTCCTGATAGGACATATCGTACTGGTTGCTCCAATTCATTCCGTGTGCGGCCGCTTCATGCCCCCTATCTGTAATTTCTCTCGCCAGCTCAGGGTTTTTAATTACTGCCGAACCCACCATATGTGAGGTCACCTTTATCCCCAATTTATCCCAGTTATCGAGCATTCTGGGAATCCCCTCTTTGTAACCGTAGTCATACCATGTTGCAGCCGGCAGATCAGCAAAGCCCTTCTTCATATTTTGAGGAAATGGACTCTCTGCGTTCTCAGGCTGCCCTCCTGATTCAAACTGCATTGAAACCGATACCACGAGCTGCGTACCATCAGCCCAACGGCGCCCTCCCTCATTCATTACTGAAGATTCGCCGGCGATACCGGCGCTATAACCGGCAAACGGAAGCACACTTAAAGCTCCGAGTGCACCGGACTGTTTCAAAAAATCTCTTCTGCTTGTCATATTCTACTCTTTTATATGTAACAAATTATCAACTGCGTATGAATTGTTATTTATGTGTTGCAGTAGTATTCCAAAAAAAATAAGGTGGATCAGCTGTGAAGGGATTGCCTCCCAATTTTCAATCAGACAGGTGCCCAAAATCAATAACAGCATGACTACCCCTGCGGACAGTAAAGCTTTTCGGGTAAACAAACCTATGAGAAGTAAAGCTCCTATCGTAAATTCCGCTACGGGCAGCACATAACTGAATACGGCAATTAAAGGGTGCGGCAAAATGGAATCTTTGAATGCACCAGACATCCATGCGCTAAAGAGTTTTAATTTAGGCAGCCGGACCAGGCCATGCCCAAACATACTAACTCCTGCACCGAGCCGCAGCAATATGTAAACTGTTGGTTTCATAATTGTATTTATAACTTAAAAATTTAACTAATACAAATTTCATCAACTTCTTAGCAAATTTAAGGTATATTTACAGGTTTTAATTGTATATACAAAGGAACATGCAAGTAAAGAATATATATCAACCCTATGAGTGTGAAAATGTGATTGCAGACACATACTCTCCGCGCCAATATAAAAACACTTATTTTGAAATGGTTTTTGTTTTTGAGGGTACAGGTATTCAGCAAATAAACGCGCATCATTTACCTTATTCCCCGGATAAACTGTTCGTCATTTTCCCACAGGATACGCACAGTTTTGAAATACATGACACGACACATTTTTTTGTTTTACGGTTTAATGAGGACTATCTGAAATCGCAGGCTCAGTTGTGGCTGAAAAAATTAGAATACATTTTTTTTAACCATGATCATATGCCCGGCTGCATCTTAAAGAATACTGCCGATAAAACATTGATAAGAGCACTGGCTGAAGCTATTACAAGAGAATATGAGCTACAAATCCATTCAGGAACTGAGGTTATAAAACAACTTGTGAATACATTCATAACGGTCGCTGCAAGAAACATAAGCCTAAAACAATTACATGAAGGCATGCCTTCAGAGCAACCGGTTTCGCTACAGGGCTACATTCACCAGAATATATACAGTCCGGAAAAATTGCAGGTAGCGGCCTTTGCCAATGAATTTAACATCTCACCTAATTATCTGGGAGAACTTTTCAAAAAACAGACGGGAATGACCTTACAGCGATATATAGCTTCCTACCGACTGAAACTCATAGAGGCCAGGCTGCGGTATACCAATAACAGACTGAACGAAATTGCTGCGGAATTCGGTTTTTCCGACATGAGCCACCTGAACAAGTTTTTCACGCGGCACAATGGAATAAGCCCATCAGCCTATAGAAAAAAAGCCAAATTATAAGACAAGTTTACTAAATGTAATAATAATAACAGACATCTTTCTCATGTATATCTACGAAGATGCACGAAATTGAGCTATATAAAAAGGGACAATCCAGATCTGGATTATCCCTTCATGATTGGTCTATTGTACAAATAATTAGCGCATTATTTTACCAGAGCATCTTTAATTACTACAGCTTCCTGTAACAACGCTACTTTTACAGCCGGTTCATCAGCAATCGGATTTAACAATCCGTAATCGTGAATCAATCCGTTATAGGTGGTAATGGTAGTAGGCACTCCTGCTGCATCCAATTTTCTACCGTACGCTAAGCCTTCATCGTGTAAAATATCGTTCTCAGCCAATTGAATCAATGCCGGTGGCAAGCCTTGTAATTCTGCTAAACCAGCCTGTGCAGGTGAGGCATATATTTCTTTACGTTTTGCTTTATTTGGCAGGTAATTGTCCCACATCCATTGCATTAATGGGGTTGTTAAAAATCGTTCCTGTGCATATAGTGTATACGAAGGACGTGTGAAGTCGGCATCGGTTACAGGCCATAACAATACTTGTAATTTAATTTCAGGGCCTTTTTTATCTTTAGCCATTAGTGCTACAACCGCTGCCATATTACCACCTACACTGTTACCTACAACTGCCAGGTTTTTACCATCTACTCCTATTTCTTTACCATGAGTTGCTACCCAGCTTGTTGCGGCATAAGCCTGGTTTATAGCAACAGGGTATTGTGCTTCGGGTGAAGGGGTGTAATCCGGGAATACGGCTGCTACTCCGCTGGCCACCACTAAATCACGTACCAATCTTTTGTGGGTAGGGTAATCTCCCAGTATCCATCCACCACCGTGGAAAAACATAAAGACCGGTACATCTTTTTTAGCGCCTTTAGGTTTTACAATGTGTAGCGTAACGGTATAACCGTCCTGAGTAATTGTCTTTTCAGATTCTTCAATTCCTGAATAATCTACTGCAACCGATTTTTGTGCGCCTACCAACACCTGTCGCGCTGCTTCGGGGCTTAAGGTTTCTAAGGGCTTTCCGCCACTGGTATTTAATGCCTTCAAAAATTCACGGATTCCTTTACTAATTTGTGGATCTTCCTGCCCATGGTATGGGCGTGGTGCTACTTGTGCCATAACATTTGTTGTTAAAGTGAATACTACAGCTGCTAACAGCATTTTTAAAGTATGATTTATTGTTTTCATGATATTCTATTTTAAAGATTTTTTATTAGTTTTTTAATTGTGCATTAAGGGTAATCCCGAAGCTAAAAGCTCCGCTAACCGGACAGGTAGCTTCTGCGTTTTTGACTATTTGTTGAAAAGAAGCTTCATCAATTCCTGGCACGATGGCTTCTAAATCAAGTAAAGAATGGGTTATTTTTCCGTTGTCTAAAGTAATGGTGGAGCTGGTTTTCAGCTCAGTTACCTCGTACCCAGCCTCTGTTAAGTCCAAACTTAATTTCATGGTAAAACAGCCGGCATGCGCTGCAGCCAGTAATTCTTCGGGATTGGTACCGATGCCTTCAGCAAATCGACTGTTGAATGAATATTGGGTCTGGTTTAAAACGGTACTCCCTGTAGTTAAATGTCCGTTTCCTTCTTTAATACTGCCGTTCCAAACGGCTTGTGCTTTACGTTTCATATCTTATGACTTTTAATTAAACTATCAGTAATTTGATAGGTCAAAGATATAACCTCGCTAAACCGTTAAAAATGGATATACTACTATTCTAATTGTACATTTTTCCCTTCGAGGTATTTTTTACGGAAAACATTGGGGGCATCCCCTATTTTCTTGCTAAAAAGCCTGTTAAAATAGGCTGGATCGTCATATCCTAAATCATAGGCAATCTCTTTGGCACTTAAAGAGGTGTGAATCAATAATCGTTTTGCCTCAAGTAAAATGCGGTCTTTAAGTACCTCATTGGGAGCAGGCAGCTCAAATTTCTTAAACTTCTGCGTTAAGGTCTTGGCTGCTATGCCTAATAAATCCGCATAATCTGCTACCAAATGCTTGGATCTGTAATGGATTTCTACCAACCGACTAAACTCTCTAAAAAATTCTATTTCCTGATGAGGCTGATTTTCAAGTATTCCCAGCTGTTGTGCTTTCCATATCCGGGTGGCTCTAATAATAATTTGTTTTAGGTAAATGCGTAACATCTCTTCTTGTGTGGAAGCCTCCAATTCAAACTCTTCTTGCATTTGAACTAATATACTCTTTATAATACCATCTTCTTTTGTATTCAATACTGTTTTTGGCATTTGGTAGATGTTATTAAAAAGCAAGCCATCGCATGCTACTTCTGCATCGTGTATTTGTACACAATAAAAATCCCGGTTGTAATACATAAAATAGCCATCTGCGTCACCTAAGTCAAAAAATTGCACATATTGATTACTATTGATAAAAAAAAGCGTAGGCTGCTCTGTGTAATAGTCGTTAAAATCAACATTTAAACGTACTCCTTTAGGAGCATAAACTATTTTAATATATCCCTTATACTGGCTACTATTCAATAATTCTATGGAATCTGAATTGAAAGGAATAAAGCCTAAACGCTGATAATTGGACTGAAATATCTGCGTTGACATGATTGTATATATTTTGCGCTTCCTAATTCAAAGTAA
The DNA here is from genome assembly GCF_009741375.1 of Flavobacterium rakeshii. Taxonomy (GTDB): domain Bacteria; phylum Bacteroidota; class Bacteroidia; order Flavobacteriales; family Flavobacteriaceae; genus Flavobacterium; species Flavobacterium rakeshii. The sequence goes on from NZ_WOWP01000053.1 coordinate 104,793, forward strand.
GTAATTATTACCTGAATAACCACTTTGGTACTCTATAATCATCAGATGTGAATGTGATTTTACTGATAAAATAAATTTAGGAAAACCTGTCATTGCTGAACCTGTTAAGTATACTTTGTAACGGCCCTGTTAGAATTTTCTAACGTAATGGTAGCAAATTTGAAAACGCTACCGTTACAGTTTTTCCTAAGTGGTAAAAAATGATTCAAACTTTATAGTTTTAGATTCAAAAAAGAATCAATTTGAGACCTCTGTGGATAATTCGGAATATCAGATACATTGCTATTCAAAAAATCATCAATTACTTTTTTCACCCTCAGGTTGTTATTGTCGAGTCCATTCCACAAAACATGCCCTACTCCTTTTATATATTGCACTTTAGTAATGTTATCATTTATTCTTAAAAGATCCATCGGTGCATTTCGTTCTACGTAAGAGCTTTCACCTAACATCAAAAGGGAAGGGACTTTATATTTTTTATACGCCTTAGACAACTCTTTTGATGTTTTTGTAGCATCAAGTTTTACGGCACTGTTAACAGCAAAATTAATAACACTGATATCCACTTTGGGAATTCTCCCTTTATCTTTTTCCGGAAATGATTCAGTGAATAAATCCTGTATCAGCTGCTTATGATCCAAAAAATAATTTATGATCTCATTTTGGGATGTAAATTCCCCTTTTGGCGAGATCAAAATGGATATAAGAAGTCTTACCGGTAAATTAATATCACTTGATAAAGCATTTGGAAATCTTGAAAACGTTTTTTTGCCTTCGTCCGCTTCATCAGAGGATACACTTATTCCAGGCTCTGCATAAATTGCTTTGGCAATTCTTTTAGATAGATTTTCGTCCGCTGTAATGTGTGCTAACAAACTTCCTCCGTACGACTGTCCTATAACAATGTACTGTTTTGCATTGACGATATTTATAATTGCTTCAAAATCTTTAATGTTTCGATCGTGTGAATACTCTTTTTTAGGGAGTAGACCACTTGGTCTTCATACCAAAAAGTGGACACTAAATGAAGCAACTTTGAAGCGCAAAAAATGTTGAATGCAAAAGCAGAATATAAAGGTCAAAGGGAAAATTAAAATACAGGCAGAACTTAAGCAGCTAAGAAAAGAGTTAGCCAAAGTAAAACTTGAAAAAGCTATACTTGAAAAATGTGCCGAATGTCTTCAAGCCCGGACACAGGTTAAATTTGAATTTATCGACCAACATCTATCTTATTTTCCTGTAAAGGATATGTGCAGGGTTCTTGATGTCAGTACCATTGGCTATTACAAATGGAGAAGCAAAACATTATCCAAAAGAGACCAATATAATCTTGTATTACTTGAGCAGATAAAGAAAATACACTATAGAAACAAAAAAAGATATGGCAGCCCAAGAATTGCTAAAGAACTTAAAGCTTTGGGCTTTCACGCTTCGGAAAAACTTATTCGAAAGCTTATGAAAAGTGCATCTCTCGAGAGTGTTTTTAAAAGGAAGTTCAGGATAACAACCAATTCCTCCCATAAATACCCTATCGTTGAAAACAAACTTCAACGAAGCTTTCAGGCACATAGAGAAAATGAAGTTTGGGTATCGGATATTACTTATGTCTGGGCGGGAAAAAGATGGCTTTATTTCACTGTTATAATTGACCTCTACGATCGAAAAGTGGTAGGCTGGTCGTTGTCAACGACTCTAAAAACAAGATATACAACTGTAGAGGCTTTTAAAAAAGCTATTACAAACAGACCGATTAGAGAAAACTCATCATTGATTTTTCATTCCGACAGAGGCATACAGTATGCGTGCAAAGAGTTTGTGGAAGAACTCCGTCCATACAAATCGGTTTCCCGGAGCATGTCTCGTAAAGGCGACTGTTGGGACAATGCGGTTTCAGAAAGTTTTTTCAAAACCATTAAAACCGAGCTGGTTTATCAGAATAGTTATCAAAACAAACACCAAGCGGAAATATCGATTGCCTATTATATTGAAAACTTTTACAATGTTAAGAGACGGCACAGTTTCCTGGACAACAGGAATATTTTCGAAAACAATCAGCTTTTAAAACATACTTAATACATACTTAAGCAAAAACTTTTTAATAAGTAATGGCCTTATTGGGCACTACTTGCCAAATATCCTCTCGTTCAAGGCTATGGGCAAAACTACTGAAAGTACCCCTTATAAAAAAAGGACTGCCTGACAGTTGAGACAGCCCCTTCAATACAAAATAAATTTCCTGTATTAGAAATTAAAGATGGAGTACCGCAGCTTAATACCAAAGGCCATGGTTTTAAGCTGGTCCACGTACTCGGTATTCAGTACACTGTTGTATCCAAAGCTGGCACCGCTGTCGTTAACGGTATAGTCTACCGGCCTGCTCTTTTTATCCGCTATGTCATTTAGGCCATAGTCAAAGTAAAAACCTGCATACAAATTGCCCTTCCCTATGGGCTGCTTTACACCAAACTCAAACGAGGCTATGTAGGTAGGCTTAACGTCGATGTCGCCGTCGGCTTTCACATCGTCAAAATCCCCAAAGCCCATAAAGGCCGGGTCGAACAGCTCACCATCATACTGTGGGTAGTAGCCACTGGCAGACAGGTTAAAGTTCGATTTGAACTTACCCGATACCGGCAACCCAATCTTGGTGCCCGCCTTTATATAAAAGTCGTATTCCTGGTTTTGATACACCAGCATTAAAGGGATATTTACAAAATCCAGCTTTTGTTCTTCCTTAAAACGCCTCATGGTATACCTGAACTCAAAACTCTCGCCTTCAAAGTCAGTAGTTTCGTATGTCCCCGGGATATTCTGCGCTTTGGCGGTAGTATTAAACCTTTGATACTCTGCTCCAAGGGACAACCCGAAGTTATCCGAAAAAAAGAACGTATAGTCCAGGCCAAAATTAAGGCCTATCTGGTTGCTCACATCGCCACCGGTAACTTCATAATTTAAAGAGGTTGTCGGTCCACCTACACTAATTGTTACTTCAGAGAAAGATTTATCCTGTTCCTGTGCATTAATATTTCCAGTAAGCATTATCCATAACCCTATAAAGGAAATGGATGAGATGCTTTTTGAAATTAATTTATAATTTTTCATGTTGATTGGTTAATTGCTAACAATAATTTTAAATGATTTCTCGTGGTTTGCCGTAATACACCTTACTATGTACATACCTTCCTGAAGGGTTCCCGGAAGCTGTACCGGTGTAATCCTCTGGCTGGTATTGGAAGAGTGAATCAGCTTGCCATGAATGTCAAAAATATCGATACGCACATTATCCATTTCGGCTGAAGGGAAGTCTAAGGTAACGGTAACCTCGCCTGCTACCCTGGCAGGGTTAGGCATTACCGACATCCTGTAGCTGTGCTCCAGCGTTACAAGCCCTATACACGTTTGCAGTACATCGCCGTCAACTGTTGTTAACCTCAGGTAGTACTCTGCATCCGGGTCTAACAGGTCGTTGTTGGTCGGGCCTTCAGAATAGTACTGGTGCCTGCCTACCAACTGTCCGTTTTTATACCATTCGTAAGCTACAAATGAATATCCTCCGTTGGTTTGCGGATTGTTGTTCGCTAACAACAGGTTATCAAACTTCTGAACCGCGATATCAAAGAACGGGAACATTTTCTCTACCGTAATGGTATAGGTTTGTGTAGTCGTTCCGTCCTGGGAGGTAACCACAACTTCCTGGTGGTAGATGCCCGGCTGAGGGGTAGCTATGGTAAAGGTATGGCCCGGGGTGATGGCGGCCCCTACTTCGGTTTCAATGGTTACGGTTACTTCATCAGCAGTATCAACACACTGCATCAGGTAATACACTTCGCCGGTTGGGTTTACATATTCGGTATCGCCAATGGTTACCAAATGTAGGCTTGAGTCGCTGCTGGTAATTACCTGCTCCTGTGTTACCGGGACAGCTGGAAGGTAGTTGGAGTCACCATCCTGATGTGCTGTTATCTGCAGCACGCCCGAAGTAAGCATGTCTACCCATCCGTCGGCAGTAACGGTTGCAGGAGTGGTTGGCGCCGTATAGGTGTAGGTATAATACACCGGAAGCCCTGATGTAGCTGTAGCAGTGAGCTGGAAGTCCGGGTCAGCCTCAAGATTTTTAACCGGAAGCGCATCGAAGATTATCTGCTGCTGTGCCTGCTCTATGGTCAGGGTAGCCGTTAGGGTTATCGGGTCACAGTTGGGTGCATCCGGAGCCGGGGTCACCACTGCTGTTACCGTATAAACACCCGTATTAATGGCTGCATTGCCTAAACCGGTATCCGGAGATATAGTGTACGCTACGGTAGCGCCTGCCGGCAGGTTGTCTACCGTTATGGCCTGTGCCGCCGTGTTGTACACTACGGTCTGGCTGGTAAACGTTACTGCGTTAATAGCCGACTCGGTTACAATTACATCCTGCGTCTGGGTGGTAATGTTACCATTGCCGTCGTCATAACTCCAGGTAATAACGTAGTTACCTACTGTGGTGTACAGTAATGGGTCAGTTGTTGTAGCGGTAAGTGCACCGGCACAGTTGTCGGTAGCTGTTGGTACCGGTATATCGGTAGTAAGCACCTGGCACTGCATTGTAATGGCCAGAAGGTTCGTTACATCGCCCACAGGGGCTGTTGTATCGTCAATTACCACGTTTTGCGTCTGTGTAGCCGTGTTACCGTTCACATCTTCATACGTCCAGGTAATTACCGTAGTACCCTGAAGCGTGATTGGGAATGTTGCGTTATGCGTTACGGTTATGGTACCTATACAGTTGTCGGTAGCGGTTGGTACCGGAACATCGGCCTCGTTAACCACACACTGTGCCGTGATGTCGGCAAGGTTGGCAACGGTTGGCGTTGGGTTAACCGTATCGTTAAATCCTATGGTTAATGTAGCTGTAGCCGTACATCCGTTAGCATCGGTTACCGTTACCGTACGACTGCCTACCGAAAGGTTGGTTACCGCAGCAGTAGTGGCCGAGTTATCCCATGCATAGGTGTATGGTGTTGTACCACCGGCAGCGGTTACCGTAGCGCCACCATCCAGGTTCTCCACACAGGTGGCCGGGAAGTTTTGTACAGCATATGCCGTAAGTACTGCCGGCTGGGTAATGGTTACCGAAGCGGTGGCCGTACAGCCGTTAGCATCGGTTACTGTTACAGTATAGGTACCTGCGGCAAGGCCGGTAGCCGTAGCTGCCGTACCGCCTGATGGTGCCCATGAATAGGTGTAGTTTGTTGTACCGCCTGCAGCCGTTACAGTTGCTGATCCGTTAGAACCACCGTTACAGCTTACATTGGTATTTACTACCGCAGAAGCAGTAAGTAAAGTTGGCTCAGTAATAGTTACCGAAGCAGTAGCCGTACATCCGTTAGCATCGGTTACCGTTACTGTATAAGTTCCTGCTGCAAGGCCGGTAGCCGTGGCTGCAGTACCTCCTGATGGTGCCCATGAATAGGTGTAGTTTGTTGTACCACCCGCTGCTGTTACTGTAGCAGCACCGGTAGTGCCTCCATTACAGCCTACATTGGTTTGTGAACTAATGTTGGCAGTAAGTACGGTAGGTTCCGTTACCGTTACCGAAGCGGTAGCGGTACATCCAAGAGCATCGGTTACTGTTACATCATAGGTTCCGGCTGAAAGCCCTGTCAAATCTTCTGTTACAGCAGTGTTGCTCCATACGTAGGTGTAAGGTGCAGTACCTCCGGTTACAGTTAAATCAACCGTACCATTGCTGCCTCCGTTACAGCTTACATTAGTAGCCACACCACTGGCAGCAAGTACCGCAGGTTCCGTAATAGTTATAGAGGCAGTGGCAGTACATCCGTTAGCATCGGTTACGTTTACAGGATATGTTCCTGCAGCAAGGCCGGGAACGGTTAGTGTTGCATCCGGAACACCGCTGTAGGTTGTTCCGTTTATAGTATACTCAAATGGTGCTGTACCTCCTGTCAGGTTAATCGTCGCCGTACCTGTAGAACCTCCGTTACAGCTCACATTAGTATCAACTACTGTGCCGGCAACCAATAAAGCAGGCTCGGTTATTGTTACAGAAGTGGTAGCAGTACATCCATGAGCATCGGTTACCGTAACATCATACGTTCCTGCCATAAGGCCAGTCATGTCTTCGGTAGTAGCCGAGTTGCTCCACGCAAAGGTATAAGGAGCGGTACCACCATTAACTGTTAGGTCTACCGTACCGTTGCTTCCTCCGTTACAGCCTACATTCGTAACTACACCACTGGCCGTAAGGACTGAAGGCTGGGTTACGGTTGCGTTTACCGTTCCCGTACATCCGTTGGCATCGGTTATCATTACCGAATAATTTCCTACAGGAAGACCTGTCCTGTCTTCGGTAGTTATACCGTCACCCCAGTTAAAGGTATATGGCTCGGTACCACCCAACGGTGTAAGGTTAATGCTGCCATTAGAATCTCCATTACACAAAACATTAGTTACTACCGTATCCCCTGAGACTGTAGACGCCGGTTGTGTAATGGTAAAGTTTACCGATTTCGTACACCCGAACATATCCATTACAGTACAGGTCCATGTACCGGCTGTAAGGCCGGTTACAGTAGTTGTACCATCGCCTGTGGGGTTACCCGGCGTCCAGTTATAGGTATAACCGCCGGCACCTCCGGTAGCAGTGCTTACACTTGCTGAACCTGTAGCTGTGCCATGACAGGCAATATTGGTTTGTGATGCTGGCGTAAGACTTATTGCCGATGGCTGGTTAAGAGTAAAGTTTACCGATTTTGTACATCCGTTAGCATCGGTTACAGTACAGGTCCACGTACCGGCTGTAAGGCCGGTTACAGTTGTTGTACCATCACCTGTGGGGTTACCCGGCGTCCAGTTATAGGTATAACCGCCGGCACCTCCTGTAGCTGCCTTTACACTTGCCGAACCCGTAGCTGTACCATGACATAGAATGTTTACGGTTACCTGCTGGCTTAAGCTTAAAGCAGAAGGCTGGGTAATTGTGGCGGTTGCAGTGGCAGTACAGCCATTGGCATCGGTTATAATAACCGTATAGCTACCGGCTGCCAAATCATTCTGGGTATTGGTAGAAGACGGGCTGTTAAGCAATGATATACCGTTACTCCATGAATAGCTGAACGGAGCATCCCCACCGCTTTGTTGTACCGTAAGTGAACCTGTAGACTCACCGTTACACGTAACGTTAGTCTGTGAGGTTATGGAAGCCGACATGACACATACCGGCTCTGTAATTGTAACACCTGATGTGGCCGTACAGCCAATAGCATCGGTCACAATCACAGTATAAGTACCTGCGGCAATACTCGTTATTGATGCTGTAGTCGCCGAATTACTCCATAGATAAGTGTATGGCGCCAGTCCTCCGAAGGCACTTACCGTTGCCGAACCATCAGTGCCGCCGATTACCGAAACATTACTGACTACATTTGTCGAGGCAGTAAGTACTGAAGGTTGGCTTACTGTTGCATTTACCGTCCCCGTACATCCGTTGGCATCGGTTATAGTTACTGAATAATTTCCTGCGGCAAGGCCTGTTCTGTCTTCGGTAGTTATACCGCCACCCCAGTTAAAAGTATATGGGCCGGTACCTCCCGATGGTGTAAGATTAATGCTGCCATTTGAACTTCCATTACACAAGACATTAGCTACTATCGTAGTACCCGTTATTGAAGGAACTGTTAATATTGCATCAGTACTGGTTACTGTAGGAGTACAACTTCCTGTAGCGATTAATCGATATTTGTACCCATTCATTGATGATGTTACTCCTGTAATAGCTAAAGAGGTAGTCGTTGTTCCTGAGTAAGGTGCAGTATCTGACATATTGATAAAACCTGAACCTGGATCCACCTGCCATTGGTAATCAGTTGCATTGCTTACAGTAGCGGAAAAAGTGGTATTGCTGCCATTGCAAGTTGTTTGTGATATGGGTTGAACCGTAATCTTTGGTGAAGGGTTTACAGTAATTGTAAATGTTATTGGTGTTCCAAAACAGGAACTGCCACCGTTTATATATCTAGGTGTAACAGTAATTGTAGCTGTAACAGGTGCATTTGTTACGTTAGTTGCCACAAATGCCGGAATATTACCCGTACCCGAAGCAGCCAGCCCAATGGATGGCAAGTTATTTGTCCATAAGTACGTAATTGGTATACCATAGCTTAACTGCACTTTTAGATCTTTTGCCGTGCCTGTACATGGATCTCCAAAATTGGCGTTGGTAGCAGCAAGGCTGAAAGAGTTTTGGCCTACAGCTGCAGCCGATACCAAACTAACGCTATTAGTTGAATGACAAGAGCCTAAAGTAAAATTACCACAACTACCTGTAGCATTTCCATAACTGGCAAACTGTACATTGGTGAAAACAGAACCTGCAGGTGCACTAAGGCTTAATGTGCCCCCTTCGTTCACGCTTCCGCATAGCACTCCTGTAGTATTGCTGCTAAAGTTAATTGTATTTACCGAAGAACCGTTACAAAGCGTTTGATTGTTTACATTATTAACGACAGGAATCGGATTTACATAAACATTCCGTGTCTGAGAAGCCGTAACGGTTCCATTACTGGCCGTAACCGTATAAATACCGGCATTAGCCGCGGTAGCGTTACTTATAGTTGGATTTTGTTGAGAGGAAGTAAAACCATTCGGGCCTGTCCAACTGTAGGTTACCCCACTTGTAAGTCCTCCAAAATTTGACGTAAGATTTAATTCACTTCCGGCGCAAGGCGTATTAGTTGTAGTAAGTAGGGGCAATATTTCCACACTAAAACCCCAATAGCCATTTCCTGAGTTTTGTACCTTTAAAGAAGTAATGCCAGGCTGCGTAATCGTTAAAGTACCACAACCATTTATAAAGTTCCCTCCTGATATTGTGCCTTGCGTGGATCTGCTACCTGCACTACAAGAATTGCCGTAACTGTATGGAGACAGGTTAGCAGTTTGTAAATTGTAAGGATTGCCATTGATAGACACTGCTATATTTTGCGTAGCTGACGGATATTGATCCCAATCCACACCATAAATACGAACACCTGCAATAGGGACATCAAAATTAAAGGTAAAATATCCATTATTTTTTTCTGTCCAGTTTACTCCCCAGCAACCTCCTAACCCAGCAGTTCCTGAATAATTAAAACTAACGTTAACATCCCCTACAGGATAAGTTCCTGAAGCCCCCCATTGTGGGAGGGTATAATAAGGCTGAGCACATAATTGCCCCGTAAAAAGGGTAAAAAATAAAGTTATTAAAATATAAGAGTAGTGTTTTTTCATAGTACTAAATTTATTTAACAGGTAGTAAAGCCCATTGTTCTGCCCAATCGTTTTTGGATTTTTCGAAAATTTTTACAGGAGAACCGTCTTCTGTGTTTGCCTCAAATAAGTCAAGTAATGAGTTAGGGGCACTTTTAGGTTCTAAAATGAAATATCCATTTTCCAGTTTAGTTATTTTCCATTTTTGATTATTACCATTGTTTTGCCTTTGTATGATAACATTTGTTCCATTGGCCTGTATGTTTCCTGCTACATCCAGGACGGAATTGGTTGCAGTTTGAATTAGGGTATGTAAGTAGAAATATCCATCCCCTGCATCGGCTAATTTCCAACGTTGATTTAATTGATTATTAGATGTATGAATAATTACTTGTGTTCCATCTGCCTGAATATTTCCTTTCACATCCAGACATTTGTTTAAATCCAATCTTGGTCTAATTTCATATACATTCCCAGGCACTATCGACTCCATGGAAATAAAATTGAAAGGATTACAGGAATAAAGACGATTGATTAATGGAGATTCGGGGAAATCCATTGGGATAATACCAAAACGTGTTTTTTGTTTGTTGTAGAGATATTCAAAAAACAAAGGATTTACTATTTCTGCAATTTCTTTTGGATCCTCATAGAATATATTTCCGCTTGTTCCGCTTGTAAAATTTATAAAGAGTGTATTAGGTAAAGATGAAGATGCCTTTTCTAATGTTGGTTTTACAGCTTCTTTAAATTTATTTTCTATATCTTCTCTTCCTTTCCAATCGTCATATCTGTCCTGAACATAAAAATTTATACCGTCATTTTCGAAACCATTCATTCTATCTTTTGGCCATATGTTATCATCGTCTCCATATAAATTTACCCCAACAGGAAAAGATAAATCTCCAGGAGCCCAAAAACGTCTAAATAGTACTACTTTTCCTCTTACTTTATCTAAGGAAGGAATTTGACCATTTGTGTAAAAATGATACTCTTGTATGGTAGACCAAACAGCATTGTAAAAATATTTTTTATGATTATGATTCTTATACATTATGGAATCATCTTTTATACACATGATAATCGTTTCAGAAGGGTTTGAATTCAAAAACCTTTGAATAATTGGCATGACATCACCTGCAAAACTAAATCCTGATTCTACTAGCCCATGTGCAATATAAAGGGCATTATCATTATCTATTCCCGGTTTTAGTCTAATATCTAAAAATCGAACACCTTGATTCAATTGATCTTCAATACTTTTGTCCTGACATCTGGAAAGACCGCTAAAGTCTAAAAGATAAGTTCCACTATCATGCGTTCCTGGAATAGTAAATTCTGTAAGTTTTTTTCTACCTTCAAGATAGCTCATCCATTTTTTTGAAAAGTCATTCATATTGTAAGGCTAGTTTTATTTGTAGGTTTAAAACTATAACTTTACAATCCAAACTTTAAAAAAATGTTCTGAAACACTAATTTTTTGTTCTAAACAGGATCAAATTTTTTTTGAGATTTTAAAAACCTTATCTTCCAGGTATAACTTATCGTTAACAATTTTTGATATATGATAAGGGTTTATTGCCACACTACGGTTAATCCTCTTGAAATATTTGGATGGAAACACTTCTTGTAAATAGGTCATTGTTGTTCTCAGAATCTGATTTTTGCCCGACTTTAGATGTATTTCCACATAAACATGATCAGCTTCAGCAAAGAGAAAATCTTTTGCCTGAAAATAATAAATCTGCTTACCAATTTCAATTTTAAAAATGGCATCCTCATTAGCCAAAGCAAGTTTTATTGCGGTAATCAGGTTTACGCTGTCTACAGGTTTGGAGAGATAAGCAGATGGTCTCAAATTTGTAATTTTTTCAAGAGTAGCTTTATCAGTAAGTGCAGTTGTAAAAATAAATGGGATAGAGATATTAGTATTGATAAAATTTGCTAAATCTAGGCCTGTTTTATCTCCGGAGAGGGAAATATCGATAAGAACAAGATCGAATGACTTATGAGACAAAAGAAGTTTTGCTTCTTCATAATCATGGGCAATCTCGGATAGGAAAACGGTATCCAGCATTTTTTTTAATGAAAATGCAATTAAAACTTCATCCTCTACAATTAATATCCTGCTATTATGCTCTAACATTTGGAAATACTATTTTATAGTTTGATTTTTCTCTTGTACGCTCCCCTTTTAATTGTTTAACCATTCCCTCAATTATTAAAAGGCCCAGAGAGTTATTCTTCTTCTCAATATTGAAAACCGTTCCATTATCACGATAATTTAATTCAATTTTACTGTTGTCCGTTTTTCTGAGTTCTATTTGTAAAACAAGTAAATTATTACATGGTTTGGCATGTTTTATAGAATTTGTGACCAGCTCATTAATAAGTAATCCAAGAGATAGTATTTTGTCAACATTTAAATAAATCAGTTCACTATCATTTATATATTCAAATGTCCTTAAAGAACTCTTTTGATGAGATTCTATGATTTTATTGATATAATTCTGAACATCTATCAAATCATTGTCGTTATGATTCACACTATACGAATAAAACTCATGGGCTATAGTTATTGTCTTAATACGTTGATGCAGATCATCAAATACAGTTTTGTAATTTTTATTTTTTGCCTGATATTTTTGAAAATCGATCAGGCTTAAAATCACTGCCAGATTATTTTTAACGCGGTGATTCAATTCCTGGACCAAAAACTGTTTCTCTTCCACGTTAGCTTTTAGGGTAATATTATTTTGTAAAATTTTTTTCTTTTGACGCTCAATTTTTTTTTTATTTTTCTTAATCTGCCAGGTAAAAAAACCTAAAACAAGAATCAAAATAAAAAGTGTTGTATTCAGTATTTTTGTAGTTCTGATATCTTTCTCAAGCAACTGTTTTTCAGATTTCTCTTTTTCAAAGTCATATTCTATCTCAATCTCCCTGACTTTAAGGTCCCGTTGTTCGCTATTGTATTTTTTATACAAATCTGATGCAATTTTATAGTAGAACAATGCTGAATCCGGCTTGTTTTGTTTTTCTAAAATCTTGCTTTTCATCTTAAAAACATCAGCTTTATAATTCAATATATTTGATTTTGATGAAATTACGATAGCAGAATCAATATAAACATCAGCAATTTTATACTCATCTCTTGAAAAATAATAATAACTCAAATTGTTATACATTGAACTAATTGCCTCATAGTGATTTAATTTTTTGTATAAATAAAGTGCTCGATTATAGTGTCTTAGTTCTGAATCTGAATCTCTTTTTCGATTACCTAGCCCTAAGATAAGCTCAACAACCGGCATATTTACTTTATCGTTTACAGAGTCGGCATATTTTTTTGCCTGAAGTGCTACTGCATATGCTTTTTTTGAAAAACCATTCACTCTGTAATACGACGATTTCCTGATAAGAAAATTGGTGTAGTTTTTAAACTTGAATTCGGGATGCTTAAAAAATATCGTTTCAGCTTTGCCTAACTCCAGTAAACAGGATTCACTATTGTCATTAATTTCAAAAATAAGGGCTCTTTCTACGTGTATTTTTAGTTTTTGTTCCTCTGTAATTTTAGGATTAGTAATGAGATTCTGAGAAAGTTTAAAAGCTTCATCATAAAGACCAAATTCTGTTAGAATCTTTGTTTTCATGATGTCTAAATCGTTTCTTTCTACGCCAAAATAATTTTCCCTGTTTTCATTAATGATAGTCAAAGCTTTTTTGAAATCAGAATATATTATCTTCTGTTCAAGGTCTTCCTTCAAAAGTTTAAAAGAGCTTTGACCAGAACAAAAAAAAGTCAGAAGAATTAAAAAAAAACTGAAATAAACTCTTACCATTTAACAAAAATAAAATAAAAACCCATATTATGATTTAGCTAAGTTAATATGGTTTCTTAGATTCAAATATAGGACCTCTACCGAGTCTCTGAATTAAAAATGTTCTGAATCAGTATTTATTTGTTCTGAATGGGATGTCCGAAATAAATAATTCTTTTAATACTTGGTGAATATTGAAATTTTGAATTTTGGAAGAAAAGAAAGGAATTAGCGACAGTGGCCTCAGGGAAGCCTCTCGAATCCGGTTATAAACTTCTTTACTATATCATCGCCAGTAAGCAACAGGTGACACCGGCTGGTTAAGTGATAGTACACGTATCTGAAGTCCGAAACTTCCGGTCTTTTTCGCTTATCGCTACGGTCGTGTTAAATTCAAACTGATTGTTATTATAATCCTATCACAAAACTTGATTATATATAATATATTATCTATTATTACATATTTTCACTATATTTGTATAATATTTTATCCATTTATGTCAAAATACAGCGTTACAAAAACACCTGCGACCGTAATGAAGGAACTTGCTGCAAAGGCACAACAATTACGTAAAAAAAACGGTATTTCACAACTTGAACTATCGAAACGTTCGGGCGTGTCTTTCGGTAGCCTGAAACGTTTTGAAACATCAGGGCAAATCTCGCTGGAGTCGCTTTTGAAATTAGCTTATTTTTTTAATCGCCTTGAGGATTTTACCCCGGTATTTCAGATTGACGAAAGCCTGGAAAGAGTGGAAAAATTATTCAGCAATAAGACACGATAAAAAATGGTACCGATCCAAAAGATTACCGTTTCCATCGATTTTGGGAATGAAGAGCTTCAGGTAGGTGAACTGATACAACAAGGAAGGAGCATTTTCTTTAAATACTATACCGGTTTTATACAGTCCGGTATTGAAATATCGCCTTTCCACCTGCCATTGGGTGATAAAATTTTCGAAGCTCCCGCACAGCCCTTTGAAGGCCTATTCGGCGTTTTTTATGACTCCCTGCCTGATGGCTGGGGGCGTTTGCTTTTGGACAGGACCCTGACAGCGAAAGGCATGCTCCTACAGGATGTAACCGCATTACAACGCCTGGCTTACGTGGGCTTGAAAGGCATGGGCGCATTGACCTACCGCCCCCAGATCGAAACTTCAGCACAGGAAATAATGCAGGTCGAACTGGATGCCATATCCAAAGAGATGAATGCTGTATTGCAGGGATCAAGCTCATCGATTATTGACGAACTGTACGAAATGGGAGGATCATCGGGAGGTGCACGTCCTAAAATACTTGTCGGATACAATCCCAAAACAGACCATTTGATCCACGGCGTGGACACTTTGCCAGAATCCTACGAGCATTGGCTCATAAAGTTTCCTTCCTCGAATGACCGGCAGGATATTGCGCAAATAGAATATGCCTACCATAAAATGGCAGTGGCTGCCGGAATTTCGATGGCCGACTGCAGGCTATTCAGCTCCGCATCAGACCATAAGTTTTTCGGCACGAAAAGATTTGACCGCGAGGGCGACGGAAGATTTCATCTGCATTCCGCTGCCGCCATGCTCAACGACAACTTCAGGTACAGCAACATGGATTACGGCAATCTTATGGATGCCGCATTCAGGTTGGAACGCAATGTATCCGGACTTGAAAAGGTGCTGCGTATAGCAGCATTTAACGTGTTTTCACATAACCGTGATGACCATAGCAAGAACATCTCCTATCTGATGGATTCCAAAGGGAACTGGCAGCTTGCACCGGCTTATGACCTAACCTACTCCAATTCCTCCCACGGCATGCACAGTACCGCTATAGCCAATGAGAGTGCCAATCCAACAAGAAGGCACTTAAGGGAATTGGCCTCCGAGTTCGGCATGAGAAACGCAGCACCAATTGTGGAGCAGGTAGCTGATGCTGTATCGCAATGGAAATTTTTTGCCAAAGATGCAGGTGTTTCAAAGGAATCAACTGAACTTATTGACAAAAGAATCCAAAAACAGATTCTATAGGCTGGCTGTTTTGATTGCCAACTGTGCCACGTCATCAAAATTAAAATCATCCATAGTCTATGACTAATTTTGTTTTCCATAAGGTAATTAATTTGTACCTCACTAAATTAATTGATTTTAAGACCTGCCAAAAATTAGCAAATTAGCTCTTTTTCAATCAAAAATATTTACATTTGTGTTCTAACCAGCAGCCCTTCGCTGGTATGTCTTTGAAAGTCAAACAAATGGTTTGTTTGTGATATTTGTCGATATTTGGATAAAAACTGTATCCGTATTGTACCTCACCACTCTGAAATTTAGCAACATAAAGACTTGCTAATTTCTGTATCGGGAAATGATGTATTTTCTTATTAAAAAATGTTAATTAACTATTTTAAATAAAACTCTCAACATTGTTGAGAGTTTTATCTATTAAAAATAAGTAAATACAATTTATAGGGTTTGAAGAATAATCACTTTAGAATAGTAATCTACTTTTATTAAATTCTAAGGAAAAAAATTTCATTAATGGGACAGAATTACTCTACCCTAAAAGGTCTGTTGTTTTAAATATCTTTATTTTCAGAATTAGTATTTGGTTTTTTGAAACCAACAGTAAATACAAACCAGGCAAAAGTACCAAGTCCTACAGCAAAGACAGTATCACCTATGATACGAAACCACTTAATTTGATCCATACCTGGCCCTTTTAGAAATTCTGCAGATCGGGCATACCATAGTCCTTTCTCAGCACTAGCGATAGATTGTAGGACTCCCATTGGGAGTAAACTTAATACCAGCATTAGCATTAAACCGATGTTGATTGACCAAAATGAAAAACCTATAAGCTTATCATTCCATTTTTGACCTCGGTATAGACTTCTAAGTATAAATAACATTAATCCAATCCCTAGCATTCCATATACACCAAAGAGTGCACCATGGGCATGGGCAGAGGTTGTATTCAATCCCTGAATATAATACAGTGCAACCGGCGGATTTATAATAAAACCCAGAATACCGGCACCAAAGAAATTCCAGAAAGCAACAGCAACAAGACAATATATAGGCCATTTATAATCTTTAAGCCATTGCGTTTTTCTGCTTGCACGATAATTTTCATATGCTTCATATCCTATGAGTACCAAGGGCACTACTTCAAGGGCACTAAATGTTGCTCCAATTGCCATAACTGCCGTGGGTGTCCCGCTGAAATATAAATGATGGAATGTTCCTAAAATACCTCCTGACAAGAAAATAACAGTTGAAAGTAATACATTTAGCGTTGCTGTTTTTGTTCGAAGCAATCCCAATCTCACAAACAGAAATGCTGAAACTACGGTTGCAAATACTTCAAAAAATCCTTCAACCCATAGGTGAACAACCCACCAACGCCAGTACTCCGCTATGGCAAGATTGGTTTGTCGGCCCCACATTAATCCTGCTGTATAGAAAATTGCAATAGCTGTAGATGCAACAAGAAACATTGTTAGCAGGCCTTTCTCTGCAGTCTTGTTCCGTATCACAGGAATTAACGGACGGAACATTAATGCAAGCCATAGGAACAATCCTACGGTTAGAAAAATTTGCCAGAACCTTCCTAAGTCAACATATTCATATCCCTGATGACCAAACCAAAAGTTGGTTTCAAGTCCCAGTTTTTGCATTACGCCCAGCCATTGTCCAGCCATAGAACCTAAAACAATAACTAACAGACAGATAAAAAGAATATTAACACCAAAACGTTGAAATTTTGGATCTTTTCCAGCAACAGACGGTGCAATATAAAGACCTGTGGCTAGCCATGCAGTTGCAATCCATAAAATTCCAAGCTGTACATGCCAGGTACGCGATATTACATAAGGTAATGTATCTGCAAGATTAAATCCATAAAAGGCATCTCCTTCAACACCATAATGTGCAGTGACTACACCTGCCGTAATCTGGATTATTATCAGTATGCTAATAACCCATAAATATTTTTTAACTGCCAGCATGGACGGTGTAATTGTCTGACGCATTAATGGATCAACAGCAGGCATTTCCGGTTCATCTTCTTCACGTAAACGCGCATGATAAAATACCATAACTGCAACTCCAATCAGTAATAGTATAATACTGACACCTGTCCAGACCAATATGTCTCCCGATGGCTTATTCCCTACTAACGGCTCACTAGGCCAATTATGTGTATAAGTAATATTACTTTCTGGTCGCTCTGTTGTACATGCCCATGTTGCCCAAAAGAAAAAGCCCGTCATTTGACGCATTCTTTTAGTATCTTTTATCGCATTTTTGGGAATGGCATAATTATTTCGCAACTCATTTAGCTCCGGATTATCCATAAAAAGTCCCTCATAATAGCTATTCAGATATTCAATAGCTTCTGCCCGAACTGGTGTAATTATTATTTCGCCTGTTTCAGGATTATAAGTATTCTTACGAAGCTCTAATTGAAGCCTCCTCTCTAAACCAGCCTGCCTTTCACTTTTCAAAGTTTTGAATGCCGTTCCGTATTCTGACTTTGACCAGTAGTCTAAGATATAAATACCTTCACGATGTAGCCAATCTGCAGTCCAGTCTGGCGCAAGGTACGCACCATGACCCCAAATCGATCCAACCTCCTGGCCGCCGATGCTTTGCCATACATTCTGCCCATCTTTTATATCTCTTCCTTCAAAAATCACTTTACCAGTTGTGGTAATTATCCGCTCTGGCATAGGAGGTGATTTTTGATAAATTTCATGTCCAAAATACCCTAAGAATGCCAATGAAATAGTTGTAATTAAAATAAATGTAATCCAAAGTTTTCTTTCCTGAGTCATATGAATATTGGTTAAATTCGTAAAAAAATTCAGAGAGTACTTATTTTGATATAAAAACTTCTTTTATTTATGTTGACATCTGTACATCCCTAAATAGAGTTGACCGTTTAGGTTAATACTTCATTATCAAAAATAGTAAAACTTGGAATAAGTTTAAGTTGTTTATTCCACCATCTGTTTTCAAAATCAACATTGAATCGCTGTACAAGTGTTTTCATAAAAATAACATTTTTTCTTTAAAAAACACCTTAATACATTTTAAATCAAGGAATAGCAATAAGCCTTGATAAGCTGAATGTAACAAAAGCGTATCCCTGGCGAAAAAAAATATCATTCCTGTGAAGAGAGGTTGGAAATATAAAGATTAAATACTACAGGTATTTTATACAGCCCAATTGTCGTTGTGTTAAGCATGCGCAAAATCCAATTCAAGTCTTAAAAGATATTGTCCATAGAAATATCAAAGACAAAATACTCTTTTTAAAATAGTCTTTGTACAAAGGAGACATAAATCGCAAAATAAAAGATTTTGATATCTTTTATTTACATATCTTTGTCCTATTATTTCTTTAATTTTTTTACTATGGAAAAGATATCTATTTATGAAGATCTATCTTATGGTGAAACAGCGCCGAAGTTAAAAGTGCTGCTAAACACAAATTCAATAGAGGAAATACGGATTACATTTAAATCCGGGCAAATAATGAAAGAACATAAAGCAGCTCATCCAATAGTTGTAAACGTTATTGAAGGAGAAATTGAATTCAAAATAAATGAAGAAGTATTCATACTTCCTAAAGGAATGTTGATTAGTGTAGATACAAATATATTACACGAACTGAAAGCGACAGTAGATAGTATTCTAAGGCTATCTATTAATAAAGCAGGTTAAAGGTATAAGATAAGTAAATGGGCGTTTTTTCAAAAACTTGTGAATATGCAATGAGAGCGGTGTTTTACATCGCACAAAGGTCTTATGAAGGGCATAAATCAGGTATAAAAGAAATCGCAGAAAATATCAATTCACCGGAACCATTTTTAGCCAAAATTTTACAGAAACTAAGTAAAGAAGGACTTATTAGTTCTGCTAAAGGGCCTAATGGAGGTTTTTATTTTGATGGCAAAGATCTGAGCCGTCCATTAGCTGATATTGTTACAGCTATTGAAGGAGATGATATTTTTAAAGGCTGTGGAATGGGGCTAACTTACTGTTCTGAGTCAAATCCTTGCCCATTACATGAGGATTTTAAAAAAGTACGTAATCAGATTACCCATATGTTATACCAAACAACAATAGGAAAATTCAACATAGAACTGATTAAAGGACAAGTAACATTAAACAAGTAACATTTTTTTTAACAAAATAAAGGATGTTTTTGTCCTTTATTTAAATTCAAATAAATAATGACAGAGAATCAAAAAAACCTGGTAAAAGCAACTGTTCCGATACTAAAAGAGCATGGTGTTTTATTAACTACGCATTTTTACAAAAGAATGTTTGAACATAACCCCGAGTTGAAACACATGTTTAACATGGGCAATCAGCAAAATAAAAAACAACAAACAGCCTTGGCTATGGCTGTTTTGGCCTATGCAGAACACATTGAAGATCCAAGCGTACTATTACCTGTTGTTAACAGCATAGGGCATAAACATACCAGCTTAGATATACGCCCTGAGCACTATGCAATTGTTGGCAAACATTTAATCGCCTCTATTAAAGAAGTACTGGGTGATTCTGCGAGTAATGAGCTGTTAGAGGCCTGGACAATCGCTTACGAGCAACTAGCAGGTTTAATGACTGGACATGAACAAAGTATTTACCAACAACAAACAGAAAAAAAAGGTGGTTGGGCCGGTTGGAGACCATTTGTAGTAAAACAGAAAGTCAAAGAATCGGAAGAAATCACATCTTTTTACCTTTATCCTTCCGATGGTGGACCTATAGCAGATTATATACCGGGCCAATACATTAGTGTACGACTTTTTTTACCCGAATTGAATTTGTTACAGCCGAGACAATATAGTCTTTCCTGCGCTCCAAATGGTCAGTACTATCGTATCTCGGTAAAACGCGAGACAGGAAGTGAACACCCTGATGGAATGATTAGTAACCGTTTACACCAACACATTGAAGAAGGTAATGTTATAGACCTATCAGCTCCTGCTGGTACTTTTGTGTTAGATGCTCAAAAGAGCAATCCTAAAGTCTTTATAAGTGGTGGTGTAGGGCAAACACCGTTGATGGCAATGCTCGAGGAATTAATTGCTAAAAACAATACCGACAGTTTACCGATAACCTGGATACATGGCTGTAAAGGTACTACAGTACATGCATTCAAAGATCGACTGCAAGAACTACAAGAGTATTCAATCTCTTTAAAAAAACATATTTTTTATGATAGTAAAGACCAAATGGTAGCAAATACATATCAGGGATGGGTTGATCTATCTCTTATAAAGGATGATGTGCTACTACCAAACGCTGATTTTTATATTTGTGGTCCGGCGCCGTTCATTAGCAAACATTATAATTTTCTTGTTGAGAATGGCATTACTAAACAACAGATTTACTTTGAAGAGTTTGGCCCGGCATCTTTACAATTAAATTAGTAAAGAACTTAAATTATGCCCTATGCCAAAACATAGGGCATACTATTTTCGTTTTTCCGAGGAAAATAAATAGAATAACATCAATAATATAAAAATTTGCTTTGCTGAAATTTTATTAGAAAAATGTCAAAAAAGAATATAATTATTCGTAGCTATTTAACTTTAACTACCAGTGTAATAGTTATTAGTATAGTGTGTGTTTTATTAACTCAGCTCTTAAAAACCCTAACAAAACATTTTCAGGAGTTAATTTTTCATAATGCTGGCAATGTGAGCATTGTGCTGTATATTTTTTTACCCACTATTGGCATTACCGCCATTTACTTTTTAAGAAAACACATTTTTAAAAACAGGAAAAACAAAGGTATAACAGAGATTTACAAAAGTTTGGGCGATCGTAAAGATCATCTCCCATTTTTTAAAACGCCATCACACTATATAAATGGTTTTTTAACCGTAATATTTGGGGGGTCTACAGGCATTGAAGTTTCTACAGTTGTAGCAACCGCCGCTGTTGGAAACACCGTTTTTAAAAAAAACGAGGGCCCCAAGAAATATAAAACAGAATTTATTTGTGCAGGCGTTACTGCCGGTGTAGCTATATTATTTGCAAGCCCCTTGGCCGGGTTACTATTTGCTCTCGAAGTAATTGCCCGAAAAATAAGCGCTGCACTTGTTTGGAGCTGTTTAATAGCGGCGGCTATTTCGTGGGGATGGCTTCATTATTTTATTTCGCCAGACTTCTTTTCATTTACCGTAAATGACTGGGCATGGAAGGCTATTCCTTTCTATTTATTCCTGAGCTTAATTGGTGGCTCACTTTCGGTTTACTTTACATTTATTGTAATAAAAATAAAACAACAATTTTCGCAAATACAAAACAATTTTGTTCGGGTAAATTTGGGAGCATTGGCTGTAGGAATACTAATTTTTTTCTTTCCTGTTTTATATGGCGATAGTTATCATGGATTGAAGCATATAGTTAGTGACACTATACAAAGCAAAGAGCTGGTAATTGGTTTAGGATTTTTAGTATTTCTTGTAATCCTAAAGCCCTTGGCAGCTTCTCTTACCTTGGGTGCCGGAGGCGATGGGGGCGTTTTTGCACCAAGCATTGTTGCAGGAGCTTTCCTGGGCTTGCTATTTGCTTATTGTAGCAATACTTATCTGGGTACCAGCCTGGATTTGTTTAATTTTGTTTTAGCGGGTGCAGCAGCAACACTTTCGGCATCTATATTTGCGCCATTTACAACAATTGTTTTAGTTTGCAATTTAGCACCTGATGGAATAGAGTTATTGATTCCCATTGCATTATGCTGTTTTATGTCAAAATATTTTGCACAATTGCTCCTTCCCTACAATGTTTATACTTATGATTTTTATATGGCTTCTAAAGCCACTAAATAATTTCGTTATAAATGCTACTTGTACATCTCTTTGCATTATATATGCTGAGAAATTGCTTCTGGAAACCATCAGTTTCAACAGTACAGGTTTAAAGCTCTAAATAATAAAAGCTTCAAACATATAAATACACTAGAAAAACATTTTAAGTCAACCAAAAACAATCATCCCACTCTGTGGTATTAGGCTCTGGTTCTAACACTTGAAGTTCTTTACGTTGAGCAGCAGTCATTTTGTTTTTAACTTCATCAAAAAGATTCTTTTCTTCAAAACGCACAAGAAAATCAAGATCTTCTTCGATTCCGCTTAAACGTTTATCGATCAAAGCATTGTTAGTGAATAAACGTGTAAGCCTTCGTTGTGTGGATAGTGCTTTTTTAACCTGTACATTATCTTTCCCTAAAACAGGAAAAATATACTTTTGTTCAAATTCAAAATGCATAGCAAGATGATTTAAAAAGTACCATTCTGCATAACGCATAATACGAATTGGTTCTATTTGTAGCCTTATCCCCTCTCGAATTCTCTGACATAGAAGCTGTGCTTGTTTATGCTCTTGAGAAAGAGTTTGAAAAGCTGTTCTTTTAGGGTTTGAAACAATCATTTTAAGTAAAATTAATATTATTTTGTCTTTATCTATAATTCAAAAGATTCCTTTTAAAGTCTGAAGGCCTTATATGTGTCAATTGCCAAAAAGTATTACTAAACGATGAAAGGCTCTCGTATCCTACTTTATAAGCAATTTCACTAATAGAAAGATCTGTCATAAGCATTAACTCAATGGCATGTACCATTCGTAATAATTTGAGGTACTGAAGAAAAGAAGTTTTAAGCGTCATTTGAAATAGCCGCGAAAGGCTTCTCTCACTAAACCCAAACAATTCACTTAAACCTTCAAGGGTGTGATTTTCTGAAATGTTTTCTGAAATATAATTAAGTATTGGTGTTATTCTTTCGTTTTCCGTGAATGGAAGTGCTATTGGCGATTTTTTATTGCTAATGTTTGGTAAAATACCTTTAATAGCAGCCAGGAACAAATACCTTTCATCTTGTGGTTCAATACGCCCATCCCATGTTTCAGTATATTTCATCATTTCCATGAGCAATTCATTTATGGGATATATACCAACCTGGGAAAAATAAGGATGCTTAAAATCATCGTAAGTATAAAAAAATATTGATCTTAAGATGGTTCCTGAATGCCCTACTTTTAAAATATGGTCCAGTCCGGAAGGTACCCAAAAATAATGTCTGGCAGGAATTACATATTTATTATTATCCACTTCCAGGTAAGCTAGGCCACCTTCAACGTAAGAGAGTTGTCCTTTTTTATGACTATGAATCGGGATAAACTTTTCAGACCTCTCATGCATGACAAATACTGCCTTTGAGGACTTATCTATATCTGGCAAAGATGCAATAAGGCTCATAGTATTGCAAATTATTATAATGCCAATATAAAAGAGCTAAAAAGCATATTGGCGCTAAATTTAACGATACAAATATACGAAACACTGAGAATAATTCAATTGCAATTAAAAAAACAAAAAATGAATCATTACGAAAACTTGTCTGGATTCATCAAATTATAGGCTCGTTTGAGTAAGTTAGCTTGTTAATTTTGAATCTAAATTTGCCTTATCAAATTAAAAAATAATGATAGCCTTTATTAAAAAAATCACACTCCGATTTTTACCTATTCTAATTTCATTACCACTTTTTTCGCAGGAACTCCAGTATACCACTCCAATTTACCTTTCAATTGAAGATACATGGAACAAAGCAATCAATTATAGCAAAAAAATTGATCTTAGCCGTATGGAGGCTGCAATAAGTGAAGAGGAGATTGCAGAAAAAAAAATAGAACGTTTGCCTGAAATGGATCTTAAAGGAAATTATGAATATGCCACCAATATTCCTGTTTATGAAAATGGCCTTTTTAGCAAACCTACACAGCATGAGGTAATACACATTCTTTATAAAGTGAGCGCAGGTTACTATTTTAATATTTATAATGGTAATAAGCTCAATCTGGCAATTAAAAGTAAGGAGATTGGTGCTGAATTAGCTAACGAACAACGGGATCTAAGTATTTCTGAAATTAAGCTACAGGCAGCTGCATATTATCTTGATTTACAAAGAAGTTACATATTTAAAAAACTGGTAATAGACGATATATCAAATCAGGAAGAACAGTTAAGCGAAATTGTATCGCTTAGTAAAAACGGAGTTGTATTGGAAAGTGACGTGTTACGTGTAAAGTTAAAGCTTTCCAATCAAAAAATGATGTTGGTAAAAATCGATAATGATATAGCAATCACAAATCAAAAGCTCAACATTGTTATTGGTCTCCCTGACCACCAGTTAATTCAACCCGATTCTTTAAAGGATCCAGCTTTAATCTCATTAACAGATTATGAAGAGTGGCTTAAGATTGCCGAACATAACTCTTATGACTATAATATCTCAAGCAGCAAAACTGAATTATCCCGTATTGCCCTTAAAAGTGTAAAAGCAAATGTGAGGCCTAAAATAGGTTTATATGGCGAGTTTTATCTTGCCAATCCGCAAATATTTCTTTATCCCTACTCCCCAAGTAATTATACTCTTGGTGTTTTTGGAGTGCGTGCATCTTTTCCGCTTTCTGAGCTGTATCTAAATAAGCCTAAAGAAAGGGTAGCAAAACTCAATCTTGAAAGAGAAGAGCTTGAACATCATCATGTTGAAGATAAAATACGGGAAGATGTTTTCGCTGCATTCACCCGTTATAATGAAGCATTGGTGAGAATAAATGTTGCAAAAGATGATGTGGAACAATCTGAAGAAAATGCACGAATTATAAGTGAAAATTACTTCCATCAGAGCGCCTTAATCACCGATTTATTAGATGCAAATATTCAATTACTACAAAGTCAGTTTAATCTGGCATCGGCAAAAATAGCAGCACAAATACAGTATTATCAACTACAACATGTTACAGGAACACTATAAAAATGAAAAAGAATAATAAATACACCGTTACAGACAGGCTAATAACAAAAATTACCGCCTGGATTGCAGGCATAATATCATTAATTCTTCTTATTTGGGGAGTTTTTACCCTTGTAGACCTTTACAAAAATGAGAAAACCAATGATGCACAGGTACAGGAATACATTAATCCGGTAATATCAAGAGCCGGAGGGTTTATTACAGAAGTTAAATTTGAGGAAAATGAACCTGTAAAAAAAGGAGATACTATCGTGTTAATCGATAACAGGGAGTATGTCATTCAACAAAAACAAACAGAAGCTGCTTTAGTAAATGCAAAAGCAAAGTATAAAGTTTGGGAAAGTAAAATAACTACATTAACAAGAGCTTCAGAAATGAATAGCTCTAAAGAACAGGTTGCAAAGGCGGCATTATGGAAAGAAGATCTTGAATACAAAAGATATAAAAATCTGGTAGCTACAAAATCGGCTACGGCACAACAGCTTGAAGCCAAAGAAGCTGCGTTTAAAATGGCTTCTTCCGAACTTAAAGCTGCAAACGAAAATTATTTAACATCAGTTTCTGAAATATCTGACGCTAAGGCTCAACTTGCCGTTATTTCGGCTGAAATAACCAGACTTGAGGCACTTCTTGACCGCCATAAACTGGATGTATCCTATACAATAATTACAGCCTCGTATGACGGTGTTATGGGAAGAAGAACAATTGAGAAAGGGCAAATGATTGATGCCGGACAGGTTCTGGCCTACATTGTTAATGCCGAAACAGATAAATGGGTTGTAGCCAATTATAAAGAAACGCAAATTGGCTGTATGAAATTAGGTGACACTGCTACATTTACCAGTGATGCATATCCGAATAAAGTATTTAAAGGTGTTATAATATCAATGTCTCCTGCAACGGGATCAAGCTTCTCTTTACTTCCTCCTGATAATTCAACAGGAAATTATGTAAAAATAGTTCAGCGTGTACCGGTTAGGATACGGGTAACTGGGAATAAAAAATCTGTTGACTTACTTAAGGCCGGCATGAATGTAAATGTTTCAATTGCAAAAGAACAATAATGTTACCTAAAAGCTTTCTTTTTAAAGAATGGGTCCCGGAGTGGCTAATAAAAATTGTACTATTTATAGTATTGTTACCTAGCCTCGTGCTTTTTTTTCTGCCAATGACTAATGTGGCAGCTGCAGCTGGAAATACTGGTATAGAAACTTATGATGTTTTGTATGCTGTTGCTTTATTTTATGCAGGATATGTGAGCTTTTTTTCTCTTGAGCGACGATTTTATAATTACCTGGCCACAAAAGAGTATTTTATTATTATAACGATAGTTCAGATCCTTACATCTTATATCTGTTACAGTACAGATGAAGTAGCTATCTTATTTATTGTGAGATTCATACAGGGCATGGCTTTTACCATGACTGTTAATCTTTCACTTTCATTAATCTACTCCAGATTGAGAAGCTCGAGGGCCCGGGTAATTGGTTACTCTATATTTTTTGGAATGCTTGTCGCCATGATTCCATTCAACAATTTTGCTACAGCTGAGCTTGTTGACAGCTTTAATTTTAACTTTCTCTACAAGTGTGCTATGTTTTCATATCTGCCCAGCCTTTTGTTTATATACCTGTTTATGAACAATGTGCGCCTCGATGTAAAGTTCCCTTTATATCAGCTTGACTGGGCGAGTTTTTTTCTCTACGCCATTGCTTTATGCCTTTTTGGTTATATAATGGTGTACGGACAGCAGTACTACTGGTTTGAGGATCCCCGTATTTTTTGGAGTGTTGTATCTATAGTTTTACTTGTATTATTTTTTATCCTTCGTCAATGGAAAACAAAGCGTCCATATTTTAACCTGGAAGCTTTTAAGTATAGGAACTTTTGGTTTGGTGCAGCTATAATTTTAATTTTTTATATATGCCGGTTTGCAATGATGATAAACACCGGCTATTTCCAGGCAGTATTAAAACTGGATCCAATACACGTTGGGTATATTACTCTCATAAACATTGCAGGTATTGTAGTTGGGGTGATTTTATCAGCCGTTTTTGTTCTCCAGCAGCGTCCTATACGTTTACTCTGGATTTATGGTTTTTCATTACTGTTTATTTATTACAGCTGGATGATTTTTCTCTACACCACACAAGCTAATGAGAACAACTTTTATATTCCCTTATTCCTTCAGGGATTAGGTGTTGGGTTGTTAATGACCCCCTCAATCATTTTCATGGTAGCATCTGTACCAGAACGTTTAAGTGTTACATCTGCAGGAATGTGCCTATTAATGCGATGCTCCGGGTTCTATATAAGTTTAGGGTTAATGAACTATTTTGAACTGTTTTCAAAGAGCAAACACTTTAATACATTTCTTTCTCATACCGTCGCTAACAACCCAATTTCGCAGCAAATTTCAGAAAGAAACAGTACTATGCTTATTAGTCATGGAATGAGTGATACTATGGCTCAAAAAGCAGCAGATAAACTTACTGTTACTGCCGTGAATGCTCAAAATTATATACGTTATGCTATAGATTATTATGAGATAATAGCGCTCATGATTGTCGTTACAATATTATTTGTTGGATTATTTCCTTATATAAACCGTACCATACTGACATTAACAAAAAAACAGCCATCACCATTTTAATGTCAAATATGTAAAATAGAACGATTATGAAACCTACTTATATTATCGGAACTATTGTAGTAATCAGCATAATTCTTTATTACTTTTTCCGGATCAGGACATCACAACTCAGTTATCGATTCGCTACTTTATTAAAACTCTTTTTAGAAAGTGACAACAAAATAAAGATAGATATCAAAGAAAGAGACTTTATCATTCTTTCCCGATACAGTAAAAGAGGAGATTTAAATATATACCTGCTGCAGTCCAATAATATAATATCAATTGAGGTTGAATTTATTACTGCAAAAAAACACATTAAAGATTATGAATGGTTTTTTTGTAGCACAGAGAATCAGACACAAATATATGGAGAGATAATTTCGTATTTGAATACAAAACATCAGTATTATATTCTTAATAATAAACCTTTAGGAAAAGTAAATACCGATGACCATAAAATGCTCTTGAGTGACTACAATGCTGAAAACGTTTTTTGTAATGCCTTTAAAGCAATGAAGCTTTTTGATAAAGAAGAATATATAAGCTTCAGATCCAGGTTTGAAATCATATTCTTTAATAACGTTTTATTGTATTCATCACTTTCTAACAATAATTATTCTTCGCCAATACATAAAGAAGATATGTTTAGATTATTAATCCTATATCTTGAAAACCATGAATTATTAGATCAGGTTGATAATCTTGAAGATTTTTTAGAGAAACGTTTTGACTTATACTCAGAACAAGCACAAATGCTTAATATTAAAACTGACTATGACTTTAGTCTGCTTTACAATTCATTTTTTTTAAACCCACTCGAACCGCAGGCTAAATTTAATTCCAAAAGTATGGTCAAAAATAATTTCAGTCATCTAATGCTTAATATGATAAGTGGTTTGAGTGCATGTATTACTTCTTTCTTATGAAGATACTTCGAATCAAATCAATTGCATAAATAAAATCAAGCCTTATGGAAATATTCTTAAATGAAAAAATTAAAAATCTGGTTACCCATGATTATCGCATAGCCAGCCTGCTTAAGCGATATAATATAGATTTTTTGAGTTGGGGTGGTATGTCTTTAGAGGAAGTTTGTGAAAGCAAAAATATAGCTGTAATTAAACTTGAAAATAAAATTAAAGAGATTTTAAATACTGAAAATAATGAATTTGAAAATTTTAATTTATGGAGCATTGAGCAACTAACAGATTACATTATAAAAATTCGTCACTCAGCCATTAAAAGGAAAATACCATTGGTAAAAGAACAACTTTTAAAGACATGTAAAATTTGGGGCGATTCACATCCGGAATTAAATATGGTTCATGAACTTTTTATCTCGATTAAAACCGAAATAGTGCAACATATGGATATGACTAAAAAAATTATATTCCCTCATTTTATCAAATTTTCAGATACATATAATTCAAATATAACTGAAGCTTCAATTAAGTTGATAAAAGAAAATATTACTTCAACAAACTATGAGCATGAAAAAAAAGAGCAGTTACTACTTGACATAAATTATTTATGCCATCAATATTACATTCATCAGGAAAAACCATTCGATATTAATTATCTATATTACCTTCTCGAAGACTTTGAACAGGACTTACAAATGTTGCTTCATTTAGAAAGTAATATACTTTATCCAAAAATATATAGCAAATAAATTGGAGAAATAGTCAAATGCATAGCACCCATACAGCCCGTGAGAACACAAACCTAGCAATAAAACACTTAAGGAAATTGCCTTGATAATGCCATTATTGAGAACTTCTTTGGAACTTTGAAGTCCGAATTATTCTACCTTAAAGATTATAAGTCAATAGAAGAGCTGAAAAACGATATTAATGATTATATATCATATTACAATAATGATCGAATAAAACTGAATTTAAATGGAATGAGCCCGATAAAGTATCGAGCTCATTATTATCAAACTTAATTATAAATTTGTCTAACTTTTTGGGTGCAGTCCAACTTTACGCTTCAAAATTATATTTATAAATTAATCTTTCAACTAATATGATAATTTTTATTCATTGAAAATTTTACGAGAAATTAATTTGTACCTCACTAAATTAATTGATTTTAAGACCTACCAAAAATTAGCAAATTTGCGCTTTTTCATTCAAAAATATTTTACATTTGTGGTCTAACCAGCAACCCTTCGCCGGTATATCCTTGAAAATCAAACAAATGTCTTGTTTGTGATGTTTGTCGATATTTAGATAAAAACTGTATCCCTATTGTACCTCACTAACATGAAATTCAGCAATAGCAATGTTTGCTAATTTCTGCATCGGAAATTAAACGAAGTTTTCAAATATAGAGTTACCTTTTCCAATATTTTATACATCTCTATATAAAGAATAATTTTATACCTTTGTATATATAGAATTTAGTATTCTTGAATAGTCGGATAATTAGCTTTTACTACCATTATATAATCTGTGGCAAAATCGTGGTAATTTTATTTGCTGTATTTACGTTTACAGGAATGACGCATGTTTGAGCGATTAAGTTCGCATCCTGCTCTTTCAACATCACGATAACTTAATGTAAACCTAAGTTTGAAATATACCGCTTGCACAATAATAGATTTCGGATGGCAATGGCCTTTGATATTCATTTTTGATAGTTTTTAATCTCTAAAGATAACAAGTTAACCGTAGATGCGACAAAGCCAAATAATACCTCCTGTAGTTAAATTAGTTCAATAGGAAGTTTTCCTGATCTTTAGTTAAAACAATGGGGTCTGTCATTATTTTTTGAACAGCTTTATGGTCAGCTGCCCGGAAACCGTTTACAAATTTATCCAAATCTGCTTCGCTCTTAGGCAGGAAAGATGCCGCATTATTCTTTGCATTGGTCTGAAATTTTTCTATAATGGGTTGCATCAAACTATTGTAGCAGTCACAGGCAGTTAAGATATCATCAGGATGTTTTGCAATAAAATGTGCCAATGCCTTTGCACCATAAATAGACAGTGATGCTCCCATTCCTGATAAAGCAGTAGGACAATACCCGGCATCTCCCAACAAAACCATACGGCCATTAACAAGGTGTGTCGCATTAACCATACCCATTTTATCCATAAAAAACAACCCATTATCCAACAGATTATTCAATAACTGCTTCACTTCCGGATTATAATCCGCAAAAGTATTCTTAAGAATAGTCGGAGCATTATTTTTTATGGTACTTAAGTCTTCGGTGCTACGTAGATAACACTGAATAGCAATCTGATCCTCTGCTATGGGATAAATAGACAACATTTTGTTAACATCAATATAAATCTTAAAAATACCGACTTGCTTTGTATGGTATAGATTTAATTTTCCACCAACATAAAGCGTATTGAAATCTTCTAATTGGCAACCCCTAAAATACTTTTCTCTAGTGGCAGAGCGTAATCCTTCCGAAATAATTACTAAATCAACTTCTATCGTACTTCCATTCGACAGCGTAACTTTTGTCTTATCTGATTGTTCTTCCAATTGTGAAATCGTTGTGTTAAAAGAAGTATTAATATCCTCTTTAATCGCCTCATATAACACGTGATGTAAACCGCCGCGGGATATAAGAACGGAACGCTCTATATTCTCATTCATTTTATGATAAGCAATGCTCTGAATGATTTCTTCATTGGTTTCTACAAAATCAACCGTTTCAGAAGGTGATGATTCTTCCTGTAATTTTTTGGTAAGCCCTAGTTCGTCCATTATTTTTACACCAAAACTCTTAAGCGAAATAAGGAACCCTGCTTTTGTGAATGAAGGCGATCTGTCAATTACAGTAACCTTATGTCCTTGTTTTACCAAAAAATTTGCTACTGTTAAGCCCGCAATACCTGCTCCCGATATTAAAATGTGTTTTTTCATTTCCTATATTTTTAAATTGATATTGCAAATTTATTTATACTTTTAATGCTAAAATAGTCCATTATGAAACATAAATAGTCTTGTAAAATGAGTGACGTCAAAAAGAAACATGAGATGTACTATTGGGCGGAGCGTTTGGGAGTTTCGCTTAATTCATCTCAACCTGAATTGGAAATGCTCTATCTCAATGAGCTGAAAATTGTAGATTTAATGCCCGAGATGTTAGTTATGGTTCGCTCTGTTGTGGCAAAGCAAACATTTTGCATCCGGAGAAAACCTATTACAGCTTTTGAACATGGAATATCTATTTCTTTTCAAAATATCATCAATTCACGATTAAACACGTCTATATCGGACAAAAAAATATTACAACAAATGCAACCACACGTTCGCATCATGCCGCTGCATGTTGAAAGTGACGTCTGCTTTCCAAAAAATATTAATATTCAGCAGGTAACCATAATTATAAGTCTTGATTATTTAAAAAGCTTTATCGGAAAGGACAATACTAAATTCGAATATTTTTTTAATAATGAGAAAACACTTTGGATTGAGGAGTTCATGTCTCCGGAAATTGCAGAAGTAGTTAATGAGTTTTCACTTACAAAAACACAAGAGACGCTATCAGATGCCTATTACAGACTAAAATCGCTCGAGCTGCTATTTTATTTATTTAAAAATTTATCAACCAGAGCAAATATTACGCATCAGTACCTCTCAAAATATGAACTTGAATCAGTGTATCGTGTCCGGGACAGAATAGCAGTTTCAATTAACAAACCCTTTATACAGGACGAGTTAGTGAAATTAAGCGGTATGAATGTAATTAAACTCCGGAAAATCTTTATGCAAGTATTTGGTAAAGGCATGTATTCCTATTATCAGCATTTACGTATGCAAGAGGCTGCAAGACTTTTACGTGAAGAACATTTATCGGTATCAGAAACCGGATATCAGTTAGGGTTTAGTAATTTAAGCTATTTCGGAAGATTATTTGAAAGACATTTCAATATGAAACCAAAGAAATGGAGCCGGAATAAACAATAGTAATCGTAGAAATAGTACCGACTACTACATAACTAAACACTGTTAGACAATCATACTGAAGCTTATAAAATTTCAACGCGTACCCAAGGAATGTTTATCAGTACTATAATAGGACAATCTCGATGAATGTGTAGGTTGATAAATCAATTTTGTTAGAATATCCTTTAATTATACTATTTCGTAAATGTGCTACTATTGTTTCCTCTGCAAACTTTAAAAACACTTGTACTTAAACTAGAGATGATCTCCCGAAAACCCTTATTTACGATTAACCGCTTACCCATCACGATTGAGCAGGAAGGCAGTTGGATAGCTTGATACATAATGTTTTTGAAAAGATGATACATTTTATCCTCTCCGGCATTATAGCGAAGTACAATAAATTTATTAGACATAATATTTTGAAAGATAAGTTTATCCAACTTTTTAAAGGGAGCACACCAAGTGGTATAAAAATCATTTTTTTTTCTTAGCGATTTTTAACGCTTGTGCATAATCCTGTTCAATAACATCTAACCTTTGAGCAAGAATAAAATAAAGCAGTAGTAGCGATACAATTGGAAAGATTCTATTATGATAATATCTTTATTCTCAAAGACTGCTTTATTTTAAAGATCTTACACTTCATTAAAGCTAGTATCCATGATTACTACCGATATGTATGTGCCATCTATTACACAGTCTTGTCTTTATAAGCTTTACAGTTCCTTAAATTGAATATTTCCACCTAAATCTACAATAACTAACTGTCGTTTATCTTTAGCAATGTCCATTGCGCTGGGGGTGTTTTTCAATACTGTGTAGGTACTTATTAATTCACCAGATTTTTTGTCCCATTGGCGTAGCGACTTATCCAAACCGCAGGTATAAATAGTATTGGTAGTGATAATTCCTGAAATGATTTCTAAATGTAACGGAACCTTTACTGTAGTGTCCTTGTCTGCAACATAGATAGGCCAGTCCGGATGTTGCTGACTATACATTATACTATCTGCCTTTGTGTCAAAAAAACTGAATTCTTTCCCCCTGAGCATTAAATAATTATTCTGGTCGTCTACATCTATTAGGTGCCCGGATGTTTTGTTTTTTTGTATTATGATTTTAGTTTTATAGTTCCAAACTATAACTCCCTGTTTTCCATCAAAAAAGATATCTCCGTTATCCCTTATGTATCTGGGGCGTGTACCTTGTAATACTTTTGGAGTTTCAATGGCATTAAAATCTTCATTTGTATTCCACACATAATGAGAGCCCTTAAAGTCATAGGTAGCTAAAATCCCGTTATGTGAATTATAAGTAAGCTGTTTTGCCCAGGTATTTTTTAGATGTAACTGCTTTACAACACTACCATCTTTTGTATTGACAACTACTATTCCTGAATTTAAAGTCGCCGCATATAGCCTGCTTTTCCGCTTATCATAAGCCATTGCATATATTTCATCATCTATGGCTGCTATTTGTTGTTTTTTTGTCCCATCCTTAATTACTTCATATATTTTACCATCAAAACGGGAAACAAAAACGGTATCTCTGTCTGCTTTATAAATCACATCGGTATAAGAAACCGGATTGACTGCAGTAAATCTTCCTTTCTTAATTGAAACTTCCTGTTTACAACTCCATAATATAATTGACAAGCATAGTATTCCAGTTAAGCCGTATAAATTTATTTTCCTATTGTTGTAATACATTTTTCTTTTTTTCCATTTTCTGAAACATCCAACCACGATCCTTCATCGGAAGCCCCAAGATTAACTTCATTACCGTTTTTTCCCCACATTTTTAGTGTAGCCGCACCTTGGGGTTCTGCCATAAATAAAACACGCTGGGAAACTTTAGAATCAAGAGTAAAAAATATATTCCCATAAGAATCATCAGTCACATATCCTCCCCTCTCCTGTCCTTCGTGGTCATAAAGCATAACGCCGGAAACTCCGGAATTGTCTCCCCGGTAAAACCGGTGACCAAAGGATTGTGCCGGAGGAAGATGTGCACCTATTATGATTCGCTCTGTACCCGTAGAATCGGTAACCACTAAACCCTTTACTTTTAAAATCTCATTTGATAAGTCAAGTTCAACATGATGGCTATTAATGATATATATAAGCAACCCGAGAGTTACAAAAACGTTTGCTATTAATATAATTTGTAAAAATTTATTTTTCATTGTTTTAGTTTTTTTAAAACAGATAGTTCTCTTTTTATTTGTACACCAATAAGTACTGCCAGTACTGCAAATATAAAGATGGAAGACCAAAGGATATAGCTATACATCCCCGATGACAGGTTTTGCCTGAACAGTGGTAACAGCCAAACAAAACCTAGCACATAGCTTACAAAAAGAATAGGAGTAATATAATAATGAATCCGTCTTCTGGCACTGTAGTAGGCAATTAACTTTTCATTATAAGCTGCCATACTGCTACCAAGAGGCAGCTTTGCCTTTTTAATGGTGGTGCCATATTCTATTAGAACTCTTATAAGTAAACTTCCTATCATCACACCCAATCCCAGAAGTAACTGTATATGGCTATAGGCCGAAATATAAAAAAAGAATCCTATCAATACAGCGATTGTACAGCCCAGAACCATTTGGCTAATACGCTGTTTTTTTAAGATTAGTGCAAACTTTTTTATAATTTCTTCCACGCCCTTTTCAGGTGTGAGAGGAACATTCCGTTTGTCCCATTGATTTTTTATTTCATCATAACTATTCATTTCTTACACATTTTGAAAGTTGTTCTTTAATTCTATGAATACGTGTTCGTACTGCCTGGTGACTAATACCTGTAATTTCGGCAATTTCGGATTGAGGTACACCTTCCAGTTCTAATAAAATAATTGTTTTATTTTCTGGAGGAAGTCTGTCAATACAACGATACATTGTTGTAAATTGCTGTTCTTTTTCTTCAGAACTAATAGTCTGATCGACAGCTGTATCAATCTTAATATGAGTAACTTCCCTCCTACGTATCTCCTGTAAACATACATTAACAGTAATACGGTAAATCCAGGTACCTATAGAGGCATCACCCCGAAAACTTTCCAGGCTTTGCCATACTTTTAAAAATACTTCCTGAGCCAGATCTTTGGCCTGATCTTCCCTGCCCTCTGTATAACCAAGGCACAACCTGATTACCTTAGGGTAGTTTGTTTTGAAAATAGCGGTAAAGTCTTTCTTCTTATCCATTTGCCCCCAGTGCTATCCTGATTTGTTCCAATAACCATTTTGGTTTATCAAACATAATAAAATGGCCTGCTCCTTCTGCAAAAATAAGAGTATGCTTTTTTAGGTTTTTATATTGCTCGCTGTAAGTTGCTGTGACTACTTCTTTTCCGTAAGGTTCTGTAGCTGCAAATAAGGTGACCGGGGTGACAATTTTTTTCAGTTCATCCCTCAAATCTAATTTTAAAAGATCTGTATATCCGTATACAAAAGTTTTACGGTCGCTCGCTACCATCCAATCAACGATTTGTTGCTGCTTTTCCTTATCACTACACATTCCTAGGGCCATTTGTCCAGCCATCTCCCGGAAAGCAACATTGTCCATATGTAAAACATATTGATTAGAAGGAGTATCATATTGAATATTGTTACTGTCATACTCCGGAATCATTAAGACCCCCATAGCAGGCAGGGCATCAATTAAAATTAAGCGTTTAAATTGATGATTTTCTGTAGCAAGCCACAAGGCCAGTGTACCTCCCATACTGTGCCCCAAGACAATAGATTCCTCTAAATTATTTGTTTTAATATAATGCAGGACTTCCTCTTTTATTTTTGGCAACCAGGGAAAATCTATCGGTGGTACGCCCCCGAAACCTGCAAAAGTAAACGCATGAATTTCGTAGCTTTCTGATAGGGTATTAGTGATTTCTGAAAATACTTTAGGTGTACAGGCAAAACCGGGAAATACCAAAACAGGCTGCCCCTCTCCTTTTATTTCAACCTGAAAACTTTTTTGGGAATATAAACTGATGCTGATGAATAGGAAGACGAAGCAAATTAATATCTTTTTCATATCTAAAAGGTTTTGTTTATCCTTTAGATGCATTTGTTCAAAAATGTTACATAAATAAGCCGTTTATCTAAAAAAATCAATAACAAGACATCTAAAAGAACTTTCAATGCTTTTTATTTTCCACTGACATTGCTCTTACTTTCTACGCTGAGTCTTTTGCTTTTTCTCGTCTTTGTTTTTATCTGTTGCAAAGCACATTGAAGTTTCTGCTAAATGACTACCTTGCTTAATCATCAAACTATTATAAGGACAAGTGTTGTAACCGCAATCGTGTTTGGAAAATAAAATGGATAAATCTCTACTCAAAAAAGCTGGTGATATTTGGAAAGAAATCGGGCAGCACAAAAAACCCGAAGAATTACAGGTAGAAATTGAACTTTACAAAAAATGCTCAACTTGTTTCAGGTGGGTGATTATTCCTATTTTATTTTTAATTCACCCGAACTTCGTATGGAATATACCAATGATTCCATAACAAAACTGTTGGGCTATACACCAGAAGAGTTTGTTTTTGAAAAATTCTTAGCAATTATTCATCCAGATGACCTGCAAAATTATTTGAATTTTGAAGCCACTATAACTCAATTTTGGACAGACTTGGCACCCGAAAAAGTATTTAAATACAAAACACGATACGATTTCAGGATTATTTGCAAAGACGGTTCGACAAAAAGATTACTACAACAGGTCGCTGTAATCCAAAGTGATGACGATGGAGCGGTACTACGAACTTTTGTAATATTTACAGACATTACTGATTTGAAGCAAAGCAATAAAATGATATTGTCTATTATGGGATTATAAGGAGAGTCGTCTTTCATTGATATACAACCGGTAAAAACACTAACACCACACAGTGACATTTTAACCAAAAGAGAGAAAGAAATTTTCAATTTATTAGTAAATGAGTATCAAACAACAGAGATTGCAAAAAGATTAGATATAAGCCCACACACTGTTAGTTCTCATCGAAAAAATATTTTTCAGAAAACTGGCACCAATTCTGTTTTACAACTAATAAAACTCGGACTAGAAAAAGGCTGGGTGTAAATTGTTATACCTTAATTATTACTAAACAGTGAAGACTTTTTAGATAACAAATACATACAATGCAAAGATAACTAACATAAAAAGTCAGGCATTTTTTTAATATCTCAAATTCTATTTCCATTTCTCTACGGGCACTGTGCAATCTTTTAAACTTCTATACCCAACCCGTCTGCTTATTCCTTTATATTCTATAATTGATAACATCAACGAACTGTTTGCTCCTTTAATTCAAGACTTTAATATCATTTTTCTAAGATATTTTAACAAATAGTCTTAAAATTTATATCCAAGTAAAAGTAGCAACTCCATAAATTATCAAGCAAATTTTATGAAAAAAGAAGCTAATACGGCTTTGAATAATGTGATTAACTCAGGTCTCACATATAATATTCCCTTATTCCAATTACTTATAACTTCGAAAAACCAACAAGTATTAATAAATAATTATGCTATCTGTACCTCCCCAGGTGTTTTACCAAATTCCTTTTTAAAGACAAAAGAAAAATGAGAAAGATCTTCAAAACCAACCTCTAAATACACTTCACTAGGTTTGCGATTCTCTTTACTTAACAAAAAATAGGCCTCTTCCAGTCTCTTTTTCTTTAACCATGCACCAGGAGGTACCCCAAATACCTTTTTAAAATCACGCTTAAAAGCTGATAAACTACGTCCTGTTAGAAAAGCAAAACGCTCTAAAGACACATTAAACCGAAAGTTCTTTAACATAAATGCCTCCAGATTTAATTTTTCAGGAATTCCGAAATTGAATAAAATAGCTTGAAGCTCAGGAGCATTCTGCAATAAAATGAGTAACAGTTCTTCTCGTTTAATATCGGCAAAGGTGGCATTTAATGTTTCCTGCCCGTTATAATAAGGCGCCAACGACTGTATATAACTCTCAACCAATTGCTGTTTGGGCAAAAAGACAAAAGAATCTGTACTTCTAGGTATCGGAAGTAACTTCTCAAAAGGATGTCTTTCCAAAAATTGTTGTAAAAACGCAGCGTCAAAAGTTATAATGATTTTTTCAAATGCGCCATTGTCTTTGTATTTAGTATAGCGTACTAAATGATTTTTCCGGGCGATACAATAATCACCCGGTACCATTTGGTATTGTTTATTGCCATCATAGGCATTCATGGAACCTTTTAACAGATACAAGAAAAAATGTTCGGAAATGAATTGTTCTGGTGAAATCTCCGGACCTAAATGACATGATTGAATATTATGTACTCTCACAAACTATTTAATTTATTAGGTGAATTTACAAAAACTCACAAACTATCTACACTACTTAAAAGCGCTTCCTTAGTGCCACGCGGTTGCCATTGCAACACGGTAACTGCCTTTTGATTAGAAATGCCTTTATAAAATTGTCCTGGTGTAGGTTGCATATCCACTATGGAAGTTGATAGGCTTGGGCGTTCTTGCTTTATCAGTTGTGCTACATCATAAAAGCTTACAATCTCGTCTGTAGCAGCAATAAAACGTTCTCCTGTCGCTTCCGTTGCAAGCATTGCCTTTATATGTAAATCAGCTACATCTCTTACATCCACTACTCCCATGGTAAACGAAGGACTTTCTTTAATAGCTCCGTTTAAAATTCCTTTGATCACCACATCAATAGAAGCAGAACTAATCCCTCCAAGGGTAGGACCAAAAATTCCCACTGGATTGATAACCGTTAACTCCATTTCACAGCCCACAGTATGTATAAAATCCCAAGCCACTTTTTCTGCGATGGTTTTGGATTTGATATAAGCTTGCTTAGTATCCTCTGGATTGGTCCAATCCTTTTCGGTAAATATATGACCATCTGGCTTTGGGCTATATCCTACAGCTGCAAAAGATGAAGTAAGCACTACGCGTTTTACTCCTGCCTGCTCTGCTGCTTTTAGTACACGCAAAGCACCATCTCTGGCAGGTATGATCAACTCCATTTCATCTTCAGGATCTGAAGCAGGGAAAGGTGAAGCCACATGCAATACATAATCGCATCCACTTATAGCCTCTTTCCATCCTTTATCGGAAGTTAAATCAGCTTCGTAAAATGACAAGGTAGATATATCTGTAATTCCTCCCTCTTGTAACGCATGTATTACAGACTCTTTCTTGGTTAAAGATCGCACTGTGGTTCGTACCGTATACCCTAATTGTAATAATTGCAGAAGGGTATGTACCCCTAAAAATCCGGAACCTCCGGTAACTAAAACTGTTTCTTTTTTCATGAGCTGAATAGTTTAAAATGAATAGTAGATTCCTGTAGCTTTCTCTGCATAACTCCATAAGTCTGCAGCTAATTGTTGATCGGCCATTGCAGCCGTGTGATGCTTAGAAGGTGCCGGATAGCCTGTATATTCATGTTTTCCATCAGGACCATAAAACGTTCCACTTATTACTGCCGTATCAGTAGCTGCAAACAAGGTTGGTAATGCTCCTTGCCAAGGCTCCATTACTTCTTTAAACTCTGCTAACAATTGCTGCAATTCTGCTTCCGAAATATTGCGCTGTAAATCGGTTTTGGTAACCCCTGGGTGTGCCGCTACAGATAAAATAGTATTGTTGTTTTCCTTTAATTTTCGATGTAATTCAAAGGTGAAAAGCAAATCGGCTAATTTGCTAGTAGCATACTCCCGCCAGGCATCGTATGGTTTCTCTAATCGTAAATTATCAAAGTCAATTCCGGCAGCTCTTATGGCCGCACCGCTGGAAAGCGTGACTACCCGTGCATTTGTACTTTTTTTCAGTAAAGGAAATAAGTGTCCGGTAAGCGCAAAATGCCCTAAGAAATTTACACCAAACTGCAACTCAAAACCTTCTTCAGTTAACGAGGGAGGCGGAATCATTACTCCGGCATTATTGACCAGTATATCCAGCTGTGCCTGTTCCTTTTGAAATTGTGTTGCAAATTTCTCAACCTGACGAAGACTCGCCAAATCTAACACTGCTACATTCAGTATTCCCTTACCCCCTTCTTTTTCTATTTGTTCTTTAGCGGCTAGTCCTTTCACTTCATTCCGCACTGCCAAGGTCACCGAGGCTCCTGCCTTATATAGTGCTTTAGCCGTTTCAAAACCAATTCCTGTATTGGCCCCGGTTACCAATGCTATTTTACCCGTAAGATCGGGTATCTCTTTTATTGTCCACATACATATTGTTTTATTTATAGGACAAATTTCGGAATCGATAGCCTTAGTTCTTTTGTTAAGAAGTCCAATCTGCTTTTGTTGTGAAGTTCAAAAAACGACTGTTTTTTTACATCTTATCAACCGTATTTTTTTAGAACTTGATTCCGTTTGTTTATTATTAAAAGCCATACGAAACGAAATGTCATTAATAAGGTAGGCTACTACCATCCCATGGTATTTTCTGTGGACAACTTTTGTTGGTGTATATCCTCTATACCTATCATGCAAAATATATTATAAGAGAACCTTTGATTGACCACCCAAAACTTTTAAAAGATTTTGGGTGATCTTGGTTCCTTTTCCTATCAGTAGCCAGGTGAAAAATAAGTTCCTTTCCTGCAATGGCTTCTCTCACTCCGGTATTATGAATTAAATCCATAGAGTCGTTACTATCTTTTATAGTTCCTATAATGTAGGATGCCCTTTGGGAATCCAAAAGCTAACATAACTTTTTCCCAAGATACCGATCCCTCTGGTATTAAAATCTTTGTCATCAGTACCTCTTTTAATCCTCTACCGGCAAATGTGTGCTTAAGGCAATTCGGTTCCAACCATTGATTGTCACTATAATCATAATAAGTTGTGCAATTTCATTCTCTGTGAAATGCTTTAAGGCTTTCTGATAAGTTTCAGTACTTAATCCTTGGTGATGTATTAAAGTAATCTCTTCTGTCATTTCTAAAACAACCTGCTCCTGTAATGTATAAAGATTCGGAGCTTCTCTCCATGCACTCAATAGAAAAATACGTTGCTGAGTTTCTCCATTGGCCAATGCATCTTTGGTATGCATATTAATACAAAAGGCACAATTATTTATTTGCGAACTTCTAATTTTAATAAGCTCTTTAATAGTTTTAGAAATAGCCACTTTTGAAAGATAACCTTCCAGCCCTAACATAGCATTAAAAGCTTGAGGTTCTAATGTTTGAATGTTGATTCGTTTTTCCATGATTTCATTGTTTTAATTTAATGATACAAAGTTGACAAACAACGAAGAGAAAAAACTTAAACTGGTTTAAGAACGAAGTTTATTGCGAATCTCGCTAAGATATTCTGGAGTAAATCCCAAAAAGGAAGCTAATAAATATTGTGGAATCCTCTGAATAAATTGCGGGTAATTATTGGCAAAATGCAGGTATAATTCTTCTCTCGAAAACTCATATAAAAAACGAATTCTTCGTTCCGCTGCTGCATAAGCCCTTTGGTAAACCATTCTAAAATAATGTTCCATAAAAGGAAATTTCTTTAGCAAAGCTTCTCTGTTATCATGACTGATTCGAAGCACTACCGAACGCTCTACTGCCTGAATATAAAACGTAGATTGTTCTTGACGTTCAAAGGCAAAAGTATCGGTCATCCACCAATGTTCTAAGGCAAATTCGGTGGTCTGTTCTACACCTGTATCTTTCAAAAAAAACTTACGAATACAGCCTTGTTCTACAAAAAAATGAAAGTTACAAAATTCACCTTCCTCCATCAGATTTTCTTTTTTCTTAACTAATATAATTTCAAAAAAAGCAAACACTTCCTGATAGGTGACACCATCTATGCTTACAAACTTCTCAAGGTGTTTTTTAAAAATTACAGACATTTTTCTTTTGTATACCTACGAAGATACATGAAATAGAATAATATAAAAAAGGGATCAGATAAGTATAGATAATCCCTTGATAATTTGGTATATTGTTCCTATGATGATCTCTTTATTTTACCAAGGCATCTTTAATTACAATCCCGGCTTGTAGTAAAGCTATTTTAACTGCCGGTTCTTAGCTATCGGATTTAACAATCCATAATCGTGAATCAATCCATTAGCTCTGCACAATCTACTATTAGATATTTATATCCTGTAATGAATTTCTACTAAACTGGAAAAAACGGAAGCCTTTAGCTTATGAATTTTATAAAAACAAACTATTTACTAATCAAGATTTTTCCTTAATATTTTTTTGTATTTTTTTCTGGTTATCAATGAGGGATATTGTCTTTTTGAGGTTAGATTATTAAATATTAATGCAACAAACAGTAATATAAAACAACCTGTTAATACAGGTGAAAAAACAAACATATAACCTAAAGCTTTGATTTTTGGTGATGCAGTAGCAGCTATAAGAGCTGTAGCTCCTCCCGGAGGGTGTAATGTTTTAGTTATTTGCATTACCACAATAGAAAGCGAAACGGCGAGTGGAGCCGCTATCCATAACAAATCAGGAAACACTTTTTGAACCGACACTCCTATAATAGCAGAAACCACATGGCCGCCAACCAGATTTCTGGGTTGAGCTAAGGGGCTCTCTATAACTCCATATACCAAAACACAGGACGCTCCAAAAGAACCAATCAAAAATGCCAAATCCGTATCTGTTAAAAGCCCATACTGAAGATAAGCTATTATTCCTAGTCCAATAAAAGACCCTATAAATGCCCAAATATGTTCTCGGAAATCAACCAAGGTTTCCCTATAGAGAACATATCTCGTCTTTCTGTATGTTCTTTTTATTCTCTTAACCTGCATGTATTAACTTCTCCTTATAGGTATAAACATTATAGGAGCATATTCTTTTCGAAGTAATTTTCGCAATATAACAAACAATCAGAAGAGGTACAAACAGAGTGTAGTCACCTATAACTCCACAGACCAAAAATAGAGATGTAAGTGGCGCATGGATGCTAGCACTAAGCATTGCTGCCATACCTACAATCATAAAATTAAGGGGAATAACTGCTGCATTAAAAAAAGTATTCACTAGTAAAGCCACCAACAATCCTAAAAAAGCCCCAATAAAAATGCTTGGGGCAAAAACACCCCCATCACCTCCGGCTCCCAATGTAACAGAAGTTATTATAGGTTTGATTATAATAATAGCTATAATTACTGCTGTAATAGGCAAGGTAAGGGATAATGTATTTGCTGTCTCCAAATTTTCCTTTATG
Source organism: Flavobacterium rakeshii (assembly GCF_009741375.1). Taxonomy (GTDB): domain Bacteria; phylum Bacteroidota; class Bacteroidia; order Flavobacteriales; family Flavobacteriaceae; genus Flavobacterium; species Flavobacterium rakeshii. The sequence goes on from NZ_WOWP01000053.1 coordinate 148,459, forward strand.
GCATGATATCCGTCGCCATAGAGCTGAGGTAAAAACAATAAAATAAGACTAAGCATAAATGCGCCTAATATAATTCTATGGGACTGTTTCTGAAGTTTAAAAAATTGCTTTTTGATTAGTAAAACACATTTGGTAAGATAAACTGAATTCAAACCCGCTATAATTCCCAAAACTATAAAGTAAGGTATAGCTGTCCATTTCCAAAAATTAATTGTAACATGAAATAGCGGTGGCTCATCCAGTACAAGTAATAATCCATAAGCTACCGATACTGAAAGTACCGTTGCAATGATAAATGATTTTGAAAGTCTTCTTGAAATAACTTCATAGGCAAATAGCAATCCAGCCAAAGGACTTGAAAATAATGCTGTAATACCAGCTGCAACTCCCGCACATATTAATTCGGTTTTATACTTTTTCAAAAACCGTTCCTTCTTGTAAGCTATATTTCCTATAGCGGCTGTCGACACAACGGTAGAGACTTCTATTCCTGTGGAACCTCCAAAACCTACGGTTATCAATCCGTTAACAAAATGAGAAGGTATCTTATATGATGGCAGGTTCTTACCTGATTCGACACTATCAAAAACCTCTTTTATTCCTTTATTCTCTTTACCTTTAAATAAATAGTGTCTTAAAAAATAAATAACTGTGAAACCGATTAGGGGAAAGATTAGAAGATATAGCTTATTGGGAACAATCCTTTCAAGAAGATTATCTTCGAAATGTTCTGTAATATGCTTAAGACTAATAGATAAAGTACACGATAAAAAACCAACAAGAAGAGATGTTACAATAAGCTTCAGCCAAACTGCCCCCTTATAATAACGCTTTATATTTTTCATAAGTAACAATTTTTTCAACTATTCGACCCTAAATACTATTACATTACATGCACTCAGAATTTGAAGTTTTAAGCAGTAGCTTGTATTTAGGAAAATCATAAGTTTATCACTATTATTCAAATTATTTTCACTTACCCAAGACAGACCAAAAGATATGTCGAGTAGGTTTACAAAAGTATAAATTTAATTTAAGCCATAAAGTAAAGATTCTTAATATAAAGTTACCCTGAGTCCTCAATAACTTTTATAAGGTACTAATATTAGCCACATAAAATTTGTTAAATTTTCAAAAACCACCTGCTATAAAGCATAAAAATATAGGCTTGAAAAAAGCTTTTTTAGGTTGCCGACGTCATAGAAATTATCAGTAAAATGGAAGGTTTGAAACAACTGATCATCTTTCTTTCCGAGAATTTTCAATACGGTCATCGATACACGATTGCTGTTTTTCTCTTTTCCATAAGCGCTCACGAAAAAAACAGGTTGATACTGGAAACTCAACGAAATGGGATAATCACCGATTTTCCCTTCAAGTTAGTAAGGATACAATAGGATTCAAACAAATTAATAATAAATTGGACCATTTGATTATCACTCTTCACGAAATAGAAAACTACCTGGATAAATACATAAAAAAAAGCTTGTCTGCTAATGATGGTATTGTCTTTGGCAAGGTTATAAAGCTATATAATTCAAAAGAAGAATAGATACATTTTATCATCTGTTATTTCACTATAACAAATAACTAACTAAAAATAAAACAAATTTATTTCACCTTAGAAAAAATGTAAAAATAACCGAAGTACTAAATGATAGAAATATATTTCTAAGTAGAATCAATATAAGTTTGATAATGGAGTTCTTCCCAAAAAATGGATACGAAATGAAAAACATCTCATCACTAATAATTTAAAATGTATCTTTAAAACGATAATTCAAGATTACCTCTAATTCCTCTCGCATATAGATTGTTTCAGAAAACATTCCCGACAAGGAATTCACTGTAAACAATAAAATCAGGTTTTGGTTTAATATCGATTACTATTGTATGATACATACTACCCAGTATTTAGTAATTAAGAATTTTTGGTTTTTTAAAACAAAAATCCGGATGACTTTTTTATTTTCTGTTACAGTTCCTAACGGCACTATATTTGTTTGTGAGATTTTACAGCTAATAAAAATAATTAAACCATAATTATGCGTTATATAAAACTGTTGCTCAGCGGCATGATGCTTACGACCGTAATATCATGTAACCTGTTCAGTCCGAAAAATATCTCGAATGATTTCAGGTGGAAAAATAAAAAATTTGACCAGCCCTACGGGATTAATCTTCAGTATATCCCGGAGGTGAAAACCGAGTTGCCTACAAGCCGCGAGCCTTGGTTTTATAATGCCACCGATAGCACCGATACCGATAAAAAATATAGAGTGGAAGAACTGCTTGAGAAAAAATTCCGAAAAAGGAATATAGTATATAGTCAAAGTGCCAAAGTAATACTTCGGATAGACAAATTGTTGTTTAAGGAATATGCAGAGCCAGTCCAAGTATACGATGGAGATATGGAATATATAGGAGATTCTACCCAGGACTTTTTTATCTTTGAGATTTCCGCCAGCCTGATTAAAAATGACTCGTTAATACAGCATATAAACCTGCAGCATCATTACAATAATGAGCCAAGGGAATCTTATGTATTTGATGGTGTGATTGTAATGGGCGGGGGCAATGCAAGCGCATCTAAAATGATTGAAAACAGCATTAGCGAATTCAGTTACCGGGTATATCAGGCCATTAGTGAGCAATCTGAAAATATGGGCAAGTAAGCTGTTTCATATTAATAACGTAACTGTATCCGGCTTTTCTAAAGCATGAATAATAAAGACAAAATGAAACTAATAAAAAGCCGATGAGCAAGATGCAATTCATACCAAAAAATGGACTTCTAACGAGACGATTACGGGTTTGAGAAAAAATAAAAGAATAAAATGAAATTCTAAGATTAAAGTACAAAAGGAACTAAAACTGCTAAAAAAGGAATTAGCCATAGTTAAATTGGAGCGAGATATCTTAATAAAGTGTAGTCAGTATTTATCAGTGCCAAAGAAGCTCAGATTTGAATTTATAAAACATAATGTAGCTGGTTTTAAGGTAAAAGATATGAATTGCTTGTAATAATATAAAAATACATTTAAAGGACAATTGAATCATAGATTTTACAACAAAAGCAATAGAGAAAAAAACAGCATTTTACTATTAGTAGCTGCTCTCACTCTTACAATTATAGGTTTTTCAATTATTATATCAATATATTCAGGAATATACCTGATTAGTATTTTAACTTTTGCTATAACCTTATCAATAGCCGCTCCTTTCTTCGATATACCTTCTTTAAAGAAAAGTGGAAGAATTATTTATTATTCCTCTTTATTCCTAACCGAAAAACCAAAAAACGGTGTGGTTAAAATTCACGGAGGAACCTTATTTGATTACTACTTTTTAATTGACAGAAAAATGAATGGTAAACAAAGGACAGATTTCATAATCCAGCAGTATTTAGAAGGTTTATTGTCTTTCATAGAAGAGCATAAAAACGATAACCAAATTAAAATTCACGGAACAAGCTACATTATAAATGAAAGAACAGCAGAAAAAATTGGCTTTAAAACTGTTGAGACTGATGTTTTACAAAAAGTGATTATAACTTACAATTACTTCAATCTTTTGATTTCAAATTCAATTGCTAAAAAAAAACTAGCATTTCCCAATTTGAGTAAAACTAAAACATTTGAGGCTGAAATCAGTCAGTTAATTGAAAGAAAAGAATATATAGAAAGATTAAATAAATCGTTGAAAAGAGATTCTTTAAGACTATACTTCTAAAAAACTAGTGTGAGGCTTCTCAAAATTAATATTATCAATATACATCTAAACTGTTTTGTTTAATAGTAAAAGGTACTTACATTTCATTTTACAAGAGAAAGCACTTCTATTTCAAAAACGAGAGTTTCATCCGGTGGTATAACACTATTACCTTTTGCACCATAAGCCAAATCAGGAGGGATAACAAAAGTTCCCTTTTCACCTGGCTTTAATAATTTAACCCCTTCGTAAAAACCCGGAATCAGGCTTCCTTTGGTTATTGTAAACAGGGGTGGCTCTCCCTTATAGGAATCATCAATAACTTTACCATCACTCAGTTTGCATGTATAATGTATAGCATATGTACTGTTTTCCTTAACGTTATCTCCAAAATTGACTTTTTTTGTCACTCTGTATTTTAAGCCCGTTTTAGTATGTATATATCCATCACTATCAGGTATTGATTCGGTTTCAGAATTATTCCCTAACATACTCCTCATATCAATATCCATCACCAAACGAAATTCTTTACTATCCTTCTCGGGGTTATACCCTCCTTCTTTAGGTGTGTACCTCCATAACTCTTCTATAAGATAGGTACGTCCATGTGCCATACCACGACCTACTATTGATTGCGATGAGGGCGGACAACCGTTATAAACCTTATCTGCTGTCATTTCTGACTGGGATACTCCCTTATCACTAGGGCTGCTTAACTTATAAAAAACCATACCCAGTTCGTTTGGTTCAGCAAACTGAACCCTGTCTTTATAAGTATATACATAGCGGTATTTAAATCCCTTTCGCTTATTTCCTCCTATAACATATTTTGTTTCCACCAGCCGTTGTTTTTGCCCACCACGCATAGCATATTCCCACTCATCGTCACTTGGTAAACGAAAACTTTTTCCTGTTACTGCATTGATTTTTTCTATAAATGCTTTCATCTTGAGGTAATTTACATTCAAATCACCAGGATAAGCCGGCTCCATGTTTTTAGTTAATGTGCCTAATACAGGGTGCCCGAACATGGGATCATTGTCCTCCTTATTTCTATACTCCGGCGATACCGTGACATAGGAAAAAACGGGAGTTTGGTATAATGCCCAGTATAACTCATTGGTTATAACACCTTTTGATATATAAAAATTATTAGCAACAGTAGTTTTTACAGGGCGATAATTAGTAGTATCCTTATATCCGTTTTTACGGTATACCAGTCCATGTGATTTTGCATTTTTATAAAAGCTGCCTTTTTCCACCAAAACAAAACTGTTAAGGAATTCCTGAATTATTTTATTCTTTTTAGATTTTTCTGCCGATTTTATTTCTGCAACTCTGGCATCCCATGCCGCTTGTGTTTGCGGAAATTTAGCCAGTTCTTTTTTAATAGTAAAAACTTCTTTATACTTATCTTCAAGCCCTTCAATATCATAATTATTTAAATAAAAATCACATTCACTATTTAATTTTTCCAACATTAAAAAACCAGACAGTATATAATCTATTCGGGATATACCTAAAACAAAACAGCTTCTTGCCATAATTCTCAAATGAAGCACTTTGGGGTTTTTAAATCCCTTATCTTCTAATACCTGAAGTTTTGTTACTGCATTTGCATAATCTCCTTTTAAATAACATTGTTCTGCTTCTTCATATTCCAGTTTAGCTAAAGTATTTTGGGCTTTAACACTTACTGTACAAAGGGTACAGAGTAAACAGATAATAATGACTATTTTATTCATAGCTTAGTATTTATTTGTTTTTAACCGGGTTGCCCCAATAATCCAGTTTTTGCTTTTTTGCAGGTGTACTTTGTTTTTTTACAGGCGTAGGGCTAGTTGTTTTTTTTACCGGATTACCCCAATAATCTACTTTTGTATCAGTATTTTGGGAAGTCACATCAGTATTTTTACCGGCATAGTATTTCTCGGATATTGGAACACCTTCTGTTTTAAACTTTATAACAAAAGCATTTCTTTCAGTAATAGCCTCCTGTTCAAAAGTGTAGTAACCTCTATATACACAATAAGGATTTATAAGGTTATTTAATTCACTTTTTATAGCGTTTTGTAAAGGCCAGGAACCATCGGGGTAACGCCCTATAACAAATACGTTGGTGATTTGAAGTTTTGCATCTTCTATACGGGTATGGCTTCCATGATCAGTATAATAGGCAAAATAATATAGTTTATCACTAGTGACATTAGTAGATGAATTGGGAAGACTGGCTCCGGAATAATGACCGTGCTCCTTTAAAAATAAATTGAGACTTTTCATTTTATTGTTAAAAACTTCCTCTTTACGTCTACGCTCCTCATTTTCCTTCTGTAATCTACGCTCTTCTGCTTCTTCCCTGTGTTTGCGCGCCTGCCATTCCCGTTCCTCACGGGATTCTTTTTCTGCATACTCTTTTTTAATACGCTCATTTTGAGCATCAAAATAAGCATTCACGCCACTTTTTTCCATATAATATCCGCCGGGGTTAGTAGCCTGTTGCAGCTTCTCTTTTTGCTGACGCTGATAAACCTCTCTTTCATATAGCATCTGCTCATAAGTTTTGGTACTTTCTTGCTTTCTGTTGGAATTGGGAGTGTTATTGGAACTTGAAGTGTTTTTTGAAGCTGTATTTTTATTGGATGAAGAAGTAGAAGCTGTAGTATTAGATTTTGTTGTTGTTTGTGTAACTGATGCTTTGGGTGAGGTTTTAGAAACATTATTTTGTGTGGTCTGTTTCTCTGCGGTTTCCTTTTGCAATCGTTCCTGCTCAGCTTTGTTAAGAATAACTTTGCCGGTATCTTCAACCAGAGCCAAAGTCTTTGGATCTTTATTTAAGGCATAAGCTTTTTGATACAACTCTTTTGCACCTTTATAATCTGCTATCCCATACTGTACATGCCCCTGACGTAAATACGAATCAGCCTGTGCTTTATTCTCGGCTTCTCTTTTTCCTGTTTCAAGCAGCTTGCCAATTTTATTATCTAACTCCTTAAAACCTCTAAAATTCCTGGATACTGCCTGTATAGAAGTAACCTGAACTTTAAACTTACTCAAAAAGGCTGCAAGAGGATCGGCCTCCTGAGTAATCTTCAATTTCCCTATAGCAGTTACTATTTCGGGGCCATAAGTAAAAAGTCCCCCGTTAATAGTACTGTTTCCTAATTGGGAAACATATTTCTTGTTTTTAAAAGTGTATTGTTTTCCTGTAATAGGGTCTGTATACTGTCCTTCAATTATAAAATCCATGCTCCCATTGAATACAACCTGAAAATCAGAAGGATTATATAGTATTTCACCTCCGCTTGAGTTATATCCTCTAATCTTAATGGGCTTATCAATTGAAAATTCAAAAGCTACCTTGACTTCCTGTAGCCCCGTAGATAATCTTTCAGGTAATATTCTTAACCGCCAGAAACCAAGATTTGCTTCAGGGTTTATATTTTTAAATCCGCTTTTAAATTCAAAACCGTTATCAGGTACAAGACTTACCAGTCCCTGCCCTGATCCGCCATTTACAATTTGTGAATTGACCGTAATACTACTTAATATGAATAGCAATACAATAGTTAATGTTCTCATACTATTCAAAATTTATATTCTTAATAATTAGCTCTCTATACACAAGATTTTAATTTCTGCCTAATCAAAAATAACCCGAACAGTATACACATAACAATACCAAGTTTTAGGTATTTTTATTTTGAATATATTAAGGCATATTTGTTTACACTTATTAAAAATAAATGAGGAAACAGTTTCTTTTCTTATTACTAAGCGTTTTATGGGGCTTTTCAGGTTACCTTACTCCCATTATGGCTCAGGATAAAGCTATTTATTCTGACACCCTGTTTGTTAATGGGCCTAACTCTGAACATCTTTCCAAATACCTCACATTTTGGATTGACAGTACAAAAACTCCTGATATAACTAATGCTGAGACAGCATTAAAAAACAATGAGTTTAAGCACTGGAACCCTGAAACAACCCTTAATCTTGGCTTAAACCCGCATCCGTTGTGGCTGCATCTTAATGTTAAAAGTACAGAGCCTGATTTAAAAAATTACTGGTGGAGCTTTTATACCCATGCCGATACTATAACATTTTATCAAAAATCTGTTGATGGTTGGATAAGTACAGATACCGTGGCTTATGGATTACAACTCTCAAAACGAAAAATAAAAACCCGGTTTTCTACCACTGAAATAACACTAAAAGGTTATGAGTACAAAGAATTATTAGTTAAAATTGAAAACTACAGGCATACTCAAAATGCCATAACCGACTTCACTACTCCGGAGAATAATTTATTTTGGGAAACAAACTTTTACTGGTCTATCGGCTTTTTTATAGGATGCTTTTTACTTATTAGTAGTATCAGTTTTTTTATCAGTGTTATACTTCGTGAAAAAAACTTTTTAAAATATGGAGTTTATCTGCTCTTAATCATTGTTATGACGCTGATGGAAGAATTAATGGTTCCTACTATTTCTAATCCGTTTCTCTTTTATATTTTAAAAAGGCTACATTCATTACCTATAGCTATAATAGCTTTGGCTATTCACTATCATATTATACTTTACATCATCAAACCTGAAAATACCAAAGGAAAACTGATTAAGTTTTTAACCCGGCTTAATAATATATTCCTTATCTATGGTATAGTATATTCGGTTTACTACTTTATCAATATGGAAAAACTGAATCATGGACAATGGTTCTATCCGTTAATGTGGTATATAGGAATTATATCTATATTCATTGTTATTCTCTTAACTGCAGTTATGATTATTCTAACAATGCATCGCAAGAAATTAATAGTACCCGGAATCATTTTGGCTTTTGTTCTTCTTTATTTTAATCCGGCAGGTTATTTTTTAAACTATGCGGGAATACTAAGCTATTACAAAGTAACCTATCCTAATTACTTTTATTGCATAGTATGCATAGAGTTTATAGGTATAGGCTGCATCTTAGCATGGCGTTACAAAAAAACCGTTCAAAATCATTATACGCTTTTACAGGAAAAAGCTTTACAGGATGAACTAACTCTTACAAGGGAAATTGAAATACAAGAGCAGGAACGGGAACAAATTGCCCGCGACCTTCACGATGATTTAGGTACTACTATAAGTGCAATAAAACTAATTATAACAAATAGCTACCTTAACGACAAAACCTTAGTTAAAATGATAACAAAGGCTAATAATGATTTGAGGTACTTTTTTAATAAGTTGACACTGCCACAACAGGGATTATTTGACATCCTTCAGGATAAAATAGATGAACTCAATAACATTGGTACAATACAATTTGTGTTTATAGCAACAGGTGAAGAAGATATAGTACCCGATGCTTTAAAATTACCTATAATACGAATTTGTTTTGAATTATTATCTAACGTGCTAAAACATTCTCAAGCCTCTGAGGCTACATTACAGTTATTTTCAGATTCATCACAAGTACAAATTATGATGGAAGATAACGGTAAAGGATTTGATCCTAAGCTGAAAAGTAATGGAATGGGTATCAATAATATACATGCCCGGGCTAAAAGGTGGAATGGAGAAATACATATATCAAGCGGAACTAAAGGAACTACAACTATTGTCACAATTCCTTTGAATTAAAAATCAATAATATGAAAGAGAACTATAAAGTAATCATAGTAGATGACCATCAACTATTTGCCGATGGTATGGTGCGCATTTTAGCAGACGAGGATGATTTTGAAGTGATTGGTATTTGTAATAACAGTACCGAGCTTTACCATATGCTCAATAACCATAAGCCAGATTTAATAATGCTTGACATACAAATGGGGGGTACTAACGGGCTTGAGCTTTGTTGTGATCTAAAAAAAACAATGCCTCAAATAAAAGTTATACTGATTTCCATGTTCGAATCTATAAATGTGGTTAATGAAGGGAAAAACTCTGGTGCTAATGGCTATATACCTAAAACTACTGATGCTGCACTGGTTAAAAAATCAATACGGGAAGTTATGGAAGGAAGAGATATTTTTGTAAAACCGATAAACTCCGAGACAAAAGTTGATTTGGAGGGAGGATCATATGCCTTTCTGCTCAGTAAACGTGAACGGGAAATTATTCTATATATTAAAAAAGGATTTACCTCAAAAGCAACTGCAGAAGAACTTAATATCAGTCAGTTTACGGTTGACACACACAGAAAGAATATTTTAAAAAAACTAAAACTAAATTCTCTTAAAGAACTTATCTCCTATGCTTATGAAAACAATCTGTAAATTAGTTTTTTTACTGGCAATACTCTCATCAATTACTTTTTCATAATTGGTATTTTTAAATAACTATCATTATACCATTTAATTTGCAGAGGTGTATTTGCATCATTTATTGTTTCCTCTGCAACAGATTTACCAGAACCATAATTTATAATTTCAAACGGATGTTTATTGATATTAAGTAGTATAACAAGCCTACTCCCTTTACTTATTTTTTTACTAACAAACCGGGTATTATCAAATGGAATGCCCGTCTTAGTATAGGGTTTTAAAAGTTCTCTGTAAGTATTATTGTTAGCATAGCTGGCTCTGCCAATATAGCGGGTAAGAAAAAAGTATTTACCATCTGGCATCTGTTCATACAACGCTAACGATATATCCATATCTTTTTTATTAATGGCAGCAAATAACTCCCCTGTAAATGATCCATTTATTGAGAAATTTTCCTCAAAAACTTTTGAAGTAAAAAACAATCCATTGCTGACATCTAAAGTTTCAAAAATAATTTCGGGCGTATAATAGTTGTTTTGATTTTTTCTGTCTTTAAAATCTAACGTTTGGTTTAGAACCCCCACTTTGTTAGGTTTATTAGTAACAAGTAAATTATTATCTAAATAAAGTGTAAGGGTATCGTTATTCATACTTTGTAAAGTAGAAACATGCCGCCATTGATTTTCTCCCATTACTTCAAAATTGACTTTATCTTTCAGTAATTTTGGTTTTGGCTTGTTCTTTAAAACATAATCCAACCACTGGTAGGCTAAATTCATCATATCAATATTAGCCACAGGATCAATTTCATAGCCCATTAAGCTTTTAGAAGGTTTACGTTGTGCTCCCCAATGATCATAAGGACCAATTACAAGGTAATGATTCGCATTTTTATTATACTTTGTATGCTGCTTAAAGTACTGTATGGCTCCTATTTGAGAACCATCATAATAACCGGTAGTTGTAAGGATAGGGATATCGATTTCAGCATACTCCTGAGGTGAAGGAATCATTGATTGCCAATAGCCATCATAGTCAGGATGAGATAGCCATTTTTGAAAAATAGGGTTTCTATAGCCCGCCAGGCTATCCATATCTTTAAAAGCTATACCTTTTTCAAACCATTCAAAAGGAAGCCCCCTGCTTAAAGGCTCTTTATTATAAATATTGTTATGGGACCAGTACAAACCCAAATTCATTTGTACATTGTTTTCCATAGGAGTATCATAGCCCGGCATTACCGCTACCTGTGGCACAATTGTTTTTAATGCTGGATGAATATTTTTAACTGCTGCCCATTGGGAATACCCGGTATAGCTCCCTCCATACATCCCTACTTTACCATTACACCATGATTGTTTACTTATCCAGTCAATAATACCATAAATATCTGTTGTTTCGTTTTCATAAGGAGCATAGTTTTTTAAGTCGGTTCTAATACCACGGGCATAAGCCACAATCCCTACATATCCTTTATCTGCTGATTTTTTTCCAAAAAAAGCATCGTTTACTCCCTGGTTATAAGTGGTGTAAAATAAAACTACAGGTAATGGTCTATTGCTATCCTTTTTTCTAACAACAATAGCCGATATATCAATCCCGCTTCTCGTGGGAATTAAAACACTATCCTGAATAAAATATCCATTTTCTTTTTCTGTCAATTGCTGTGCATATAACATTGTATAAGTTCCAAAAAAGAAAAGGACTGAAAATAAATATCTCATCATTTTTTATTAAAAAAATTAACCGGAAACATTTGTAAGTTTATTGAATATCCCAAAATCGTATTCCTCCTTTAAGATCTACAGATACCAATTGGGTTTTATCTCCACATACGTCAACCTGATTAACAGTTGCCTTATGTCCTGTTAAAGCATCTATAAGTTTCCCTGTATCCTTATCCCATATTCTTATTGAACGATCTGCTCCCGAAGTATAAATATTTTTCTTACCGAACCTTGCACAAGTAAGTGGAAGATGAAAACCCGGAATATCATAATATCCGTTTTCCTCTACTATACCAGCCTCTTTAAATTCATGAAAATCTTTTTCATTAAAATCTTCTTTGGGTCTTAACCATCCCGGATGTTGGTGACTATACTCTACTGAATCTTTTTTGGTATTAAACAAAGTAAATGTATCCCTGTTAATGGTAAGAATATTACCTTTTTCATCCATATCTTCAAAACTTCCTTCAAAGACAGGTATCTCTTTTACTAAACTGTTATTAATAATATCCCAGTATATAATTTTACCTGTACCTTTAATTTTAATAATGTTATTATCCATACCAACTATAAAACCTTTTGGGAGATTTTCAGGAAGAGTTTTTGATTCATAATTATCTTTAACCGACCATAAAAAACGATTCCCCTTTTGATCGTTTGCAAACAGATAATTAAAATCTTCAGAATATCCCATACTTAAAGACCATGTGTTTTGCAAAGGAAGTTTATATAGTTCTTTAGCATTTGTGGCATCTATTACTACAACTCCGAGTTCCATAGTACTTAAAGCAACATGTTTTTCTACAGGGGTATATTTTACTACATATATTTCATCATTCAATTGTGCCAGTACTTTTTCTTCACTATTATTTTTATAACGAAAAGCCACCCTGCCACTGTAAGTCGTAACCAAAACCGTATCCTTAACCCCAGCGTAAGTCACATCTGTGTAAGAAACAGTGTTAATACCTGTAAACTTATCTGTAAAAAGATCTTCAAAAGTTTTCGAGCTATTATTACAGGAAACCAGCATTAAAAAACTGATAAATAAAAAACTATTTTTCATCATTATAGAGTTTTACAGACTTATTATTTTTCATTAGTTCAATAAAGCCTTCGTCCTGCCCCGTAAAAAGCTGTACCCTGTTATCACCATCCCACAAAGCCATATAAGCTCCTCCCTGAGGTTCACTTAGCAATAAAAAGTGTTGTTTAACCTTTGAATCCAGAGTTAACATTGCATTTCCATATTCGTCATCGGTAACATAACCTCAACGCTCCTGCCCTTCATGATCGTAAATCATAACTCCGGATACTGAATTCCCTCTTGTATCTTTCCTGTAACCTTTTACTGATTGTGCGCCCGGTATATGAGCCCCTACAATAACCCTTTCCAGTCCAAGTGAATCTACTACAACCAGTCCTCTTACTTTAAGTATTTTATCTGAATAATCAGGTTGATTTTTTTGAGTCGAAAAAGAAAACAGATAAAAACAAAAGAAAAGTAAATTGGTTATACTTAGTATATATAGAAGTTTTGTTTTCATATTGATGATTTTTATAAGCTTAATTTTCAGCCCCAAACATAATTCCCATGAGTTTAGCTGCTATTGACTGAAGGTCTGTTTCAGCATTGTATAAAGGAGTACTTTGTTTTATACTCATGTCTGCACTTTCAACAGTTGTAGGAGTAACCTTTTTAAACTCATACACCAAACCCGGCTCTGACTCTAATTTAGGATATAAATCAATTTTCATTATTCCATAGTCCTCTTCAAGGTAATACGGATGTATAAAATTAAGAGACTGGGGCATTTGTTTGGAAGTCCAAACATCCAGCTTAACGATACTCATAGGAGAAGCATTTCCCTTTAAAGTATATATCATTTTTTTGCAAACATAACCGGCAATAGTTTTTGTTTCCTCAGTTTCTACCCTATCATATAGCTCACTATCTATTTTAGTTTGTAAAGTACTATTACCAAAAAATTCATCATCATAATTAAATGTTACAGCATTTTTAGGATTTGATTGTGATACTACGTATATCTTACCCGAATTATTAGCAGCATTAAGTGTATTTTCTAAATGATATGTTAGTCCGTCACACTTTGCAGTAACATCATCCCCTTTAACAAATATTCTGTTTTGTAACAATGGTGCCAGTATTACCTGCATTGCCATAATTGGATTATTTTGTACACTACTTTGAATACGTTGCTGTTGCTGGGCATCAACAGTACTTATTGCTTTTTCCATTTGCTGCTTTATATTCCCTTTTGACGGATCGGTTTTTTTTAGCAATTCACTAAGATCGTTTCCGGGAAAATAGATATCTAACTCTATAACACCTTCTTTAAAAGGCTCATTAGCCTTAATTTTTGTATCAACATTAGATGTCTCCTCACTTCTTACTTCACTATCCTTTTTATTTTGCGCACAGGAAATCAGCCCAACACATGTCAGGATTATAAATAAGTATTTTTTCATTGCTTGGTTGGTTTTAAGAATGTTACTTTTTAATCAGTTCTACTCTTCTGTTTTTTGCCCTTCCTTCTTCGGTACTATTATCAGCTACAGGATTTTGCGAACCAAATCCTTTTGAAGAAAGTCTGGACTTATCAATACCGAGAGAAGTCAATGTATTAAGTACGGTTGAAGCCCTGTTTTCTGAAAGTTTTTGGTTATGTTCATCACTTCCAGAATTATCTGTATACCCCTGTATATCTATTTTTAACTGATTATTATCTTTAAGTGCTTTGGCTATTTCATCTACAGCCTGTTTTCCGTTAGGCTGAAGAGTAGCCTTATCCAAATCGAAATTAACATACAGTACTACCTTTCCTTTCTCTTCAAGATCTTTTAATATTTTATCTGATTTTATAATGGATATGGTTTGTTTAAAAGGTTCCTGCTGAAGAACATTAAGATTACCAGCAGCCGAATCACCACAAAACTGGATAAAAATATTACCGCCATCTGCACGGTGTATCGCATATACTTTTATTTTTTGCCCCATATAACCTATAGAACCGTCTTCCCCTAAATATTCAGCATCATCATGATATCTTTCATACTCTTCATAAGTAATCTCACCATCAAATATTTTAACTCCTCCTACTTTTGAAATGGCATCCTCATAACTTTTAATAAAATAATGAAGTGACCATTCTTCCGAATTATCTTTTACAGATACATAGGTTTTCCATACTTTACCTTCAAGTGGTGTCATTACCCCGTCTATAGGAAAATAGAGCATATCAATTTTTTTCTGAACCGGTTTGTTTGTAGAGGTAAGACCTTCAGGAAAACTGAAAAAAGGAAAATCCCCCAAATCTTTGTCAGACACAGGGAGATTTTCAATATTAAAACTTTTGGTATTTTCTTCTGTGTTTACAGGGTCGCGATTTTCTTCAACAACATCTCTAACATTAGTTTCAACCGTTGAAGGCACTTCTTCGGCAGATTCCTTTTTTTCTTTACAGCCCGATAATAACAATAATGAGAATAAAGAGATTGCAAGCTTTTTCATAGTATTTGTATTTCTGTTTAATATAAATAATTGGTCGATTGGTTTTAGGTCTTATTACTCATATTGGTATTTATGGGGGCATGTAAATATACTTAAATTAATAAGTTAGGTATGTTAAAACTAGTCTTCAGAACCAAAAACATAAGTTGCAGAACACGAAATATAACCTTCGTTAGAGCTACAGTTACTAATGTCTTTACTAACTCCATCCACTAATACCTCTGCTCTCATATCGAGATTAGTGTTATCGAGTCCAATTACAGAACCACTAATTAAAAAACCGTCAAACTGATTTACTGTAACAGTCATTGTTTTTGTAAAAGGCAACGGTTCATTACCCAGTTGAGTTTCACCTCCTTCTTCATTAAGATAATAAATATCGGCAGCCTGTGAAGCAGATGAGGTTACTTTATAAGTAATTGTTACTTCTCTAGGGTAGCCCTGGTTATTACCATTGTTTCCTCCGTTATCATCATCATTACTACAGGATATTGATAGTAAGCTAAAAATCAAAGTGGCTAAAATCAAAATTTTGCCAGTAGGTTTAAAAATGTTTTTCTGTGTTTTCATAGTAATTTTATATTTAAATAATTAGTATACAGTTTGGTTATACGCACTACCTGAGTTTCACTTCCTTTACAGTGCCATCCTGGTCTATTTCAACAAATTTCTCAATGCGTTCACTTTGATTATTGTAATAGGTTTTATACTCATATTCGTGTGCAACGGCACCATAACTGCCATATACACTGCGTCCGGTATAATATTGTCCTGTATGAGCAAATGATGTGTTTAACATTGCCTGTAAAAAGTATTTACCTGGCTTAAGCTGTTCAAAAGTAAATCGGCCATATTCATCGGTTTTAGTTTCAAGTCGGTACCTAAAAGCCTCATTACTCATATAAACCAAAGTCTTTTTATTTTCTTTTTTCTTTCGCAATTCATACCATGAATCAAAGTAATTTGTTACAGGTAAAAGTGTTACAATGGTATTAGCAGCATATTGTTTTTCTCCTAATACCGGCTTTATACCCCATCCGTTTTTCTCTTTTGTAAATAGTACTCCCTTAATTTTTGAATTCCCTAGCTGAAGTGCTTTTTTAGCCTGAAGAGAATCAAAAACAACTTCAGGATATAAAGTGGTAACCTTATTCTTTTCTGCCTTTCTATCAGCCTCTTTCAAAGGATTACAGGAAATAAAGGTTATACATCCCATTAAAAGGACAGTATAGATTTTTGGACTAAAAAGCGAAAATTTTGGCTTTGTCATTACATTAAATAATTTCATTTTTTGACTGGTTTGATTATCAAACGATTTCGTACTTCAAAATTATTTTATGTTAACCAGTACAACAATACCAGTTAATTAGGCTTTTTTTCTACTGGTTTTCAGGTATTTTAAAGGCCTGCACAAACAAGCGTTGATTTTATTTTTATCTTGCGTGTATGATTAGGTCAATACTTACATTTATTTGCTTAACAGGCATAATTATTACAGGTGAAGCTCAAACCCCTTCACTGGATATGAAGGCTTATGCTGATAGTCTTCAGATAGTTTTACAAAAAGAAAAAAACGACAGTGTAAAAGCTGCCATAAACCTTCAACTAATAAACTATTGGTTATATAAGGATACCCTGCAGGCACGAAAGCACTTAGAACAGGGAAAAAAATTAAGCCGTAAATACCCTTACCTTCACGGAATGTCCTACTATTCTGAAGGACTTTATTATTTTAATACCAATATTGAAAAAAGTATAAGTGCCTACCTAAAGGCTGACACTATTTTAAGCAAACTAAAAACTGCCGATGCCTATAAGGTCCGTTCTAACCTTTGGAATAACATTGCAGTACATAAACAGCGGGATGATGATGACAGGGCTCACGTAGATATTTTAATGAATAAGGCAATACCGCTGGCAGAAAAAGCAAAAGACACCGCTACTATGGGGTTTGAATATGGCGCCGTTGGTATTTCATTCATGAATATGTCTCAGTATGAAAAGGCAATACCTTATTTTAATAAAGCTATAAATGTATTAAAGGGGAAAACAGCACAACAGTCACGCCTGGTATCGGCTTATGGAAGAGCTGCCGAAAACTACATTATGCTTGACAGATACCCTGAAGCACGTAATGTATTAGATGAGCTTAAAACAGTATTAGATCCTTATCCCGATTCAGAACATCATGCTCTTTATTATATGGCAGAGGGCCTTTATTATCACAAGCTTAAATCTTACGACAAAGCCCTTACTTATTTTGATAAAGGAATACAGTCGGCTAACGGTCCTTTAAAAGATTACAGGATTCAGGAAATCAATTTTCAAAAAGCTAAAAGCCTTGTTGCTGCCCACAAATATCAAGAAGCCAAACAACTGCTCACACAGTTTCTTAATGATGATGAGGTGATGGATTTTTATGGTAATCGCATAGACACTTATTCCGGGCTTGCTAAAACCTATGCGGGTCTTGGTGATATGGGACAGGCATATCACTGGCAAAAAGAGTATAGCAGACTTAACGATAGTATAAACGATAGCCGATTAAGACATGACATTAATGCTCTCGAAGAAAAATATGACAGCTCGCAAAAAGAAAAAAAGATAGCGCAATTAGAAGCTGAAAACGAAATAAGTAAACTTTCTGCCGAAAACAATAAACTTATAAACTGGATTTTAATTGTTGTGAGTTTAGCTTTCCTTGTAATTATACTATTTTCTTTCAGCTATTATAAAAAGGATAAAAAACTTGCCATTGAGAAAGAAAGTAATTATCAAATCCAGTTAGGTAAATTAAAACAGGAACAACAGTTAATGGCAACACAGGCTATGCTTGAGGGTGAAGAAAGCGAACGAAAACGTATGGCTCGCGACTTACATGACGGACTAGGCGGTATTCTGGCCGGTGTACGAATGAACCTCTCTGAAGTGGAATCCAGACTTACACTAACGTTTCAAAATGAAATGGAACGTATTATATCAAACGTAGATAAATCCCTTACTGAATTAAGAAGAATTGCTCACAATCTTATGCCCGAATCATTATTACGCCTGGGGCTAGATGGCGCTCTTGACGACCTTTGTAAATCATACCAGTCATCAGATTTACAGGTAAATTACCAGTCTTTTGATATAGAAACGAATATTACAAACACCAACCAGCTTACTATATACCGAATTGTACAGGAACTTCTTAACAATGCCTTACGCCACAGTAATGCAACCGAAGTGATGGTACAATGCAGTCAAAATGAAAACAACTTCTTTATCACCGTTGAAGATAATGGCAAAGGTTTTGACTCTCAAAATCCTGAAAACAAAAAAGGATTAGGGTTAACAAACCTTCAGCACCGTGTAGGCTCCATGAACGGAAGCATAGAAATAAACTCTGGTGAAAACGAAGGGACAATAATAAATATAGAGCTTTATGTTGGATAGGAAAATATCGGTCATTATAATTGATGATCACCCTATTGTTATAGAAGGACTTAAGTCCCTTCTAAACGGGAATCCTGAAATAGATATCACTGGTACCTTTACTACCGGTAAAGAAGCCGTTTTATTGCTAAAAAAGGAATACCCGGATATTATTTTACTTGATATTAACCTGCCTGATGTAAATGGCATTGATTTGTGCAGGGAAATAAAAACTTTGGTTCCCGAAGCTAAAATACTGGCATTAAGTAACCATACCGAACGTAACATTATTTTACAGATGCTAAGCAATGGCGCCAATGGTTATCTGCTTAAAAATATTTCCCGACAGGAGCTACTAAAAGCTATCAATGCTGTCAGAAATGGAGAGATATACTTTAGTAGTGAAATCAACGAAATAATAGCTAAACCTACACGATATGAATTGCAGGGCATACCTAAGTTAACAAAAAGAGAGCAACAGGTGCTTGACCTGATTGCAGAAGGTAAAACTACTCAGGAAATGGGAGACCAACTCAATGTTAGCCCACTTACTATTGAGACCCACCGCAGGAATCTTCATTATAAGTTCAAGGTTAAAAATGCTGCCGAATTGATAATGGCTGCTACACGATGTAAATTATTATAATAACCAATAATGTTAATATTTTATTCAAAATAAAATTAAAATACAGTTAAGGATAGTTAAAAGTACACCAACAAAAGAAAGCTTGGTTGTACATTTATATCTATTTTTTTTTGATTGGATTTCTTAGTTAGCTTAAACAGATGACTTATCGTTCTATAATCCAAACTGTCTTAAATGATGATCGGTGTGTTTATAAACTAAAACACCAATTTGCTCCTTTGTCATCTTCCCAAAGAAATCATGAACAAATTTTAGGTTATCATAATTCTTATATGAATTTATTAAGTCAATCCATTTATTCTTTTCAAACTCAAAATCTCCTTCAAGTTCTTTTACTTTGAACTCTTCTGAAGTTGGAATATTTTTATCAAAAGGTTTTTCATTCTTTATCATACTTTTCAAAGCGATTTTTCCAAATATTTTTCCCATAAAAGTTTGTTTATAATTATGAGCTTCTGTACCAAGAATCCATCCATTCCAATAGGAATTATGTTTAAGCATTTGAAAAACGTTCATTTTTCCCCATTTCGCTTTATGATCTTCACTGATCTGCTCAATTCGGTTTATTAGCTCTTCTCTGGTATTTTGATTAAAAATTGTTTTCATTTGATATTTGTTTAATCTCAATACAATAAGTGGTTATCGTTTTTATTTTTTCGCCTTTAGCACTTTGAAATACATAAAATTCTGAAAAAGCATATTTTTTTACGTTATGTAATTTTATTAACCCACTAACGGCACCTTCTTTTCCATGAGATAAAATATGGTCAATAATTAACTCATCAGCTTCTTCATGTCTTATTTTTTTCAATTCTTCTATAAATCGTTCTTTACCCTCAATTTCTCTATGACCAATAATATTCCAAACAATGTCATCTGTTATCTTTTCAATTAAAAATTTAATATTTCCTTTAGCAAAAGCAATATTAAATTCCATTAGGAAATTCATTTTTGGTGAGTTTCCACAATTTGCACTCGATATAATTTTTGTCATTAAGAAGCTGATTTTAATATACGTCTCAATTTTCGGTTTCGATTGAAATTCCTACGTAATATCCAATTGAAACTTAAAAGTACCTTAAAATGAAAAGAATAACAAAAAATAACCGTAGAATAATTCTTAAAAAACAATGCGACTAAAGCTGTAAAGCTAACCGAACTTTCTTATGAAAACGGTTTTGCAGACCAATCTCATTTTATAAGGGAAATTAAAATTTTTACCGGTACTAGTCCAAAAGATTTTTTAAAGGGAAAAGATAAGTTTATCAGTAATCTTTTTGATTTAAAATAAATTATAAATTTATTCTAAATCAAATCCTCTATTAAAAAGTTCGACATTAATCCTGTTTACTCAACTTGCAAGAATAAAAGTAACTGCGTTGATTTGAGATAAACTAACTAATGTAGTAGGAGACCATCTAAATTAATTTAGTCCTTCACAACGATTTATACCTCCTCCTATTTTATCGTTTTTTAAACACCTCCATAAATTAGCAAATTAGCTCTTTTTCAATCAAAAATATTTTATATTTGTAGTCTAACCAGCAACCCTTCGCCGGTATATCTTTGAAAATCAAACAAATGGTTTGTTTGTGATGTTTGTCGATATTTGGATAAAAACTGTACCCTATTTGTACCTCCTTTAATTCTTTGGATAAAGTGGAACTCAAAGATAATGATAAGTCAAACAAAAGCATAGTATAAACCCTCAATTTGACGATCTAAATAGTCCTATTACATTTCTAAATCACATTAAGGGATTAACTGAAATAAAGGGTAAATCTAAGCTTAAAATATGCTGCCTGAAGAATGTTCGATTTTGGATAGCAGTGACCTTTTGTATTCATCAAATAAAGATTTTAAAAACTAAAGGTAAGACATATATGGAAATGCGACAGAACCGGAAAAGGTGGTAAAAGAAAAATGTTAGAATCTAAATTTAACTGTTAACAATACATACCTAGGCAATAACCTATAAGAATTTGTTGAATATCCAATATCACTAATGTTATAACTGGTAAAAGTATTAGTATTAAACAAATTACGACCGTCTAATCCTATTGATGTATTTTTGTTATCAAAACTATATAGAGCGCTTAGATCAGTAAAAAAATAATTGCTGTAACTATCAAGTCCTCCAAAATTATAATGCTCAGATTTAAGTTTAATATTTAAATTTTCATTTATTACATATTTTAAATCCAGATAACTATACTTAGATGTATTACGAAATATATTATCTGATTTTACTTGTGAAAAATTCCATTGTGTTGAAAAATGAAAATTGAATGAAGACTTGAAATTACTTGTCCAACCTAATGTAAAAGTTTGAATATATAAGATGTTTTTTCTCAAATCAGACTCATTAAATTGATTATAATACAATAACCTTCCAAGATTTCCTCCAAACCTTACTGTTCCTTTTAATTTTCTCACAATGTAATGCGAACTAAATTTTGCAGAAATTCTATTCCCTCCCTGCATTAAAAAAGCATTGGATAAAGAACTATTTTGTTCAAGCTGACTACTATAAGATATAACATCGTTTTGTTTAGAATAATCTAATCCGACAGAAAACTGATAACGATTAAGATAATGTTTTGTAGTATAATCAATACCGGCGTTACTTTCATCCAATTGATTAAAATAACCTAACCCTTTATTAAAACTATGTGAGGATCTAAATAGATAAGAATTATTAACCTGTAACAGGCTATTGTTATTAATGTTATGACTATAAGAAGCACTAAGCACATCATTAGGAGCTACTTGCCATGAAGCACTAACTGCAGGATTAACAATAAAAGGAGTTTGTGTGGTTGAAAGTTTATTATCCGTGTAATAATTTTCAAACTTATTGAAAATCTGATGTACATTTACTGATCCATTTATTGAAAAATTATTGAATTTTAGAGTATAGCCATTAAGAAGATATAAATCGCCGACCCTATAAAATATATCTGATTGAAAATCCTGTGGATTTATAGTACTCGTATCTGTAAATAAACTAAACCGGGTCATAAGATTATCTTCATTATGATCATATCCTATAACAAAACTAATCAAATCGTTATTTTTTTGCTTTGATCTAAAATCTATCTGAAACCCTCCGTACATTCTGCTACTTTTTATGTCATTTCCTACACTGTTAACGTTTTCATAAAGAAAGAGGTCACCTAATAAATAATCATTTATACCATAATTTTGAGGTAATCTATCGGTAAGAAAATGGGCTTTAAATAATGCTACATTGCGATCATTCCATTTATAGGTATAAGTAGTTTTTTGATCAAAATAGGTATTTCTGGTTTCAAGATTTTCTTTAGTACTACGATTGTTAAAAGTATAGTCGTTTACGTACTTTGTTTTCCCTGCATTTAAAGTAGTAGATGATTTTAGCATTTGCTTTTCTGAAATATCATACGTAAGTAATGCATTTAAGTAACTCCTTTGTAATTTATTTGAAGAATTATTTATCTCATTATTTTCAAAATAAGTCCCTTCAAAATCAGTAACTGAAATTGATTGTTGAAAAAACGATTGTTCATCAAATCCCAAAAAACCAATTAGTTTTAATCTTAATTTATCACTAAGTGGAAAAATTGTGCTCAATGTTGCTGTTTCGGCATTATTAAAACGTATACGGTCTTCTCCTAATTGAGAAGAGCCAATATTTAAGTTCATTACTTTAACAGCACGATATTCTTGCCCTATACTTTCAAGGTCTACATTGTTTGAAACCATAGCATCTACTTTGCCCGCTTTATCTAAACCAGCATTATTAAATGATGTGGTTAAAAATGTTTTATATTTCTTAGCAAAATGCATAAGATTTGCTTCAGCAATATACCGGTCCTTATTACCATAACCTACTTCAACATTACCAAACCATAAATGTTTATATTCGTCCTGTAATGTAAGATTGAGTGCAATACCATCACTATCTTCTATACCTTTAAGCAACCTGTTATTAGAATAATTTTTTAATACCTGTACTTTGTCTAGCGGCTTATTAGGCATGTTTTTAGTAAGAATAGAGTAACCTTTATTGAAAAGATCATCACCATCTATCATCACTTTTTCTATAGGTCTATTGTTGTAATTAATCGTACCGTCATTCAATACGGTTATACCTGGAATATTTCTAAGAAGATCTTCAACCACCACTTCTGTCCCATTGCTAAATGCTTTAGCGTCAAAAGATAATGTATCACCACGCAATGCTATAGGCTTTTCATGTTCTATAACAATTTCCTTTAGCTCATTACTACTTAGCTCCAGTTTAAAGTTTTGTAATTGTTTTTTGCCATTAATAAGTACTACTTCACAACTTTTTTTTTTATACCCAAGATAATTGGCTTCAAGGATATAATTTCCCGCTTCAGTTTTTATAATATAATATCCTTTAACATCTGTAGTAGCATAAGTAATTATTTTACCATCAGTATTCTTGAGAACAACAGAAGCACCAGGTAATATCACGTTGGTTGTATCGCTAATACTACCCTCAATATAAGCCTGAGATAAAGCAAAAAGCGGGAAAAAAAAAATAATTATAATAAAAATATGCTGTAATCTTATTCTTCCCATTCGTATTTTAGTTCAGGACCAGAACGTGGTATTTTTACATCCTCAAATGTAGCTCCCGAATTTTCACTATTTAATTCTTTAGATAAATTTTCAAAAGCTTCTGTTCTTATTTCTAAAAAGTGCTTGTATGTAATAGGTTTTTTATTTCTGGTTTTTACGAGTTTATCAAAATCTTCAGATAAAAGAGCATTTTCTGCATTAATAATTTTTACAGCCTTATAGCTAACTTGGTGCTTCTCATCAACAGCTTCAATTATAAGGCCTGGCAGTCCGTGAAGCTTCCAAGGACCAAATGGCAAAGGTATATCTGGTGTAAACCAAACTTTCCAGTTCCTTCCCCTATATTTTGTTGTTGCCATTATGCAGTTATAACCTTCAATTATTTTATTTTCATTACTTATATCCCATTTAAAATCATGATAAATATCTTCAACTAAAAAATTATTTTTCATAATAAAATCAAAAAATAACATTTGTTTTTTTAGGGTATTTATCATTAAATATTTCCCTGAAAACTTTTTAACTTTATTTGGGTCTGATGCTTTAAAGTCCTTATTATCCAAAGGCCTATCATAGAATTCAACATCATCATACACTTTATTTACCGCAACATTACTATTTGCATACAATGTAGTATAGGATGATGTATACTCTTTCAAGTCAGGTATTTCCTGGAGTTCTTGATATTCTACTTCTACAGCTATTTTTTTTTGAGCTAAACAGAAAGAAGTACTAATTAATAAAATTATAATGCTTGTTAATTTCATAAAATATTGTGATATAAAAAAGTAATAGGGAATATAACATCCCTATTACCATTTCTTTTTTTAAATTATTTTGGTGCTGCGTAACTGGCGCTAGCCTTAACCTGATAGCTATCACCTAATTTTTTTTGTAACTCATCAGATTGACCTTTAACCCAAGTATCACAATCTTCTTTACTACCAATATCATCATTAAAGACAACTTTTAGATCTACTGGGTTTGAACCTTGCCAAATAACTAAAGTTCCTGTACATCTTATTGGATCTGCTGTTTCGCTAGTTTTAATTTCTCCGTTTTTATCTATGTTAGAACTAGCGTTTAATGAAACTGATATTAACATAAACGCGATTGTTGAATAAATGATTCTTTTCATAATTTTCAAATTAAATTTAAATGGTTGATAAGATATATAAAACAAGCTTGTTCAATTTTTAAATTCAAACCACATGTAAATCTTAATGAAAAAAATGCTCAACAATGTGAAAAGACATCTTGCTGGATAGTAATAGTTATGATATAAAACTATTCGTTAGAAAATTAATACTAAAAATAGATTAATTTAGGCGTGGTATGTGATTACAATAATACAATGTTAAGCCAGTTATAAAAATTTTAAAATACTAAAGTTATGTTAAAAAAAATTTTTATTAATAGCAAAAACATTTTAATGTTACTGATAATCATTATATTTTTTACTAAAAATCACTCATGACATATAACTGATAACATTCTAGCATTAGGTGTACAAACACCTCCAAAAATTGGCTAATTTGCCCTTTTCAATCAAAAATATTTTATATTTGCGATATAACCAGCAACCCTTCGCTGGTATGTCTTTGAAAATCAAACAAATGGTTTGTTTGTGATATTTGTCGATATTTGGATAGAAGTTGTACCTCTATTGTACCTAACAGTACTGAAATTCAGCAATCTAAAGTCTTGCTAATTTCTGCATCGGAAATTAAACGAAGTTTTCAAATATAGAGTTACCTTTTTCAATATTTTATACATATCTATATAAAGTATAATTTTATACCTTTGTATATATAGAATTTAGTGTTCTTGAATAGTCGGATAATTAGCTTTTGCTACCAATATATAATCTGTGGCAAAATCGTGGCAATTTTATTTACTGGATTTGCATTTGCAGGAATGACGCGGGTTTGAGCGACTAAGTTCGAATCCTGCTCTCCCCACCAAAAATTAAAAGCCTGCAATTTTTGCAGGCTTTTTTTATATCCTTGTCTCGTCCTGAAATAAGTTGACACAAATTCGACTTATTATGAAAGACAAAGCAATTACACGCATAAAGCGTAGTCAAAAGGATTACAACATG
>NZ_WOWP01000054.1 GCF_009741375.1 Flavobacterium rakeshii
CATGTTGTAATCCTTTTGACTACGCTTTATGCGTGTAATTGCTTTGTCTTTCATAATAAGTCGAATTTGTGTCAACTTATTTCAGGACGAGACACATTTATACAAAAAGCCCCTTCCAAAAAGAAGGGGCTTTTCCACATAATAGAATATACCTAAGCAGTTAATTTTTTAAAATTACTATCCAATCCCAGTCAGCCGGATCTCCTATACCTACGCTTGGCGTATATAAAAACAGGTTGACTTTTGCCTGCGGATTTATCATCCTGTATTGTTTTACAAGGCTAAGATTCTCTATAGCGTTCCAAATACCCTCATAATCTATTACTTCTGGATACATATGCTCTGGATAATCTCCATAAGGAACCAATGCAAACTCTGATGAAGCAGGCATTTCGACTGCATTTTGTGCTGAAGAAAATTCCTCCGGGGCATTCATCGATTCAGGATAGCTTATTATCCCTAACCCCATCCATATAATATCACCAGCAAAAATAGGCATGTTTACCTCATCATAATTTAGGGTAATATCGCCAAAATCTCCCGGTGGATGATAGACCGTTGAAATAGTAAAGTTTTCATTATCCGGAAAAACTAGTTCTTTCCCTCCTTCAAAGGTATTGGTAAGCAAGTCCACTTTTAAAAGTAATACTTTATTTTCCGCATCGACCATAGTGTTAGAATCACCTGAACAGGCAACTGTTAATATACCTGCAACTAATAGTAAAAATAATTTTTTCATAGCTTATAATTAATTGGTTTTTAATTAGATGCTACAAATAAATAATGGTTGCGTTAATTTTTTAGGAAATGCTCTAAAACCGATTGTGCAGCTATGTATCCTCCCGTCCAGGCATTCTGGAAGTTAAAACCTCCGGTAATGGCATCTATGTTAAGTATCTCCCCTGCAAAATAAAGATCCTTTTGCATTTTGCTCTCCATGGTTTTAAAGTTTACTTCCTTTAATTCAATACCGCCCGCAGTAACAAATTCCTCCTTAAACGTACTTTTGCCGTTTACTTTAAACTCACCGTTTACCAACTGAGCAACCAATGCCAGTAACTGTACCTTAGAAACATCTGCCCAGCGTGCTTCTGCAGAAATCCCTGCTGCATTGACAAGGCTATGCCATAAACGGTTAGGAAAATCAAACGGACAGTATTTTACAACGGTTTTTTTAGGCTGATTTTGTTTTAAGTCCCATAGGGTTTCTTCACATTCTTCAAAACCAGTTTCGTTAAGCCAGTTTACCTGTAGTGTAAACTGATAGTTTTTATCAAAAAGCTCACGGGCACCCCAGGCCGAAACCCTTAATATACCGGGACCACTCATACCCCAGTGGGTTATAAGCAACGGACCCGATGCATTTAGTTTAGTTCCCTTTACCTTAACGGAAGCCACCGCCGATATCCCCATCAAATCTTTAATTCGCGGATCTTTTATATTGAAAGTGAACAATGATGGTACAGGGGGTACTATAGTATGCCCCAGCTCGTGCATCATGTCCCACATTTTAGGATTGCTCCCTGTAGTCATTACCAGTTTTGCAGATAAATAAGTCTCTTTTTGGGTTTCAATTTTCCAGTAATCTTCTGCCTTGTATATGTTTTGAATGCTTTCTCCGGTTAGTACCTGTATTCCTAAATTTGCGGTTGCATTTAAAAAACAGTCTATAATGGTTTGTGAGCTGTCGGTTACAGGGAACATCCTTCCGTCTTCCTCAATTTTAAGTTCCACACCATGCCTTTCAAACCATTCAATGGTATCACCCGAACAAAAACGGTTAAAAGGTCCTTTTAGCTCCCTTTCCCCACGGGGATAGAACTTCGCTAAATCATTAGGAATAAAACAGGCATGGGTTACATTACACCTGCCCCCACCCGAAATACGGACTTTAGATAATACCTCCTTACCCCTTTCCAGTATGGCTATTTTAAGTTTAGGGTTACCTTCGGCTATATTAATTGCCGTAAAAAATCCGGCAGCACCCCCGCCGGCAATCACTACATCAAAACTTTTACTCATAAACGTTCGGGATAGTCAGACATAATTCCGTCAACCTCATATAATTTCATTCGTTCAATATCTTCAGGCTCATTTACAGTCCAGGTATAAACTTTATAACCTGCCTGCTGAGCTTTTTTCACATTGCTTTCGGTAAGCAGTGAAAAGTGCGGGTGTATGGCTTTTGCCGAAAACTCCTGCGCCCATCTCCACGCCTGGGTAACACTGGCCTGTGTTAGTATCCCTAAATGGATATTAGGGTTTATATCGTGCATTACCATTAGCTCTTCCCTCTGGAAGCTGGACACTATAAAGTCGTTATACGTAAAGCCCTTTTCGGCAATGTACTTTTCCATAAGCTCTGAAACCGGAACCGCCGTATGGCGTCCCTTTAGTTCAATATTCAGGAAGCATTTCTTACCTGCCAAATCAAGTACCTCTTCCAGTGTAGAGATTGTATGCTCTCCTTCTACTGCTAGTGCCTTTAGTTCGGCAAGTGTCATTTTATGCACTTCTCCCGAGCCGTTTGTTGTCCTGTCTACAGTAAAGTCGTGTATTACCACCAGTTCTCCGGTACTGCAAACATGAACATCAAGCTCCAATCCGTTTACCCCCATATCGAGCGCATACTGAAAAGAAGCCAGCGTATTTTCGGGCAAGTGAGCTTTTGCTCCCCTATGCCCTATTTTAAGGATTTGTGACATACCTGAATATTTTTGTAAAGATACTCCTAAATATACAAAAAAGCACAGGCAGAAAACTACCTGTGCTACTCTAACAACTATTTATGAGAAAAAATTACTTTGTGAGTATCCAATATTGCCAAGGGTCAAACTTTTGCTCCTGGCCGGGAGCAAGCTGTACCTTTTCGCCTGTAATGTAGTTGGTATAAGTACCTTCTACAGGTAGGGTAAAGGTTTGAGCATCCTTAGTAAGGTTAGCTACAAAAATTATTTTTTCACCATCTTTTTCTCTTGCAAAAGCAAGAATATTTTTATCTGCAGAAGTCGCTATCCTGTTATAATCAGCAGGGTGCTTTCCTCCGTTTAATGCTTCGTTAGTATTTTTAAGTACGCCCAGTTTTTCATAAATCCCGAACATCTTCCCTTTCTTGTGAGAAATCTCATCTTTCTCAAAGAACTTTAAACGGCGTTCAAAATCATATTCCTGACCCGTATAGATAAGTGGCATACCCGGCATTATATAGGTTAATGCTGCAAAAGCCTCGGCAGCATCGCCCATTCTTTCATACTCACTACCGTTCCATGCATTCTCATCATGGTTTGAAGTAAAGTTCATCCAGATATCCTCCGTCTTGTAATCCTTAGCCTGCTGTGCCATAAGGGCATCCCAGTCCGCTACTGTTTTTTCTCCTTTTGCAATATCATTCATTAGGTGGTGGGCATTCCAGCCATACCCCATGTCAAATATTCCGTTAAAAAGATAAGATTTATTAGACTCCATAAGCATAAACACAGGCTTTACTTCTTTAAGCTTAGGAACGGCAAATTGCCAAAAATCTGTAGGGACATTATCGGCGACATCACAACGGAAACCGTCAATATTATGTTCCTTAACCCAATACAGCATTTCGTTTTTCATAGGCTCATACAACACTTTGCTTGTATAATCCAAATGCGCCACATCGGTCCAGCCCCAGCTTTCACCTGTTTCAGGGTTAAGCGGATCGGTCACCTCTCCTTTGGCATTTTTATGATAATATTCAGGATGTTCGGTAATCCATTTATGATCCCAACCTGTATGGTTAGCCACCCAGTCCAGTATTACATACATACCGTTTTCGTGTGCTGTATTTACCAGATTCTGAAAATCTTCTATTGTACCCAAATCAGGATTTATAGCTGTATAATCAGAAATGGCATAATAACTCCCTAAGTATTTTTTACGCTCTTCCGGATCCTGTATGTCCTCTACCGAAAGGTCTCCGGTAGCTTTCCTGTTTTTCATGGAAATAGGGTAAACCGGCATAAGCCATACTATTTTAACTCCCAGTTTTTTAAGTTCAGGAATATCTTTGGCAAAAGCATTAAAAGTTCCTTCCGGCGAATAGTTACGGATGTTAGCCTCATAGATAACGCTGTTCTCCATCATGGCATCACTAACCGGAGCAAGGGTTGCAAATTCAGTTTTGGTCTTATCCTGATTTTTCAGAGTTTTACAACTTATAAAAGTCGCAAGAAAAATCCCTAAAAGAATTGTTTTCCTCATATCTCTTATTTTAGTTCCAGTACCATAACCGATTTTGGTTCCATGCTAATTTCGTTAGCAAGGTTTACTTTCTTTCCGGTAATCACATCGGTACCTGTTGTGTAGTTTTTAATGTTTTCGGCAAAACGTACAGTACTAAAAGTTCTTGTTTCACTACTGTTGTTCATCACTACCATTACACTCTCTTTTGTGTTATGCCTAAAGTACACATACACATTATTGTCCGGCAGGTAATGAGTGGTTTTACCGTTATGGATAACCTCCTTATTTTTTCTCCAGTTCAGCATTTTTGAAGTAAACTCAAAAAACTGCTGCTGTTGTGCAGTACGACCTGATTTGGTAAAGGCATTGTTACTATCACCGTTCCATCCGCCCGGAAAATCCCTGCGAATATCGGCATCCCCTTTACTTTTATCTCCCGCCATACCTATTTCACTACCATAATATATTTGCGGAATACCACGCACGGTAGCAATAAGGGTTAACGCCATTTTGTATTTGTTTAGGTCGCCTTTATATATCTCGTTAAAACGGCCTGTATCATGGTTTTCCATAAATACAAGAATGCTGTTTACATTTGGATATAAAAAGTCGTTAGTGAAGTTATCATACACCCTTTGCATACCGGCATCCCAGCCTGAATGGTCTTCGTTAAACACTCCGCCAATGGCATCGTGCAGGGTAAAGTCCATTACACTTGGCAGGTAAGAATTATAGCTTTGTATAGCCGCTACTTTACTGTCTTTTTGCCAGTAGGCCATTTGCGCCTGATCGTGCATCCAAACCTCACCTACAATATTGAAGTCAGGATATTCATCTGTTATAGCTTTTGTCCATTTGGCAATACCTTCTTTATCGTTGTACGAATAAGTATCTACACGGAAACCGTCAAGATCGGCATACTCAATCCACCAAATGGCATTTTGTGTAAGATAGTTTAACACCAATGGGTTAGACTGATCTAAATCGGGCATTGAAGGTACAAACCAACCGTCCATACACTGCCTGGCATCGGTTTTTGATGCATTTGGGTCGAACTGAGTTGTCATCCTGTAATTGGACTGCGAATACCCCGGAAACTGGTGAATCCAGTTGTATGAAGGCAAATCCTTATACATCCAGTGTTCTGCTCCCCAGTGATTGGTTACATAGTCCATTACCAGTTTCATATCGCGCTTTTTAAGCTCTGCCGAAAGGCGTACATAATCTTCATTAGTACCATACCTTGGATCTATCCTGTATACATCACTTTGTGCATAACCATGGTATGAATAACCTTTATCGTTATCCTCACAAAGTGGCGTACTCCATACGGCTGTTACCCCAAGTTCTTCCAGATAATCAAGGTTTTTGATAATCCCCTCGATATCTCCACCATGCCTTCCGTTTGGCTGACTCCTGTCGGCTTTCTCGTTTAGCTCTTTACTGGTGTCGTTACTAGGGTTACCGTTTGCAAAACGATCGGGCATTAAAAGGTAAATCACGTCCGATGCATCAAAACTATTTTTCTGCGAAGCCTCTTCCTTCCTTTCCTTAAGCATGTATTTCTCACTGAAAGCCGTTTTGTTTTTACTGTTCTTAAAGTCAAAAACAAGCTCTCCGGCAGGAAGTCCTTTAGTATCTATGGTCACAAAAACATAGTTTGGATTTTCGGTTTTGATTACGTTGTTAATAAGCACTCCGTCGCATACCGGCTGGTATTGTGCTATGTTTTTTCCGTAAAACATAATTTGCAGTTCGGGGTTATGCATGCCGCTCCACCAAAAAGGCGGTTCTACCCTGTTTGCCTGTGCAAAAGTGAAAGCACAGCTAAAAAGTAATAGATAAAATATTTTTTTCATTTGTTTGTTTTTATTCCCCTCTTTAGAGGGGTGGCTGAAAGCCGGGGTGGTTCTTACAGCTCCATTAATAAACAAAACCTACAAGGTCGAAGAGACCTTGCAGGTTAAATCATTATATTGTTACTGCCTTGTTTGGCTCTACTTTAACTTCTTTACCATGTACAAATACGGTAAGTTCCTTATCACCTTCAAGGTCAAAACGTGTTTCTCCCGAATGCACCGATATCTTCACGATTTGGTTCCTGAAATTGATTTTGAACGAATACCCTTCCCACTGTTCAGGGATTCTAGGCTCAAAATGAAGGTTTCCGTTTTTAACACGCATTCCTCCAAAACCTTCTACAATACTCATCCAGGTACCTGCCATACTGGTAATATGAAGCCCTTCCTTTACCTCTTTGTTATAATCGTCAAGATCAAGGCGTGATGTTCTAAGATAGAATGTATAGGCCTGCTCCATCCTGTCCAGTCCGGCTGCCTGTATAGAGTGTACACATGGCGAAAGCGATGACTCATGTACCGTGAACGGTTCATAGAATTCGAAGTGCTTCTCAAGATCTTCTCTTGTAAAATGGTCTTCAAAGAAATAAAAGCCCTGTAATACATCTGCCTGTTTGATGTATGGCGAACGAAGAATTCTGTCCCATGACCATTTTTGATTAATAGGCCTTTGTGAACGGTCAAGGTCGCTTACCCTTACCATTTCCTTATCAAGGAAACCGTCCTGCTGCAGGAATACACCATGCTCTTCCGAATACGGGAAGTACATATTATCGGCTACTTTCTGCCATTGCTGAATTTCTTCGGCAGTAAGATTGGTTAACCCCATTATACGGCTATGATCTACAGTAAACTCATCTTTCACCTTAGTGATATTCTCTATAGCATAGTTAATACACCATTGTGCGATATAGTTAGTATACCAGTTGTTGTTTACGTTGTTCTCATACTCGTTAGGCCCTGTTACACCAAGTATAACATACTTATTTTTAGCTATAGAGAACGTAGCCCTTTGATGCCAAAAACGTGCAATACCAATTAAAACCTCAAGTCCTTTTTCCGGAATGTAGCTGTAATCTCCGGTAAAGCGGTAGTAGTTGTATATGGCAAAAGCAATGGCTCCGTTACGGTGAATTTCCTCAAAGGTAATTTCCCACTCGTTGTGGCATTCCTCCCCATTCATGGTAACCATAGGGTATAGTGCAGCACCGTTAGTAAAACCAAGTTTTTGTGCATTCTCTATAGCTTTCCCTAACTGGTTGTGACGATAGGTTAACAGGTTACGTGCCACCTGCTGGTCTTTAGTTGCCATGTAGAACGGAATACAGTAAGCCTCGGTGTCCCAATAGGTACTACCTCCGTATTTCTCACCTGTAAATCCTTTAGGCCCTATATTAAGCCTTGGGTCTTTACCCAAATAGGTTTGGTTTAACTGGAAAATATTAAAGCGGATACCCTGTTGTGCTTTTACATCTCCATCAATAGTAATATCGGCCATTTCCCAAATACCTGCCCAAGCCTGTTTCTGTTCTTCAAGTAAGGCATCATATCCTTTGCTAACGGCATTAGCAATTACATTTTTGGCAGCATCAATTAATGCTCCTTCTTCATGGTTAAGGGATACGGTATAACCACCAAATTTCACAATGGCAGCCGTTTCACCCTGCTTGGCATCTACACTATAACTAAACTGAACCTTATCGTTAGTCGCTACAGTATCCTCTGCCACAGCAACTACTTCTGCACCGTTAAGCAGCAAACCGTTGTGCATATAGGTAGCAGCCGTAAAATGTGTTTTGAAAGTACGTGCCGTTACAAAGGCATCGTTACCGGAATGCTGTACATCCAGCGGTTCCCAAAACTTCTCTTCCCAGTTGGCATCTTCATTTTTCACCCCTGCATCCACATAAGGTTTGTATGTGATTTGTGTCGACTGGTTAAGCGGAGTTACCTCATATTTTATAACACCAAGCTCATCTGAAACCAGGGATAAAAACCTCCTAACGTTTACTGCTACTTCTGTACCGTTTTGCAGTACTGCTGTAAACGAACGGTTGTACCACCCTTCTTTCATGTTAAGCTCGCGCTTGTAATTTTTTATTTCTTTACAGGTATTAAGGTCTAATGCTTCACCGTTTACCTGTACCTCTATACCAATCCAGTTTGGTGCATTTAAAACTTTTGCAAAGTATTCCGGGTAGCCGTTTTTCCACCATCCCACTTTAGTCTTGTCGGGATAGTAAACACCTGCTATGTAGCTCCCCTGAAAGGTTGGGCCCGAATAGTGCTCCTCAAAATTGGCACGCTGACCCATAGCTCCGTTACCGATACTAAACAGACTCTCGGATGATTTTACCCTGTCTGCCTCAAACCCTTCTTCTATTATCGACCAATTATCCGGTACTATATAATCCTGATTCATTTTATTCGTTTACTAAGGTTTTTAAAAAGTTGTTGTCGATTTCAGTAAAATCGTTGAAGTTAAATCGGGCTTCGTTCAGGATGTCTTTATGTCCTATGCCCACACTTACCATATTTGCAATATTTGCAGCCTGTACACCCGCCACCGAATCTTCAAAAACGATGGAATCCTGTGCCGTTTTGCCCAGCAGTTGTGCTGCCCTTACAAAAACCTCTGGATCGGGCTTTGCATTGGTAACATCGTTACCGTCTACAATAGCGTCAAAATAATGCAGTATGTTTACCTTTTCCAGTATTGGCCTTGCATTTTTACTTGCAGAGCCCAATGCTATAAGCTGACCGTTTTCCTTTAAAAAATCAAGTACCGGCACTACCCCTTCCAAAATTTCATCTTCTTTCATATTGGTAATGTACCCCAGGTAGTCCTCGTTTTTTTCTACAAGCCACTTATCCTTATCTTCCTGTGAGGCCTCAATGTTCCCTAAACCTAAAATGATTTCAAGGGAGCGCACGCGGCTCACACCCTTTAATAATTCGTTATGTTCGTGCGTAAAGTCAATACCCAGCTGTGCAGCTATTTTTTGCCAGGCTAAATAGTGGTATTTTGCAGTATCTACAATAACCCCGTCAAGGTCGAATATAAATGCTTTCTGCTTCATTTAGTCTTTTCTGTTATAATATTTCTGAATTCGATTTTAGGTCGTCTACGTCTTTTACCCTAAACACAAGCATTGCCGCTATAATAAGACTCACACCGCTTGTTACAATGGCAAAAATGGCATCGTTGTTATAAAGGTATTTAACCATAGGGCCGCCTATAAGGGCATTTATGATTTGAGGAATTACGATAAAGAAGTTGAATATCCCCATATAAACTCCCATTTTTAAAGGAGGTATGGATCCTGCCAGTATTGCATAAGGCATAGCCAGTATACTGGCCCATGCAATACCTACACCTATCATTGGGAGTATGGCCCAATACTCATCTGAAACAAAGTAGATGGAGATAAGGGAAATCCCTCCAATAATTAGAGAAATGGTATGAGTTAGTTTTCTTCCTATATTTCTGGCTATTACAGGTAATGCAAAAGCAAAAATACCAGCCACCAGATTGTATACTCCAAAAAGCACCCCTACCCAGTCTCCGGCATCATTGTATGCCTGGCTTGAGGTATCATCAATTGCCAGTCCGTAAATATGATGGGCAATTGCAGGAGTGGTAAACACCCACATGCCAAAAAGCCCGAACCATGAGAAAAACTGTACCCAGCTTAACTGTCGCATGGTAACCGGCATATGCCTAAAGTCTGTAAAGATGTCTGTAAGCTTTGGTTTGTTAACCGGTGCAGGGATTTCATTTGCAGGGTCTTCAAAGGCTTTCAGTTCTTGGGGAGTATATTCTTTGGTTGTAGCAACAGTTATAATTATCGTTAATACAAGTATGGCTGCCCCTATAATAAAAGAAAGGGTTAGGTTTAAAGGCACCCCATTATTAACCGACTCATTTGAAACTCCAAACCAGTTTGTTAACGCATAAGGCAACCACGAACCTATAACAGCACCAAAACCTATAAGTACTGTTTGCATACTAAAACCTAATGTTCTTTGGTCTGTATGCAGGTTATCGGCAATAAGGGCCCTAAAAGGCTCCATAGCAATATTAAAGGAGGCATCCATAATCATGAGCATACCTGCCCCAACCCATAATGTGGGGAAAACTGCTGTAAAAATATCTGCCTGTGGCATTAATATTAAACCTACCGAAGCAAGTACTGCTCCTACAAGGAAGAATGGTCTTCTCCTGCCCAGCTTTGTCCATGTATTATCGCTGTAGTGACCTACTATAGGCTGTACGATTAACCCCATAAGCGGAGCTACAATCCAAAACCAGGAAAGCTCGTGCACCTCGGCACCAAATGTTTGGAGAATACGGCTGGCAAAGCCATTTTGCAGGGCAAAACCCATTTGTATTCCCAGGAAACCGAAACTCATGTTCCATATTTCCCAGAAACCTAATTTACGCTTTTCCATTATCGTAATTTAAAATTCATAATACGATAAGCGCGTAGCTTATCAAAACTTACTTTTTGTTGCGAAGTGAAGTATAAGCTTTGATAATCAGTGACAAATATATAGCATTTTTAATGTACAAATGCCGTTTTAAATATTAATTTTTTTATTGAATAGTGTAAAATTAAAAAAATAAATGATTGAAATACAACCAGATAAACAAAACTACAACGTTGGCGTAGATTCTCTTTCCACCAGGTGTGTTTCTATAACTTCGGTGCGGTAATGCTCGTCTTCTTCCTCCATTTCAAGTCGGTCAATAAGCATTTTTGCAGCGCTTCTGCCCATCTTTATACCGTTTTGGCTAACAGTTGTAATAGCCGGGCTGGAGAACTGCGAAATAATACCATCGGTAAACCCTATTACCGAAAGATCATCAGGTACATTAACCCCCATTTTAGCTGCCATTTTTATACAGGTTACGGCAAACAGCTCGTTAACCGCAAATATGGCATCGGGCTTTTGTTCTTCCAGAAGTCGTTCTATTTTAACCGAGCAGTTGTCTATATCTTCTATCTTAACAATCATGTCCTCTTCGGCCATCATATTATTATCCCTAAGGGCTTTAAGATAACCTTCGGTTCTTAGCTTGCCTACACTCACATAGTCTACCGTGGTAACAAGGGCTACTTTTTTAAATCCTTTATTAATAAGGTAGTCTACCGCTTCATAAGCCGCCATTTGGTCGTCTATAATTACCTTATCACAAAAAACATCGTTAGTAATTCTGTCAAACATTACTACAGGCATTCCCTGGTTAATAACCTCTACTATGTGGTGAAAATCCTTTTTAAGCTGGGTTTCCTTTGAGAGCGACATAATAAAACCGTCTATACTCCCCGTAGCAAGCATTTCCATGTTGATTACCTCCTTATCAAACGACTCATCCGAAAGACACACAATTACATTATATCCGTTTTCGTTTGCCACCTGCTCTATACCGCTAATAACAGTAGCAAAAAAGTGATGTACAATTTCCGGTATTATAATGCCAATGGTCTTCGTTTTCTTGTTTTTAAGACTTAGGGCAATATTATTAGGCTTGTAATTATATAGTTTCGCAAATGCCTGAACCTTTTGCTTTGTATCTTCACTAATTTCAGGACTGTTTCTCAGCGATTTAGACACTGTAGAGATAGATACATCCAGTTCCCTTGCAATTTGCTTTAGAGTGACTTTTCTTTTCATTTCGTCGATAAAAAATAACTTTTCGTAACTAAAGGTAGTTTTAATTTTTATTAGTCGCAATATTTCCACCTAAATATTGTAAATTAAAGAAAGTTTTCAACACGCAAACGTTTTCGGTAGGGTGTAATTACGAAAACGTTTTTTTATGAGGAGATTTTACATAATTTTAACATACGAAGTGAATTATAAGCAAAAACAAAACACAAAATTAACCCAAACAAATTGTATGAGAACAACGTATAAAAAGTTATTGCTTTTATTACTACTGTTACCATTTAGCGTGCTGGCTCAGAGCACCTTATCGGGAACTGTAAGTGATAGTGCAACCGGGGAACCTCTCCCTGGAGTTAATGTAATTGTTGAGGGTACAACTAACGGTGTCGCAACAAACATAGACGGTAAATATTCGCTGTCTGATGTTAAGAGCGGAGACATTATTGTATTCAGCTTTATCGGTTATGCCGATCAGGTTATACAATACAACGGAGAAGCGACCTTAAATGTTGTATTACAGGAAGATTCCACTCAACTTGAAGAGGTAGTAGTTATAGGTTATGGTACTACTACTAAAAAAGATGCTACAGGTGCTTTAACCACTGTAACTTCAAAAGACTTTACAAAAGGAGCCGTTATGAGTTCTGACCAGCTTATTGTTGGTAAAGCTCCGGGTGTAAGAATTACAAATGCAGGTGGTGCGCCGGATTCGGCACCAAACATCAGGATTAGGGGCGGAAGTTCGCTTTCGGCAAACAACAACCCTCTTATCATTATAGATGGTATACCTATTGATAACGTTAACCCTGCAGGTGTAAATAACCCTTTATCATTGGTTAACCCTAACGATGTAGAATCGTTTACCATACTTAAAGATGCTTCGGCAACTGCTATTTATGGTTCAAGGGCTTCTAACGGTGTAATTATCATTACTACTAAAAAAGGTACTTCGGGAGCACCTAAATTCAATTATTCATCGTATGTAGCTATAGGTAAAGCTAATGACCTTGTTAATATGATGGACAGTGCTTCTTTCGTTAGATTTATTCAGGAATACCATCCTGATTTCACTAACTACCTTGGTGTGGACGACCCTACTACCGATGCGGTAGATGATCCAAATACTGCTGCTATTGAAGGACGCAGAATATATGACACTAACTGGCAGAAAGAGATTTTAAGAACCTCTATCTCTACAGATCATAACTTTAGCGCAACCGCTAATCTTTTCGGGAAAGTACCTTTTAGAGGATCTGTAGGTTATACCAAAAATGAAGGGGTAGTTAAAACAAATGATTACGAGCGTTATACTACATCTTTAAAATTCAGTCCTACTTTTTTTGATGATCACTTAAAAGTAGATGTTAATGCTAAAGGTTTCTGGATTGACAAAAACACTGTAGATGAAGGTGGCGCTATAGGTGGTGCCCTTAACATGGATCCTACAAAACCAATTTATGCCGACAGTGACGTAAACAACTTTGGCGGATACTACCAAAACACTACTGATCGTGAAGATTCTAACCCTTATGATTTTGACGGACAATACAATCCCGTAAATCTTTTACAGGAAAGAAGAAGACCGGAGGTGGTTAACAAGTTTATTGGTAACGCACAGTTTGATTACAAAATGCACTTTTTACCTGAGTTAAGAGCAATTGTGAACTTAGGTGCAGAGGCATCGAGAGCAAAAATACTGGAACAGTACAGCGACTATGCATTTGCTACATATCAATATGACAACGATAACAGTGCTTTCATATTTAACCCTGGTGTTAACTACAGGGAGACACAACATATAACGAACAAAACTTTAGACTCTTATCTTGCCTATACTAAAAACTTCTCTGGTTTTTTAACCCGAGTTGATGCTCAGGCCGGATACTCTTACCAAAGTTTTGTGAACGATGGCTACAAAACACTTTACCAATACAATACCCAAACAGGTATTAGAGAGGTAAAAGAAAATGAGGCTAACCCTCAAAACAGGTATTACAACAAAATGGTTTTACAATCATTTTTTGGCCGTGCTAATGTTGACTTATTAGACAAATACCTTTTCACATTCACATTAAGAGCAGACGGATCATCTCTTTTCCGTGAAGACAAGCGTTGGGGCTACTTCCCTGCTGTAGGTGCAGCATGGAGAATTACCGATGAGTCTTTCCTTAAAAATAACAAAACCATTAAAAATCTTAAACTTCGTTTAGGTTATGGTATTACAGGTCAGCAGGATATTACAGGCATTGGAGGTTTTTACCCTAGTTCGGCTATTTTTAGTCCTGGTGATACAAACAGCCAGTACCTACCGGGCACAATAACTTACAGCGCAAACCCTTTTAATGATCAGTTAACATGGGAAAAAACTACTACTTATAATATTGGTTTAGATTTTGATCTGTTTAACAACAGCCTTATTTCGGGTAGTTTAGAATTATATCAAAGAAATACCGACGATCTTCTTGTACAATCTTCTGTACCTCCGGGACAGTATCTTACTAACGAGATTACACAAAACGTAGGCTCTATGGAGAACAAAGGTGCAGAATTTGCTTTAACAGTAAGACCAATTGTAACTCAGGACTTCACATGGGAAGTATCGGGTAACTTTGCCTACAATATTGGTAAGGTAACAGACCTTAAGGATTTAGAAAGGATAGATGCTACAGAATCTGGTTTACCGGTACAAACAGGTGCAAGAATGGCACGTCACGCAGTAGGTGAACAACCATACTCTGCATGGGTGTTTGAGCAGCTTTATGATGCATCAGGAAACCCTATTGTTGGTGCCTTTAAAGACCGTAACGGTGATGGTGTAATCACTAATGATGACAGATATTATAAAGCATTAAGACCTAACTGGACTTATGGTTTCAGCACTAACTTTACCTACAAAAACCTAGACTTTTCAGCTAGTTTCCACGGACAGGCAGACGGACAGGTTTACAACTCTGCTAAACTTGTAGGGGGATGGGTAGACAGAGCACTGCCTAACAACACTAATAGTCTTAACAATGTAATTAACTTTTATGAAGGTGCCGCAGATCCAAACTTCAGAACCATTAGAGGTAATATTCCGTTATCAGACTACTACCTTGAAAATGCAAGTTTCCTGAGATGTGATAACATCACAGTAGGTTACCGTATTAACAACTTAATAAAAGACGGACAGGGATCATTAAGACTTTATGCAGCTGTTAACAACGCATTCCTTATTACTAACTACTCAGGTCAGGATCCGGAGAACTTTAATGCAATTGATAACAATTTCTATCCGAGACCAAGAATTTACAGCGTAGGCTTAAATTTTGACTTCTAATCAAAAAAATTATTATGAACATGAGAAAACTAAATAAAAAGATAATTCTTGGAATGAGTGCCATGGTACTGCTATTCTCTTCATGTACAGATGATTTGAATACAGAGCCTAAGGTAGAATTATCTATAGAGAACCTGCTGGCAAAAGACCCTGACGCTATAGAAGGACTACTGTCTAAAATGTATGGTACCTTTGCCCTTTCGGGACCTAACGGACCGGGAAGTTCTGATATTTTAGGACCAGACCCTGGTGAGACAGCTTTCCTTAGAGGCATTATAAACCTTCAGGACTTTACTGCCGACGATATGAAAAACCGTTGGGGTGATGATGGTCTT
This sequence comes from Flavobacterium rakeshii, assembly GCF_009741375.1. Classification (GTDB taxonomy): domain Bacteria; phylum Bacteroidota; class Bacteroidia; order Flavobacteriales; family Flavobacteriaceae; genus Flavobacterium; species Flavobacterium rakeshii. The sequence goes on from NZ_WOWP01000054.1 coordinate 15,399, forward strand.
GATCAGTTAACCACTACTTCTAATTGGGACCCTAACAACAAATTCTTTAAATACCTTTACGACAGGGTATATTACATAGTACCACAAACTACAAACATCATCAAAATACTTGATGGTGTGGATGTAGAAAACGAAACACAAATTGTAGGAGAGCTACGTTTTATACGATCGTTAGCTTATTACTACATGATAGACTGTTTTGGTAAAGGTGTTATTGTAAATGAAACCAACTATGGGGAAACTACTCCGCTAAACGAATCTACAAGAACTGAATTATTTGAATTTGTAGAACAGGAATTATTATCTATTGAGGATATAATCCCCGAAACTAACAGCTATGGCAGAGCAAATAAAGCTACTGTACAAATGCTTTTAGCTAAACTTTACCTTAATGCCGAAGTTTATACCGGCACACAACGTTATGACGATGCACTTACTTACACTGTAAAAGTTATTGATGCAGGTTACACTCTTGCTCCTAACTTTGTAAGCCTGTTCTCTGCTGATAACGACAATAATACAGAGATAATTTTCCCTTTAATTGCCGATGCTGTATCTAGCCAGAGTTATGGTAACACTACTTATATAGTAAACGGTTCTCTTAGTACAGAGACTATGAACATACTTGATTTTGGAGCTACCGATGCCTGGACAGGACACAGGGCTACAAAAGCATGGTATGGTCTTTACGAAGATCTTGAAACATCACCAGATGACAGAGCAAAACTGTTCTGGACAGAAGGTCATAACTATGAAATGGAAGATTATAAGGCTTGGGCAGACGGTTATCCGTCAATTAAGTTCAGGAATACAAACTTTAACGGTTCATCAACAGCCACAAGCTTTTCAAGTACTGATTTCCCGTTATTTAGACTTGCCGATGCTTACCTGATGTATGCCGAGTGTACATTAAGAGGTGCTGCAGGAGGTTCTGCCAGCCAGGCTTTAACTTACGTTAACCAAGTAAGAGAGCGTTCGCACGCTACTGCAATATCTGCAGGAGAACTAGACCTTGATTTCATTCTTGACGAAAGAGCAAGAGAGCTTAACCTTGAAGGACACAGAAGAACAGACCTTATCCGTTTTGGCAAATTCACAGGAGGTTCTTACCTGTGGCCTTGGAAGGGGAACACACTAAACGGTACATCTATACCGTCTACATATAAGCTGTTCCCTATTCCGCAAAGTGCCCTACAGGCAAACGTTAACCTAACACAAAACCCAGGCTACTAATTTAAAAATGACCACGATGAAAAAAATATTTAACTTTTCTGTCCTTGCTTTATTATTCATGTCGGTACTGTCATGTTCAAGCGATGATGATATTACGATTGTTGAATCAGACTCTGCTCCGGTACTTATCTCTCCAGAAGACGGCAGCAGTATAGTACTGTCTCCTGACTTAAGTGATAACCCTGCTCTTACCCTTGTATGGGATCACAGTGTTTACACTGTTGACACAGAAATAGATTATACTATCGAAATGGCTGTCGCAGAAACTGATTTTGCTAGTCCTACTATAGCAGGTACAACCACAACTCATGTTTACAGTTTAAATGTAGAAGAGCTAAACACTGTAGCCAGCAATTTAGAACTAACCCCTTTTGAATCATCTGCTGTAGAGGTTAGAATAGTATCTTCACTAGGAGACAACGGTGATTTGGCCATGATTTCAAATGTAATAACAATTAACATCACTCCTTATACTACAGAAAGCCCTAAACTATGGATTCCAGGCGGTTATCAACCTACAAGTGGTTATGGACCGGATGCTTTCACTCATTCTACGGCTCCAACATTGAGCGCTGTTGCATATGGTGATGTGGATTTTGAAGGATACATGTACATTGCAAATGATATTACCAACCCGGACAATGGATTTAAATTCAGTTCACAAGCTAACTGGGACGGAACAAACTACGGACAGGGTACTGCTGATGGTGAACTATCATCAGATGGTGGTGCAGCTAACCTTGTTGCAGACGCAGGATACTACCTTGTTAAAGTAAACACTGATGCTCTTACTTACAGTTTAACTCCTGCTGAGTGGGGTGTTGTAGGCTATGCAACAACAGGAAATGATGACGGATGGAACAACAGTACACCTATGACATACAATATAGATAATAAAGTATGGGAAACGACTATTACATTATCTGACGGTGAGTTTAAATTTAGAGCTAACAATGCCTGGGATATTAATCTAGGTGCAGGTGGAAGTGAAAATAATCTTTCTTATGGAGGGGATAACATTACTGCTACTGCCGGAACCTATAAGATAACTCTGGATTTAAGCAATCCAAGAAACTACACTTATACTATTGAACTTCAATAAAACATAAAAGGGCTGTTTTCACAGCCCTTTTTATCTTTTTATAATATGAAAAAATTTACTCAGCTACTATTTTTATTAACTGCTTCAATAGGCTTTGCACAACAGCAAAATGTTACCTATTCGGTTTCGCCTTCAGAATTCAATGAAGATGACTCTATAACCATCACCATTGAAGGCTCAAGTGTAAACGAGGCCACATGGAACATTACTGATAACGCATTGTACCTATGGGCATGGTCGTACGACCTGAACGACGAAAACTCTATGGACTGCCCTACAAATGGTTCATGGGATAACTCGAGTGAAGCAAACAAATTCACTTACAACTCGGGCGATGACACCTACACCCTAAGCTTTGTACCTACTACTTTTTATAACAGGACAGGTATAGGCTCCATCGGGTTTCTTATAAAAGCAAAAGACGGTAACGGAGATAAAAAGTCTCAGGATATTACTGTGCAGGTAGGTGCTTTTCAGGTAAACCTTACCTCTCCTGCTAATAACAGCAGTACCATATTAACATCGGGCAGTGATTTTGATATTGCTGCTACTAATACCGGTGGTGAAGCAGACTACGAACTGTTTGCTAACGGCGTTAGCATCAACTCGGCAACAGGAGTAAGCACTTATGCTTATACCGATGCTAATATTACCGAGATTAAAAACTACGAACTGGTAGTAACTCATAATGCTAATAGTATTAGCAAAACATTTACGGTTATTGTTAACCCGGGCACTGTTGAAGAGGCAATGCCTCAGGATTATGAAGACGGAATTACCTACAACACTGCCGATGCTACAAAAGCAGTACTTGTTTTAGACGCACCTCTTAAAGACTTTGTCTATGTAGCAGGTAGCTTTAACAACTGGCAGCCTACATCGGCTTATGCCATGAAAAAAGATACAGATTCGGGTAAATTCTGGTTAGAGCTTAACGGGCTTACCGAAGGCGAAGTATACACCTACCAGTACTGGGTAGTAGCCGAAGCTCCGGTTGCAGGTTCTCCTGAACTGGTTAAAACTGCCGACCCATATTCTACACTGGTGCTTTCACCATATGATGATCCTTACATTCCGGCTGCCTCTTACCCTAACCTTCCGGCTTACCCTGCAGGACAGGAAAGAGAAGTAACCGTACTTCAAACAGGTCAGGAAGAATACAACTGGCAGGTTACCGATTTTGTAAAACCTAAAAAAGAAGACCTTATTATATATGAGGTACTTGTTAGGGATTTTGATTCAGACAGAAACTATCAGGACCTGATAGACAAGATAGATTACTTTAAAAACCTGCATATTAATGCCATTGAGCTAATGCCGGTTATGGAGTTTGAAGGCAACGAAAGCTGGGGGTATAACACCTCTTTCCATATGGCTACCGATAAGTTTTACGGTCCATCCGATAAGCTTAAGGAGTTTATAGACCTTTGCCATCAAAACGGTATTGCCGTTATATTAGACGTTGCCCTAAACCATGCGTTTGGTCGTAACCCTATGGTTAGAATGTGGATGGATGACCCTGATGGTGATGGCTGGGGCGGACCAAGCACTGAAAACCCATACTTCAACGTTGAGGCTAAACACTCTTATAATGTAGGTAACGATTTTAACCACCAGCAATCAAGAACTCAAAACTATGTTAGAAGGGTTGTAAAACACTGGATAGAAGAATTCCATATTGATGGTTTCCGTTGGGATCTTACAAAAGGATTCACACAAAACTGTAGTGCTAACGATGAAGCCTGTACCAATGCTTACCAGCAGGACAGGGTGGATATCCTTAAAGAATATGCTGATTACTCGTGGAGTCTTGACCCTACACACTATACTATTTTTGAGCACTTAGGTACTGATGCCGAAGAGCAACAATGGGCTAACTACAAAGTTGACGAAGGCAAAGGTGTAATGATGTGGGGTATAATGAATTCTACATACAACCAGCTTACTATGGGGTATGCAGATAATTCTAACATCAACCGCGTAGGTAGTAACAGCCGTGGCTTTACAGGTAAAAGACTTGTAGGTTATGCCGAAAGCCATGACGAAGAAAGAATAATGTTTAAGAATCTGGAATACGGTAACAGCAACAACCCGGCTCATAATGTAAAAGACCTCAATATAGCGCTTAAACGTATGAGAACTATGGGTGCTGTACTTATTCCGGTACCGGGACCTAAAATGTTGTGGCATTTTGGAGACCTGGGTTGGGAGTACTCTATATATACGTGTAACAATGGTAGTGTAAACATGCCGGGCGGAGACGACGGTGACTGTAAACTTGATACCAAACCACAACCGCAATGGGATGAAGACTGGTTAAACGATGTAGAGCGCCAAAAGGTATACTACACCTGGGGCAAACTTAATTACCTAAAAATACAGGAAGACGTGTTTGAAGGCGATTACACCATTACTCCGTCATCAGGAACATCGCTTACTCCTAAAATACACATATGGAATGATGCGCTTGACGATACTGAGCTTAAAGATGTGGTTATCATATCTAACTTTAACGTAACCGATCAGGCAATAGACCCTGCATTCCCTTATACAGGTACATGGTACAACCTACTGGATAATTCTGAAATAGAAGTTACCAATGTAAATGCTACCATAAACATCCCTGCCGGTGATTTCAGGATATACGGTAATAAACAGGTAGAACTTGGTACAGAGGATTTCACTACTCAAAAAGTAGTACTATACCCTAACCCTGCTACTACACAATTTACTATTAATACAGATGTAAGCCGTGTAGAGATATACAGTATGACAGGGCAACTTGTAAAAACATTTGCCGCCACTCAGGCATTTAACCTATATGATATAAGTATGCTGTCTAAAGGACTGTATATTGTTAATGTAACAGATACAAACAACAATCATAAAACATTAAAATTGGTTAAAGATTAATTTGAGTGAGTTTTAGTTAAGTTTCTCAAAGCCTCCTGCTCTCACAGGAGGCTTTTTGTTATAGTAATCATAAAGAAATGTGAAAAACAAAATGTGTGCGGTAATTTTGCGTTCCTATTTGAAATGAAAATGACAATGAGAATTAACAAAATCGTTCTTTTACTGCTAACAGCAGTATTATTTATTCAGTGTGATACCGTAAACAGTGTATTTGGAGGCAGCTCTAAATCATCATCAAGATCAAAAACTTCCACATCAAGGACCAAAACAAGTACATCAGGCTCCCGCGCCCATTATAACATACAGCACAGGGACGACTTCCTTTCGGTGTCCGACAGGGAGAAGGAAAGCATCCTTAAGGAATCTAAAGCTACCGAAGACCAGTACTCACTGTTAGTATTCACCAAAAACTTTAAAGGTGAGAAAATTGTGGTTACCTCTCAGGAAAAAAAACTTTTTAGCGGTTATCTTATCTCAAACATAAAAACAGGCTATGCCGATAAACTAACGATAGATAATACTAAAGATGTATGGGTATATGACAACCTTACCAAAAAAGAGATTGTGATAGACAGCAAAGAAGCTAAAAAACACAAATTCATCTATCTTCAAAAGGACAACTCGAATAAGGAGAGTCCGTTTATTCTGATTTACAGTAATACCCTAAGGCCTCTGGATTAGTTATTTTTCTATTTTTACAGAAATTTAAAACCATGCCGCTTTCAGACTCTAACCTAAATGCATTAATGCTGCAAATACACGATAATATTGACAGCTACAGCAATACATTAAACGAAGAACTGTCTTACCCTCCCGGAAGTGAACTTACAGAGGAAGAAAAAGAAGAGCTAAAAAAACTAAACCAAAATGCGGTTTTAAAAAGTGCATTGCAAAAAATAACCGCTAACAATGCAGCAGAAGTCGTATTCAGTATATTTAGTCTTCTGGACGGTGTAACCGACCCCGAAGGAGAATGGACAGGGCTTAAACTGGAAGATATAAACGAAAACGAGGAAGAAGATGCTAGCAAGATGCTTCATGATACGTTTTATAATACATATTGGGACTGGAAAGAAAACAACAAATAAAACAGGGTGTAAAATGCATTTTGACTAAAAACATTGTATCCTGTTTTATTTGTTCATTATTTAAATAATTGATTTACTTTTACTCCTCTCATCTTCAAAAAATTATTCCAAAAAGAATAATTTTTACATCTATTTGAATTTCTCATAAATAGTTGTACTTTTGCATCCCCTTTATTGGGGATGGAATGTTTAATTAAAATAATTTATTGTGAACACATTAAGCTACAAAACAGTTTCAGCTAACAAGGCTACTGCTCAGAAAGAGTGGATCATAGTTGATGCTGAAGGTCATAATTTGGGCCGTTTTGCTTCAAAAGTTGCAATGCTTTTAAGAGGTAAATACAAAACAAATTATACACCGCACGTGGACTGTGGAGATAACGTAATTGTTATCAACGCAGAGAAAATCAATCTAACAGGTAACAAACTGGAGGACAAAACTTATATCCGCCACACTGGTTACCCTGGAGGTCAGAGAAGTTTGACTGCTAAAAATCTACAGGCTAAAAACCCTGCCATTTTAGTAGAAAAAGCTGTAAAAGGAATGCTACCTAAAAACAAATTAGGCGCTGAGCTATTCCGTAATTTAAATGTATATGTAGGTTCAGAGCACAAGCATGATGCTCAACAACCTAAAACCGTTAACTTAAACGATCTAAAGTAAATGGCTACTATTCACAAAATCGGTAGAAGAAAAACCGCTGTTGCGCGTGTATACGTTACCGAAGGTACAGGTAAAATTACCGTTAACAAAAAAGAATTCGAAACTTACTTCCCTACTGCAACTTTACAGTACAAAGTAATGCAACCTCTTGCAATGACAGAGAACGCTGCTAACTTTGACGTAAAAGTAAACGTATACGGAGGTGGTATAACAGGACAGGCAGAAGCTGTAAGAATGGCTATCGCAAGAGCAATGTGCGAAGTTGACGCTGAAAACAGAACAATCCTTAAACCGGAAGGTTTACTAACAAGGGATCCAAGAATGGTTGAGCGTAAGAAATTCGGTCAGAAGAAAGCACGTAAGAGATTCCAGTTCTCTAAACGTTAATCTGCTGTTATTACAACAATCAGTTTATTCTTTTTTAAAAAAATTAAAACAAGTTGCTGTTGTCTCTTCTAACAGAGAGTTAGTTTAGCATCTAAATGGATAAGGCCGGAAACGCCACTTAACCATTGCTACTCAACAGAACGTAAACTATTACAAAAATGGCAAATAAAGTAGAAGTTAAAGACTTACTAGAGGCAGGTGTTCACTTTGGACACATGACCAGAAAGTGGAATCCAAACATGGCTCCTTACATCTACATGGAGCGTAACGGTATCCACATTATAAACTTATATAAAACTGCTGCTAAGATTGAAGAAGCTAATGAGGCTCTTAAAAAAATCGCGGCATCAGGAAGAAAAGTATTATTTGTTGCTACTAAAAAGCAAGCAAAAGACATCGTTGCTGAAAAAGCAGCTGCAGCAAACATGCCTTACATCACAGAAAGATGGCCAGGTGGTATGCTAACTAACTTCGTTACTATCAGAAAAGCTGTTAAGAAAATGGCTTCTATTGATAAAATGAAGAAAGATGGTACATTTAATACGCTATCTAAAAAAGAGCGTTTACAGGTAGATCGTCTTCGTGCAAAACTTGAGAAAAACTTAGGTTCAATTGCCGACATGACCAGATTACCAGCTGCACTGTTTGTAGTTGATATTAAAGCTGAACACATCGCAGTAAAAGAAGCACACAAATTAAACATTCCGGTTTTTGCAATGGTAGATACTAACTCTGACCCAAGAGAGGTAGATTACGTAATACCAGCTAATGATGATGCTTCAAAATCAATTGACAAAATTTTATCTTTAGTTTCAGGCGCTATCGTTGAAGGACTTTCTGACAGAAAATCTGAAAAAGAAGAGCAGGATGCTACTGCTGCTAAAGCAGAAGCTCCACAAGCGGCTACTGAAGAATAAATAATAACATTACAATAAAGTCGTTGTGCTGGTAGATGTTTACTTTTGTAGTCATTATATCAACATAACGACTTTAATTTTAACCTATTAAAATAATTTCAAAATGGCAAATATTACTGCTGCTGACGTAAATAAATTAAGGCAAACTACAGGTGCCGGTATGATGGACTGTAAAAAAGCCCTTGTTGAGGCTGAAGGAGATTTTGACAAAGCGATCGAAATCCTTCGTAAAAAAGGCCAAAAAGTTGCTGCTAACAGAGCTGACAGAGAATCTACTGAAGGTGCTGTTATCGCAGTTGTTAATGCTGACAAAACTGCTGGTGTGGTTATCTCTCTTAACTGTGAGACTGACTTCGTTGCTAAAAACGAATCTTTCGTGAAATTAGCTACAGATCTTGCTGAGCTTGCATTAAACTTCAACACTAAAGAAGAATTCCTTGCTGCTGCTTTCGGAAACATCACTGTTGAAGAAAAACTTACTGAGCAAACAGGTGTTATCGGTGAGAAAATCGAGATCGGTTCTTTCGAAAGACTTGAAGGTGCATTTGTAGGTTCATACATCCACGCTGGTAACAGAATCGCTACTCTTGTAAGCCTTTCTGCTAACGTAGAAGGTGGTGAAGAAGCTGCAAGAAACGTTGCTATGCAGGCTGCTGCTATGGCTCCACTTGCTCTTAATGAGGAAGGTATTGATGCTGCAGTAGTTGAGAAAGAAATCGAGATCGCTAAAGATCAGTTACGTCAGGAAGGTAAGCCGGAAGCTATGTTAGACAACATCGCTAAAGGTAAACTTGGCCGTTTCTTTAAAGACAACACTCTTGTTAACCAGGATTACATTAAAGACAGCAAACTAAGCGTAAGCGGTTATGTTAAGTCTGTTGATGCTTCTCTAGTTGTTACAGGTTTCAAAAGAGTTGCTCTTGCTTAATTAAAAACAAGCAAACACATATAAAAAAATCCCGATGGCAACATCGGGATTTTTTTATTATAATATCTCTCTAACCTTTATCACTGTTTCGTAACAGGAAAAAAGTACGTTGCATATATGCTAATTCACCTAATTTATCTTTTTTATCCTCGTCAGTTTTCCACAAAATACTATTAATTGCTTTGCGGTTTCTGTCAAAAAAATCTAAGGCAAACGTCTCTACCTCATCATCAGTTAACGAACAGGCATCAAGCAATCTAAAAAATCGGTCATAATTAAGAAAGTTTTGCTTTAATCCCATTTGTTCATCAAGAAAATAAAGCTTCATTTCATCACTACCTTCATTAATTACCCTATCTCCTATTATACTAAACCAAAAATTTTTGAGGTTATCATGATAATCAGGTGCAGTAACTTCTACATCCTTTTTATAGCGATCCCACAATTCCTCAACTGTAAAACTATTTTGAGCATATGTTTTGTAAACTAGTTTATTCCTGGGTATGTCACCCTGCCCTGACGGCGGATCATCATCATGAATAACATGTACATTTTTAGGATTTACAGCCTGTACAGGCTCTTGCTCTTTATCTTCACTACAGGAAATAAAAACAAGACACACAACAGAGAACAGTAAGGATATTTTTTTCATAAGGCAGGTGGTTATTTAGTTAAATTAAAATATAAAACATTAAATATAAACAACTTACACCTTAAAACCAAATTACACCAAAGGCAAGCTAAACACCTCAAGTAGTTCCTTAGCCACAACCTCACCCTTCACAATACTTAATCCCGAACGCAAGTCGCCATTCTGTTCACAGGCCTTTTCCCAGCCCATATTAGCCAGTTTAAGCACATAAGGTAATGTTACATTAGTAAGTGCCAGCGTAGAAGTGTAAGGTACAGCACCAGGCATATTGGCCACACAATAATGCACAATATCATCAATTATAAAAGTAGGATCATCATGCGTGGTAGGCATAGTAGTCTCAAAACACCCGCCCTGATCTACAGCAACATCAACCAATACAGTACCCGGACGCATATCCTTGAGCATATCCCTTGTTATAAGGCTGGGCGCTTTAGCCCCCGGTATCAATACCGCCCCTATAATAAGGTCGTGATTTTTAATATGCTTCTTTATATTGTACACACTCGAAAATTCGGTCACAACATGGCTAGGCATTACATCGTTCACATAACGCAGGCGTTTCATGTTAATATCCAGTATGGTAACATGAGCCCCTAGTCCGGCCGCCATTTTAGCCGCCTGCACTCCCACTACACCGGCACCAAGCACAAGCACTTTCCCCGGAGGTACCCCCGGCACACCACCTAAAAGCACACCACGTCCTTTAATAGGTTTTTCAAGATACTTAGCTCCCTGTTGTATTGCCATACGCCCGGCCACTTCACTCATAGGCGTTAATAAAGGTAAAGTTCCTTCGGCGTCGGTTACAGTTTCATAAGCAATACACACCGCCTTACTGTTAATCATAGCCTCTGTAAGTTCCCTACTGGATGCAAAATGAAAATAGGTAAACACAATCTGGTTTTTCTTTACCAGGTTATATTCATACGCTATAGGCTCCTTTACTTTCACAATCATATCGGTCATAGCATATACCGCTTCGATGGTAGGCAACATATAAGCTCCTGTTTCTTTATAGTCGTCATCAGAGAAGCCACTACCCTCTCCTGCACCTTCCTGCACAAACACCTGATGTCCGCAGTTTACCAATTCAAAAACACCTGCCGGAGTAACAGCTACCCGACTCTCATAATTTTTAATTTCTTTAGGAACCCCTATTTTCATGTGGATAAAATTTAAATTTTATCAAATATAACAAATACACCCCCTAAATATTACAACAAAAAACACAAAATAACATAATTTTAAAACATACACCCCTAAAAAACAAAACCTCAACAATCAAAAAACACCAAAACTCCCAGATTAACCATAAAAGCAGTATTTTTGAAAATCCCCTTACAAACTAAACTATGTTACAAACCCGAAAAGACACTATTTTCATAATCCTTGCCGGAATTTTTATTACCAATGCCGTAGTCGCCGAACTTATTGGCGGAAAATTAATCAATGTAGGTCCGTATGTAATGAGTATCGGTATTTTGCCGTGGCCTGTAGTATTTTTAACCACCGACCTTATTAACGAATACTTCGGGCGACAGGGTGTTAGGCGATTATCTTTCATTACCGCCGGCCTGATAGCCTATTGTTTTATAGTACTATATCTGGCTTTGCAAATTCCTGCAGCAAAAGGTTTCAATACCGTAAACGATGAGCAGTTTACCGCCGTTTTTGGACAGAGTATGTGGATAATAGTGGGCAGTATTACCGCCTTTTTAGTATCTCAGCTTATTGATATTGCTATTTTCCATTTCTTTAAGCAGCGAACAGGCAACAAAATGATTTGGCTGCGAACTACGGGATCTACAGTAATATCACAACTTTTTGACAGCTTTATAGTATTAGGAATTGCCTTTTGGCTTACGGGAAAAATAGACACCGCCACTTACATTGCTTCGGCCTTTACAGGATATTTCGTAAAACTGATAATAGCAATAGTACTTACGCCGTTAATATATGTAGGCCACGCCTGGATTAGCAAATACATAGAGCCCGAAAAAGAGTAATTATCAGGCTCTAAGAAAACAGGTAGCTACGCATAGTATTTTAAAAACTATGCCCTATATTTGATATAACACTACTTATACCTTAATTCTTTACAGCCTTGAAAAAACTTGCTTTACTATTACTACTAGCCTTTTCCTGTAGCCTTTTTGCTCAGGAAAAAAAATACCAGAGCCTTTTATGGGAGGTATCGGGTAATGGTCTTACCAAAAAATCATACCTGTATGGCTCCATGCACGTAAGCGACAAGGTGTCCTATCACCTTTCAGACGCTTTTTTCAAACATCTGCTGGATGCCGATATGGTAGCAAACGAAAGTGAACCCTCTACATGGATAGACCTATATGGTGTTTTATCAAGAGACGGGTACGACTATTACGGACAAGGCAAGTTTTATTCTGAATTTTATCTTTCTCCCCTAGAGAAGGATAAAATGTATCCGTTATTCTACATGAATAATTTCACCATGAACAACCTTTTGTTCAGAACAAACGAACACCAAAAGGAATACCAGGAAGAAACCTACCTGGATATGTTTATATATCGTACAGGCAGGAAATACAATAAAAAAACTGTAGGACTGGAAGATACTAAAACTTCCATAATTAATGTTATGAACGCCGACATGACCAACACCAAGCCAAAGGAGGAAAACATAATAGCCCTGCAAAAAATACTGAAAAATAATGGCTATGATGAAGCCATGATTAATTTTTACAGAGACAAGGACCTGGACATGATTGACTCCTTAACTGTATTATCGGCTCCCGAAGGCTATCTAAAAGCCCTTCTGTACGACCGTAATGTGGTTATGGTAAAATCAATAGACAGTCTTGCTCAAAAAGGAAGTCTGTTTGCTGCTGTTGGTGCTGCCCACCTACCGGGTAAAAAAGGTATTATCGAAATGCTTCGTAAAAAAGGCTATACTGTTAACCCCGTTTTTGATACTTATACCGAAGAAGGTAAAGCAAAAAAACAGGAAATAGAGTCTTACTTCGTTCAGCCTACATACAAACAATATACATCGCCAGACGGCACCATTAGCCTACCGCTTTACAAAGCCGTTATAGAAAACGAAGACAATATAGAATCGCCCGATCTGGCCAACGGCGGATACATTAATGTAAAGAGACTCCCTTTACTTGATTTCCTTAAAAAAGACAACAAACCGTTTAACCACAAATCACTGGACAGCCTGTTCTATGAAAACATTCCGGGTAAAATTATAGATAAAAAATTCTATACTCAGGACGGTTATGATGTTTACGATATAAAGAATATTACTAAAACAGGAAACACGCAACGATACAGATACTACATAACACCACTTGAAATTATAGTGGTTAGCATGGCAGGTGAGGAAAATTACACACGTAAGTTTGAAAATGATGTGTTTAACAAAATAACGCTAAAACCTATCACCTCACAATGGAAAGACATTACCCCTAACCGTGGTAGTTTTAGCCTTAAAGCCCCGTCATACACCATTGTTTATGGCGACAGGATAAATTCCAAAACGGTTTCAAACATTGAGATGTACTCATACAACCCTCAGGATAAAGCACATTACTTCCTGTTGGAAAGAGCTCTTTCAGACAATAACAATCTGGAAAACTCAACTTTCGAACTGAAACGTATTCAATACGAGTTTTACAATCAGTTGGATATCGACTCCACACAAACAAAAATGACAGAAACCCCATTAAGCTTTACATCGGTTTCTGCCATAGGCGATAAAACCATAAGGTTAAAATCTTTCCTTAAAGGAAGTAAGTACTACCTAATGGGAGCTATAGGTGCCAATGATGCCGATAGTAATATGTTTTTTGACTCCTTTGAGTACAAACCGGAAGTATCAAACACTCAATACAGGGTATTTAAAGATACAACTGCCGGATTTGAGGTTGACGTCCCTAAACTACAAAACGAGTATTTAGACTTTGTTTCAAAACAGGACTACAGATATGGCAACGAAAAGAAAAATTACTTTATAGCAAAAGATGAACATTACAACTTTAAGCTACCGTCAGGACAATCAGTATACGTATGGTATCATCAGGACCATAAATACAAAAAAACACAAAGCATAGATTCCCTAACGGTTAAAATAAGGGAAATGATTACCGGAAGTGATGACGAAGAAGAGGAGTATGATCCTGAAATCTCACTACTCTCTGATTTTTATACGGGTGGCAGCCCTGTCTATTCAAGAAACAGAAATTTCAAAACTGCATGGGATGGTATTATAGCCAAAGACCCGATGGTAAAACATAAAACAGAGATAAAAAACGAAAAAACATCGCTTGACAAAAATACAGGCATATTTAAAATGCAGGCACTTGCTGTAGACAATAAATCAGAGCAGGCTGTAAAATACAATCTGATTTATCGAAACGGAAAAGGCTACCTGATCAGAACACTGGTAGACAAAGATTATAACAATAACGACCAGCAGGTAGAAAAAATATTTAATTCATTCCGATTATTACCGGATGACAACGAGAATATAAATAGTAAAAACAGACTTGCCCTATTTATAGAGGATGCCAAGAGCGAACACGACAGTATTCGTTATTCGGCATTACATTCGGTTTACAACCTTACAATCGAAAAAGAAGACCTGCCTACTCTGGAAAGCTTTATAGATACTTTTGAATTTAAAAAAGATGAAACAGAGGCATTAACCGGTCTATATGAAAAAATAGGTGAACTGAAAGACAAAAGAGCAATTGCATTTCTGGAAAAACAATACAAAAAAGAAAATGCCAACACCATAACCCAGTTTGCCGTTCTAAAAGCACTTAACCGTCAAAAATCAGAAGACGCTTATAGAAAAATACTGGAACTTATGGAGTACGACCTCCCTATTTCAGACAATAATTATGAGTTAAAAAGACTTTTCTCGGATTTTAGCAATAATACCGAAAAAAGCAAAGTACTCTTCCCTGATGTATTTCAGTTTTACAGTATAAACGAATATCATGAACCTATATTAAGCTTCACTTCAGAGCTTTTAAACAGCGGTGCCGTTAAGGCTAAAAAACTAAAAAGCTTTAAAAAAATGATACTTACCAATGCCAAGTTGGAACTAAAAAGGGTAAAAAGCAGAAAAGACAAACATGAGATAAAAGAATTATATCAGAGCGTACCTGAAACCAAAGAACTGATAGACTATATAACACTGCTATATCCGTTTAGAAACGATAATAATGTGAAAAACTTTTTTGACAATGTAAAGAAAACAGATGTTAAACAGGCTAATTTGGCTATCTCTAAGCTTAATATCGATAATGGTATTGTTGACAGGAACGAAATTACCCCTCTGCTAAAAGATCAGGAAACCCTGTTTATTACCTACAACAGGCTCCATAAAAAAGCCCCGGAACTAACCGAAGGCATATCGCATACTGATGTGGCAGCATCGGCTATATTTACCATTAAAGGACTGGACACAAAAGAAGACTCACTATCCTTTATTGAAAAGAGAATATTACCTATATATAGCCATAAGGCTGAGTTTTACTTTTTTAAACTTAAAAACATAAGCGAAGACAAGGACCCGTACGATTATGACCCTGATAAACTGATAGGAATTGCATTTTTACAGGACGAGAAAGGAATTAACCCTACCGCGTTTAAAATGATTGCTCCTAAAACAATTATTGACGAAGATGAAATGGAAAACTATTACAAAGAAATGATCGATTCCATACTCAACGGAGATAAAATAAGGGCTAGTTTCACCAAAGCATCAGATTACAATAGTATGTACGGAGAATACGGCTTCGGATACTAACATCAATCAATAATCAATCATAATAATGACAGAAAAGAACAGGTGCGCCTGGTGTAAGGGCGACGAACTTTACGAGAGATATCACGACGAAGAGTGGGGACAGCCCGTTTATGACGACCACAAACTATTTGAATTCCTACTACTGGAAACATTCCAGGCAGGACTTAGCTGGATTACCATTTTAAGGAAAAGAGAAAACTTCAGGAAAGCCTTTGACGATTTCGACTACAAAAAAATAGCTTCTTACAGCGATAAAAAAGTAGAAGAACTGCTACAGGATGCAGGAATTATAAGAAACAGACTTAAAGTGCTTGCTGCCGTTTCAAACGCGCAGGCATTTATGAAAATACAGGATGAGTTTGGCAGTTTTTCCAAATACTACTGGGACTTTACCGACGGAAAAATTATAGATAACAAATTCACAACGCTTTCACAGGTTCCTGCTACCAATCCGCTATCGGATAAGATTAGTAAGGACATGAAAAAACGCGGATTCAAGTTTGTGGGATCTACTGTTATTTATGCCAACATGCAGGCTACCGGTATGGTTAACGACCATATAGCCGAGTGCTGGACAAAAAAGAATTAAAACGACAAATATGAGAAGTTAGAAAAACCTCTCATATTAAAATAAAAAGACCCGCAATAGCGGGTCTTTTCTTTTATGTCATAAGTAAGCAACTTAATACTCACTTCTAATATCTCAATACTAAAATTAGTATCTGTAGTACTCCGGCTTAAACGGACCTTCAACCTCAACACCAATATAACCAGCCTGATCTTGTGAAAGTGTTTCAAGCTCAACACCAAGTTTAGCAAGGTGAAGCGATGCTACTTTCTCATCAAGGTGTTTAGGCAGCATGTATACTTTGTTTTCGTAGTTATCGCTGTTTTTCCAAAGCTCAATTTGAGCAAGCGTTTGGTTAGTGAATGAGTTACTCATTACAAAACTTGGGTGACCTGTAGCACAACCAAGGTTTACTAAACGACCTTCTGCAAGGATAATAATATCTTTACCGGCAATAGTATATTTATCTACCTGAGGTTTGATTTCAACTTTGCTTGCACCGTGGTTTTTGTTTAACCAAGCCATATCGATTTCATTATCAAAGTGACCGATATTACAAACAATAGCCTTGTCTTTTAATTGCTCAAAGTGACGGCCTACAACAATATCTTTATTACCTGTAGTAGTGATAACGATATCAGCATTACCAATAACAGTATCAAGTTTTTTCACTTCATAGCCGTCCATTGCAGCCTGTAGTGCACAAATTGGGTCGATTTCAGTAACCGTAACAATTGATCCGGCACCTCTAAACGAAGCAGCAGTACCTTTACCTACGTCACCATAACCACAAACAACTACTCTTTTACCAGCAAGCATAACATCTGTTGCACGGCGCACTGCATCTACAGCACTTTCCTTACAACCGTATTTGTTATCAAATTTAGATTTGGTAACAGAATCGTTCACGTTAATAGCCGGCATTACAAGCGTACCGTTTTTCATTCTTTCATATAAACGGTGTACACCTGTAGTAGTCTCTTCAGAAAGACCTTTGATATCTTTAGTAAGTTCAGGGTAACGGTCAAATACCATATTAGTAAGGTCACCACCATCATCAAGAATCATGTTAAGCGGTTTGCGGTCTTCACCAAAAAACAGCGTTTGCTCAATACACCAGTCAAACTCCTCTTCATTTAAACCTTTCCATGCATACACAGGGATACCGGCAGCAGCGATAGCAGCAGCAGCGTGATCCTGAGTAGAGAAAATGTTACATGAACTCCAGGTAACCTCTGCACCAAGAGCAACAAGAGTTTCAATTAAAACCGCTGTTTGGATTGTCATGTGAAGACACCCTGCAATACGAGCTCCTTTTAAAGGTTGTTCATTTTTATACTCCTCGCGTAACGCCATTAAACCCGGCATTTCAGCCTCTGCAAGTTCAATCTCTTTCCTACCCCATTCTGCAAGGGAAATATCTTTTACTTTGTAAGCCACATATGGCACAGTGTTCGTACTCATGAATATTGTATATTTGTATTTAGCTAAAATTTTTGCAAATTTAGTGAATTCCTTTGTAAACAAACAGTTTTAGGACTATTTTAAAATTTGTTAAACCTTTTTAATTGTTTGATTTGCAACAAAATGAAAGTATAATTTTTTAAAACCTTACATGCCTCTACACAAATCGTATACAATAGCACCAAACACTAAGCTGCTGGTATGGAAAATAACCGAAAGCCTGGAAGAACTCTCTAACGGCACCGAGCTTAAGGATGTTTGCCAAAGCAGGATTGACTCCATGAAGTCAGAACAGCACCGCAAAGGCTTTCTTAGTGTACGTAAGCTTTTAAATGAGGCTGGTTATACTGATTTTGACCTGTTTTATACCGAAGACGGAAAACCCCACCTTAAAGACGGCAAGAATATTTCCATTACCCATTCCTTTAGTTTTTCAGCGATTATAATAAGCGATAAAAGCATTGGTATCGATATGGAAATACGCAGGGAAAAAGCCATAAAAATTGCCGATAAATTTATTGACAAAGAATTTGACTTCCTGAATACTGAGAATGTGCCCGATTATGTAAGAAGACTTATTGTTATTTGGGGCGTTAAGGAAGCCCTTTATAAAATGTTTTCCCGCAAGGGACTTAGCTTTAAACAAAATATTGATGTAGCGCCTTTTGAGATGAACGATACTAAAGGCACAGCCACCGTTAGCTACATGGAAATAGAAGGAAGCTATCCTTTTTATTTTGAGGAAATAGAAGATTTCACCTTAGTTTACAGCATTGATAATAATTAACCATGAATGAGGTTTTCGATTTTTTATTTGCTTCCTATAAAGAGTACAGCACATTCCAGATAGGCCTTGAAGTAGTAGGATTAATCTTTGGGACTCTTAGCGTTATCTTTTCGGCAAGAAACAGTATTTGGGTTTACCCCACCGGTATTATAAGCACCATAGCCTATGTCTACCTTTTATATCAATGGGAACTTTTCGGAGATCTTATTATCAATGCCTACTACTTTATAATGAGTATTTATGGCTGGATATTATGGAGCAAAAAAGATAAAGAACATCATGACCTGCTTAAAATATCCTCAATGAATGCTAAAGATAACTTAACATGCGTAGGCATTTTCACAATTTCGGCTATATTTGTGGCGTCTGTGTACATTTATTTTGATAAATTTACAGCATGGTGGTCTTACATAGACAACCTCACTACCGCCCTTTGTTTTATCGGTATGTGGCTATTAGCCAAAAGAAAAATAGAGAACTGGATTTTCCTCATTATTGCTGATATTATTTCTATTCCGCTTTATTTCATAAAAGGATATACACTATCCAGTATCCTCTACCTAATTTTAACCATAATTGCTATTTTCGGTTATTTATCATGGAAGAAAACATTACAAAACAACATACAACCAGCATAACTATTGCCATATACAGTAATAGCACAGTAAAGCATGAATGGAAAAACAGGCTTACCGAAGTATTTGAAAACAGCACTACTGCTTTCACATTTCATATTTCCGACTTTTCAAACCCAACTGATGGAGATATTGCTGTAATTGTAAACAGCGAACCAAATAAAGAAACAAGCCGTTTTATAAACAATTTTGAAAAACAGAATAAAGCCCTTATAGTTGTTGATAGTTTTGAAGAAATTGAAAACCTGTTAACCGAACTGCAAAACACACTGAAGTTAGGCTTTACCTATAATGACTTTAGTCAGATATATAGCCTGGGGATTACTACAGCTAAAATAAAATCACAACTAAACACCTTTAAAAAAGGAATAAGCAAAGTTGTTTTAGACAGACCCGCTAGCGTTAAAGATGGTATAAAAGCTCTCTCTAAAAAAGAAACCGAAGACTATGCCGCCTTTTTTAATCAAAAGAAGAACAACCTAACCCTTAAAAAATTCGTTCCGGCATCGGGGGCAGCAACCAGGATGTTTAAATTCCTTAATGAATTCCTGCTTAATTTTGATCCTGTAAACGATACAGTTAACGCCTATATCAATAAAAGAAGGGATGAAGCTCTAAAAGTTTTCCTTATTGGTGCCGATAAGTTCCCTTTTTTTAAAGAGGTACTGGAAGAATCTAAAAAGCATCCTGAATATAGCGAATGGACTAAAGATGAGCGCTATTACAACTTTATAAAAATACTCCTTACCAACGAAAAATTTGATTTTGCCAATAAACCGAAAGGCATACTTCCTTTCCACCAGTATGACGGATTTACCGCTACACCAATATACGAACATTTAAAGGAAAGTGTTTCTTATGCACACTCAAACGGTAAAGCACATGTACACTTTACCATATCACAGGAACACCTTGACGGATTTATAGACTGCATTAAAGAGGTTAAGGATGATATTGAAAAAGAATCAGGTATTGATATCGATATAGATTTCTCCTATCAGCACAAACAAACCGACACTCTGGCGGTAGACATGAACAACAAACCGTTTAGAGATAGTGACGGCAAACTGTTTTTCAGGCCGGGCGGTCATGGTGCACTTATAGAAAACCTAAACCAGCTGCAAAGCGATGTGGTTTTCATTAAAAACATTGATAATGTAAGTCATAATAATATAAAAACTATTTCTCTGTATAAAAAGGCACTGGCTGGTATACTGCTAGAGCTACAGGAAAAAGTATTTGGTTACCTTAAAAAAATTGAAAAAGGAAATGTTCCCGCTAATGAAATTGACGAAATATTCGATTTTGCTAAAAACGGACTTTTCCTTAACATCCCACCCGATGTAAACAAGTACACCTGCGAGCATAAAATAGAGTTCCTAACCGAATTATTAAACAGACCGATAAGAATATGCGGTATGGTTAAAAACGAAGGCGAGCCGGGTGGTGGTCCGTTTTGGGTTAAATCTAAAGATGGAAAACTGTCATTACAAATTGTAGAGAGCTCACAAATAGACTTAGAAAACAAAAGCCAGAACGAGATTTTCTCTTACTCTACCCATTTTAACCCGGTAGATTTGGTTTGCGGGCTTAAAAACTACAAAGGTGAATATTTTGACCTGAGAGAATATACTGATCCCGACACCGGATTTATAGTAACTAAAAACAGAATGGGACACGATGTAAAATCATACGAACTACCGGGATTATGGAATGGTGCTATGGCAGGCTGGATAACTGTGTTTACCGAAGTACCTCTGGACACTTTTAATCCTGTAAAAAACGTAAACGATTTACTTAAGGCTTCCCATCAGCCTAATCATTAATAAGCTTATTCCGGATTTCCTCCGGAAACATAAATATGAATAAACAACAATTATTAAACGAACCAGAATATAAAGCTGTAAGAAGCAGCGGTGCCGGAGGGCAAAATGTAAACAAGGTATCCTCTAAGGTAATCCTTAGTTTTGACCTTAATAATTCGCAGGCTTTTACCGAAGAGGAAAAAGAACTGCTTAACGAAAAACTAAGCTCGAGGCTTAATACTAAAGGCACACTTATATTACAGTGCGACGAAGACCGTAGCCAGATACGCAACAAGCAACTGGTAACAAAACGTTTTATTGAACTTATTGAAACAGCACTACAACAGGACAAACCCCGTATTGCTACTAAAATACCTAAGGCAGTGATTAAAAAACGACTGGAAAACAAACGCCGACAGGCAGAAAAAAAGCAGTCGCGCAAAAAGTTTGATTATTAAACCGCAAACACTCTCTTTTTAAAAATCTAAATACCAAACCATTACACCTCATTTCAATATTTTAAGATTGTAATGAGGCTAACCGTATTTTTTTACTACTTTTGCGCCGTCTCAAAGGGGTGCTCTACAAGGGCTGAGATTATACCCAAAGAACCTGGGCAGGTAATGCTGCCAAGGGAAAGGCAAAAAGCACTATAACAGCAATTTGCCACCATAAAATCAATTTAACACTAACAGAATAATTACCCCTTTTATTCGTAAACCTTTTTTTACGAATGAAAACTTTATTCATTACAAATCAATTCAAATCGGTCAGGAAACCGTTGGTACTGGCATTGGGGCTTTTTGCCTTTACTGCAAATGCACAGGACAATAACTCTGTTCAGGACACTACCAAAACAGATGCCGACAAATACAAACTGGAAGAAGTACTGGTATCGGCCGTAAGGGTAGACAAAAAAGCTCCCGTTACCTTTACCAACATTAGCAAAGAGGAACTTGCTGCACGTAACCTGGGGCAGGATATCCCTGTACTTTTAAATTACCAGCCTTCGGTAGTTACCACTACCGATGCCGGAGCCGGTATAGGTTACACCTCTATGCGCGTAAGAGGATCTGATGCCAGCAGAATTAATGTAACTGTTAATGGTATACCTTATAATGATGCTGAATCTCATGGCACTTTTTGGGTAAACATGGGTGATTTTGCCTCTTCTACCGAGAACATTCAGCTACAGCGTGGTGTAGGAACTTCCACAAACGGTGCAGGTGCCTTTGGTGCCAGCCTTAACCTTTTAACCGATGCACATTCTAAAGAGTCAAGCGGTGAAATATCAAATTCATTTGGTAGCTTCAACTCAAGGAAACACACCGTTAAATTCAGCACCGGACTGATGAACGATCGTTTTGAAATTGCAGGACGGTTATCTAACATCAAATCTGACGGTTATATAGACCGCGCCTCTTCCGATTTAAAATCTTATTTCTTACAGGGTACTTATGTAGGCAAAACAACCCTAATTAAAGCCCTTGTTTTTGGAGGAAAAGAAAAAACATACCAGGCATGGAACGGCATAGACTCACAAACCCTGGCAGAGAACAGAAGATACAACACATCAGGCTACCATTTAGACGAAAATGGGAATGTCCGTTTTTACGATAACGAGACCGATAACTATCAACAGGATCATTATCAACTTCACTGGAATGAAAAGCTTTCTGACAACTGGAGCACAAATGCTGCATTACACTATACAAAAGGGAAAGGCTATTATGAAAATTTCCTTTTCCAGGCATCTCCCGACGGTTTTGGAGGAATATTACCTACCGATTTTACTGAAGATGAAAACGGAAACCTTACTATACCTGTTACCGACCTAGTAAAACAGGAGTGGCTTGATAACGATTTTTACGGAACTACTTTTTCTGCAAATTATAAAAGAGATCGATGGAATATAATTGCAGGAGGAGCATGGAACAAATATGAAGGAGACCATTACGGAAATGTAATTTGGGCAAGAAACATGGGACCTGTAGAGCCGGGAGACAAGTATTATGATTTATATGCTAAGAAGACCGACTTTAATTTATTTGCAAAAGCAAACTGGGATATTACACAAAAGGTAAGCCTTTTTGGCGATATACAATACAGGAGGGTAAATTATCAGGCAGACGGAATACAACCACAATTGGTAGACGATACCTTTAATTTCTTTAATCCAAAAGCCGGAATAACCTACACTTTAAACAATTCAAACAACATATACCTTTCGTACGCCAGAGCAAACAGGGAACCCCGAAGATCAGACTACGAAGCAAGTAGTGTTAATCCTGAAACACTAAATGATTTTGAATTAGGCTGGAGACATGCTTCTAATAAAGTAAAATTAAACTTTAATATCTATTACATGCGCTACAAAGACCAGTTAGTATTAACCGGTGCATTAAATGATGTAGGCTCACCTATTTATGCTAATAGCGGTGATAGCTATAGATTAGGACTTGAGGCAGATGCTACAGTTTTTATAACTAAAAATATAATTGTAAGACCTAATATTACATTAAGCGACAATAAAAATGTTGATTTTTATACTGAAACAGAGAGCGGATTTCAAAGTTTAGGTGACACCAAAATTGCTTACTCTCCGGATATTATTGCAGGAAATCAGTTAACAGTTATTCCTGTAAAAAATTTCCAGATCACTTTGCTTTCAAAATTTGTGGGAGAACAGTTTATGAATAACATTGAACAGCCTGAATCTAAGCTTGAAAGTTATTTTGTAAACGACCTTAACCTTAACTATAACTTTAAAACTGGTTCTTTTATAAAAGAAGTAGTTTTAAGCGGAGTAATAAATAACATTTTTGATGAAGAATATGTATCTAACGGATACATGTATGGCAGCACGCCATACTTTTACCCACAGGCAGGTATTAACTTCCTGCTTGGCGCAACACTGAAATTTTAATTTTTGAGTATAGTTAACCAATAAAAAATCCTGACGTTTATAGCGTCAGGATTTTTTTATGTTTTGCACTGTCTTCCGCAAACTCTTTTATTGTTTGATTTCGCTTTTCCAGTAACCGCTTCATGTATTGTTTTAAAAACAATCCGTCTGCCATTTTACCCAGCAAACCTAACGGACTTGTATAATCAAACACATCAATCATAAGGGTTACCCCGTTCTTCTCTTCAAAATAATGTTGATGTACAAAACCTTTAAAAGCTCCGTTTACCATTTCATCAGTAAACTTATTAGGGCTGTCAAAAAAAGTAATCTTAGAGGTAAGCACCTGGTAAAAACCAAAATGCCTTGCTCTCCATGTTACACTCTCCCCTTCTCCTATAAGCCCTGATGTTTTTCCGGCAATAGCTACTTCGTTTGTTTGTATGGTAGATAGTTTATGTAAATCTATACTACGCGATAAATCAAACACAACCTGTATTGGTGCAGCAATGGATGTCGCAATGGTTATAACAGGCATTAATTATACACCCTTATAACACTTGGACCTACAATTTCTACCCTGTAAGGCTTTAATGAATATTCCACCTCACTGGACGGAAGTCCTGTAAAAAGATTATACTCTACATCATCACAAGGACAAACAGCATTAATCCCGTTAACACTAAGTGTAGAACAAGAGCTCAACTCCTGGTTTGGGCAACTGGCATCAAAAGCCGTATACCCCCCTCCAGTATTCATTACTATAATTCCCCTAATACCTATTCCTGCCTGACCTATATAAACAGGATTAGCAGTAAATTGTAACTGCGAATATAACGGCAGGCTCATATCTATATTTATAGAAAAAGCGTAATTAGGCAGGTACCTGTTGTTATAGTTATAATCGTCATTACTGCAAGACGATAAAAAAGTAACTGCAAACAGCAGTAACAGATATTTTCTCATTTTGATAAATTTTTACTGTATAATTATGAAACAAATTTAATTTATTTAACTTTGACAAACGCATAAGCGCGAATTTAAAAATTGACGTAACAAAAAAAATAGTATCTTTGCGATATGAAAAATCCCGTCCTGATGGGATTTTTTCTATTTATATAAACGATGAAGTTATGAGTACAGTATCTTACTACACAGCAGAAGGATTAAAAAAATTAAGAGATGAGTTAGATCATCTTAAAGCTATAGAAAGACCAAAGGCTTCTCAGGCTATTGCCGAAGCACGTGATAAAGGAGACCTTTCGGAAAATGCAGAATATGATGCTGCGAAGGAAGCACAGGGACTTCTTGAAATGAAAATAGCTAAAATGGAAGACCTTCTTGCTAATGCACGCCTTATAGACGAGTCTCAACTTGACCTGTCTAAAGCACTGGTACTTTCTACAGTAAAAATTAAGAACCAAGCTAATGGCATGGAAATGAAATATACCCTGGTAGCAGAAAGTGAAGCCGACCTGAAAACAGGAAAAATATCGGTTACCTCACCTATTGGTAAGGGACTTTTAGGAAAATCAGTGGGAGAAGTTGCTGAGATTAAAGTTCCAAACGGGACACTTCAGTTTGAAGTACTTGAAATTACACGAGAATAACCACATAAACTTATCGCTATGAGTTCCATATTCACTAAAATCGTAAACGGAGAAATCCCGGCATATAAAGTAGCCGAAGACGACAAATTTCTTGCTTTTCTGGATGTAAATCCAAATGCTAAAGGACATACTCTTTGTATACCTAAGCAGGAAATAAACAAAATTTTTGATATGGAAGAAGATCACTACCTTGAACTAATGAAGTTTTCAAGAAAAGTGGCAAAAGCGCTAGAAAAAACAGTACCGTGTAAACGTGTAGGTGTTGCGGTTGTGGGGCTTGAAGTACCTCATGTACACGTTCACCTTATCCCGTTAAACGAAATGGACGAAATGCGTTTTATCAATAAGGTAAAACTTGAAAAAGAAGAATTTGAAGAACTGGCAAATGCTATAAATGCCAACCTTTAAAAAATAGAAAAGGCACTTTTAAAAGTGCCTTTTTTTATGCTTTGCGGTAACTGGCCTGCATGGTGGTACCCACCCCAATTTCCGACTCTTTTACCTTAATCTTTCCTTTATGATATTCTTCAACTATACGCTTGGTTAAGGACAGTCCTAGCCCCCAACCTCTTTTTTTAGTAGTAAAGCCAGGCTCAAAAACCTTTTTAAACCTATTCTTTGCTATTCCCTTCCCCGTATCAGTCACCTGAATTTTTATCAATTCTCCGGTATCTTCCAGCACCACCTTTAGCGAACCTTTACCTTTCATGGCATCTACTGCATTTTTAACCAAATTCTCTACAGTCCAGCTATGTAGTTCCCGGTTAAGCATAACATAAATAGGATAGGTAGGCGCCTTAAATAAAAACTCTACCTGACTTGAAGTACGCGACCTTAGGTATTCAAACGAATGTTCGGTCTCGGCTACAATATCCAGTTTTTCAAGCACAGGTTCAGATCCAATTTTGGAAAAACGGTCGGCAATGGTTTGCAATCTGCTTACATCCTTTTCCACTTCGGTCACAGTAGTTTCATCCACATTATCAATCTTCATAATCTCAATCCACCCTAACAGCGATGAAAGCGGCGTACCAATTTGGTGAGCAGTTTCTTTTGCCATACCTGCCCATAACTTATTTTGGGTTGCCATTTTTGATGCTCTGTAAAAATTAAACACAACAGCACCAAACAGCACTATAATAAGTATTAAGGCAATAGGAAAATATTTAAGCTGATTGAGCAGAAAGGAGTTACCATAGTAAACAAACTGATGTTCTGTAGACGAGAGATCCATCCTTATAAAGTTGTTCTCCTTTTTAATATCCTCAATATACTTTTGAAGCTTTACAGAATCCTTTACAATTTCCTCACTTACATTACTAACATCCTTCAGGTTGCCTTCAGAGTCTGTCCAAACTGTTGGAATAGTGGTATTTTTACTCATTATCCGCCTTAAAAGCTCAACATCAGTAGTACTTTCTGCCTTGTTTAGTTCCTCAAGAGAATCTGCCCAAATCTCCATTTTATTCCTTTCTTCATATTTAAAAACCTGAAAAAGGTAATACGTATTCCATAGTATTAATACAACTATGAGAAAAGATGCCAGAATAATAAATCCGCGGGTAAAATTCCTGTTATTAGAAAACTGCATACAATGGTATTTGTGGCCTAAAGATACTAAATATGGTAAAAGTGCGGGCATTTATAACGATACAAACCAGCGTTTATTATTTTGTTATTAACTCTGCTTTGGTAAAATGGTTTAAGTAGTCAGGAAAATTTATCTTTGCATAAAACACAATTTTTGCAATGCTTAGTATAGATCCAAAAGAAATACCTGCAGCAAAGCTACAGGGCTACCTTCAGGGAGCCGTAGGCCCAAGGCCAATAGCTTTTGCCAGCACGATTGATAAAGACGGAACCCCTAACCTTTCTCCGTTCAGTTTTTTTAATGTATTTAGCTCTAATCCTCCAATACTGGTATTTTCGCCGGCACGCAGAGTAAGGAACAATACGGTAAAACACACGCTTATTAATGCCGAACTTAACCGTGAGGTGGTCATCAACATAGTGAATTATGCTATTGTACAGCAGGCTTCGCTATCAAGCACCGAATATGGTGACGGAGTTAACGAGTTTATCAAATCGGGCCTTACCATGCAGCCGTCAGATATCGTTAAGCCATTCCGTGTAAAGGAATCGCCTGTACAGTTTGAATGTAAGGTAAACGACATTATAGCATTAGGTAACGATGGTGGTGCCGGTAACCTTATTATATGTGAAGTGGTAAAACTACACGTAGACGAAAGTGTACTGGATGAAAACGGAGCTATTGACCAAAACAAAATCGATTTGGTTTCCCGTATGGGCGGTAACTGGTACAGCCGTGCCAATGCAGGGCTTTTTGAGGTTGAAAAACCACTTACAACACTTGGAATTGGCGTAGATGCCATACCTGCTTTTGTAAAGGAAAGCACTGTTTTTAACGGAAATGACCTTGGTAAACTGGGGAATGTTGAAACTTTGCCTACAGAAGAAGAAATTGATACCTTTGTAGAAGAGTCTTTTGAAGCAAAAGCTGTTTTAAGCGCCGACGATGACACTAAAAAATTCCTAAAAGCTAAAGAGCACCTGGACAACAATGAGGTAGCTACAGCCTGGAAATTACTTTTAGCAACAAGAAAATAATACGATTGACTGCCTTGTAGCAGTAAAACAATAAAATAACAATTTGAACATGGAAGTTACAGGAAGAATTAAAATGATTGATGAAACTAAATCTTTTGGAAGCAACGGATTTAGAAAAAGAGAATTGGTAGTTACAACAGATGAGCAGTACCCACAGCACATCCTTGTTGAGTTCACTCAGGACAAGTGTGATTTACTTAACAGCTATACCGTAGGAGAACCTGTTAGAGTTTCCATTAACCTTAGAGGCAGGGAGTGGGTTAACCCACAGGGTGAAACCAAGTACTTTAACTCTATACAGGCATGGAGAATTGAAAAACTGCAACCTGCTGCACCAGCACAACAAATGCCTCCGCAACCGGGTCCAAACTCATATGACTCTTTTGAGCCTGCAACAAATTACAAAGAAGAAGACCACGACGATCTTCCGTTCTAATAAACTAAAAAGCCCTGTTTAAAACAGGGCTTTTTTAATAATCACTTGTAAGTGTTTTTACTTCTAACTGCAAGCCAATAGAAAAACCTTGCTTCTTTTTGTATATATTATTCTCTTCTGCTTTTAAGTAACGACAGTACCCGTCTTTAGCTATATAATTTACAGGTGCATAATAGTAGTAATCCCTACAGGAAGTATCTGTAAGCTTTTTTACAGATATAAAAAACTTATTAGTTTTATAATTGTATTTTGATAAATCTAACTCAACTTTTTTTAACCTATCATTCGTACACTCCTCAAGCGCTATTAACATAGGCTCACTATTCACCTTTTCACCAACACTATAATCATCATTAACCTCATACAGCGTAACTTCAAACTCTGTTTTATTAACTCTAAATGTACTGTAATCTCGTCCACCTAATTCCATAACATGGGCTATTGGTGTAAAAAAAAGTTTGACCCCTTGCAAAGTACCTTCCGGCAAACTATCTGTTAAATAAAAAACAGGATCTTCAGTGAAGTACAGATTACTATTTACATAAACCTGTTTAAAGTTACCGCATTTTACTTTTTTTACTTTAGGTTTTTTTACATCTTTTTCAACAACAACATCCTGTAAGTGGATAACATCTTTCTCAAGGTTTTGAGAAAACAAAATTGCAGGCATTAAAGCCACAAAGCAAATTAAAAAGCGACTAAACATGTAATAAAATTTGTACCTAACTAACGACATACTATAATTCGTATTGTAGTTTATTAAAAAAATAAAGCCCCGAATTACTTCGGGGCATTTTTTGTTGAAAAAGACAACTCTCTTTTTGCAACAACCCAATAATAGTCTTTTAAGCTCTCCTACCCTAAGAATTTCTTAAGCAGATATGGAAAAAGGTGTGAAGTAAGAACGCCTAATAATAATTACCGGATATAATTCTCATAGCAATTTTTTTTTAAACACTAAACAGCAGTCTGACCTAACTAAGTGTGTAATTTTAATTTGTTTCTAAGCCCCCGTCCCTAAGGATATTACAAGGTGTGGGGATAGGAGACCTAAAAACTTTAATTATTTATCAAGAACAAAGCGTATTTAATACTTAGCCCCGTTTTAATCCCCCGCCGCAAGGTGTATCGGTGTAGCGACGGAGGTTCTTAAAAACGTGGTGATTATTGTTCTACCTAAACTAATAAACTAAACTATAATGACATTATGGAAACTACAGCTGCATTAAACACTGCCTGAGCAGGGCTTTCAAAGCCACCTGTAAGACTTGATGCACAAATAGATCTTGTTTCATGCCATTCTTTGTCTTTATCATCTTTTACTAAGGACAGCTCTCTGTTTTTCACCATTAGAGAAACCGATTTCAGTACAAGTTCTTCTTCAGTAGAATTGGCTCCACAAATAGTTATCTCATTACCTAGAGAGGAAATAACATCATTTATCTGAGCTTCTTCATTAATCTCGTTATTAAAAAATGCTTTAATAACATTAGTTGCTGGAGAAGTAAATAAGTTTTGCTGCAAAAGCATTTCTGGTTGATTTAAAGCTTCCTCTATTAGTCCTTTATCTGCTACAGCATAATCACCACCCTGTAGATTAACAAATTCCGAATTAGATTTGGCTATAAATTGCATTCTATCAATAACGACGTCAAGCTCTTTGTCGTCATCATCATACTTACTTACATACTCATTTATGATTTCGCCAAGCACTTCTGCTTCTAAACTTTTAAATGCTACTGCTTTTAAATTAAAAGCACTTGTTTGTTTTTCACTAAATTTAAGATCGTTGTCAGTGCTACATCCTGTTATGACTAAGGATGCTACCACCATAAACAAAGAAAATCTTTTCATTTCACACGTTTTTAAGATTTGTTTCTTTGTTTACTCCCGGGCAGTAAACTTTTTACTTTATCGATACAGGGCAAAACTATAGCAGCCTAAAAAAGCTCACAAAAGGTTGTTGTGCAGATTTATAAATCTGCACTGTAAAACCACTTAAACAACTGAAATACAGAATGAAAAAAATAACAACTTTCATTTTCAAAAAGCTTATTTTTGCACAACAGACTTAGTTAACACAATCCCACCCACAATAAAAAAAGTCTTTTTAATGCAAAGAGGCGTATGAAAGAATGAAAGCACACTACCTGATACTCATTTTTATAGCTCAGTTTAACTGTATAGCCCAGAAAAAATTTATTATCCCAGACTCACTTAGCCATAAGAATTACAATGAGCTTTCTGACGATATAGATAAATATGAAGATGACAGTATTAAACTTTGGGTATACTATCACACCTATATAGAAAAGGCTAAAAAAGAAAACAACAAAGAGGAACTAATTAATGGTTATCGCAATATATTGTTTGATTTACCGCTAACGACAAGATTACAATACACCGATAGCATATTGAATATCGCTACCTCCCTTAAGGACAACAAACTTATTGGCAGAGCATACATACATAAAGCAGTAGCCTATTTTAGATACAAAAACTATATAAAATCACTTGACAACTATCTAATAGCAGATAAGTACATCAATTATAAAAATGATATTTATACCCAATACAAAATAAAATACGGCATTGCCAATATTAAATTCTATTTAGGTTATTATCAGGAAGCATTAGACCTTTTTACCGAATGCAAAGACTTCTATAAAAATCAAGAGGGATATAATTACAAACAGGGTTACTTACACTCCCTCTGTTCAACGGGACTTTGTAATTTCAGACTAGGTAATTTCGACAAGTGCTCACAGATAAACGAACTAGGAATAAAGGAAAGTAACAGTAGTGATTTCTCTTTAATTAACAGCTACTTCTTTCAATCAGAAGGAATTAATCAATTTGCCATAAAAAACTATAACAAATCCATTAATTACCTTAAAAAACCGCTATCTAATATAATTGACAACGAAGACTTTGTTAATATAGCTGTCACTTATATGTATTTAGGTAAAAATTACCTTAAATTAAATCACGACACACAAGGTATTATCTACCTACAAAAAGTTGATTCTATTTTACAAAAAAAAAACTATGCGAATTTAGACTTAAGGGAGACCTACGAATTGCTTATTAATTATTATAAAAAGAAAGGTGACCTTGAAAACCAATTATTATACACCAACCGATTACTGGATGCTGATAAAATACTTGAGAAAAACTATAAAGACCTTATATCTACTATACACAAGGAATATGACACAGCCGAATTAGTTGCTTCTAAAAACAATCTCGAAAAAACACTTAAAAGAAACACCATTGTTAGCTATATAATTTACTCTTTAGCAGGAATAATAATACTCGTAATAAGCTATCTTTTAATTGCTAACTATAAAAAACAAAAAAGATACAAACAAAAGTATGAGGAACTTATAGCTAAAGCCAAAGAGAGAGAAAAACAATCTGAACAAGCAATACAAGCCACCAAAGTAAACACTGATGAACTTGACATAAACAAGGACATTGTTTTAAAAATACTTAAAGGCCTGGAAACCTTCGAAAAGAAAGAAGAATATCTGGGTATAGGCTTAACACAATCATTACTGGCCGATGAGCTTGACACCAATACTACCTACCTATCTAAAGTAATAAACCATTATAAAGGTAAAAACTTTAACTCCTACCTAAATGAGTTAAGGGTAAATCATGCTGTTTCATTACTAAAAAACAGCTCTACCCATCGCAGGTATACCATAAAAGCACTTGCCGAAGAACTTGGTTTTAGTAATCCGCGAAGTTTTTCAGATGCTTTCTTTTCTCAAACAGGCATTAAACCTTCCTACTTTATTAAGCAGATTGAGAAAGAACCTGATTTATTAATGAGTGCTTAATTTTTTATCAAAATAGGGAAATGCTTACCTTTGAGCATTCAAACAAAGTGCATTAACACATGTATTATCTTTCCCGAGACCTTTACTTCCCACCTGCCCAGCAAGCCTCACCTGAAGGTATTGTAGCCATAGGTGGCGACCTATCTCCCGAAAGATTACTGCTTGCCTACCACAATGGTATATTCCCGTGGTTTGAAGATGATGAGCCCATACTATGGTGGTCCCCACCGGAAAGAATGGTGCTTTTCCCTAACGAACTCAAGGTATCTAAAAGCATGCGCAACATTATAAACAGGGGGATTTTTAAAGTTACCTTCAATACTGCTTTTAGAGATGTGATAACTAACTGCCGCAACATAAAACGTGATGGACAGCCCGGCACATGGATTACTCCCGAAATGGTAGAGGCTTACTGTGAACTCAACAGGCTGGGTAAAGCAAAATCGGTAGAGGTATGGCAGGATGATAAACTTGTTGGCGGGCTATATGGTATAGACCTCGGTCATATTTTTTGTGGAGAAAGTATGTTCTCTAAAGCATCTAATGCCAGCAAGATAGCTTTTATCGCTTTGGTCAAACAACTGGAAATGGCAGGGTATTTGCTTTTAGACTGCCAGGTATACAACGATCACCTTGCAAGTCTGGGTGCGCGCGAAATATACCGTGAAGATTTTTTAGACACCCTAAAACGTTAAAATAAAACCACTTATACTTAAATAGAGTATATTTGCGCCCGTGAAAGAAAATTTCAAAAAAATATCATTATCATTAATTGCTCTTATATATCTGTTAGCAACAGGTATATCGGGCAATCATACGCCCGACTTTAATACTAACATAGTAAAGTCGAAGGAGCAGGTATTTTTCACTAAAACCGACTTTAAGTCTTCTTTCCACGCATCTACAAACGAAACTAAGCTTTTAGAGACCGATGTAAAAAAGGCCGATATCCCTTTTTACAGCATAACAAACAGTCTAAAAGCCATAACGTGGTTTATTCAGGATAATTATTCTCAATATCTGTTCAATAACAGAGATTCATTACTCCGCTTTACCACAACAGATATTATTTACCCTTTCCATTTTTTCTGGTAAACACCTAAGTCATTTTACCGCAGCCATTTCATGGCTAAAAATTTCTTTGCCGGCAGCACAAACTGCATGGCTAACTCATTATAAACATATAACAATTAAAAAATGGACTTAGGTACAGCAATAATAGGCGGTGTATTACTTTTAGCATGTATTACACCTATAGTAATAGCACACAATAGCAGTAATAAAAAATATAAAAAAACACTGGCAGCATTAAGCGATTATGCAGCCGAGAAATCATGTAAAATAAACCAACAGGATATTTGGATACATGCCGCTATTGGTATTGATACCCAAAACCGTATGCTGTTCTTTTTAAAAGGCGACAGTAATGCACACACTATAGAACATGTTGATTTAAATAAAATAAAGGAAAGCAGGGTTATCACTCCTGATAGCAGAGAAAAGTCAGACCGTATTAACAGGCTGGTACTGGAACTCCAACCGGCAAACAACAGTGAACAACCGGCAGTACTGGAGTTTTATAATGCTAATGTTTCCATGCAGCTTGCAGATGAGCTGATACTGGCTAAAAAATGGAAACAGATAATTAATGATGTGGTAGGGGCCTAAAAACAAAAAGCCCACTCAATGAGTGGGCTTTTGTATTGTTGCAAATTCTTAAGCTTCAAATGGAACTATAGAAACAAAAGATTTGTTGTTAGCTTTTTTCTGGAACTTAACAACACCGTCAACTTTAGCATGTAAAGTATGATCTTTACCCATGTAAACGTTTTCACCCGGGTTGTGTTTAGAACCTCTTTGTCTAACGATAATGTTACCGGCAATAGCAGCCTGTCCACCATAAATCTTAACGCCTAGACGTTTCGACTCTGATTCCCTACCGTTCTTGGAACTACCGACACCTTTCTTGTGAGCCATGATGTTTTAGTTTTTAATTGTTAATTATTCTTCTGTAGCTTCCGCTTTTTTAGTCGCCTTTTTCTTAGTACCACCAGCTGTAATTCCTGAAATTACAATTTGTGTTAATGATTGACGGTGACCATTTTTAACTTTGTAACCTTTTCTTCTTTTCTTTTTGAAAACGATTACTTTGTCTCCTTTTAAGTGTTGTAACACTTTGGCTTCAACTGAAGCACCTTCTATAGCCGGGGCGCCAAGGGTAACTGTTCCGTTGTCATCAAGTAAAAGAACTTTTGCAAATGAAATTGCATCTCCTTCTTTACCTTCAAGACGGTGAACATAAACCTTTTGGTCTTTGCTAACTTTAAATTGCTGCCCTGCTATCTCTACGATTGCGTACATAACAATATGGTTTAATTAATTTTTTGAGTTTGCAAATATACAACTTAATATTTATCACACAACAGGTTAGCACAAAAAAACAAAGTTAAAAATCACATTTGTAACCCCCTAAGTATCAATATTAAAAAAAAATAAAAATTTATTGTAACAAATTGCCGAAATTGCGTACCAATTAGCAAAATCAAAAATATTATTAATTTTTATGAAAAAATCTTTAATGGCTTTGGGTTCACTTCTTATGCTTAGCGGAGTAGCTTCGGCCCAAAAAGTAGCATTTGAGGAATACGATCTGGATAACGGTCTTCACGTTATCCTACATCAGGACAAATCGGCTCCTGTTATCGTTACATCAGTTATGTATCACGTAGGTTCTAAGGATGAAAACCCTGAGAGAACAGGATTTGCTCACTTTTTCGAACACCTTTTATTTGAAGGTACAGAAAACATCGCCCGTGGCGAATGGTTTAAAATAGTTACTGCAAACGGTGGTAACAACAATGCCAATACTTCTGACGACAGAACGTACTACTACGAGGTTTTCCCTTCTAACAACCTTGAGCTTGCCATTTGGATGGAATCTGAAAGGTTAATGCACCCGGTAATCAACCAAATTGGTGTTGATACTCAAAACGAGGTAGTAAAAGAGGAAAAAAGACTACGTGTAGACAACCAACCTTACGGTAACCTTATTGCACAGGTTAAAAAGAACCTGTTTAAAGTTCACCCGTACCAGTGGGCTACCATTGGTTCTATGGACCACCTTGATGCCGCAACTCTTGAGGAGTTCCAGGCTTTCAACAAAAAATTCTATATTCCTAACAATGCCGTTTTAGTTGTGGCTGGTGATCTTGACATCAACCAAACTAAAAAATGGATAGACCAGTACTTTAGCGCTATACCTAAAGGAACACCTATTTCACGTAAGCATTTTGAAGAAGCTCCTATTAACGAAACTATTCACGCTACATACGAAGACCCTAACATTCAGCTTCCAATGGTTGTTGCTGCTTACAGAACTCCTTCTATGAAAACAAGAGATGCAAGAGTACTTGATATGATCTCTACGCTATTAAGTGGTGGTAAGAGTTCAAGAATGTACAAGAGAATTGTAGACGAAGAGAAAATGGCACTTCAAATGGGCGCTTTCAGTTACAATCAGGAAGACTACGGTTCTTATATCATTTACGGTATCCCAATGCAGGGGCACACTGCTGAAGAGCTTGTTGCCGAAGCAGACAAAGAAATCGTAAAGCTTCAAACTGAGCTTATCTCTGAGAACGAAATGCAAAAACTTAAAAACCAGTACGAAAGTCAGTATGTTAACAGCAACTCAAGTATAGAGGGTGTTGCAGAAAATCTTGCAACTTACTACCTTCTTTACGGTGATGTTAACCTTATCAATACTGAAAACAGTATTTACCAAGGCATTACAAGAGAAGAAATCAGAGAAGTGGCTAAGAAATATCTTAACCCTAACCAAAGATTAATTCTTGATTACGTTCCAGCTACAGATAAAGCACAAAACTAAGTATACAGAAATATCATGAAAAAAGTTATATATATATTAGCCGGCTTGTTTTTATCAGTGACTTCAATGCAGGCTCAAGACAGACCAATGCCACAACCAGGTCCTGCCCCAACAGTAAACGTGGGTAAACCTGAAACTTTTAAACTTAAAAACGGTTTAAAAGTACTAGTTGTGGAAAACCACAAACTACCTAGAGTATCTTACACCCTTACAATGGACAACGCTCCTTATGCGGAAGGAAGCAAAAAAGGTGTTTCAGATCTTTTAAGCGCTGTAATAGGTAGTGGTACTAAAAAAATATCTAAAGAGAAATTCAATGAAGAAATTGACTTTTTAGGTGCTAACATCAACTTCTGGGCAAGTGGTGCTTCAGGAGGCGGACTTTCAAAATATTCCAACAGAATACTTGAGTTAATGGCAGACGGTGCCCTTAACCCAATATTTACTCAGGAAGAGTTTGACAAGCAAAGAGACAAAATGATTGAAGGTCTTAAATCAGACGAGAAAAGCGTTCCTGCTGTATCGTCAAGAGTTACAGATCTTTTAATTTACGGTAAAAACCACCCTAACGGTGAGTATGTAACCGAAGAAACTCTTAACAACGTTACTCTTAACGACGTTGTTAACAACTACAACACTTACTTTGTACCTGGTAATGCTTACCTTGTAGTAGTAGGTGACGTTAAAGTAAAAGACGTTAAAAAACAGGTAGAGAAATTATTCGGCTCATGGAAACCGGCTGTTGCTCCAAATGTAAGCTACACGGATCCTAAAGATGTTCAGTACACTCAAATCGACTTTGTTGATATGCCAAACGCTGTACAGTCTGAAATCTCTGTAGTAAACGTCTCTACACTTAAAATGACTGACAAAGATTACTTTGCTGCAATCCTTGCTAACCAAATTCTTGGTGGTGGTGGTGAAGGCCGTTTATTCCTTAACCTTCGTGAGGCTCACGGATGGACTTACGGTTCTTACTCTTCTCTTGGTGCTAACAAACGTGTTACTTCTTTCCGTGCTACTGCATCTGTAAGAAACAACGTTACTGACAGTGCTGTTGTTGAGATACTAAACGAGCTTAAGAAAATAAGAACTGACCTTGTAAGCGAGGAAGATCTTAAAAATGCTAAAGCTAAATACATAGGCAACTTTGTAATGCAGATTGAAAAACCATCTACAGTTGCAGGTTACGCTCTAAGAACAGAAACTCAAAACCTTCCTGAG
The DNA here is from genome assembly GCF_009741375.1 of Flavobacterium rakeshii. Classification (GTDB taxonomy): domain Bacteria; phylum Bacteroidota; class Bacteroidia; order Flavobacteriales; family Flavobacteriaceae; genus Flavobacterium; species Flavobacterium rakeshii. The sequence continues at coordinate 52,882 of NZ_WOWP01000054.1, forward strand.
GATTTCTACGAGAACTACATTAAAAACATTAATGCAGTAACTCCGGAAGACATCAGAAATGCTGCTCAGAAATACTTTAAGGTAAACAACTCAAGAATCGTTATTGTTGGTAAAGCTGCCGATGTATTACCGGGACTTGAAAGCCGTAAAATTCCAATTAACTATTATGACAAGTTTGGTGCTACCGCATCAAAACCAGAACTTAACAAACCGGTTCCTGCAGGTGTAACTGCTAAAACTGTTTTAGAGAACTACATCAATGCTATTGGTGGTGAAAAAGCGGTTTCCGGTGTTAAATCTATCTCTGTAACCGCTTCTGGTTCTGTACAGGGAATGAATCTTGAGGTTTTCAAAAAAGTAACTTCAAGCAATAAAATGGCTCAAGGTCTTAGCGTAATGGGTCAAACTCAAAAAATGGTATTTGATGGAACTAAAGCTTTTGTTGTGGCTCAAGGCCAAACACAGGATTTACCGGAAGATCAGGTAGCTGAGTTCAAAAAAGAAGCTTATCCTTTCCCTGAATTAAAAATGAAAGACGATGCTTCTATAACTCTTAAAGGTATTGAAAGCTACAATGGTAGTGATGTATATGCTATTGTTAACGGAGATGCTACTATTTATTTTGACGTTAAAACCGGACTTAAAGTTGCTAAAATAGAAACAGCACAAGGACCGCAGGGAGAAGTAAGTGTTACAACTCCTTACAGCGATTACAAAGAAGTTAAAGGTGTTAAAATACCTTATAAAAGCTCAATAAACATTGGTATGGAAGTAGAACTTACTGTATCTGATGTAAAAATCAATGAAGGTGTTAGCGATGCTGATTTCCAATAATCATTAAAGATTTTTGATATACAAAAAAGGCTGCCTATTGGCAGCCTTTTTTATTATGTAATTACAAACTTTATTTCCTCGCTGAGAAATATACTCCTACTAAAATTATTAGCGCACCAAAGCCCTGCGCAAGGCTTAGCGACTCGTTATCCAGCAGCCCCCATATACATGCCACAACCGGAATTAAATAGGTTACCGATGATGCAAATACAGGCGATGACATTTGTATAAGCCTAAAGAAAACGATATTAGCAATACCTGTACCTACTACCCCAAGTATAGCAATATACATCATGGCTTTTTGCGCCTCGGGATTTACCACAACATCTGAAAAGCCCGAACAGAATAATATAATTATAGCCGGAATAAGCATTACCGAAAAGTTACCCACACTAATACTAAGCGGACTCAAATCTGAAAGGTATTTCTTAATCAGGTTTACGTTTAGAGCATAGCATATAGTAGCCACTACAACAAACAAAGCATAAAAGTAATTTTGATTTGGATTATCCATTGCGCCGTTATACACAAGCAGTATACTCCCTATCAACCCTATAACAACCCCAAAATACTGCCTTCTTTGAAACTGTAACCCAAACAGCAGCGCCCCCATAACAAGCGTATTAAGCGGCACTAAGGAGTTTAGTATAGCACTTACCGAACTGTTTATCTCGGTTTGCGCCACAGCAAACAGAAAAACAGGCATAAATGTACCTACAAGTGCCGTAAGAGCAATATACTTCCACTGACCCCGCGGAATTGTTTTAAGACTCTTAAAACCTATTATTAAAAGGAACAGTCCGCAAAAAATAATACGTAAAGCCCCCATTTGAGAAGCAGTTAACCCTTCAAGGCCACGCTTCATGAGTATAAACGAACTACCCCATACACATGCTAATATTATTAGCAAATACCATTTTAAATTTTTAGACTGCATATTTTTTAACTTATTTGAGTCCAAAAATCCGTTATTTAAAACTACCCGACAATAGTTTTTTCATATTTTTGTAAACTCTTTTACACGAGTTTATTAACTACAACAGTATATATTATGAACAGTATTAAAAAAATTGCATTTTTTGCTCTAACGGCCGCCCTTTTTGCAAGCTGTAAAGACAATGCTAAAAACAACATGGAAGCTCCGGAAGGAACTACTAATGATACTACGGCAACAGCTCATGAAACAGCTGCTAACCTTGAAACTACTACCTTTAAAATTGATGGTATGACTTGCCCACAGGGATGTGCTGCTACAATTGAAAGCAAACTTGCAGGTATGGAAGGTGTACAGGATGCTAAGGTTGATTTTGAAAGCAAAACAGCTACGGTATCGTTTGACGCTTCAAAACAAACTCCTGAAACATTAGTTACTAAAGTTGAAGGTATTGCTAATGGCGCTTACAAAGTGTCTGACGTAAAATCTTCGGGAGATAAAGCATACTACAGCTTAGATCAGGAAAAGGAAAAAGCAAAAACAACAACTAAGAAAGCAGACGGTAAATCATGCACTTCCGGAGAGAAAAAAGAAGGTAAAGGCTGTTGTGGCGGAGCTAAAAAATGCTCATCTGAAACTAAGAAAGAAAGCAAAATGTAATTTCTTGTAAACAATATAAAACAAAAGAGCGGCTTATATATAATAGCCGCTCTTTTTATTTCCATTGTATGCTCTCCATTAAGGTTCGCATATCGTTCTTTATATAGTTTGCCGCAGGCATTAACGAGTCGTAATTAGGCTTTACATAAAAGTATAGCGATCCGCTCACAAAATGGCTCACACTATCTGTTACATAAAACTGGGCATTTGTAGCTGCATCTCCCCCTACCTGATAAAACATTCCGTAAAGTTTTTTCTCCGGAATCATAAAAGGCTGTTCCTGTATACCGTCGGCCTTTATAACGTGCTCATAAGTATGTTTTTGAGCATCCTTTAAAAGTCTTTCTAAATCATTATTAACAGGCTTATAAGAAAGATAAACCGTTGCCTTCATATCCGGATAATTAATATCCAGATTACAGTTACCCTTATTCACTATGGTAGCTTTAGAGTTAGCTGCAAAACTAAAAGCACAGTCTTTATTATACATCATGTAATCGGCTTCCTGGTAGTCAAGCCTTAAATAAGCTTCGGGCTTAGGCACTACATCTCCTCCACATGATGTAAAAACCGCCATTGCCGGAAAAAGCACGCCTAAAGCAAAAAATCTTTTAATGGTATTCATTATATAAGTGTAACCTTAATTTGTTTAATCCTTCTCTTATCAACAGATTCGATGGTAAATATATTGCCATTAAAACTAATTTTTTGCCCTTTTTTAGGAAAATTTCCCGATATCTCTAAAATAAATCCGCCCAGGGTTTCGGCTTCACCTTTTGCATCGTCAAACTCCTCTTCATTGGCATCGGTAATCCTGTAAAAATCTTTCAGGCTTATCTTTCCGTCAAAAAGGTAGTTGTTATCGTCTATTTTAGAGTATATAATATCTTCATCGTCAAATTCATCACTAATATCCCCTACTATTTCCTCAAGAATATCTTCCAGACTAATAAGCCCCGATGTTCCTCCGTACTCATCTACCACAATAGCAAGGTGATTTTTCATTACCTGAAACTCCTTTAACAAATCGTCGAGCATTTTATTTTCGGGCACGAAAAATGCCGGCCTTATTATTTCCTGCCAATTGAACTCATCTTTATCAATATGCGGAATTAAATCCTTCACGAAAAGCACCCCTTCAATTTGGTCTATATTATCACTATATACCGGAATCCTGGAAAAACCCTTATCTATAATTTTAGGAAATATCTCCTGAAAGGTTTCTTCTATCTCCAGTGCAAATATGTCTATACGCGGACACATTACCTGTTTCACATCGGTATTACCAAAAGATACAATTCCCTGTAATATCTTTTGTTCCTCCTGTGTAGCATCGCCATAATCGGTAAGCTCTAATGCCTGCGAAAGCTGATCTACAGAGAAGTTGGTCTTTTTATTTCCAAACCTCTTGTTAAGTGCCAGTGTTACCTCACGCATAGGCACACTTATAGGAGACAATAGTATATTCAGTAAATATAAAGGATAGGCAATGCGCTGCGAGAAACGAATACTGTTTCTGGAAGCATACAGCTTAGGCATTACCTCACCAAACAACAGCATACAAAAAGTTACCAAAAGTATTTCCAGTCCAAACCTAAGAAAAGGCGAAATTACATTAGCAAACAAATTAGACGACAACCTGAAAAACAGGATAATTACCGCCAAATTAAAAATATTGTTTGTAATAACTATGGTAGCCAGTAGTTTTTTAGGCTTATCAAGCAAAGCAGAGAGAAGCTTCCCTTTTTTAGGATTCTCTTCATTGATCTTATCAAGATCGTTTGGCGTTAGCGAAAAAATGGCTACTTCTGTTCCCGACATGTAAGCGGAACATATTAGCAGGATAAGTATCCCTGCTGCACCTATTAAAAGGTTATAATCTTGAAAGTAACTCGAGGGGTCAGGATCCAAAATAATGCAAATTAGTTAAACAATCAGAACGGAAGGTCGTCATCAGGAGCCGGTACATTTTGCGGTGCTGCATTTGCGTTCCTTGCAGGTTCGCTACCCTGTGTGTTACCATAGTTAGGTTTAGCGGGAGCATTACCACCACCGTTGCCTTCAATATCCTTTTTAGTAGTTAAAAAGGTAAACTCGGTAACCTGAATTTCCGTTGTATACTTAGTACTACCGTCTTCTGCCTGCCATTGGCGTGACTTAATACGGCCTTCAATATAAATTTTATCTCCTTTGGTAAGGTATTTTTCGCAAATCTCCGCCGCTTTATTCCTCACCACAAGGTTATGCCATTCGGTAGAAGTGATTTTCTCGTTAGTCTGTTTATTTATATACACCTCGTTTGTAGCAAGAGGAAATCTGCCTATGCAGTTACCTCCCTCAAAATAATGCAGTTTTACATCATCTCCCAAGTGCCCTATAAGCATAACTTTATTTAACGTTCCGTTCATGGCTTTTACTGTGTTTACTCAAAAATACTAAAAATTAGTTACTATACCCAATGCTTATCTATAAAATTATGGATAACCACAGGGACAGGCAGCTCTCTCAGTTCATCATTAGAAAGTGCGTTTTTTACTACATTATTGGTTTTCACCTCCCAAAACCTGATATGCAGGTGCTGGTGTGAAAGTTTATGAATCACATTTACAGGCGTAAGTAATTTTATATCGGTTACCGGAAAATCAAATCCGGGAAAAGTATTTATTAATTGTACTGTTTGCTTTTCGGGCACTTCGGTTACCGTTTCCAGTAGCGGAAATTCATATAGGTTATGCCATATCCCTTTTGCGGTACGTTTTTGCATAAGCGAATTACTATTAGCATCTTTAACTATAAGATAATTAAAGTAACGATTGGTAACTTTTGTCTTTTTAAGCTTAACAGGTAACTCGCCTACCCTGCCCGTAGCATAAGCCACACAGTTCGCATTAAAAATACAGTTAGTACAATCAGGACTTTTAGGCACACATTGCAGGGCACCAAACTCCATAATTGCCTGATTGAAGTCGGCAGCACTATCCTTTGGCAACTGAGAACCGGCAAGCTCCCTGAACTCGGCTTTCGCCTGAGTGGAAGAAATATCGGTATCCACACCAAAATAACGCGACAACACCCTGTACACGTTACCATCTACCACTGGCACCGGCTCACCATAAGATATGGAAGCAATAGCTGCTGCGGTATAGTCACCCACACCCTTTAATTTTAAAAGCTCTTTATAAGTAGCAGGAAATTTTCCGTCAAGATTATAAGCTACGTGTTTTGCGGTAGCATGCAGGTTACGTGCACGGGAATAATAACCAAGCCCCTGCCATAGTTTAAGTACTTTTTCTTCGGGGGCATTTGCCAGGTCAAACACAGTTGGGAAAGCCTCGGTAAAGCTTAAAAAGTAGGGTAATCCCTGAGCCACCCGCGTTTGCTGAAGCATAATTTCTGACAGCCATATAAAATAAGGATTGTCAGTTTTTCGCCACGGCAAATCGCGCTTATTTTGTAAATACCACTGAATTAGAGATTTATAAAAAACCATTATTACTTATTAGCCAACAAAAGTAAAAGTTTATGTTATTAAATTTTAATACATTAACATTGAATAATTGTTTTTTTAATTCATATATTTGCAAACTCAAAAATTTGGACAAGTAAAATATCTAAATACTTATAAATAAGAATAAAAATGACGAAAGCAGACATCGTAGCGAAAATCTCGGAAAAACTGGGTCTTGAAAAAGGTGATGTACAAGCAACAGTTGAGTCTTTTATGGAAGAAGTAAAAAACTCCCTGGAAACCGGAGATAATGTTTATCTAAGAGGTTTCGGTAGCTTTATTATTAAAACCCGTGCCGAGAAAACTGGTAGAAACATTTCTAAAAATACTACCATCAAAATTCCTGCACATAACATTCCGGCATTTAAACCAGCAAAAATATTCATTGACGGAGTAAAAATGAATACTGAAGTCAAAGTAAACTAATTATTAATCACAAAACCTTAACACTATGCCAAGTGGTAAAAAAAGAAAAAGACATAAGGTAGCGACTCACAAACGTAAAAAGAGAGCGAGAGCTAACCGTCACAAAAAGAAAAAGTAGTTTAATACTACTTTTTCTTTTTTAAGAATTAAGTTCATTGATATTGGCTTTACATAAAACTTTAAGGCACAACACAATAGACTCTAAACCCTGTTTAAAATCTGTTTTTAGCCTAAATTTTTAAAAAGCCGCCGGGTAATTTATACCTGTAAAAAAATTATTGTTTAATCCATCTGTATAGAGTTGGTAGTTTCGGGTTCCGTGTTCGGCGTTTTATATTCCTAATACAAAACGACAACCAGTAACGGGAAACCTCTTAACCATGTGCGGATAAAAATGTACAGTGTGAACAAGGAATTAATTATCAGATCCAGTTCAGAAGCCGTAGATTTTGCCTTATTAAAAGATGGAAAACTAATTGAATTACACAAGGAACAGGAAGATAAAAACAAGTTTTCTGTTGGCGATATATTTATAGCCAAAATAAGAAAACCGGTTGCCGGCCTTAATGCCGCCTTTGTAAATGTAGGCTTTGAAAAAGATGCCTTTTTACATTATCATGACCTGGGGCCTAATTTGCCCTCCCTGTTAAAATTCATAAAACTTGTAAGCGCAGGTAAAATAAAAGATTTCACCCTTAAAAACTTCCCTTTTGAAAAAGAGATCGACAAAGACGGAGCCATTACAGATGTATTGAGCGCCAATCAGTCGGTTTTGGTTCAGGTAGTTAAAGAACCCATATCTACAAAAGGCCCAAGGATAAGCTCAGAGCTTTCACTGGCCGGAAGATATGTAGTACTGGTTCCTTTCTCAGACAGGGTTTCAATTTCACAGAAAATTGACTCCAAAGAAGAAAAAGACCGATTAAAAAGACTGGTTCTGTCTATCAAACCAAAAGGTTTTGGTGTTATTGTGAGAACAGTAGCCGAAGGCAAAAAAGTAGCCGAACTGGATAAAGATTTACAAAACTTGCATGACAAATGGATTGCAATGTGTAAACGTATCCCTACAGCCCACCACCCTTCTAAAGTTTTGGGCGAAGTAAACAAGGTTTCCTCTATGCTAAGGGACATATTCAACGATACCTTTACCGGTATCCATGTTGATGATGAGGACCTATTTTATCAAACAAAGGACTATCTGCAGGAGATAGCTCCTCAAAAAGCGAATATCGTTAAGCTATACCAAAACAGGGATTTGCCACTGTTTGAAAAATACAGTATTGAAAGGCAAATTAAAACTTCATTTGGAAAAACCGTTTCAATGAGCAAAGGTGCCTACCTGATTATTGAGCATACCGAAGCACTGCACGTTATAGACGTAAACAGTGGTAACCGCTCTAACAAGGCACAAAGCCAGGAAGACACAGCTCTTGAAGTAAACCTGATTGCTGCCGCAGAGATTGCAAGGCAGCTACGATTAAGGGATATGGGCGGGATTATAGTTGTCGATTTTATAGACATGTCTAATCCTGATAACCGAAAAACCCTTTACGATTTCCTTAAACAGGAAATGAGCGACGATAAAGCCAAACACAAGATCCTGCCTCCTAGTAAATTTGGGCTTATCCAAATTACAAGGCAACGTGTACGGCCTGAGGTTAATATTAAAACCAGAGAAGAAGACCCTAACAAGGTTGCCGGAGAAATTGAAGCTCCTATATTGGTTGTAGACCGTATCACGGCCGAATTAGAAAGAATTGTAAAAAGCCATAAAAAAATAGTGCTTAATGCACACCCTTTTGTGGCAGCATACCTTACCAAAGGTTTTCCATCTATACGTTCAAAATGGTTTTTTGAACATAAAAAATGGGTGAAAATCATACCACGTGACGCTTACACGTATTTAGAATACCACTTTTTTGATAGCAAAGGAAACGCTATCAGCGAATAAAGTTTTAAAAACCGTTTCAATTTTTTTTGGAACGGTTTTTTTGTTTTTATACAATCTACATTACCCCATTATAGTCTCAATACCCTCCCCCGTTTGTAATTAATTTTTATGAAGTTTGAATTATAAATCAATCATAAAAATTAACAAATGAAAACAGTAAAAATTCCTGTCAACTTTTTAGTAGCTTATTCGGCTATTGTAAGTGTAATACTTCTATTTCTTTTAGTTTCCTTTAAAACCCCTAACTCTTTTAATGAAGATGAAATATCTTTAAAACGTATTAACATAACTGATGAACAAGGTAACATCCGCCTTGTAATATCAAATGAAGAAAGAATACCGCCACCAATATTAAACGGTAAAGAATACAAAAGAGCTATTAGTCCTACCGGACTTATATTTTATGATAAAGAAGGTAACGAATGTGGAGGGCTTGCTTTATCCAGCAAGGATGAAACAGATATTAGTGCACTTGTATTTGATTACAGTAACATGGATGCCCTGGGAATGCGTGTTATAGACACAAAAGACGGGGACTACAATGCCGGATTTATAATAAACGACCCTTCTCCTAAAGGTACACTTGGCAGAGGAAACAGCCGTATATTATTAGAAAATTCAAATGGCGATGCTCAACTCTTACTTCATGATGCAGAAGGTAACCCCCGTTTAAAAATATCTGTAGATGAAGCCGGAAATGCTTCGTTTAATCTTTTGGATAAAAATGGTAATATCACTAAAGATATTTTAAAATAATAATGAAAAAGCGCTACAGGAAACTATAGCGCTTTTTTATATATCTTTAGCTTACAACAATTAAACCATGAAACCACAGTGAGCTTGACTCCTCAAAATATACTATAACAGAAGTTATTACAAACGATATTAAAGAGCAGGCTTACCTTATTGAAAACGAACAGGAGGAAGAAGAAACATTTTCCCGTGAGATGCTTTTCAAAAACCCAAAGGAGCTGTCAAACTCAGAATTAAAGTCCGGCATAGATTATTTAACAGAAAAGGAAGCTGTAATTAAATACAACAAGGCAAGAAGAAGTTACAAAGAAACAAGAATAGCATTTGAAGAGGTACTCACCGAAAGAATGAGGTAATAACCTCCGTCAAAATGTATCATACTCCCCCACTTTTGTATAAGCCTTAAGGTATACCCCCGGCATAACTTTGTATCATTAATTTTAAATGATGCAACCATGTCAAAAACAATTTTTATAACCGGCGCTTCAAGAGGATTTGGACGTCTGTGGGCCGAGGCCTTTTTAAACCGTGGCGATAAAGTAATAGCTACTGCCAGAAACACTCAATCCCTTAACGACCTTAAAGAGAAATATGGCGATGCTATACTAACCCTTCAGCTGGATGTAAACAGCCGCGAACAGAGTTTTGAAGCCGTTAATAAAGCTAAAGAACATTTCGGGCAAATTGATGTAGCAATAAACAATGCCGGCTACGGACTGTTTGGTACCATTGAGGAAACCAGCGAGGAAGACGCACGCCAGCAAATTGAAACTAATGTATTCGGGCTGCTTTGGGTTACCCAGGCGGTACTGCCTATTATGAGAGCTCAGGGTCACGGACATATCATACAGGTATCAAGTGTTTTGGGTATTACCACACTGCCTAATTTAGGTATATACAACGCTTCTAAATTTGCTGTAGAAGGCCTTAGCGAAACACTGGCTACCGAGGTAAAAAACTTTGGTATCAACATCACTCTTGTAGAACCAAACGGTTTTGCTACCGAATGGGCTGGAGCTTCGGCAAAACAATCTGAAAACATTCCGGCTTACGATAAGGTAAGAGCAGCCTTTAACGAAGGTATGAGCGACACTGATATTTTTGGTATACCGGAAGCCACTACCCCTGCAATACTTAAACTGGTAGACGCACAAACTCCGCCACTTCGTCTGTTTTTAGGTAAAGTTGCCCTGCCGTGGGCAAAACAAACCTATGAACAACGCATTAACGAATGGGAACAATGGAATGATGTGGCAACTGCTGCACACGGAAAATAATAACGCTATTTTTCACTAACTTTACATTAGCGCCCGCCAGGGTGCTAATGTTTATACTTTAAAGCTATGCAACATTTTAAAAGCTTAAGCGAATTTAACCGTTACAACGGTTTTCCGCCACCCGAAAACCCTTTACTGAGCATGTTTGAGTGTGGCAATATAGATCCATGCTCTATTATCCAGGAAGAGTTTAGCAGTGATTTCTATGCTATTATGTTCAAGAAAATGAAATCGGGGGTGGTGCTTTACGGTCGTACAAAATACGATCACGATAACGGTTCACTATCGTTTGTAAAGCCGAGACAAATTATTCAGCTTGATAATATTGAACTGGAGGAAAAAGGTTTTATTATATACATACACGAAGATTACCTTAACGGACACAGTCTGCATAACGAAATAAAAAAATACGGCTATTTTGACTATGAGGCCAATGAGGCGCTACATATTTCGGCAAGGGAAGAGGAGATCATCTGGGATTTATTTTACAGAATTAAGTCGGAGTACAACAACAACACCGATGAGTACAGCCGTGATATTATACTTACGCATATCGATTCCATACTTAAATACTCACAGCGTTTTTACAAAAGGCAGTTTATTAACCGTAAACAGCTTTCGGGTAAAACCATCTCTAAGTTCAATGAACTGTTGGGTTCCTATTTTGAAAATGGACAATTAAAAGAAAGCGGACTGCCAACAGTAAAAACAATGGCCGACTCCCTAAATCTTTCTCCGCGTTACCTCAGCGATATGCTAAGACAGGAAACAGGAAAAACAGCCATAGAGCTTATCCATATTTACCTTATTACCGAAGCCAAACATTTATTACAGGCATCGGAAAATACAGTTGCAGAGATTGCCTATCTGTTAGGTTTTGAAAATCCGCCTTACTTTACAAGGCTGTTTAAAAAAGAAGCCGGAATAACACCTAACGAGTACCGCAAGCAACTGTTAAACTAATCACCCCCTGTTTATGTCCTGTGTTCCTCCTTTGTTTTGGTCAGATTTTCAGAACTTTGATTATACCTAAAACCAAAACAGTATGAGAAAGTTAACCATGTACAACTTTATTACCCTTAACGGATTTTATAAAGGCATAAATGAGGACATCAGCTGGCACAGGCACGGCGGTGAGGAAGAAGGTTTTTCGCAAGACAGCCTGCAACATAACAACACCCTTGTTTTCGGTCGTGTTACCTACCAAATGATGGCTTCCTACTGGCCTACACCTATGGCTATGGAAAGTATGCCCGAAGTAGCAAAAGGAATGAATAGTGCCGAAAAGATAGTGTTTTCAAACACACTAACCCAAGCCGATTGGCATAACACAAAAATTCTTACCGGTGATATTACCGAAACTATGCGAAAGCTAAAACAACAGCCCGGTAATGACATGACCATACTCGGCAGTGGCAGTATAGTATCGCAAATGGCGAATGCCAATTTAATAGATAACTACGAAATTATGATTGACCCGGTAGCAATAGGCAATGGTACGCCATTGTTTAATGGCATACAAAATAACCTAAACCTTAAACTCATCAACTCAAGGGTATTTAAAAGCGGGGTAATATTGCTTAGCTATGAGCCGCAGTAATTATTCGACAGTCTCAACACCTATACCAAGAGCAATTATATTAGGCAAATAAGGCAGATTTGTTGTATTGGAAATAGTTATTGTATAATCCCCTTTAGCAAGGGTAAAGTTTTCTTTTACGGTTTGTTTCAAATCACAAACATCGCCAACACATTCTGTATAACTCTTACCGTCCTCATCTATTAACAATAAATCGGTCTTAATAGTCTCTTCACTACCGCCTTCTTTTTTAAAAGTAACCTCAACAGGAACGCTATCATATCCTGGCTCATATACATGGGAGAACAGGATTACAAGATTAGCCTTATCCACATCTTCATTAATATGGAAAGAAAAACTTTTAGCATCATTTTTTTCCCATCGGTTATTGTCAAAATCTTTTAAGGTTTCACTAAATATTCCAAATTGGGTACACGAAGTTAGGATAAGTAGCGGCAGTAGTAAAAACAGTTTTTTCATAGTAAGTTATGGTTTGTATAGTGTTCCAATATACATAATTTTCCATAAACCCAATCCTTATTCTATTACCGACTTAAGTTCTTTTCTGTACTGCGAAGCACTCTTTCCCGTAAACTCTTTAAACGCTTTATTAAAGTGACTAAAATTATTAAATCCGCTTTCATAGCATACCTCGGTTATCCCTATAGGTTTTTCTGCGAGTAATTTAGAAGCGTGTACAACACGGTATTCGTTCACAAAACGCGTAAATGTTTTATTAGTTATCTTTTTAAAGTATCGGCAAAAAGACGGTACGGTCATGCTCACCTTATCGGCAACTTCCTCCAGCGGAATCTGTTCTTTAAAATGATCTTTCACATAGTTGAAAACAGTATTTAAGCGATTATTGTCCTGTACCTGCATCTCCATAGTAAGCCCCTGGGCATTTAGCACCTTAAAATCAGAAGCCGCTTCCAGATCATTCAATATATCCAGCAGAGCAAGCAATCGTTTAAAATAGGGCATATCATTAAGCTCCTCTATTTTCTCCCCCAGTCTTGCTTTGGTTTCCTCACCAAAAGCCAGTCCGGTTTTAGCCCTTTCAAAAAGATGCTGAATGTTTTTCATTTCGGGTATGCCTAAAAAATCCTGTCCTAAAAAATCAGGCTTCATTTGTATTACCGTTTCATTTCTGTTTCCGGTAGTACTGTCGGTAAACCCACAGTGTGGCAGGTTACTGCCTATAAGTATTAGGTCGCCATCTGTATAATAGGATAAATGCGTACCTATTTGCCTTTTGCCCGAACCGCCGTTTACAAACACCAGTTCTATTTCAGGATGGTAATGCCAAACATGTGCTTTTACATTTGCACTCTGCACATACTGCGAATAGTAAAACGAACTGCCAAAAGCAGGTTCGATTACCTCAAAAGTAGCCTTTAGTGATTTCATGTTTTCGATTTTTTAGACTTCACAAAATTACCTAAAAATTGCACATATTTACCAAAATTAACACTAAAACGTTTTAGTAAAGTTAATATAGTATATAAATTAGAAAATTGTGTAGTAATTACCACTACTTAAACATAGTAATTTAGCAACATAGAAACAGGAGTTGAACCTTAAAACTTTTAATTATGAAAAATTTTGCGAAAATTGGTTTAGCCTTAGCGATGTTATTAACAACGTTTGGTGTTAGTGCGGGTGAATATGATTTTTCACTGAAAGTGACAAACGAAACAGGAAAAACAGTTAGTTTTTCTGTTGTGGATGCAGAAACAGTTACGTTCTCTATATATAACAGTAAAGAAGAATTAATCTTTAACGAAAAAGTATCAGGATCTAACGCGATTAACAGAACGTATGACCTTACTGCTTTCCCTGAAGGTATTTACTACCTTGAGGCAGAAACTGCAGCAAAAGTAGCACGTTATGAAATAAGCGTTGTAAAAGAAACTGCTTCTATCTCTGAAAAAGCTGTGGAAGAGACTTACAAACCTGTTATCTCTAAAAGCGGAGATACTTTTATTGTAACCGTTCCGGGTAAAGTAAACACCCCTGTAAACATCACTCTTTATGATGAGAACAGTGGCGAGCTTTACAACCAGAACCTTAAAGATGGTAAAGTGGCTAAAAAGTTCAATACTTCAAAAATCTTCTCTAAAGAGTTCACTTTTGTAGTAAGCTATAACAACAAAATGTTCACAGAGACCATTTCAAAATAAACCCATAATTAATTCTGAATATGCGGCAGCTTCCTTTTTGATAAGGGAGCTGTTTTGCTTTTATTTACTTATTACTTCTATTTTACGTTTCAGTTCATGTCCCTGTTCATCGGTAACGGTTAGGTAATAACTCCCTGTTTGGGTTATTACAGGCATTTCATGAAACGTTTGGGTTTCTCCCAGGTATTGGTCGTCAAGATACCAAAAAAGCCTTGCATTTGCCCTTGTATGGGCCGCCTTAAGCACAATAGGCTGTAATTCTCCGTTAAAATCTTTAGTTAGGTATACCTTGCTGTCATCTTTAGGATAAATAAAATCCATAACATTAGCTGTAGTACCGGTACAGTCGTCCCTAAACGGAGGCAGGGAAACATAATTAAGGTGGTTACTCCTGTAATACCATTCCATTACCGGAGGCAGCACAAACCATGATTTAGTTACTATATTATCTACACTTTCACAATTGCTGTTAACCTGATACTGCCCATCGGTATCCAAATGCACCAGCCTGTGATACGGACAGGTTTCGGTTTGCCTGTGGCTCACAGGAATCCATTGTTTCGAAACAGGGCAGTCCGGTCCTGCCAAATGCCCGCTCAACGCACAAATATCGGCTTCTTCCAAATCGTTATAAGGTGTTTCAAACCAGTTTTTAGGTCTTGGCATAAGGTTAAACACATCAAAAAGTACCGGGGCAGCACTTCCTACTCCGGTAAGGCTTGGTCTTCCCTCACCCGATGCATTACCTACCCATACACCAACCACATACCTTGAATTTGTACCAATAGCCCAGGCATCACGACCTCCAAAACTGGTTCCGGTTTTCCAGGCTATCTCAAGGGATGAATCATAAAACTTCCAGGCTTCATCACCTTCAGGGCGGTTTACTTCTTTCATAGCGTTATAGGTGAGCCATATTGAGCCGGCACCTAATAACGGCTTACTGAAGCCCTCATCACCAAAATCCCTTTTTACACTACTATCCCAGTTAAGATCTACAAACTCATTCTCCCTGTATTTGGCATCATGGGCTGTGTAGTAATTAAGTGTGGAGCTCAGCCCTGCGTAAGCTCGGCACAAATCCCACAAGTTAGATTCGGCACCTCCCAGTATAAGTGATAGTCCATAGTGATTAGGGTGCTGCTTTATATCCGATAATTTCAGTCGTTGCAACTGCTCGTAAAAACGGTAAATCCCGTAGTCCTTCAGCATGAGTACCGCAGGCACATTTAGTGACCTTGCTAATGCCTTTTGTGCGGGTACGGCTCCGTCATAGGTATTATTAAAGTTTTTAGGACTGTACCCCGATATGTATGTAGGCACATCGGCCACCAAAGTATTAGGCAATAGTTCGCCATCGTTTAACATGGAAGCAAACAGCAATGGTTTTAATACACTCCCCGTACTTCTTGGCGCAGGAATAATATCAACATCCTTTTGATGCGCCTTATTAGTGGGAGAGTTACCTACATAGGCTATAATATCCCTTGTTTTTACATCTACTACCAGTATGGCAAGATTATAAATCTCGGTTTGTTTGTATTCCCCATAATAACGGGCAGCGATTTGGTTTACCCTGTTTTGTATCCTGTTACTTACTGTGGTTTTTATACGTTGCCCTTCATGAGTTTTGGCTATATTCTGTAACAGGTGCTGTGCTGTCTGCGGAAGTTCATACGGTTTTTGCGGAAGTTCTTCCAGTATGGAAAGTTCGTAGGTATCCCTGTCAATTACTTCTTCTTCGTACAGTTTTTTTAATAGCCTGTTACGTTTGTTTAGTAACCTTTGCTGGTTTTTACCGGGATAGATAAGGCTTGGAGCATTAGGCAATACTGCAAGTGTAGCTGTTTCTGCCCATGATAACTGATGTGGCTGAACACCGAAATAACGCCATGATGCCATTTCCAGCCCTACCACGTTACCTCCATAAGGTGCGTGTGCCGCATACAGGTTTAGTATCTCATCCTTACTACACCTAAACTCAAGGCGGGTTGCCAGTATAAGCTCAATAAATTTTTCAAAATAACTGCGCTTTTTACCATCTCTTGAAAGGCGTACTACCTGCTGGGTAAGGGTACTACCGCCCCTAACCACTTTGCCTGCCCTGTAATTTTGCCCTATAGCCTTAACAATAGCTACAGGGTTAAAACCGGGATGGCTGTAAAAATACTGATCCTCAAAGTAAACAATACACTTTTTGAATTTATAAGGCACACTGTCCTGAGCAGGAAAGCGCCATTGCCCGTCGGCAGCGATACGTGCCGAAAGCAAATCGCCCTCTGCACTTTCAATCACTGTTGAATACGGCTCCTGAAAAAGTACTTTTGGTAAAGAAAAATAATAGATAAGCAGCAGGATAAAACCTATCCCCAGTTTTATCCTGCGCTTTTTAATCCAGTTTATTATTGTTGTTTTTCTACTTTCACCCATTGTCCCTTCGTTCTCGCTATATACGAGTCATCATACATTGCCTCACACTGTACACCCGGCAGGTAATAACTTCCCGGATAAGACGCATTAAGCAATATCCTGAATGTTTTGGTTTGATGTGGAGCTATTGTGAAATAGAAATTAGTTCTGTCGTCTCTTATATCGGTATAATCCACCTTATTTTCGGTAGCTTCTCCAAAGTCGGTAAACCTTGTGTTCACTATTTCCCACCCCGAAGGTACTATTTGGGTAAGTGCCACATTATCTACTCTGTCTCCTGTAGTATTGGTTACATATACCTCAGCAATAAACTCGGTTCCCTGTGCAAGAGAAACAGGATTTATACTATTGCCGGCCCTGTCCTTAAAGTTTATTCTTGTAGTAAATCCTTTTTGTTCGGTTTGTTCCTGCCCTACAGGTAATATACCACTGTAAACCACTTTTACATACAACGTTGCCGCTTTGTTATTTTTAACCGTTACCGAATTATTAGCCGATACCGTAAGCGTCCTGTCGGCAAACGTTTTACCTGTTGTAATGTTTTGCGTTTTCCCGGCACTGGTATAGGCTACATCAATACCCTTACCGCCATTCTCTTTAGCGAATTTAGACATCGCATACAAACAGTAAGCCGTAGTTTGCGTACTCATCCATTCTTTAGAAGACAAGGCTTCTGCAAGTTTGTTAGCCACATCAAATGCTTTTTGTTTCTGTCCTAAAACAACCAGTGTTTCCAGCGCCATAGCCCTGTTACGTTCTGCCGATCCATAGTAATAGTAATACCCTCTTCCGCTACTGTAATCACTGTCAATATTACTTTGGTTTAGTAACGACTGCCCTGTGTTTTTCTGTCCGGCAAGAGCATAAGCTGCTGCCAGCCTTAATTTCGCCTGATTGCTTATTCCTCTTGTTTCCCTTAATCTGTTCATAGACGACAGGTCTGCCGATCCCGCAAGCGCCAGTGTGTATAACCTGTAAGCCTGTGCAAAATCGTTATGGTAGCCTTCGCTATAACGCCACTGCCTTGCCATTTTCTTTTGGTACGACAACCATTGTTTTTTGGCATTTAACGGTAACGCATATCCTTTTTTCTCTGCTTCTATAAGGAAGTGCCCCACATAACTTGAGCCCCAGTCGTCCGGATTTTCATTACCCGGCCAGTACACAAAGCCTCCGCTTGCCACCTGGAACTGTGCCAGCCTTTCTATACCGGCAGCTACGTTACGTTGTATTTTCTGTTTTCTTGCCTCATCTATATCGGCAATATCATTTAGATATAATTGCGGGAACACGCTTGATGTAGTTTGCTCCAAACATCCGTGCGGATACTGTATCAGGTAATCCAGCCTTCTGTTAAAGTCGATTGACGGGAATGATGACACCTCCAGTTTGGCTTTGTTACTTCCCGGTATTCCGAAAGATTCCCAATCTATCGTTGCTGTGCTGTTAGGATCAAGCACTACTGTTTTAAAGTCGGTCGTTACCGGGTTAGGATTCATTATATCCAGTTCCACCTCATAACTTGCCTTTTCACTACCCGAGAAAGCCTGTATCTCAACCTTACCGATGCCCGTTAGATTAGCCACGTCAAGGTCGAAGTAAGCTACTTTCTCATCCGGACTATCGAACGATACGGTTTGTTTTGCCGAACCGTTAACTATAAACCCATTATTGGTTTTTATCTGTACGGTTACATTCTTAACGTGTTTTTCCATGGCAAATACCGTTACCGGAAGGGTTACCTTCTCGCCCGGTGTTACCTTTCTTGGTAATGATGCCAATAGCATTAACGGACTCCTTACCGGAGTTGCTTTCTCTGCACTTCCGTAAGCACTTTGATCTTTGTTTGAAGCCACTACCATGGTACGTACAGAACCCACATATTTAGGTAATGTGATTTCGTGTGATTTTGTTTCTCCCTTACCTATGGTAAACGGACCTAAATACACCACCACAGGTTTAAATCGGTTGGCTTTTTTAGCCTTACCGCCACCAAGGTCTTCATCACCACCTATACTGAATATCTGGTTTACCTTACCTCCATAAGCTCCAATAACATCATCATACACATCCCATGTTTTAACCCCAAGTGCCTCTTTAGCATAGAAACTGTTCCAGGCGTTTGGTGTTTTAAAACGGGTAAGATCTAAAAGTCCTTCATCAACAATAGCCAGTGTATAGGTCATTCCCTTACCTGTTTTCTCGTTTACCTTAACGGTAAATTTCTGTTCCGGTCTTAGTACGTCCGGCATGCTTATTTGCGGTTCCAGTATGGTATTTTTATCTACCACCTCAATAGGGATAATACCATACAGCCTTATTGGCGAATCGTTTTTACTTGTTGCATGTGGCTGAATCATGGTAACGTTCACATACACATTAGGTGCCATTTTTGCCGTTACCGGAATCTCCATTTGGGTTTCGCCTTTTTCGGTTTTCACCCAATAGGTTTCAAGTACTTTTGATCCGTTCTCTAACGAAACCAAAGCTCTTCCTCCTTCACTTGAAGGGAAGGAAACTTTTACTTTCTCACCTACGCTGTATTTTTCTTTATCGGTAGTGAATACCAGCATTTTTGCCTCATCACCGCCGTTGTTCTTAGTACGACCAGACCAGTATGGGTAATCTATAAGTATAGTTCCCCCTGCCGAGTGTCCGCCATCTTCATCAGTAACTCTTATCAGAAACCTGCCCCATTCGTTTTTATCGGTAGAAAAGTTAAAGCTTGCCTTACCGTTAGCATCGGTAGTGATTTCGGTCTCATAGTACGGAGTATTTGATATCGCCGAACTGTATGACGATACATTACCATGAGAGGCATCCCACCACCAGCTCCATTTCACTTTAAATACTTTAGCCGTAAGTTGTCGCTTAGCTTTAGGTTTACCGTTATCACTTACAGTTGCTACCTCAATTTTATTGCTCTTACCGTTTTCCAGTATACCGTATTTATTTCCTTCCGGAAGCCTAACCCCTACATAGGTATCATAAGGCGAATAAGTAGATGTTATAACATCGGTACTAAAGTCACCGCCTTTCTCATAGGCTTTGGTCATAATTACCGTTTTAAGCATACCCGGTGCACGCACCTGCAGTTTAGGCTGTAGTGTTACTGTTGCCGTACCGTAAGCATCGGTCTTACCTGCAAATATGTTCATCTCCTCGGTACTGAATCGTTGTGCCGGATCGTCAAACTGATAATTTACATAACCTTTAAATGTAGTTTTCTGGTTCAGGAACTTCGCCTGCATTTCCAGTTTCAGGTCTTTTGCCACAGCTCCGTGTAACCAGGCCACATCTACCTTAGCCACATTTTTTTGTGAGGCATAAATGGTTTTACCGTCAAAACCGTTTTTGATTTTAAGCCTGTTTGGCTTAATGGTTTCAATTTTTATGCTTTTATAGAATTTAGCTCCACCTACAGATACCACAGCCTGCCAGTTTCCTGTTGGCGCCGACTGCTGTGTAGGCACTATAAACTTATAATGATTTTTAGCACTATGTGACTGTACCGTTTCATAAACCATTTTACCGTTAGGATCACTCAGTCTAAGTTTTATAGGGTGTGACGGTGGCAGTTTAGCTGCCTTATCGTTTAATATAAACCCAATAAACAACGTATCTCCCGGACGCCATACACCACGCTCACCATATACATAGCCTTTAAGTCCTTTTTGCAGGCGGGTACCGTCTACATCAAAATTACTTACCGATTGTGAGTTACCCTCACCCATTTTCACATAGGTAGTATTATCCCCTTTTTTAACTATGGCAAAATAAGCATGCTTATCGCTGGTTAAGGTAATGGCACCGTCGCCGTTTGTTTCGCCCTCTGCCAGTTTTTGCTGCTGATAGTTATAAATGGCCACTTTTGCTCCGGCTACAGCCTCGGTAGTAATTATACTGCTTACAGCAAAATAGTAGCTGTTGTCTTCACCACGCTTAGCAATAACACCAAGGTCACTTGCCAGTACATTAGTAGCTATATCCCTGTTATAGAAATAAGAGTTGGTACATGGATTATCCCTGTCCCTCCAGTCGTAATCATAATCATAGTAGTCATAATAATCATAATCACCTCTCATACCCGGATAGTACTCCTCCAGTTCCTGCTCTTCTTCAGCTTCTGCATCATCACTTTCTTCAGTCGATTCACCCGAATCACATCTGTATAGCGAATAGGCTTTTTTAATACCCATTTCTACCCTGTATATTGCTCCCCTTTCTGGAGTTATAATGGTTGAAAGATCCAGCGCATAGGAATTCCATTTGCTGTAATCGGCCATCTTATCAGTATTCAGTGTAATTGTTTTTTTGGCAACCGGTAAAGCTACGTTTCTTATATAGCTTCCGTCAATTTCATTTTCCTGTAAAAACTGAAGTATATTGTTTTCATATATCCTGTATACCTTAACATCTACCGCACTAAGGTTTACTGCCTGGAAATTAAGTTTAAGGTTATTAGAACCCGGCAGTATAGTACCGCTCTTTAAAAATTTCACTTCGGGCTTTAACTGTTCAAACAGTACTTTAGTAGAATAGGTTTCTCTGGTTTTATAACCATCGGTACTTTCTATACCCTGAAAAACCTCTACCAATAAGCTACCTGTTAACGCATCTGAAAAGAATACTTTTAGCAGGTTACCGTATACTGAAAACTTAAGCTTACTTACTCCCTGTACTGATACCAGTCCGTCAAAATTCTGTTCTTTTTTAAGCGGATCTGAAAAGTTAATATACATCACCTGACTATCGGCAAGAGAAACATCAATACCGATAACCTTAAAGTTATTTTTTCCCGGAATGGTGAATTCTTCCGACCCTTCCCTGTCAATATCAAAGGGCTTACCGTTCCATATAATTTTTATGCTGGAGTCTTCCTCCTGTCGCTGTATACTGTCTATAATAAAAGGAAATTCTGTTTGTGAAGCCAGTTTCTCGTCAAAACGGATTGCCAGTTGCCTGCCATCCTGTTCGGCCCTTACCAGTTTTTTTGCCGTAGCGGCATCAATGTAATCACTGGTTCTAAGCTCGGCATTAAGAAACTGAACGTCCTTGCTGTACGACTGTAAATCTTTTGTGGTTACCATAAAGTCCTGCTCCAGCGTTTTCACGATGAAGTTAAAATCCTTTAGTTCTTTAGGCAGGTCTATAAATTCAGACAGATGCAGGGTAACCCTGTACTCTGTACCTGATTTAAGAGGCTGATCCGGCTTAAAAGCAATCATGTTACCCGGAAGGTAAATTACCTTACCTGCTACCGAAGGCGAAATACTGTAATAATCACTGTCCAGTTCCTGGTTTAACTGCCATTCCTTTTTATCAAATGCTAATCCCACGCCAATATCGGCATGTGTAGATATTACTCCCGAGGTGAAACTCGTGATGTATTCCCTGTATTGGGAGAAATCAGACTCAAAATCTTCAGAAGATTTTTTAGAACACGAATGCAAAATGGCGACAGCTGCAAAAAGCAGTATCAGCTTAAAGGTTTTCATAGGCCGGTATGATTTGTTTTACAGATAGTTACAACACAAAGTTATAACTAAAACAGGATTGGTTTTATTGTAGTAAATTTATGATTAATTCATTAAAAATCAGCTAACCTAAATCAGTGATTTTTCAATAAAAATGAAATTAACGCCTTTTTTTGAAAAACTCTTTCATCAAAACCGAACATTCTTCAGCCATAACTCCGGTTACCACTTGCGTTTTGGGATGTAGTTTTGCCCCCATTACCTTATACCCCCTGTGGGTATCATCGGCACCATACACCACTTTTGATATCTGGCTCCAGTACAACGCCCCAGCACACATCTGGCAGGGTTCGAGCGTTACATACAATGTACATCCTGTAAGATATTTACCGCCTAAAAAATTTGCCGCCGACGTTATGGCCTGCATTTCGGCATGTGCCGTTACATCTGTAAGCAACTCGGTTAGGTTGTGGGTTCTGGCAATAACCCTGTTGTCCACCACTATAACAGCACCTACCGGTATTTCGCCCTTATCAAAAGCTTCATGCGCCTCGTTAAGTGCTTTTTTCATAAAATACTCGTCGGTAAAAATATCTTCTGTCATCAGGGCTGCCTAATTGTTTTGTATTGCCATTCAAAAATAGGAAACTATATTGTAAATTTGTCCTTTCAAAACCTATAATGTCAGGCAATTTACTCTCACATATCCAAACCCCCTTAGATTTAAGAAAACTGACCCCCGAACAGCTCCCTGAGCTGGCACAGGAGTTACGCGATTTTATTATTGATGTGGTTTCGGTTAAGGAAGGTCACCTTGGCGCAAGCCTTGGCGTGGTAGAACTTACCATTGCACTGCATTATATTTTTAATACTCCCGAAGATTTACTGGTATGGGACGTGGGACATCAGGCATACGGACACAAAATACTTACCGGACGCAGGGATAATTTTGATACCAACAGGCAGTTTGGCGGTATTAGCGGATTCCCGAAAAGAAGCGAAAGCAAATATGATACCTTTGGAGTAGGTCACTCCTCCACCTCCATATCGGCGGCACTGGGTATGGCTATTGCTTCACAACTTAAAGGCGATACCGATAAAAATCATATTGCCGTGATTGGGGATGCCTCCATCGCATCGGGCATGGCATTTGAAGGGCTTAACCATGCCGGGGTAACCGATGCCAACCTACTGGTCATACTAAACGACAATGCCATAGGGATAGACCCTAGCGTAGGAGCATTAAAACACTATCTTACACAGGTTAAGGAAGGAAAGAACCCACGCCAGAACAATATGATAAAATCCCTGAATTTTGACTATTCAGGACCTATAGACGGGCACGACCTGCCAGCCCTTACTAAAGAGCTGCAACGCCTTAAAAACAAAAAAGGACCTCGTTTCCTTCACATTATAACCACAAAAGGTAAAGGCCTCAAAAAAGCCGAAGAGGACCAGGTGAAATACCATGCTCCCGGAAAATTTGATAAAGTTACCGGAGAGATCCTAAAAGTTACCGATGAAAACCTGCCGCCTAAATATCAGGATGTATTTGGGCTTACCCTTACCGAACTGGCAGAGAAAAACGAAAAGATAATAGGTATTACACCCGCTATGCCATCGGGTAGTTCCATGAAGTTTATGATGGAAGCCTTCCCAAACAGGGCTATTGATGTAGGTATTGCCGAACAACATGCCGTAACCCTTGCCGCCGGTATGGCTACACAGGGAATGACAGTGTACTGCAATATTTATTCTACCTTCCTGCAAAGGGCATACGATCAGGTAATACACGATGTGGCACTGCAAAACCTACCGGTAATTTTTTGTCTGGACAGGGCAGGATTAGTTGGGGAAGACGGGGCAACTCACCACGGGGTTTTCGACATTGCCTACCTTAACTGCATTCCCAACCTTGATATTTTTGCTCCGCTTAACGAAAAAGAATTACGCAACATACTTTACACAACACAACTGGGTATAGAACGACCTATAGCCATCCGTTACCCGCGTGGGCGTGGTGAAAGCACCAACTGGCAATTGCCTTTTGAAAGCATTCCTTTCGGCAAAGCGAGACTACTGCAACAGGGCAGTGAAGTAGCCATAGTATCTACAGGAGCTATAGGTAATAACATAACCAAAGCACTAAGCGAAGTAGACAATTCAAGGCTATTTTCCCATTATCACTTTGGTTATATTAAACCCATAGATGAGGAAACATTACACGCAATATTTTCTACACATAAAACGGTTATTACCATAGAAGACGGCACAATAATTGGAGGATTTGGAAGCATTGCGTCCGATTTTGCTGCAAAGCATAATTATTGTAATAAAATTATTACATTAGGCATTCCGGATGAATTTATTGAACATGGAAGCATAAACCGTTTACAACATTACTGCGGCATTGACGTTAAAAGCTTAATAGATATTTTTTCAGCTTATTAAAATTTTCGATTTTTGCACCGCACCTTTTAATACCCCAAATAGAAAAAATGAGGATTAAAACAGTTATTACAGTATTATTTATTTTAATTACAAGCTCAAAAATTTATTCGCAGGTTATAATAACCACTACACTGCCCGATTCCATAACTTATTGGGAAAAGAACAATAAGCTGGGACTGGACATTAATCAGGTAGCATTTATCAACTGGAGTGTAGGTGGTAACAATGCTATTTCGGGGGTAGTTAAAGGTGAATTTTCCCGAAATTACACTAAGAAGAACGTAAACTGGGCAAACGAGCTTATACTTCGCTATGGCCTGAACAGCCAGGAAGGACAGGAGGTTCGTAAAACTGACGATAAAATTCAGCTAAACTCTACTTTTGGCTACAGGAAAGACACCATTTCCAACTGGTATTATAGTGCCAAGTTTACTTTCACCACACAGTTTGCTAACGGTTATGCTTATCCTAACACTACTGATGAGATTTCGGGACCATTTTCTCCTGCATATATCTTTCTCGGGGTGGGTTCTGAATATAAAAGGAAAGACCTTGGTTTAACCGTTTATCTTTCTCCGCTTACTAACAAGACTACTTTAGTACTTAACCAAACCCTTGCCAACAAAGGAGCTTTTGGTGTGGACAAAGCTATATATGACGAGTTAGGAAACCTTATAAGATCTGGTAAAAACTCACGCACTGAGGTAGGTATATTATTAACCGGACAGTTTAAAAGACAGGTGTTTAAAAACATCATGATGGACCAGCGACTTACACTTTATACCGATTATATTAATAAGTTTGGTAATGTGGATGTGGACTGGCAGCTCCAACTGGATATGACCGTAAATGAGTATGTAAAGGCCAATATAGGCACACACCTTATTTATGACGATGATATTAAAGCCACCGAAGAGATTGATGGCGTTGTAGTGGCAAAAGGTCCGAAAATACAGCTAAAGCAACTACTGGGTGTAGGCCTTAGCTATACTTTCTAAATACCTTTAGGCTTTTGTATTTCCGGTAATGGTATTGTATAACAACAATGCCTTACCATCTGTTAGTGTAGATACAAAGTGGCATATATGCAACAGCCTGTCATACAGGTTCATTTTATCTGTAATAAACCTTTCAGGAAGCATTTTTAAAACCAACTTATCGTAGTTACTTTCCGTGCCGTCAAACTTATTGTTATAGGCTGTACAGAAGGTATCCAGCAGCGTATTGATAATACGATACCCTATTATTTCTTTTTCTACCACCTCACGGCTCTGGTAAATATTTTTAATACTAAGATCAATGATATCCTTCATTTGTGCTGTGTACTTACCCTGATCGGTTAAAGCATAAGGATATTCACCTTTCAGTATTTTCTCCTCGTTTTCTACAAACACATTAACAGCATCATTAATCAGGCTGCTAATCGCCAAGGCACGCAGGTAACTTATCCTGTCTTCTTTAGTCACGAGTGTATTGTATTTAGCCACATCAATACTACCTTTTACCAGTTTGATAAGATACTCCAGTGCAAACTCTTCAGGTATAAGCCCAAGGTTAATACCATCTTCAAAGTCGATAATGGTGTAACATATATCATCGGCAGCCTCTACAAGATAAGCCAGCGGATGGCGCTCAAAACCTATATCATTCCCTGTTTTATTCGGAATCAGTCCAAGCTCTTTTGCCACATCCTGAAAAAAGTCTTTATCGGTTTGAAAGAAACCGTATTTTTTATCAGCTATATTAGCTGTAGGTTTTTTAGGTAGTGACTCCTTAGGATACTTCATAAACGCACCCAGTGTCGCATAGGAAATACGCAGTCCGCCCTCAATACCCGGCCTTGAAGCCGAAAGCAGGTTAAAACCGTTTGCATTACCTTCAAAATCTATCAGGTCCTGCCATTCCTTATCGGTAAGATCACTTTTATACTGCTGCCCCTTACCGGTTTTAAAATACTCTCCTATTGCTTTTTCACCCGAGTGTCCAAACGGAGGGTTACCTATATCGTGAGCCAGTGCAGCAGCAGCCACAATTGCCCCAAAATCATTCATTTGGTAACCGTGTGTATCCTGGAGGTACGGATGCTTTTCGATAATTTTTTTACCTACAAGCCTTCCCAAAGAACGCCCTACAACCGAAACCTCAAGACTATGGGTAAGCCTGGTGTGCACAAAATCGGTTTTGGAAAGTGGTATAACCTGTGTTTTATCCTGTAGGCTTCTAAAAGTCGATGAGAATATTATACGGTCATAATCTACTTCAAAGCCCAAACGCGTATCATCCTGCTCCCTGCGGAGACGCTTACTGGTATCACCCTGCCTTTTAAGCGACAGTAACTGTTCCCACTGCATCATTGTAGCCATAACTAATGAGGGATTGCCCCTTATTTTTTATTATTAAACAAAAAGAAATCCTTCGACTTTTTAGGATACTTGTCGTAGCTCTTATCGCTTGGATTCTCAATAACCGACCTGATACTTACTTTATCGCCCAGTTTAAATTCGGCAGTTACACGCTTATAATCTAACAGGTACTCTCCACAAAAAAAGTTTCCTTCTTCGTCTTTCTCAATGATTCCGGTATAAATATCCTTTTTGTCTTTTGACATATCTTTTATTATTTATTTTAAAATGATTACTGATTAGAGCCTATCTCCTCAAAAGAGTTTCTAAGTTCCAATGCTGCTTTATAAACTTTAACATCAACAACATAAGTATTCACCAAACTATCATGCCAACCTCTTGGTTTGTCTGAAAGAAAAGAAAAAGGGTCAAAAGGTATCATCCTGCATAAAGACCTTAAAAGAATTACCTTAAATGAAGGCTTAGACCCATCTTCCATAACAACCATAGTTCCTGTAATATATTTACCTAATGTCCTTTGGAAAATACTCTCAAAAACTACATAATAAACAAAAAGAAACAGATAACCATACGCCAACTCTTCTAATTTACTCATTTCAATTACCCTTAAGTATAAAGAGTCGTACCCAAAATTATACAGTAGCCCAGCAAAGACCCCCAAACCTAAAAATACAACATACCGTAAGAGGATGTCTATTATATAATTCCCAAATCTCTTGCCTTTACCGGCAATCATTTCATGAGTAACATCAATAGTATCTATTTTATACATAATTGGTTGGTATTGGTTTTAAAAATCACATTTGTTGTTTAACCAAATAAGGAGCATTACTGCTCCTTACCTGATTTATTATTTATGTTTTGCAGTCAATTACGATCCGCACATTTCACAATCGTCCGGCTCAGCATTACGGGAACGCTCAATCATTGCCTGAAATTCTGTAACCGACATTGCTTCTGATTCTCCCGAAGCATTAGCTGTAGCCGCAACAGGTTCTGCTTTTTTCTCGTTATTAAGTGTAAACTTAATAGCATCAACAGCACTCTTAGTTCTTAAGTAGTACATACCTGTTTTAAGTCCGCTCTTCCATGCATAGAAGTGCATTGACGTTAGCTTTGAAAACGTTGCATTTTCCATAAACAGGTTAAGCGACTGCGATTGGTCAATAAAGTAACCTCTTTGGCGAGACATATCAATGATGTCTTTCATACTCATTTCCCAAACCGTTTTGTAAAGGTCTTTTATATCCTGAGGAATAATGTCAATATGCTGAATAGAACCGTTAGCTCTCATAAGCTCCTGCTTAAGTTCTTCGTTCCATATACCCAGTTTTACAAGGTCTTCAAGAAGGTGTTTGTTTACTACGATAAACTCACCCGAAAGTACCCTTCTGGTATAGATGTTAGAAGTATAAGGTTCAAACGCTTCGTTGTTTCCTAATATCTGAGAAGTTGAAGCTGTAGGCATTGGTGCCATTAACAGTGAGTTTCTCACACCGTGCTCCATAACTTCTTTTCTTAAAGAAGCCCAGTCCCAACGACCGCTTAGTTCTTCATCTTTTAAGCCCCAAAGGTTGTACTGGAACTCACCCTGAGAAATTGGAGAACCTTCAAAAGTTGAGTATGGTCCTTCTTCTTTTGCCATTTCCATAGAAGCAGTTACTGCCGCAAAGTAAATAGTTTCAAAAATCTCCTGGTTTGCTTTTTTAGCCTCATCACTTGTAAACGGCATACGCATCATGATGAAAGCATCTGCAAGACCCTGTACACCCAGCCCTACCGGACGGTGGCGCATATTAGAGTTTTCTGCCTCAGGTACCGGGTAGTAATTCCTGTCAATTACCTTGTTAAGGTTACGTGTTACACGTTTGGTTACGTCATACAGGTAATCGTGGTTAAACTTACCGTCTTCCACAAACATTGGTAATGAGATAGAAGCAAGGTTACAAACCGCAACCTCATCGGCAGCAGTATACTCCATAATCTCTGTACAAAGGTTTGAAGAACGGATAGTACCCAGGTTTTTCTGGTTTGACTTTCTGTTAGCCGCATCTTTGTAAAGCATGTATGGTGTACCTGTCTCAATTTGAGATTCAAGTATTTTTTCCCAAAGCTCACGTGCTTTGATTGTTTTTCTTCCTTTACCGGCAGCTTCGTATGATTCGTACATTTTCTCAAACTCTTCACCATACACATCATAAAGTCCCGGGCATTCGTTAGGACACATTAATGTCCATTTAGCATCTTCCTCAACACGTTTCATGAAAAGGTCAGATGTCCACATGGCATAGAATAAATCCCTAGCACGCATTTCTTCCTTACCGTGATTCTTTTTAAGATCAAGGAAGTCAAAAATATCAGCATGCCATGTTTCAATATATACAGCAAAGCTACCTTTACGCTTACCGCCACCCTGGTCTACATAACGGGCAGTGTCGTTAAACACACGAAGCATAGGCACAATACCGTTTGAAGTACCGTTTGTACCACGAATGTATGAACCTGTAGCTCTTACATTGTGAATAGAAAGACCAATACCTCCTGCAGACTGCGATATCTTAGCAGTTTGCTTTAATGTATCATAAATACCGTCAATACTATCATCACGCATGGTTAACAGGAAGCATGAAGACATTTGCGGTTTTGGTGTACCAGAGTTAAATAATGTAGGAGTTGCATGCGTAAAGAACTTTTTAGACATAAGTTCATACGTCTCAATAGCTGCCTCGATATCATCTATATGGATACCAATAGACACCCTCATAAGCATGTGTTGCGGTCTCTCTACAATCTTACCGTTTATTTTAAGCAGGTAAGAACGCTCTAGGGTTTTAAACCCGAAATAATCGTAGTTAAAATCCCTGTTGTAAATAATGGTTGAATCTAAAACCTCAGCATTTGCCATGATTACCTCATAAACCTCGTCTGACAGAAGTGGGGAAGCCTGACCGGTTCTTGGGTTAACATAGTTATACATATCGTGCATCGTTTCCGAGAACGATTTTTTGGTATTTTTATGCAGGTTAGACACCGCAATACGCGCTGCCAGCTGAGCATAATCAGGATGCGTGGTGGTCATCGAAGCAGCAGTTTCAGCCGCCAGGTTATCCAGTTCAGATGTGTTTACACCATCATATAAACCTTCGATAACACGCATAGCTACCTTTACCGGATCGACTAATTCATTAAGCTCGTAGCATAATATCCTTATTCTGTCCGTGATCTTGTCAAACATTACCGGCTCTCTGCGGCCATCTCTTTTTACTACATTCATAAGGCAACAATTTAGGGGTTAATACATTGGGCGTACACGACGCCCGTTTCAGTTAGTTGGGGTATATTTTTATTAAAAGTCAGCGTCAAAACTAATTTTCTGAGAATCGGTATCCTTATTAATTACACCGGCTTTCTGATATTCAGAAACCCTTTTCTCAAAGAAGTTTGTTTTACCCTGAAGTGAAATCATATCCATAAAATCAAACGGGTTACCAGAGTTGAATTGTTTTTCACAACCAAGCTCTACTAAAAGCCTGTCGGTAACAAACTCAAGGTACTGCGTCATTAAGGTAGCGTTCATACCGATAAGACTTACAGGAAGTGATTCGGTAATAAACTCTCTCTCTATGGTTAATGCATCCATAATGATTTCTTTAATTCTTTCTTTAGAAACCTTGTTTACAAGGTGGTTGTTGTGCAGGTGAACCGCAAAGTCACAGTGCACACCTTCGTCTCTCGAGATAAGCTCATTAGAGAAGGTTAGTCCCGGCATTAAACCGCGTTTTTTAAGCCAAAATATAGAACAGAATGCACCCGAGAAGAAAATACCCTCTACAGCTGCAAACGCGATAAGTCTTTCTGCAAACGAATCAGACTCTATCCATTTAAGTGCCCACTCTGCTTTTTTCTTAATCGCAGGGAATACTTCAATGGCATGGAAAAGCTGATTTTTCTCTGCATCATCCTTTACATAAGTATCAATAAGAAGAGAATAGGTTTCACTATGGATGTTTTCCATCATGATTTGGAAACCGTAAAAAAACTTCGCTTCAGCATACTGAACCTCGTTTACAAAGTTTTCAGCAAGATTTTCGTTAACAATACCATCAGAAGCCGCAAAGAATGCTAATATGTGCTTTATAAAGTATTTTTCATCATCATTAAGCTTAGTATTCCAATCGGTAAGATCCTGATGTAAATCGATCTCTTCTGCCGTCCAGAAACTAGCCTCCATTTTCTTGTACCAATCCCAAATATCGTGGTGTTTTATCGGGAAAATTACAAATCGATTCTTGTTTTCTTGTAAAATTGGTTCTACTGCAGACATATCTTTTTGACTTTTATGGTATTATAAAAATGATTTTTTTGGTAAAGCGGTAATACAAAGATTGGCATTTGTATCAATAAATGAAAGGCAAACTTATTCACAATCGGGCAGAGTTTTTAACAACCCCAATTTTAACAGGCAATAAAAATCACATTCGCAACGTATTGATTGCGAACATATTGCATAAAAATAAATTTACGAATTATTTTGCGGTTTTCCCGCAATTGACGCGGTTTTTAAAGCATTTTAACGCCTTCTTGGAGAAGGGTCGTCCTTTAAATCCTCTGCCACCTTTTCAAGTTCGGCATACCAATCGGCACCAAACCTTCTTACCAGTGCTTCCTTTACAAATTTGTAAACCGGAACTTCAAGTTCCTTACCTAAAGCACAGGCAGGGTTACATATATCCCAGCGGTCGTAGTTAACCGCCGCAAACTCTGTAAAATCTTTTACACGAACAGGGTATAAATGACATGAAACCGGTTTTTTCCAGCTTACAATCCCTTCGTTATATGCCTGCTCAATACCGCAAAGTGCAGTATCGCCGTCAAAAATAACGTAGGCACAATCTTTATTATCTATAAGTGGGGTTTCCAGGTCACCATCGGTACCGGTTACCCATACTCCCTTAGCCTCTATAGCTTCAATACCTTCTTTTCTTAAAAAAGGCTTAACCTTCGGATAAATTTCCTCCAGTATCTTTGTTTCCTCTTCACTTAATGGAGCACCTGCATCTCCGTCTACACAACAAGCTCCCTTGCATGCCGTTAAGTTGCACACAAATTCTTTCTCTAAAATGTCCTCAGACACTATTGTTTTACCCAGTTGAAACATGCCGCAAAGATAATCAAAGTTTAGCTGTGTTACTCACCCAAAACGGCACTTAGAAAATTTTAACTATATATCGGTTTATTATTAATACTTTTGTTAATTCTTAAAAACAAACGAAAATGGGATTTGACTGGAAAGAAATCTTCACCATAAGCATGGTGCTTTTTGCGGTTATAGACATTATAGGCAGTGTACCTATTATAGTAGACCTTCGTAATAAAGTAGGACACATACAGTCGGAAAAAGCAGCCCTGGTTGCTGCCATAATCATGATTGCCTTTCTATTTGTGGGAGAAGAAATACTTAAACTTATAGGTATAGATGCCAGCTCGTTTGCCGTAGCCGGTTCGTTTGTACTGTTTTTCCTGGCGCTGGAAATGATATTGGGCATACGCCTGTATAAGGAAGATAATCCCAACACAGCATCCATAGTACCCATTGCTTTCCCGCTTATTGCAGGAGCAGGTACCATGACCACCATATTATCCTTGCGTGCCGAATATGAAAAAATAAACATCATAATAGCCATAGTTATCAATATACTGGTAGTATATATAGTACTAAAAGCCTCTGCAAAAATAGAAAGGCTTTTGGGAGAAAACGGCCTTGGTGTTATCCGTAAGATTTTTGGAGTGATACTTTTAGCGATAGCTGTTAAATTATTTGCTGCTAATGTTAAAGGATTATTCGCTTAGTTATATATTTATTACATTCACAACCTAAGTTTTAATTAAATCAGGTTGTAACTATTTAAGATTTAATAGAATGAAAATTTTAATTTACACACTACTGGCAATTGCAGTTGCCATAATTATATTTAACATCACCTTACTTGATTTCAGTAATCTTTTAGAAGGCAACAGTCTTATAGCCCTTATAGGGATTGTAGCATCACTTTGTGCCGTTTGCATCCTTCTTATATTTAAGATGGCTAAAAGTATTGAAGAAAAAACAAGATAAGGGAAAAAGCATGTTTGACGTTTTAATTATTGGCGGAGGGGTATCCGGAGTATCCTGCGCACTTATATTGGGCTCTGCCCTAAACAAGCCTTATGCACAGGGCAAAAAAATAGGAATATTTACCCACCAGAAAGCATCGGCATTACAGGATGCATTATTCAACAATGCTTACGGAATACCACAGGGAAAACTGGGTAAGGAGATTATGGAAGAAAGCCTTGAGCACCTGCATAGCGCCTACCCTGATGTGGAGCAGATTGAAAAAGAAAAGGTTATTAAAGTAGAGGGTGAAGCCGGAAACTTTACAGTTACTACAAACAAAAATACCTACAACACAAAAATTATAGTGGTTGCCATAGGATCGGCTAATACTTTTGCCATCGAAGGTCTTACGGAATATGTTATACCACATAAAAAAGCGATGCCTGAGAAAAACAGGATACAGCTTAAAAATGATGACCACTTGGTAGCCGAAGGTATTTATGCAGCAGGAACACTTGCCGGATGGAGAAGTCAGCTTTCTATCGCTGCCGGAAGTGGCGCATCTGTAGGTACAGACATCCTTACATTATGGAATAACGGAATCCCGTCGCAACATCACGACAGCACACGGGTAAAATAATAACAGGTAATTTCAACAGATTAAAAGCCGTAGGGCCGGGAATTATTTTTTCTCATCAGCCAGTACGGCTTTTATCATATTATCTTCTCCCAGTACCATTTTATAATAAGCACTATCACCTATTAACTGCTTTACAAACTCGGCAGCGATATAAAACTTAACCCTTTGCTTGTGCTTAGCCAAATCAAATATAAGTCCGTTAGCAGAAATATATTTTGCAAAGTGAGCATAATACTTATCAGTATTCAAAACCTTATCGGCAACTTCTTTCTCATTAAGAAAGCTAAACTCTTTTCTTTGCTTGTCCAGCTCTTCAAAAACAAAATAGCTTACAAACCCCGACTGCATTATCATACTTACTCCTTCATCTCCGTGTTTACCTTCCATAGGCACAAACAAATCAGGAATTATACCTCCGCCACCATAAACAGTACGTCCTTTAAGAGTTTTATACTTTAGAGTATCGGCAATTTTAATACTGTCGGCAGCATAAAGCTCTCCGCTTTCATAGCGTTTAGAAAAATCATTAAAATATTCATCGCCACCATGCGCATAACTACGTTGTATAGATCTGCCCGATGGCGTATAGTAACGGGCAACTGTTAATCGCACTGCCGAACCGTCTCCTAAAGGCATTTCGCGCTGCACTAGCCCTTTACCAAACGAACGGCGACCTACAATAGTCCCCCTGTCATTATCCTGAATAGCTCCGGCTAATATTTCACTTGCCGATGCACTGTTTTCATTTATCAGTAAATACAGTTTACCATTTTCAAAGTCACCCTTATCGGTAGAATAGGTAATATCTTCCCTATCTTTTTTATTCTTTGTTTTTACTATTACCAAATCATCCTGTAAAAGATCATCGGCAATATCAACCGCCATTTCAAGATAGCCGCCACCATTATCTCTTAAGTCAATCATAAGCGATTCTGCTCCCTGACTTTTTAAATCAAGTAATGCCTTATGAAATTCCTGATAAGTAGTTTCGGCAAAACGGTTAATTTTTATGTAGCCTGTTTTATTATCTAGCAACACTGCAGCATCTACGCTTTTTATAGGTATTATATCCCTAACCACATTTACTTTAAACTGCTTACCTTCGGTTTTACGATAAACGGTAAGTTCTATAGATGATCCTTCCTCCCCTTTAAGCTTAGAGAAAAGGCTGTCGTTAGGTAATTTTCTGCCATAAAGCTGATCGTTACCTGCAAAAAGTATACGGTCTCCGGCTTTTATACCTGCCTTATCAGACGGTCCCTGAGGCACCGGCTTAATAATAGCAACAGAATCTTTATACATATAAAAGTTAACCCCTATACCCACAAAGTCACCCTTCATGCTTTGGGCTACCTGCTGCATATCTTCTTTAGCAATATACACCGAATGCGGATCCAGTTTTTCCAGTATGTTGTTTACGGTAAGATCTACAATAGAGTCGGTATTTACATTATCCACATAGTCGCTCTCAATAAAATCCATAAGCCTGTTAAGCTTGTTTTTATGGGAGCTTTTGGAAATAAATGTTCGGTTTCCGGAGAACACATTAAAAAAGTTACCCATAATCACTCCTGCCGCCAGGGCTATTGCGATTATGATAGGCAGGTAAATTTTATTTACCTGATTGTTTTTCGGCCTGATATCTCCGTTTTCCATATTATTCTGTATCTAAATCCTCTACATGTACCACTTCTACCCCTGCCCTCATTAAAAAGTCGATACCCGAATTATCTTTATAACTGCTTTGGTACACCACTCTTTTAATACCCGACTGATGTATTAGCTTACTACAGTCCTTACAGGGAGACATGGTTATGTAAAGTGTAGCCCCCTCACACGATTGTGTTGAACGTGCTACTTTTAATATTGCATTTGCTTCGGCATGCAGTACATACCATTTTGTTAGGCCTTCGTCATCTTCACAACAATTCTCAAAGCCCGATGGGGTACCGTTATATCCGTCAGATATTATCATTCTGTCTTTTACAATAATTGCACCAACTTTTTTCCTGACGCAATAAGACAGCTGTCCCCATTCTCTGGCTATTCTTAAATAAGCCTTATCGTATTTATTGAGTTTTTTATCCTTCATTATCCAAGCCTACATTCAAATTTAAGCTTTTTCACTTAATTTATTATGCTAATTATTTACCAGATACGGTTATGAATTATCATAGGTACCACTACCCCCGCCACAAACGAACAGGTAACCAGTATCCAGTCCCTAAGAGTAAAGCGTAAAAAGGTTTGTACCGCCCACGACAACACCAGTACAACAAGTACTATTATTACCTGAGCTACCTCTATACCCAGTGCAAATTCCATTAACGGAACCAGTTTGTCACCACTATTATTTGCTACAAGCATTTTAAAGTAACTTGAAAAACCAAGACCGTGTATTATACCGAAAAACAGGGTGGTAAAGACCAGGAAGTTCACACTGTCCTTTTTACCCGATTTATTGGCCCGGAAAATATTATACACTGCCGTTATAAAAATGGTGACCGGAATAAGAAATTCCACCAAACTTGATTTTACCGATATAATATCATAAACAGCAAGTATAAGCGACATACTGTGCCCTATGGTAAACAGCGTTACCAGCAACAATACGTTTTTCCAGTCCTTAAAAACATAAGGCACGGTTAGGGCCACAATAAAAAGTACGTGGTCATAAGCGTTGATATCCAGCACATGGTAAAGCCCCTGCTGAAAGTATAATTGAAATTCCGACATAATATAGATTCAGTATTTGCAAGCTGTAAACTTACATCAATTTTTACAAAATACCTTACTGGAAAAACGCGATTAAGACATAATATTGTCAAAAACTTTTAAAAAATCACTCCCGACATAAAATATAGAATTATATTTGCCGAAAATTTATAACATATAGAAATTATGTCTATTTCAGATTTATTTGATAGCGGCTTTAAGAACAGAAACAAAGGACACTTTTCGGCTATTGTAAGAGTAGCAATGGAAAACGGTCACGTGAGTTCTGAAGAAAAAGCGTTTCTTGACAAACTTGCCAAACAACTTGAAATTTCAGAAGAGGAATATCTTGAGATAATGGCAAACCCGTTAAAATATCCTATTAACCCTCCATACCTACACGTACACAGGCTGGAGCGTTTATACGACCTGTCAAGAATGGTATATGCTGATCACATACTGGGACCAAAACAAAAAGAAATACTTACCCGTTTTGCCCTTGCCCTAGGCTTTACACCAGGAAACGTAAAAT
Source organism: Flavobacterium rakeshii (assembly GCF_009741375.1). GTDB lineage: Bacteria > Bacteroidota > Bacteroidia > Flavobacteriales > Flavobacteriaceae > Flavobacterium > Flavobacterium rakeshii. The sequence goes on from NZ_WOWP01000054.1 coordinate 89,692, forward strand.
ACATTGTAGACAAAGCACTTTCGCTTTTAGTATTAAACGTAGACCTTGACACTTTCCTTTACGAAATGCAACACATGAATAAATAAAAAAAAGCCCCGATATCGGGGCTTTTTTTTATTACTGATATTTCTTCATAAACTCATTTGCCTTATCAACCATGTTCTCGCTTCCGCAGAAGAACGGAACACGTTGGTGCAGTTCGGTTGGCTGGATTTCCATAATCCTGTTAAAACCGTCTGAAGCTTTACCTCCCGCCTGCTCTGCAATAAACGCCATAGGGTTACACTCATAAAGTAACCTTAACTTACCTTTTGGCGACTTAGAGCTGGTAGGGTAAATATAAATACCACCCTTAATCATATTACGGTGAATGTCTGACACCAGGCTACCTATATACCTTGAAGTATAAGGCCTGTCACCTTCCTCAGTCTGGCAGTACTTAATATAATCCTTAACCCCCTGCGGGAAGTGTACATAGTTCCCTTCGTTAATAGAGTAGATATGTCCGTCTTTAGGGAACTGCATATTAGGGTGCGACAGGTAAAAAGTACCAATAGCAGGGTTAAGCGTAAAACCGTTTACTCCGTGACCGGTAGTATATACCAGCATGGTAGAAGTACCGTATATAACATACCCGGCAGCAACCTGGTTTACCCCCGGCTGAAGAAAATCTTCCTTGGTTACCGGTGTACCTACAGGTGTTACCCTCCTGAAAACAGAGAAGATTGTACCTACAGATACGTTCACATCAATGTTAGACGAACCGTCTAACGGATCCATAAGCACTACATATTTGTTATTATGCAGCCCATCTTTACCCTTAATTGTGATAAAGTCATCATTCTCTTCAGATGCGATACCACAAACAATTTCGCGGTTTATTAGTGTTTGCATAAACGTTTCGTTTGCATACACATCCAGTTTTTGCTGGTCTTCTCCCTGTACATTCTGTTCACCAAAAGCGCCTACTATATCTACAAGCCCAGCCTTATTTACCTTATAATTAACCACTTTAGCAGCTAATCGAATAGAGTTAATAAGCCTTGACAGCTCGCCCGAAGAGTACATAAACTCTTCCTGCTTTTCAATAATAAACTCTCCCAGTGTCTTGTTGCGTTCTTCCATTACTATAACGTTGTAGTTGTGTTGAGGGCACAAATATCGATATTTTTGTGAAATGATAATAATTTATTCTGAGATAGCTAAATAGAATGTATTTTTGCCCCAAATTTTGCTTATGGTTATTCGAAAAGGAAAGAAAGAAGACATGCCGGCCGCGCTGGAACTTATTAAAGAACTTGCTGTTTTTGAAAATGAACCCGATGCGGTTGTGGTAACTGTTGATGAACTGGAACAGGACGGATTTGGCCCTAATCCTTTATTTAAAACCTTTGTTGCCGAAAAAGACAACGAGATTATAGGGATGGCCCTGTTTTATTACCGCTATTCTACCTGGAAAGGAAAAACCATACACCTGGAAGATCTTATAGTTAAGGAAGCCTACAGAGGCACAGGCGCCGGAAGCGCTCTTTATAAAGAGGTTATAAAGTTTGGCAAACAGGAAGGCGTGCGCCGCATTGAATGGGCTGTACTAAACTGGAACCAGCATGCGATTGATTTCTACGAACGATCGGGGGCTACGGTTTTTCAGGACTGGTTAACAGTGCAAATGGACGAAGAAGGAATTACAAAGTTTACACTTAATTTATGAGAGTATTTAAATTTGGAGGAGCATCGGTAAAGGATGCCGACGGTATTAAAAACGTGTATGATGTTTTGCAGAAAGTAGGGCACGAGGATGTGCTTGTTGTTATTTCTGCTATGGGTAAAACAACTAATGCCATGGAGGTTGTTACCAAGAACTATTTTGATAAATCTCCTGAGCTTAAATCATCCATACAGGACGTTAAAAAATACCATAACCAGATACTACTTGACCTGTTTGACGAAGAAAACCATGCGGTTTTTGCTGCCATCAACAGCCTTTTTGGTGATCTTGAGTATTTCCTTGAGCATAACAAATCGCCTAACTATAACTTTGTTTACGATCAGATAGTGAGTATGGGAGAGCTTATCTCCACTACACTGGTAAGCCACTACTTTAACTACCGCGGACTTAAAAACCAGTGGGTAGACGTAAGGGAGTTTATCAAAACAGACAATACTTACCGTGATGCTGTTGTAGACTGGGAACAGACACAGCAAAACATTAAAAAAGGTATTAAAAAGAAAACCCTTAATATTACACAGGGTTTCTTGGGATCTGACGAGAACAGTTTTACTACTACCCTTGGAAGAGAAGGGTCTGACTATAGTGCTGCCATTTTTGCTTACTGCCTTAATGCCGAAAGCGTAACCATATGGAAAGATGTACCGGGTGTACTTAATGCCGACCCAAGGTATTTTGACAATACGGTGCTGCTTAACCAAATCTCTTACCGTGAAGCTATTGAGCTTGCGTTTTACGGAGCATCGGTTATTCACCCTAAAACATTACAGCCGCTTCAAAGAAAAGAAATCCCGTTATACGTAAAATCGTTTATTAACCCGTTATTACCGGGAACAAGCGTTAGTAAGGGATCTGATCTTGAGCCGCAAACTTCATGCTTTATCGTAAAAAAAGGACAGCTGCTTATATCACTTTCATCACTTGATTTCTCTTTCATTATGGAAGAAAACATCAGTGAGATATTCAGCCTGCTGCACAAATACAAAATGAAAGTACACCTTATCCAGAACTCTGCTATCAGCTTCTCGGTATGTGTAGATGATAAGTTCAACAACTTTAACGAACTTAAAACGATACTTTCCAAAAAATTCAAGGTGACTTATAATGAGGATGTTTCCCTTTATACCATCCGTCACTTTGACGACAAGTCGGCCGATGCCGTTACCGAAAACAAAGAAGTTTTGGTGCGCCAGTTAAGCCGTGAAACTTTACAATTAGTAACTGTAGATTTATAAAAACAAAAGCCCCTTTAAAGGGGCTTTTTTATTGTTCATTTATTCCTGTCGGTTCTGTTTCTTTATCCTTTATACCTTCTTTCAGTGTAACCCTTGTAAAAGGTAAACTGTCGGGATAATTCTTTTGGATAAACTCAATCAGTTTTTCCCTTACATACACTCTTAAATCCCATGATATGGAAGAATCACTGGAGCTCATAAGTGCGCGCAGTTCCATCACTTTTTCACGGGCATCGGTTACCTGCAATACATTTACCTGCCCGTCCCAAAGGTTAGATCCTTCCAGCAATCTTGTAAGCTCTTCCCTAACCTTATCCACTTCCACCTTAAAGTCGGTATAAATGAAAACTGTGCCCAGTATCTCTGCCGAATTGCGGGTCCAGTTTTGGAACGGTTTCTCAATAAAATAAGTGGTAGGAACTACCAGCCTGCGCTTATCCCAAATTTTCACCACCACATAAGTAAGCGTTATCTCTTCAATCTTACCCCATTCGCCTTCCACGATAACCACATCGTCCAGACGTATTGGTTGTGTAAGTGCTATTTGTATACCTGCCAGTAGTGTACCCAGTGCCTTTTGTGCCGAAAAACCTATAATAATCCCCGCTATACCAGCCGAGGTTAAAAAACTAACCCCAACCGAACGTATGCTTTCAAAACTCATAAGCGCCACCCCAATGGCACATACCACAATAAGAAACACAACTACTCTTTCCAGTATGGTAAACTGTGTATATACCCTACGGGCAGCAAGATTATCGGAAGCCGAAATATCATACCGGCGCACCAGTGCCGTTTTGAGCACCTTTATAAAAATGATAAGAAACCAGGTAATACTCAGTATAAAAAGCAACGTACCTATATGCCCTATTATTTTTGAAGCGTTTCCATTAAACACACTGCTTGCCACACCAATGCGTAGCGCCAGTGCCGAAATAAATATGATTAGCGGAATTTTAATTCGGTTAGCAAAATTCACAGGCAATATATTACGAGGATCCTTGCCCACTCTTTTAAGAATGTAAAAAATAATGCTGAAGGCAACTACCAGTCCGGCTATACTAATAACAATATACTTAAGGAGTGTTGTATCGATATTCATGGTCGGGTATTTTAAAAAGTGACCTATAAAGTTAAAAAAACACACAAACCCATAGTAGGCATTAAAGATTATATTAACATAATTACCTGAAAAGCAAAAGCCACCGCTAAAAAACGGTGGCTGCGCACAATCAAAAAAAATATAACCAATATTACGTTGCCGGATTCATTATACTTAGTGCTTCTGCCGGATTAGCAAGGCTCAGCCTATACAAATCTTCAGTTTGCCCTGTACGTATTTCAAACCTGTTGGTTGCCAGTGCATCCAGCACATCTTCTGCCACTATTGATGGCGCTATACCGTTCTCAGCTCCGCCAATATCTTTAGAAAGTTCGGTATTAACCAAAGGAGGCATAAGTTCAAACACCTTAATCGAAGTATCCTTCAATGCCAGTCTTAATGAAATAGTGTATGAGTGTAATGCTGCTTTTGAAGCTGCGTAAGTAGGCAGGTAACCCGAAGGCACATAAGCCACTACCGATGATACGTTAACAATAGCCGACTCCTTTTGCTCCTTAAGCAACGGAAGCAGTTTATCTGTAAGGCGAAGTATGGAGAAATAATTGGTTGTCATTTCATCTACCGCTATATCATAGGTCTTTCCTTCAGCCAAATGATTCACAAGTGCCCTCCCGGCATTATTGATAAGAATATTTAATTCGGGAAATTCTGACTGTATTCTTGCCGTTAACACCTCTACATCCTTAGCACTGGTAACATCTGCCTGAATAGCTGTTACATTACCCAGTTGCACTTTGGCACTCTCCAGCCGGGCAGCATCCCTACCGGTTATTATTACATTGTTGCCCTGCTGTACAAATACTTTTGCCATTTCAAGACCTATACCGGCACTCCCTCCGGTTATAAGGATTGTATTTCCTGTTATTTTCATATTTAAAGTTTTTTGAGGATTAATAAGGTTTTTTAAAAATGGTACTTGCCGTATGTCCGCCAAAGCCAAAAGTGTTGTTAAGCACATAATCTACTTTGGTGTTTACCGCTTTCCCGGTAATTATATTGAGCCCCTGTGGAATATCAGGATCTATGTTTTTGGTATTTATAGTAGGCGGAATAATATTGTTATGCACCGCCAGTACACTGATTATACTTTCTATAGCTCCGGCAGCACCAAGCAAATGCCCTGTCATGGACTTAGTAGCGCTAATGGCAGGTTTATGTTCACCAAAAAGGGTATTTACCGCGACAAGCTCACTTATATCCCCAAGTGGGGTTGACGTGGCGTGTGTATTTACATAATCAATAACATCAGGGGTAAGGCCTGCATCTTTTAGGGCTTTTTGCATCCCTAACAGCGCACCTATACCATCGGCAGGAGTAGCTGTTAAATGATAGGCATCGGCAGCCATGCCACCTCCTGCTAGTTCGGCATATATTTTCGCACCACGGTTAACCGCATGCTCCCACTCTTCCAGTATAATAGCTCCGGCACCTTCACCAGCCACAAAACCATCCCTATCTGCATCAAAAGGTCTTGAGGCTGCTTCAGGATCATCATTGCGTTTTGAAAGTGCCTGAGAAGCACTAAAACCTCCTATTGATGCCGGAGTAAGCGCTGCTTCGCTCCCTCCCGCTATCATAACACTCGCCCTGCCCAGCCTAATGGCATCATAGGCCGCAATAATAGCCGTGTTAGAAGAAGCACATGCCGATACCGTTGCATAATTGGGACCATGCAGTCCGTTTCTTATAGATATTACGCCCGCAGCAATATCCACGATCATTTTAGGAATGAAGTAAGGGTTAAAGCGAGGTGTACCGTCTCCCGAATGGAATTCGCTTAACTGTTCTTCAAAAGTGCTTATCCCTCCGTTTCCGGACGCCCATATTACCCCAATATCAAACTTCTGTTCACGGGACATATTTTCAAAATCCAAATTAGCATCCTTTATAGCCTCATCGGTAGCGGCTATGGCATATTGCGTAAAGAGATCGTACTTTCTTACTTCTTTCCTTTCAAAATACTCTAACGGATCAAAACCTTTAACCTCACAGGCAAACTGCGTTTTGAATTTTGAGGCATCAAACTTTGTGATTGAACCCGCACCGCTTTTTCCGGCAACGATATTATCCCAAAACTCCTTCACCGAATTCCCCAGTGGAGTTATAGCCCCTAGCCCTGTTATTGCTACTCTTCTCATGATTTTGGTATTTCTGTTTTTATCAGGTTAGTATACCCCTTAGCCAGTAGCCTGGATTTGTTTGCTGTCCAAACCTCACACTGTGCGTTTACAATCTGTTTTCCTTTTTTAATAATGTGGCTTATAGCTATAATCTCATCCCCTTCCTTTGCCGGAGCAAAATAATCTATCGCAAGGTTAACAGTTACATGGAAAAAAGGCTCCCCAAGACTTATAAGCGTAGCACCAATAGCATCGTCTATAATAGCGGCTGTAACCCCACCGTGCATAGTACCAAACGGATTAGTCATTTCCTTTCTTACCGTATACTGAAACGTAAGGCTACCCGGCTCTACCGAGACCATAACAGGATTAAGCCAGTTCATGAATGCCGATGGTGAATTCTCTATTTTCTTTCCTAAATACTGTTTTAAAAACTCTGCTGCTTTATCCATACTTACTGTAGATTTTCTATTACTAATGCCGAAGCGCCTCCGCCTCCGTTACAAATAGCTGCTACTCCATATTTACCGCCTTCCTGTTTTAAGACGGAAAGTAATGTAACCACTATTCTTGCTCCCGAAGCACCTATAGGGTGCCCCATAGCAACACCGCCCCCGTAAACATTTATTTTTTCCATATCCAAATCCAAAATTTTGGCATTGGCTAGTATAACAGCCGCATAAGCCTCATTGATTTCATAATAGTCAATATCGTCTTTAGTAAGCCCTGCCTGCTGTAATGCTTTTGGTATAGCTACAGAAGGTGAAGTGGTAAACCATTCGGGAGCCTGTGCAGCATCGGCATAGCCTTTAATCTTTGCAAGCGGTTTAAGATTGTATTCTTTCACCACCTCTTCAGTCACTAATAACAGTGCCGCAGCACCATCGTTAAGGTTGCTGGCATTGGCAGCCGTTATAGTACCTCCATCCTCAAAAACAGGTTTTAGCCTGGCTACCTTTTCCGGAATAAGCTTGAAAATATCCTCATCGCTGTTAATTACGTTACCATTAACCTCAATCGGAATTATCTCATCACTAAACTTACCCGCATTAAAGGCATCCGCTGCCCTTTTGTATGACTTTAAAGCATAATCATCCTGTTGCTCCCTGGTAAGCTTGTATTCCCTTGCACATATCTCGGCAGCATTACCCATGTGAAAGCCGTTATACACATCGGTAAGACCGTCTTTAAGCAAACCGTCGGTAACCTGAGTATGCCCAAGTTTCGTGCTTTTACGTACGTCTATATAATGCGGCACATTGCTCATGCTCTCCATACCCCCTGCTACAACCACTTCATTCACACCAAGCTGTACCTGCTGAGCTGCGGTAATCACAGCCTTTAATCCCGATGCGCACACTTTGTTTACGGTAGTAGCATCGGCCTCTGCGGGAATTCCTGCAAAAACAGCCGCCTGCCTTGCCGGAGACTGACCCAAATTTGCAGAAAGTACATTACCCATGTAAACAGCCTCTACCTTATCAGCAGGCAATTTAACTTCGTTCATTATAGCCTCTATGGCTGTTTTTCCTAATTGTGTTGCTGCCCAACCCGAAAGGCTTCCTAAAAAACCTCCTATAGGTGTTCTTTTTGCGGCAACTATAAATACATCTTTCATATTTTATGTTGATTTTATACCGATTGGTATATTTTATGGTAAAAAAATTTATATCGCTAATTCATCAATAATTTTTTCGGAATGGCGCATCGCTGCATTAAGGGTGTTTATTTTTCCGGTAACCTTTACCAGCATTACTCCGCCTTCAATAAGTGCCAGTAATGTCCATGCAAAAGAATCGGTATCCACATCAGGATTTATTTTCCCTTGTTCTTTACCGGTATTTATAATTCTTACAATACTGCTGTGCCATTTCCTTATGGCTTCAACAACATTTTCGCGCAGTTCCACATGGGTATCATCTACCTCAGTAGCCGAGTTAAGTACCGGGCATCCCCAGCGCAAAACAGGATTCTCGGTAAAGTTTGAAAAAATGGTAATGTATACTTTAAGTTTCTTAATAGGATCAGGCTCAATAGTAATACGTTCCTTAACCCAATCAGACATTAATCCGAAATTATAATTAAAAGCAGCCACAGCAACTTCATCTTTGTTTTTGAAGTTACCATATATACTACCTTTAGTAAGACCTGTAGCTTCGGTTAAATCGGCCAGCGACGTACCGGCATAACCCTTCCTGTTAAAAATAGGTGCCGTTTTTTCTATAATAAACTGTCGTGTTCTATCTGCCTTACTCATTTTAACCTCAAATTGAAAAAACAAAATTATACCAATCGGTATAATCTACCAAATTTTTAACGCTTTTTTTTAGAACACCCACTGCAAAAGCTATTCAATAATTTTGTAAATTGCAGAGACCGCAACACATTTGAAGCGGATAATTTTAATGAAATAACCTTAAATTTCAGAATTATGCAAATTAACATAAACACCAACAACCACGTTGAAGGAAGCCAAAGAATGAAAGACTACTTTAAAGGTGTAGTAGCCGATTCATTAAAACGTTTTGAAGATAAAGTAACCCGAGTAGAAGTTCACGTAGGTGACGAGAACAGCCATAAAGAAGGCGATACAGATAAAAAATGTACCATTGAGGCACGTATTGCAGGCATGCAGCCTGTTGCCGTTACAAATCACTCTAACACGGTTGAAAAAGCTGTAGACGGAGCCATTGACAAAATCAAGAAAGTACTGGATACTACTTTCGACAAAATGAGAGCGCACTAATAAACTAAATATTTTACCATGAAAAAAGCCGCCCGGGAAACCGGAGCGGCTTTTTAAGTTAAGTATGTAAAGTATAGTAGTTTTAAAATTAAAATGCTGTACTAAGCGATAGTGAAAAACCGGTACTTTCGGGCACAAAACGACACACACCACCTACACATACAAGTCCGCCACGTTGCCTACCATAGTTAACCGCAAGCCTTGAAGCACCTATACGATAAGCACCACCAAAGTTGTAGTAATGATTTCTTTTTGACTCATCATCATTACCATAGTTAATTATATCCCAAACGTAAAACGAATACTTATCGTTAAGGTTAAGCTCTACAGTACCACCTGCCCAGTTTTTAAAATCGGCATCGGCCCACATATGCTCACCCTCTACTCGAATAGATTTTGACGGCGAGAAGTTATAAGTCGCCTCAGCAGCAACTATATTGGTTTTAACCTTTTCACCTCCTTGTAACCATTGTTTATTATAAAACTGGTTTACATAGTAAAAACCGGTATGCCAATTTTCAGAAAGTTTTTTCTTTACTTCAAGATTATAGTCAGAATAGTATTTCTCACCTACGCCAAAAAATTTAGTATCATATTCTGAAGGTGCCAGTCTGTATGAACCCGGCAGATTATACCAGCTGGAAACATTAATACCTATATTAGTACCATATTTACCACCAAGAGCAGTTTCGGGTGCTATATCATAAAAAATATCTATTTGCCCTCCGGTTTCGCCAGCTTTCATAATATCAGCTCCCTGAAAATCAACTTTTGCCTGAGCCTGATATACATATATATTTGCCAAGTTAGAGTGGTGTTGCTTTGTAAGTGCAGGTACAAAGTTTAATACCTTATCATTAAAGTTTAAGCTTGTTGACTCAGCATTTACAATACTTGGTTCTCTTTCAGAAAGAAAACTCATATTCTCAATTCTTCTGAAAGTAGCATCAATACCTAAACCATTTGCAGAGTAACCTAAATTAAGTAGTACTGCACTACCCGGCTTAATAAAATCGTTGTTTATTTTATTCTGCAGGTCAACTACAGCGTCTTTTTGCTTGTAGTTATATTCTCCCGAAGCATAAAAAGAACCGTGAATAAAGTTTACCCTTCCTGCAAAAGCATTGGTGAGTTCATCAAAATTAGGATTGGTAATATAAGTTTTCTCATAACGACCAACATAAGTAAGCCCCACGGAAAGATCTGATTCTTCAAACGAAAGCAGCTTATCTAAATTGAAATCAGAGTCAAAACCATAAATTTTTCCTTTAGCTACATCAAAACCTGTTCTTTGCTGACCATAAAGAGCCGTTAACCTAACATTATCACTAGGTCTATAAACAACCCTACCCCCTCTAAGAGCAGTATTGATACCTAAAGAGCGGTCTTCCCAAGCTCTTAAAAGTAATCCACTACCAAACTGTTCGTAAAAATAACCGGCAGTAGCATCAAATTTCTCTGACTTATAGCTTAAATAGTAGATACCTACATTAGTACCTTTAAACCCCGGATTATAGTTTAACAGTGCATTAGGTTCGTATGCCTCTGCCTGTACACCTGCTGTCCAGTTTTTATACTGATAATTTAAATAAAGGTAGTTATTAGACCTAAATGGATCTTCAGGATGGTCAATGTTTCTTTCCTTATCATTAAGATACCATTGAGAATTAGATTCAAAACTACCGTAAACCTTACCATAATCTTTTTTCTCCTGTTCTGTATCTTCCTGTGCAAACACAGATGTTGTACATAACGATAATGGTAATAAAAGTAATAGTGCCTTTTTCATTAGCTTACAGCTCCTTCAGTTTATTATAAAGTTCTTCTTCTGCTCCTTGGCTGTAACCATTATGTACATATACCACTTTTTTGTTTTTCACAACTACAGTATATGGTACATTTGCTATACCTAAAGCCCTCTTTAAGTCCTGATTAGTATCAAGAAGTACCTGATAAGGCCACTTTTTACCATTAAGTAACGGTTTTACTCTTTTTTGAGTACGGCTATCATCTACAGATACTGCTATGACTTCCATATTAAGCTCTTTAGACCATGCAGAATATTTTTCATTTATAGCATCTAGTTCCTTAATACAAGGTGCACACCAGGTAGCCCAAAACGAAAAGACATAGATTTTATCTTTCTCCGCAAAATCACTCTTTACGTTATAACTTTTATTATCAGACGATTTAATTGTCACATTTGGCATTTCCTTTTGGGCATACATACAGGTACCCGCGAGAAACAAAAATAACATCAGAATCTTTTTCATTTGTGTTCAGTTTTATAATTACAGTTTTCCAGTTAGGTCGCAATATTAAAAATTTTTTAACAGTAATCATCACTTTTTTTCTTAAAATAATTTTCTAAAAACCTATCGAATTAGTAGAGAAATAGCTTGATCTCTAAACTTTTAGTATAAATTTTACTACTTTTTCATAAAAAACTCCTTCAAAAGCAATATTTCTTATGTTTTTTTTTTGACATAAGTTTTTTTTACATACTTTCGGAAAAATTTTTCTATTATTTTTTTGTTAAAACTTATTTATTTAAAGAAAACTCTAACTTAAAACTACCATTTTTCTATGAAAAAACTATTACTTCTAGGATTAATGCTAGTAGGGACTTACAATGTAAAAGCACAACAATTCCCTACTTTCTCGGCAGAGGACATTAATGGAAATCAACACTCTGTACAGGATTATCTTGCAGAAGGCAAAACTGTTCTGTTAGACATTTCAGCTACATGGTGTGCACCATGCTGGAACTTCCATAACGCTCATACATTAGAGAAGATATATGAAACCTACGGACCTGGAGGTTCTGATGAAGTTGTTGTAATATTCGTTGAAGGAGACCCTTGGACTCCTGAAAACAACATTTACGGAGAAGGAACTTCAATAAACTACAGCCCACCTCGCCCACCAATTGGAGACTGGACTATAGGTGTACCTTACCCTATTATCAACGATGATAACCTTATAAATGCAGTAGGACTAACAGGTTTCCCTTCTTTATACAGAATTTGCCCAGACGGTACTTATGCTCAAATACCAAACAGTCAAATGGGCGATATACAGAACATTATAAACAGCATGAATGTTTGTGGCACACTTGAAGGAGCTTCTAATCACGCTAAATTAGACAGCGAGGATATACGAGTTTGTGTTGCTAACGGTGATGCTGCAGCTAGTGCTTCTTTTACAAACTATGGTACAAATGCAATCACAACAGCTACATTTAACATTAAAAATAGTGCTAATGAAGTTGTAGCAACTAAAGAATATACCGGTAGTGTTGCAATGTATGGTTCTGCAACGGTAACATTTGATGATGCAGCATATGCTACAGGCGAATACACTGTAGAAATAGCAAGCATTAATGGTGAAGTTCCATTTGCTGAAGCCAGCAAAAACATTAACGTTATTGAAGCTGCTGAAACCTCAATCAATGCGGTAGTAAAAGTTTACACAGACTATTATCCAGGTGAAATTTCTTGGGCTATTAAAGATAGCAACGGTACCACTGTTGCAAATGGTGGCCCTTACCAACCAGGTAATGCTGAATTTGGTGGTGGTGGTGCAGATGCTAATACTACAAAAACCCATTATGTAGTATTGCCGGAAGCTATTGACTGCTACTCTGTAGTTATGTATGATGAATTTGGTGACGGATGGATATATGGTTCTACACCACACGGTATAGAAATTTTTAGTCATGACGGTACTGTTTCTATATTCCAAAAATTAGTTGGATCTCTTGATTTTGGAGATGAACTAACTACCAACTCTGCATTCAAAACAAATGGTATTTTAGGAAATGAAACTTTTGAAACAGCTAAGTTCTCAATATATCCTAATCCAACAAACGGTATCCTTAACTTTGCTACACAAGAAGAAGTTAATGTATCAATTGTTGATCTTACAGGTAAAGTAGTATTTACAGCATCAAAAATTAACGATGGTGACTCAATAAACCTAAGCTCTCTTCAGGCAGGTATGTATATTGCTAAAATAAAAGGCACAAGCACTGAAAGAATAGAGAAAATTGTTATAAAATAATTTCTTAACAGAAATACACCTTATAAAAGCTATCGGGAATTATTTGATTCCCGATAGCCTTTTTACTTAAAAAAATAGCTTAAATGTTAAAATTACACAGATGAAAAAATTATTACTATTAGCAGGATTACTTTGTTTAGGATCACTTAATGCACAAATAACTGTAACTCATGATGGTGTTCCTTTTGAAAATGAAGAAGTATTTACTTACAACACTCCCGGAAGCGAACTAAAGATTTTAGTAACTAATACTTCTCAAACTGAAACTACCTATGTAAAAATAAGAGTAGACGAAGTATTAAACACCACTTTAGGTAACAATACAGGAAATAATGTACAATTTTGTATTTTAGGAATATGTTATACAGGAGTAACAGCAGGTGTTTCATATCCTCCAAATGACATTGTAGTTTTAGCTCCGAATACCTCGACTGAAGAAGCAGATCACTTTTACAGCTCTGACCCGGGGAATGGTGAAGGCCCTACACAGTATTCATTTACTGTACTTGAAACAGACGCTAACGGAGATCCTCTAAATGAATTAGTATCTTTCACTTACATATATTCACCAACTGCTGGTGTTAATGATTTTGAAACTCTGAAAAACATGGGGATAACTGTAAACAATACAGTAACAAATAACTCCCTAAATATTGATGCAACAGTTAATGCCACATTACAAGTGTATGATATTAACGGAAAAGTTGTTAAAACAGCTTCTATTGAAAACGGATTCCAGACAATTGATCTTTCATCTCTAAATTCAGCTGTTTATATCGCTAAGTTTATGACTGAAGACAAAAAGTCTACTCAAATAAAAATTGTAAAAAATTAATTTAAACCGGTATTTCCAATAGGTAGGTTTTGTAATATTTAAACAGCAAATGAAACGCATACTATTTTCTTTTTTTTCAGTTCTTGCTTTAATATTAAGTTCATGTTCATCTGATTATTTAATATTAGATTCTGTTGAAGAACATATATTAACTGCCGATTTTTCGTCAAGAGAAATTGGATACCCAATTACTTTTACAGTTAGGAACAGTGATGGTGAGGACGTGACTTCTTTATCTACCATCTATATAGACGGAAATGCTATTGAGGGTAATACTTTCACCTCAGAAACTGTAGAAACTTTTGAGGTTACAGCTAAATATTCAGGTCTTTTATCAAAATCTATTTCGATATATTTTCATGACGGTACTGAAATTAACTTCAAAAAACGACTTCTTATTGAAGATTATACGGGAACATGGTGCGGTTACTGCCCTAGGGTTGCTCATGCTATTGAACTTGTAAAAGATCAAACAGAAAATGTTGTCGCTGTTGCTATTCACAGAGCAAGCCTTAGCCCTGCAAGTGCTAATTACGACCCATATACCTACGACAGTACTGAACTTGAAAATTTACTTGGTGCTGCCGGATATCCTAAAGGATATCTTAACAGGTTTACTAAATGGCAAGCACTGGAAAATAACAATATTGCCCAAGCTGTAAACCTTACTCAGGGAGAAAACCCTAAGCTTGGACTGGCATTAAGCTCTACTGTTGATAACGGAAATATAAATATTGATGTCAATGTTAAGTTTGGTAAGGACTTTAACGAACTTAAACTAGTAGTTTATGTTCTTGAAAACGGACTTATACACGAGCAACATAACTACACTACTTTTTATGGTGGCGATGATGTACTTGAGGACTTTGAGCACAACCATGTTTTAAGAGAGTGTATCACTCCTCTTTTAGGAGAAGCGATTACCGGAAACCTGACTATTGCAAACACTTTTACAAAGTCATTTAACGTACCAGTACCTGCAAATGTAGAAAATGCAGCAAACCTTGAGTTTGTGGCATTTGTAACAGATGCCGAAGGTAATGCTCTTAATGTTAGGAGTAATCACCCAGGTGAAGCTCAGGAATTTGAAGAATTATAAAAAATAATTTTATATTTTTAAGCCTCCCCTACGGGAGGCTTTTTTATTTCTGCCCATTATGAATAGACGTCATTTTATATCATCTACAGGTAAAGCTGCACTGGCTACAGGAGCACTATCGGGACTTTCTAACGCCATTTTAGAAAGCCTGTTGACAAATAACAGTAATAAACCTTTCTTTAAATTATCACTAGCACAATGGTCGCTACACAAAGCCATACTGGAAACCAAAACGCTTTCCAATCTCGACTTTGCAAAAAAAGCTAAACAACTGGGATTTGATGGTATTGAGTATGTATCCCAACTATATAAACTGGATGGATCTAACCAAAGTGCTTCCCTTAAAAAGCTGGTAAAGGAACTAAAATTGAGAAGCAGTGATGAGGGAATTAAAAACGTACTTATAATGGTAGATGATGAGGGCGAACTTGCCGCTGCCAATAAAAAAGATCGTGATGAAGCCATTGCTAAGCATTCCAAATGGGTGGATGCTGCCGCCGAACTGGAATGCCACTCGATAAGGGTTAATCTTTTTGGTACAGGCACAGAGCAGGATTTTAACCTATGGCTGGAAGCATCGGTAGACGGATTGAGTCGACTGTCTCAATATGCCGCAAAAAGCAACATTAACGTGATTGTAGAAAATCATGGAGGATTATCATCCAATAGTGAAAAACTAACACAGGTAATAACAGCCATAAACCATCGCAACTGCGGAATACTGCCTGATTTTGGTAACTTTTGCGTAAAAAGACAGGGAGGTGAACGCTGGGGTACACCGTGTATTGAAGAGTATGACCGATACAAGGGCATGCTGGAAATGATGCCTTTTGCACAGGGCGTTAGTGCAAAATCATACGACTTTGACAAAAATGGTAACGAAACCACTATTGATTACTATAAAATGCTTCAAATAGTAAAAGAAGCAAAATACAATGGTTTTATAGGCGTAGAATATGAAGGTAACCGATTGAGTGAAGAAGAAGGTATTCTTGCTACTAAAGCATTGCTTTTAAAAGCTGCAAATCAATTAAAATAAACTACATATTCCTGCGGTAATGCTTCAATATTTTTGATTTTAACATCTTTAAAATAAGCCTCGGCTGCTTCGCTTTGTAATTGTATTTTTCCTTTTGTAAGTGGGTAGTTTTTACCTTCTTCCACATAGCGGGAATTTTGAAGTACCATCACTACCTTCCCGTTTACAATGTGAAGGCTTTTATCGCCAAAGCATATTAGTTCGAGTTGGGTCCACTCCCCTTCTTCGCTTTCGTTATCTACACTCCTTAAGCAAAATCCGCCATACTTCGATCCGGTTCCTATAGGCAAAAAAGGTTGTTCATGTCCGGCAACGGCGTTCATCATCCCTTCAGATAAAAAAGCCCTAATATCAATAGCCGCATTAGCTATGTTCCAGTAATCGCCCATGTGTCCTTCCATAATCTGGAATTCCTGCGAAAGCATCCAGGCACGCCAGTAATCTTTACCGCTTTCTCCTGTAGAATGGTATAATATACCGGTATCTTTAAGTTTATCTTCACGGGGAATCCATTTTTTATCACCCCATTTTACTTTCACTTTTAAATGATAGTTTTCAAACTCCTCTTTAGTAAATACACAACCATAACGCTCGCCACTCACTTTTAAAACAGGCTCTCCGTTCTCCTCAATCATTGTAAACACCCCTTCAGGGTCATTATCATAACCCAGTGGTACAATAGCATTACCAAGACTATCTGTAGGTATACTTCCGTTATAATCTGTAGTGTGTTTATAGCTAAGGTATTTACCCCATTGGGACATATTGTTATCCAGCAGGTATTTCCAGCTATGTTCTTCTTCCTGTTTCTGTTTACATCCGGTAAGGGAAATGGCTGCTAATAAAAATAACGTGGCAATAGTTGATTTAAACATGTAAGATTGGTTTTACAAACCGTGTAATATACCCTTTATTTTTTTAACAAGCTATGCTAAAACCGTCATATACTAATACTTAATTTGCAAATCGTGTGCATAACGCTTACTTTTATGGCTTCATTACATTTGTTATGCGTTACGTAATAGCTTTTTTCTTCCCGTGGCTTTCCCTGTTCTTTCAGGGTAAAATCCTTTCAGGCATAATATGCCTTATCTTACAGCTTACTATAATTGGCTGGCTGCCTGCTTTTATATGGGCTTTTACCTCTTTAAACAGGATGTATGCCGACAGAAGGACACGCAAGATTATAGCGGCTATGCCAAAACGGTGAACCTTGATATTATCCCCTTACCTCAGGGATCAATATATATTCTTTAACTATCATCTATTAATAAAAAAATGAAAAAAGTAATTTTCGCTTTATGTTTCTGCCTAGCGGTATTCGCAAATGCCAATGCACAGGAACTTAAATCTCCGAACGGGAATTTTAACCTCAAATTTTTCCTTCAAAACGACGGAACCCCTGCCTACTCACTTACCTATAAAGGTAAAGAGGTAGTAAAACCAAGTAAACTGGGACTTGAGCTTAAAGACGATGAAAAATCCTTACTTAACAACTTTACTGTAACCGATACCAAAACCGCAACGTTTGACGAAAACTGGACTCCGGTTTGGGGAGAAGTTAAAACCATTAGAAACCATTATAACGAACTTGCCGTATCGCTTAACCAAAAGGGTACCGACAGGCAAATGGTTGTACGTTTCCGCCTGTTTGACGACGGACTTGGTTTCCGCTATGAGTTTCCTCAGCAAAAAAACCTTGTGTACTTTATTATTAAGGAAGAAAGAACACAGTTTGCCATGACGGGCGACCATACCGCTTACTGGATTCCGGGAGATTATGACACTCAGGAATACGATTATACCGTTTCAAAACTAAGTGAAATAAGAGGCCTGATGGAAAAATCGATAACTGCCAATGTATCGCAAAAATCGTTTTCTCCTACAGGGGTACAAACCTCACTTATGCTTAAAACTGCCGAGGGAGTTTACATTAACCTTCACGAAGCAGCACTTATAAACTATGCCTGTATGCACCTTAACCTTGACGATAAGAACATGGTGTTCGAATCGTGGTTAACTCCCGATGCTCAGGGTAACAAAGGTCATGTTCAGGCTCCGTTTAATACGCCTTGGCGTACTGTTATAGTAAGTGATGACGCCCGCGACATCCTTGCTTCAAAAATCACCCTTAACCTTAACGAACCTTGTAAACTGGACGATACATCATGGATCAAGCCTGTTAAATATATTGGTGTTTGGTGGGAAATGATTACAGGGAAAAGCACTTGGGCATATACTGACGATTTACCATCGGTACAACTGGGTGTAACTGACTTTAGTAAAGTAAAACCAAACGGAAAACACGCTGCAAACACAGCTCATGTTAAAGAATATATAGACTTTGCTGCTAAACACGGTTTTGATGCCGTACTTGTAGAAGGTTGGAACGTAGGTTGGGAAGACTGGTTTGGTCATTCTAAAGACTATGTTTTTGACTTTGTAACGCCTTATCCTGATTTTGATGTAACCGGAATTAGGGATTACGCAAAATCAAAAGGTGTAAAAATGATTATGCACCATGAAACCTCATCATCTGTTCGTAACTACGAGCGCCACATGGATGCAGCTTATAAATTTATGAAAGACAACGGTTATGATGCCGTAAAAAGCGGATATGTAGGTAATATACTTCCAAGAGGGGAAAACCACTACAGCCAGTGGATTGTAAACCACTACCAGTATGCTCTTGAAAAAGCTGCCGAATACAAAATAATGGTTAATGCTCACGAGGCTGTTCGCCCTACAGGTATTTGCCGTACTTACCCTAACCTTATAGGTAACGAGTCGGCAAGAGGTACAGAATACCAGGCTTTTGGCGGAAGCAAGCCTAACCACGTTGCCATGTTACCGTTTACCCGTTTAATTGGCGGACCTATGGATTATACTCCGGGGATATTTGAAATGGAAATCAGCAAATTTAGCCCTAACAACAACTCACACGTAAACAGCACACTGGCTAATCAGCTGGCGTTATATGTTACTATGTACAGTCCGTTACAAATGGCTGCCGATTTACCGGAACACTACAACCAGTTCCTTGATGCTTTTCAGTTTATTAAAGATGTTCCTGTTGAATGGGACGACAGTAAATATATTGAAGCAGAACCGGCAGAGTACATCACAGCTGCACGTAAGGAAAAAGGTACTAACAACTGGTTTGTAGGTAGCGTAGGCGGATATGATGCCCGTACCTCAACCATTAAGCTGGATTTCCTTGACAAAGGGAAAACATACATCGCTACTGTTTATGCCGATGCTAACAATGCGCACTACAAAACCAACCCACAGGCGTATACCATTACAAAAGGTATAGTGACCAGTAAAACAAAACTGTCTCAGTTTGTTGCTCCGGGTGGCGGATATGCCATTAGCATTATCGAAGTTACAAAAGCGGAAACAAAAGGTTTAAAAAAGCTATAATATAGCTCCGATTACTATACAAGAAGCCCTCCCTACACGGAGGGCTTTTTTAGTTTTATTCTTCTTTTAGTTCATCAATAACTTTTCTTATCTCTTTGGCATATTTCCCGTAAAAGTATCGCACCCATAATTCAACCGATAGTCCCATTATTAAAATGGTAACTACTATAGCTACAAACATCATTATTACAAACGAATCGCTTAAAGCATTTATATCTATACCCTTTTGCTTGTAAAACAGATAAGCTACTAAAAAAAGTACCAAAAACGGAGTTAAGGCAAAACCGAATGTTTTGTAGATTTCCATATTAAGGCGAATGTCAAAATAGGTTTCATACAAACTGTCTTTAGTTGTAAGGTTGGTTTTGTTTATCCGCTTGTAAAATAAATACAGCTTTACCAAATAATAAATACATATAGCTACAAATAAGCTGTAAATTAAATAAAACAGGAAAAAAGTTTCCTTTGGAAAATGATATATAAAAGGAGTAAAAGCTATTAAAACAATAGATATTACCTGATATATAAACTCCTTTTTTAAATTCTTCCTGATTTTGTCCAGTGGCGTATTTGCCGACTGTATTTTCTTTAAACTACTGGGCATTTCCACCTTATCGGTTTTTTCATTATCCCAAGCCGATTGTATATCGTTAAAATCCATACCCCTGATTTTTAATAATTTCTTTTAATTTTTCTTTTGCTCTGTTAAGCTTTACCCTGGCATTACCTTCGCTAATTCCCAGGTTCTCTCCTATTTCCTTATGCGAAAACCCTTCTAACTGATAAAAAATAATAGCCTTATCAATTTTATCCAGTTTTTGAACTGCCCGGTAAAAATGTTCCAACTGGCTTTCCTTAATATCGCTTTCACCCTCTTCCTCCTTTACATCATGTGACCCCATATCATGGGTATCAACCTTTCGTTTCTCCTTCCGGAGGAATACAATAGAGGTATTAATAGCTACACGATACATCCATGTGGAAAATCGGCTTTCTCCCCTAAAGGTGCCATAAGCCTTCCAGAGCTGGCAAATAATCTCCTGGAACAAATCCTGCTGATCGTCCGGATTATCCATGTACATTTTAGAGACTTTATATAAAATCCCTTTATGTTCACTGATTTTTGCCAAAAACTCCTTTTCGTTCCCCTTCAAAGCACTACTATTTCAACACAGGCTTTACGCTGTATCCGGCATTTCTTAATAAGTTAATAACTCCGTTCTCTCCTGGTAAATGGCCTGCCCCTACCGCAAAAAATACCGGTTGTACCCTCATAAGCTCAGGCATTACTGCAACCCAGTTTTTATTACGGTTATCCAGCATTATAGTTTTTGCATCAGCATCCATAAACTTTTCATCTATAATCATTTCATATAAACCGTTAAGGTTTTCTTCTTTGTATATAGAAACCATCTCATCAAAGTAAGAAGTATCATAATACTTTAACTGCTCTATAAATTCCTCATTGGTATACGATTCACTAAATCCTGCAACCTGAGCCTCTACTTTTTCAAGACCCAGTATTTCTTTTTTATTTGCCATTGCCTGCTGCATAAACTCTACCTCATACATTTTTGGCGGACAGTTTAAACTTTTAAACATTACCACACTCATAATACCTATTAGTGTATAATTCTCAAACTGACTTGCTTTTACACCAAGTTTGGTTTGTAAAAAATTGTTTAACGCTGCATAATCTTCTTTGTTTAACCTTTCACTAAGAGGTTTGGTTGAAGTCGTCATGCTTTGCATAGCCATAAGCTCTGTAGGATCATCAAAATCAAGCTCCAGTGCAAGTTTATCAGTATTCTCTATCGCATTTTTAACCTTTTCTTTAATCATGAAGTCGGCTTCACACATCATGTGCATAGTTCCGTAGAGATAGGAAGGTTCGGTTAATCCGTTACCCGATATTTCCCATAAAAGTGAATTCTCTAATTCTACTTTTTTCTCTTGAGCCTGTGTACTCCCCCACAATAGTAGTCCTGTAAAAGCTACTGCTAATTTGATCACTTTTTTCATAATTGATTGTTTTGACTGATGATTAAACTTCCTTTTTGTTTTTAAAATATTGCGTAACCGTAGGTGTAAGCCCCTTCATTAAAAATATTACTGAAAATAGGAATAACAGACTCTGAAAATATTCCTCAAATACAAAATGACTTACTAAAGTATAACTAAGCCCTGATGCTCCTAAAAAGACAAGCAAAAGGCTAACAATACTATTTTGCTGTGTTACTTGTGACTTATTTTTCATAATTGCTTTGATTGATGTTACATAGAGTAAGTAACAACAAACAGCAAACGTTACAGAAAAAGAAATTATTTTTTTCAGAAAAACAGTAAACCCCGGTATATACCGGGGTTTACTGTTTTTATTATCTTCTTTTTTTTGCCTGAGCCTTATATTTCATTACGTCTTTTACAATCGACTTATCCTGCTTATTATAATCTACCAGCTCTGAAGCTATGGAAGGATTGGTTTTCATTTCCTTCGAAATCACCTCATAGGCAATATCCCTAATATCCTCTTTAAAGTTCTCCCGTTTTTGGTATTCCAGCCTTATTGCATTTAAAAAAGATTGCCTTTGATTGGCTTCTAACTTGTCATAAATATTACTAATCGCCTTTACTGCATCTTTATCTTCTTCAATATTAAAGAGGTAATTATTAAGACAGTTAAAAGCATCTTTATTAGTGTTCCAGCCCTCAAGTAATATTTCCTGACCCAGTTGTGGCTGTTGCATTTTATCCCTATATATAAACGACGCTCTAACATACATACTCTTTTCCTTATAATCATTTGCTACTATAGTATAGTACCTATTAGCTTCTTCTTTTTTGTTAAGCAGTATATAAACATCTCCGGCCTCTTCATTCATATTTAAATCCTTGTATATAACGAGTGCTTCGGTGTACATTTTCCCCTTCACAAAACATTCGGCCGCTTTTGCTTTTTGCGGAGATCTATCCCTGTAAATCACTCCTGCTTCTGCATAATACCCTCCTTTTTCAAGCACTTCTGCTGCCTTAATATTATTTTTAAGCAACTTTAAATATACCTGAGCGGCTTTCTTATATTCCTTTTGATTAATATATTGATTAGCCAGTTCCTCATATTTTTGTTGTAGTGTTCTAAACCTGTCATTATCAATTTGTGCAGCGCCGCCGCCTAGCGAAGCAGACGAATCTGAATTAATAAGCCTTCTGAGAATACCAAAAATGATCATGAAAAGGATTATATATACTCCTCCAAAACCTTTTTCTCCTTTGCTTTCCAAAATAGAGCCTATAAAAACAATCAGTATTATACTTATAATAAAAGCAACAATATACTTCCCTATTCTTGACATCTCAGATAAACCGCTGCTAAAACCTCCTCCTGCTCCAAAAGTAAAAATCCCACCAGATTCTCCTCTGGCTGTTCCTGCCATGCTTAGTGGAACACCATATTTCAAAGCCATATCCGGGTTTTTTTCCAGAAACTTTAATAGCTTATCCATTTCCCTATGGTTCCCTTTCATTATTTTTTTGAGATTAAACGGAAGGTTGTCTATTCCGTCTTCCTCTACATCATCAAGCGATTTAAGTAAATCTTCGGCATTACCCTCAAGAGAAAGAGAGTTGATTAGTTTAGGAATCTCTACTCCCTTAAAGGGTTTAATTATGTTTATCTCTCTTTCGGGAGGCAATGTAAGCATAGCACCCCAGTTAACCTGTTCCTCCAGTTCTACCAGCCCGGTTTCCGGATGGAAAAAGTAGTAATTCTCACCAAACAGCTTTTGCCATTCCTCTTCGCTTAACCTAGGCTCAATAGCCGAATATTGAGGAATAAACAGTTTATTATTTATTAACTGGCAGTAAGAGGCACTACCTGTATCTTTTAACTCATGAGCATCATTTAACAAAACAATACAACCATACAGCACATTTGCCTGCCCCGAAGGAATAGGGTATACCTGTACCGTCTCAAGATTTAAATTGACAACCTTAAGTCCTTCTAACCAAACTAAGGGAGATTCACCTTTAACAAGTACTCCCCTTTTAGGATGCTTATTTCCCTGAGACGGTTTTAACTTAAGCTCCATACTCAACAATGGTTTTTATAAATGGCTTTATATATTTACGGTCAAACTCCTCAATATTAATCTCGGTATATAAACCTTCGTTTTCAGCACTCAAAAAATACCTATTCCCTGCATATTCATAATTAGAATATACTCCAAGATTAAACTGTACCGAAGAAGGTATGTATATTTTAGGGATTCTGGAATTACTGCTTATTAGTGTTAAAATCCCTTTACTGTCCTTTATGATTTTACTTCCGTCCGGAAATAAAAATTCGCCAATGCCTCCTCCCAGATTAGTATAAGCAGACTCTACCTTTTTCTCTCCATCACTCCTGTTTGTTTCAAGAATTATACGACTATAGGCAGATGCTTCATTTATGTATACCCGAAAGGCATGTTTTTTAGTTAACCGTAAATTACCCTGCCCGTCTATGCATACAAAATCAAGGTTTTTAATAATATTGCTACCATGTTTAAACCTCAACATATTCATTTTTTTCTGGAAATGTGTGTGAGTTTCTTTTACATTCCCAACATCGTCGTTATTTTCTATAACAAGACCACTATCTGTTTTTGTTATTATCGTATAATGTGGATCACTTAAACCGTCATTAAAAACAGCTACCCTATTTATATCAAATCCATTTTCACCTGTTACCATTTGAATTTTATAGTTCCCGTTTTGCACCATTACTAAATCGGTTTTATAAAACTCTGCTGTATTCAGGTTATGGTAGCTTACATAACATTCTTTATTATAAAAAGACACCATTATATAATTGTCATTTATTTTACCAAGGGTATGTATACCTCCGGCTTTAACCGAAAGATTTTCCAAAACAATATCACAGCCTTTTTCCTCTATATAAGTACCCTCGTGCCAATAACCACCTCGTCTTTCACTTTCAAAAGAATATGTTTTATATAAGCTTCGGTTAGGGGTTAGTATATAAATATAATCATCAAGAAAAAATCTCGCTATTTCCTGCTGTGGTAATGGGAACAGTAAAGGATAATCAACATTAACTTCTCTTTTTTTCTCCTTTCTTTTCTTATTGTATGAACTGAATTTTGGTTTGTTTTGCCATAACTCTTCCAAAGGAAGTTTTAAATGCTGAATTAATTTTCTGCCCTTATTAACAATTTTATAAAAATCTATACATCCGGAAAAATCAGGTTCAACTATAAAATGTAAATTAGAATAATACTCACTTAATACCTGCTGTAGTGCAGGTACCTTTTGCGCATCGGGAGTAGTGATAACAAAAACCTCTGGCGAAAAAGCCATAATATCTGATTCAAAAAAGGCTTTGAATCCGGTTGCTGCCGACATTTCTGGCGAAAGCACTTCTAAACCATCTATAACCTCATCAACCGTTGTATACAGCACCTCGTTAAAAGTATCGCTTATTACAAACAAACGACATTCAATATCTGTTTTAGGGTGTGTTGCAATAGCAAGCCCCATTGCAAAAGACAATACTTTTGGCGTACCCCAGTTCCTGATGGAAGCATCAATAAGTATAGCCCTGAAAAAAGTATCATTTTCGGGCGGTACTTCACGTTCAATGTACAGCGCCTCGTTATTTGCAAGCCTTGACATAAACACATCATCATCATTAGCAAACTCTGAAAGTAGTAACCTACTGAAATCTCCTTTATTGGTAAGATCAGACACACCTCCAAGCGGTTGCCTGCCACTGGCATAATGATGCATAGGTATTGTAAGCCCAGACCATAGTGTTTTAATAAGGCTCCCTACAGTAAATGTAGTTTCATTTTGTGTGAGTTGCGTTAAAAGGTCGGGCTGTTCTTTAACTATACCCTTTTCCTCAACATCATTAGCTATCTCATTAACTACAGGTAGGTCTTCTATAGCCTTAAGTATAGTTTGCGTATCCGGAAAGGTATCATTTAACAACGAAAGCGTCCTGAAGTCTTTTTGAAAGACGGCATAGCTTGGCGGTATTTTTTGTGCACACTTTACCAAATGATGCCTATGATTTTTATATTCGGTTATAATCGCCTGAGCTTTATCTTTAGAAATCCTATTGTGGCAACCAGAAAAAACAGTTTGCAGTAACTGTTTTCTCTTACTCCCTGTTTTGTATAATTGTGGTAAAGCAATGAATTTTTTTAAAAATGTAAAGGCTCCGTTGCTCCATTCTTCAGATGCTGCACCTTTAGTTATACTGAAGCTTTGTGTAACTATATCGGATATTTTTTTTAGCGAAACCACAGGATCATGGTTAGTAGCAATAATTACTAACAAAAGTGATCCAAATGGCGGTATACTCTCTTCGGCTAAATATTCTAAAACTTCTATTATGTAAGGTTCATAAGCTATGGTACTGCCGTCTACTATGGTAACCGATTCAAACACACTGCTCTCAGAATGGATTTCTTTGTCCCATTCCCAAAAGTAATAGTTAAATGACTGGAAATATTCCTGTAAATCCATTGTTAATAATCTGAATACGTTAAACGGAATGAACTTATACTAAGTGGCATAAATTTGGTTTTTGGCAACAAAGCATAGGTGTTTTCCTTATCCCATAAAATAATATAATCATCATTAGGGTCTATTGCCTTTTTAGTAAAGGCATATAGTTGCGGAAACTCAAAATCATACCCCGTAGGCAAAAGCATATCTGTAGCTAACCAGTAGGTTTGCCCCTCCAAAGGGAGTAACGGTGTACCCGCCAGTAAAACAGAATCGTTAATGCCTATCCACGACAAAACTCTTAAACGAATTGCCGGGGCAGTAGTGATATATGGTCCTGCTTTTTTAGCCTTTACCAGTAAAGCAACCGGTTCACGCTCTGTCTCTGTTGGAACTATCTTTACATCTGCTTTTTGGGAAACACCAAAATAATTATGGTTAAAAGACGGAAGCTCTACAGGTAAAACTCTTGAAAGTAAAGACCATAGCAGTGTACCGTCTATCTTTTTTTCAGGAAGATTATTACCTTTTAAAAATAAAAGATTATCTCTTTGATAATATAGTTTTTTATACGGAATACTTTGTATTTCAACACTATCTGCCTGCTGAGCAGTAATATCTTTAATCCATAAAACATTGTTACCTGGTGCAGCCTTCAGGTTTTCCCAATGACGGATATTGCTTAAAAAACCCTTATCCTTTAAGGCAATTTCCATCAGGTAGGTGTTTACACCGTTTGAAGTATTTTCTGCCATAACGTTTCTATTTCCTTATGGATATATTGCTTTTTCTCTCCGTTTTTAATCCAGTCACAACGTGACTGCAAATACCTTAGTTTATCTTTTATTATATTTCTTTCGTCGTAAGTAAGATTTTCATCTCCCCATTTTTTAGAGAGCTCATTAATATCTTTCAATACCTCTTCGGCATCGGGCACCTTATTGAACATAGCCTGCGGATGGGGCCTGTCATGGCCTTCATCTTTCTCAATAATTGCATTGATTATACCCTCCAGTACTTCAATCTGTTCTTCGGTGTCCCAAATGTATTTTAAAACCCACATGTCTGAAGTTACAGCTTTATCCCTGCCACAAACCAATGCACTTGCCGCAATAAGGTTTTGCAGTTTTACCGCACGCCTGTCTGACACCTTAATACCGGTATTAC
Source organism: Flavobacterium rakeshii (assembly GCF_009741375.1). Taxonomy (GTDB): domain Bacteria; phylum Bacteroidota; class Bacteroidia; order Flavobacteriales; family Flavobacteriaceae; genus Flavobacterium; species Flavobacterium rakeshii. The sequence continues at coordinate 116,783 of NZ_WOWP01000054.1, forward strand.
GCAGGTTATGCACTATATTTACATATTGTTCACGTATTCCCGAAAGGTCTACCTCTTTACATTCGGTTTGCAAAATTTTTACATCTTCAATAGAAACTAATGCTCCCTGTCCCTTTCCCCTTTTTTCCAGTTCCCTTCCTGCAAGAAGTACCTCATGCAGTAAATCAGGCTCTACATAATCACATTGAATACGTACTAAAAAACGATCCAGCAGAGCATTAAGCGCTTCGTCTTCGGGCAGTACATTACTGGCCCCCACAAACATTAAAGCAGGGAGTTTATAGGTTTCCTTACCTCTCCTGAAGATTTTTTCGTTAAGAGCCATTAAAAGGCTGTTAAGGATTGCCGAATTAGCATTGAATATCTCGTCCAGAAATACCATGCTGGCTTCGGGCATCATTCCCTGAATATTAGTTACAAGCTCACCTTCTTTTAATTTCCTGATATCAAACGGACCGAAAATCTCATTTGGTTCTGTAAAACGTGTTAGCAGGTATTCAAAATTATTACCTCCTTCTATCTTATCAGAAAGGGCTCTTACAATAGCACTTTTAGCAGTACCGGGAGGTCCCAGCAAAAAAGCATTTTCTTTTGCTACAAGGCTTATTCCTAAAAGATCTATAATTTCATCTTTGCCAACAAAAGCGCTTTTTAGCTCAGCTAAAACAGCAATAAGTTTTTGTATGCTTGTCATGGTATATAGGTGTGTTAATCGTAATGATAAATATAGTTATATGGTAAGCTGTTCCCAAAAGATTTTTTTATGATCTCCCAGGCATTCGTTAAGCCATTGCTTAACCTCTTCATTTTCGGCAAAAGCAATATCCTTTCTCTCTATAATCCTATCAAGATATAACTGCTTTAAACATTGATTGGTATTGAGTATCGAAAAATTAAAACTGTTAGGGTTTGCTTCAAATCCTATCACTGAATAATGAAATTTTTCCAGATGTTTGTTCAAAACAGGTATAAGCAAATCTTCAGTATCTGTAGCTTTTAACATTGCAACTACCTGGGGCAGGAATCGCAGGCACAAATCGGCCGAAAGTAAAGCCGGGGCATCGGGCTCTTTAGGGTAAGCTGGTAAAATTGTGGTAAGCTGTGAAGTATTGTCCTTTCTGTACAGGTATAACTGAGCCGCATAGTATAATGTTTTAGCTCCCCATAATGCGGCTTCATCATCAAAATCAGGTACTAAATACGGATAGTTAGTACTTTCTCTTTCATACTCTGATTTTAAAAAATCAAGTGCAGCAGCTTTTTCACCACGCGGAATATCCCTGCGCTCATTATAAAGCACAATTTGTCCTATTGTACGTGTTTTGTATAAGGTTTCTAAAAATGGTTGTTTTGGTTGCTGCATATCACTGCATAAAAAACAAAAGAAATGATTTATAAAGAAATATAAAAGTAAAATCTTTATAATTAAACGTATATCTGTAAAAAGCTAATCAGGACATCATTTTCACTGCCAGTATATGTTTACAAATACCCCTTTTACCCTTATACTGTGTAAACCAGTTGCAGGTACATTGAGGAATATTATTAATTATTGCAACTTTATGATTTACACTAGTTCCCTTAACGTAAGCCTCAATAATATTTGCCTCTTTTTTTATAAAAGTTACCTCATCGTTGTTAATTATTTTTTTTGCATTTTTAAGTCTGGGATTCATACTTAAAATACGATCTGTTTTAAAAGGCAACTGTCTGTAAAAATGATTCCCGGCTGTAAGATCATACCCTAACAACCCCATTGAGGACAACCCCGCCGTTAAATTTTCTATAGTATTAAAATCGATATCGTGTTCTATTGAAAGTAACGAAGGTGTAAATGTTTCGTTTGATTTTAAAAGGGCATTTAACCCATATATATACTCCAACGGAAGCTCTTCTGTAATAGCCTCCAGTACCTTTCCTTCACCGGAAAACCCTCTGTAAGCATCCGGAGAGAAAGCCAGCAACATCTGCTGTTTACCAAAATCGCATACAAAAGCACATGTTTCTTTATTTTCTGATTCATAAACATACACTTTTTTCACAACAGGTAATATACCATCAAGCAAACGGAGTCTATGTACCCCTCCTATTCTCAATCCATCTTTTGAAGCCAAAGCAGAGAACATAAACTTACCGGCTCTTTTTACAACGTAAAAATCTCCCTTTACATTTCCCTTTGGTAAACTTTGAAATAATTGTAAAGTTTCTATCTTATTCAGCTCAAACTTAAACTGCATTTCGGCCAGATACAACTGTACACTTGTTAGCCCTTTTATCCATCTGGTAGGCAGAGTTACTTTTTTTTCAACAGCTTTTGTTTTTGATGTAATAACCTGCACATCTTTTTGACCCACTGCTAAAGTTACTTTTTCGTTTTTTTGTATGGCATTGAGTGCATTGAGCATAGGCTCGTTAAAGTCTACATTAGTTGTGCCATTTGCTAAAAACTCACCGTCTATAGCTTCGGGCATCATATCGAGCCTTGCATAAACCCCGTTACACGATGAAAAGCCCTCAAACCTTATCCGTTCTGTACCTGCAGAAACAATAGGATCCTTTAAAGTAATTGGGATAGGTCCAAAACTTGAACGTACAACTTTTGCCAGGGTTGTCCAGCATTTTGCTGTTATGTATGAATCTGTCAGGTTACCCCAAAAAAAGCAGGGTATATTGTTCACTTCTTCTATTTCTGTCTGATGGGCTAATATCAAACTGTTAATACCGTTACCTTTTGTAAGGGTTGAGAGTGTATTATACTGATATTGAAAATCTGTCATAGCTGTTAAGGGATTGTTTGTATCTGGCTGATTAATGGTTTTAATGAAGCTGTATTTTTATAACTTTCAAAAAAGGTTATAATCTTTTCAGCAGGAGCCTTTTCTGTTTTATACAATAAGTCTACATAACATTCTACCAGCTTTTTAAAGTTTACAGGAAGTTTCTCTTTAATTACTAAATTTCCAAATATACCTTCAGTTATTAAAAGGAGGGCTGAGTTATGCATTGGTGAAACATCTTTTACCGAAATAAGGGCTTCTGCCATTCTTCCAAACGGACCATAATTGTTATTCACCAAAAAAGCTGTTTTATAAGAAAAGACCTTTATATCTATATGTCTTTTTTCAATTAAATTAATCAAAACTTCTGTTGCCAGAAGCCTTATTTTTTTATTCTCTAAAAACAAACTACAAGCAAGATTTAATAATGCAGACCCTGAAAGCTTAAAGCCTCCTTCATTAAGGATATGTAAATAAGCTTCTGCCACCTCTCCTCCTTCTGAACTTTGAGAGAAAGTTTCTAAAGTTAAATATAGTGAAAGCGGATTGATATTTTGAGGCATAAGGCTATGCCAAAACTTTACATTCCCCTTTGACCACAAAAAGGATTCCCATGTTTTTTTACCACTATTAATATCTAAACCATATAAAAAATGTTGTGGCGCAACAGAAAAGTTATCTACGCTATACTCCAGTTTATACCAAGATTTTGACCTTTCGGTAGTGCGTGTCCTGTAATTATAAATATCGTTATAACATTCTTTAAACCTTAGTTCTGGGTCAAAAGGTTTTTCTACAAAAGGCACATTTTTGAGATAACCTTTCTGAAACTCACTAAAACTCTCTTCAGGATAAAAAGTTCTGGCTGCTACTGCCCACAAAGCTTCGGTATTATAATTAGATGTGTTGTTAGTTATTAATAAAAGTTTATTTAAAAAAGATTTCTTTTGTGCTAATGGCATTTCCTTCGTAACCCCAAGGCAAAACTCCATAAGTTTTTTGAGTTCGCCGTCCAACTTTTCGAGTAAAGGTAATGCTTCATCAATATTTTCACGAGGCATCCTGCTTATGGCTATAGCCAAATCTGTATAATTAAGCTCTATTTTATTTTCTTTAAGCTCTATAAGCCTTTCCAAAAGTACTTTTGGGGCAACCCAATGGGGTTTATGAGTAGGAAAACAAAGCAAAGACTGCCTTACATTGGTATTAATTCTTTTTTGAGCAGCTTCAATAATGTTATCTATTATTTTGAGAGTTCTTACCTTATTTCGGGTATTGTCAACAATTTTTACAGGTCTTAAAATATTTTGAAACTTTAGCTGAAAAAATGATTTCAAGAAAAGTTTATCATGACTATTAAAAAAAGCTTCGTTTAACTGTTTTGAATACGCTTCAAGCTGATTAGTGTAATCAGGAGGAAAGAGGTCCTGCTGAATTATAAATGCATTTAAAAGTATCTCTCCATCCAAAACTTCTTCAGAATATATAAAACTGCCAAAAAGATACATTAGTTCATTCCAATTAGACGGTAAATTTACCTCATCAGTCAAAAGAACTTCTTTTTGCCCATTAAAAACATACTCTTTTTGTTCCGGTTCATATACCTCCTCAACATCTTTTAGATAATCAGAGAGTATTATTTTTATATTCCCCTGCATTAATGGTGAATAATCTGCCAGTTTCTCTAAAGGCAGTTGGATACCTTTTGACGCTAATTTAATTAACGCTTTAGCCGTACGTTCCTGTAGGGATAAATCAGGCACTACAAAGATATCGCACATAACAGATGCCACTCTGCTCCCATATTCCGGATGGAGCTTGTATATTTTTTCGAGTAATATTACTATACTTTTTATCGCCCCTTTTGCATCACTTCTCATCATTAATGGCTCTACCCATTCCAAAAACGAAGCAATATTAAATTCAGGCAAACTATAAATAGTTTTAATCAATGTTGTACCAAAACTTACAACAGGTACAAAAGAGTTATGAAAAGACGCAAATATGACCTCCTGAAAATCAATCAGTTCTTCGGGTTCTGGTTTTACTATTTCGGTTAATAGTTTTCGGTAAAAAGACTTGATGCTATTATTCCATTCTTTAGTTTGTACCAGCAGTATACTTTCTATCAGGAATATTCTGTCTATTTTTTCCTGTATTAAAAGCTTTTCAAACACTTCCATGAAAACCAGATGAGCATTATAATCCTCATTCTCGTTTTTTTTGAAAAATGCAGAATGAACCGGTACTTCATAGTTTAATAATTGGGGTACATCCCTTTTATAAGCCGTTTTTGTATTAACTATATAGTCAATATATTTTTTTGCACTATCTGTTTCTCCATAAAGACTATGCCGGGCTAAGCTGTTTGCAAATAATTCGGGACTGAATTTTATAAAGCTGTTTTCTTCAAGAGCAACTAATGAAAAATAGTTAAAAGTGCGCCACTCTTCCTTCTTAATCTTATCCAGTAAAAAAACCTCAATCCAGTTTGGCTTTGCCCATTCTAAAACTTCTTTTACATAAGGATCGTTAGGTTTATTTAAAATATTGAAAACCTCACTCCAAGACATTATTTCTTTTTCTCTAAATAAGGCTATAGCACTAAGCAGTATTATTCTTTCCTGAACATCATCACCCCTGTTTCCCCATTGAAAACTACCTTGCTTTTTATACTGAGGTTCTTTACTAAGGTCAACAAAAGTTAGCCAGAAAGTTCTATTTTTCCTGATATTCTTTTTTAAAACATCTAAATTACCTTTTGCATTTTTTTTCAGAAAAGGAAGCAGGTTATCTATTTGCCTGTTAATCACAATAGCATCATATTCTGCTATTAATGAACCTGAAAGTTCCTTACTGCTCTTTTTCTCAGGTATATTTGCCCGAATACCGTTTTCAGAATATCCTTTTTTAATTTTCTGCGCTAACTGTTTTTGCGCTTCTAAAAGACATTCTTCCTCTGATTCAAATATTTTTGTTTTTGAAGTTCCGCCTGTACCTGTTTTACCATAAGTTACGGTATACTTTAAACCGTTTGTTTCTATACTCCAAAACTTATTAGAATCCTGATCGTTATATTCAAGGTGCTTTTTCATTGCATTAAGGCGCTTTTAAGGTGTCGCTAAGTAAAAGTAATAAAACATGCCTTTTAACAACACCAAAATACTTTTTAATAAAATTTATACAAAATACAGACTTAGAATTAATAAACTACTCAAAAAAAACATTAATTAAAGTTGATTTTACACATGGTGAAGAGTTTGATAAATTCAATAAAATTTTAGAAGTTGATACGAATGTAGTTTCGGTACAATGCAAAAACAAATCCTAACAATATGACAGAATGCCTTTTTAGACAATAATTCTTCTTTTTATATTGTTATATATATGTTTACCAGTAAACTAGTTACCAAAAAACCGATACTATGAAAAGATTCGCTCTAATTTTCCTTTTTACATTTTTACTCTCTCCAAAAATTTATTCTCAGAGATGCGGTGGTGGCATTCTTACGTTCAACATTTATACTTTAAACGGAGAAGATATAAAAGAATTTGATTACGAAATATTCCCTGTTTCAAAAGAGCTTCTTCAAAAAAACTTATATGAGAAAGTCGTCAATGAACAAAATATGAATAATAGTGATTACCCACTTTTTAAATCTGTCGAAACAAGTGGACGTATAATTGGCAAAGTTTTCGTAGACCAAATTATTGACAATAATAACCCTAAACTCAATGCCAAGTTGCAAGAGTTATTAGATACATCTGCAATCACACAAAAAGGGACTATTACATCTACCTTGTTATTTAGCACAAGGGAAAACCAAAGCTTCCCTATTGTATTAAAAATATCAAATGGTGACAGGGAGGTTTATATACTCGGAAATTATTTTGGGAATTGCGATCGTGAGGCTTCATTAGTTTGGGGAGACAAGGTTTTAAAGCTAGAATAAAATGAAAACTATAACCCTTTTAATTTTTGTATGCTTTATTCTCGTAAGCTGTAATAATAAAACACCTAACAACACCCTAATGAATGAAATCACTACTGACCCTGTGACTAAACCACCAGTCCGAGAAGTCATACCTGATACATTGGTAAAAGTCAGCAAGCCTTTTACGTTAAATGGGATTGAATGTTATTGGGAACATAAACTCATAAATGATGAAGAAATCATTATAAAACTCTTCGATTATAAGACTCGCACATTACTTTTAAAGCACCACGATGTTTACCCTCCGCCAAACTACAACAAAAACAATTACTTTGACGAGATAAATAAGGAGAGCTTAGAAGATGTAAATTTTGACAGCTATACCGACATCCTATTAAAAAGTTATTCCGGGAACATGACTATGAATGACAGAGTGTATGTTTATCTATTTCATTATAAAGAAGGAATATACATTTCAGCAGATGACTTAGAAGCCAATCGCATAGAACTAATTGACAAGAAGAACAGAAAGCTTATTACCAGCAATGAATACCGCTATGGAACAGACAGTATTACTCATCACTTTGATAAAGCAGGAAAAATTAAATTCACAGATGAATTTTCACATTATCGAATTTTAGAAGACACTACCTGGATAGACTACAAAACTTACAGAAAAATTGTAAACGGCGAGACCGTTAATGAAAGAACTCAAAGCGATACTATAAGATGGGAATAAAACCCTAAGCTATTATGCGGTAGTCTTCTGTTATAACCATGAGTTGTGACCGCAATACCTTAGATGCCTTTTTTGACATTTCGCAGTGGAAAAGAATCAAAGTAATATCAGTGCCTGTGCAATACTTTTCTTTTAATGACATAAAATTTAAGCAGTATATAGTCGTAAAGCAAGGCTAATATAAGCGCTGAGCTCGCTATAAAAAGGACTTTCAGCTTTAAGTAGTAGTAAGCAAACCCAGCTGCTATACCCCCGGCAAAAAAACATACTATAATAGCCAATTTTAAATAGATACTTCTTTTAAGAGTAAAGTTCTCATTGGCAGTTTTGTAAAACAAAAGCTGAGACAGTTCAATACCAAGATCTGTAAATATACCTGTTAGGTGCGTTGTCCTTACAACCGACTGCGACACTCTGGTTACTAAAGCATTTTGCAGTCCCATTGCAAACAATAGAATACATGCCAAAACATTGGGTTGATTAAAGTGTAGAGTAGCCACTAACATCAAAAGGATAATTTCAAGCAGGATGGGAACAACATAGGAGAGATTTTCCCTTTTGCGGACAATAGTCTCACTTATAAAATTGGAAGAAAAGGCTCCTACAAGGAAACTCACCAGAAACCACAGATAAATAACCGCACTGGAGAACTCTTCGCTTACAAAAGTCCGTGAAAAGAAAGCAAAATGCCCCGTTACATTTGTTGTAAGTACATCTACTGATAATAACCCTACAATGTTTACAATCCCAGCTACAAAAGATAAAAGGGACGCCAACCTGAAGTTATGCCCATACGATCTTCTTTTGCCTTTATGACGAAACATTTATTGTAATTTTTGCAACATAAAGATACTCTTTTTCTGAGCAACATTTTAGTCAGTATATATAGGTTTTTCAAACTGAAAAACTTCAAAAAATCTACCGTACAATTTATAAAACAAAAAACCCCTATAAAACTGATAATCAGTTTTATAAGGATTTTACTGGCAGAGAGGAAGGGATTCGAACCCTCGATGCCCTTTTGGAGCATACACACTTTCCAGGCGTGCGCCTTCGACCACTCGGCCACCTCTCTAAATTATTGCGGCTGCAAAAATAGTATTAAATAGTTTATATCAAAAATTATTGTGATAATTCTCCGCAAACAGGAGCTTCGAAGAGCGTTTTAAAGTCGGCTACAGGCGTACCTTTACCTAACAGGTACATCAGTTTGGTTATGGCAGCTTCGGTGGTAATGTCAGCCCCCGATATAACCCCTATTTCCTTTAGCTTGGTACTGGTCTCATAATGCCCCATGTTAACACTACCCCCTGAGCATTGTGTTACATTTACAATGTACAGTCCGCGGTTAATAGCATCCTGCAATATGTTTATAAACCAGTCTTCAGTAGGTGCGTTACCCGAACCATAAGTTTCCAACACTACCCCTTTAAGTTCCGGAGTGTTTAGTATGGAAGTAAGCACCTTTTCATTAATACCCGGGAATATTTTTATGATAACCACATTATCATCCAGCTTATAATGCACATTAAGATCTTTATTCCCGTCGGCTTTAAGCAGTAATTCTTTATTGATTTTTAAATGCACACCCGATTCTGCCAGTGGCGGATAGTTAGGCGATGTAAAGGCGTTAAAATGCTCGGCACTAATTTTGGTGGTGCGGTTACCCCTGTACAGTTTGTATTCAAAATACAGTGATACTTCCCTAACCCCGGGGTGATTGTTATGCCTTAACGAAGCGATTTGTATCGCCGTAATAAGATTTTCTTTAGCATCGGTACGCAGGTCACCAATAGGAAGCTGAGAACCTGTAAACACCACAGGCTTGTTAAGTCCTTCCAACATAAAGCTTAATGCAGAAGCCGAATATGACATGGTATCTGACCCGTGCAGGATAACAAATCCGTCAAAGTCATCATAATGGTCTTCTATCATTTTGGCCATTTGAGCCCATTGGGCGGTGTCCATGTTAGAAGAATCTATAGGAGTTTCAAAAGATACCGTTTCTATGTTACAGTCCAGCTGTTTTAGTTCGGGTATCCTTTGTAATAGTTTTTTAAAGTTGAAAGCTTTTAGTACACCGGTTTCAAAATCTTTAACCATACCAATGGTACCTCCGGTATAAATAAGTAATATAGTAGGCTTAGATTGCATTTTGATATTTCATTTTATTAACCACCGGATTGGCATACATAGCCAAAAATCCTTCTCTTAAAACCTTATTGTCGTTATCAATACGCATTTCAAGGCGTCGTTCAAACAACTGTTTTTCCTTATCGGTATAATATTTTGAAAAACGGGTAGTATCGTTCAGTAAATCGTAAGCAATATAATTTGTAGGCCAAAGCTTGTATGTGGTAAGTATTGACTCGTCTATTACCTGAGCCAGTGCCTGTATTTGCTTGTTTTGGTTATCAAACTCATCAGCAATTTTGTCCAAATCATCCGTAAGCATATCGCCCACGTGAATATGGATTCTCTTCTTTTGCCCCATGATTCCGCTTAACAGCGTAATGAAATCCTCATTCTTTTCCTTAATGTAAATCTCATCTTTGGCTTTAGCCAAAAGCTGTGGCATTTTCAGCATATCGGTAGGATCATACTCATACGATATAGAAACCGGAACGATTTTAAGCTTTTTAAAATAATGCATCAGGTTCTTCTTGTCAGATCCCATTGCAAGCATTTTAAGTACTCCCTGCTGGGTAGCATCGTCACCGTCTTTGGTCCTACCCTCACGCTGTGCTATCCAAACCGAACGGTTTTCACGGTTAAGCAACTGGCAAATGTATTCAGACATCAGTTTAGAGCTTTGCAGTAATTCCCTTGGCGGAAGATTACGCTGCACCAAAAAGTTTCGGTTAAGTCGTGACAGCACATGTAAAAATGTTTTCTGCACCAGGTTATCACCAATGGCAGAAGCCGTCATTACAAGTCCGTGATCGTATAATGAAACATTAAGCAGTGAGGTATCCAGTATTATATCCCTGTGGTTTGAAATAAACAGGTACGGAGTATGCGGTTCCAGTTTTTCAAACCCCGAAGTGGTAAGGCCTTCTGAGCTTTTTTCCAACACCTTTTGTACGGCGTGGTAAATAAAATTAATCTGAAAATCCCTTTTAGAATGCGTCTTTCTCAGTTGCTGTGCCCACACTGCCTCATCGACATCGGGGAAAGCAAAACTCATAAGCGCTTTCATCATCGGGTGGTGTACAACGCTGCAAATAGCTTCATTCACCTCGGTATCATAAAAGGGCCTGATATGGTCAAATTTCGACATGTACTTCTTTAGGGTTAAAACAGTTTACAAAAAAACAAAAAAAATATCAATTTTACAGGAATTCTGCGTTAAATCCCGAAAATATCTAAAGCATTCTTCGTTGTTATTTCGGCTATTTCAGTCAGGTTTTTATTATAAATAAGCGCCAGTTTTTCGGCTACCAGTTTGGTATAACTGCTCTCGTTTCGCTTACCTCTGTGAGGCACAGGCGAAAGATAAGGCGAATCGGTCTCCAACACTATGTTACTGATTGGTATATCATTAAGAAACTGATCTATCTTACCGTTCTTAAAAGTTACCACTCCGCCAATACCTAATTTCATGTTATAGGATATAGCCTGCTGTGCCTGCTCAAAACTTCCGGTAAAACAGTGGAAGATTCCAAACAGGTCATCTCCTTTTTCCGACTCCAGTACTTCAAAAACCTCATCAAAGGCATCCCTGCAATGAATGTTTATTGGCAATTTGTATTTTTTAGCCAACTGTATTTGGTGCTTAAAAGCATATTGCTGCTGCTTTAATGTCGATTTATCCCAGTACAAATCAATACCTATTTCACCCACGGCGGCAAACTTACGGCTGGCAAGCTCGCGTTCCACATGAGCCAGTTCTTCCTCATAATTATCTTTTACATAGGTAGGATGTAATCCCATCATTAAAAACACATTATCAGGATATTTAGCCTCAAGCTCATACATAGACTGAGTATAAGACGAATCTATAGACGGAACAAACAAACGGGTAACTCCGGCATCAAAGGCACGTTGTATCATCTGTTCGCGGTCTTCGCTAAACTCTTCACTGTATAAATGGGTATGTGTATCTGTCAAAATCATTATAAAAGCTTTTGGGCTGCAAAATTACAAAGCCTTATGGTTTTTTGCCTTAATAATATCATATTTTAAAGTATTTTTGGAATGCAATAAAAAACTATGGAAAACTTACACCTCACACTTAAAGAAAAAGGCTACAAACGCATAAAATTTAAAATATCAAAAACACAACACCTTCTAATAAAAGGAAAAATTAACGGAATTGAAGGAACTTTTATCCTTGACACAGGAGCTTCAAACAGCTGTGTGGATTTTGAAGGTATTGAGCGTTTTGAACTTAGTGCAGACGATTCTGACACTAAAGCTGCCGGAGCCGGAGGTATAGGCATGACTACACAAACATCGGTAAAAAACACCCTGAGACTGGGACACTGGAAAGACAAAAACTTCGGACTGGTAATTTTTGACATGTCTCACGTTAATGAAGCCCTTAGGCAATACAAAGCCAAACCGGTACACGGTATTTTAGGCGCCGATATTTTAATGAAAGGCAAAGCAATTATAGACTACTACAATCACTGCGTTTATCTAAAATAAACGAAGACAATGCTTTACCATGTAGTTTTTTTCCTATATTAGCACCCTAACAAAAACCACGCTATATGAAAAAATTACTACTATTACTTTTAGGAGGTATTGCCTACGCCCAGCCTAATATGGGCAACCCAAATGATTTATCGGCCTGTGATACTAATTCAGACGGGTATACTGTATTTGACCTTACACTAAATGACGTTATAATCCTTAACGGATTAAACAGTAACGATTATACCGTTAGTTACCATCAAACCAGTGAGGATGCAGACATAGGAACAAACGCCATATCACAGCCTATGTATTATACTAATCTCGCAACTCCATTACAAAATATTTATGCAAGACTAACCGAAAACGGAGATTCTTCTAACTATGCCGTTGCCTATTTTACAATTAACGCAGTACCGGCTCCCCTTATTAACACCCCGGAAGACTTAATAGCTTACAGCAATACTGTAGACCTTACAGTAAACAATGCCCAAATTTTAGGCGACCTAAACAGCGAAGAGTACAACATCACTTTTTACACTACAGAAGCGAGCGCATCTGTTGGTGCGCCACAAATATCGACTCCCGAAACATATAATACCCTAAATGGAGAAACCGTATGGATAAGAGTTGAAAGCATCGAAACTGGATGTTTCTCTGTTGCTTCAATGGTTATCTACATAACTTCACCAGCTCCTACAGGTGTAAACGAGCAGTATTTTAATGAAGGGGAAACCCTTAGCGTTTTGGAAGCTGAAGGTGAAAACATACAATGGTATGAAAGTACCGAAAGTGATACACCACTACCTTTAACCACTCCGCTTGTTGACAATACAACTTATTATGCTACTCAAACGGTAGACGGAATGGAAAGCATGGAAAGGTTTGCTGTAACTGCACATATAACATTAGGACTGGAAGAACAATTATTCCAATCACTAACCTATTACCCTAACCCGGTAAGCAATATACTTACACTAAGCAATACTAATACTATTAGCAATGTAGAAGTATACAATTTACTTGGTCAAAAAGTATTTGCTAATAATTTTAGCAATACCGAAATACAGGTAGACCTGTCTAACCTTGAAACCGGAATATACATGGTTAAGATAAGCTCTCAGGAAACACAAAAAACAATAAGGATACAAAAACAGTAATTGTTATCTATACATTAAAAAAAGCCTCTGTTAGTGCAGAGGCTTTTATATTTAACAAAATTAACCTTATTTTGATTTAAAAAACAACCACACTTATGAAAAAAATATTACTATTAGCTTTATGGCCAATCTCTTTATTTTCACAGGCACAATATGACACCTGCGAAAATGCACTAACACTAAACATTAGCAATAATGTAAACTGTACTAATCCAAACAATTTAGTTTTTTTTGAGGGAAATACGCTTTCTGATGTTCCCGAAAATTGTTTAGAAGTAAACAGTAGTAGCGATATGTGGTTTGAGTTCACACCTGCAGCAAACCAAACCCAATTAGAACTAAGTATTCCCTGGGCACTAACCGCACCTTTTTCTCTTTACAGAGGAGACTGTAACTCATTAACTCAAATCTGTCTTGAACAACCACTGCAAGACACAACAATACTAACTAATCTTATTCCCGGAGAAACATACAAAATAAGAACTTATGCTCCGCCTGGCGCAAACTCAGGTTTTTCAAGTACTATATGTCTCAAACTAAACAGTGGACCTATCATAGTTTCTGACACACAATACACAACTGAAGAGTTAATTACTGATGTTTTTTTCAATTCAGAATGTGTAACAGTTTCTAATATCACTTCATATACAGGAACAGCAAATAATATAAACGGAATAGGCTATTTTAACAGAAATGCTACCACATTCCCACTTGACGAAGGCATTGTATTAGCCTCATCTGATTTACAAAATGTACCAGGCCCTAATATTAATTCAGGAGGAACAAGTGATCCTGAAGAATGGCTTGGTGATGAAGATCTTGAAAATATACTTTCAGAACAGGGAATAACCTTTGTCTCTAAAAACGCAAGCCTTTTAGAGTTTGATTTTGCAGCAATAGCAGACAGAATAGATTTCGACATAGTACTTGCTTCAGATGAATATGGCATATATCAATGTTTAAACAATGATGCAATAGCCATTTTACTCACAGATTTGGTGACCAATGAAACTGTAAATCTTGCCGTAGTACCGGGAACAGAATCAACCCCTATAAGTACATCAACAATAAGAGATAATCAATATGCAAGTAACTGCTCATCTGAAAATGCAGAATTCTTTGATCAACTAACTCCTCAAGGTTCACCACAATCATTCTTGACACCTACAAATTTTAACGGCTCAACAATACCATTACACATAACCGGCAACATTGTACCTGGCCACAACTATCATTTAAAACTTGTTATTTCAGACGGTCAAGATACACAAGTTCCTTCTGCTGTATTTTTAACCAAATCGCAGTTTAACTATTCGGCATTAGACGCAGAAAATATAATGATAAGCTCAACAACACAGGAGATTCTGTGTACTGAACAACCTACCATATTAAGTATTAACCTTGAAGGACCTTATGACTATCAATGGTATTTAGATGATATGCCAATAGAAAATGCAACCGAACCTACTTATACCGTTACAAGCCCAGGTCAATACTCTCTACTTGTTAACTATGAAGGAACTACATGCCACGAGCATATGTTTGAATATTACTATATAAATGAACTTGATTTAAACCCTATTGAAACAGATGACATTATCATATATGAAGACAATACTGATGGGTTTGCAAGCTTTGACCTAATAGCTAAAGCAGAACAAGTATTACAGGAGAATAATTATCCCGAATTTGAGTATACAATATATATAAGCACCACCACCGAGCTAACTGAAGGAGAAGTTATTTACCCAACTACATCATATACAAACTTAGAAAACCCACAAACCCTGTATGCTATTACTACATTTTCAACTACTAATTGCCACGCTGTGAGACCCTTCCAATTACGCGTTATAGATTCTTCGGAAATGGTACCGCAACCAGACGGAGACAGTTCTCAAACTTTTACTGAAGGTGCAACATTGGCCGATTTAGTAGTTGTGGGTGAAAATATTCAATGGTATGATAGTGATATTATAATACCAGACAATGTGTCAAACACAAACGACATTAATACTCCATTACCTATTACAACTCTACTTGTTGACGGGGCTACTTATTATGCATCACAAACAATAAATGGAATAGAAAGCGTTTACAGACTGGCTGTTACTGTACATTTTTCACTAGATATTGCCTCTCAAACCTTTATATCCTTAACTTATTACCCTAACCCGGTAAGCAACATACTCACACTAAGCAATGCTAATACTATTAGCAACGTGGAGGTATACAATTTACTTGGTCAAAAAGTATTTACTAATAATTTTAGCAATACCGAAATACAAATAGACCTGTCTAACCTTGAAACCGGAATATACATGGTTAAGGTAAGCTCCCTGGAAACACAAAAAACAATAAGGATACAAAAACAGTAATTGTTATCTATACATTAATAAAAAGGCCTTTGTAAACACAGAGGCTTTTTTATTTTATAATTCGTAGCTTTTTTCTGTATATTGCGCATCCAACCAAACAACTCAAATTATGAAAAAAGCGCTTTCGCTGATACTTTTCAGCTTTATGGCCGTTGCATTAACCTCATGCACCGGAGAAGACGATACCCCATCACAAGGAGGGTCGGTTAAGTTTAAACTAGACGGAACACAAAAAGAACATGTTATTTGTATTGTACTTGAAACAGAAGTACAGCCAGATGAATACGTCCTTACACTTACTTCATCTAACACCGAAGAGACAGGAGTATTTCGTTATGAAATAGCACCGGGTGTTACAGGAAATGTAACTCCTGACTTTATTGCCTACCAGCTTTCAAACAAAATGATGGTGGCTAATGAGGGAGAATATCAAACCAACGTATCTGTTAACAGTGAAGGTCATCTTAAAGGAACTTTCTCTGGCACCTTTAGAAGCAACCTTGCCAATGATGATGAGTTTATCACCATTACCGACGGTACTTTTGATGTGTACTATTAATATTTAATAAAACATAAAAAAAGCCCCTGCAATGCAGGGGCTTTTTTTATTGTATACTGACTTGTTATTATAGTTCTAACGCTTTTCTTGCATTACCATCCATAAGCAGCTCTACCGGATTCTCTAATCCTTCTTTAACTGCTACAAGGAAACCTACAGACTCACGTCCGTCAATAATTCTGTGGTCATAAGAAAGTGCTACGTACATCATTGGGTGAATCTCAACTTTACCGTCTACAGCAATAGGACGCTCAATAATGTTGTGCATACCAAGAATACCTGACTGTGGAGGGTTAATAATTGGAGTAGACAACATACTACCAAATACACCACCGTTAGTAATAGTGAATGTACCACCTGTCATATCGTCTACAGTGATTTGTCCGTCACGTGCACGAAGCGCAAGACGCTTAATCTCTGCCTCAATACCACGGAAAGTTAATGCCTCAGCATTTCTTACCACTGGTACCATAAGACCTTTAGGACCTGATACTGCAATAGAAACGTCTACAAAGTCATAAGACACTTTGTAATCACCATCCATCATAGAGTTTACATCAGGATATAACTGTAATGCTCTAACAACCGCTTTAGTAAAGAATGACATAAAACCAAGGCTTACACCAGCGTGTTTCGCTTTAAACTCATCTTTAAACTCAGCACGTACTTTGTTTATAGGCGTCATGTTCACCTCATTGAACGTAGTAAGCATAGCTGTTTCGTTTTTAGCCGAAACAAGACGCTCTGCCACTTTTCTTCTAAGCATAGAAAGCTTAGTACGCTCACTGGCACGGTTACCACCTGTAGGAGTACCCATAGAAGCTTTTGCATTTACAGCATCATCTTTAGTTACTCTACCGCCTTTACCTGTACCTGTTACAGTAGCAGGATCAATGTTTTTCTCGTCTAATATTTTTCTTGCCGCCGGAGAAGGTGTTCCTGTAGCATATGTTTTCTCTGCAGGAGCTTCTTTCTTAGGCTCTTCTTTTTTCTCTTCGGCCTTTGGAGCCTCTTCTTTTTTCTCCTCTTTAGCAGGAGCAGATCCTTCCGGTTTTGCCGCACCAGTATCTATAAGGCAAACAACCTGGCCTACAGCTACTGCATCTCCTTCTTCAGCTTTTAGGGTAATGATACCGCTAGCCTCAGCAGGAAGTTCTAGTGTTGCTTTATCTGAATCAACTTCGGCAATTGCCTGGTCTTTTTCTACATAATCCCCGTCACTTACCAGCCATGTTGCAATCTCAACTTCTGTTATTGATTCCCCCGGCGAAGGAACTTTCATTTCTAAAATCATGTCAGTATAATTTTATTTGCGTTGTTGTTAATCTATTGAAAATCAAAAATACGATATTAATTAAATAAATCTTTATCAAAAACCATTGCTATAGCAGCAGCATGACGTTTTTTAGCACGTGTATAACTACCTGCTGCAGGAGCACTGTAGGCTTTTAATGATGCCACCCTGAACTTAACCTCAGTAAAGTTCATTAACATGTAGCTGTAAGCACCCATGTTTCTTGGCTCTTCCTGCGCCCACACATAATCGTCGGCGTTAGAATATTTGGCAATCACCTCTTTTAACTGCTCTACCGGTAACGGGAACAGCTGCTCCAGCCTTACAAAAGCCACATCGTCACGACCCAGGTTTTCTCTTTCGGCTACAAGATCGTAGTAGAACTTACCGGTACAGAATACCAGTGTTTTTACTTTTTTAGCATCTGCTGCCGGATCGTCAAGCACCTCGTGGAATGTACCTTCTGCCAGTCCCTCTACTGTAGAAACCGCTGCTGGGTGACGTAGTAAGCTCTTAGGTGTAAACACAATAAGCGGCTTTCTGAACGTGGTTTTCATCTGCCTTCTTAATAAATGGAAGAAGTTAGCAGGTGTAGTACAGTCGGCTATATACATATTGTGGTTAGCACAAAGCTGCAGGTAACGTTCCATACGCGCAGAAGAGTGTTCTGCACCCTGACCTTCATAACCGTGTGGCAGTAGCATTACAAGACCGTTTTGGTTATTCCATTTATCTTCGGCAGCCGAGATGTACTGGTCAATCATAATTTGGGCACCGTTTGAGAAATCACCAAACTGTGCTTCCCAAATAGTAAGTGTTCTTGGACTTGCCAGTGCATAACCGTAATCAAAACCTACAACACCATACTCTGAAAGTAGTGAATTGTAAACCTGGAAATTACCGTTTTGCTCTTTAAGCCTGTTAAGTAGTACTACCTCTTCTTCAGAGTCTTCTACTTTAACAACAGCATGACGGTGAGAGAATGTACCCCTCTCCACATCCTGACCGGATAAACGAACATTGTACCCTTCTGTAAGAAGTGATCCGTAAGCTAAAAGCTCACCCATTGCCCAGTCCAGCTTATCGTTTTCGAAGTACATTGCCTTACGGTCGTTGATAAGCTTTTGTATCTTATTAATGAATTTTTTGTCTGTAGGAAGTTGCGTGATAACCTCAGCAATTTCGTCCAGCATCTCTTTAGAGAATGCCGTGTTTACTTTTTGAAGCATTTGCTCTTCTGTAGCCTGAGAGAACCCTTCCCACTCGTTTTGCATAAACGGAGTGATAATGGTAAGGTCTTTTTTCCTTGAAGCTTCAAGGTTTTCCTCAAGCACAGCTTTGTACTGCTGCTCCAGCTCTTTCACAAAACCTTCCTGAATTACACCACTACTTAAAAGCTCGGCAGCA
The DNA here is from genome assembly GCF_009741375.1 of Flavobacterium rakeshii. Taxonomy (GTDB): domain Bacteria; phylum Bacteroidota; class Bacteroidia; order Flavobacteriales; family Flavobacteriaceae; genus Flavobacterium; species Flavobacterium rakeshii. Next base: position 135,670 of record NZ_WOWP01000054.1, read on the forward strand.
TAAATATCTCTTGGGTTTTTGTGCTTAGCGATTATTTTATAAAGTTTTGGCTGCGTGAAACGAGGCTCATCACCTTCGTTGTGTCCGTACTTTCTGTAACCTAAAAGGTCAATGAATACGTCACCGCCAAATTTCATTCTGTAGTCAAGCGCAAACAACATAGCGTGTACCACCGCCTCTACATCATCGGCATTTACGTGAAGTACCGGAGAAAGGGTAACCTTAGCGATATCTGTACAGTAAGTAGATGTACGTGCATCAAGGTAGTTAGTGGTAAAACCAACCTGGTTGTTTACAACAAGGTGAATAGTACCCCCGGTTTTGTAACCGTCAAGACCAGCCATTTGTACAATCTCATACACTATACCCTGACCTGCAACCGCAGCATCACCGTGTAATGCAATAGGAAGTACTTTAGAATTGTCTTCAGGGTAATACTTATCCTGTTTTGCTCTTGCAATACCTTCAATCACCGCACCTACAGTTTCAAGGTGGGACGGGTTTGGTGCAAGGTTAATGTTTATGTTTTTACCTGTTCTTGTTTTCTTGTCGGCAGTAAGACCAAGGTGGTATTTTACGTCACCGTCAAACAGGGCATCATCGTCATAATCCTTTCCGTCAAACTCACTAAAGATATCTGAAGTCGACTTACCAAAAATATTAGCAAGTACGTTTAGACGTCCCCTGTGTGCCATACCCATTACAAACTGCTCTACACCTTTTTCGGCAGCAGCCTCAACAAGAGCGTCAAGTGCCGGGATAAGAGCCTCTGCACCTTCAAGCGAGAAACGTTTTTGCCCCACATACTTAGTATGAAGGAAGTTCTCGAAAGCAACAGCTTCGTTAAGTTTTAAAAGGATGTGTTTTTTAGCCTCATCAGAGAAAGCCGGTAAATTTTCATTTACACCAAGCCTGTCCTGTATCCACTTTCTAACCTCAGGGTTACGAATGTACATGTACTCAACACCAATGTGCTGGCAATATACTTTTGTTAAGTGGTCGATGATTTGCCTAAGTGTAGATGGCTGTAAATTGATTTCTTTTGCTGCATCAAAAACAGTATCTAAATCGGCGTTGGAAAGTCCGAAGTTCTCAAGCTCTAAGGTTGGGGAGTACGTCCTTCTGTCCCTAACCGGATTGGTTTTGGTAAAAAGGTGTCCTCTTGTCCTGTAGCCTTCAATAAGGTTAAGCACCTTGAACTCTTTTTGTATCTTTTCAGGAACCCCCGAAAAGTCTGGCGCTGCTGCACCGTTTTGTTGTGGAGTGGCTTCAAATAAGCCTGACCCGTAATCCGAAGCTGCAAAGTCAAATCCCTGGAAAAAACTTCTCCAGCTAGGCTCTACACTGTCAGGATTTTCTATATATTGTTCATACAAATCTGCAAAAAAAGCAGTATGTGCTGCGTTTAAAAAGGAAAACCTGTCCATACTAATGTCTTTATGACCTTTGTTTTAAAAAATTTTATGCAAAAGTACAATATTTGTAATAATCTTTCAGCGTTTTTTATATATTTATATTCATAAACCTACAACCTTTACCAACATGAAATCAGGCTTTTTGAGTTTTTTAACAAAAACGGGCATCGCAATGGCTTTTTGCCTTACATGCATAAGCGCCAAAGCCCAAAATAATAGTGATTTTTGGAGCAGGGTACGTTTTGGCGGTGCTATTGGTGCTTCCTTCGGAAATAACTATACCGATGTTACTCTTGCACCGGGTGCATTATATGAAGTTAACGAGTATTATGGCGTTGGTTTATCCCTACAGGGAACCTATGTACAACAAAAGGATTTTTATGAATCGTGGATGTATGGAGGATCAATAATAAACGTTTTTAACCCTATCCCGCAAATACAAATTTCTGCCGAACTGGAACAACTAAGGGTAAACCTTGATTTTGACGAGAGATATACCGATTTTTACGGTAATCAGGACAGGGATTTTTGGAATACCGCACTGTTTTTAGGAGCAGGTTACCGTGCTCAAAATGTAACCTTTGGCATTCGCTACAATGTACTGTTTAACGACAACGACTATGTTTACAGTGAAGCATGGATGCCTTTTATAAGGGTTTATTTTTAATAACCCCTTATTATGCAGGCATGATTATGCAAATACAATTTAAATAGTTTTATTTGCAACCGAAAACCAACAAAACCACACCATGATAATATTCGGGTCTGTCCGCAAGGAAATCGGGCGGGGAAAAATAAGAACAACCTGCATTAACTGCCAGGAGCCAAATACAATTAATATGTTCATAGTACAACGCTATGCACATATATACTATATTCCGTTTTTCCCTACAGAGAAAAAAGCCTTTTCAGAATGCTCGGGTTGCAACCATTTTTTACATGAAATACAATTCTCCGAAAAATACAAAAACGGCCTTAAAGAGATAAAGTCTCAAATTAAAACTCCGCTATGGATGTATACAGGTCTTGGCATTATTGCTTTGATTATTATAGCCGTTTTCATTTCCGGTAAACAAAACGATTCAGAAAACGCCGAGCTTTTATTATCCCCACAAAAAGGAGATATTTATGAGATTAAACTTCCTGACAACCAGTACACCATTTACAAAGTAGACAAAGTAGAAGGCAACACTGTGTATTTTTTTGAAAATGAATACATGACCGACAGGTTAAACGGCGTTGAAGAACTTTCACAAAAACCATTTACCACAGAAAGTTATCCGGTTATGAAAACCGACCTTAAAGTGATGCTGGAGAATGGTGAAATTATAGATATAGAAAGACCGGAATAAAGCTCCCAAAAAACAGCGCAAAGGGCGAAGAAAATAATCTACAAAGACTTAATTTACGAAATGAAAAAAATAGACACTATCAGTTTTATACAGGAAACCAACGATTACCTTAAAACCTGTTTCTAAACCATACCTTTTGCCATTCCCTTTTAAGTATCAGGAATGCTACCTGTTCGGCCAGTTCGTTTAGATCGCCACCATTAAGGCTTTTTATTTCTTTTTCAGGAACATCTATTATATAAAGCAGGTTAAGGTATTCGCCAAATTTATACTGAATAAGCTTATACACCTTTTCATGTAACTCCATTTTAATGTTTATAGGAGTAATGGCTACATCAAAATCTACCGGTTCGTTTGCCAGTGCAAAGTCCTTATTAATCTGCTCAACCAGTTTAACATAAAGTGATTCTTTCTGTGCTTCAGAAAGTAGTAAATCAGTATTGACAGGGGCTATGTACATTATACCTTACGTTGCATTAAATTTTCACCAAAAGCCCTAAGCATGGCTTTTTTACTATCATCAATATCCAGTTTTTCCAGCATATCAAATGCTTTAAGCGTATACTCCTCTATAGCTTTTTTGGTTTGGGCATCAGCTCCGCTTGTGGTAAAAATATTCTTTACTATCTCTACCTTTTCATCACTGTTTTCCGGCTGCAGGCAAAACAACTCTTTAAGCTGCTCTTTACCAGCATCGTCACCGTGGTGCAACGCCATTAAATAAAGGTACGTTTTTTTGTTTTCAATAATATCTCCGCCTACCTGCTTACCAAAAGTTTCGGGGTCACCAAAAGCATCCAGATAATCGTCCTGTAACTGGAAGGCAATACCCAGATTTCGGCCAAAGTCATAAATCAAATCGGCATTTTCCTGAGAGGTGTTTGCCACTATAGCACCCATTTTCATGGCTGCACCTACTAACACAGCTGTTTTGTATTCAATCATTTTAAGATATTCGGGAACAGTTACATCATTCCTTTCCTCAAAATCAACATCCCACTGCTGCCCTTCACACACCTCAAGCGCTGTTTTACTAAATAGCTTTGCCAAATCACGGAAAGTTTCCGGCTCGTAAGCCTCAAAATAACGGTATGCCATTATAAGCATGGCATCGCCAGAAAGGATAGCGGTGTTGGTGTTCCATTTTTCATGCACGGTTTCCTTACCTCTTCTTAGTGGGGCATCGTCCATAATATCGTCATGTACCAGCGAGAAATTATGAAAAATCTCAACTGCTACTGCTGCTGGCAGGGCTTCTTTGCAGTCGGCATTAAAAATTTCGGCAGCCATTAAGGTAAGCACCGGGCGCATTCTTTTACCTCCTAATGATAAAATGTAAGCTGCGGGCTCATATAAATTAACCGGATCTTTAACTACTGAAAGTGCATTGAAATAATCTGAAATTACCTGCTGATAGTGCGATATAGCTTGCATGAAATATTTTTTTTGCTAAAGTAAACCCTTTCAGTTTTTTAACCAAGCATTATTTTTTTGAGAAAATTTTACAAAAAAAACTATGGAAACTTTTTTGGTTTTAAAAGTTTCCTTTATATATTTGCGCCATCTTAATGCATTGAATGAGAGACACTATATTAAAAAAAGCAAACGAAATGTTTCTTGCCTATGGTTTTAAAAGCGTTACCATGGACGACATTGCGACTGAGCTGGGTATATCTAAAAAAACAATATACCAGCACTTTGCAAACAAAAACGACCTGGTAGAAGCCTGCACGCTTGAGCTGTTTGAAAACATATCATGTGGCATAGATAACATTAGGGAGCAGGGAAAAAACTCTATTGAGGAAATTTTCATTATACGTGATTTTATGATGCAGCAGCTTAGAAACGAAGATGCCTCACCATTTTATCAGTTACAAAAATTTTTCCCTAAAATATTTTCCTGCCTGCATAAAAAGCAGTTTGATAAAATGAATGGATGTATGATGGATAACCTGAAAAAAGGCATTGAGCATGGGCTTTACAGAGATGAACTGGACATAGACTTTATATCCAGGTTATACTTTACCGGATTAACGGGTGTAAAAAACAGCGATGTTTTCCCTACAGACCAGTACAGCATACCCGATACCACAAAAAAATTCCTTGAATATCATTTAAGGGCTATAGTCACACCAAAAGGATTAAACATACTGGAAGGTTTGATAAAAACCGATTAAATAAAATTTAACATAAAAGTTTGTTACAAACAGCCTACTTTTGCGTTAACAAAAATGTCAAACATTAAAGTTAAACAAATATGTCAATACAAGAAATAGACATAGACACCGAAGAGTTGATTAAAGAAACCGCCAAAAAGATATTTTTTGGCGAAGGTCGTTTTAAGGCCACAACACAGGAGATTGCCGATGCAGCAGGTGTAAACAGGACGTTGATAAACTATTATTTCAGATCCAGAAATAATCTCTTTGAAATTGTTTTTGAAGATGCACAAACAAAAGAGATTTCTATTGCAGAACAGATTATTTTTTCTGACCTGCCTTTTCACCAAAAGATAGAAAAGTACCTGGACCTGTTTTTTGAACAGGCAAAAAAGTACCCTTATCTGGAAATATACATGGTTACACAAATGAACCAGGGAAGTTGCTTTAAAGACCCCGATACCATGAACAGGATGCTGGATAAATTTTATCTGGAAATAGCTTTAGAGATGGAAAAAGGTAACATAGCCAAAATGAGGCCTGAGCAGTTTATGCTAAATCTTATATCGCTTACCTCCTTCCCTGTTTCCATGCGACCACTGTTGCAGGAAAGCATGGGCATGAGCAATGAAGCTTACGACGTACTTGTAGACGAGCGTAAGAAAGTAGTAATGGATACCCTTTTTAAATAATAATCATCAAATCAATTAACACAGTTAGTATGGAGAAAATCATCAATTCTTTAAACGGTAAAGCCCTAAAGCGTTTTGCTGCTGCATTGATTCTCTTGTCTGTACTCCCTTCACAGGCACAGGAAGAACCCCAAAGCTATTCCTTTAGCCTTAACGAGGCAATACAGCATGCCATGGAATATAACTACAAGGTTATAAACTCGGGCAGGGATATAGAAGCTGCAAACAAGAAAAAATGGGAAACCATTGCAACGGGTTTACCACAAATTAGCGCAAGCGGTAATTACCAGTACAATTTCGAGCTGCAAAAGTCGGTTGTACCTGCCGAATTCTTCGGTGGTAACCCGGGCGAATTTGTAGAAGTAGCCTTTGGTACAAAGCATTCGGTAGATGCTAAGGCTACACTTAATCAGCTGATTTTTGACGGAACATACATAGTAGGCCTTAAAGCGGCAAGGGTATATCTGGACTACTATGAAAGCTCCAAGCAAAAAACAGACATCGATGTAAAAGAACAGGTTATTAACGCTTACGGTAATGTATTGCTGCTGGAAGAAAGTGTTCGCATTCTTGAAAAGAACAAGGAGACGCTGGAAAAAAACTACCATGAAACCAACGAGAGTTTTAAAAACGGACTATCGGAAGAGGAAGACGTAGAGCAAATTTCCATTACACTTGCTACCGTTAACAGTTCCCTTAAAAACACAATAAGGGTAAGGGAAATTTCCCTTAATATGCTTAAAATAATATTAGGCATAGAACTAAACGACCAGCTTGCTCTTACCGATAATCTGGAAGACCTGACCACAGAAAACCTTGATATTACCATAGCGGCAGAAGGTTTTAATGTAGAACAGAATATTGACTACAAACTGGGACAGATAAATACCATCCAGAAAGAGCTTTTAATGAAGCAGGAAATGAGCAAAGCACTGCCTACCCTTTCTACAAATCTTGCTTTTGGTTACAACGGCTTTAATGACAGCTTTGACTTCCTTCAGAGAAACCAGCAGTGGTTAAACTATTCGTACTTAGGGTTAAGCCTTAACGTACCTATTTTCAGCAGTCTTGGCCGTAGTGCAAGAACACAGCAGGCAAGAATCGCTTTAGAGCAGGCAAAAACACAACAGGAAGAGCTGGAGCAAAACCTTAAACTGGAATACCAGCGTGCTAAAAGTGAGTATGAGTACAGTATTGAAGAATACTTTACCTCAAAAAACAACCTGAGACTTGCAGAACGTATAGAGAACAAACAACAAATAAAATTTAAAGAAGGTTTATCCAGCAGTTTTGAGTTTACCGAAGCACAACGCCAGTTGTATTCGGCACAGCAAAGCTTTCTGGAGTCAATGACCGAAGTAATAAACAAAAGGGCTGCCCTTGAAAAACTAACCGCACAATAAAACACCTAAAATTTAAGAGATGAAAAAATTAGCATATATCACTACACTATCCCTTATGATGTTTTCATGCGGGGAAAAGAAGTTAAACGTAGACGAGGTCGTTGAGACCAATGATATAAAAAAAATAAGGGAAGCACGCGAACAGGTGCAAACCGAATATGATAAACTGGCTGCCGATCTTGCCAAAATAGATACAGCTATCGATTCGCTTGACCCTAACAGGAGCCGTGTACTGGTTAGAACCATAACCGTTAAAGACACATCGTTTGTACACTATATAGAAATACAGGGTAATGTAGATACTAAGCAAAACATACTTATCTACCCTGAAATATCAGGTATACTGCAACAGCTTAATGTAAAAGCAGGGCAAAAAGTATCTAAAGGACAGGTGCTGGCAAGAATAGACGATGGCGGTATTAGCGCACAACTGGCGCAGGCACAGGCGCAGTTAAGCCTGTCACAAACTACTTTTGACAGACAAAAAAGACTTTGGGATCAAAAAATAGGTAGTGAAATACAATACCTACAGGCTAAAACCTCACTGGAAAGTCAGCAAAAAGTGGTAGACCAGCTTCAGTCACAATTAAACAAATCGGTAGTAAGAGCTCCGTTCACAGGAACTATAGACGAGGTAATGACCGAAAGAGGTAAAGTTGTAGCTCCGGGTCAGGAACTGTTCAGAATAGTAAACCTTGGCGACATGTATGTTACGGCTACTGTGCCTGAAACCTATTTAAGTCAGCTAAAACTTGGCGCTCCTGTAGAAGTACACCTTAACGCTATTGGTAAAACCTATAAAGGTAAAGTACGTCAGGTAGGTAACTACATCAACCCTAATAACAGAACTTTTGGTATTGAGGTAGCACTTCCAAACCCTGATAATCTGTTACGTCCTAACCAGGTAGCCGTACTTAAAATTGAAGATTACAAAACCGATACTGCCCTATTGCTTCCTGAAACAATCATTCAGCAAAAAGCAGGCGGAAGACTTGTGGTATACAGCTTAGACAAATCGAACAAAGAAGAAATCAAGGCTGTTGAGAAAACCATTGAAACCGGTTATACTTCAAAAGGTTATGTTGAGATCAAATCGGGCATCAAAAAAGGCGACGAAATTGTTACCGATGGTGCTAAGAGTATTAAAGAAGGCTCAACTGTAGAAATCATTAAATAAAACCAACTCATAATACAACCAAGATGAGTAAAAAAATAGAGAAAAGTTTCGGTATTTCCACCTGGGCCATTAACAATAAAATGACCGTTTATGTTATCACGGCTATTTTATTTCTGGGCGGACTTATCTCCTACTATTCCATGCCAAGGGAAAGCTTCCCTGAAATTAAGGAGACCAAGATATATATAAGCTCCATAAATCCCGGCAACTCTGCTGAGGATGTGGAGAAACTGATAACCAAACCCCTTGAAGACGAGTTTAACAACATATCGGGGGTTACAAAAATCACCTCAAACACACTGGAAGACTATTCCATGGTACTGGTGGAGTTTGATGAGGATATTACTGTTGAAGATGCCAAGCAAAAAATAAAAGACAAGGTAGATAAGGTAAAAGCTGATACTGAGTGGCCAACCCTTGACGGTGGTGCTAAAGTAGAGCCAAACGTTTTTGACCTTAATATTGCCGAAGAGACTCCAATACTAAACGTTAACCTTACGGGTGACTTTACATCGGAGAAACTAAAGGAGTTTGCCGAATATCTTGAAGACCACATAGAAAGGCTTCCGCAAATTAAAGAAGCTGCTATTCGCGGTGCAGAAGACAAAGAGGTTGAGATTGCTGTAGACATTTACAAAATGGCATCGGCAAAAGTAAGCTTTGACGATATTATCAATGCCGTTAAATACGAAAACAAAACCATATCTGGCGGTAGTGTAACGCTAGACGGTATCAAGAAAAACATTAGGGTAATTGGTGAAATAAGTGATCCGGCACAGCTTAACAATATTATAGTTAAGCATCAGGATGGTAAGGTATACCTTAAAGATATAGCCGAAATTACCTTCAAAGAAAAAGAAAGAACCACTTATGCCAGGGAATATGGCAACCCTGTAGTTATGCTTGATATTAAAAAGCGTAGCGGTAAAAACATGGTTGAAGCTGTAGACGGTGTTAAAGAGATTATCAGTAAAGCTCAGGCAAACTATTTCCCTAAAGGACTTAACATTACCTATGCTAACGACCAGTCTACAAGAACTATTGCACAGGTAGACGACCTTGTAAACAACATCATTTTTGGTGTGGTACTGGTAGTTGTGGTACTTATGTTTTTTCTTGGGTTACGCAATGCTATCTTCGTAGGTATAGCTATCCCGTTATCCATGTTCATGTCATACATGATATTGGCAGCACTGGGTATTACCCTAAATACCATGGTACTTTTTGCCCTTGTAATGGGACTGGGTATGCTGGTAGATAACGGTATTGTGGTGGTAGAAAACGTATACTCGCTTATGAGCCAGGGTATGTCGCGCAAAAAAGCGGCTATTGAGGGTATTGGTGAGATTGCATGGCCTATTATTGCCTCTACCGCAACTACGCTTGCAGCCTTCTTCCCGCTTGGTTTATGGCCGGGTACTATGGGTAAATTCATGATCTATTTCCCTATGACGCTTTCTATCGTACTGGGTTCATCTCTGTTTGTGGCACTGGTTATCAACGCGATGTTCACTTCAGACTTTATGAGACTTGAAGAGAAAGAGATGCCTAAAAAGAAAATGATACTAATTAGTGCCATTATCGGGGGTATAGGCTTGCTAACCCTAATAGGAGGTTTCTCTACAGGATCAGGAGCATTAAAAGGTATGGGTAACCTTATGCTGTTCTTTGTAATCATGATGTGGGTATACAAGTACTTCCTGCTTAAGCGTATGGACAAGTTCCAGAGAAACAGTTTGGTTTGGCTTGAAAACAAATACCAAAACTTCCTTGACTTTGCACTTACAGGCTACAGGCCACGTTTGTTCTTTCTAGGTACCTTCGGTATACTTATCGCATCATTTATTGCTGTTGGTGTAAGTCAGCCTAACGTATTATTCTTCCCGGAAAACCAGCCTAACCAGATTATGGTTTATATAGAGTTCCCGGAAGGTACAGATATTAAAAAGACCGATGCCTTTACCAAAATAATTGAAGAAAAAGTATATAAAATTGCCAAACAATATGTGGAAGACGGCAGCAACTACATGGTAGAAAGTGCTATTGCACAGGTAGGACAGGGTGCCGGAAACCCACAAACCGACGGCGGAAGTGAAAATGATATGCCTCACAGAGGTAAGGTTACCCTTACCATGACCGAGTTTAAGTACCGTAAAGGTATAAACAGTCAGGATGTGATGGATAAAATCAGGGAGGCTGTAAAAGGTTATGCAGGAGTATCGGTAATTGTAGAAAAGGAACAAAACGGTCCGCCGGCAGGTTACCCGGTTAACATAGAGATTACCGGAGAGGATTATGACCAGATGCTTGCTGAGGCAGAGCAACTGAAAGCCTTTATTAATACCAAAAACATCGCTGGTATTGAAGAACTTAAAATAGATGTAAACAAACAAAAACCGGGAGTAGATATCACGGTAGATATTGATAAAGCGGGTCAGCTTGGTATTACATCAAGCCAGGTAGGACAAACCCTTAGACGATCTATTTATGGTGAAAAAATATCGACTTACAAGGAAGGGAAAGATGACTATGAAATTAATGTAAGGCTGGAGGAAGATCAGCGTAATGACAATGCTGTTCTTTACAATCAGCCGGTAACATTCAGAAATCAGGCAAACGGACAACTGGTACAGGTACCAATATCTGCCATAACCGATGCTAAGAATTCTGTTACCTTTAATACTATAAAAAGAAAAAACCTTAAAAGGGTAATCACTGTTTACTCTAACGTTACCACTGGCTATAACGGTAACGACATTGTAGCACGAATCAAAAAGGAACTGGCAACCTACAAAATGCCAAGCGATATAACTTATGCCTTTACAGGAGAGCAGGAAGAGCAGTCTAAAAACATGGGCTTCCTTGTTAAAGCACTTCTTATTGCACTGGGTGGTATTGTACTTATCCTTGTGGCACAGTTTAACTCGGTTTCCAAACCTATTATCATCATGACATCGGTATTACTGAGCTTTGGTGGTGTGTTCTTCGGTATGGTATTCCTTGGCGATGACTTCGTGATTATCATGACCATGATGGGTATTATATCCCTTGCGGGTATTGTGGTAAATAACGCCATTGTACTTATTGACTATACCCAGCTCCTTATTGACCGTAAACTGGCCGAAAAAGGAATGGATAAAGATGAGTTACTTACTAAAGAAGAGTATAAACAACTTATTGTAGAAGGTGGCCGAAGCCGTTTAAGACCAGTACTTTTAACGGCAATTACAACCGTACTGGGGCTTGTACCGCTGGCAATAGGACTTAACATTGACTTCTTTAACCTGTTTATTGAATACAATCCAAAAATATACCTGGGTGGTGATAACGTAATCTTTTGGGGACCACTGGCTAAAACCGTTATCTACGGTTTGATATTCGCCACGTTCCTTACCCTGGTTATTGTACCGGTTATGTTCTTTATGCTACAGAAAATCAAAATCTGGCTTAAGAAAAAACCTGCTGAACCTACCCTTCATTAATACTCAATTATATATTTTTTAAATAGCCTAACAGTCTTGTTAGGCTATTTTTTTGCTTTTACGCTTCAAAAAAGCTCTTATATCCCTGTTAATATTTAACCCATAGCTCGGTTTTTTTTCACTCCTTTCAAAAAAAGGACTAATTTTTTAATTATAATAAATCTAAATAAGTGATTTTTACATTTATTTAGAATAATTAAAAATAATTTGTTTGATAGTATATTGGCAAGTACTTTTGTGCCCATAACAAATACCCATTACAAACAATGAACAACTCAATATTAAAGCAATTACTGTTTTGCTTCGTTTTAATGTGTTCGGTAGCTGTATCGGCACAGGAAAGAGCCAAAATAAACGGTACAGTAACTTTAAGCGGAAACACCCCGGCCGAAAATATTTCGGTTGTGCTTAAAGGTTCTTCATTTTCTGCTGTAACCAATTCGGCAGGTAAATACGAAATCAAAAACATCAAACCGGGTACTTATGTACTTCGTGTTTCTGCCATCGGTATCACTCCTGTAGAGGAAAACATTACTCTTGAGGCAGGACAAACCATAACAAAAAGCTTTACCTTATCTGAAAGCCTTGAAGAGCTTAACGAAGTGGTAATTGATGGTAAAGGAAATAAGTTTACCAAAACACAAAGCAGGGTAGTTTCTAAAATGCCTTTAAAGGATATAGAAAACCCTCAGGTATACAACGTTATTACTAGCGAGCTTTTAAAAGAGCAGGTAGTTACAAATTTTGACGATGCTCTTAAAAACGCACCGGGTATAGATAAACTTTGGGAATCTACAGGCCGTGGTGGTGATGGTGCAGGTTATTTCTCTTTAAGAGGATTTGCTGTACAACCAACAATGGTTAACGGTTTACCAAGCATTACAAACGGTAGTCCTGATCCCGCTAATATGGAAAGTATTGAAGTTATAAAAGGCCCTTCGGGAACTTTATTTGGTAGCTCACTTATTTCTTATGGTGGTTTAATTAACGTAAATACTAAAAAGCCATATAATTACTTTGGCGGAAACATGTCGTACACTGCTGGTACTTACGGATTAAACCGTTTCACTGTAGATGTTAACACTCCGCTAAACGACAGTAAAAATGCGCTTTTCCGTTTAAACGCAGCTTATCATACAGAAAACAGTTTCCAGGATGCAGGATTCAAAAAATCACTTTTTGTAGCACCGTCTATCTCTTACAAAGTGAACGACAAACTGTCTTTCCTTGTTAATACTGAATTTTACAACGGTAAAAGCACTAATCAAACAATGCTTTTCCTTGACCGAGGAGCTGAACTTAGAGTTCATGACATGAACGAATTAAAATACGACAGTAATCGTTCGTACACCGGTAACGACTTATATATGGAGACACCTACTTTCAGTATACAGGGACAAATGTCTTACAAAATATCTAATGAGTGGACATCTCAAACCGTATTCTCAAGAACATCGGCTAAATCAGACGGATACTACTCATATTTATATGAAGGTACTCAATACACTCCGGTAACCGAAGGTATAGTACTTAACCGTTACATCAGCAAACAAAACTCTGAAACCTACGGTACAGATATTCAGCAAAACTTTATTGGTGACTTTACTATCGGAGGCCTTAGAAACAGAATGGTTGTAGGTTTTGACTACTTTAACAGAAATGTAGTAAATAATAGTAGTCCTTATGTAACTAATGGTATGATATACATTGGTAACAATCTGGCGCAATTTAATGAGCTTGTACTGGGTATAACAAATCCTCTTGATTATAAAGATGAAACCGGTGTACTTAATCAGGCAGGTACTGATGCTCTTTTAGGAAACAGTCAAATCAATCCTTTAAAAACCACTCAGGAAATATTTAGTGCATATGCTTCTGATGTAATTAACATTACTCCTTCCCTATCGGCTATGTTAAGTTTAAGGGTAGACCGTTTTGCAAACAAAGGTAACCTTAGCACTAAGGCAGACGATTATAACCAAACAGCACTTTCTCCAAAATTCGGGTTAGTATACCAGCCTATTCTTGACAAAGTATCTGTTTTCGCTAACTACATGAACGGATTTAGTAATGTTGCTCCTATAATAGGCGATCAAACATTTACTTTTGATCCAGAACAGGCTAACCAGTTTGAAATAGGTACTAAATTAAACCTAATAAACAATAAAGTAACAGCTACATTAAGTTACTACGATATAAAAGTAAGTAACACTGTTATACAGTTAGCCGCTAACGAATATACTCAGGGTGGAGAACGCTACAGCAAAGGTTTTGAAGCCAGTGTAGTAGCAAGCCCTGTAAACGGACTTAACATTATTGCAGGTTACAGCTATAACGACAGCTTACTTGAAACTGCCGGAGTAAGTGATGACTTTGCAGGAAGAAGACCGGAAAGTGCAGGTCCGCAAAACATGGCAAACCTTTGGGCAAGCTATAAGTTTACTACAGGTAAACTAAACGGTTTCGGTCTTGGATTTGGTGGTAACTACGGTAGTGAGAACAAAATATTTAACCGTAACGCTGCTGGTACATTCACACTTCCGGAATATACTGTGTTAAATGCATCTGTTTTCTATAATGCAGAAGCCTTTAGCATTACCCTTAAAATGGATAACATTACAAATAAGGAATACTTTAAAGGTTGGTCTACAATCAGCCCGCAAAAACCAAGAATTTTTGCTGCTAACCTAACGTATAACTTCTAAGAAATAATAACAAAACAATCCCCTTCCTGTAATAGAAGGGGATGTTTTAATTTACATAAACACCATGAAAAAATCAGTTTTATTATTGTTATTGCTTTTGGTTTCGGCAAACTCTTTCGCACATTTCATGTGGGTAGAAACCGCTATGAAAGGTAAAGTAAACCAAAAACAGGAAGTAAAGGTTTATTTTGGCGAATATACCTATGGTATGATTGAAGAAGTAAACGGCGAGGCGTTTAATAAAATGAAAAAGTTTACGGTATGGGTTGTGGCTCCAAACGGAGAAAAACAACAACTTGAAATGAAAGCCGGAGAAACTTTTTACAGCGGTTACTTTACGCCAAAGGCAAACGGTACGCATACTGTAGTGCTTAATAATAATGAAATTGATGTGGTAGATTATACTCAGTATGACTTCGGGATATTTAAAACCCATTACCACTCTGTAGCAAAAGTGGAAGTAGGCAATAAAACTGCCGAAACTGCCGCTATAAACCCTGAAGGACTTACAATTGTTGATCTTACTAAAAAAGTACATACTGAAAAAGGTGAAACTGTTTTAAAAGTACTATACAAAGGCCAGCCGGTAAAAGAACAGGAAGTAACTGTTTTTATTTCTGACCTATGGTCTAAAAAAGTATATACTGATGAAAAGGGTGAAATCCGTTTTACATTACCGTGGAACACAAAGTACATTCTTGAGGTAACCCGCAAAGAAGAAGTACCGGGAAGCTACAACGGACAGGATTATCAATTTATATGGCATTGTGCCACTTATGCAATCCCTCTTGGATAAAAATAAAGCCTGATGAGTAAGCAGAAAGGTAAAAAGAAAAAAGGTTTTAAACACTGGGTTGGTAAAGCCCATTCATGGCTCGGATTAGCATCCGGGCTCATTGTTTTATTGCTGTCGGTAACAGGATGCATTTATGTTTTTAGCCAGGAAATAAACGGAGCTATTAGAAAAAGTGAAATTTATGTGCCTGAAATAAAGCAAACACGCCTGCCTGTAAGCCAGCTTTGGAATGAAACCCAAAAAACACTGGGCGATTCCATAAAAATAAACAGGGTTGATGTATTTAACAATCCCGAAAAATCGGTACGTTTCTTTTGTTATAAAGGAGCTGCCGAAAAAAACTCCATATTCTATTTCAGGAATATAGACTATTACTATACAGTATATACCGACCCATATACGGGTAAAGTACTGGGCATTTACGATGAAAAGAAAGACTTTTTCAATATCATTAAAATGCTACACTGGAGCCTGTTACTTGAAACCGAAATAGGACAGCCCGTAGTAGGCTGGGCTACCTTTATTTTTGTGATAATGCTTATTACAGGTATTATACTATGGTGGCCTAAAAATAAGGCTGCCCGCAAACAGCGCTTTAAATTTCAGTGGAAAGACAGTACCCAATGGCGTCGCAAAAACTATGACACCCATAACATACTGGGCTTTTATATATCTACCATAGCGGTAATAATTGCCTTTACAGGTATGGTTTGGGCCTTTACTTGGTTTCAGGCTATAGTATATGTTGCCGGATCGCAAAGCCTTACTCCTCCCGAGGTTAAAAGGGAACAATCAGTATTCGTGGAAAAAAGCGATAAAGATGCTGCCCTTGATATTGCCAGCGAAATAACCCGCCAAAGGCACAATACTGCCGATGCTTTCGGGTTAAGTAAAGCTGCCGACTCTACAGGGGTTGTTAATGCTTATGTACAGCAGTATGAAGGCGTGTATTATGTAAACCATCAGTTGCAGTTTGACCAGTACACCGGGAAGCTGTTAAACGAAAGGCTGCATGATGAAAAAAACTTTGGTGAAAAACTTATAACAGCCAATTATGATATCCACGTAGGAGCGATTTTAGGCATCCCCGGTAAAATAATTGCCTTTATCGCCAGCTTTATAAGTGGCCTGTTACCTATTACCGGTTTCCTTATATGGTGGGGGCGTAAAAACAAAAAAGCAAAGTCTGCTAAGACTAAAAACTAAAGTTATATAAAAACCACCTTTCCACAATCTTAGTAGATTGGTAAGTGATTAGTGTATTCTATTTTTACAAAAAAGGCTGTAAGTAGTAAACTTACAGCCTTTTCTCAATAAATAAATCAACGACTTATTTATTTACAACTACAGCTTCTTTAGACCACTTTTTAATATCTGCGATCCTGCTGTCTGTATAATCTACCTCATTAAGGATAGATCCGGTCCAAAAGAACCATTTTCCTGTTTTCATTCCATTAGTGTACTCACCTATTGCCTGCTTTGTTCCGTCTTCATTATAAGCCACCCATGTTCCGTGAAGCTTACCGTCTTTATTATAAGAACCTTCTTTTTTTACTTGTCCGTTATCATAATAAAAAGTAGCTTTAACTGTTTGGCTTTCTAATTCATATTTTGGCTTTACGTTTTCCTGTGCTGAAATTAAACCTGCTGATAATAGCATCCCGGCAATAATAATCTTTCTCATATCAGTTTTGTGTTTATATTTACCATTTATATATACGAATATACAAAATAATTTTACATTAAATATACATTGAGTTAACAATTTGGTAACATTGGATTAAAATTTAACATACAGGCTATGTGTATTTTACACCAAAAGCTGCATAAATACTATATTTGCCGCACATTTTATTAACACCTACCAATAATGAAAAAATTTTACCTGTTTTTGCTTTTTATCAGCGTTTCTATGTTTGCATCAGACATTCATAAATTTAAACTAAATGATAACCAAAAACTGGAATCAACCTACTCGGGTACAATTAACCAGTCTACATTCCATTGTGCGATAATTAAGAATAAAGACAACGGTAATTATGAAATTATAACATATTACCTTAATGAATTACAGCAAACAGTAAAACTGGATAATACTTCTTTTAGTTTTGAGCCTTCAATAATTGCACATCACAAGTATGGAGATACCCTTACGGTTATAAGCCATAAAAAAGATAATTTATCAGTAATTCGATACAACTTAAAGAGTAAAACCGCAAACGTAGAAACCATTGAGTTTGACAATGTAAGAAACACTCTCTCTCTTGCTGACAAAACCATACTTATAAGTTATAAACATTTTCGTAAAGATTTTTCGATTACAGAAATAAGTAATGCAGGTATACACACAATCGATATATCTGTAAATGAAAATTTAGCCAATCGTTATGCTCCTAATTTCTTTTTAGAAGCCCCGGTAGCTATTACATCCCTTGAGTTTATTGAAAACGGGCCTGCTACAGTTAGCAAATGCTATTATACAGGTAACCACTATATAGTAACTAAAGACAATAAATATAGTGGTAAAATTACCGCTATGATAGTAGATATAAAATCAGGTAATGTAGATTTTGTAAACTACATGAATAAACCACACAAACAGAAAAATATTACATCATTCCTATCAAACGGAATACTCTTTACTCTTGCAGGTACAAAAGACAATTTGATTTTTAAAACCTTTGATTTATTTACAGGGGAAGAAGGTGTATTTATGGAACTAAGCAACGAGCTTTCTTCTTTCTTGCCGGAAGGCATCACCACCGAAGAGTATGCAAAAGAAGCTAAAAGAGGCTTGATGAAGCCTACACTTACTGTAAATAAAGCCGGTAGCAACTATGCAATAAGGATAGATATTGTAGATACCCAGTCTTATCAGTATGACAATTACTGGTTTCATAACTGGATGTGGAATCAAAATAATAATGAATTGATGTACAATACACAACAGAGTATGAGATCTTCAGTACCTAAATTTGGTCCTAACCCGGTTTACTATGACAGCTTTATTACAAACTATAAAGAAGATAGTAAATATGCGTTTACATTCTTTTTAGACAAAAATCTTACTATTTTAAAGGAAACCAACTTACAAACTGATTACATAAATCCTAATAAAGATAAATACCTAACACCTATCTTTAAAAACAAATCTTATAAGGATATTGCTCCGGCACTTACTAATACTGAACTAAGATATATTTGCTTTGACAAAAAAACCGGTGAAATAGTAATAGCCGGTGAAAAAATAGAAAACACCACTACAACAAACGAGGCGAAGTCAAAATAATTTATTTTGCTTCATAAGTATAAGCATTTTTGGTAATTGTTTCTAAATTTGCACTCTAAAATTAATTGAGATAATGTATAGAAGTCATAATTGTGGAGAGCTTAATGCTTCACATATCAACCAGGAAGTAACTCTAGCAGGATGGGTACAAAAAACGCGTAACAAAGGTTTCCTTATCTGGACCGACCTTAGGGACCGTTATGGCGTAACACAGTTAATATTTGACGAAGCCAGAACCCAGAAAGATGTTTTTGAACTTGCCGAAACCTTAGGACGTGAATTTGTAATTCAGGTAAAAGGTACCGTTATAGAGCGTGAGTCTAAAAACCCTAACATGGCTACAGGAGATATCGAGATCCTGGTTAAAGAACTTACTATACTTAACGCAGCACAGGTACCTCCTTTCACTATTGAGGATGAAACCGATGGTGGTGAAGATATCAGGATGAAATACCGTTACCTGGATATTCGTCGTAATCCGGTTAAAAACAGCCTTCTTTTCCGTCATAAAGTAGCAATGGAGGTAAGAAATTACCTTTCTGCACAGGGCTTTATAGAGGTAGAAACACCTGTACTTATAAAATCAACTCCCGAAGGAGCGCGTGACTTTATCGTACCATCAAGAATGAACGAGGGTCAGTTTTATGCACTTCCGCAATCGCCACAAACCTTTAAGCAGTTGCTTATGGTAGGTGGTATGGATAAATATTTCCAGATTGTTAAATGTTTCCGTGACGAAGATCTTCGTGCCGACAGACAGCCTGAGTTTACACAAATTGACTGTGAAATGGCATTTGTGGAGCAGGAAGACATTATGCAGGCTTTTGAAGGACTTGCAAGCCACCTTTTAAAAGAACTTAAAGGAGTGGAAACAGGCGCTTTCCCTAGAGTGACTTATGACGAAGCCATGAGAAAATACGGTAACGACAAACCGGACATCCGTTTCGGGATGGAGTTTGGCGAGCTTAACGAAGTAGCACAACACAAAGATTTCGGCGTGTTTAACAGCTCTGAACTTGTAGTGGGTATTGCCGTACCGGGCGGAGCAGCTTACACACGTAAAGAAATCGATGCACTTATTGACTGGGTAAAACGTCCACAGGTAGGCGCCAGCGGTATGGTATATGTAAAATGTGAAGAAGGTGGTACTTACAAATCATCTGTAGATAAGTTTTACGATCAGGAAGACCTTAAAAAATGGGCAGAAATTACCGGAGCCAATGCCGGAGACCTTATATTAGTACTTTCGGGCGATGCCTTTAAAACACGTACACGCTTAAGCGCCTTACGTATGGAACTGGCAACACGCCTTGACTTAAGAAAACCGGATGAGTTTGCTCCACTTTGGGTTGTAGACTTCCCGTTATTAGAGTGGGACGAGGATAGTGAAAGATTCCACGCTATGCACCACCCGTTCACATCGCCAAAACCGGAAGACATTCCGTTACTGGAAACCAATCCGGGTAAAGTAAGAGCAAACGCTTATGACCTTGTATTAAACGGTAACGAAATAGGCGGTGGTTCTATCAGGATACACGATAAAGATGTACAGGCACTTATGTTTAAACACCTTGGATTTACAGATGAAGAGGCGAAAGCACAGTTTGGATTCCTTATGGATGCATTCCAATATGGTGCACCACCACACGGCGGACTAGCATTTGGTTTTGACAGACTTGTAGCGATACTTGGCGGACAGGAAACAATCAGGGACTTTATTGCATTCCCTAAAAACAACTCGGGTCGTGATGTAATGATCGATGCTCCGTCTGTAATCAACAATGCACAACTGGAAGAACTTCACATTAAGCTGAAGTAATTTCAACACCTATAAACAGATACTTAAATCCGGGGTTATCATATAATAACCCCGGATTTTCTTTTTTTTAATACTTTTACATCGTAAAAACTTCCCTATCATTATCGCAAAAACAAAACCTTAATATTAAAATAAGGCACAATTATGGCCTTAAAAATATTAACAATTCTGCAAACAATACCTTAAAGACTAACGCAATTAACTTAATAGTTAACTGGTATTTTCAACTTTAATTTTAAAATTTCTTAACAAAGGAGGATAAATAAAAAAAACTTCAAATTTTTTTAACATTTTTCCTTTGCCATGTCATAATTAAGATTACCTTTGAGTTATTATTAATTTTTTTATATTACCCTTATGCGCACAGGCAAAGTAAAATTTTTCAATGAATCTAAAGGTTACGGTTTCATTGTAGACGACGAAACAGGCAATGAAATTTTTGTTCATGCTACCGGAATCAACGTAGAGAATCTTCGTGAAGGAGATAAAGTAAGCTACGAAGAAGAAGAAGGAAGAAAAGGTAAAGTAGCAGCTAAAGTTGCTATTATTTAATATACTTGAATTATTAAATTACCTCTTACAAAGGCTTAAAGCTGCTCTGGTGAGCAGCTTTTTTTATTGCATAATTCCCAGTAAAAACACAGTTTTTTAATCCTTTCTTTAAGATATAATTAACATAAAAACCCTGTTTTTAGTAATTCGACATACACAGCAAAAATAGTCTTTTCTTATTTTTATTCGTTCTAAATAAAAATTAGCCATATACAACTCCATCAATCGGCAAATCCTTTAAATAGTTCACACAGGACATGTATATTTGTGAATTGATTTAATAAAAAGACCCGATTATGCAATCTTCAACTCAGGTAGATTTCTATCCTATATTAATGCAAACCCTACTGGCGGTAGGCTTTGTGGCTACAACCATTGCTGTATCAAACTTTTTAGGACCTAAAAGGAGCTCCATAAACAAAGACAAAAACTTTGAGTGTGGTGTAGAGTCTGTAGGTAACGCACGTATTCCTTTCTCTGTAAAGTACTTCCTGGTAGCTATCCTGTTTGTATTGTTTGACGTAGAGGTAATATTTATGTACCCTTGGGCTGTTAACTTCCGTGAAATGGGATTTGAAGGCTTCTACAAAATGGGTATCTTTATGACCCTGCTTGTTGTTGGGTTCTTTTACGTTATCAAGAAAAAAGGATTGGAATGGGAATAGTATCAGGTATGCTTTTTGTGGCATAATAACCTGATAATCAAAATTAAATTACTATGAGCAATTCATCAGATATAAAATTAGTAGACGCTCCTGAAGGAGTTCAGGGCGAAGGATTTTTTGCAACCAAACTAGACTCTGTAGTAGGTTTGGCACGTGCTAACTCATTGTGGCCTTTACCATTTGCAACTTCTTGTTGTGGTATTGAGTTCATGGCAACAATGGCATCACATTATGATGTGGCACGTTTCGGGTCTGAGCGTATGAGTTTCTCTCCGCGCCAGGCAGACATGCTGCTGGTTATGGGTACCATTGCCAAAAAAATGGCACCTATATTACGTCAGGTTTACGAGCAAATGAGTGAGCCAAGATGGGTAATCGCAGTTGGTGCGTGCGCATCGTCAGGCGGAGTATTCGATACTTATTCAGTACTGCAGGGTATTGACAAAGTAATTCCGGTAGACGTATATGTACCGGGATGCCCTCCAAGACCGGAACAGATTCTTGAAGGTATAATGAGCCTGCAGGAGATTGTAAAATCAGAATCGGTTAGACGAAGAAACTCTCCTGAATATAAAGAATTATTAGCTTCTTATAATATTTCATAAAGTAATATGGCTTTAGAAACAACTGTTATACAGGACAAGCTTACAAATAAATTTGGTGACAAGGTAACCGAATTTGTTCAGCAACATGATATACTATCCTTTGAGGTTGACTCCAACTCAATGAACGATGTAATGCGTTTTCTTAAAGAAGACGATACTTTACGCTTTAACTTCCTAACCGATATTTGTGGTGTACACTATCCTGATTTTGAGAAGGACAGACAGTTTGCCGTGGTATACCACATGCACAACTGGATGGACAATGTGCGTATTAGGTTTAAATGTTTCCTTAACGGAGATAAACCTGAGGTAGACACTGCCACAAACCTGTTTTTAGGGGCTAACTGGCAGGAGCGCGAAACGTATGACTTTTATGGTATTATATTTAAAGGTCATCCGCAGCTTAAAAGGATACTGAATATGGACGAGATGGAATCGTTCCCTATGAGAAAAGAGTTCCCTATGGAAGATGGCGGCCGTACCGATAAGGATGACCGTTTCTTTGGTAGGACAACCGATAATGCTAATAATAACCTGAAATAATTTTTGATATAAAATGTCAGACCTGTTATTACCACCAGAACATCGCTATGCCAAACAGATTGAGGAAAGGCGTAATGAAGACGGCAGCGAACTATCTGTACTAAACCTTGGGCCTACACACCCTGCCACACACGGTATTTTCCAAAACATCCTTTTAATGGATGGTGAAAGAATTCTTGATGGCGAAGGTACAGTAGGATACATACACCGTGCTTTTGAAAAAATTGCCGAAAACAGGCCGTTCTATCAAATTACTCCGCTAACAGACAGGATGAACTACTGTTCTGCCCCAATTAACAATATGGGTTGGTGGATGACATTAGAAAAAGCATTAGGTATAGAAGTACCTAAAAGAGTACAGTACCTAAGGGTTATTATTATGGAACTTGCCCGTATTGCAGACCATATTATATGTAACTCAGTACTTGGTGTAGATACAGGAGCCCTTACAGGTTTCCTTTATGTATTTCAGTACAGGGAAAAAATATACGAGATATACGAAGAGATATGTGGTGCCCGACTTACTACAAACATGGGACGCATAGGTGGATTTGAAAGGGACTGGAGCCCTGCCGCTTTTAAAAAGATCAACGAATTTATGGACGAATTCCCAAAAATTTGGGAAGACTTTGAAAACCTGCTTACACGTAACAGGATTTTTATGGACCGTACCATTAACGTTGGCCCTATTTCTGCCGAAAAGGCAATGAGCTATGGCTTTACAGGTCCTAACCTTAGGGCAGCGGGCGTAGATTATGACGTTCGTGTAATGCAGCCATACAGCTCTTACGAAGACTTTGAATTTAATGTACCGGTTGGTAAATCAGGAGATACTTACGATAGGTTCTGTGTGCGTAATGCAGAGGTTTGGGAAAGCCTTAAAATTATACGCCAGGCACTTGATAAGCTTCCTGAAGGACCTTACCATGCCGATGTACCGGACTATTACCTTCCTCCAAAAGAAGACGTTTACACTAATATGGAAGCGCTTATTTACCACTTTAAAATCGTTATGGGTGAAGTACCTGTACCGGTTACAGAAGTGTACCACCCTGTGGAAGGCGGTAACGGAGAACTTGGTTTCTACCTTATTACCGATGGTAGCCGTACACCATACAGATTACATTTCAGAAGGCCGTGTTTTATATACTACCAGGCTTTTAACGATATGATTAAAGGACAAATGCTGTCTGACGCAATTGCAACACTATCAAGCCTCAATGTTATTGCAGGCGAACTAGACGCTTAAGGATTATGGAAATTTCAAACGCAAAACAGGTTATCAATATAGATGCGCAACTTATGGAGCGCATCAACGAACTATTAAGCCACTACCCTGCCGATAAGAAAAAATCGGCATTGCTACCGGTACTTCACGAAGTACAGGATGCTCACGATAACTGGCTTAGTATAGAGCTTCAGGACAAGGTGGCCGAAATACTGGAAATTAAACCTATTGAGGTTTATGAGGTGGTTTCTTTTTACACCATGTACAACCAAAAGCCTATAGGCAAATACATGTTTGAATTTTGCAGGACTTCATGCTGTGCCATTCGCGGTGCCGAAAACCTTATGGATTACACCTGCGAAAAACTGGGTATTAAAGAAGGTGAAACCACTCCCGACGGTATGTTTACCGTAGTAGGTGTTGAGTGCCTTGGAGCATGTGGTTATGCACCAATGATGCAGCTGGGTGACTACTACAAGGAAAACCTTACCAAAGAAAAGGTAGACCAGATTATTGAAGATTGCAGGAACGGCAAAGTTAATTTACACTAGGACCATTATACCAAAGTAACAATGGGAATGAAAATATTATTAGAACACGCAAACGTACCGGGTATTAAAACCTACGAAGTATACCGCCAAAACGGAGGGTATCGCTCTGTAGAGAAAGCCATAAAAAGCATGACCCCGGATGAAGTTGTGGAACAGGTTAAAGCCTCAGGATTAAGAGGACGTGGAGGAGCTGGTTTCCCTACCGGACTTAAATGGAGCTTTATTGATAAAAAATCAGGAAAACCAAGACACCTGGTATGTAATGCCGATGAGTCTGAGCCGGGAACCTTTAAGGACCGTTACCTGATGGAGTACATCCCTCACCTGCTTATTGAAGGTATGATTACCTCAAGTTATGCACTGGGTTGTAACCTTTCTTACATCTATATACGTGGCGAATATATGTGGGTATTCCGCATATTGGAAAAAGCAATTAAAGAAGCCTATGCTGCTGGTTGGCTGGGTAAAAACATATTAGGTTCAGGTTACGACCTTGACCTGCACGTACACTGTGGTGCCGGAGCTTACATTTGTGGTGAGGAAACTGCACTTATTGAATCGCTTGAAGGTAAAAGAGGTAATCCAAGAATCAAACCTCCGTTCCCTGCGGTAAGCGGTTTATGGTCTAACCCAACAGTGGTAAACAATGTAGAGTCTATCTCTGCCGTGCCATGGATTGTAAACAATACCGGTGAGGAATATGCCAAAATAGGTATTGGGCGATCTACAGGAACAAAACTTATATCTGCTTCAGGTCACATTAAAAACCCTGGGGTATACGAAATAGAACTTGGCTTAAGTGTAGATGAGTTTATGAACTCTGACCAGTACTTAGGCGGTATGATGGACGACAGGCCGTTAAAAGCCTTAGTTCCGGGAGGTTCGTCGGTGCCAATCTTACCGGCAAATCTTATTTTTAAAAATGCCGAAGGCGGTGACCGTTTAATGAGTTACGAGTCGTTAAGCGAAGGCGGATTCCAGTCGGGATCTATGCTTGGTTCAGGTGGTTTCATAGTGTATAACGATACTACCTGTATTGTTCGCAACACCTGGAACTTCTCCCGTTTTTACCACCACGAAAGCTGCGGACAGTGTTCGCCATGTCGTGAAGGTACAGGATGGATGGAAAAAGTACTTCACAGAATTGAAACCGGTCACGGTCGTGAAGAAGATATTGAGCTGCTATGGGATATCCAGAGAAAAATTGAGGGTAACACCATTTGTCCGTTAGGAGATGCGGCAGCATGGCCGGTAGCGGCAGCTATTCGCCACTTTAGGGAAGAATTTGAATACCACGTTCGTTTCCCTGAAAAAATTAAAAACAGAGATCACTTTGTTGCCGAACCTTTTGAAAAGGTAAGACATCTGGTAGCAAAGCAGGAAATATAACTGAGTTATTAAGTTAAAGTCGAAAGTACCAGTAAACTTTCAAACCAAGGATACAAAATGAAAGTAACAATAGACGGTCAGGAAATAAATGTAGAACCGGGGACCACCATCCTGCAGGCTGCAAGAATGATAGGCGGAGAATCTGTGCCGCCGGCAATGTGCTACTACTCTAAACTAAAAGGTAGCGGTGGTAAATGCCGTTGCTGTTTAGTAGAGGTTTCTAAAGGTAGCGAAGCCGACCCAAGACCTATGCCTAAATTAATGGCATCGTGTGTAACCGGTGTTATGGACGGTATGGAGGTAAAAAGCATCTCTTCTGAAAGGGTGCTTGATGCCAGAAAATCGGTAACCGAATTCTTATTGATAAACCACCCGCTGGATTGCCCTATTTGTGACCAGGCAGGTGAATGTGACCTACAGAACCTAAGCTTTAAGCACGGTTCGGCTAAAACACGTTACATAGAAGAAAGAAGACGATTTGAGCCGGAAAACATTGGTGACAAAATTCAGCTTCACATGAACCGCTGTATTCTTTGCTACCGTTGTGTTATGACTGCCGATCAGCTTACTGATAACAGGGTACACGGTGTTGTAAACCGTGGTGACCACGCTCAGATTTCTACCTGTATCTCTAAGGCAATTGACAACGAGTTCTCAGGAAACATGATTGATGTTTGCCCTGTAGGAGCACTTACCGATAAAACATTCCGCTTTAAGCAAAGGGTATGGTTTAACAAACCGTTCAACGCGCACAGAGACTGTGACAAATGCTGCGGTAAAACTACATTGTGGATGTTTGGTAACGAAATTCAAAGGGTAACTGCCCGTAAAGACCAATACCACGAGGTAGAGGAATTTATTTGTAATGAGTGCCGTTTTGACCACAAAGATGTTAATGACTGGGTAATTGAAGGTCCTAGAAAATTCGAGAAAGATTCTGTAATCAACCAGAACAACTATACCCGAGAAATTGAACCAGTTAAAATTGATACCGAAAAGAACATTTTATTAGGTAGGGACAAAGACAGGAAGAAAATCAGTATGCCTGCCGTTCCGCTTAAGGAAAAAGAAGAAAAGGTATATAAAGAAGGTAACGTATAGATATGGAACAGACAATAGTAATAGAAAAAGGTATTTTTATTGTTATAATATTTGCCATCACCATGTTAATGGCAATGTATGCTACACTAGCCGAAAGAAAAATTGCTGCCTGGCTTCAGGATCGTATAGGGCCTAACCGTGCCGGTAAAGGTGGTATACTACAACCCCTTGCCGATGGTTTAAAACTTTTTGCCAAAGAGGAGTTTTTCCCTAATACACCAAACAGATTCCTGTTTATAGCAGGACCTGCCATATCTATGAGTACAGCATTAATGACGAGTGCCGTTATTCCGTGGGGCGATAAGCTTCACCTTTTCGGTCGCGACATTATCCTTCAGGCAACCGATATTAACGTTGCCATGCTGTTTATTTTTGCAGTATTATCCATTGGTGTTTATGGCATTATGATAGGCGGATGGGCTTCTAATAACAAGTTCTCCCTTATGAGTGCCATGCGTGCTGCTTCACAAATGATTTCGTATGAGGTTGCTATGGGACTTGCAATCATTGCTCTTGTAATGATGACAGGTACACTAAGCCTTCGTGAAATGGCTGCACAACAAAGCGGTATGAACTGGAATGTATTTTACCAGCCGGTAGGATTCCTTATATTCCTTGTATGTTCATTTGCCGAAACAAACCGTACTCCGTTTGACCTTGCTGAGTGTGAGGCCGAGCTTATTGGTGGTTACCACACTGAGTACTCTTCCATGAAAATGGGATTCTATCTTTTTGCAGAATATGCGAGTATGTTTATCTCCTCTACTATTCTTGCCGTACTTTACTTTGGGGCTTACAACTACCCGGGTATGCAGTGGGCAGAAGAGAACTGGGGTGTTAACATCGCTAACATTATAGGTATAGTGGTATTATTTGCCAAACTGTGCTTCTTCATATTCTTCTATATGTGGGTACGTTGGACAATACCAAGATTCCGTTATGACCAGCTTATGCGTTTAGGATGGCAAATGCTAATCCCGCTTGCCATAGCAAACATTGTAGTAACGGGAATAGTTATTTTGCTTACTCAGTAAGCTATTGATCTAGAGAAATTAATTGAATACCTCCTGCACAAGGGCGGATTAATAAAAGATAAAAATGTCAATAGAAACCATATCATTATCGGGAAGAAAAAAAGAGGTTTCCAACAAAAAGATGAGTTTTTGGGAAAGCCTTTATCTTGTGGCGATAGTTAAAGGATTACTTATTACAATCCGACATTTATTTAAAAGAAAGGTAACCATTAAGTACCCTGATCAAACCAGGGAACTTAGCCCGGTGTACCGTGGTCAGCACATGCTTATGCGTGATGAGGAAGGAAGAGAGCGTTGTACTGCCTGTGGGCTTTGTGCGCTGTCATGCCCTGCCGAAGCTATTACCATGAAAGCGGAAGAAAGAAAACCGGAAGAGAAACACCTGTACAGGGAAGAGAAATATGCATCTATCTATGAGATTAACATGCTTAGATGTATTTTTTGCGGACTTTGTGAAGAGGCTTGCCCTAAGCAGGCTATTTACCTTACAAAATCAAGAGTAATGGTAAAACCTTCAAGCGACAGGGAAGATTTCATCTACGGAAAAGAAAAACTGGTTATGCCACTTGATATGGCTATTAAGAACACTCAAATGAAAACGGCTAATTAATATGCTTACAGTATTCTATATTTTATCGGCCATTACACTGGGAACTGCATTTTTGACTATTCTTAGCAAAAACCCTATCCACAGTGCTATCTATCTTGTACTTTGCTTTTTCTCTATAGCAGGACATTACTTACTGTTCAATGCTCAGTTCCTTGCAATTGTACACATTATTGTTTACTCAGGGGCCATCATGATCCTGATGCTCTTTACCATAATGCTCATGAACCTTAATAAGGAAGATGAACAAAACAAATCTGTACTCACCAGAGTTGCGGCAGCTATCGCCTTAGGACTTGTGGCTTTTATACTACTGGCAACGTTTATTAAAGCACAGCCGGTTATTGAGAGCTACCAGGTTTCAGGACAGGATTACCAGTCTATTAAAGTATTGGGTAAGGTACTGCTTAACGAGTATATGGTTCCGTTTGAGTTTGCTTCGGTACTGCTTCTTGTATCTATGATTGGAGCCGTATTATTGTCTAAAAAAGAACACATAAACAGCTAGTATGGAAAATATATTACAACAGATAGGTATTGAGAACTACATTTATCTTTCCACATTACTATTTTGTGTAGGTGTGTTTGGAGTTCTTTTCAGAAGAAACGCTATCGTGATGTTCATGTCTATAGAAATTATGCTAAACGCAGTTAACCTGCTTTTAGTAGCATTTTCCACATACCATCAGGATGCAGCAGGACAGGTATTCGTATTTTTCTCCATGGCTGTTGCAGCAGCAGAAGTTGCCGTGGGTCTTGCCATTCTTGTGGCCATTTACAGGAACCTGAACAACATTGATATTGACAGTTTAAAAAAATTAAAAGGATAACGCCTAATGGAAACTAAGTTGGCATTACTACTACTTCTAGCACCTTTCATAGGGTTTTTGATTAACGTATTTGCAGGAAAAAAATTAAGCGGTAACCTGCCGGGCATACTGGGTACAGTTGCCGTGGCTACATCATTTGCCGTAACGCTTTCGTTCTTTTTACAGGTAAGCAGCTCAAAAGAGCCGGTAATGATAGATCTGTTTGAATGGATGCAGCTTAAAAACTTTAAAGTAAACATTGCTTTTCAGCTTGATCAGCTTTCACTGTTATGGCTAATGTTCGTAACAGGGATAGGTACGCTAATCCACATGTACTCTATCAGCTACATGCATGATGACGAAAACGTACACAAATTTTTTGCATACCTAAACCTTTTCGTATTCTTTATGATTACCCTTGTAATGGGTAGCAACCTGCTTATTATGTTTATAGGCTGGGAAGGTGTAGGTCTATGTTCATACCTGCTTATCGGGTTTTGGTACAAAAACCATGATTATAACGATGCGGCTAAAAAAGCATTCATTATGAACCGTATAGGTGACCTTGGTTTCCTTATCGGTATTTTTATACTGGGTTACTTATTCCACTCGCTTGATTATACAGACATAAGAACTGCTATTGAAAGCGGTAAGCATATTGACCCAACATGGGCTTCTATCGCTGCACTATGTTTATTTATTGGTGCTTGTGGTAAAAGTGCTCAAATTCCGCTTTACACCTGGTTACCGGATGCGATGGCGGGTCCTACTCCGGTATCGGCACTTATCCACGCCGCTACCATGGTAACTGCCGGTATCTTTATGATTACAAGGCTAAACTACCTGTTTGACCTTGCTCCCGAAGTACAAAACATTATTGCCATAGTAGGTGCGGTAACATCACTTATTGCTGCCTCTATAGGTTTAGTTCAAAACGATATCAAAAAAGTACTGGCCTACTCTACTGTATCACAGTTAGGTTTAATGTTCCTTGCTTTAGGTTTAGGCGCTTATCAAATAGCAGTATTCCACGTTATAACACACGCTTTCTTTAAAGCTTGTTTATTCCTGGGTTCAGGTTCTGTTATCCACGCTATGCACGGCGAGCAGGACATGCGCTATATGGGCGGTCTTCGTAAGGTGATGAAAGTTACATTTATTACTTTCCTTATCTCTACCCTTGCCATTTCGGGCTTACCACCATTCTCAGGATTCTTTTCTAAAGACGAGATATTAATGACTGCTTTCCACCACAACAAACCACTTTGGGTTATTGGATCGGTAGCATCTATCATGACAGCATTCTATATGTTCCGTTTACTTTACCTTACTTTCTACAAAGATTTTAGAGGTACGGAAGAACAGAAAAAACACTTACACGAGTCTCCGGGACTTATTACATTCCCTCTAATTGTACTTGCTACATTAGCGCTTGTAGGAGGTGCCATAAGCTTACCTGGTAACAGCTGGTTAAATGAATATTTAGCTCCTGTTATCGCTAAGCAAAGTGAACACCACCACATGGGTACTACAGAGTACATGCTTATGGGTGTAGCCATTATAGGTGCATTTATAGGTATTGGATTAGCTTATGCTAAATATATCAAACAGTCTTCTGTACCGGGTCAGGACAGCGAGATTACAGGCTTTGCCAAAGTACTTTACAACAAATTTTATGTTGACGAAATATACACAGCCCTTATAGTAAAACCTATTTATGCACTGGGTAGCTTCTTTAAAAATGTTACTGAGGCTGCTATTTCTGGACTTATTTTCGGCTTAGGTAAACTTGCCAACGTATTAGGTACCGAAGGCAAAACACTCCAAAACGGAAGCATTGGTTTTTACCTGTTTGCTTTTGTACTGGGTATATGTTCAATAATCGTTTATATCTTTTTAGCAAAATAATTCATACCTGATGGACGTATCATTTATACTTATCACTTTACTGATTGGAGCTGCAGCTACTTATTTTGCAGGAAATAAATGGGCTTCAAAAGTCGCACTGTTATTTAGTGTCGTAGCTTTTGCTGTCACGCTTTATACAGTAAACCTACTAAACAACGGTGAAAACGTAAGCTTTTTAAAAAACTGGATTAGAAATCCAAGAATAACCTTTAACCTTATTGGTGACGGACTGTCGCTTATAATGGTATTGCTTACCACATCACTAACAGCAATTATAATACTTGCTACACTAAAAAATACGTTTAAAAACGCCAAATCCTTTTACGCACTTATACTATTTATGGCATTTGCCATGGTGGGTACATTTTTAAGTGCAGATGGATTTTTATACTACATATTCTGGGAACTTTCGCTAATTCCTATTTACTTTATAGCTCTTATTTGGGGTGGTGGTGAAGCTGAAGCCAGAAAAAAAGATGTTATCAAATTTTTCATCTACACATTTGCAGGTTCTCTGTTTATGCTTGTGGCATTTATTTACCTGTATCAAAAAACAGGATCTTTTGCAAACGGAGCATTTACAAGAATAAATCTTACAGACAAAGAGCAGTTTTGGATTTTTCTTGCTTTCTTCCTGGCTTATGCTATTAAAATTCCTATTATACCTTTCCATACATGGCAGGCAAACGTGTACCAAAAAGCACCGTCTGCAGGTACAATGTTGCTATCGGGTATTATGCTGAAAATGGCAATATACAGTATTATAAGATGGCAGCTTCCTATAGCTCCGGCTCCGGCAAAAGAGTATATGAATGTATTGATTATACTATGTGTGGCTGGTGTTATTTATGGTTCAATACTGGCATTAAAACAGCAGGATCTTAAAAAATTACTGGCATACTCATCTCTTGCCCACGTTGGTCTTATTGCAGCAGGTGCCTATACCCTTACTCTTGATGGTTTAAGAGGTGCAGTACTGCAAATGATTGCCCACGGTTTTGTTGTGGTAGGCCTTTTCTATGCTGCAGAAATTATCATCCGCAGATATAATACTACCGAGATAAGCGAAATGGGAGGTATACGTATACAAACCCCGCGTTTCACCTCTATGTTCATGATACTGGTACTGGCTTCTGTTGCGCTGCCTGCTACCTTTAACTTTATTGGAGAATTTGAATTACTTTACAGTTTAGCGCAAACCAATGTATGGATTGCCGTACTGGGAGGTACAACCATAATATTAGGTGCATTTTATATGCTTAGAATGTTCCAGCAGGTAATGCTTGGTGAGCAAAATGCTAAGCCGTTTGCCGATGTTACTTTTGGTGAAGGTTTTGCATTTGTGGCTATAATAGGTGTTTTATTGTTCTTTGGTTTATATCCTAAACCGATAATAGACTTTATCACGCCGGCACTAGAGAATACATTAAATTTAATAAACAGATAATTAAGCCCGATAAGAAATGACTACATTAATAGCTATTGCAGGATTAGGGATTATATGCCTTATAGCTGAAATTTTCAACCTGAGAAAAGCAATTGTACCGGTTACTATTATCGGTCTATTGGCTATACTGTGCCTAAACGTGGTAAGTATACCAGGTGTCCATGTGGCTAATTTAAATATGGAGGAACGTTCGTTTTACAACAACATGATTGTGCAAAACAATTATGCTATACTTTTCTCTTCGCTGTTTATACTGCTTACTATATTCTTAGTGGCATTAAGCCCTGACTTCCATAAAGAACACAAAGCCAAGTTATCTGATTTTATTTCTATAAAACTGTTCCTGCTTGCAGGTGCTGTAGCAATGGTTTCTTTTGGCAATATGGCGATGTTCTTCCTTGGTATAGAAATTTTATCCATATCGCTTTATATACTTGCTGCCAGCGAGCCTAAAAACGTTAGCAGTAATGAAGCAGGTATGAAATACTTCCTTATGGGATCGTTTGCCTCAGGTTTTATCCTGTTTGGTATCGCTTTAATATATGGTGCTACCGGAGCCTTTGACATTACTGCAATTTATGAAGCTGTAAGTACAGGTGCTGCAAAAGGATGGTTTTTCCCTGGTGTTGTACTATTAACCATAGGATTACTGTTTAAAATAGCAGCTGTACCATTCCACTTCTGGGCTCCCGATGTATATGAAGGATCTCCTGCCTTAACTACAGCTACCATGAGTACGCTGGCTAAAGTTGCGGCAATGGCTGCCTTTTATAAACTAATGAGAGGTATTAACCTGGAGGTACCGGGAACGTATGTAACCGTACTTATAATAGTTTCTGCATTATCTATGTTTGTAGGTAACCTTACAGCATTAAAACAAAATAATGTTAAGCGTATGCTTGCATTCTCGGGTATATCACATGCCGGTTTTATGCTAATGGTGTTCCTTAATCCACCGGTAACAGCAGGTACTTTATTTTACTATGCAGCAGCCTATACCCTTGCCGGTATTGCAGCCTTTGCTGTAGTGATAAGCGTTTGTGGTGATAAGAGAAATGAAGAAAGCTTTAAGTTTAACGGACTAGGTAAAACAAACCCGTTAATGGCAGCCGTACTTACATGCGCATTGCTATCTATGGCAGGTATACCTATTTTCTCTGGGTTCTTCGCTAAATTCTTCCTGTTTAACCAGGCATTAAAAGCCGGACAGGTTGCTATTGTTATCATAGCTGTGGTAAACTCTATAATAAGTGTGGGGTACTACTTTAAACTTATTCTTGCTATGTACACAAAAGAAAGTACCGAAGAAAAACAGGCAGTTCCGTTTGCTTATACAGCTGTGGCTGTAGTTGCAATACTACTTAACATCCTGTTAGGTATTTTCCCTGATATGGTTTTAGGTTACTTATAGTAAATAACAAAACGATATAAAAAATGCCCGTTTAAAAAACGGGCATTTTTATTTTATATACTTTCCCCTCTATTATATTGAAGTATATCCGCCATCGGCGATAACATAGCTTCCGGTAGTGAACGATGATTTTTCCGAACTTAAAAAGGTAACAAGCTCAGCTATCTCCTGCGGAGTACCCAGCCTGTTCATAGTACTTTTTGAAGCTACAGCTTCCATCATATCTTTATTCAAATGATCTGTTAATAATGGGGTTTCAATATAACCCGGTCCTACCGCATTACATCTAATGTTTTTTTGACCGTATTCGGCTGCAATATTTTTGGTAAGACCAACAACCCCATGTTTAGAGGCTGTATACGCCGGACTGTTTGGCGCAGCTACCGTACCGTGTATAGAAGCAATATTTACAATACTTCCCCCACCGTTTTTCATCATTTGCTCAATCTGGTAACGACAGGCATAAAACACTCCGCTAAGGTTAAGAGCAATCACTCTGTCCCAACCATCAATATCATACTCACCCGTTGGCGCGGCAGGTCCGCCCATACCCGCATTGTTACAGGCAACATCAAGCCTGCCATATTTGGCTACAACCGCCTCAACCAGTTTTTTGTTATCCTCAGCCTTAGAAGAATCTGCCTTAATAAAAAAAGCCTCTCCTCCGGCTTTCTTAATAGCGGCTACAGTTTCCTCGCCATGCGCTTCGTTAATATCGGTAATTACAACTTTTGCACCTTCGCGGGCATATGTTTCTGCAACGGCTCTTCCTATCCCCGATCCCGCACCGGAAACAACAGCCACTTTATCTTTTAATAATGACATATTTTATGTTTTAAATTGTCTTATAAATTTACGGATAAAAGTCCGTTATACCCCACCATACAAGGGTTTTAGACTTTTTTTAACTGAAAAAGAAAAATCGTATAATATTATTTTCTTATATAAGAGAAAATAATCTAAATTTGTACTATGTATGCACTAATTGACTGTAATAACTTTTACGTTTCCTGCGAAAGAGCTTTCCAGCCCCAATGGCAGGATAAACCAGTTGTAGTACTCTCTAACAATGACGGGTGTATCATATCAAGAAGTGAAGAAGCAAAAGCTCTTGGTGTACCAATGGCCTCGCCTGAATTCAAGATAAGGGAACTGTTACAACAAAATAGTGTAAAAGTATTTTCATCCAATTATCCTCTGTATGGTGACCTGAGCGAAAGAGTTATGAAAATTATGGAAGGATTTACCCCAAATGTAGAAGTATACAGTATAGACGAAGCATTTTTGGATTTTAACGGCATTGAGGTGACCGACTTCTATACCTATGGAGCTAAAATGAAAGAAAGGGTTTGGAAATGGGTTGGCCTGCCTATATGTGTTGGATTTGCTCCTACCAAGACATTATCAAAGGCAGCTAACAGGATTGCCAAAAAATATCAGGAAAAAACCGGAGGCGTATATGTAATAGATACCAATGAAAAACGCCTAAAAGCGATAAAGTGGCTTAAAATAGAAGATGTTTGGGGCATTGGTTACCGAACCGTAAAAAAACTAAAAGCGAGAAATGTAAATACGGCTTACGATTTCACCCTACCCCATGTAGAACCCTGGATAAGAAAAGAAATGGGCGTAGTAGGCATGCGTATTAAGTATGAACTGGAAGGAAATTCTGCTATTGGCGACGGACAGGTACCGGAAGTAAGAAGAAGCATTGCCACCACGCGTACTTTCCCGAAACAGATAACCGACTTTGATTTACTACGCGAACGTATTACCACATTTGCTATGGTCACTGCCGAAAAACTGAGAAAACAAAAAAGCTGCTGCCAAACCATTATTGTAACCCTTGTGGCCGATAAGCATAAAACCGACACCTCAAAGTATTATTACAGCAGGGCTTTGTTACTGCCGTTTGCCACACAGTCGGGCATTACAATTAGCAATACTGCCCTATCGTTAACAAAGAGCCTATTACCGGAAACGGGAGCTATAAAATTTAAAAAAGCAGGAGTTATCGTATCAGACCTTATCCCCGAAAATACCCGTCAGTTTAACTTATTTACAGACGAAAATCCAAAACACATGTCTCTCATGAAAACACTGGACAGGGTGAATGCAAAAATGGGCGAACGCATAATACGACTCGCCTCACAGGAAAAAAAGACATGGGACATGAAGCAAAACATGCTCTCACCCAGATATACCACTAATATTAACGAAATATTGCAGATAGATGTTGACAGTTAGTAATAAATACAGGGCGCTTAATGTATATGCTCCCGATATGGAAAGTAAAAACGGACTACCATTTGTTTCTCATGGGGTATCGGCAGGATTTCCGTCTCCTGCGCAGGATTTTATGGAAACAAGAATAGATCTCAATAAAGAGCTCTCTAAAAATCCGTTAAGCACTTTTTATATAAGGGTATCGGGCAATTCTATGATCGATGCCGGTATAAACAATGCCGACATACTGGTGGTAGACCGCAGCCTGGAACCCGGAAACGGAAAAATAGCCGTATGTCTTATAGATGGTGAGTTTACCGTTAAAAGACTATTAACCGAAACCGACAGCTTATACCTTATGCCCGAAAATAAAGCTTATAAACCTTTAAAGGTCACCGAAGAAAATCAGTTTATGGTTTGGGGAATAGTAACTTATGTGATAAAGAAAATACAATAAAAAAAACCCGAAAGCTATATGCTAACGGGTTTTTGTACCTGGAGTGGGAATCGAACCCACACACCGTAGTACACGAGTTTGAGTCGTGCGCGTCTACCAATTCCGCCATCCAGGCTATTAACGGTTATTGTGGCTGCAAATGTAAAAAATAATTCCAATTGAGCCGAAAAATAACCCAAAAAAACTTCCAGAGTTCAATTAAATTCCTAAATTTGCACCTCGTTTACGAAAACAACACACTAAATAACTACAAAACAAGTATTTAAGATGTCATACATGGAGCCGGAAGCAAAGATATTTTCATGTTCTAACAGTGTATATCTGGCAGAAAAAATCGCCAAAAGTTACGGTATAGAATTAGGTAAAGTTACCTTTTCAGAGTACAGTGACGGCGAGTTTCAACCATCATTTGAAGAGTCTATAAGGGGACTTCGTGTTTTCCTTGTTTGCTCTACTTTCCCAAGTTCAGACAATTTAATGGAATTATTACTGATGATAGATGCTGCTAAAAGAGCATCTGCAAGACACATCACTGCAGTAATACCTTACTTTGGATGGGCAAGACAGGACAGAAAAGACAAACCAAGGGTTCCGATAGGAGCTAAACTGGTTGCTAAGCTTCTTGAATCAGCAGGCGCTACAAGAATCATGACTATGGATCTTCACGCTGACCAAATTCAGGGCTTCTTCGAAAAACCGGTAGACCACCTGTTTGCATCTACAATATTCTTACCATACGTTAAGAGTCTTAACCTTGAAAACCTTACCATCGCCTCTCCGGATATGGGTGGTTCAAAAAGAGCTTATGCTTATTCTAAATTCTTAGGATCAGACGTAGTTATTTGCTACAAGCAAAGAAAAGAAGCTAACGTTATCGAAACTATGGAGGTTATTGGTGATGTTAAAGGTCGTAACATTATCCTTGTTGACGATATGGTTGACACAGGAGGCACACTTACAAAAGCTGCCGATATGATGATGGAAAGAGGTGCATTAAGCGTAAGAGCGATATGTACACACCCTATCCTATCTGGTAGTGCTTATGAGAAAATCGAAAACTCTCAGCTTCTTGAACTGATTGTTACCGACAGTATTCCGCTTAAAAAAGAGAGCAGCAAAATACGCGTAGTTACGTGTGCTGAACTGTTTGCTGATGTAATGCACAAAGTAAACAGCAACAACTCAATAAGCGGTAAATTTTTAATGTAATTTATTTTTATTAATTAATATATTTCACAAATGAAATCAATTACGATCAAAGGATCTGAAAGAGAAAGCGTGGGCAAAGCGGCAACGCGTGCGGCACGTAATGCTGGAATGGTACCTTGCGTGTTATACGGAGGAGATCAGCCAGTACACTTTACTGCAGAAGAAAAAGGATTTAAAAGCCTTGTTTACACTCCAAACGTACACACTGTGGTAATTGACCTTAACGGTAAAACTTACAACGCTATCCTACAGGATATCCAATTCCACCCTGTAAACGATAAAATTCTACACATCGATTTCTACCAATTAAGCGATGAGAAAGAAATCACTATGGAAGTACCGGTTAAAGTTATTGGTAACTCTAAAGGTGTTATGGCTGGTGGTGTTTTACGTCTTAACCAACGTAAACTTAAAGTTAGAGCTTTACCTGCTAACCTTCCTGACTTCGTTGAAGCAGATATCACTAACCTTGAAATGGGTAACAAACTTTATGTTACTGAAGTTCCTTCAGATAACTTCAAGTTACTTCACCCGGACAACACTGTTGTTGCACAGGTAAGAATATCACGTGCTGCAATGAAAGCTGCTCAGGAAGCTGCAAAAGCTGCAAAAGAAGCTACAAAGAAGAAAAAATAATCAATCTTCTATCATACAGAAAAGCGTCCTACACAGGACGCTTTTTTTTATTCTGGTTATTAGCTATTTTTGAACCATGAAATGGCTTACAAACCTTTTTAAACAAAACACGACAGTACACACTACCAATCCTATGAAAAAATATCTTATAGCAGGCCTGGGCAATATAGGTGCCGAATATGTAAACACACGCCATAATATTGGTTTTAAAGTGGTAGACAGGCTCGCACAACAGGAAGGAGAATCGTTTGAAACAGCTAAACTGGGCGCATTGGCACAGGTAAAAGTAAAAGGAAGAACTCTTTTCCTGCTAAAACCCAACACCTACATGAACCTTAGCGGCAAGGCTATAAAATACTGGATGGATAAAGAAAATATCCCTAAAGAAAACCTGCTTGTGGTTACTGATGATCTTAACCTTCCTTTCGGAACAATACGAATGAAAGCTAAAGGTAGTGACGGAGGTCATAACGGACTTAAAAACATACAGCAGATACTTAACTCGGCAGAATACCCTCGTTTTCGTTTCGGGATAAGCGATGAGTTTAAAAAAGGACAACAGGTAGATTATGTTTTAGGTGATTGGAGCGAAGAGGAAAAAGCAAAACTCTCTGAAAGACTGGATGTAGCCTGCGAAGCAATTAAATCGTTTGCCCTTGCCGGCCTTAACAATACCATGAATACTTTTAATGGTAAATAATTCCTAATTACAATAGTGATTTAACCATTAATATGTAATTTGGCGTAAAGTTTGTTTTTATAAACTAAAATAAAATTATGAAAAAACTTACTATAGCTCTAGCCTTTGCTGCTGTGCTTACTGCATGCGGAGGTCAAAAAACCCTTTTACAATCTGGTAAGTATAACCTGCAAAGTGAATGCCCTGCAAATGGCGACTGTACTTTTACAGTGGCAAAAGATACTAGCATGACCCTAACTGAAGACGGGGTAGGTAAAATACGTTACAATATGACCAGCCATGAAGGCAGAAGTATTTTGACTTACAAATACAATAAAAAGTCAGACCCCCGCGCTCAGGATGATTTCTATAGCGAAGAAGTAATTATAGAAACCAACAGTGATGTTGCTTCACTAAACAAAGACAGTGATATAAAAATGCTGTTTGGAGTATTTTGCTATTGTAAAGGTATAGCAGGATACTATGAAGTAAAAGACGGTTATGCCGAATACAGGGATGGCAAAGTAATTATAACCGTACCAAAGGTTATTGAAAATCAAAAAACCAATATCATTATAACTGATATAAAGTAAAAAAGGCGCTTAAATTAAATAAGCGCCTTTTTAATATCTGTTAAATAATGATTACTGAACCACTATTCTTTTAACTTCTTTTCTGCTACCATCCTGAACGTTTACCAAGTAAACTCCTGATTGTACACCTTGCAGGTTAAGTTCTTTAGAGAACAAACCTGTATTAGTATAAGCGTTACCAAATATTTGTCTGCCTCTCATATCGTAAACAGCAATATTGATATCATTTGTAGAGTCTGAATTAAACTCTACCGTAAAGTTACCGTTATTAGGGTTTGGATAAATCGTAAATCCATTAAGGCCAAAATCTTCAACACCCGCAGTACCGCTAACAGTAAATTCATTTAAATTTACAGCATAAAATATATTTCCTACAGCCTCAACCAATACCCTACAATTAGTAGAAACAGGAGTATCAAGAGGTACAGTAAATGATTCTGACCCATCATTTGGTGTGTTTTCAACAAGCATTTCAAATGTTTGACCTCCATCTGTAGACAACAAAATATTTACGTTAGATACATTTATAAGCGCATCGGCAGTAATACTTACATCCCAGGTAACAGTTTGCGTTGAACCTGTTCCCCATGTAGTACCAAATAAATTTTGAGACGTCACCTTAAAAGGATCACCAGTCAGAACAGAAACCTGAAGATCTCGTCTGTCAGTTTGACCTCCGTTTGGAACCGCATTATCTCTTACAGTAAGCGCAAAACTCAGTGATCTTGAAAACACAGGCGTAACTTCCCAAGTAGAATTAAAGTTATTTGCTAATACATCACTAAATTTAGGCATATATCTATCAGAAGATTCTGTAGGACTTAAAGATCTATATGATGGCCCTGTAGTCGAAATAGCAGTTGGCGGTCCGGTAGTGGCCGATCCATTATTATCAACCTGCTCCCAACAGTAAGTAAGAGCGTCGCCATCTGCATCTGTAGCACTACCTCTTAAAACATATGCTGTACTGGCCGGAATATAATATAACTCTGAATCAAAATCATCAATAACAGGAGGAGTATTATTATTTAGTGTTTCTACAGCACAAGTAGCAGAGTTATCTATAAAATTAAAAATCTGTGCCAAACTTGCTGCGTGGAAATAATCATCAGAGTGTTGTTGCACATCTGCATTTGCACATATACCGGCATAACCCATAATAGTGGTACCACTGCCTGGCTCAACAGCCGTAGACTGACTTCTGTTACCATTACAGCTTCCTGTACCATTACCACTGGCATTAAATGTATGTGTAGCGTTAAACTGATGTCCCATTTCGTGTGAAACATAATCAACATCATAAGAATCTCCTACCGGCGCAGGACTACCTGTTACACCACGTCCCTTACTTGAAGTACAAACACAACCCAGCTGGGCAATACCACCCCCACCGGTACTTACAACGTGACCTATATCGTAGTTTGAAAAACCAACTCCGTCATCAATCACATCCTGAACTTCACTTAAAAGAACTCCACCACTTTCGCTTGAAAACGGATCGCTTCCATTAGTAACAAAAATTATATCATCATTACCATCTATAATCTCCATAGTAACAGCTGCATCTCTTTCATATATACCATTTACTCTGGTCATTGTTACATTCATAGCAGCAAGAACAGCCTCTTTCTTTTGTAAAGTTGTGCCGTTTGTAACTCCTGCAGCCTGCATATGAAATAATGCGTAAGAGTAAGTACAGGTCATAGCCAGCCTGTAAGTTCTTAAAACACCATCATCTGCCAATACATTTTTTGGTGTAAACTTAGCACCAAACTCGGCAGGCACATCTGCTCCTGCAGTTTCACAGCTAAAAGCTCTGCTTCCAACAGGAAGACTGGTTTTATTATACACAATATAATTTTGAAGATCTTTTGTATAAGTATCTATATAATATGTACCGCTTGTAGTGAAAGCCATTGAGTGTAACCCGAAAAGTGTAGTACTAAAACGAATCATAGTAGACGGACTGTCTATCCCTTTACCAATATATGACTTTATACCCGGGTATTTTGCCGCA
Source organism: Flavobacterium rakeshii (assembly GCF_009741375.1). Lineage (GTDB taxonomy): Bacteria > Bacteroidota > Bacteroidia > Flavobacteriales > Flavobacteriaceae > Flavobacterium > Flavobacterium rakeshii. Next base: position 177,626 of record NZ_WOWP01000054.1, read on the forward strand.
AGACCCGGTTGTAACACAGATGCTTCATAAATAACAAACTTTTCCATTTGCCCTTCTGGCGTAGGAAAATAAACAACAACATTTGATGCTGTTAAATCTTTTCTTGATGGGGCTGTTTCAAGAACATTTTTCATTGCTTCGAAGTTAAGACGATACAGTACGTACTCTGCAGGCATATTCGTACGATCTGATTTTTCTAAAGGAGCCACACGCTCTTCAGATACTTTACTCCAAAAATTTGATTGTGAATAGCCACAAAGCGATTGCAGTATGACTACCAGGGGAATTAATAGTTTTTTTGTCATTGTAGTAGTAGTATTTTTATAATAGCCGACAAATATAGCGATTAATACACCTAAAAATTAGCGTTTTAGCAGTGAAAAAATGTTAATTTTGAATTTTCACCTACAAAAACCACTTATTTTAAATAAATTCAAATCAATAATTCATAATTAAGTCATCTTAATTAAATTTGCTAATTATAACTATTAGCCATTGAAAATATTCAACTCAATACAGGAATTCACCACTAACGCACCAACTATTGTAACCCTTGGTACTTTTGACGGAGTGCATAAAGGACACAAGAGTATACTTGAAAAAATAACTTCAAGTAGTAAAAATACAGGTTGCGAAAGTGTACTGCTAACTTTTTTTCCGCATCCGCGGATGGTTTTGCAGCAAAATACAGATATAAAGCTACTCAATACTATTAAAGAAAAAGCCATGTTGCTAGAGGAGCATGGTATAAATAACCTTATTATACATCCTTTTGACCATGCCTTTTCCAGACTCACTGCCGAAGAGTTTGTAAAAAACATACTGGTAGATAAGTTTATGGTAAGGAAAATTATAATAGGATATGACCACCGCTTTGGAAGAAACAGAACAGCCGATATTAACGACCTTATACAATATGGTGAGGAGTATAATTTTGAGGTAGAACAAATTTCGGCACTAGAGATAAATGAAGTATCGGTCAGCTCTACAAAAATACGCAATGCCTTAAATGCCGGTTATCTTGAAACCGCAAACAGATACCTTGGCTACCCCTATTTCCTTACCGGAAATGTTGTTAAAGGAAAACAGCTAGGTCGAACCATAGGCTTCCCTACTGCTAACATCAATATTACCGAGAGCTACAAACTAATACCGGATAAGGGCGTATATGTAGTATCATCTGAAATTGCAGGGAAAACAATATACGGAATGATGAATATAGGCAACAACCCTACTGTAGGAGGAGTAGCCGAATCTATAGAAGTACATTTCTTTGACTTTAACAGCGATTTGTACAATAAGGAAATAAGGGTAAATATTCATTACAAAATACGCAATGAAATTAAGTTCCCTAGCGTTAACCACCTAAAAGAACAACTTAAGGAAGACCAAAAAACGTCTTTAGAATACATCGCCACAAAACTGTCATGAAACCACACCTTTTCCAGCAAATAGACAATAGCCCACTTATTATCTTCAGAATTTTTTTTGGCTTTCTGCTTGCCTGCGAAACTATTGGCGCCATCCTTACCGGATGGGTAAAAGAAAATTTCATCGACGTACAGTTTACTTTTAACCACATAGGCATGGACTGGCTCCAACCCCTACCCGGCTACGGCATGTACTTCTACTTCATCGCTATGGGAATACTGGGTCTGCTTGTAATGCTGGGCTATAAATATAGATGGACGCTTGGCGCATTTACCATAATGTGGGCAGGAGTTTACTTTATGCAAAAAACCTCATACAACAATCATTATTATCTATTAGTACTGGTTTGTATAATAATGTGGTTTTTACCTGCAAACACTTACGCCTCTCTAGATGCTAAACAAAACCCCAATATAAAAAGCCTAACTATGCCTGCATGGTGCTCATGGGTAATGATAGCACAGGTAGCCATAGTATATTTTTTTGCTACAATTGCTAAGTTTTATCCTGATTGGCTGGACGGCACCTTTACTAAAAACCTGTTGGACAGATCGGTCAAAAACGAAACTTTACACGACTTTTTTACTCAAAAATGGTTCTATCTGTTTATTGCCTACGCAGGTATAGCGTTCGATTTACTAATTGTCCCTTTACTGCTTTTCAAAAAAACCAGAACATGGGCTTTTATCGCTTCATTAATATTCCACATCTTTAATTCCATCACATTACAAATAGGCATATTCCCTTACTTTGCGTTGAGCTTTGCTGTTTTCTTTTATCCGCCCGAAAAAATGCGTTCAATCTTCTTTAAAAATAAACCGCAAGTCACTACTATCCGGGAAACAGGAAAGGACTACAAAAGCACACTGTATTACTTTTTTATACCTTATTTAATTGTACAGCTACTACTCCCTGTAAGACATCATTTTATTAAGGGAGATGTTTTTTGGACCGAAGAAGGCCATCGCCTAAGCTGGAGAATGATGCTACGTACCCGAAACGGATTTACACGCTATAAAGTAGTAGACAAAAAAACCAACGAAATTATTGTATACAACATAAACAAAAAACTCACCCATAAGCAGTTTAATAGCATGTGCACTAAGCCCGATATGATTTGGCAGTTTGCCCAGCGCATTAAAAAGGAGTTTAAAGAAGTAGGAAGAGATGTTGCTGTTTATGCCAATACTTCTGCCGGAGTAAATGGTGCTCCAATGAAAAAACTTATTGACCCCGATGTCGATTTAGGAGAAGCCAAATGGAATTATTTCTTCCATAACGACTGGATACTACTTCACGAAGATGAGCAATAAACTGTATTCTCACTGGTTTTAGCCAAATTTTAAAACAGTCATATTTATTGTATTAAAATTTTATTAATTCTTTTATTTTTTCATGTTTTAATTAGTAAATTCGATAAGAGATTGAGTTAATCCCTGTCTTACAAACTTTTGAAAGAAAATACACTTTAAAAAGTCACAAGACTGTAAAACAATTAATTAACGAATAAAACACAAGGCTATGAAAGTTTCAAGAATAATAATCAATGGTATCATTATTTTTATAGGTATTGGACTATTTTTCCTTTTAATGGAAAAACTGGGGCTGGGAGATAAAATTTACCTAAGGCTGGTAAACTTCATTTTTGTGATATATGGTGTAAACAGAACTATTAAACAGGATTATGAAGAACATATAGACGGTTACTTCACTAATCTGAGTTCGGCATTCTTTACAGCATTTACCAGTTTAATACTAACCATATTTGCATTTATTGCCTATGCCAATGCACGAGGAGGGGAAGAATACATCCATACATTTGTAAACCACTACATTTTTGGAGGCACTCCGTCACTGTACCAATTCTGTATCGGACTGTTTATTGAAGGGCTTGCAGCCAGTGCCATAGTATCGTTTACACTAATGCAGTTTTGGAAAGATAAAGTGGAAAAAATCAACAAGGTAGACGACCTGAATCATAACTAAGTAAAGTTTAAAGTGTTTTTTCGGTTGTTATAACGGAATTTGCTACTTTTGAACCAACTTTAAAATTCCGTTATGAATACAATTAGACACGACTGGACGAAGGAAGAAATCATTGCCCTATATAACAAACCATTAATGGATCTGCTGTATGAAGCAGCAACGGCTCACAGACAATTTCATGACCCTAATGTAGTACAGGTATCTACCCTGCTATCAATTAAAACAGGCGGATGCCCTGAAGATTGTGGCTACTGCCCGCAGGCTGCACGTTATCATACTGATATTGAAGGAAACGACCTTATGACCGTTTCTCAGGTAAAAGCTCAGGCATTACGTGCCAAATCGAGCGGATCATCAAGAGTATGTATGGGTGCTGCATGGCGTAATGTAAAGGACGGACCTGAATTTGACCAGGTACTTGAAATGGTTAGAACCATCAACAAACTGGACATGGAAGTTTGCTGTACACTGGGTATGATTACCGAAAATCAGGCACAGCGTCTTGCAGAAGCAGGTTTATATGCATACAATCACAACCTTGATACTTCTGAAGAATACTATAAAGAAGTAATCTCTACAAGAGGATATGAAGACAGACTAAAAACTATTGATAACGTAAGAAAAACAAACGTTACCGTATGTAGCGGTGGTATTATTGGTATGGGAGAAAGCGTTGAAGACAGAGCCGGAATGCTTGTTGCTCTTGCTTCATTAAGCCCACAACCGGAATCAGTACCTATTAATGCCCTTGTAGCGGTAGACGGTACTCCGCTTGAAGACGAAAAACCGGTTGAGATTTGGGATATGATTAGAATGGTAGCTACTACCCGTATCGTTATGCCTTTAACTCAGGTTAGACTTTCTGCCGGAAGAACTCAAATGTCAAGAGAAGGACAGGCAATGTGTTTCTTTGCAGGTGCTAACTCTATTTTTGCAGGAGACAAGCTACTTACTACCCCTAACCCGGATGTAAACGAAGACATGAAAATGTTTGAAATGCTTGGTCTTATCCCTCAAAAACCATTCGCTAAAAAATCTCAGCCAAAAACGGTTGAAGCAGAAGAGTCTGAATTTGAAGCAATGGGAGAAAAACCAAAATGGACACGCCCTGGTCATTCAATTGAGCGTAACCTGAAAGCATCAGGTAAAATCTAAACATTTATTTATCACGATATACGTTAAAGCTTCTCCTTTTAAGGAGGAGCTTTTTTATTTGCATTAATTATATATTTATATTTGAATAAATTACCCACATTACCATTGCTCGCTAATGCTTAAAAAGAAATTCCATATCAGCCTTTACCTGTTATTTATGCTACTGTTTGCTATAAACCTTTCGGCAAACACTATACAGCATTGTGACTCGCTTATCAAAAAAGGGGTTGATGCCATGTGGAAAAAGGAGCATGTAAAGTCGCTAGAACTGCTAACCGAAGCCCGTAATCTTGCCGAGAAAAACCACTGGTACGAACAGGTTTTTCTGGCCACAAATAACATAGGTGCTAATTATTTCACTATGCTTGATTATGGTGAAGCCCTTAACTACTACCTGGAGAGCTACACCATAGCAGTTAAGGAGCTGGATCCGCAACACGAAATGGTGGTACTTAACAACATTGCCATTATTTACACTAAAGAGAGGAATTTTGATAAAGCCGAAGAGTACTTTCAAAAAGCCTACAAGATAGCTAAAGAAAAAAACGACTCTCTAAAAATAGGGCTTTATGCCATGAACCTTGGCGGAGTAGCTAATGAAACTAACAGGCTGGAAGAAGCCAAAAAGTACATAATGGAATCAATTCCGTTATTAAAACAGGAACCACATTTATTGGTTTTAGCCGAAATATGCTTAGCCGAAAACGAACTGCTTAAAGGTAATACTACCCTGGCTCGCGAAAAAGCACAGGAATTATACACCTCTACTGATAATCTGGACTATAATGATACGGGAATCTCCCTTATGCTCATTATTATAAAAAGCTATTTAAAGGAAGAAAAATATACTCAGGCTATAACTGCCGCCAATAAAATACTTACCGGAAACCCTAATTTAGAGAACAAAAAAACAGTATATACATTACTGGCAGACATTTATTTTAAAGACAAAGTATACGATAAGGCACTACAATATAAAGACTCTGTTTTATGGGCCGAAGTACAGCTTAACGATATAAAAAACGGAAAACTACTTGAAACCAGCAAAGTGAAGTTTGAAATACAGGACTATAAAAACCAGATAGCCCTGAATGAGGAGAAACTAAACACCGAAAGAAAAACATTTTACAGTATTATCGCAGCTATTGTCGCTCTTGTAATAATACTTGTACTTATACTCCGTAACAGATCGGTTAAGTTAATGCAGAAGAAACTGGTAGCCGAAAGAAACGAAAAAGCAATAGCACTGGAACTGGCACAGGAAAAAAATGAGAACCTACTACTGGAGAAACAAATTCAGGATAAGGAAAACAAAGCCAAACTGGAACAGGAACGACTTAAAAACGAGATAGAATCACGTAACAGAGAACTATCGGCAAAGGCATTATACCTATCTCAACGCAACACTATACTTGAAGATATACTTACCTCATTAGGAAAAGTACCCGAGCTTTCTAAAAACGAATCACTGTCAGGACATATCAAAACCCTTAAAAGCCACCTTAAGAACGAAAACGAATGGGAAAACTTCCTTACCCATTTTGAAGAAGTTAACCAAGGGTATATAACAAGGCTAAAAACACTCCACCCTTCCCTAAACGCTAACGATGTAAGGTTTATATGCTATGTATACATGAACCTTAGTACTAAGGAAATAGCCTCAATGCTTAACATTACTGTAGAAGCATGCCGAAAACGTAAGGAACGTATCGCTGCAAAATTAGAACTACCCGATAGTTCTCACCTATACAGTTACCTCTATACTGTTTAGCTGCAACACTTTAGTAAATGCTAAATATTATATTACAAAAAATGATATTTTTAACTCAACTTATAAAAATATCACAAAAATTTTTATCTTTAACCAGCATGAACAAAGCGCTCGCTTAAAAAAGGCGTTTTGCTCACCCCAACATTAACTATACTGAATAACTATACAAACACTACTAAAAATTACTTTTTATGAAGAAATTATACCTGTCAGCGCTCCTGGCGCTGTGCGGTCTGGCAGACATGTCTGCCCAGCAGGATCCGCACTACACGCAGTACATGTATAACATGAACGTGATCAACCCTGCCTATGCAGGTTCAAAGGAGAACTTATCCTTTGGGCTATTATACCGCAAACAGTGGGTTGACATTGAGGATGCGCCAACCACGGCGACCTTTTCGGGCAGCAGCCCTGTGGGCAAGAACGTAGGATTGGGACTATCGGTAATCAATGATGAGATAGGTCCTGTAAAAGAAACTAACGTGTATGCCGACTTTTCCTATACACTTAATTTGGGCGGGGAGCACCGTTTAGCCTTAGGACTTAAGGCCGGTACAACCTTCCACGATGTAGGCCTTTTCAGTGAGATTGGTAACGGTAACGTACCTACACCCGGAGACCCTGCTTTCAGTGAAAACGTAAACAATACCTATTTCAATATAGGAGCAGGATTCTTCTACTACACCCAGAAGTACTACCTTGCTTTTTCGGTACCGAATATGCTGAACAGCAAACACCTTGATTATAATTCTACTAATCAACAGTTCGGGTCAGAGGTGCAACACTACTTCCTAACGGGGGGTTATGTATTCCAGTTATCAGAAAATGTAAAGCTAAAGCCATCGTTTATGCTTAAATCAGCCTTTGATGTATCCCCATCAATTGACGGATCGTTAAACGCCTTGTTCTTTGAGCGCTTTGAGATAGGAGCTACCTACAGGATAGATGACTCATTTGGCGGTATGGTAAACTACAG
>NZ_WOWP01000055.1 GCF_009741375.1 Flavobacterium rakeshii
AACGGAGCAGTGTTTTGATAGGTTGCCGGGTTGGCAATAACGTTGGTTGCGCTATCAGCATCGGCATAAGTCATATAGTAACTCACCGCGTAATCAACATTACCACCAGTGATTTCTGTGTCTTTTGTAGTTAAATCAAACTCCTCAATACCATCGTTAGCATCAGGGTCCGTCTGGTCACATTGAACGTAGTTCGTGATTGGAGCTGAAATCGTTGGTAGGGGATGAACAAATAATTGTATTTCCTCTATAGAATAACAATCGGTAGTCGTACCATCTTCCACTACCCTCATATAAATTGATTGTCCACCTGCTATCATATTGGTAAACAAGGGCTGTGACTGAGGATTTAAGTTCGCTTCGGCGTCTGCCTCAGTAAGATGAATGGTTACCGTATAGCCAGTTTGGTTGTTTAATGCCTCGGCAATAGCCGGAGCCAAATCAAATTCGGCAACACCATCATTAGTAGCATCATCACAAAGTTCAAGCGGAGTTACAGGCATAAGTACCGGAGCAGCATTTATGATAAATGAGACTGTACTACTACCTGCTATCAAACAGTTCTCTATATCTTCCTCTACACTGTAAGTAATATCATAAATACCCGGTGTACTGGCAAGTAAATTAATTTCTCCCGTACCCGGATCTATTACCACTTCTGCCGGAGCACTAAAAGTACCTCCTGTGGTAAAATCAGTCCCTGTAGTTGGTGTCACTGTACCATCACTGGTACAAAGTGCTTCAGGAAGGGTAAAATCGGTAACCGGATCCTGTCCCGGATTCACAGTAACCACTAAAGGATAAGCTGGTGTTTGACATCCGGCATCTGATTCCTGAATAACATAATAGGTAACAGAACCTACAACAGAGGTATCGGGTGTTGGGTTAGAATACGCAACTCCATTAAGGTAATATAACATAGTATACCCCGGCTCATCTACAGGAATATCGATAGGTACCGCAGTTTGTCCCTGACAGTAAGTAATATCTGTAATTACAGGATCTGAAGGGTATGGCCCCGTATAAGAAACCTCTATAGTACTAGTACAATATTCTGTAGTCCAGTCAAAGTAATAAATTCCCTGAACTGAAAACCCTGATATATCTACATTATTTGCAGTAGGATCTGAAAAAGTTACCGTTGAAGGATTACCACCGTGAGCAGACCACGTACCTGTACCTGCCGCCTCTAAACTGGCTACAAGATCACCACAATCCATATAAAACGGATTAGGTGAAATGATACCGTTATTAGCCGTAAAACTAATTGCATCTAAAAAGTTACCCACACTCGCACCTCCTACACTGGAAACCGACTGTAGTATAAAACGTGTTATAGGCTGGTTGTCAGGCACGGTGTAAGTACCTGTATTATAACTCCAGGCTGTATTTCCTGTAGATACAGTCGTTACCGGAGTATATGGCCCGCCCGGGGGACCTGCTAATAACTGACAGGTATCGGTACCCTGACGCCCGCGGTGTGCAAACCCATAGTTAAATACTGTTGACTGTGGAGTATTGTAATCCTGATAAACTCCCGAAACCACATTTGCATTAAGTTCTATAAACTGGTCACCGCTATATGCAGGGACATTTTCATAGTTAGGTTCCTGCCAAAACTCCATTGTCTGATCTGAAGCGGTAGTACGCCATCCCTGTACCACATTGTGATTTACAAATGTTGGGTAAGTAGACCATGTAAGGTTAGGGAGCTCAAAATCGTAGTTTACCGTAGTAATTAAACACTCTGTTTGGTTATTATTAGACGGTGGCGGTGGTGTAGTAACACAAACCAAAAAAGTATTGGTTAAACTGGGAGATGTAGTGTTAAAGTAAATTTTTACTTTATAAGTATCTCCAATAATAAGCCCTGAGGCATTAAGTACGTTGTTCTGGCTACACGAGAGCATAGTCAGCCCTGTGCAGTCACCATCATACAGAACAATCACCATAGGCTGCGGCGTACCCGAAAAGTTAGATAGCGCAATAGTGTGTGCTGTAGAAGTCGCCGTAAACTCATACCAAACATCGGCGCCGTTTTGGGCCGTACATGTTGCGCCAAGTGCAGAAGCCGTAGCCTGGGCAAAAGTGGCTGTGGTTCCTGAGGCACAAATCTCGGTTGAGTTTACGGTTAAAGGTGTTGCTCCTGCACAATCATCATTTGCAGGGGGAAGCAACATTTCATTATCTGAAAGTGCATAGCCGAAATTACAGCCAAACACTAAAAATAATAAGGCATAAAAAGTAAATTTAATTCTTCCCATCGTGGTGGTATTTAACAAGCTAGTCAGTAAAAAGTTGCCTAAATTAACAAATATTAAGACTTAATTACACAAAAAAAATAAATAAAATTAAACATATTACATTATATGTAAAATGTAAAGTGTATTATTATCATTAAAACAATTATAACAGCGTTTACCCTAATATCACAATATGTTAAAAAAATAAGGCTGCATTACTGCAGCCTTATCCCTATATATAATTGACATATGTTATACATATTAGTGGCTACCTCCTTCGGTAATTGCCTCCTCGATAGTAAATCCAAATCGTTGTGCTATCTGAGCCGAAACAGCATCAGCAGCATTTAAGGTGTAATCCATATCCCAAAAACCGTTTTCTCCACCAGTAAGGCTTTCTAACATTGCATTAACTTCCTCTCCCGTAAAATAAGGAGCATTTGTAGCCGAGTTATTGGTAAAGCGTAAACCGGCTATAAAACCATAAGCTTCAGATAGTGCGTGGAACGATTTAATAGTAGCAAGTTCATCTGTAGATAATAACCCTTTACCCTCATGTAAATAGTATACAGCTCTAACTGCACCTATAACCGAAAAATTTTGTTTAATTACCTGTATTTGCTCATTACGTGTAGTGTAATCTTTATTAACGATAGCAGCTCTACCTTTAATGAAAGCATTTTTAATATTATCTGTTATCCCTTCAAAATAAGGATTACCGTTTACAGTATTCATATAACTTTCCCAGTAGTATTTCTTTACAGAACCATCGGTATTTGTAGTAGTATAACCAAACACATAACCATAAGCTTCGTCCCACTTATGCTCCATTGTAGTATAGTTAGTCCCATCTTCAAGAGTACCTGCATCATTAGCAAGTTTTGTTTCATCAAGCACAGTAGTACTTAGGTAATTGTTTAATGCCTGATCCATAAAACAAGCACCCATTAAACCTTTTATAATAGCCTGATTGATTTCAAGTCCGTTACCGTTTACCAGTCTTTTACCTGCATCTACCGAACCGGCAACACCTGGTGCTCCAGTAGTTTCATACTGCGCCGCTACAGTACCCATTTCGGTAAAAAGGTTATCAAAAGTAGTTTTGATTTCATTAGCTTCTACTGTATTAGCCGAAAAATAATCTGCCGAAGCTGCAGTTTTATTTCTTAGTTGTTTGCTCGAATTATTAAGCTCATCATCTGTAAAAGCATTGTTGTTGTTTGAGAACATATCTACAACTTTTTGAGCATCAAACTCAGGGTAACCTGCCTGATTTTTAGAATAAGTATCAAATTCAGCAAGCATTTTTATTCTTTGTGTCTGTCCTGAAAAATTAACACTTGTTTCTCCGTTTCTTTCAAACTGATAAGTAGAAGGAACCTCATAAGAAAGTTCGTTAACATTATCATCATCACTTGAACATGAAACCAAAGAAGATACAGTAAACGTAGCCGCAGCTAAAATAGTAATAGCCTTAAAATTCATTTTAATGTGGATTAATTGTTGTTTTAGTGGGCGCAAATATAAAACATTGTTACTTGCAGAATGAAATTATTTATAGTAAATCTAAATAAATTTACTATCAAAAAGCCCCAAAACACTAGAGGTTACAAACTAATCAACACGTTGTTAACAACTTAAGTCAAATTAAAGCTAACAATAAATATTTACTTATTAAATATTTATTAATTTTGTAACTAAATCCCCCAAATAATGAAACATACTATTTTTACTTTCCTGGCTGGCTTAGTAGCCCTGCTGGGATGCTCCTGTGAACCACAGGACAGTGATCAAATCTCCTCACAAAACGAGCTTAGTTATGTAAGCCAGTCTGTACCAACCCAACTAAAAGGAGGCTACTATTCCCACACTAGCGTTAATGCTACCGGCAAAGAAGAAGTTGTTATTGAACTCACTGCCGATAGGTTTTGGATTAAGGACATTTATGACCTTGACCTTAATCAATACAGGGTATTTGTTAACGGAACCTGCTGGACTATTATTTTTCTTTCTGACACACAAGAGATAAGAATAAGTGATTATATTAAAGAAGAAAACTTTGTACACATCACTTTATGGGAAAACGGAAAGATGATTAAAGACCTTGGCATTTATGACAAGATCAAAGAAAAGGAAACACAACCTTAATCAGTAATCAGTACTTTGAAAAAGGCTCCAAAAAATTGGAGCCTTTTTTATTTAACAATAATACAATCATCTCAACAATTCAAAAACTAACTCAAAAACAACTATAAATCAAATAATTATCTATATTTGCACTTTAACCCACACCCCCACGTTTTATGAAATCTTGTTTTGTAGTAATCCTTTTAGGGCTAGCTTCCCTATTAGGAACCTCGTGTGAACCACAGGAGGTTAACCAGGAGCCCACCCAACTCAGCCCCTACCAAAGTACCTACACAGTACCTACTCAACTACAAGGCGAATACACAAAGCATACAGGAGCCCCTAAAACGGGCAAAGAGGAGGTTGAAATAACAATCACCAGCGACCATGTTTCGGTTAAAGGTTTGTATGACCTCGACCTGAACAGTTACACCATTTTCGTAAACAGCGACTGTTGGTTAATTATTTACCTGAGCGACTCATTAGAGATCAGGATAAGTGATTATATCAAAGAGCTCAACTTAATTGTTGTTACGCTATGGGAAAACGGAATTCAAACTACCGAATTAGGTGTGTTTGACAAAACAACTGTTCAATAAAAACAAAAAACCCGGAAATTTCCGGGTTTTGTTTTTATAATGAGCTACATAACAACATGATAATCAAAAAATTTAGACAACAACATGCATTAATGAAGGAGCGAAGACGACACAACAAGTTATAAACCAATATAGTTAACTAGTATTAAATGCAACTGGTAAATAAGAGATTAAGAAAAATAAAAAAGGCAGGGAATCCCCTGCCTTTACACCCAATTTAAAAAAAAGCTTACTTATAGTTAATTATTAACTTCACTAAATCTACTGTATTAAAACCAATTAGCGCTATTTTATTTTAAAATTAATTAAATCTTAAGAATCTTTTTTTGAGAACTTACTAAAATATCAAAATTGAACATTTATTACAATTAGCAATATGGATACTATATTTATACTAAATACTTACTTAACAGCATTTACAGTACTTTTTGCCCAAACTTGAATAGGGCGAACAAATAGAATCGATTTTTAGCAGCTCAGTTTAATCCGCTATGGGTGGCTAACTATAACCGTTTTTGCGATTATAATGTAGAAACAATTTTGACAAAATTTACCAAATGAATGATAAGCTGAACATATTTTGTAACATTAAATAAAAAGTCCACACTAATTGTTTTATGATTAAAGACATAATATTTCAAATAAAATACACTTTTTCTCAAATAAAATTCAACCGAAAAAAAGAGTTAGATAAAAGATTAAAAGAATCATTCGGAAATCTGAAAGATGACTCTTTTAACTTTGATTACATTGAAAAATACTTTAGAAATAAAGATAATTCAAAAGCACATCAAGTATTGTCAGACAAAACTTGTAACGACTTGGATTTTGATGATTTGTTTATGTTATTTGACAGAACTCATTCAAAAGTTGGCCAACAATACCTATACAATCATCTTCGCACAATAAAAGTAAATGAAAAGCAAACCAAGCTAAACGAAGAAATAATATCTGAATTATCGGAAAATCCAGAATTAAGAATTTCGGTTCAAAAAAAACTTGAAAAACTAAAACATAAAGATGCGCATTATATATCCTCCTTATTTCAAGATGAGCATCTTAATCCACCAAAATGGTTTATTGTAATAAAATTATTGTCATTTGCCAGTTTAGCCTCACTCATTTTAGGCTTTTTCAATCCTATATTTTTTATTGTTCTATTAGGTATTTTTTGCGTGAATTTTGTACTTCATTATTGGAATAAAAATAATTTAGTTCAATATGTAGGTTCAATTCCACAGCTTTTAAAACTTAATACTATTGCATCACATTTATTTACCAACTCATTATTTAAAAAATTAAATCCTGACTTACCAAAGTCTGTTAATTTAATAAATGGAGTTAAAAATAGAATGTCATTTTTTTCACTTGAGGCCAAACTTCAAGGAGAATTTGAAATCATAGCCTGGTTTGTATTTGAGATTTTTAAAACAATGTTTCTGCTTGAGCCTTTATTATTATTTGGTGTTTTAAAAAAACTAAACACTAAAAGAGGTGACATAGAAAACGTTTTTGAGTTTGTTGGACATATAGATATGCTAATTTCCATAGCATCTTTAAGAAAAGGACTTGAAACATTTTGTTTGCCAATTATTAACCATGGAAATAAAATTATTGCTAAAGATATAAGCCATCCCTTAATTTTTAATTGCACAACTAATAGTATTGAAATATCTGAAAAATCTATTCTTCTTACAGGTTCAAATATGTCTGGAAAAACCTCTTTTATTCGTGCAATTGGACTGAATGTAATAACTGGAATTACAATCAATACCTGTTTTGCTAAATCAATGACTTTTCCTTTATTGAAAGTGTTTTCGGCTATTCGAATAAGTGATGATTTGATGAATGACAAAAGTTACTATTTTGAAGAAGTTTTAACCATTAAGGAAATGCTGAAAGAAAGTCAAAATGGGAATAAAAACTTATTTCTACTAGATGAAATATTTAAAGGAACAAATACAGTAGAGCGCATTTCTTCCGGAAAATCAATTTTATCCGCTTTAACAAAGCATAACAATAAAATATTGGTTTCAACCCACGACATAGAATTAACCGATATGCTATCAGATGAATACGAATTGTATCATTTTAGTGAAACAGTAAATGATAATAGCATAGGTTTTGATTACAAACTGAAAGAAGGTAAACTAAAAAAAAGAAATGCAATTAGAATACTTGAAATAAACAATTATCCAAAAGAGGTTGTAGAAGAAGCAATCGAAATAGCTAAAGAATTAGATAAAACATATTTAGCAAAAAATTCTACTGGTAAAACATAGCCTCAATTACGGCAGATTCGACTGCGCCCGACCGAATTCTATAATTTCTAATAATATTAAATAGAAATTATATGAAAAATGAAAAGAAAGCAAATTCTGTACCCTTTGGAAATAAAAAAAGGCTTCACATATGTGAAGCCTTTTACTTAGTAGCGGGAACTGGACTCGAACCAGTGACCTTCGGGTTATGAGCCCGACGAGCTACCTACTGCTCTATCCCGCGATGTTTCGGGTGCAAATAT
>NZ_WOWP01000056.1 GCF_009741375.1 Flavobacterium rakeshii
GCGGGAACTGGACTCGAACCAGTGACCTTCGGGTTATGAGCCCGACGAGCTACCTACTGCTCTATCCCGCGATGTTTCGGGTGCAAATATACAACCATTATACAGAACTACAAGAAAAACACACAAAAATCTTTTTATTTCTTCTATTGCGCTGATATGACTACCTTTGCAGCATAACTTTTTTTATATGTCACATAAAGCAGGCTTTGTAAACATTATAGGGAACCCTAATGTAGGGAAATCTACCCTTATGAACGCCTTTGTAGGCGAACGCCTATCTATTATAACCTCTAAAGCACAAACTACCCGCCACCGTATACTTGGCATTGTGAACGGAGAAGACTTCCAGGTTGTCTTATCAGACACCCCGGGAATCATTAAACCCGCTTACGAACTGCAAACATCCATGATGGACTTTGTAAAATCGGCCTTTGAAGATGCCGATGTACTTATCTATATGGTTGAAGTAGGCGAAAAAGACCTTAAGGACGAAGCTTTCTTTAAGAGAATCATACATGCAAAAATCCCGATATTACTGCTGCTTAATAAAATAGACAAATCTTCTCAGGAACAACTGGAAGAACAGGTAACACTCTGGAAAGAGAAAGTACCAAATGCCGAAATCTATCCTATATCGGCACTGGAGAATTTCAACGTGAAAGAAGTATTCAACAGAATTATTGAATTACTACCCGATTCTCCTCCCTATTACCCTAAAGATGCACTTACCGATAAGCCGGAGCGTTTCTTTGTAAACGAAACCATACGCGAAAAAATCCTTTTAAATTATGATAAGGAAATTCCGTATTCGGTAGAAATTGAGACCGAGGAGTTTATTGAAGATGACGACATCATCAGGATAAGAGCTGTTATCATGGTAGAGCGCGACACTCAAAAAGGTATTATTATAGGTAACAAAGGAGCAGCTATTAAAAAGGTAGGAATACAGGCAAGAGAAGAGCTGGAAAAATTCTTTGGTAAAAAAATCCACCTTGAAACCTTTGTAAAAGTGAACAAAAACTGGCGTTCTAACCCGTTCCAGCTTAAACGTTTCGGGTACAATCAAAAATAAAACAGCAAGTCAAAATATCACAAAAAAACTAAGTTACAGGCTGTTTAGTAATTTAAGCAGTTTATGTGTACTTTTGCAAAAAATTTAAAACAACGAAATGAACAATATCGTAGCCATAGTAGGTAGACCAAACGTAGGGAAATCTACTTTTTTTAACCGACTGATACAGCGCAGGGAAGCTATCGTAGATTCTGTTAGCGGGGTAACGCGTGACAGAAATTACGGAAAAAGCGAATGGAACGGAAAAGAGTTTTCTGTAATAGATACAGGAGGTTACATTAAAGGTTCTGACGATATTTTTGAAGGAGAAATACGTCGTCAGGTAGAACTTGCTATTGATGAGGCCGATGTTATTATATTTGTTGTAGATGTAGAAGACGGTATCACTCCTATGGATGATGAAGTTGCCAAACTTTTACGTAAGGTTACTAAACCGGTACTTCTTGCTGTTAACAAAGTAGACAACGCTATGCGTGTTGACGATGCTATTGAGTTTTACAACCTGGGGCTTGGTGATTACTATACCATTGCAGGTATGAGCGGATCGGGCACGGGAGAGCTTCTGGATGCCTTAACCGACCTTTTACCGGAACCGGAAGAAGTTGAGGAAGAAGAGGCATTACCACGCTTTGCCGTTGTAGGACGTCCAAATGCAGGAAAATCATCTTTTATCAATGCACTTATTGGTGAAGACAGATATATAGTTACAGATATTGCCGGTACTACCCGCGATGCTATCGACACAAAATACAACCGTTTCGGTTTTGAATTCAACCTTGTAGACACGGCAGGTATACGCCGTAAGGCTAAGGTTAAGGAAGACCTTGAGTTTTATTCGGTAATGCGATCGGTAAGGGCTATTGAGCACAGTGACATCTGTATACTAATGATAGATGCTACCCGCGGTTTTGAAGGTCAGGATCAGAGCATTTTCTGGCTGGCAGAAAAAAACCGCAAAGGTGTTGTAATCCTTGTAAACAAATGGGATCTTATAGAGAAAGACACTATGAGTACACGCGATTACGAAAAAAGAATACGCGAAGAACTTCAGCCTTTTAACGACGTGCCAATTCTGTTTGTTTCTGCTTTAACAAAGCAGCGTTTGCTTAAAGCTCTTGAAACTGCCGTACAGGTATTTGAAAACAGAAAGCAGCGTGTTGCTACCTCTAAGCTAAACGAACTAATGTTACCTATTATAGAGAACAACCCACCACCGGCATTAAAAGGTAAATACATTAAAATTAAATACTGCATGCAGTTACCTACTCCAACTCCGCAGTTTGTGTTTTTCTGTAACTTACCACAATATGTAAAAGAACCTTACAGACGCTTTATAGAGAATAAGTTAAGGGAAAATTATGACTTTTCAGGCGTACCAATAGACATCTATTTCCGACAGAAATAAAGTTTTCCTTGCTTTTAACATACTAAAATCATTAATTAGCTGTTTAATAAGACATACCTTACTAACCAGCTAATTTTTTTTATCGCTATGAAAAAGAGTTCCTTACTCCTCTTTTTATTTTTAATGTTCTCAACATTTTGTTTTGCCCAAAGTATAACCCTTAAAGGAGTTGTTACTGACGACACGAACTTTCCCTTGGAATCGGCAACGGTTTATTTAACCTCTGTAAAAGATTCAACAGTAGTAGACTACACTATTACTAAAAAGAATGGATCGTGGGAAATGAAAACCCGAAAAATTGATGATCCCGTTTACCTGAAAATTTCCTTTATCGGAATGGCCAGCTACACTAAGCGTTTTGAAATTCTTAAAGCAGACGATGATTTTGGCACCATTGTCCTTAAAGATAACGCTACCGAACTTAGCGAAGTGGTTATTAAAGGAGAGGTACCTCCTATCAGGATAAAATCAGACACGCTCGAATTTAATGCCTCATCCTTTAAAGTAAGGCCCGATGCCAATGTACAGGAGCTTTTAAAACAATTACCCGGAGTAGAAATTGATGATGAAGGCAAAATAACTGTAAACGGTAAGGAAGTTAACCAGATATTAGTGAATGGTAAACCGTTTTTTGATAAAGATGGTAAAATAGCACTTCAAAACTTACCATCGGAGATTATCAATAAAGTTCAGGTTACCGATACAAAAACTAAAGAAGAAGAACTGTCTGGCGAAAAAGCCAGCGGGAACAATGCCAGTATCAATCTTACTATAGATGAAGACAAAAATAAAGGTATTTTTGGGAAAGCTATGGCAGGGTACGGTAGCGACGACCGCTATGAAAGCAGCCTTCTCTTTAACTACTTTAAAGACAAGCAACGATTAAGCGTACTTGCTTCTTCAAATAACATTAATTCTACCGGCTTCTCCATGGATGAAATTTTCGACAATATGAGAGGCGGGCGTAACAGTAATATATATTACAGCGGAAACGGAGGTTTTAATATTAACGGTGTGCAGTTTGGAGGCGGATCAGGTATAACAAAATCAAACATGGTAGGTATTAGTTTTTCAGACACATGGTTTAAAAAGCTCGACTCTAACATAAACTACTTTTATACCAGCGCCAATAATGAAAATGAAAACAGAACCCGTATGGAATTGTTTTTACCGGATGATGGTACAGGCATAGACAAGAAGAATATCACCAATTCCATTTCCAGAGGTGAGAGTGATCAATATGCTCATAATGTAAATACACAGTTTGAATATAAAATAGATTCAACCTCAACAATTAACTACAGTCCTAAATTCACCAAAAACAATTCTAAAAACCGAAACACCTCATCTCAAACAACCGTTAACCAGGATGACGTTTTAATTAATGAGAGTACCGGAACTACATTTTCAGAAACCGACACAGACAACTTTGAGAGTAACCTTGACTACCATAAAGCCTTCAGGCATAAAGGCCGAGGTATAAGCATATCCCTTTCTAACGAAAACAATAAGAGTGAAGGCGCTAACTACAACCAATCTGAAACTTATTTTTATGAAGATGGCAATACAACATCAGATATAAGAAACCAGGTTAGATACAACAGAAGGGCTGTTGACAACTACAGACTTAGTGCAAGATACTCTGAACCTGTAACCGATTCTCTTAAAATAACAATCGGAACAGAATACACCAGTAATCAGCAAATTGAAGACAGAGAAGGTTTTGACTTTAACGATGTAACAGGTGATTTCTCTATAGCTAACGATGCATTGACAAATTACCTTTCTTCAACAACTAACACGGTAACGCCTTCTGCAGGAATTATCATTAACAAAAACAAATACTCGCTTAATTTTAACGCAGGTACATCTGTTTCCCAGTTTGATAACTTTTCCAGTTATATGGGCACTAATTACAGCCTAAACAAAACTTATATATACCCTACAGCAAACTTTTATGGTAATTACAGGTTAGGCCAGTCAAAGTACTTATATGCAAATTATACTTATGATGTTTGGTTCCCACAGGCAAGCCAGGTACTACCGGTAGAAGACCTAAGCAATGCTCTTTATACTACAACAGGAAACCCTGACCTTGACCCTAATAAATACCATAATTTCTATTTATCCTTTGGTAATTATGATTTTTCTACAAAATCGGGCTACAACATTTATGCCGGGGGTAATTTCACTACCAGTGATATAGTTAATAATTCAATAATAGACCCAAGCGGTAAAACTACAACTACTTACACCAATGTTTCGGGAGTATATAATTCATGGTTTGGAGCAAGCGCTAACAGGACTTTTAAAAAAGACGAACACTCTTTTAGAGTAAACATAGGAATAAACGGAGGTCTTGATAAAGGAAAGGGATATACAAACGGAGAACAATACCAGTCTGACACTTATCGTATTGCTCCAAGAGTAGGGGTAAATTATGATTTTGGAGAATTATTAAACATCTCGCCATCATACAGATACACTTACCGTAAAATAGACTACACTAATTTCAACATTGGCTCGCAGTCTAATTTTACACATGTAGTAAACCTGCAAACAACAAGTTATTGGCCTAAACATTTTGTTTTTGGCAATGATTTTGGATACACCTATAATTCACAGCTTTCAAACGGATTTAAAAAAGATTTCTTTTTATGGAATGCCAGTTTAGGGTATAACTTTTATAATGACCAGCTACTGTTTAAGGTAAAAGTATACGATATTTTAAACCAAAACCTGGGCACATCAAGAACCATATCATCTAACTCTATTTACGACCAGGAAAACACTGTTTTAAAACGTTACGTAATGTTTTCTCTTACCTATAAGATCAAAAAATTTGGCGGTAAAGAATCTAAAGAGAGAAGGAGAAGTTTTTGGATGTTTTAATAAGTATATGCTTAAAAAAAAAGAGGCTGCAATTTGCAGCCTCTTTTTTTATTAACCTTTTACAGTAAAGCCTATTTCTTTTTTCTGTTCATCGGTAAGACCCCACATATCCTGAAAATCGCAGTTCAAAAGATAATACTTCACCTTAAAGTCTTTTTCATTTTGCTTTAAAAGATTAACCCAGTCAAATGCTTTTTCTTCATTAAGCTTACCTGCATATAATGCCCAGTTAATTAAAACATAAGCATCATATCCTTTTTCTATTTCAATCTTATCACCATTTGGCTTAACCAAAAAATCTGTCATTTTAAAAACATTAAAAGATATATCTTCAGTTAGGCTGTCAATAGCTTTTATATCACCAATAAAACCACTCACTTTAGCATTACAATCTTCCGGTGTTTTCTGATAATTCACAAAGTTTCCTGACGAGTTAAAAAACATAGCATTAGGTATCTTCATTCCTCTCTTTATCGCTGTAACATAACTTGTAAGATCTTTAAACACCATCACATTAGTAGTATCCATATCTTTTTTAATGAGATATTCAGTAATAGCCTCTTTACTTTCAAATTCAGGATCTTTTATCCCGTAGGATTTTACCAGCATTGATTTACAACTAAATAACGACAGGGAAGCCATTAAGGCAATAAGCAAAATTTTCTTCATTTTTACACGGTTGGTTTAAGTGCTAAATCTAATTATTTAACATAAATAACCAAAACAAAAAGAGGCTGCAAATTGCAGCCTCTTTTTGTTATATATAAATTCGGTCAAGTCATTTTTACCAGCCCCCTGAAGCGCCGCCGCCGCCAAAGCCGCCGCCGCCGCCAAAGCCACCAAAACCGCCGCCTCCGGAACTTCCTCCAAAACCACTACCACCACCAAAGCCACCGCCACGACCTAAGCTGCTCAATATTATTATATCGGCTAAGGTAGAGCCTCCGGATCTGTTACCACGACCACCACCGCCACCGCCTCTTCGGGACAGTATGGAAATAATAACGATAAATAAAAATATAAAAAAGAAAACTAAACCTCCACCAACACCTTTTTCTCTTTTAGGTTCTCCTTTGTACTCCCCCTTCATTACCTGCATAATTGCAGTAGTACCTTTATCTATACCTGCGTAATAATTTCCTTTTTTAAATTCGGGAGTAATTTCATTTTCTATAATTAATCTTGCAACTGCATCAGTAAGTAAGTGTTCTGTACCATAACCTGTCTGTATAGTTACCTTTCTGTCTTGTATCGCTACTAAAAGCACTATACCGTTATCCTTACCTTTTTTACCTATTTCCCATTTATGACCTATATCAGTAGCATAACGGGCTGGTAATTCTCCCTGAGTAGTATTAACCACCATTACAAAAAGCTCTGTAGAAGTTGTATCGCTATACACCTTTAGCTTATCATACAAAGCTCCGTATTCTGCCTTAGAGAGTGTTTTTGTACTGTCAATAACAGGAGGGATAAATTTGGGTTTTTCCGGAATTTTAACTGTTTGCCCAAAAATCATACTGCTTAAAAGCAGCATAGTTAAGAGCATTATATTTTTAAACAATTGTTTCATTTAGCTTTTTGAAATTTCATTAGACAGTTCATTTTCATCATCATCAGTATATGGGAAATAACTTTTTAAGCGCTCACCTGCCTTTAATATCCCCTGTACCAAACCGTCTTTGTATTTTTTTTCTTTAAAGTGAGAAATTACCAAATCCTTAGTACTGTTCCAAAAATCTCCCTCAACAACCTTATCGATTCCCTCATCACCAGTTATAGCAAACGTATGATCACTAACCCCCACATAAAACAAAACTCCATTACGGGCAGCAGTAGTCTCCATGCCTAATTGATAAAAAACCTCCTGAGCTCTTTCGAGTGGAGGTTTTTCTGAATGATTTTCGATATGTACCCTGATTTCTCCCGAGGTGTTTTTTTCTGCTGTTACTATCGCATCAACAATTTCTTTTTCTTCTTCGGGTGTTAAAAATTCTTCGGTTACAGACATTCTATATCTTTTATTTTATTTAAAATCAAATTCAACATCAGGAGCTTTTTCAGCACCTTCTTCAGCTTTAAATCTAGCCATATCCTCAAAACCAAACAGACTGGCAAAAATTACTGCCGGAAATTTGTGTTTTTTAATATCGTAAGTATTAACAGCCTCATTATACCTGTCGCGTGTTACATTTATCCTGTTTTCGGTTCCCTCTAGTTGAGATTGTAATGCCAGGAAATTTTGGTTTGCTTTTAATTCAGGATAGCGTTCTACAGAAACCAGTAATCTTGATAAAGCTCCCGATACTCCGTTTTGTGCCTGTTGGAATTGTGCTAACTGTTCGGGTGTAATATTAGCAGGATCTACATTTACAGCTGTAGCCTTTGCACGAGCTTCGACAACCTGAGTTAATGTTGTTTTCTCAAAATCGGCAGCTCCCTGTACAGTTTTCACCAAATTACCAATAAGATCATTTCTTCTTTGATAACTGCTCTCAACATTAGACCAAGCCGTTTTAGCATCTGCTCTAACGGCTACTAATCCGTTATAAGATGAAACACTCCAAATTCCTAAAATTGCAATTACTACAATAACAATTAACCACTTTTTCATTTATGTTTGTTTTTAAAGTTCGTTTTTAATGTTTAATAAACTTGTTTTGATAGCCTCTAATTTACGAATTATCTCAAACTTATCCAGCGTTTTTTTCTGCCCCTCCTTTAAGTGCACCTTCGCTCCTTCTAAAGTAAACCCTCTCTCTTTTACCAAATGGTATATAAGCTGTAGGTTTTTAACGTCCTCTGGTGTAAACATCCTATTGCCTTTGGCATTTTTCTTTGGTTTAAGAACATCAAATTCCTTATCCCAAAACCGTATAAGTGATGAGTTTACGTTAAAAGCAGTGGCGAGTTCGCCTATGCTGTAGTATCTTTTTTCAGGCAGGTCTAAATGCATTAGTCAAGCGATTGGTTTTCCTGATTAGCTAATTTAGAAATTAAAACGTATTCTTTTGCAGAAATGTTTCCGTAATAGAAATTAATAGGATTAATAACCTCTCCTCCTTTATGCACTTCATAATGCAGGTGAGGCGCTTCCGACCTACCTGTACTACCCACAAAACCTATCACATCTCCCCTTTTCACCTTTTGCCCTACTTTTACATTGTATTTGCTAAGGTGAGCATATAGGGTCTCATAACCAAAACCGTGTTTAATTACTATGTGATTACCATATCCGGTTGCCCTGTTATCGGCACGTTGCACCACTCCGTCACCGGTTGCATAGATAGGTGTTCCGGTTTTAGCCGAAAAGTCCATCCCGGCATGAAATTTCCTTATTTTGGTAAAAGGGTCACTCCTGTATCCAAAACCCGAAGCCATGTGCCTCAAATCTTCATTCTTTACAGGCTGTATGGCAGGAATGGCAGCAAGTAACTGTTCTTTATCTTTAGCCAATTTTGCAATTTCGTCAAGCGATTTAGACTGCACCGCAAGTTCTTTAAGCAGTATATCAAGCCTGTTTGTAGTATTAATTACAAGATCAGAGTTATTATATCCTTCCAGTTCCTTGTAACGGTTAACCCCACCAAAACCGGCTTTACGTTGTTCATCGGGTATTGCAGATGTATTAAAGTAAGCCCTGTACAAATCGTTATCCCTGTCTTCAATAGCCTCAAGCGCGGCAGTTGCCTCTTCCATTTGCTTACTGATTATCTCATAGTTCACCTTAAGATTCTCTATTTCGCGTGCTTGTAACTTATCTTTAGGAGTTTCAAAAAACGGGGTATTTAAAAGCACCACAAAAGCCAAAAAACCAAAAAGTGCCGAAGACACTAAAAAAAGCGCCACAACACCAAGTCGTTTTCCCTTTTTGGGTTTAATTTTACGATATGCCAGATTTTCTGTATCGTAATAATATTTTACCTTCGCCATGTTCTAATTTATTCTATTTTTGCACCTTAGATAAAAGGTTGTAAAATCGCGTATTTTGATAAACGAACAAATTTAGCAAATGTTACGGTTTTGCAGTGGTTTTTTTGAGCTAACTGCACCTTTTTTTAATTTTAATGAACATAAAACATTTTCATAAAGCATGAAATCTCAGGATATCAGGAAGCAGTTTTTAGATTTTTTTAAAGACAGAGGTCACTTAATCGTTCCGTCGGCACCTATTGTAACTAAAGACGACCCAACCCTTATGTTTAATAACTCGGGGATGGCACAGTTTAAAGAGTTCTTTTTAGGCAACGGTACGCCAAAAAGTAAAAGGATAGCCGATACCCAAAAATGTCTTCGTGTTTCAGGTAAACACAATGACCTTGAAGAGGTAGGTATTGACACTTACCACCATACCATGTTCGAAATGCTTGGTAACTGGAGCTTTGGCGATTACTTTAAAAAAGAAGCGATTCACTGGGCCTGGGAACTGCTAACCGAGGTATACAAGATAGACAAAGACATACTTTATGTTACTGTTTTTGAAGGTAACAAAGAAGACAACCTACCTATGGACCAGGAGGCTTATGATATTTGGAAAGAACTTATCTCTGAAGACCGTATCCTTATGGGTAACAAAAAGGACAACTTCTGGGAAATGGGCGACCAGGGACCATGCGGACCATGTAGCGAGATACACGTAGACATCCGTTCTGCAGAGGAAAAAGCACAAAAAGCAGGTCGTGACCTTGTAAATGCCGATCACCCTCAGGTTGTGGAGATATGGAATAACGTATTTATGGAGTTTAACCGTAAGGCCGACGGTTCGCTTGAAAAACTACCTGCACAACACGTGGATACAGGTATGGGCTTTGAGCGTCTTTGTATGGTTTTACAGGGTGTACAGTCTAACTACGACACTGATGTGTTTACTCCGCTTATCAATAAAATAGAAAACCTTACAGGTAAAAAATATACTATAAAGGCTGCTAACAATGAAGATGAAAAGCTAAACATTGCCATCCGCGTTATTGCAGACCACGTTAGGGCTGTGGCTTTTGCCATTGCCGACGGCCAGCTGCCATCAAACAATGGTGCAGGTTATGTTATAAGGAGGATATTAAGAAGAGCTATCCGTTACGCATTTACCTTCCTTAATAAAAAAGAGCCTTTCATTTTTGAACTGGTTGACACTTTAAGCAGCCAAATGGGTGAATTTTTCCCTGAAATCAAATCACAAAAAACACTGGTTCAAAATGTAATTCGTGAAGAGGAAACTTCTTTCCTTAGAACATTAGACCAGGGATTACAGTTACTTGAAAACGTTATTACCTCTACCCAAGGTAAAGTGGTATCAGGACAAAAAGCCTTTGAACTGTATGATACTTTTGGCTTCCCAATCGACTTAACAGCCCTTATCCTTAGAGAGAAAGGTTACAGCCTTGACGAAGCTGGTTTTGAAGCTGCAATGCAGGAACAGAAATCAAGATCGAGAGCAGCATCGGAAGTTTCTACTGCCGACTGGACCATATTAACCGAAGGTAACACCGAAACTTTTGTAGGCTACGATCAGTTAGTGAACGAGGTAAAAGTTACCCGTTACCGTAAAGTAGATTCTAAAAAAGACGGCACCATTTACCAGATAGTACTTAACAATACGCCGTTTTATCCTGAAGGTGGTGGTCAGGTAGGTGATAAAGGTAAACTGGTTTCGGCAAATGAAACTATCGAGGTAATCGATACTAAAAAGGAAAACAACCTTATACTACATATTACTAAAAAACTGCCTGAAAACATTAACAGTACATTTACTGCACAGGTTAACGAAAAGCTACGTAATGATTCGGCAAGTAATCACTCTGCCACTCACCTGCTTCACCAGGCATTACGTTCTGTTTTAGGTACGCATGTAGAACAAAAAGGATCGTTAGTAAGTCCTAACTACCTGCGTTTTGACTTCTCTCACTTTTCAAAAGTAAGTGATGAGGAACTTAAACAGGTGGAAGGCTTTGTAAACGCAAGAATACAGGAGCATCTTCCGCTTATAGAAAGAAGAAGCATACCGTTCCAACAGGCTATTGACGAAGGTGCCATGGCTTTATTCGGTGAAAAGTACGGAGACAATGTACGTGCCATTAAATTTGGCGAAAGCATGGAGCTTTGCGGTGGTATACACGTTAAGAACACTGCCGATATATGGTACTTTAAAATCGTTAGCGAAAGTGCTGTAGCCGCAGGTATACGCCGTATTGAGGCTATTACTAACGAAGCGGTTAAAGAATACTTTGCTTCTCAGGAAAATGCCCTTAGCGAAATTAAAGCCGCTCTTAAAAATCCGCAGGATACCCTTAAAGCTGTTGCTTCATTACAGGATGAGAATGCAAAACTTAAAAAACAACTAGAGGCTTTACTTAAAGACAAAGCCAAAAACCTGAAAGGTGAGCTTGCTGCCGAAATACAGGAAATAAACGGAGTAAAATTCCTGGCGAAACAGGTAGACCTTGATGCTGCCGGAGCTAAAGATCTTATTTATGAACTGGGTAACCTAGGCAACAACCTGTTTATTTTACTTGCTACAGCACAGGACGACAAACCTATGCTAACCTGCTACATCTCTAAGGAGCTTGTTGCAGAGAAAGGGCTTAATGCCGGGCAGGTAGTTCGCGAACTTGGAAAACATATACAGGGAGGCGGAGGCGGACAGCCGTTTTTTGCCACTGCCGGTGGTAAAAACGTTAACGGTATAAACGATGCCTTAGCTGCTGCTGCCGATTTTATTAAATAATACAAATCTATATGCAATTCAGAACCCAAATACCTGTCTCAAAAAATAACTCACCTATTAGTTATGATTCTGAGATAGTGTCTTTGGGTTCTTGCTTTGCAGTAAATATGGGAGAGAAATTTAATTACTTTAAATTTCAAAACTCCATAAACCCTTTCGGGATATTGTTTCACCCTGTCGCCTTAAGCAGGTTTATAAACTACACTCTTAACGAAAAGAAATTCACCGAAACCGATATTTTTTTCCACAATGAGCGCTGGCATTGTTTTGACGCACACTCAGACCTTAGCAACAACAGCAAAGAAGGTTTACTGAAAAACCTTAACAGCACAGTTAAAAACAGCTCACAGAAGCTAAAAACAGCCTCTCACCTTATTTTAACACTGGGCACTGCATGGGTTTACCGCTTAAACAAAACCAACTCACTTGTTGCTAATTGTCATAAAGTACCTCAAAAGGAATTTAGCAAGGAGTTACTATCTGTTTCAGCAATAAAGGAAGCCTTATTAAACATCATTGAAAATATTACTAAAGTAAATCCTGCTATCAGTATTACTTTTACCGTTTCACCGGTAAGACACATTAAAAACGGCTTTACCGAAAACCAATGGAGCAAAGCCAACCTCATCTCGGCTATTCATGAAATAATAAAGGAAAGCAATAAAAACATCAGCTACTTCCCGTCGTATGAAATTATGATGGACGAGTTAAGAGATTATCGTTTTTACGCAGAAGATATGATACACCCTAACCAAATAGCCATTGATTATATTTGGGAACGTTTTAGCGAGAGTACCATAACTGAAGATGCTCTTAAAACCATGAAAGAGGCTGATGCTATACAAAAAGGACTTCAACACCGATCCTTTAACCCTGAGTCAGACCAGCACAAAGCCTTCTTAGCAAAGCTTGAACAAAAAATTACAGCTTTACAGAAAAAGCACCCACATATTGTATTCCAATAAAAAAGGACGCTTAAAGCGCCCTTTCTGTTATTAGGAAATTTTTTCTTTTTCAAATATAAGTTCGAGTCCGCCATCAACTAAGTGAGCTACCTCAGGTCGTTTTTTCTTCACCTCGTCAAGATGAAGCACTACCTTATTAAGCAATTCTTCCTGTTTGTTTTTATATAAAAGCTCGGCTACCTCAACAGATAACAACCAGTCGTTAGGATGACTCTCTTTCACTTTGGTAAATATAGCTTCAAGATCACCTGTAGCACCACCTCTTATCTCTCTAACATTTTGATAAAAACCTTCCAGCTCCTGTCTCTCTGCCGATTTTCTAGCCTTTATGGTTTGGCTTGAAGGCACATGTGTAATAAGATCAAAGCTGTTCACATCGGCAGGACCAGAGAAAGCAGAAACCACCTTCTTACCTACCGCCATATCATAAGTTCCCCATTCCGGTTGGAATAACACAGTATCACCATGAGTAACAGTACAGTCTTTAAAGCTTATCAGGATTATTTTCCCCTGTATGTTTCTGGTTCCGGTTATAATTTCACCGCTTACAGTTACATCTCCTTCAAATTCAAGAGTAACTCTTTCACCTTCATACACACCATATGCTTTTAAGTCACGCGGGCTCATATCTTCAATCGCCAGGTTAATCCCTTTAAGTTTACCTACCGGGCTACCAAAACCTTCGGCATGGTAAGATGTACCATGACCTACGAGTTCTTTTTCCCTGTAAGCAAGCGCTGTACCACCGGTACATTGCAGGTAAACAGGTTTACCTTCGCTCTCTATAACATTAGAGAAAACTCCCGAAATCTGCACTCCTGTACTAAGTTCAACAGTACCTAAGGCGTTAGAGTTAATCAGTTTTTGAACTCCCGAAAGTCCTCCGGTACGTAAAGCCATTTTATTAGCAAACTCTTCAAGCACCAGGCTTAAGTGAGCAAAATCAGGCGTTACAAAAAGTTGCGGCTGTGGTTTTGTAATATCAAAACTCTGGTAAGCAGCATTAATATCGTATGGTAATTTGGTAACATTATCAGTCATACACCAGGCACTTTCCCCAATAGACGAAAGCAATCCTGCTCCATATATTTTAGGGTCTTCAACCGTCCCTATAAGTCCGTACTCCACTGTCCACCAGTGCAGGTTACGTATAAGCGCCATCTCACTAAGCTCACCAAGATCGTTTTGAAGTTCGTCTACCCTTTTCTCGGCAGCTTCAATTTCGTCCTGCGGTGTACCTTCTGCCTCCTTTAAAATAGATAACAGCCTGATAGCCTCATAAATTTCATAATCCCTGGCCGATGAAATAGCCTTACAGCCAATTTCACCAAACCTTCTAAGATACTCGGCATATTCCGGGTTAGCAATAATAGGCGCATGTCCTGCCCCTTCATGAATAATATCGGGAGCCGGGGTATATTCTATATGTTCAAGCTGACGGATATCAGAAGCTATAACAAGTACGTTATACGCCTGAAACTCCATAAAGGCATTAGGCGGAATAAAACCATCTACCGCTACGGCAGCCCATCCTATCTCCTTTAGTATCCTGTTCATACCATACATACTTGGTATGCTGCCTACCTCAATACCTGTTTTTTTAAGACCATCTAAATAAGAACTGTGAGCCACTTTACTAAGATAATCCACATTTTTGCGCATAACATAACGCCAAACTGCCTGGTTTATGGGAGTATACTCTTCATAATCCTGCGGTTTAATAAACTGTTTCAGGTGCTTAGGCAACCTGTCTATCAACGGATTACTTTCAATAGTAGCATTCATAATATAGTAGTCTTAGTAATTGAGGTAAAATTACGAAATTCTCAATTAATTTCTATCATATAAAAAAAATCAATTGCTAATACCTAAAAATTAAACCCAATATTAAATAAATTCGAATAAAATCGAAACTTTAACAGTCTGTAATTACAATAAAGCCCTGTGTTTTCAGTTTTATTTTTACTTTTACGAACCTTAAACATTAATTAATTTTTAAATTTTCATTATGAAAAAACTTTTTTGCTTTTTAGCTATTGCAGCTACAGCAGCTTTTACATCGTGTAGTAGCGATGATGATTCAGGAAACAATGATAACGGTGGCGGTGGCGACGTAGTAACGGGAATTACCCTTACTTCTAGTTCATCTACAGTTACTTTAGGTAGCGCTTTTACCTTTACAGTAAAAAACAACCTAAACGAAGATGTTACTGCAGCTTCAACTATCTATGTAGACGACACAGCTCTTGAAGGTAACACTTACACTGCTACAGAAGCTGGTACTTATACAGTACACGCTACTAACGGTGACTTTACAAGTGCAGACGTAACTGTAACTGTAACTGAAGAAGTTGCTACTGTTCTTACAATCACTGTTTCTAATAACTATTTCCTAGTTGGTGGAGAGGTTAGCTTTACAGCTGCTACTGACCTATCTGATGATGTAACAGGAGATGCTACTTTCTATGTAAACGGTAACGCTATTGAAGGAAGCACTTTCACAGCTACTGAAGCAGGTGAGTATGAAGTTTATGCTACTTTAGAAGATCTAACTAGCGCAACTGCTACTTTCACTGCTGCTGAAGAAGCTACTGAAGCTAGCGACTCTTTCATCGTTGACGGTCTTAACTACGAAACTGGTTTTAACATTTTCGGTTTTAGAGGTGTTTACTCTACAGCTGTAGAAGGTGAATATATAATTGTTTGGGATTACAACTCAGTTGAAATAGTAGGAGAAGGAGAGGACGCCACTACTCCTAACTACCTAACAATCACTTTCTCTATGCCAATAGAGCCAACAGGAACTGATGAAGCAACAGGACAACCTACATTTACTATTGAATTACCAGTTGCTGGTGAATACACTATCACAGCTGAGAACATCCTTAATACATATGTTGTAAACAACAACAACTTATTAGTTGAAAATATTGATACTGTACAGAGTGCTAGTTTAAATATTTCTTCTGTATCATTTGCAGCAGCAGAAGGGGAAACATCTGAGGTAGCTTCTACATACACTATTACATTAGCTAACGGCACAACTGTTACTGGTGAATTTAGTGGCGCTACTAGCACATATGACGCAAGTGAAGATAATGTAGAAAGAGGCGTAAATACAAGAGTTCCTTTAACAAGAACTAATGTTGGTTTAAGCAAATAATTATTATTGCACAAATAGCATTAAAAAGCCGCTCAATGAGCGGCTTTTTTTATATATGCACTTAACGCATATGTTAAAATTAAAATGTGATTAGGTTTTAAAATGTTAAAAAAATAAATTTACAAAACACAAATTAAAAAAACCTTGCCTAAAACGAAAAGACCAACCAAAAACTTTTCAGATACTATAACCCCATATAGTACATTTTCTTTTCCCAACATTTTATCTGCTATACATTTCCATACCTAGACTAAGCAAAAGCATATAAGTCTACTATAGTAATACTCATTCTTATTAGCCAATATATTAAAAGCGCTCTTTAGCTAAAGAAAGCGCCTGGCATTCTATTACCCGTACAAATCAAAAACCAAATATTAACATTAAATTTTTACAAAATGAAAAAATCATTTCTTTTAGCTTTTGGGCTATTATCAATGGGAGCATTTGCTCAAAACAATACTCCTTGGTCAACTACAGGAAATATTGGTATTGGTACAACCACACCTGTGGCTCCATTAGAGGTAAAAAAAATTATGAATCTTAAAGTCGAATCAAAAACTTTAGCCACATTTAGCGCCGACATGAACTCTGTTTCATCAACAATTAGTAACAGACTAAGTATAATTCAAGCAAAATCCTCTGTTAACTTCACAAGCAAAATACAATCTTTCTACGACTCAAATGCGCAAGGCTTCATAACATTTCCTAGCAATTCATCAACAGCATCAATAGCATTCGGACATGATTCATCTACTTTTATGAGAATAACCCCAAGTGGCTTGGTAAGTATTGGATCTGTTAGTAGCACACCAGCCGGTTACAAACTATTTGTTGAAGACGGTATACTTACCGAAAAAGTAAAAGTAGCTGTAAGCGGAACCGCAAACTGGGCTGATTATGTATTTGCAGATAATTACAACCTTATGCCTCTTACTGAAGTAGAAGCTTTCACTAAAGAAAACAAACACCTGCCTAATGTACCATCGGCAGAAGAAATGGTTACCGAAGGGCTTGATGTAGCACAAATGGATGCTAAGCTACTTGAAAAAATTGAAGAGCTTACACTATATCTTATTGAGCAAAACAAACAAATTGAAGAACTCAAAACCGAAATAAAAGAGCTTAAGAAACAAAATAAAGAGTAGTATAAGTTTAACATAAAAAAACAACAAATATGAAAAGCTTATATACAACCATAGCCACGCTATTACTCTGTATTAGCGGATATTCTCAAACACTACAAAACGGAGGATTTGAAACAGGCAATTATACCGGATACAGTTTTACTGTACAAAATGGTGGTTTTCAGGTAACTCAATGTAACGCAAACACTAATGGATATAGTACACTAACTCCCTCCACAACAAATAATAATTTTAATTCAAATGCAACTTTAGTTACAGGCAGCGGGAATGACGCTACACTTGCAGCACAAAATATATTTGTACCTATTGTAAATTCAGGCAACTTTTCGCTTAAATTGAATAATAATTCCGGAGGAGGCACAATAGCCACTATGTCACAAAATTTTTTAACTACCTCATCAGTTATTAGTTTTGATTTCTCATTGATAGTAGAGGACCTTCATCAATCACAACCTGCAATTCAACCTTTCTTTACTGTAAGAGCATACAATTTAAATGATGAAATTATTAGTAATAATAATCTTTGTATAACTGCCGACCCTACCAATCCTATTTTCAGTATTATAGAAGGTACTGAAATTGAATATACAGGATGGAAATGTGGTAGAATAACTATTCCGGATGAATATGTTGGACAAGAAATCCGTTTAGAATTTGTAATGAGTGACTGTGGTCTTTCTGCTCATTTAGGCACAGTATATATTGATAATATTACAAATGATGCATCATGTAACAATCCTGTTTATGGTTTTTTACAGTTAAACCCGGTAGAGTACAATTGTCCTAATCAATCTTTTAATGTTTGCGGAAACTATATTTTACCGGAAAACTGTAACACCCCTCCAAGTCTAACTCTTGAAATTACACAAAATGGAAACATCGTTTCAACACTAACAAATGCCCAAACTAATGGCAATACATTTTGTTTTAATGTAAACCTAAATGATTTTGGAGCTAATCCTAACGGAGATTACGAATTTAACCTAATTGGCGATTTCACGCTAAACAACAATAATGGTGGATATATTCTTACTCTTTTTGACTCATCATCTGTACCTGGTGCTGATGTAAATTTCGGTATAAACCCTGAAGACGCTACAGTAAACGGAAGCATATTATCTTGGCCTGATACTTCTACCGGTTATACTTTGGAATTTGTAGCAGACGGAACTTGTTGTCCTGACATGCCAGCACCTATCTCTCCTATTTCATATACAGTAACTACAACTGATAATCAGTTTGACTTAGACATTGTGGTAAGTGAACTATCTTACAAATGTTTTAGATGGAGAATATTATCGGAAGACTGTGGTAGCTGGTCAGACTGGTGTTGCTTAGCTGTAGCACCGGGTAATACTTATGAAAATCTTCTTGATGATTGTTATCCTAACGGACTGGAATTTTGCCTACCAAGTTACCATGCAGTAATAACAGAGAACGGCATTTCTTTTGAACAAAGAGAACAGTGGATTACAGCTGAAAACACAATTCAAAACCAAGCTGAAGTAACTTATCAGGCTGGAGATTACTTAGAGCTGCAACCAGGTTTCAATACAGTAACCGGAGCTGTTTTTCTTGCTCAAATAGAAGGTTGTGTACCTGAATTAACGGTAACAACTACGGCTTCAAGAACAGCTTACTATGAAGAAGAAAAAGAATCTGATGAATCTCAAATACGCGAAAGTTTTAATGGCTTCACAGTATACCCTAACCCAACAAATGGCAGTATAACTGTAAAATTTGAGAACTCCGTAAATCAGTTTGGTATCTACGATGTTACCGGAAAACAATTAATAAGTATTCCAAACACTACGAACCATGAAACTCAAATTGATCTTTCTAACCTTGCACCCGGAATATATTTCCTAACTGCAGACGGAGCACCAATTCAAAAAATTGTAAAGAACTAATTACTTTACTTCATAAAACTAAAAAGCCGCTCAGTGAGCGGCTTTTTTATTTCTTATTATCTTTTTGTGGCGGAAACTGAGCAAGTATATTAGAAACAAATTCTTTTATACGTTCCTCTTTCTTATCACGGTCCAGTGTTAAAACTCCGGTACCTACCCCCTGCCACACCAAATCTTTTTTCTTAGCATCTATAAGGTCTATATACAGTGTACCTTCAGTCGATGTGCTAACAGTGGTATAGTTACCACCCCAGCCCCAAGGATAACCATAATAGCCTCCCCAGCCCCAGCCGCCGTAACCCCAGCCGCCATAAAACTGGTTTACATTGACTTCTTTACGGGCTTTGGTAAAAAAGTTCACCATAAAATCAGGATTTTCACTTTTAGTAAATCCTTTTTTGGCAAACTCCTCATCAATGGCACGAAGAATCCTTTTCTTGTCAAGGTCAGATATATCAGCCTTATCTATACCCGGCTGAAAATAAGCATACGTCCTGTAAGTATTAAATTCAACAGCATCATCATAATCAGCAGCTACTTTAATAGAATTACATGAACCTGCAAGGACCAAAACAAACAGTAACGATAGCAATTTTATTGTTTTCATAATCCAAAGAGTTAATAGTTCTCATTAATACACAAACTAATAACCGGTTTTGTGATTATTAGTCCAACAATGCGTCGTCTACCATATTAGGTATAGTAACTTTTAAAAG
This sequence comes from Flavobacterium rakeshii, assembly GCF_009741375.1. Lineage (GTDB taxonomy): Bacteria > Bacteroidota > Bacteroidia > Flavobacteriales > Flavobacteriaceae > Flavobacterium > Flavobacterium rakeshii. Next base: position 19,990 of record NZ_WOWP01000056.1, read on the forward strand.
CGGCTGCACTTCCATTGCCCGTTTAATAGCAAAAACAGCACCTTCATTTCTCGCCCATCCTCTTCTTGCAATACCATTATTAACATCCCAGAAAAGCATTGATTCTAAACGTCTTGACGCATCACTAGAACCATCAAGAACCATACCAAATCCGCCATTTATAACCTCTCCCCAGCCTACGCCTCCACCGTTGTGGATACTTACCCAGGTAGCTCCCCTAAAGCTGTCGCCTATCACATTATGGATAGCCATATCAGCTGTAAAGCGGGAACCGTCATAAATATTAGACGTTTCACGGTAAGGAGAATCAGTACCCGATACATCGTGGTGGTCACGTCCTAAAACAACATAACCTATCTCGCCTTTGGCAATTGCCTGGTTAAAAGCTTCGGCAATTTTAATCCTTCCTTCTGCATCAGCATAAAGAATACGTGCCTGAGATCCCACTACAAGTTTGTTTTCCTGAGCCCCTTTAATCCATTTAATATTATCCTGCATCTGCTGTTTAATTTCAGCAGGTGCTGTTGTAGACATCTCTTCCAGTATATTTAAAGCAATAGCATCGGTCTTGGCAAGGTCTTCAGGTTTTCCTGAAGCACATACCCAACGGAACGGACCAAATCCATAATCAAAGCACATAGGCCCCATTATATCCTGTACATAACTTGGGTATTTAAAATCAATACCGTTTTCTGCCATAATATCGGCTCCGGCACGCGAAGCCTCTAACAGGAACGCATTACCATAGTCAAAGAAATAAGTACCTTTAGCCGTGTGCTTATTGATTGCTGCAGCATGCCTTCTAAGTGTTTCCTGTACCTTTTCCCTAAAGGTTTCAGGCTCTTCAGCCATAAGCCTGTTAGATTCCTCAAAACTGATTCCGGCCGGGTAATATCCTCCCGCCCACGGATTGTGAAGCGAGGTTTGGTCACTACCTAAATCTATATATATATCTTCTTCATCAAATTTCTCCCATACATCTACTATATTACCCTGATAAGCAATAGATACAACTTCTTTATTGGCTTTTGCCTCAAGTACTCTTTTCACAAGAGCATCGGTATCGGTTACTACTTCATCTACCCATCCCTGAGAATGACGTGTATGAACCGCTTTTGGGTTAACCTCGGCACAAACTGTAATACAACCCGCAATGTTACCTGCTTTTGGCTGAGCACCACTCATACCTCCAAGACCCGAAGTAACAAATACTTTTCCTTCAAGACCTTCTCCGTTTTTAGAGATTTTTCTACCACCATTCATAACTGTAATAGTAGTACCGTGAACAATACCCTGCGGACCTATGTACATATAACTACCGGCAGTCATTTGCCCGTACTGGGTAACACCAAGCGCATTGAATTTTTCCCAATCATCCGGTTTAGAGTAGTTAGGAATCATCATACCGTTTGTAACTACTACCCTTGGCGCATCTTTATGCGAAGGGAACAGTCCCATTGGGTGACCAGAGTACATTACAAGGGTTTGCTCTTCGGTCATTTCACTAAGGTATTTCATAACCAGCCTGTACTGTGCCCAGTTTTGAAACACCGCACCGTTACCACCATAGGTAATAAGCTCATGAGGGTGTTGTGCCACAGCATAGTCCAGGTTATTTTGTATCATTAGCATAATGGCTTTTGCCTGCTCTGATTTCCCCGGATATTCTGAAATTGGCCTTGCATACATTTCGTAATCAGGACGTAAACGGTACATGTAAATACGTCCGTATTTTTCAAGTTCTTCAGCAAATTCCTTGGCCAGTTCGGCATGGTGCTGTGGCTCAAAATAACGTAATGCATTGCGTAGTGCCAGTTTCTTTTCTTCTGCCGAAAGTATTTCCTTACGCTTAGGCGCATGGTTAATAGTTGGGTCATACGGCTTCGGTTGTGGTAACACCGAAGGGATTCCTTCCTGTATCTGCTCCTTAAATGTCATAGTCTCAGTATTCAGTTGTTAGTGTTCGTTTCTTACTACCTTTAGCAACATAAGCTGTTGTTATAGGCAAGTGCTTATTTCTTTTTAAATGTTCCGGTATTTTTATCGTAACCATAGGCACAATGCCTACAGCCGTTTTTACAGCAATAGCCTCTTTTTAAATGAAACTTTTCGGTAAAAACTTTATAGCCTTCGGGTGTAAGATAATAATCTTCACGTTCTATTAATTTATTTTCAGAATTTTGCCCACTCATGCGCGCAAATTTATGAACTTTACATTTAATGATGGTAATTGTATCTAAATATTTAATTCCGAAAGGATATACTGCAATAACCCTATTTCCTTTCATTATTTTAAGAAAAGAGGAATACAGGGAAAATGCAATTTTGCTTAATCATGAAAAAATTCATTTAAGGCAACAGCTTGAATTGTTCATCCTGCCTTTTTACCTGTGGTATTGTATTGAGTTCCTCATACGCTTACTTATACATAAAAAATGGCATAAAGCTTACAGAAACATAAGCTTTGAACGGGAAGCTTATGCTAACGAAAATACTCCCGATTACCTGAAAAACAGAAGGTTACTTTCTTTTACATCATTTATTTAAAGACCAAAATTATTAACAATACAATATTTTGTAAGCCAATTAATTATACATTTACCATTACAAACACTAAAACAAATAATTATGGACATTAACTGGCTTGCAGTTTTAGCAGCTGCATTATCTACTCTTGTTGTAGGTTTCATTTGGTACAACCCTAAGGTTTTTGGTACCGCATGGATGAAAGAAACAGGTATGACCGAAGAAAAAGCAAAAGGCGCTAACATGTTTAAAATTTTCGGTATGGCTATCCTTTTTGCCTTTTTTATCTCATTTATCCTGCAATTTATGGTGATCCATCAGTTTGGACCTATGGGCATGGTAGGCGGACCTGAATTTTTTGATTCGGCAAAACCATCTTTCGCTGCTTTTATGGCTGATTACGGAAGCGCTTACAGAACTTTTAAACACGGGGCGCTTCACGGCTTTATGGCTGGGCTTTTCTTTGCTCTCCCTGTTATAGGCACCAATGCTCTTTTTGAAAGAAGAAGTGCTAAGTACATCCTGATTAACGGAGGCTACTGGATTGTATGCTGTACCATTATAGGGGGTATAGTTTGCGCATGGCCTGTAGCCAAATAAAAATATAACACAATAAAAATCTCCTTCGGGAGATTTTTTTATTTTCTTTGCCTCACTTTGAGCACCACATTTTCTTATACTATTTTCAAATCGGCGCAATCCCTTCCTAGTGAATGGGATACTATTGCTACACAAAACATTTTCCTATCCAAAAACTACCTTTCGGTACTGGAAAACACTTCGCCCGCAAACATGGAATGTTATTTTATTGGTTTGTTTAAAAACGATATACTTTGCGGTATCGCCATAGCCCAATATATAGACCTTACCAGGATAAACACTTTTGGTGAAGAACAGGAAAAGAAATTCAGCATTAAGGATTATCTGTTCAAAAAGTTTTCGTCACACATCCTGATTTTAGGGAACAACAAACTTACCGGACAAAACGCCTATTGCCTAACCCACGACATTGAGGAAACAGTAGCGCTATCATTATTTAAACAGGCACTTAAAAAATTGCGAAAACAGTACCTAAAAAAATGCATTCCTATTAACCTCACTCTGGTAAAGGATTTTAATAAAAAAGAACTGCCCGACTTCAACGCTGCAGGGTTTAAAAAGTACTATCAGTTTTGTACACAGCCCAACATGATTTTTGATATTAGACCTGAATGGGAGTCGGTAGATGATTATCTGGCTGCACTCAATACCAAGTACAGAACACAATACAACCGAGCCCGTAAAAAAGCAGAAGGAATAGAGAAAAGAAAACTTAGCGAAGAAGAAATAAAAGAACAGGAAAACCGTATCCATGAGCTATACTTAACCGTAGCACAAAACGCTCCGTTTAATACCTTTTTCCTGCCTAAGGGGCATTTTTACACTTTTAAGCAACAGCTAAAAGACAAGTTTTTGTTTTATGGCTATTTCTCTAATGACACCTTAATAGGGTTTAGCACCCTTATTAAGAACAACAGTGATATGGACACCTATTTTTTAGGTTATGACGAGACCATACAAAAAGAAAAAATGCTTTACCTAAATATGCTGTATGACATGGTAGCCTATGCTATAAAAAAACAATTTAAGCATGTAATTTTTGCCCGATCGGCTATGGAGATAAAAAGCTCTGTAGGCGCCCATCCCGAAGAGGTATATGGCATTATTAAGCACCACAACTCGCTACTCAATATTTTTATGAGCAGGCTATTTCCTTATTTTGATCCCAAAATACAATGGAAACAACGTAATCCGTTTAAGTAGTATCGGGTACTGCAACCTTCATCTGCCTGTGTAGTATTTTAATATCAAGTCGGTCTGTTTCTCCGCAAAACTCTCCGTCTATCTGGAAACACACAGGAACATCGGTAGTTACAAGAGCTTCATCTGTAGAAATGATTTCCACGTCCTCACTTTTATCCAAAGGCATTTTCCCTGCCAGTATACGCCCTATAAAAAATACATCAAGGCTTTTTAATATTACAATCTCAAATTTACCGTCATCCATTTTTCCTACCGGGTTTATGGTTACTCCGGTACCATAGCGTTGGGTATTAGCAATAACAACCATGCGTGCCTTAGTTTCAACAGTATCTCCGTTTGCTTCAATAATCACGTGAAAAGGATCACGAAGCTCGGTTAAGGTGTTAAATGCCTGTAAAACGTACCCCAACTTACCGCGCAGGTTACTGTTTTCATAGTTACGTATCAGTTCGGCATTAACCCCTATATCACTTAAATGCAGGCTCTTTTTATCGTTAATACTCACCATATCCATCTCCATATAGCCACCGTTAAAGGCAATTTCAAGATTCTCCTCAACGTCTTCAGGTAATTTCAGGTCAACCGATAGTCCGTTTGCCGATCCGGCAGGCAGCACTCCAATCACCACATCCTCATGACCTATGGCTTCAGCTATCATTTTTACAGAACCATCACCCCCTGCTACCATAACCCTTTTAGGCTTATGCTTTTCGTAAAGTTCCTTAATCCTGCTTTCATCATCTTTACCCGTAGTTTCATATTCAAGCAGCGAAACATCCTGATTTTTGGCATATTCACGGGCAGCCTCTATCAGGTCTGTTTTATCGTTACCCCCTGCTATGGGATTTACTACCAGTAAATATTCCTTTTGCGCTTCCATTTTCTTTTTTCATTAAATTTAATTAATTTACAGCAACGAACCTTCTTACAAAAATCATAAATTTTAATGAAGCCAATTTTACGATTGTACCGCGGCTATGCCAATGAAGATGAACTAATAGTTTTTGGCCACGTATTTAAACCCAACAAAGCCAACAGTTATGAATTTGAAAAGAAGCGCTTTAAGAATGCAAAATCAATCATAAGGATGTTCAGGCTAAAGACCATAGCCAATGCCGATGTGTACCTGGAACATAACGGCAGAAAAATACACACCAAAACCCTTGACGACGGTTACTTTAAATTTTGCATCCCCCTAAAGGAAGAAGTAGGCTACGGCTGGAATGACTACTATGTAAGTACCACTTACAAAGAAAAAGAAGTTAGAGAGCACGGCACCTATATAAGACCTTATGAAGGCAACTTAGGCTTTATATCTGATATTGATGACACGTTTTTAATATCGCATACCCGTAACCTTTTCAAAAAGCTTTACATTCTTTTATGGAAAAACATTAACGACCGTAAGATTTTTGAAGGGGTAGTTCCCCATTATCAGGCACTAAGCACCGCAGGGCGTAATAAGAAGGATGAAAAGAATGCTTTTTTTTATGTTTCCAGCAGCGAATGGAACCTTTATAAATTTATTGTAAAGTTTACTGAGATTCATGAACTGCCTCGTGCCGTACTTCTTTTAAAGGATATTAAAACCAGCCTGATGGACTTTTTTGTTACCGGGCGCGGAAATCACGGACATAAGTTTGATAAAATAAAACACATACTGGAATTTTATCCGCATTTGGAATATACCCTTTTAGGAGATGATTCACAAGATGACCCTTACCTGTATGAGCATATATGTAAAATATTTCCGGTAACGGTAAGGGCAGTATACATAAGGCAAACCGGACACAGCAAAAAAGATAAAGCACAGAAGGCACTCAACAATATTGAATCGCTAAACATTGCCACCTGCTACTTTAAAGACAGTCACGAAGCCATTAAACACTCTAAAGAAATAGGACTTATTCAGTAAACTTTAAGTTTACCTTACCTCTTTTTTAACAGTTTAAACCTTACCTTTATCATGTAACCTTTTTAAATACCTAAGTGATTATGAAAAGATTAATGATTTTATCAGGAATTATGGCTATGTTATTTGTAGCATCCTGTAAGGACAAAAAAGAGACACCACCAACACCGGATCCGGTAGAAAACCCGGCACCTCCGGCAACGCCACAACCAACAACAACAGCTCCTGCTGAGGAAGACCCTGACGGAACTTCAATAAGCATTAGCAAAGACGGAGTTAGTTATGAGAACAAAGATGGTGACAGCGAGAGTAAGGTAAATGTCTCAGGAAAAGATTCTGAGGTGGAAATAAAAACCAAAGAATAAAAAAAGCCCTGCAAATGCAGGGCTTTTTTTATTGTAATGTCTCGTCCTGAAATAAGTTGACACAAATTCGACTTATTATGAAAGACAAAGCAATTACACGCATAAAGCGTAGTCAAAAGGATTACAACATGG
>NZ_WOWP01000057.1 GCF_009741375.1 Flavobacterium rakeshii
ATTGGAAACAAAATTATTTATTTAGATTAAATAAAAATAACTATTTAGAATTATTACAAATAATTATTTCTAAAACTTAAAAAAAGAATGATATAATATGATTTTAAGACTGAATTTATTTCATATTGAAATTATAAACTGTTTGTATAAAAAATATTAATAAAGTTTTCAATACTATATTACTCCTAACCTTTATATCACTAAATAGTGTTTATTAAAATTAGTCTTAAACAAACTACCAAATTCTATTTATTCATACGTAACTTATTTTTTGCCAAATGACAAAAAGAACTTACTTAATGATTACTAACTTTACCTAATGGAACAGCTTATTGAATATATTTTACAGTTTAGCAATTTAAATACACAGCAAATTGAACTTATTTCTAAAAATTCAGTTGAGACAGAATTACATAAGGACGAGTATTTTGCTGAAGCCGGTAAAAGGTTTGACTACTATGCTTTTATTTTAGAAGGTGTTTTCCGTATTTGTTACTATAACCGAAAAGGCGAAGAAATCACCAAGTATTTTGTTGAAGAAAACCACTTTATAGCAAACCCTTATAGAGCTGAACCCTTTACTGAATACATACAGGCTGCAACCTACAGTAAACTGATTCTGTTTTCCCAACAGCAATGGAAAGAACTCTCTAATACAATTGTAGACTGGGAAACTATTACCAATAAGATATTTCATAATGCCTTAATGAAAAAGGTAGACAGGATGAGTTCGCTGGTTTCGGAAGATGCCACAACACGCTACCTCATCTTTCTGGAAAAATTCCCAACTCTAGTAAACAGAGTTCCGCTCACCTACATAGCCTCTTATCTGGGAGTTACACAATCATCACTAAGCAGGATTCGAAAAAACATTCGCTAAGTCCCTTTTTGCCAAATGGCAAATGTTTTAATATCCGGTTAATAGAACTTTGTGTTGTTAATCAAAAAAAGTAAAAAATGAGTTTTAAAGAAACAATTACAATTGGTGCCAATACAAGTAATCCATTAACCATAAAAAGGTTAGGTTATGGCACTATGCAGTTACCCGGAGAGTATGTTTGGGGTGAGCCTAAAAACAGAGATGAAGCCTTACAGATTTTAAAAACAGCTTCTGAACAGGGAATTAACTTTTTAGATACCGCCGACTACTATGGTCAGGATATAACTAACCGACTTATTAAAGAAGCCTTATATCCATATAAAGATGACTTGGTAATATGCACAAAAGTAGGTGCAAACAGAGGTGAAGATAAAAGCTGGGGTGTTTATGATAAACCTGAGAATTTAAGAGCCAGTATTGAAAATAATTTAAGAACCTTAAAAACAGAACAGATACAGCTTGTACATTTCCGTGTAATGCCTGGCTCAAGTACACCTTTTGAGGAATCGCTAAATGCAATGTTTGAGATGCAAAAGGAAGGGAAAATTATGCATGTAGGTTTGAGTAATGTAACTCCTGAAGAATTAAATAAAGCTCTAGCTATGGGGAATGTAGCCAGTGTTGAAAATGCATTTGGTTATGATCAACGTAAAAGCTTCTCTACACACGGAATGGAAATAAGAGGGCTGCAGGAAGTAATGGATATTTGTGTAGCTAATAATATCCCTATGGTTCCGTTTTTCTCATTACAAAGCTCTTTACATAACAAGGAAAATAAAATCGCTGAGATTGCAAAAAAATACAATGTATCATCGGCACAAATAAACCTGGCTTGGCTGTTACATTATAATGATTTGATTTTACCTATTCCGGGGACTTCAAAACTAAACCACTTAAATGAAAACATTAAAGCTTTTGACATAAGGCTTACCGATGAAGATATGGCGTTTTTAGGATAATTCGTCATAACCAAAAGGTACAGTTTAGTTGTGCCTTTTGGTTTTTATTCTCTAATACAATACATATTCTACCTCCTATTTTGAGTAGTTTACTCAATAGTTTTTAATTTTGTAATTCACTTCACAATTACAAGAATATGATTCCGGAAAACCTGATTAAACAGATTGCTTTCATTAAGGAAATTGATAAGATAAAGTACATACAGAGGAAAACTAAGCTATTTAATAGTGACCGAAATGAAAATGATGCAGAGCACAGTTGGCATTTGGCAGTAATGGCTATCGTTTTAGCCGAACATTCAAATGAACCGATAGATGTTCTCAAAGTGGTTAAAATGGTTTTGATACATGATATTGTAGAAATTGATGCCGGAGATACTTTTATTTATGACACCCAGAAAAACCATGATAATACCGATGAGGAAAGAATAGCTGCTAATCGTATTTTTGGACTACTACCTAAAGAACAAGCAAATGAGTTAATAGAGATTTGGGAAGAGTTTGAAGCGGGAATAACCAAAGAAGCAAAGTTTGCCAGAGCAATGGACAGACTGGAGCCATTACTACAAAACACATCTAACAATGGCGGAACATGGAGAGAGTTTAATGTAAGCTATGATAAGGTATATAACAAGAAAAAAGTAATTAACGAAGGCTCAACAACCCTGTGGGACTTTGCCGAAAAATTAATAAACGAAAGTGTAGAGAAAGGTATTTTAAATAAGGAATAGTCTAATCATAATAATAAATATTATAAAAACATTCCTGTTATTCAATAACAACTACTTCATCAATATTATAAATCCAATCATCAGGATTGGTTTCGTTATACCTGAAAATCCCCTTAATGGTTATAAACTTATCAGTTTTTAAACGCTGAGTATTACCATCTTTAAAATTAATACCAGAAATAGATTCGGGGCCTGCAGCTCCACAAAAAAAGCATGAAGCCATTTGATTTTTGCTAATAGCATAACTTTCTTCATCGATAGGAATAACATAACCTTTTAATACTACTTCCTTACCCAAAAGAGTTTTTAATTTTGTGTTTACCTTAGGATACATTATTCCTTCAGGATATATTGAATCTTTTATCTCACTATATTCAATGTCAGAAAGTAATTTCCAGTTTAAAGTATAAGGCTCATCTATATTGTATTGACTTACTATTGAATCCTTTTTAAATTTTGTTTTTTCACTATATGTCCCTAATACTACTGAGTCATGTATTATATCTGTATTAACCTTTGTTTTATCTATAGTTTTATTATTGCTAACCAAATAACTGCCACCAAAAATTAAGAGACTACAAATAACTACTATTATGGCTATTAAATAAGTTTTACTCATGTGATATTTACATTATTTCAGGAAAATTATCCTCCCATTTTATAGTTTTCCAATTTTTAATTTCATCATCATTTAATAAACATTTTTCCAGTTGACCAATGTATTCCTCCCTATTTAACTGCTGACCAATAAAAACAATTTCATTTTTACGGTCCCCCCAATTACTATCCCATGATTCCTCTATATCATACTGATTATCATGAAAAGCACGGTATCTTATTCTTTCACTATATGGCATGCTACACCACCATACCCCGGCAGTTTCTACACGCATGCTACCACCAGCCTGACTAAAATTAACTGCCAAATCAGGACGTGAAGCTAACCAAAATAATCCCTTTGCCCGTATTGTATTAGAAGGGTAATGCTCTCCCAAAAAATTTAACCAGCGTTGTGGATGAAATGGTTTTTTACTCCTAAAAACAAATGATGAAATACCGTATTCTTCCGTTTCAGGAACATGCTCATTTTCCAGCTCCTTTAACCAGCCGGCAGACGTTTGTGCTTTTTCAAAATCAAAACTGCCCGTATTTATTATATCAGCTAAAGGAACCTTACCAAATTCCGAAACAATAATATGGGCATCTGAATTAAGTTTGCGTAAAGCTGCCTTAAGAACTTTTATAACTTCAGCATCTACTAGATCAGCTTTATTAATGATAATTACATTTGCAAATTCTACCTGTTCTGTGAGTAGATTAACTATAGTTCTATTATCGGCAGGGTCATCTGTAAGGTCCCTGTCAGCAAGTACTTCATCGGTATTAAAATCCCTGAAAAAATTATACGCATCCACAACAGTAACCATAGTATCTATATAACTAAAAGTGGAAAGGTCTACAGAGCCATCTTCGGTACTAAAAGTAAATGTTTGGGCTACAGGTACAGGCTCTGAAATGCCTGTACTTTCAATCAATAAATAGTCAAACCTGTTTTCTTTTGCTAATCTTTCAACTTCAATAATAAGATCTTCTCTTAAAGTACAGCAAATACAACCATTACTCATCTCAACTAACTTCTCTTCTGTTCTTGAAAGAGTTTGTTCTTTAGCAACAAGTCCGGCATCAATATTTATCTCGCTCATATCATTAACAATCACCGCAACCTTTAAACCGTCCTTATTGTGTAATATATGGTTTAGTAAAGTCGTTTTGCCAGCCCCTAAAAAACCACTTAATACCGTTACCGGAAGTCTATTTATTTTTTCCTGCATTTTTTCTGTTTATATATTAGAAAATGAAAAGTATTATTGCATCAACACTAATGCAACTTAGTTGCAAATATAAACAAAACCTTATTACTGCAACTATGTTGCAATAAATTAAATTATGAACTATACTTATGACATATATCATATTTTAAGTTCACACTAACATCTTAATTTGCCTAAAACAAATTAAGATGGAATACTGGAAAAAAATTACACACAGCGAGCGCTTAAAAGATATTAAAAAGGCATTACACAACAATGTAAACTTCTCTGAAGATCCTTCCCTTGGATATCCAGCATCAAAGTTGGATGAAAAGGTTTTTAACGATGAGGCTCCGTTTTTAAAAGACAGTCCTGTACTGCAATCGTTTGTAGCAAACCCAAATCATATAGGCTGCCATACCTTTGGCACATCTGAAAAAGCTTTTAAAGGCACTCAGGATATAGAACGCGAAGTACTCAATATAGTAGCCGTTGATATTTTTAAGGCACAACCTGATTCATTTGACGGCTATATAGCCCCGGGAGGTACCGAAGCTAATATACAGGCATTATGGGTGTACCGAAATTACTTTATAAACGAATTAAATGCTTCTCCTAATGAAATAGCCATAATAGCATCAGAAGATACCCACTACTCTATCCCAAAAGGTTCAAACCTGTTAATGATAGATTATATCAAAATACCTGTTGATTTTGAAAATAGGTCGGTTAACAAACCGGCTTTAGAAAGCAGTATTAAAAAAGCAATCATTAACGGTAAGAAATACTTCATTATAGTAGCCAACATGGGGACTACCATGTTCGGCTCTGTAGATGATGTAAATACTTATGTAGCTGTAATGGAGCAAAACAATCTCCCTTTCAAACTACATATTGATGCTGCTTACGGCGGATTTATATATCCGTTTAGTAATCCAAACAGTGATATGAGTTTTAATAACCAAAACATTAGTTCCATAACAATAGATGCTCATAAAATGTTACAGGCACCTTACGGTACAGGAATTTTTATCTGTCGTAAAGGATTAATTGAAAACGTACTGACCAAAGAAGCCGAATATGTTGAGGGAATGGATTTAACCCTGTGCGGCAGCCGATCAGGAACTAACGCAGTTGCGGTTTGGGCAATACTTGCTACATATGGTCCGCATGCGTGGTTTGAAAAAATAAGTATACTGCAAATGCGAACAACATGGCTATGTAATCAGTTAGATGAGTTAGACATAAAATACTTCAGGAATCCATATATGAATATCGTAACCATTAAGGCAGAAGGAATCCCTGAAGAACTGGCCCTTAAATTTGATTTGGTACCCCAAAAACATGATGAAACCAACCAATGGTATAAAATCATTGTAATGGGACACGTTGAGGTAGAAGATTTATTACAGTTTATAAATGAACTTAAGGTGGTTAAAAACGTTTCTGTTATTAATTAAATAAATCAGGCATTTATACCTAAAATACCCAAACAGGTAGTATTACGGTATATTTATAACTATTAAGTATTTAAATTTGAGATGTACTTAATTAACCATACCCATGTTAGAATCAAACATTAAAACCCCGGGAGTATATATAAATGAAATCAATGCATTTCCTAATTCGGTTGTACCGGTACCTACCGCCGTACCTGCCTTTATAGGATATACACCACAGGCTGAATATGAAGGAAAATCATACACTAATAAGGTTCAGAAAATAACATCGTTCTCTGAATTCAAAGCAATATACTGTATACCCGATGCGGCACCTCCGGCAGATCCTTCAAAACAATATAATCCACAGTATTATCTTGTAAAACAGGAGGCGCAACCTGCCAGTGGCGACTATTTACAGGTAAACGGTACTTTTTATTCTGTTGTTTCTGATCCTAATACTATTTACTATTTATACAATAGTATAAGGTTGTTTTATCAAAATGGTGGTGGTGATGCTTATATTATTTCCGTAGGAGGATATGGTAAACCTTCAGGAACACCTGGTGCTATTGGTAAAAACATAATAAATCCTAATGTAAAGCTCAATGAGCTTTTAAATGGCCTGGCATTACTTCAAAATGAGAATGAGCCTACCATGTACATCTGTCCGGAAGCTACATTATTATCTGTTTCAGATAATGGCACTCTTATGCAAAAGATGTTGTTACAATGTACACAAAAAGAAAACCCTATATCGATATTTGATATTATAGGGGGTAATAATCCCGACCCTACACTTTACACTAATGACATTGAAACCTTTAAAAACAATACCGGCAACAACGGATTAGACTACGGAGCCGCCTATTATCCTTTTGTAGGTACAACCGTAACGCAAAGTAATGAAATTGATTACACTAATCTTTTTGGCGGAGATATAAAACAACTGGCTACTATACTAACCGAGGCCGACGGTAACAGCGATACCCTGAATCAGTTATTGGATACTATTCAAAATCCCGGGAAAGATCCTTTAACGGTTTCTCAATACAATAATGCTCTTATAAATGCCAGTAAAAAGTATCATGAAATTATAAACCATATTTTAGCTGATGTTAACATACTACCTCCAAGTGGCGGAATGGCCGGAGTAATAACTGTAACAGATAATGAAACTGGAGTTTGGCAGGCACCCGCCAATAAAACTATTGTTGGCGCAAACACACTCCCAATAAAGCTTAATGATAGCCAACAGGCTAATTTAAATGTAGATAGTGTTACAGGTAAATCAATAAATGCAATACGCTTTTTTAACGGACAGGGAATTTTAATTTGGGGAGCAAGAACGCTAGATGGTAATAGTAATGACTGGAGATATATCTCTGTAAGAAGAACTGTGTCTTTTATACAGCAATCCTGTAAACTAGCCATGAAAGCTTATGTTTTTGAGCCTAATACCGTAAATACCTGGTCAGCAGTAAAATCATCTATTAGTAATTTTCTAATCTCAGTTTGGAAAGAAGGAGGCTTACAGGGTGCAACTGCGGCCGACGCTTTTTCTGTACAATGTGGTTTAGGGACCACAATGACTTCTGATGATATAATTAACGGAGTAATGAATGTTACAATTAAAGTGGCAGTTACACATCCTGCAGAATTTATTGTTATTACACTTCAACAACAAATGGCTACCGGTAATTAAATAAATTATGCCACATTACATTAAAAAGCCTCACTGAATAGTGAGGCTTTTCTATTATTCCTTAATACTTAATGCTCCTGACGGGCATTTGGCTACCTGATCAATCAGTTCTTTTGACGAGGCATTCTCCGGTTTAATCCAGGGCCTCTCTTTAGGGTTATATACTTTAGGTAATGTTTTTACGCAAATACCCGAATGTATACACAGCTTTTGCTTCCATAGTATAGTAACCTCTCCGTTAGTATATTCACGAACGTCCATAATTTCATAGTTTTTATACGTTACAAGTTACTTCTTTTCGGGTAATAAAACAACATTTTAAGTTGGCTATTCAAAATGGTTTAACCCACGAATGCCCCATATCATTGATTATATAATCGGTTTATTTATTAAAAGAACTTTCGGTGTTAACCTTATTATCCTCACCATAAACTTTTTGTCCCCAATTACCCTTGTCACCTAAAGCACGACCTTTAATTAGCCAGGCAATACCAAAAACTAACAATGATAAAGCCTCAAAAGTTAATGTTGAATACGGAAACAGTTTAAACTTTGCCGATACAGGTACCATAATGATAAATACCAATATAGAGTAGCCACAAAAACGGTAAATATTATTTTCATTCACAACGCTTTGTGGTGTATTCGTTTCATGTTTATGTCCTATGGTAAATACATTAATTGATAAGAGTGAAAAAACTAGGAACAACATTCCGGCAAAACCATAATGCAACGCTCCCAACCAAGCATCTGGATACGGGATAAGAGTGTATATTTTTTATGAAATAACCTCGGGGTTTGTAGGTACCATAGCTACACCAACAGCCATTATCCCTGCAATATTTGTAAGTAAATTGTCATTTTTCCATATGGATGGATTACCATGACCCTTGTAGCGTATTAAAAACAAGCCAACAGCACACAGGGTACCGGTAAAAATCTCCCTGAAGTTGGTATAATAATAGTGGCTGATTGACGGTTGTACGTTGGTATCAAAAAAATCTATAAACGAAAGGATAACCAAAACTATAGGTAAAAATATTCCTAAATAACCTATAGCTCTTCTTATCCTTCGATAAGAATATATATCAAAAACCGGAATTTCTGTTTTTGGCGTTTCCATAATTGATTAGATTTGGTTTCTGTAAAATTATCAATATATTGAAAAGTATATACAGGTAAAACTACCTGTTTTGTATAAGGGTTTTCACTATATAACTATAAACCAAATACCTAATAACCTTGAAAGGTAAAACCGAATCACTTAAAAACAGAGGTAAAAGCTCTGAAGACGATAAACTTTTCGGTAACGAAAAAGAACAGCTAAAAATAACCGAAGGGCTTAAAGATATGTATTACCTGTTAAGCAGAGATTTCCCTGCAAAAGCATCGGTAGGGCTTGTAGGTAATCGATACCGCCTTAAAACAAGGCAAATAAAGGCATTACAGGGAATGGGAGCTTCAAGTCAGGATATTTCGCTCAGAAAAAGTAAAGAACTTACTCCCGAAGAGTTAAAAGGTAAAACTATTTACCTTGATGGTTTTAATGTAATAATACTGTTTGAAACCTTACTTTCCCAAGGATTTATTTTTAAAGGGCTTGATGGTTGTTACAGGGATATATCCTCTGTTCATGGTACTTATAAAAGAGTTAGCCAAACGCAGGAAGTACTAGTTACAATAGGGGAAATATTCAGTAAACTGGAACTGGAAAAAGTGATATGGGTATTTGATGCTCCCGTATCAAACAGCGGAAAAATGAAAAGCTTTTGTTATGAACTGACACAACAACATAACTTTAAATGGGAAGTACTTCTGGATAATTCTCCCGATAATTTTTTGTGTGAAGGGGAGAAACTTGTTTGCTCATCAGACGCGTGGATACTAAACGAATGTAAGCAATGGTTTAATTTAGGAAGCTATATAATTAACAACCTGTTTCCTAACACAAAACCGTCTTATATAATAGAACCATAAAAAAATCCCCTGCAATGCAGGGGATTTTATATTTAAAATAAGATTTCCTTATTCATCACCATGTAAAAATGCCTGCCTGTTTAATAGTGTTTCTTCACTTTCAACATGGTCATCATCAGGCACACAGCAGTCTACCGGACATACAGCAGCACATTGAGGCTCCTCATGGAAACCTTTACACTCTGTACATTTACCTGGTACAATGTAATATAAGTCGTCTGAAATAGGTGTTTGAGCCTCATCAGCATCTACCTCTTCCCCGCTTGGTAATACAATTTTACCACTTAAACTGGTACCATCTTTATATCTCCAGTCATCGGCACCTTCATATATTGCCGTATTAGGACACTCGGGTTCACATGCCCCACAGTTTATACATTCGTCTGTTATTATGATTGCCATAGCTTGTTTTATTTTTTAATAATGTAAATTTGCACAAAATTACGTCCAAAACTATTCATAAGCAAATCTAATGACTTTAGCCGAAAGAAAAACAGCCTTTGTTGAATTAGGTAAATTTTTAGGTCAGTTTTCTGCCGAAAACACTACTCCGAAAGAAGGTGTACAGCACAACGACTTATTTTTTGATAACTTTTCTAACCTGATAGAGTTATCACAATCACACAATCGTTGGTTTACTAAGGATGAGGTTTATTTCGCATTACAGTCATGGGCTGATGCCTTAACCCCTGATAATCTGGATAAATGGTTAAGCAACTACAATCTTGATACTGTAGAGCCAAAAACTATTGGACTTATTTTAGCCGGGAATATTCCGCTTGTTGGGTTTCACGATTTAATTTCGGTAGTAATTACAGGGCATAAAGCTTTGGTTAAAACATCATCAAACGATCAGCATTTACTACCATTTTTAGCCAAGTATTTAATTACGGTTGAACCCCGTTTAGAAAACGCGGTTACTTTTACCGAGCAAAAACTGGAAGGTTTTGATGCTGTTATTGCCACGGGTAGTAATAATACAGCACGTTATTTTGAATACTACTTTAAAGATAAGCCCTCTATAATCCGTAAAAACCGTAACTCAGCTGCTATACTTACAGGAAATGAAAGTAAAGAAGAATTGATAGGGCTTGGAGAAGATATTTTCAGGTATTTTGGTTTAGGATGCCGTAATGTATCAAAACTATTTGTACCAAAGGATTATGATTTTACTCCGTTTTGGGAAGCCATTTATGAGTACAGAGATATTATCCATTATGAAAAATATGCTAATAATTACGATTACAACAAGGCGGTTTTCCTAATGAGTAACTTTAAAATTCTGGACAACGGTTTTTTAACCATAAAAGAAGACAGTAGTTACTCCTCTCCTATCTCAAGTGTTTTTTATGAGTTTTATGAAAACACAGATGCTATTAAACAGCGTATTGAAACAGATAAAGAACTGATTCAGTGCATTGTTAGCAACATTGACGGTATTGGCGGAAAAGTTGCTTTTGGAGACACACAAAAACCACAGCTTTGGGATTATGCTGATGGTGTGGATACAATTGCATTTTTATCAAAAATATAGCGGAATAATTCAAAATATTTCCGAATCTTTTTTGCTGTTATCTAATGGATATTTTGGAAATTTGTAGCACGCATTCTATCTATTTTTAATTTGTCCCATGAAAAAACACAATTTCAGTGCAGGTCCCTCAATCCTGCCACAAGAAGTATTTGAAAAATCTGCTCAGGCAGTCCTTGATTTTAATAATTCAGGGCTTTCTATTCTCGAAATCTCACACAGAAGTAAAGATTTTGTTGCCGTTATGGAAGAAGCCAGAGCCACCGCGCTTGAGCTTTTAGGGCTGGAAGGCAAAGGTTATAAAGCACTTTTCCTAACCGGAGGTGCCAGTATGGAGTTTGTAAGGGTTCCGTACAACCTGTTAAAAGAAAATGGCAAAGCTGCTTATCTTGACACGGGAACATGGGCTTCGGGCGCTATAAAGGAAGCTAAACGTTTTGGCACTACAGAGGTTATAGCATCATCCAAAGACGAAAACTACAACTATATACCAAAAGGCTTTGCTGTACCGGCAGACGCCGATTATTTACACTGTACAAGTAACAATACCATCTTCGGGACACAAATGCACAGTTTCCCTGAAACCAATGTGCCTTTGGTTTGTGATATGAGTTCTGATATTTTTTCGAGAGAACTGGATTTTTCTAAATTCGGAATTATATATGCCGGTGCTCAAAAAAATATGGGTCCTGCAGGTACTACCCTTGTAGTAGTGAAAGAAGATATACTTGGTAATACAGGAAGAAACATCCCGGGAATTTTAGATTACAGTCAGCATATCGCTAAAGACAGTATGTACAATACACCTGCTGTATTCCCTGTTTACACTTCTCTTTTAACTCTGCAATGGGTTAAAAGAAATGGCGGTGTTACAGCTATAGAAAAGAAAAACAATGAAAAGGCCGAACTGCTTTATAATGAGATTGACCGTAACCCATTGTTTACCGGAACAGCTAAAACTGAAGACCGCTCTAAAATGAACGTAACCTTCCTTTTAAAGGATGAAGCATATACAGAACAGTTTGATAAACTTTGGAAAGAAGCTAACATTAGCGGTATTAACGGACACAGGTCTGTAGGCGGATACAGGGCTTCCATTTACAATGCCATGCCATTAGAGAGCGTTAAGGTACTTGTAGATGTAATGCAGGAGTTTGAAAGAACTGTATAAATTTTAATCATCAAATCTTAAGATAACAAATGAAAATTTTAGCAAACGACGGTATTTCCAAAAGTGGTATTATAGCTCTTGAAGATGCCGGATTTGAAGTAATAACAACAAAAGTTGCACAGGAACAGGTAGCTAATTACATTAATAAAAATGAAATTAGTGTAATTTTAGTAAGGAGTGCAACACAGGTAAGAAAAGATATTATTGACAATTGCCCAAGCCTAAAAATAATAGGCCGTGGTGGTGTTGGTATGGATAATATTGATGTTGAATATGCCCGTGAAAAAGGTATACATGTAATCAATACCCCGGCTGCTTCGTCTGACTCGGTTGCAGAACTTGTTTTTGCTCACCTTTTCTCAGGCGTACGTTTCCTGCATGATTCTAACAGACTTATGCCTCTTGAAGGTGACAGTAATTTTAACAGCCTTAAAAAAAGCTATGCAGCTGGTACTGAGCTTAAAGGTAAAACACTTGGTATTATCGGGTTTGGTAAAATAGGTAAATCAGTAGCACGTATTGCTCTTGGATTAGGCATGAAAGTAATTGCTTCAGATAAATTTATTGGCAATGCCGAGATCAGAGTAGATTTTTACAACGGTCAGTTTATCAATGTAGAAATAATTACAGAACCAATTGAGGACATCTTTAAACATGCCGACTTTATTACCCTACACGTACCTGCACAGGGAGGTCACCTTATTGGTAAGGCTGAACTTGAATCTATGAAAGACGGTGTTGGTATCATTAACGCATCTCGTGGTGGTATTATTGACGAAGTTGCCCTTGTTGATGCCCTTGACAGCGGTAAAGTTGCCTTTGCCGGACTTGATGTATTTGAAGAAGAGCCTAAACCGGCTATACAGGTATTAATGAACCCTAAAATCTCATTAACGCCACACATTGGGGCTGCTACCCTTGAGGCTCAGGATCGTATTGGTACAGAGCTAGCCGAACAGATTATAAGCATATTGAAAACAGCAAATAGCTAAGATTAAAAATCTTAATTAACAGAAAAGCACCCTATCGGGTGCTTTTTATTTTTTAACTTTATAGCTGTATGATCAAAAGTCATATCGCTATGAAAAATTACATTCTACTTTTCGGCATGTTTTTACTGCTTGTATTTAGCTGTAAAACACAAAATGACACTGAAGCTATGGAACCTATGTCTGTGACTACAGATACTACCGCCATTGCTAATGACACTGTACGTATTGCAAACGATGAGCTGGAATATGAAATTACCATTATAGATCCCGGTTTTAATTCATGGTTATATTCCAGAGCAAAACCAAGAGGATATTACTCACAACAATACCTGAAAAACAAAAACAGGCTTTGGGTAATACAATGGAATATAAGAGCAATGCAGCCACAACGTTACAGAGACCTATACCTTATGCAAATAGATTATGAACCCCGAATAGACTACGGATATGAAGTAAACTATATGCTATACAATTATTTGGTATATTTTCAGTTAACAACAGGACAACGCCTTGGAGGTATTGTACCTAAAACTTAAATCCAGTATATTTGTCTTTTAACCCTTTTCATGGAAAAATTAAAAAAGCGCTGGGGCATTACCAGCAATTTCCAACTCATAGTAATATTCATTGTTTTTGCCATAACGGGCTCAACATCGGCATATTTATCTAAACCTGTAATAGAATGGATAGGCATCTCTAAAGATGCTATGTCTCCTTGGCTGTATATACCGCTTCGGCTACTTATTATCTTCCCTGTATATCAGGTATTACTGGTGTTTTTCGGACTTGTATCCGGTCAGTTTAAATTCTTTTGGAACTTCGAGAAAAAAATGCTCCGTGGTATGGGGCTTGGCTTTCTCTTTAAAAATAAAAAAAGCTCCTAATCAGGAGCTTTTCTTTTATCAATTACATTAATTATTCTTTAAGCTTGGACTTATAGTTCTTTTTAAGCTTACTAAGCTTTGGCTCAATCACTGCCTTACAATACGGCTGATTAGGGTTTAAAGCATAATAATCCTGATGGTAATCTTCTGCCGGATAAAACTCGGTAGCCTCGCTAACTTTAGTAACTATCTTCTTATCAAATATCTTTTGATCTTCCAGTAACTTAATAAAGTTCTCTGCTTTGATTTTCTGTTCAGGGGTAGTATAAAACACCTCACTTCTGTATTGCGTACCTATATCTGCCCCTTGCCTGTTTAGCGTAGTAGGGTCGTGAGTCGCAAAAAAGATTTCAAGTAAATCTTCATAAGCAATTTCATCAGGGTTATAGGTAATTTTAATAGCCTCGGCATGTCCTGTTGTACCACTGCAAACCTCTTTATAGGTTGGATTTTTTGTAGTACCCCCTATATAACCGGAAACTACTTTGTCCACTCCTTTTAAATCGGTAAAAAATGCCTCTGTACACCAAAAGCAGCCTCCTGCAAATATGGCAGTCTCTAACTTACTGTTATCCATTTGTTTTAAATCTCCTTTCTTTAATTCTTCTTTGTTGTTATCTGTTACTGCTGTCTCAGGCTTTCCCTGGCAGGAAAGTGTAAAAACAGCCAGTGTTAGCATCATAATTCGTTTCATTGTATGTAGTTTTCAAAGTTATACAATCATTTTATTACAATCTGTTTGTAAACAGACTTTACACTATTTACATACGAAATATTGTGCCAAAAAAGATTTATTTTTATTTAAATTGTTTGTTTCTTTGTGAAAACCCGAATTAATGATACAGGCAAAAAACATTCATAAATATTACGATTCACTTCATGTACTTAAAGGAGTAGATTTGCATATTAAAAAAGGAGAAGTCGTTTCTATTGTAGGAGCATCAGGTGCCGGAAAAACAACCCTTCTGCAAATATTGGGAACGCTTGACAAACCTAAATCAGAAAACGGAACTTCACTACTTATAGACGGTGAAGACGTACTGAATATGAAAGACAAAGCCTTATCTAAGTTCCGAAACCTTAAACTCGGTTTTATATTCCAGTTTCACCAGTTATTTCCTGAATTTACAGCTCTTGAAAACGTATGTATACCTGCGTTTATAGCAGGGAAACAAAAAGCAGAAACAGAAGCAGAGGCCAAAAAACTACTTGAGTATTTAGGCCTTTCACACCGAATAAACCACAAACCGGGAGAACTATCGGGTGGTGAGCAGCAACGTGTTGCTGTAGCCAGAGCACTTATAAATAAGCCTGCCGTTATTTTTGCCGATGAACCTTCGGGGAATCTTGACACCCATTCTGCCGAAAACCTACACAACCTGTTTTTTAAGTTAAGAGATGAAATGGGACAGACTTTTGTTATTGTTACCCATAATGAGGAACTGGCTAATATGGCCGACAGGAAACTGGTTATGAGTGACGGACAGATAATTTCGGGACATTAAAATAATGGAGATTTCTGTGATGAATGAAAAAATGAATGTGGAGGAGCTTAAATCGTTCCTTGATGAAAAAGTAATTTTATACAACAATCCTGATTTTATTGACACCGATCCAATACAGATTCCGCATCGATATACCCTGAAAGAAGATAAAGAAATTGCCGGATTCCTTGCCTCTACCATTGCCTGGGGTAATCGTAAAATGATTATTAACAGTGCCAACAAAATGATGGATTTAATGGGTAACAGTCCGTATGACTTTGTTATGAATCATAATGAAGACCATTTGGATAATCTGGAAGGCTTTGTACACCGCACATTCAATTCGACAGACTTAGCCACTTTCATGCAGGCATTACAGAATATTTATAAAAATCATGGTGGACTCGAAATGCTTTTTACTAAACATCAAAATGCAGATGGAATGCAGCAAAGTATAAGCGAGTTTAAAAAAGTTTTCTTTGAAATAGCCCATCAGTCACGTACTCGAAAACATGTATCTGATCCCTTAAACGGTTCGGCAGCAAAAAGAATCAACATGTTTTTACGATGGATGGTTCGTAACGATAATGCAGGGGTAGATTTAGGTATATGGAACAAAATATCTCCTTCACTCCTATCCTGCCCGTTAGATGTACATTCCGGTAACGTAGCGCGTAAACTGGGTTTACTTAACCGAAAGCAAAACGATGCTAAAGCTCTGAAAGAACTGGATGCTCAATTACGCCAGTTAGACCCTAAGGATCCTGTAAAGTACGACTTTGCTTTATTTGGGCTTGGTGTGTTTGAAGGATTTTAGTTAAATTGCAGTGTATCAAACAAATCCTTACCTATATGAGATTACTTACTGCATTACTATGCCTGCTTTTTAGCTTTCACTCCTATTCGCAGGAACCAAACGTATATTTTTATAATCACAAAGGAGAGTCTATTGATAAACAAACATTTATTGATAGTATAAAAGTTCCTAAGCATAAATATACTTATAAGCTTATTGAAAATGATACCGCCGTATTAGGTAGTTTATTTTTGAGAGAAGAGATAAACGTAATTACACAGGAAGAGCGAAAATCGCTAATAAAAGAACTTGAATTATTAAGCGGGCAAAAAATTAAAGACAACCAGACTATAGTAATTGATTTTTTCTCATATCCGGTAAAAAAGCAATCGAGTTATGATGGCTTTTTCAATAAATACACGAAAAACCGTTCCTATTTAAGATTTTTTAAAAAGAATGACGGTTATGTACACTTTTTCGTTTCACAAAAAGATTATATACTAGATGGATTTATAGAAGATAAAAATAATTATCTGCTTAAAAATCTATTTTCAAATTATGAAGCCTCTTACGGGAATTATATTATAATAAAGCCCAACGGACATTATTTGAGAAGGCTTGATGAGCACAGGCAGGATGAAATAATCGATAAAATAAAAGGAGACTGGTAGTCTCCTTTTATTTTTTTTATTTAGATAAAGTTTTTTTCGCAATGTATCTCACTAAAAAGAATATGCCTACTACAAAAAGTAGCAGGAGCAGTATACAAAGTAGCTGCCACATTCCAATACCAAAAGAAAAATCGGTTACTGTTGTTTCCATTGTTAAATTTATTGTTCTAAAATTGATTTGTAGAGAGTATAATTTTCGTCATCAAAACAAACAAATATTACTTTATCGATTGCCTGATTATTATTTTCTAAAAATTCCTTTACGGAAGCTATAGCTACATCAGCCGCTTTATCTTTGGGATAGTGATAAATACCAGTACTAATATTAGGAAAAGCTATAGTCTTTACATTATTTTCAAGTGCCAGATTTAAACTGTTGATATAGCAGTTTTTAAGTAGCTCTTCCTCTTTTTTTGCACCGCCATTCCAAACCGGCCCCACAGTATGAATAACATAGTTAGCTGGTAAATTACCTGCTGTGGTAATAACTGCTTCTCCTGTTTTACAATTACCCTGTTTATTTCTTATAGCTACACAGGCATCCAGTATTGCCGATCCTCCCGCTCTATGTATAGCACCATCAACTCCACCGCCACCTAACAAAGACGAATTAGCCGCATTAACAATAACATCGGCCGTGATTTTTGTTATATCACCTTTAATAAGCTCTATTTTAGACATGATTAGATTTTTCCGTAATACATTGCTTTTACTATACCGTCAGACAGCCCTATTTTAGGCACGTAAATATTGCGTGCGCCACTCCACTTCATGGCATTGAGATAAATGCGTGTGGCATATATAATAACGTCTGCCCTGTCTGGATTAAGCCCTAATTCAGCAATGCGCTGCTCATAAGTAAGCGTATTAAGGAACTGATACTGCGAATTAATATAAAAATAGGATAACGGTAAATCCTGTTTTTTACCTGAAAGTTTAAACAGCTTGTTGATATTACCACCAGAACCTATAAGGGTAACATTATCAAACGGCTCGGTTACTGTTTTAATCCATTTTTCTATTTCTACCCAAACCAAATCGTTCACCATATTATTAAGCAAACGTACCGTACCGTTTTTAAACGATTTTGATGCTATGATCTTACCGTTGTCAAAAAGAGAAAATTCGGTACTACCACCACCAACATCTACAAAAAGATACGTTTGATCGGGTTTTATAAAAGTATGTAAGTCGGTCGATGCTATAATGGCAGCTTCCTTTTTACCATCTATAATATCTATTTTAATTTCAGCTTCCTGTTGAATCAGTTCGGCCACTTCATTTCCGTTAAAAGCCTCACGCATTGCCGATGTGGCACATGCCATATATCTTTCAACCTTATGTACTTTCATAAGTAACTTATAGGCTTTCATGGCATCTACCATGCGCTCTATATTATCATCACTTATTTCGCCAACAGTAAAGGCATCCTGCCCTAAACGTATTGGAACACGTACTAACGAACTTTTATTGAATTGTGGTGCTTTTCCTTCCTGCTCTACAATATTGCACACCAAAAGCCTCATGGCATTTGATCCAATATCTATCGCTGCATATTTTTTTATATTAATCATTCGCAATAAGAACCCCTGGCTCTAAGCCACAAGTTTTATAATTTAAAAATTATCGAAAACCACTTCCAGTTTATCCCTGTAATAGTTGTAGGTTTCAAGCTGTGCCCTGAATATTTTTTCTTCAGGACGTTTTCTGTACCTGTTTTCAAGATTTTCAGAATGTAGTCTTGCTTTTACATTACCTTTCCAGCCAATTTCAAAAGTATCTATAAGTTCCTTCTTTATATCCTCATCATAAACAGGACAGGTAACTTCTACCCTTTCATCAAGGTTACGGGTCATAAAATCGGCAGAAGAGATAAACACTTCCGGCTGCCCGTTATTCCCAAAAATATAAACTCTTGAATGTTCCAGGTAATTATCTACAATACTTATAGCCTCAATATTCTCGCTCATACCTTCCACACCCGGAATAAGACAGCAAATACCCCTTATAACAAGCTGTATTTTTACTCCTTCCCTACTGGCTTCATACAATTTGTCGATCATTTTATAGTCGGTAAGGCTATTCATTTTTAGTTTGATATAGGCCTCTTTTCCGGCTATCGCATTAAGTATCTCCCTGTCTATCAGTTTATAGAACTTAGACCTTGTATAATGCGGTGATACAAACAAATGCTTGTAGCGATGTATTCGGTAATTTACATCAAAAAAGTCAAATATTTTGTTTACATCCTTTAATATTTGCTGGTGATAGGTAAACAAAGTTACATCGGTATAAATCTTAGCAGTCGACTCATTAAAGTTACCTGTAGAGATAAATCCGTAACGTTTTATCTTTCCTTTCTCAACACGCTCAACCACACATATTTTACTGTGTACCTTAAGCCCTTTTACTCCAAAAATAAGGTTGATACCTTCCCTTTGCATCTGCTCTGAATAAGAAATATTACTTGCCTCATCAAAACGTGCCTGCAGCTCAATTTGAACGGTAACCTTTTTACCGTTTTTAGCCGCATTAATAAGGGAACTGATAATTTGGGAATTTTTAGAAAGCCTGTAAAGGGTAATTTTTATCGAAATTACCTTTGGATCCAGTGCTGCTTCCCTTAAAAAACGAATGATATAAGAGAACGACTGGTATGGAGCATTTAACAAATAATCTTTTTCTTTTATTTTATCCAGAATACTACCGTCAAGGCTTAATCCCGGTATGGGTAATGGCGGATTTTGTTTGTAAAGCAAATCATACCTGCCCAGGTTAGGAAAACTCATATAATCCCTCCTGTTATGGTAACGACCACCCGGAATAATACTATCGGTAGCATCAATACCCATTCGGGTAAGGAAAAAGTTAAGTGTATCTTTCTCTATCGACTGATCGTAAACGAAACGTACCGGCTCACCAATCCTTCTTTCTTTTACCCCTTTAGAAATTTTTTCCATTAAACTCTTACTCTGGTCACTATCAATTTCCAGCTGAGCATCACGGGTAATTTTAATCATGTGTGCAGATACACTCTCATAATTAAAAATACTGAAGATATTGTGAAGGTTATAACGGATAACATCATCTAACAAAATAACATAGTGCTTATCGTTATTAGACGGCAGTACCACAAAACGGTTTACTGTTTTAGGCATTTCCACAACCGCATAACGCACTTCCCTTTTCTTGTTACTGTCATCATCAATTAAAGTTCCGTCAGGGCCTTTAATTTGTTTAGGCTTAATAACAAGTTTAACGGCAAGATAACCTGCCGCATCTTTAAGTAACGGGAATTCATCAAGATCATTAAGGATAATGGTTACCAACTCCGGACTAACCTTTTGGATAAAGAAATCTTTTATAAAGTTTTCCTGTTCCTTGGAAATTTCAGTTTCGTTGATAATATAAATGTTCTCCTGCTGAAGTTCCTGTTCAATAACGCTTAATATCCTTAAACTTTCAGACTGTTGTTCAATAACGATCTCGGTAATATCCTTAAGCAACTGCTGTGAGGATATACCACCAAGAAGCTTCTCTCCGGTTTGCCCCGCTAAGCTTAATCGCCTAACTGCAGCATACCGAACCCTGAAGAATTCGTCTAAATTATTGGAAAATATACCTAAAAATCTAAGTCGGTCTAGTAACGGGACTTTTTCATCAGCAGCTTCCTGTAATACTCTCGCATTAAAGGCCAGCCAACTTTTTTCCCTGTCAATATACCGGTTTACCGGTGTGTGATGGTGAATCATATTTTTTTAACTCTCTTGGAAAAACTGTTTTTTGGGTTTTACCTTTTTGTATTGCACCCCAGTCGTCTTGTTCAAAAGATATTGAAACAAAGCCTGAAGTAGGTACATTATCTAAGGTAACGCTCCCAAAGATATTAACAAAATTAGTAATCGCCTCGTTATGTCCAAAAAGAATTAGGTTATCATATTTGTTATCACAACTTTTTATAATATTCTCAAGCCTCTTTACCTCAAATGTGTAAAGATCATCTTTAAACACTATATTTTCTATAGGAATTGAAAGAGTCTCAGCAAAAATGTAGGCTGTATTTTTAGCGCGTTGTGCCGTACTGGACCAAACCATAAAAGTTTTTGGTAAGTATCCTGAAACCGCAGAAGCAACCAGATGCGCATCGTCTATCCCTCTTTTAGACAATGGTCTGTCTTTATCAATCAGTGGGGCATCCCAGCTTGATTTTGCGTGACGGATTAATATTAAATTTTTCATGGGCCTGCATTTTTTAAAATATCTATATATTAAATATCAGAAAAAATAGCTTAATAAAATCCAAAGAATATGTTAATTTTTATTACGGAGCAAGCCTATCTGTTAACCAACTGAAATCATCCTGTAGTTTATATCGTATCCTGTCATGAAGTCTGTTTGGTCTTCCCTGCCAAAATTCTACTTCTACAGGTTTTACGATAAAACCTCCCCAGTTTTTTGGGCGCGGAATTTCTTTCCCTTTGTATTCGTTTTCAAGGTCATGAAGTTTATTCTCAAGAAAATCACGAGAAGGGATAACTTCACTCTGCGGTGATACTATAGCCCCCAGCCTGCTTCCTTCCGGACGGCTTTCAAAGTAACCGTCAGATATATTTTCGGAAACCTTCTCTGCAACACCTTTTATAATAACCTGACGTTCAAGTTCATGCCAAAAAAATGAAAGACATACATTTGGATTAGCTTCTATAGCTTTTCCTTTTTCAGAATTGTAATTGGTATAGAATATAAAACCTTCGTACGTAAACTGTTTAAGCAACACCACCCTCGCTTTTGGAAAACCGTCTTTACCAATGGTAGAAACCGTCATAGCATTTACCTCGGCAACAGCACCAAAATCTTCAACTTCATGAAACCACTTTTTAAAAAGCGATATAGGATCTTCAGGTAAATTCTGTTCGGTTAATTCACCTTTTTCATACGAACGTCTGTAATTACTTAAATCTTCCATTTTTATATCTTTTTAAGCTGTACAAATAACAGTTTAAATTTATTTAATTTTTAAATAACAAAACCTGACTTTTATGAAAATCAGAACTCAAAAAACTTACCGTCATCTGCCAGTTCAACATTTTCAAAAACAGTTTGTGCCTCTTCCTTAAACAACTCAATAGAATCGTAACGCGTGGAGAAATGCCCTAACAGCAAGTGTTTAGCATTAGCTTTCTTAGCTATAGTTGCAGCCTGTTTTGCGGTACTATGCATTGTTTTTTCACACAAGTATTCTTCAGTATCTAAAAAAGTACTTTCATGATACAAAACATCTACATTATTAATAATCGGTAATATATCTTCACTATACAAAGTATCTGAACAAAAAGCATAACTTTTTGGTGCGGGAGGGTCAAACGTAAGTTCACTATTTGATATTACTCTTCCATCATCAAGCGTGATATCACTTCCGTTTTTTATCTTTTGGTAATAACAGGTATCAATACCATAATCTTCTACTTTACCTATATGCAGTTTACGTTCGGCAGGTTTTTCCTCAAAAAGGTAACCATTTGTATATACCTTATGTTTTAAAGGAATTGTACGTACTATTACTTTATCATCTTCAAAAACCACCTGAGATTCATTTCCTTCCAACTCATGAAAGTAAAGGTTATAGGTTGTCCATGATGCCGATAGCTTTAACTGTACCAACATCATTTCCTTAATCCCTTTAGGTCCGTGAACATGTAGGTCGTTTTTTCTTCCCAGTAATGAGAACGTAGAAATTAAGCCTATAAGTCCGTAAACATGATCCCCATGCAGGTGTGAAATAAAAACGTGATTGATTTTAGAAAAACGGATTTTATTTTTCCTGAGCTGTACCTGTGTACCTTCACCACAGTCTATCAAAAACATTCTGTTTTTTATCTCTAAAACCTGTGAGGTAGGATTAGTTAATGTTCTTGGAGTAGCGGCATAACAGCCAAGTATGGTGAGATTCATCTGCTTGAATTTTGAAAACAAAAAAGCAGGGTCATTATAAATGCCTTTTTGCTTGCTGTTACATAGAGTAACAGTATTTATAAATTAAAATTAAAAGCCCAGATCTCTTTCTATCTCTTCCATTTCAATGATATCGTGTGCCTCTAAAACTGTAGGCACTACAATCATCTCATCTGGAACTTCATTAAAATCAAAATCGTTTACTACCATAACAAACGATTTTTTAGATTTTCTGTGCTTGTTGGATAGTGATAAAAATGATAAAATATCATTTAATCCTAATCCTGTATCCTGTGTAACATCAAGTATGATGTTTAGGTTTTTAAAGGAATTGTATTCACTTTCAATTTTTTCTCTGAAAGCATTAATATCTCCCTGAGTGTCTTTTAAAGTAACGGTATGTCCTTTTTCGTCTACTTTCATAAGTTATTGTGCTGTTATAGCTAATTTACAAACAGATAAATGAAAAATACTGTTTTTAAAATAATTTTATGCCTATTGCTTAATTTTAGAGGCTAACAGATAAATAACTGCCATCCTTATAGCAACACCGTTTTCTACCTGATTTAATATAACAGACTGTTGTGAGTCAGCAACATCACTGGTAATCTCTACCCCTCTGTTTATAGGTCCCGGGTGCATTATAACAATTTCTTTGTTTAACGAATCAAGCAACTCCTTATCAACACCATATTGCTGGCTATACTCTCTTGTAGACGGGAAATAGTTTACATCAAGGCGTTCATTTTGTACCCTAAGCATATTAGCAACATCACACCACTCCAGTGCTTTACGCAAGTTAGACTCTACTTTTACACCAAGTGATTCAACATATCTCGGGATTAATGTTTTTGGTCCGCAAACCATAACCTCGGCTCCCTGAAGCTGTAATGCAAAAATATTGGAAAGCGCCACCCTTGAGTGAAGAATATCACCTACTATAACTACTTTCTTACCACCTACATCACCAAGCCTTTCCCTTATAGTGTAAGAATCCAGTAAACCCTGTGTTGGGTGTTCGTGAGCACCGTCTCCGGCATTAACTATACTTGCGCTTACATTTTGTGAAAGGAAATGAGCAGCTCCCGGATGTGAGTGCCTCATAACTACCATATCCACCTTCATGGATAGGATATTGTTTACAGTATCAATAAGCGTTTCTCCTTTCTTTACAGACGATTGTGCAGCCGAAAAGCTTATCACATCTGCCGAAAGACGCTTTTGTGCCAACTCAAAAGAAAGCTTGGTACGCGTACTGTTTTCAAAAAATATATTGGCTATGGTAATATCCCTAAGCGAAGGGACTTTTTTAATAGGTCGGTTTATTACTTCTTTAAAATGGTCGGCCGTTTCAAAAATAAGGTCAATATCAGCTTTGTTGATATATTTTATTCCTAATAAATGATTAACGCTTAATTCTTTCATTACTTACTGTTGCTATTACGCCTAAATTAAATAAACACTATCCTCTCCCTCGTTCTGTTGCCAGGTTACTTTTACCTTTTCGTTGTTAATTGCATCTACCTGACGGCCTCTGTAATCAGGCTGTATAGGTAAGTGTCTGCTAAAACGACGGTCAATAAGTACCAGTAATTCTATCTCAGAAGGTCTTCCGAACGACTGTATTGCTGTTAATGCAGATCTTATGCTTCGGCCTGTGTACAATACATCGTCAATAAAAACTACCTTTTTATTTTCTACTAAAAAGTCAATTTGGGTTTTGTTTGCCTCCAACGGCTTATCTGACCTACGGAAATCATCCCTGAAAAATGTAATATCCAAAAATCCAAGTGGTACATCTTTCACATTATAATCCTGTTCCAGCAACTGTTTTATACGTTCTGCCAGATAACGGCCTCTGGGCTGTAATCCAATAAGTATAGTATCAGAAAAATCAAGATGTTTTTCAATTAACTGGCAGGCCAAACGGTTAAGGATGATATTGACTTCTTTTGAAGTTAGCAATATTTTATGGCTCATAGTGCTGTGTTAAGTTTGGAGTGTAAAAGTAGTGAAAAAACAGAATTAGAAAAAATAACACCACATATTTAATTTCAGTATTTACCAGTAGCATTTCAACATTAATTCAATTTTAACGAAATACGATTTTAAGTGCTTTAACTTTATAATAATAACCAAAAAGCAAAAAGCTATGAAAAAGAGTATTTTAAAACCTGCCCTATTATTACTTATGCTGGTATCCCTAACCGGATGTGAACTGGCCGGCGATATATTTCAGGTAGGTGTGAGTGTAGGTGTTTTTATCGTAATAGCAGTACTGGTACTGATTGTTTGGCTTATTTTTAAAATGAAAAAATAGCCGATACCATCAAGTAATAAAAAAGCCCCTGTAATTACAGGGGCTTTTTTATATTAATCATCGTTCATGGAAAGCAGAAACTCTTCGTTGTTCCTAGTTTTCTTGAAACGGTCGTTTATAAAGTCCATTGCCTCCACAGGGTTCATATCTGCCAGATACTTTCTCATGATCCACATACGCTGTATGGTTTTCTCATCAAGAAGAAGATCATCCCTACGCGTACTTGACGAAGTAAGGTCGATAGCCGGGAATATACGTCTGTTAGCAATTTTACGGTCAAGCTGAAGCTCCATGTTACCTGTACCTTTAAACTCTTCAAAGATAACCTCGTCCATTTTAGAACCGGTATCAGTAAGTGCAGTAGCAATAATACTTAAAGAACCTCCGCCTTCAATATTACGTGCAGCACCAAAGAAACGTTTTGGTTTTTGAAGCGCATTTGCATCAACACCACCACTCAATACTTTACCCGATGCAGGCTGTACCGTATTGTAAGCCCTTGCCAAACGGGTAATAGAGTCAAGCAGTATCACTACATCATGACCACACTCTACCAAACGTTTTGCTTTTTCAAGCACTATGTTGGCAACTTTTACGTGGCGTTCTGCAGGTTCATCAAAGGTAGAAGCAATAACCTCTCCCCTTACGCTACGCTGCATATCGGTAACCTCTTCAGGACGCTCATCAATAAGTAATACAATAAGGTAAACTTCAGGGTGGTTAGCCGCGATAGAGTTGGCTATATCTTTTAGTAACATTGTTTTACCTGTTTTAGGCTGCGCAACGATCATACCACGCTGTCCTTTACCTATAGGTGAAAACAAATCAATAATTCTTGTAGAAATGGTACTTTGCTTATTAGCAAGGTTAAATCTTTCTTCAGGGAAAAGCGGAGTTAAATGTTCAAAAGAAACTCTGTCTCTTACTACCTGCGGATCGTGTCCGTTTATTTTTAAAACCCTTACAAGAGGGAAATATTTCTCACCTTCTTTTGGCGGGCGAACCACACCTTTAACCGTATCTCCTGTTTTTAAACCGAATAAACGGATTTGCGAATTGGATAAATAAATATCATCAGGAGATGCTAAGTAGTTATAATCAGAAGAACGAAGGAAACCATAACCATCCGGCATCATTTCAAGTACTCCTTCACTTTCAATAATTCCGTCAAACTCATAATCAGGTTCTCTGAAATTTTGTTTCTTTTTATAACTTGGATGATTTGGATTGTTAGCGTTAGCTCTTTCAATTTGAGCAAGCCTCTCTTCTTCACTCAATTGAGCTTTAGTAGGCTTGTTATCGGCAGGTTTTTGGTTTTTCTGCCTGTTATCCTGGGTAGGATTCCTTTTTTTATTATCGTCTTTAGCCTGAGGTGTAGTACTGTTTGCAGGAGCATCATTTTTAACCTCTGCTGCGGGCTGTTCTTTTACAGGACGCTGCTGAATTTTTGGTTCAGGCTTCTTCTTGGCAAAATTCTTATCCTGTGTCTTTTGTTCCTGCTCTGCAGGTTTAACTTCAGGAGTTTTTATCTCTTTTACATCAGGCTTATTTTCAGCCTTTACCTGTGATCCCGTTTCTGATTTAGTTCGGGTCGCAGGTTTTTCTTTAGCTATCCTTGCCCTTTTAGGCTTTTCAGCTTTGTCTTGTGGTAGTGCTTCGTTAGCCGCACCCGACTCATCAAACAAAGGTTTGATTTGGGTTGGATTTGCAGCCTGGTGATCTAAAATCTGGTAAACAAGTTCGTCTTTTTTTAAGCCTCTGTATTTACTGATTTTAGCTTTTTTAGCAATTTCCTGAAGCTCAGTCAGCTTCATTTCTTTTAGTTCGGAAATATCAAACATGCATCAATGTTAATTAAATTATTGAGAGTGTATTCAATTTAATAAATAAAAAGTGAAGGGTGTAATTTTTATTTGAAATCTAATGCTTCGGAGAATGAAGCACTTATGGTTATGTCTTGCAATAATACGAATTTATTTTTACTGTGCAATAGTATTTTTTAAAAAAGAAACCATATTTTTGTGCAGCAAACAAGAGATAATGTTACAAAGAATACAAACCATATACCTATTAATAGCCCTTGTATCTGCCGGCGTTTTGCCATTTGTTTTCCCTTTATGGACTACTGCTTCCGGTAACGGATTCATGTTTATGGAAAATTTAGGATACATTGCACTATTTGGGTTAAGCGCTACGTTATCTTTAGTAAGTATAGTATCATTTAAAAAAAGAAAAAGCCAGTTTGTAATGGGCAGGCTTAATATAATATTAAATTTAATTTTATTAGGATTATTCATTTTCAGGTCGCTAAACTTATCCGGAGAGACTGACAAAGATCTTGTCATTTCAGAGAAGGGTATTGGGATGCTTCTTCCTATTGTTTCTATCGTTTTTTTAAGCCTTGCCAATAAGGCTATCAAAAAGGACGAAGATCTCGTAAAATCAGTAGACCGATTGAGATAAACCTTTTAACTTAGTTTATTAGTGCGTTAAATCCCTGCTTTTTTAAGCGGGGATTTTTTGTTTACCCCACTCCTACTTTTTTAATTACTCATGTATTTTAATAACACTTGTTACACCTTGTAAGCTTTCTTTAAAAAGAGCAATACCAAACATGAATTATTATTAGTATAAATTACTTCTAATAAAAAGAAAACCCCGCTTATAGCGGGGTTTCTATATATAATTGAATTACTATTAATTATACATGTAATGCTCTGTTAGCAGTAGCGGCAAGAGCAGCTTCTTTAACAGCTTCAGCATAGGTTGGGTGAGCGTGAGACATTCTTGAAATATCTTCGGCAGATGCTCTAAACTCCATTGCAGTTACAGCCTCAGCGATAAGATCAGCAACACGAGCACCAATCATGTGAACACCAAGAACTTCGTCAGTCTCAGCATCAGCAAGGATTTTAACAAACCCGTCAGTATCCATACTTGCACGGGAACGTCCTAATGCTTTGAACGGGAAACTTCCTGATTTGTATTTTACACCTTCTTCTTTTAATTGCTCTTCTGTTTTACCAACAGCAGCAACCTCCGGCCATGTGTAAACAACACCCGGAATTAGGTTATAATCGATATGAGGTTTTTGTCCTGCAAGAGTTTCAGCAACAAATACACCTTCTTCCTCTGCTTTGTGCGCTAACATAGCACCACGAACAACATCACCAATAGCGTAAATATTAGATACGTTAGTTTGTAAATGATCGTTTACTTCAATTTGTCCTCTGTCAGATACTTTGATACCTGCTTTATCAAGATTAAGACCATCTGTAAACGGACGACGACCTACAGAGACTAATGAGTAATCACCATCAAGAGTAATCGTTTCTCCTTTAGCATTTTCTGCCTGCACCTGTACTCCTTCTCCGTTTCTTTCTACTGATTTTACTTTGTGAGAAGTATAGAATTTCATTCCTTGTTTTTTAAGTACTTTAGTAAGCTCTTTAGATAAGCCTGCATCCATACCAGGAATGATTCTGTCAAGATATTCAACTACAGATACCTGAGCACCTAAACGAAGGTACACCTGACCAAGCTCAAGACCAATAACACCACCACCAATAACGATAAGGTGCTTAGGAACCTCTTTAAGCTTAAGTGCTTCTGTAGAAGTGATTATTTTTTCTTTGTCAATTTTAATGAATGGTAATGAAGATGGTTTAGAACCTGTAGCCAAAATAGTGTTTTTAGCTTCGATAGTCTCTTCAGAACCGTCGTTTTTAGTTACTTTAATATGAGTAGCATCTTCAAAAGAACCAACACCTTCAAAAACAGTTATCTTGTTTTTATCCATAAGGTATTTAATTCCGCTTACGTTTTGATCTACAACACCCTGTTTACGGGCAATCATTTGCTCAAAGTTTACTTTTATCTCTCCCGGGATATCAATACCGTGCTCTTTAAAGTGAGAGATAGCATCATGATAGTGGTGAGATGAATCAAGAAGTGCTTTAGACGGAATACAACCTACGTTAAGGCAGGTTCCTCCAAGGGTTGGATATTTTTCTATGATTGCTGTGTTAAAACCTAGTTGTGCACAACGGATAGCGGCAACATATCCGCCGGGTCCAGAGCCTATAACGACTACGTCAAATGAACTCATAATATAACTTTTTGTGTGTTTTAATTTTGTAAGGCAAATTTAGCGAAGTTTTTTCTTTTGGGTAGTACAAAAGTCAAAAACATGACTTTAATTTTCTATCCTCAATGTTAATTTGTGATACCACCGGCTTTAAATCATAAAACTTAAAACAAAAAAGCTTAAAAAGGTGTTAAAAATACATTACAGCCGCAAAACTCACCTCTTTAAACATCCCTTATAGTATGCAGATAAAGTAATTGTCAAACCATGATTTATGTCAGTTTTTTCCCCTGTAAGACACCCTACTTTTGGTGTATAATTTAAAAACACAAAACCATGAAAAAAATATTATTTGCAGCAATGGCAGCTTCACTATTTTGTGCCACAACTGCAACTGCTCAGGACAACAATAATGATTCTGCCGACTTTAACCGATGGATGGTTCGTGTACGCGGCGTAGGTGTATTACCTAACGAAAGTGCTGATATAGGAATTATTGGCGGAGATGCTGACATAAGCAGTACGTTTATCCCTGAACTGGACTTTACTTACTTTTTTACCAAAAACATAGCTGCCGAACTTATTTTAGGTACTTCAAAACATGATGTAAAAACTACAGGCTCTGACATTTCAGCTATTGGCGGACCAACAAGTGCCGATGTTGACTTGGGTAGTGTAAGATTACTACCTCCTACCCTTACTGTACAATACCATTTTTACACTTTTGACGGAATATTTAAACCTTATGTAGGTGCCGGTATCAACTATACTATTTTTTATGATGTAAAACCGGGTAATACTGTACATGATGTAGATTATGATAACAGCGTAGGCTTTGCGTTACAACTTGGTTTTGACATCAAAATAAGTGATAAATTTTACATTAATGCCGATGCCAAACAGCTGTTCCTTAATACTGATGTAACTGTAGACGGTTCCAACCTTGCACCGGGACTTAGCATACCAGCCGATGTAGATATTAACCCTCTTTTATTAGGTGTGGGTATAGGCTATACATTTTAGTTCGTAGTTTTTTATAGATGTAAAAAAGGCTGTCGCTTTAAGGGAGTGACAGCCTTTTTGATTTTTTATAATTTACTATTAAAATCCGTAATAAGTATTAAGGAATAAATACCTGTCCCTGTGTTGCTCTGGTTCGGCAGCTGTTTGCGCTCCAATAGTAAGCACATTCATTGTTTCATTAGCTTTACTAACAGGCCATTGCGGCAGGTTTTCTGTATTTGGATTGCCTGTTTTTATAAAATTAGCCAGATACTTTACTCCGGTTTGGGATACTTTATGATCTTCTTCCGTCCAGTTATAAAGTTCATTGTTGTTAAGATTACCCAACAGATATTCAATATCAGAAGCATGTGATGCTCCCGGCAGTGCTGCAGGCATTTCATTCTCTTTCTTTTCTCCGTCTTCTTTAATTATTCCTCCGGCGAGACCTTCTTTAACATTACCCAACTCCGACTTTAACGGAGGTCGTTGCTGTGCAAACCTGTATACATACGTAGGTTGTCCTGTTGTATTTTTATGAAGCTCTGCCCACTTCCATGTACTGAAAACTATAAAGTTATCACTTGCCAGTGCAGTAGCCGATTGTATTACTTCCTCCTGCGTAGTACCCGGATACAATTTTAAAACCTCCTCGGCCTTATCACCAAACATTTGTTTTACCCTTGCAGCATAATTTTCCGGATTAGGGAATTGTCCCTGCATGAAAGCCATATAAGGCATTTCTGCCGATGTCCATCCTGCCAGTAAAGGTACTTTTGCCTGTTCACCATCAGCAAAAATAGTTGATGGTAGTTTTGGTAAAAAATAACCGTCTACAGTAGCTCTTGTATTAAAAGCACCCCATTTTGAAGCCTCTTCCAGTAATGAATCGGCAGAGATTTTTCTCAAATCTGCCAGTGATTGTGCATTAATACGTTTTGCAAATTCAAGTCCGTTTTGTTCTGCCTCATTTAAAGGAACAGCATCAAGAGTAGGTTTTATCATAGCACCACTCTCTCCTATTGCTCCGTTAATTAAATC
Source organism: Flavobacterium rakeshii (assembly GCF_009741375.1). Classification (GTDB taxonomy): domain Bacteria; phylum Bacteroidota; class Bacteroidia; order Flavobacteriales; family Flavobacteriaceae; genus Flavobacterium; species Flavobacterium rakeshii. Next base: position 31,434 of record NZ_WOWP01000057.1, read on the forward strand.
TTTTGATAAAGGTGAAGCCATTTGTGCTGATACCGATATTGATCCGGCAGACTCACCCGCTATAGTGATTTTACCCGGATCTCCGCCAAAAGCAGCAATGTTGTTTTTAACCCAAACCAAAGCCGCATTCTGATCCAGTAAACCATAGTTGCCCGATGCGTTATTAGGTGACTCTTTAGTAAGTTCAGGGTGTGAAAAGAACCCGAATATCCCTAATCTGTAGTTTAGCGTTACAGTAATAATCCCTTCTCTAGCAATGGTTTCTCCGTCATACCTCCCTTCAGACCCATCTCCGGCCACAAAACCTCCGCCATAAAAATACACCAGCACAGGTAGTTTTTTTTCTTTAGCATCAGCAGGAGCCCATACATTAAGGTAAAGACAATCTTCACTCATGCCGGACGACCTGAATTTCATATCGCCAAAAACATCTTTTTGCATGGCATTATCTTTAAATGCATCGGCTTTTAAAACACCCTCCCATTTTTGTGGTGGCTGTGGTGCTTTCCATCGCAGTTCGCCAACAGGTGGCTGTGCAAAAGGTATTCCTTTAAAACTGTGTATTCCGCTTGGCAAGGCAACACCTTCAAGTATCCCCTGCTCCACTTGTACCTGTAAATCGTTTAACTTTTTTTCCTGAGTACAGGACGTGAAAATAACGCTGCCAAAAAGCAGCAAGAAGTATTTTTTCATAATAATAGATTCGGTTGAAGCGTAAAGATAACTATAAAGTTATGACATTGGTATTTTTCACTTCACTAATCATAAAGGTACTGTGAGTACTACCTATGTGCTTTAAGGTTGTAAGCTTGGTTACCATAAACTCGCGGTATTCCTCCATATCGGCAACAAAAATTTTAAGGATGTAATCATAATCACCACTTACATGGTAACACTCAATTACCTCGTCCAGCCTAACTACTTCCTGTTCAAAATGAGTAAGGTATTCTTTAGCATGCTGGGTAAGCTTTAAATGGCAAAAAACTACAAACCCCCTATTTACCTTTTTTTGGTTCAGTACCGCCACATACCTATCAATAACTCCCTCACGCTCCAGTTTTTTTACACGTTCGTAAACCGCTGTAACAGATAGATTTAATTTTAAAGAGAGCTCTTTAGTGGTTCGGGTACTGTCCTGCTGAAGCAGCATCAATATTTTCCTGTCGGTTGCATCAAAAGCCATGTGAAAAATTTTCGGTTAAAAACTATAATTAAAACTATTTTATAAACTTTAAATCTAAATAATAACGATTAAGTAGAAATAAAAACCAAATATATAGATTATCATTGATTTTTATAGTAGTTTTTATTCTCTTTGAAAACATAAACGATTAAAAACAACACATTTATGAAATTCAATCCGGCCGATAATATACAGGATTTACAGTACTTTGGTGAATTTGGAGGAGTAAACCCTTCAATTTCAGATTCATCTACTTATACATTCCTTTCTGCAAAAACAATGTTTGATACATTTGAAGGAAATGCTGATGGATGTTACCTGTACTCCCGTCACTCATCTCCAAGTAACCTATATTTAGGTCAGGCACTTGCCGCTATGGAAGGTACAGAAACTGCTAATGTTGCAGCGTCTGGTATGGGAGCTATTACGCCTGTATTATTACAACTTTGCGGAGCCGGAGATCACATAGTATCAAGCCGTACTATATATGGCGGTACTTATGCTTTCATGAAAAACTTTTTACCTAAGCTTAATATCACTACTTCGTTTGTAGATATTACTAAGCTTGATGTGGTAGAGGCAGCTATTACCCCTAACACTAAAGTTCTTTACTGTGAAACAGTAAGTAACCCGTTACTTGAGGTTGCCGATATTGAAAGCCTTGCTAAAATTGCTAAAAAACATAATCTTAAACTAGTTGTAGATAATACATTCTCTCCACTATCTGTATCGCCTGCTAAAATGGGTGCTGATGTGGTAATACACAGTCTTACCAAGTTCATTAACGGAAGTAGTGATACTGTGGGTGGTGTAGTTTGCGGTACTCAGGAATTTATCGATGCACTTCGCAACGTTAACGATGGTGCCAGCATGCTTTTAGGCCCTACAATGGACAGCCTTAGGGCAGCCAGTATACTTAAAAATTTAAGGACTTTGCACATAAGAATGAAACAACACAGCCATAATGCTACGTATTTGGCTGAGCGTTTCGAACAAGACGGATTAAAAGTAGTATACCCTGGGCTTGAAAGCCACCCTAGCCACAAATTATACAAAGAAATGATTAACCCTGAGTATGGTTTTGGAGGTATGATGACTGTTGATGTTGGCTCTCTTGATAAGGCTAACGAGCTTATGGAACTTATGCAACACAGAAACCTTGGTTATCTTGCAGTAAGTTTAGGTTTCTATAAAACTTTATTCAGTGCACCGGGTACTTCTACATCAAGTGAAATACCAATAGAGGAGCAGGTTGAAATGGGATTAACAGATGGTCTTATTCGTTTCTCAATAGGACTTGATAATGATATTAAAAGAACATATAATATGATGAAGAGCTGCATGCAGGAGCTTGGAATATTATAAGTGTGTATTCAAACATAAACAACTGAAAAATCCGTTTCTCCTGAAACGGATTTTTTTATTAAATCACAAAAAAGCAACTCAATTAAATCAGTTTTTTTGTAACTAATCAGTAATAAACAGTACTAATTAGCATTATTATATTTCTGAATAAGATTGAGTTTAATTAAATTCGCCATAAAATATAAAAACATGAAAAAACTTTTACTGCTGTTCCTTTTAACGGGAATGGTTGCAACAGCACAACAAAACCTTACCATAGAGCAGGCTACCTATGGGCAATATCAGGCCTACGCACCTAAAAGCCTAACTGCTCCACAATGGAGAACTGATACAAAAACCATTACTTATCTTGACAATACCTACTCTAAACTTATGTCAAGAAGTGAAGAGTCTAACTGGGAAGAAACTACTTTCCTAACAAAACAGGACTTGACAACAGCCCTTAAAGCTAAATTCCCTTCTGATTATTTCAGTTTTCAGATATTCCCTTACAGATATGAGTGGAAAGATAAAAACACTATTTCTTTTGATGCTACAGGAACAAACGGTACTTACCTTGTACTATTTGACGTAGAGAAAAAAGAGGTTATACATGCCGTTTCTTTCTCTACAGATGCTGCACAGCAAACTATGGCTCCAAACGGAACTAAAGCCGCGTGGTTAAACGAAAACAATATTGTTATTACCGATGAGAACGGAAACAATACTAACGTTACAAACGATACTGATAAAGGTATTGTAAACGGTAGCGACTATGTACACCGTCAGGAATTTGGTATTAACAAAGGTATGTGGTGGTCTGCAGATAGCAACATGCTTTTATACTACCGTAAGGATGAAACTATGGTGGCAAACTATCCGCTTGTAAACTTTGGCGAGCGTATAGCAAAAGAAAATGATATAAAATACCCAATGGCAGGGATGAAAAGTGAAGAAGTAACTCTTGTGATTTACAATATTGCTTCTAAAACTAAAACCACGCTTAAAACCGAAGGCCCTAAAGAGCAGTTTTTAACCTGTGTAACCTGGAGTCCTGACAACAAATATGTATTTGTTGGTGTACTTAACCGCGAGCAAAACCATTTAAAGCTTAACCGTTATGAAGCTGCTACCGGTAACTTTGTAAATACTCTTTTTGAAGAACAGGCTTCTACCTATGTAGAACCACTTCACAACCTTACATTCCTTCCTAACAGTAATGATAAATTCCTTTACAGAACGGAGAAAAACGGTTACGAGCAACTTTATGTTTATAACACCGATGGTAAGCTAATCAAAAACCTTGGTTATAACGACGTTGTAGTAATGGAGCTTTTAAACTTTGATGCTAAAGGAAAAACGGTATTTTATGTAGGTACTGCTAACAATGGTTTAGACAGACAATTATATCAGGTAAACCTTAAATCCGGTAAAACTACACAAATAACTAACGGCTCGGGTACACACTCTGTAATGGTGAGCAGTGACGGATCTTTAGCACTTGACAGCTTTAGCAATACTACTACTCCAAACGATGTGAGCATTATAGCTACAGCTTCTAAAAAAACTACATCTATATTAAAATCAGATAACCCATATACAGGCGTAACCAAACTGCCTAAAATGGAACTGGTTACTATAACTGCTGCCGATGGTAAAACTCCTCTTAACGGAAGACTTATTTACCCTGGTAACTTTGACGCTAATAAACAATACCCTGTAATGGTTTATGTATATGGTGGCCCTCATGCACAGTTAGTAACTAACGACTGGTTAGGTGGTGCTTCACTATTTGACTACTACATGGCGCAACAGGGATATGTTGTATTTACACTGGACAACAGAGGTAGTGATGCACGCGGACGTGATTTTGAACATGTAATTCACAGAAACCTTGGTCAGAATGAAATGGCCGATCAAATGAAAGGTGTTGAATTCCTTAAATCAAAGTCGTTTGTAAATCAGGATAAAATTGGTGTTTATGGATGGAGCTTTGGCGGATTCATGTCTACTTCCCTAATGCTTAATCACAGTGATACCTTTAAAGTAGGTGTTGCAGGAGGTCCTGTTTGCGACTGGCAGTATTATGAAGTAATGTATGGTGAGCGCTACATGGATATGCCACAGGAAAACCCTGAAGGTTATGAAAAAGCAAGCGTTGTAAACAAAGCTTCTAAATTAAACGGAAGACTACTTATGATACACGGTGCTCAGGATAATGTGGTTGTACAGCAACACAGTATGCAGTTTATTAATGCCTGTATTACTGCAGGAAAACAGGTTGATTACTTCCTATACCCTACTCATGAACATAATGTTCGCGGTAAAGACAGGATTCACCTGAACCACAAAATAGCCGACTATTTTGATACACATTTAAAATAAGATATTATAAAGGAGCCTTAGGGCTCCTTTCTTTTTATACTAAAATGAAAAATAATACGTTTTATACATATACATTTAAATAAAATGTATATTTATATTATGTATAGTAAAGAACTCACCAAAGGAACACTACAACCTATTATCCTGAAACTACTTCATGATAAGGGTAAAATGTATGGTTATGAAATTACACAAACGGTTAAGGATATAACCAGAGGAAAGATTGATATATCTGAAGGAGCACTATACCCTATTCTCCATAAACTGGAAGCTGAAGGCATACTGGAAACAGAGAAAATGTACATTGGCAAAAGGGTACGCAAATACTATCAGGTAACCAGTACCGGTATAAAGGCTGCGCAACAGGTTACTGATGAACTGAATAACTTTATAAGTACATTATCTATTATTTTTAAAGAAAAAGAAGTTGCCAAATGATACTTAGTGAACAGCAAATAGAATATATCTCTGATAACCTGAAGTTTTACGGACTTACAACCGAAGAGCTTCACAGTGATGTACTGGATCATATATGTTCCCTTATTGAAAACAGTGAACATAATGATTTTGATACAGCCTATAAAGAGGCTATAAAGAACTTTGGCGGTTATAATGAAATGAGGGCAATAGAACGCGACACTTATTTACTTATCGCTTTTAGAAAGAACATGAAAAGACAGAAAATTGTTTATTTACTTGGCTTGATAAGTTCAATGCTTATATGTTTTGGTCAGTTCTTTAAAATAATGCATTGGCCGGGAGCAAGTATTATTGTTACCCTTGGTTTTGCACTATTTACTATTTTCTTTCTACCAATATATTTCTACCATCGGTATAAACTGTCTTATGCTAAAAACATATAAATAACTATAAAAGGCTTTCGCCTTTTTTTAAACCTAAATACATTTTATTAAAATGCATTTTTAAAAACTATTATTAACTAAAAAAACATTAATCATGAAAAAATTAGTTTATGTATTCGGCTTTATCAGCCTGTTTTTAATCAGTAACGGAGTATTGTTTAAAATTATGCACTGGCCAAGTGCCAGTATACAATTGTGTACAGGTGTTGTAATACTGAATTTTGGATACCTACCCTTTTATTTTTATAAAAAATATAAGACACAGCCTTAATTTAAAAGTTAAACAATACCTACTTATAGGTGTTGAACAGCTTGATAAGAGCTTATAACTTTGAAGATCTTTTAAGATTTGAGTTAGTAGTAAAAATCCGCTTCACAATAATGTGAGCGGATTTTTATATTATACTGTTTTAAGAGCATCGATAAGTAAATCAATATCTTCTTTAGTATTATAATGACTTAATGAAATACGTAGCGACGGCTTTTTTACATTTTCATCAGTAAGCATTTCCTTTAAAACATGCGAAGGTTTTACACTACCACTTTGGCAGGCACTTCCTCTCGATACAGCAATTCCTTTCATGTCCAAATGGAAGAGAATCATCCCTGTTTTTTCATCTGATAATGGTAACATCACATTTACCAAATTATAAAACAGCTCGGCACCACCCCCATTAACAATATACCCTGAGAATTCGGCATCAAGCCTTTCATACAAATACTGTTTAAGCGCTGTTATTTGCTCTCTTTCTTCGTTTAAGTGTTTATAGGACAATTCCAGAGCCTTAGCCATACCCACTATTTGATGGATAGCTTCGGTACCGGCTCTCATGCCTTTTTCCTGTTCGCCACCATATATCATAGCATGCAGCGGAGTGTTCTTCCTAACAAAAGCAAAACCAACTCCTTTTGGGCCATGAAACTTATGAGCACTCGCAGCAATAAAATCTATCGGAGTATTGTTTAGATCAAACTCTGTTTTACCTATGGATTGTACCGTGTCTGAATGAAATAAGGCTCCATACATTTTACATATTTTCCCTACTCTATCAATATCAAGTACAACACCTGTCTCATTATTAACGTGCATAAGGCTAACCAGTGTAGGGGTTTTATCAGATAAAAGAGTTTCAAGCTGATTTAAATCGACTTCACCATTTTGAGCAACATTAACATACTCAACATTTATATCAAATTCGGTTTCCAGTATTTTAACTGTATTCAATACAGCATGATGCTCTATTTTAGAGGTTATTATACGTTTAATTCCTAAATCTTTAACAGTGCTACGTATAACCCAGTTATCAGCCTCAGTACCCCCCGATGTAAATATAATTTCTCTGGCTTCAGCCCCAATTAGGGATGCTATGGTTTTTCTTGCTGTTTCCAAAAGTACTTTAGCTCCCCTGCCATAACTGTGTGTAGAAGAAGGGTTTCCAAAGTTTTGTGACATTACAGCCGTTATTTCCTCAATTACTTCAGGTCTTATAGCTGTGGTAGATGCGTTATCCAGGTATGCTTTTTTCATACCTGCAAAATTACTTAAAAAGCATTTATAAGTACCATATATAATATACAGCTTCATAAAAACGTTTTATCAACTCGGTAAAAACCTTATTTTTGTTGAAAAATATAATTTATGAAAAAGCTATCTGCTCTGTTTGCTATTGTACTGCTGGTATTTGCCTGTGATGATGGTGATATGACATTCAAAGATTTTAACTTTGGTGATGTAACTACAGCACAGTTGTGTACTGCAAACGAATTTTTATACAAGATAAACGGAACAGAAGTACTTATACTTGATGTAAACATTGAGGAATACTTTTCAAATATTGACGGAACCATAGATACTATTACTGTAAACAGCGCCAATAAAGTTATTTACAGAAATTATAGCGGTACAGTAACTTCATCGGCTATTTGTACATCATTGCCTCCTGCAACACCTACTGTTGTTGAAGAATGGAATGCATCACAAGGTGGTGAGCTTACTGTTACAACTACAAAACTTGTAAGTGATGACGGTGATGTATCTTACGAACACAGCATCTCTATTGTTAGACTTGAATTTGTTAAAGATGATGAGACTATAGTGATTGAAAACCAAAACTATGGTACATATACTACTTCACAAGGATTTGATTTTGATTTTGAAGATTTCTCAAACGGTACTATTAACCCCAGCAAATGTGATAGCGGAGATGAAAGTGCACCTAAAATAATATACGAAATCAACTCTGATGAAGTATTGAAAATAATTATTACTTCAGAAAACTTCAATACCTTATTTGTTAATGAAGTTACCGGTATTGATGCTCCAAGAATTCTTGAACTTGACGATACTGATAACAGGATAATTTTTGATGTGTACTCCAATACTGCTTCAGGTACATTAATTTGTAGCAACACCCCACCTATTACTCCCGTTGTGGAACAGAGATGGAATGCTACCGGAGAAATTTGGGTAACAACTGAAGAAGTTGTAGTGGGAGAATTTCAGCATACTGTAATATTTCACGATGTTACGTTTTTTAATTCTGCGAACGATGAAGAAACCTTTAAACCAACAGAAGACGAAAACGGTAATTATATTTATGGCCAATTTGCAATAGAATAAAAAAGCAGCCATTAGGCTGCTTTTTTATTTTTTATCTATCAGGGGTTTTGTTTTATGTAAACCTCTGTAGCACCAAGTCCGTATTTCCTGTAATTAGCATCCTGAAAGCTAATGTTGTCATATCTTCCCAAAAGGAAGTCTAATTCTGCTTTAAGTATACCTTCTCCCACCCCGTGAATAAGTACAACTTTAGGCATTCTGTTTTTTATGGCAAAATCAATTTGGCGTTTGGCTGTTTCGGTTTGTAAAGTAAGTATATCATAGTTAGACATACCTTTTTTGTTAGGTACGAGTTTCTCTATGTGTAAATCAACTTCCAGTACAAACTCATCTTTTTTAGAACGTTTTTCCTTTACAAAACTTCTTTTTTTAGGCTCTTCCTTGTCTTTCAATACAGAAGACAGGCTTTGGGATGAAAATAATGATTTCATGTCACCGGTATCAGCAATTTTAACCAGTTCCTGTGCTTCAAAATCAAGCTCAAAACCTTCGGGGGTTTCAATAACAACTCGGTCTTTTTTAAACCCTTTTACTTTGCCAGAAAAAGAATCGTCTAAAACCGTTACCTCATCACCTATATTAAATGTCTTCATCTCTGTTTTCTCTTTCATCTCTTTCTTCCTTACTTGGCACTTTTGCCATAAGGCGCATTAAACCAAAAGCAAAAACTGCAAAAGCAAGAATCATTAATATTTTGTTAGGCTGATCTTTAGACTGCTCATAAAAAGCCCAAAAAGCGGCCAAAAACATTAATATTATAAAAATTGTTCTCATAGTGTTTATTAAGACTCCAAATTTACTATAAGTTTTTAAATAAAAAATCCCGCACATGGCGGGATTTATATATTTCTAGTATTGAAGTACTTTGAATTACATTCTACCACCCATAGAGGCAGCAGCACCTATACCTATAACAATTAAAAGTATATAAAGAACAATTACAATAAGAGTAAAAATACCCATAAACCTAAAATATGATTTTAGGTTTTTCATAGACTCAGTAAGATCTTCTGTTCTGTTACTTAATAAAGCCTGTTTTGTTCTTGAAGAAAATTTATACAGGTATAATGTAGGTATGAAAGCCAAAGCCACTACTAAAAGATAAAAAATTCCAAAAACAGAACCTGATAAACCTCCCATAGCACCTCCCATGGCAGATCCCATAGCGCTACCTAAAGCAAGCATTGAAAATCCTCCAAGAGCTCCTAAACCTAAAAATACGAAACCTACAATTGCTAAGAAGCCTGACCATTTAGCAGCAACTCTTAGATACTCTTTAGACTCGTTAGTAATTTGTAATTCAAAAGAATCAAATGCTGAATTTTCTTCCATAAAACAAAATTGTTAGTTAATAATTAATTGGTTATTTAGTGTGTTTGTTATTTTTCAAATTCTTTAAGCGTCGATGTAATGATATTTACACAGTCTAGCAATTGCTCCTCATTCATAACTAATGGTGGTGCAAATCGAATTATGTTACCATGTGTTGGTTTTGCTAATAATCCATGTTCTTTTAGCTTAACACAAATATCCCATGCTGTAGAGCTGTCTTCTGTATCATTTATTACTATAGCATTAAGTAATCCTTTACCTCTTACTAAAGTAACTATATTGCTTTCACTAATATATTCATTTATTTTATCACGGAAAAGAACACCTAATTTTTCTGCATTTTCGGCAAGTTTTTCTTCTTCAATTACTTCCAACGCAGCTATAGCAACAACAGCAGCAACAGGATTACCTCCAAAAGTAGAACCGTGTTGCCCCGGCTTAATAACATCCATAATATTGTTATTGGCTAATACTGCCGATACAGGATAAGCTCCTCCTGAAAGTGCTTTCCCTAAAATAAGAATATCCGGAGTTACATTTTCGTGGTTAACCGCAAGCAGTTTACCTGTTCTTGCAATACCGGTTTGAACCTCATCTGCAATAAACAGTACATTATGTTTTTCACAAAGTGCTTTGGCTTTAGCTAAATACCCTTCTGAAGGTACATAAACCCCTGCTTCTCCCTGTATAGGTTCTACAAGGAATCCTGCAATATCACTATTATTTTTTAAAGTTTCTTCCAGTGCCTGTAGGTTATCATATTCTATTTTGATGAAACCTTCAGTATACGGACCGAAGTTTTTCCTTGCATCCTCATCATTAGAGAACGAAATTATTGTTGTTGTCCTACCGTGGAAGTTGTTTTTACAAACTACTATTTTAGCCTGTTGCTCTGCAATTCCTTTTTTCTCATAAGCCCATTTACGGCAAAGTTTAATTGCTGTTTCTACGGCTTCAGCACCAGTATTCATTGGCAGTACTTTATCAAAACCAAAATATTTGGTTATAAACTCTTCGTATCTGCCCAGCTTATCATTATAAAAAGCTCTTGATGTTAATGTTAGGGTTTGAGCCTGCTCCATCATTGCTCCTACAATTTTAGGATGGCAATGTCCCTGATTTACTGCCGAATAAGCCGATAGAAAATCGTAATATTTTTTCCCTTCAACATCCCACACATAAACACCTTCTCCTTTGCTTAAAACTACCGGAAGCGGGTGATAGTTATGCGCTCCGTATTTGTCTTCTAAAGCAATGGCATCTGCCGAACTCAATTTTTCTAAAACTGACATTGTAATCTAAATTTTTAATTTTCACTTTACAATTCCTGCTTAGTTAGGAGAGAAATCATCCTTTGCTGCAAATTAATAAAATTAAAACGATTTATTATTTATTTTGAGTAAAATGTAATTAAAAATCCCTCACGCAGTATTGCAGTGAGGGATTTGTAAAATTTAGCGTTTTTAAACTAGAAAGCTACTTCGTCGGCACTTGGTCCGTAACTACCCGGTATAGGTATATTAAGCAATCTTAAATATACACCTAACTGCGCCCTGTGATGCACAACCTGAGAATAAGCCATCCTTATTACACTATATTTAGTATAAGAATTAAGAATTTGCTCTCCGTTTCTAAGTGTCCACGGCTCATTAAAATCTTTCACTTCGATTTTTTCAAGTCCGTCCTTTGCATTTTTAAGCGACTCTTCAAAGTAGTCCAGTAATTCACCTGTGTTTTTAACATCCTTAGGCTCATAAGGGTTATCAGCAAAGTCAAGCTCATGAGTATCTACAGCCATTGCTACCCATCCCGGAAGTTCTGCCACGTGTGAAGCAAGCCTACCCAGTGTCATGCTCTTAGGGTGTGGCTGCCAGTCAAATTTCTCTGGTGGTACCCTGCTAAGCATTTTACGGGTTGTTCTTGACTCTTCATTCAATTCCTGTTTTAATAATGCGATTAATTCCATAACTGTTGTGGTTTATTTGTTTGACACTACAAAGTAAACACCGGGTTGTGACAACAGTATGTCAGCAGGATTTTAAAGATTCATTTTTTCTGAAATTCGTTCCAAAAGTTTCTTCATATCGGTTTTAAGCGATAGTGGTTCAACCAGCTCTGCCTGATCACCAAACATAGCTAGCCATCTTACAAAACCCTGCTGTGGTGATTGGGTTAAAAAAGTCATTTCTATATAATCATCGTTAACTTTTTCTGAAACAAAGCCATAATAATGCTTATGTTCCTGTATGTACAAAGCCATAGCTTTATCTACCTTAATGATTACTTTTTGTAAAGTGAGACTTGCTTTTGCCCTTTCACGCATTTCATTAAATTCCTTAAGTGAGGTACGCTCCTGTTGCAACTCATCTGTAAGTTCAATACTTACTACCCTATCTAACCTAAACTGCCTGTAACTGTCCCTTAAATGGCAATATCCTATAGTGTACCAGTTTTCATATTCATGGAACACCCCTATAGGCTCTATTTTTCTTTCGAGACTTTCTTCGTTCCCAAAGGCCTTATACTCTAGTTTTATAACTTTCTTATCTGATATGGCTTTAAGCAATGTATCCAGTATATTACCCGACGGAGAAGTATTGGTTTTTCTTTGGGTTACCATTATCTGGTTTTCTAAATTTTCCACAAGGTCTTTCTCGGTTCCTCTTAAAACCGCCTTTACCTTATACATAGCCGAAGAAAAATGATTTTGCAGAGAATCATCGGTAAACTTTTCCATAAGCTTTTCGGCAGTTAAAAAGGCTATAGCCTCTTCCCTACTAAACATCACCGGCGGAAGCCTGTATCCCTCTACCAGGGAGTACCCAACTCCTGCCTCACCATATAAAGGCACTCCGGCTTCTTCAAGTGTACGGATGTCACGATATACAGTACGAAGGCTTATATCAAACCTATCGGCAAGATCTTGTGCTTTAACTACCCTTTTAGACTGTAGTTGTATTAATATTGCAGTAATACGGTCAAAACGATTCATTTGATTAAGATGATTGATTAGCCAAATATACTACAAATAAAAAAGCCCCAAAAAGGGGCTTTACTAAGTAACCTTTGTAATTTAATTATTGCTGCACAAGCGTTGCATTCGAGGTTATTTTTGTATTAAGCAATCGAGATATAGGGCAATTGCTTTCTGCTTTCGTTACCAGTTGTTGAAACTCGTCTGTACTAATCTTAGCTACTTTAGCTACAACCGACAGGTGAGACTCAACTATACTTCCGTTTTGAAAATCAATATCACATTTGGTTTCAATAGAGTCTACCTCATACCCTGCCTCATTAATATAGGCTGTAAGCTGCATGGTAAAACAACCGGAATGGGCTGCTGCCACGAGTTCTTCAGGGTTTGTTCCGTTACCGTCTTCAAAACGGGTTTTAAACGAATATTGTGTGTTATTTAGAACAGTACTTTGTGTAGTTAGTTTTCCGGCACCTTCTTTCAACGATCCTTCCCAATGGGCAGTTGCATGTCTTTTCATAAATCTTTTATTATTTGGTTTCTTTATTCCTTATAAAGTTACTAAACAGATAAACAACAAATAATCAATGATTTAAATTTAACATAACATTAAAATTGAGAACTTATTTTTCAGATTTCTCTAACATTGTAAGTAACTTAATGGTCGTATTCCAGTTACGGGTTGTAGCCCTCAACTTAAGTTTTGATTCGATAAGATTATTACTCAGTTTAGAATCAGATGCCTTTGTTGCCAGCTTAAAGTATAATATACCATCATTAAACTCAATACTGTCATCACCTATGGGTGCGTCATAAAGCTTTTGGATATTCTCTTTTTGTGGGATTTCCGACAGGAAAGTAACATACAGTTTTTTACTCCCCTCTTCCAGTTCGTCTCTTGTGGCATAAGGATTATTTGCAGCAACTTTGTTCATATCTGCCATATCAAGTACAAACACGGTAATATCATAACCGTATTCTTTTTTGATAAGTGACTCAATAGCAACAGATACTTTTGCCTTAGCTGTTTCTTTAGCCTCAAAAACCACATTGCCACTTTGTATGTATGTTTGCACATTACCATAGCCTGCTAGGTTCATTTGCTTACGCAAACTTTCCATTTTAATTATGTTTTTACCACTTACGTTTATCCCTCTGAAAAGTGCCAGATATAGTGCCATTATTTTTGTTTGATTAGTTTAATTACAAATTTATTTAAATTTTATAGTCAATAGTTTATTTTTGCCGCATGGGAAGAAAAAGATCAGACAAGATCGTATTTGACAATGTCAAGGTTCTTGATGCAGGCGCAAAAGGAGTATCGGTAGCTAAAGCTCCCGATGGTAAGGTTATATTTATACCAAATGTAGTACCCGGAGACGTAGTAGACGTGCAAACCTTTAAGAAAAGGAAAGCCTACTACGAAGGCAGGGCTATTAACATTCATGAATTTTCTGAACACAGAACAGAGCCTGTGTGTAGTCATTTTGGTTCCTGCGGGGGCTGCAAGTGGCAAAACATGAAATACAGTCAGCAGTTGTTCTATAAAAATCAGGAGGTATTCAATAACCTTAAGCGTATTGGTAAAATAGAACTACCTGAATTTGAACCAATACTTGGTTCTGAAAAACAATTCTTTTACCGTAATAAAATGGAATTCTCTTTCTCTAATTCACGTTGGATGACAGAAGAGGAAATACAAAGCGGTAAAGAAATTGACAATGCCAATGCACTTGGATTCCATATCCCTAAAATGTGGGACAAAATTCTTGATATTACCCACTGTAGCCTACAGGAAGATCCAAGTAACGCTATTAGGAATGAAATAAGAGACTTTGCTAATAAACACGGACTAACTTTCTTTAATCCCCGTAACCATGAAGGACTACTACGTACGCTTATGATACGTACTGCCTCTACAGGTGAGATTATGGTACTTATCCAGTTTTTTGAGGACGATAAGGAAAATAGAGAGCTTATTCTTGATTTCCTTGCCGATCGTTTCCCTCAAATAACTTCATTACAATATGTAGTTAACAGTAAGGCTAACGATACACTTTACGACCAGGATATTATACTTTACAAAGGGCGTGATTATATTCTTGAAGAAATGGAAGGTTTGAAATTTAGCATCAATGCTAAGTCATTTTACCAAACCAATTCTGACCAGGCTTATGAGCTTTATAAAATAACCCGTGAATTTGCAGGACTTACCGGAAACGAATTGGTATACGATTTGTATACAGGTACAGGAACCATTGCTCAGTTTGTTTCTAAAAAAGCAAAAAAAGTTATTGGTGTTGAGGCAGTGCCTGAAGCTATTGCCGATGCTAAGGAAAATGCAAAACGTAACGAAATAACCAACTGTGACTTTTTTGTGGGTGACATGAAGGTGGTATTTAATGAAGAGTTTATAAATACACACGGTACTCCCGATATAATTATAACCGACCCACCACGTGATGGTATGCACAAAGATGTTGTGGAGCAAATATTAAAAATTGCTCCGGAGAAAGTGGTTTATGTAAGCTGTAATTCGGCTACACAGGCTCGTGACCTAGCGTTAATGGACGAAAAATACAAAGTAACACGCGTTCGCCCTGTTGATATGTTCCCGCAAACACATCACGTGGAAAATGTTGTACTTTTGGAAAAACGATAATAATTTCTGTAATTTATCACTATGAAAAAAATAATAACAGTCTTTCTTCTGGCACTCCTTACAGCTGTTGGCTTTTGGAGTTGTGAAAAAGATGATATATGTGCCGAAGGTACAGCAACAACACCTAGCCTTATTATTGAATTTTATAACCGTGATAACCATACAGATCCTAAAAACGTAACCTATTTCAGTTACTTTTCGGCAGATTTAGACACCATAGGTCCAATAAATGGTACAAATCATATTGAAGTGCCTTTACGAACTGATACTACCGCTACAACATGGAATTTTAGATTAGGAACATCTCAGCTAGGTGAAATAAATTATAACAACGATGTTATTACTTTTAACTATGAGACTAAAGAGTTATATATTTCACGTGCTTGTGGTTTTAAAAGTTATTTCACGTTAAACCCGCAAAACGGAACAGCCCCAAATCCTCTTGTAATCGAAGATTCTGAAGATGAAGAAGGTCTTTGGATACAGGAATATACTATTGAAGAGTCAAACATTGAAAACGAAGATGAAGTACACGTTAAAATTTATTTTTAGTATCGTTTTAATGTTGGCCATTATGCCGGCATTTTCGCAGGAACAAAAAACAGATACCATACAAAAGCCTAAAACGGATAAGTATGGTATACGTATTGGTGCCGATTTATACAGGTTTGCCCGTTCTATTTATGATGACGACTTTCAGGGATTTGAAATTGTTGCCGATTACAGGTTAACAAAAAAGATGTATGCTGCCGGAGAAATAGGTAATACCAAAATCACAGTAGATGACGACCAGTTAAACTTTACTACAAACGGTAGCTATATTAAGGTTGGTTTTGATTTTAATGCTTATGAAAACTGGCTGGACATGCAAAACATGATATATGTTGGTTTCCGTTATGGTTTTAGCACTTACAGCCAAAAACTTAACAGTTATAAAATATATGATGATTCGGGGTATTTTGAGCAAACTGTGGTTTACCCTAATCAGGAATATAGCGGTCTAAGCGCACACTGGCTGGAGTTTGTAGGAGGTATTAAAGCCGAGTTATTCAACAACCTGTATTTAGGTTTTAGTGTGAGGCTAAAAGCGCTTATCACAGATAAAAAACCGGATAATTTTGATAACCTTTACATTCCAGGGTTTAACCGTACTTATGACGGAAGTTTTGGTGCAGGGTTTAACTACACCCTATCATATACCATTCCGCTATACAAAAGAGCCAAATAATATTTCATTATACAGCAATAGGAAAAGCGTGAGTTTCTACTTACGCTTTTTTTGTTTGGTCTCTTAATTTTTTTATAAAAAAATTAATACTAAAATGAGCAATTAGCGTTACATTGCATAATCAATTTAATGAAGGGAAAATCACTTTGATATGAATGAAATAAAGATATTATGGGTTGATGATGAAATCGACCTGTTAAAACCACACATACTGTTTTTAGAAAAGAAAAACTATAAAGTTACTACAGCAAATAACGGGCAGGATGCCTTAGACCTTTTTGACGAAGAAAGTTTTGATATTGTTTTCCTTGATGAGAACATGCCGGGGCTTAGCGGACTGGAAACACTTGCCGAGATTAAGGAGAAAAAATCGTCTGTTCCGGTAATTATGATTACCAAGAGTGAAGAGGAATACATTATGGAAGAGGCTATTGGGTCTAAAATTGCCGATTACCTTATAAAACCCGTAAATCCAAACCAGATTTTACTTAGCCTTAAAAAGAACCTGGACAATTCAAGACTGGTATCTGAAAAAACTACGCTTGACTATCAAAAGGAATTCAGGAAAATTGCCATGGACATGTCAATGGTAAACAGTTATGAAGACTGGATTGACCTGTATAAAAAACTGGTTTTCTGGGAAATTGAGCTTGAAAATATTGAAGACCACAGTATGATTGAAATACTGGAGTCACAAAAGCTTGAAGCCAACTCTCAGTTTGGTAAATTTATAGAGAAAAACTACGAAGACTGGTTTGATCCTAAAGAGGATGATAAGCCTGTACTGTCTCATACCCTGTTTAAAGAACTTGTTGTTCCTGAAATCAAGAAGAAACAACCTATACTGTTTGTGGTTATAGATAACCTTAGGTACGACCAGTGGAAAGCTTTTGAAAGTGTAGTAAACAACCACTATAAACTGGAAAAAGAAAATACTTACTTCTCTATCCTTCCTACTGCTACCCAGTATGCACGTAACGCTATCTTCTCGGGACTTATGCCTTTAGAGATGGAAAAGAAATATCCGCAGTACTGGAAAAATGATGTAGATGAGGGTGGAAAGAACCTTTTTGAGGCTGAGTTCCTTACCGAGCAAATAAAGCGTTTAGGTCTTAACATAAAACAGGAGTACTACAAAATCACTAACTTTAAAGACGGTAAAAAACTGGTAGATAACTTTAAAGGGCTTAAAAACAATGACCTTACCACAATAGTATACAACTTTGTTGATATGCTTTCGCATGCCAAAACCGAAATGGATGTGGTAAAAGAACTTGCCAGTAACGACAAGGCTTACAGGTCGCTAACCCTTAGCTGGTTTAAAAACTCGCCTCTTTTAGAAATGATACAACAGGCTCAGCAAATGGGCTTTAAGCTTATACTTACTACAGATCACGGTACCATAAACGTTAAAAACCCATCGAAAGTTATTGGTGACAGGAATACAAGTCTTAACCTTCGCTACAAAACCGGGCGAAGCCTTACTTATGAGGATAAAGACGTGTACCATGTAAAAGATCCAAAAAGTATACACCTACCGGCTGTAAATATGAGCAGTTCGTTTATTTTTGCTAAAAACGATCTTTTCCTTGCTTATGTAAATAACTTTAACCATTATGTAAGTTATTACAGAAATACCTATCAGCATGGTGGTATTTCTCTGGAAGAAATGATTATACCGTTTTTAGTGTTCAACCCAAAATAGGTGAAGTGCTTATGGAAATTACATTTTCCTTAGATGAGATAGACAGCGTTGCACAGCAAATACTGTCTGCCAATATAAAAAATATAGTTTTGTTCCATGCCGGTATGGGCGTGGGCAAAACTACCCTTATAAAAGCTTTGGCTAAACAGCTTGGAGTTCAGGATATGACCTCCAGCCCTACCTTTTCACTGGTAAATGAATATGAAACCGAAAATGGTGACATCCTTTACCATTTTGACCTGTATCGTTTAAATACCGAAGAAGAGGCTTATGATATGGGTATAGACGAATACTTCTATTCGGGTAACTTGTGCCTTATTGAATGGCCCGAAAAAACACCTAATCTTATCCCTTTAGATCATACGGCAATTACCATTAAACAACTGCCCGACGGTAAAAGGCATGTAGTTGTAAAATAGTTATTTAACTTAACATTATTTTTGTAAATTGTATCAAAATATTTCAGCCCAACCATCATGTCGTTAACACCCTTTACAAAACAGCAATTGCTTCCGCAGGAGGAGAAACTTGAAGTAGGAAAGCAGCGAAGTGACCTGTTTATAGGAATCCCTAAAGAAACATCTTATCAGGAACGAAGAATATGCCTTACACCAGATGCTGTTGCATCACTTGTAGCACACGGGCACCGCGTTATGATTGAAGCCGGAGCCGGAGTTAGTTCCAGCTACAGCGATAAGGAGTTTAGCGATGCCGGAGCCGAAATAACCAGCGATACAAGAAAAGTGTTCAGTTGCCCTGTAATACTAAAAGTTGAACCGCCTACACTACAGGAAATTGAAATGATGGCTCATCAGGGGTTACTTATTTCTGCCATACAGATAAAAACACAAAAGAAAGAATATTTTGAAGCTTTAGCCTCAAAAAAAATAACCGGACTAGCCTTTGAATTTATTAAGGATGAGGATGGCTCCTACCCTGCTGTTAAATCATTAAGTGAGATTGCAGGTACCGCTTCGGTACTTATCGCTTCAGAACTGATGATTAACCAAAAAATAGGTAAAGGCCTGCTTTTGGGGAACATAACAGGTGTACCGCCTACAGAGGTTGTTATTGTAGGTGCCGGTACTGTAGCCGAATATGCTGCCAGAACCGCACTAGGTCTTGGTGCTAATGTAAAAGTGTTTGATAATTCGATTACCAAACTTCGTAGGCTGCAAAACAATCTTAATCAAAGGATATTTACCTCTACTATACAGGAAAAGGTGCTGCTAAAAGCCTTAATGCGTTGTGATGTGGCTATTGGTGCGATGAGAGGTAAAAACCGTACGCCAATCGTAGTTACCGAAACGATGGTGGAACGTATGAAAAAAGGAGCCGTGATTATTGATGTTTGTATTGATACCGGTGGTTGCTTTGAAACATCAGAAGTTACAACTCACGAAAAGCCTACCTTTATAAAAAACAACGTGATACACTATTGTGTACCTAATATACCATCACGTTACTCTAAAACGGCCTCTATGTCTATTAGTAACATTATTACTCCGTTTTTACTGCAAATTGCGGAAGATGGTGGAATAGAAAGCTCTATAAGATGTAATTACGGACTTAAAAACGGGATTTACTTTTATCACGGACTGTTAACCAATCGCCCTGTTGCCGAATGGTTTAATATACCTTTTAGGGACATTAACCTTTTAATTTTTTAAAGAGTATAACTACTCTGTCAAACAAACAATACAATTTTGCATACTCCCATTACCTTAATTATCACCGGACTAATAATTGGAACAGTAGGAACACTTATAGGAGCCGGAGGTGGTTTTATTCTTGTACCCTTTTTACTTCTTTTCTATACTGAATTCCCTCCCGAGGTCGTTACGGCAATCTCAATAGCTGTTGTGGCTGTGAACTCTATTTCAGGCTCTATGGCCTACGCTAAATCCGGTAGGATTGATTATAAAGCAGGATTAGTTTTTGCAGTATTTACTATTCCGGGGTCAATACTGGGAGTATATACGGTTAAATACATTCCGCAGAATGTATTTAAAATCATATTCGGTATTATGCTTATTGGGCTTTCGGTATACCTTTTCTTTAAAAACAAGGCTATTATTTCCAGTTCGGTTATCAGCTCAGAAAAGAAAGGATACAAACATACCGTACTAACCGATAAAAGCGGAACAACATACGAATACAGCTATAAGCAGTCAATAGGTTCACTTATAAGTGTTGTGGTTGGTTACATCTCCCCTCTTTTAGGTATTGGTGGCGGAATAATACATGTACCTGCCATGGTAAACTGGCTAAAATTCCCTGTGCATATCGCTACAGCAACTTCACACTTCATATTGGCTATTATGGCTACCGTTAGTGTGATTACCCATGCCATAAACGGTACATACAATAATACCGATATTGTTTTAACTATAGTGTACTTATCACTGGGCGTTATACCAGGAGCTCAGCTTGGTGCTTATTTTTCTCATAAAATTAAAAGCCATACCATTATAAGGGCACTTGCTGTATGCCTTATTATAGTGGGAATCAGAATCCTTTTTTATGGTAAGCATTAGGGAGTATACATCTGCAGACAAACCCTACCTGATAGCACTACTCAGGCTAAATACCCCTCACTACTTTTCACATGAAGAAGAACAGGATTTAATTGACTATCTGGATAATAGTATTTACAAATATTATGTACTTACTAAAGATGATAACATTGTTGGCGCAGGAGGCATAAATCTTTCTGCCGACCTTACTACAGGAATCCTTTCGTGGGATTTTTTTCATCCTGATTATCATGGACAGGGATTAGGTACTACTTTAACCCTTTTCAGGATTCAAAAAATAAAAGAAATCAGTACGGCAACAACCATGAGGGTTCGTACATCACAACTTACCTATAAATTTTACGGAAAGTTTGGATTTAAAATTCGTGAAATCAGTAAAGACTACTGGGCAAAAGGTTTGGATTTATACCGAATGGAAAATAATATTAGTAATATAATCTAAAATCGAGTCTTTTACAAAGAGCATAACGTTTTTCATGCAGTTCTTCCACTATATCTACCACGTCATCACTATCTTCAAAAAGGCTGAAAAATAATTTATCGAGATTAACACTGCTAATACCGCTAAAAGGAAGTCCGTAACCCGATATGGCTTTAGCTCCTGTAATATCAAGAAAATACTGAGCCTCCTCTTCATCAAGGTCTAATACTTTTGAGTTGGCAAAGTGTATTACTTTCCCTTTCATTTTCCCTTCAAAAAGTTCGGCAATCTCCTCTATACTGTAATAGTAACCATTAAGACATATATTGTTTGCCTGTCCCTGCATTACCAAATAAATGATCTCGTAGTTTTTAAAATTATGATCGTCATACAGTAAAGCCTGTAGACTCTCCTCCATTCCTTCTATAGTATCACAATTTTTATAAATACTGGAAATCCCTTCAAAAGCCAGCTGTTCCAAATTCTTAACCACTTCGGTACTTCCTGCCCTTTCTACATCGGCAACAGCCTCAAGGCAAAAAATGAAGTTTTCATAATCCATACAATCGGTGCTAATAAATGTGTAACAAAAGTAGTAGATTGCAACTGCAAATCCGTTTTTTTAACGTGGTAATATATCCACAGTAATCATAAATTAGACGCCAATTGTTTATTAATAAACAGAAAACCATTACTTTCGCGCAAAAAATTATATTATCCGGTGACAAGCAATCCTACAGACAGAATTACCTATTTTCCTGAAAGCCTGATAAATTCAATTGATTTACCGGAACGCTTCACCTTTCCTTTTTACTACGAGCCACACGAGTTAACAAAAATAGCGACAGAAGAACTGCAACACTATTTAGAAACTCAAACCGAACTGGACCATAACTTTGGTTTGAATGAAAACCACAAAGGAACTGTTATTGGTAAAATGTTTGGAGTATTGGTTGTAAAAGACACAAATGGAAAATTGGGCTACCTGTCGGCTTTTTCAGGTAAACTTGCCGGATCTAATGAGCATCCTAAGTTTGTTCCTCCTGTTTTTGATATGCTTATGGAAAATAGCTTTTTTCTGAAGGAGCAGTATATCCTTAACAGTATTAACGACAGGGTTAAAGAAATTGAAGCCGATAATAACTACATCTCACTAAAACAAAAACTACAGGAATATAATTTAGCTTCAGATAAAGAAATAAATGACTTCAAACAAATTGTAAAAGCCAACAAGCAGGATCGTAAAAAACAACGACAGGAACAAAAAAATATCCTGACTGGTGAAGATTATGTACAGTTTGAGGCTCTTATGATAAAACACAGCCTGCATGACAAACATCAGCTTAACGTGCTAATAAACAAATGGCAGGAAACGATTGATGAAGTTAAACAGCAACTCGCTGAATACGAAAACACTATTGAAAGCTTAAAGAAAGAGCGTAGGGAAAAATCGTCTGCATTGCAGCAACAGCTTTTTGAGCAATATGTGTTTTTAAATAAAGACGGAGAAGACAAGAGCCTTCACGCTATATTTAAAAATACGGTATTTGGAAAACCTCCCGCTGCTGCCGGAGAATGTGCCACTCCTAAATTATTGCAATATGCCTTTAAACATGGCTTCCAACCGATAGCCATGGCTGAATTTTGGTGGGGAACACCTCCAAAGTCGGAAATAAGGCAACACAAACAATACTACCCTGCCTGTACCGGTAAATGCAAACCTATACTGGAGCATATGCTGAAAGGCACTCCTGTAGATGATAACCCGTTATTAATCAATCAAGGAGAAGATAAAAAACTGGAAATTATTTTTGAGGATGATTACCTTATCGTGGTAAACAAACCAGCCGAGTTGCTTTCGGTTCCCGGTATTGTAATTCAGGATTCGGTTTATACGAGGCTTCAGGCAATGTGGGGAAATATCGAGCCTTTAATTATTCACAGATTGGATATGGCAACTTCTGGATTACTGGTAGTAGCTAAGACTAAAGAAACCCACAAAGACATACAAAAACAGTTTTTAAGGCGTACTGTAAACAAACGCTATACAGCGCTACTATCAGGTACATTTACCAAAAGTGAGGGCGAAATAAGCCTGCCGTTACGTGGTGACCTTGATAACAGACCCCGACAGTTGGTTTGTTTTGAACACGGTAAAAAAGCGGTGACCAAATGGAAAACTATAGCAAAAAATGAAACCACAACCAAAGTTCATTTCTGGCCACTAACAGGACGTACACATCAGCTACGTATGCATTCGGCACACGAACAGGGACTAAATGCTCCTATTGTAGGCGATGATCTATATGGTACCTCTGCCGAAAGGCTACACCTTCACGCCGCTTATTTAGAATTTACACACCCTGCAACACAGAAAAAAATGAATTTTGAAGCTCCCGAGGAGTTTTAACTTCTGCAATATCATATAAATTAAAAGAGCTTCAGGTTTACTGAAGCTCTTTTAGTGTATTACTAATTTTAAAATTAGAATCCGAAAATACCTCCCGAAACAGAGATTTTCTCTCCGTTTATCCAGGCAGAATCATCAGAAGCCAGGAAAACTGCAACCTTAGCAATATCCTCCGGCTGACCGGTACGTCCCAGTGGTGTTTTAGTAATAAATTCTGCCTCAATATCACTACCTATAAATCCGCCATCACGCGAACCTTCGGTTTCAACTACTCCCGGTAACAGCGAATTAATACGGATATTTCTTCCCGTAAATTCTTTTGACAGCGCTATTGTAATAGAATCTAAAGCTGCTTTTGTAGAAGAGTACACAGATCCCGTAGCCATTGGCATTTTACCAGCCTCAGAACTAACATTAATAATGTTACCTCCTTTCTCTCCAAATAGCTTTAAAGCTTCCTGTATAGTGAATATAACACCTAATACATTAATGTTATATTGCTGGTGGAATGATTCTGCAGTAACCTGCTCAATTGGCATATATTGATAAATACCCGCGTTATTAACCAATACATCAAGCGTTCCAAAAGTATTTTTAGTTTCTTCAAAAAGCCTTACAACATCTGCATGGTTTGAAACATCAGCCTGAACAGCAATAGCAGTACCGCCATTGTCTGTAATTGCTTTAACCACTTTGTCTGCATCTATTTTGCTTGAAGCATAATTTACAACAACTTTAGCTCCTTCGGCTGCATAATGTTTTGCAATACCGGCACCAATACCTTTTGACGCTCCTGTTACTATAGCTACTTTATTCTTTAATTTACTCATTTTTATAATTTTTAAGTTTGAGCAACAAAGTTATATCGGTATTATTAATTTTAGTAACTTTGTTACAAAAAGTAACAGTAACCTCTAAGTAACAAAGTAACCTATGTCGTGTATTTTTTTTGATAAGGAACATCATAATGAAATGAGAGCCGTAAGGGATTCAATGGACGTGCTAAACGGAAAATGGAAAATTCCCATAATTTCCTCCATTTGTTTTTATAATAAAAGAAGATTTTCAGATATACTGAGTGATATAGAAGGAATTTCAAACAAAATGTTAAGTAAGGAGCTTAAAGAGCTCGAAATTAACAAGCTCATTACCCGAACTGTGTTAGAAACCCAGCCCGTAACCGTGCAATATCAGCTTACGCAACACGGTCACACACTACGAACAATTATTGACAACCTGAAAGACTGGGGTGTAAAACATCGTGAAGAGATTATTAAAAATTAAAAAAACAAAAGCAGGATATAAATCCTGCTTTTGTTTTAACGTGTATATAATGTTACCCTGAGTACTTTAGGACTGTCAAAATTTAAGCCCCAGTCGGTTTGATCACCATTTAAAATGCGTTCCACTTTAAAGACTCCATTTTCGTAGTGGCCTTCCTCTACAGTAAGGTACTGCCAGTTAGAGTTTTTATTTTTTTCCGAAGGTTTAAACATCACCCTGCAATGGTAACCGCATACCAGAAACTGGTTTTCACTAAGCTCGGCAATAAGAAACCTTCCGTCAGGATGCTGCGGCTGAAATTCAGAACGCGAAAGTCGGCTAAATGTACCAAAAGCCACATCTGCATCCCATGATTTTAAATGTAGTGTTTTATCGGTAATATAGTTTACTCTGTCTACCGCATTACCTCTATCTGCTGTAGGATCTACAGGCACTAACTGAACTGCTGTTTGTATTTTACCATCAAAGTTAAGCCTTGCAATCTCACTTGCCATAGGGGCAAACAATTCAAAGTTAATGGCAGTGGGCTCGTACATTTCTTTAGCCGTCATTACCTCCCCTTTTTTATTGATTCTGATTCTGGTATTGTCCAGCCCAAAAGGTGCGTAGCCTATTGCACCATATCCCAATGCAGAATAAAAGAATTTTGGGAAATCATCATGCCAAAAGGTCTCTGGAACAAAAAGCGGATTATCTCCCCTGGCATAAAGCTCCATTGCTTTTAAATAGGTTTCTGTATCACTAAAATAAATATCGGGTGCCAGTACATCTACAGCAGGTGCTGCTGCTTTCCATAATTCAAAAACATTGTCATTTGGTCCTCCCACCTGATAATACGGCGGACCCGGATTTATAGGGTTTCTTATCGCAGCATTTACATACAGTGGTAAAGGGTAAATGTCTTTACCTGCCTCTGCTATTTTACCAATATATTGAGCTACATGCCAAACCTGAAAAAATTCATCAGCATCATTACCAAAAACCTCCTTCCAGTTCTTATTTGACTTAGGATTCTTGCCAACTGCTTTTAGTACTTCTTTCGGTACAGGCTTATCAAATATTTTTTGGGCATCTTTACTATAATCCCTTACCGAGCCCCATGCTCCCGGTTCGTTTTGAACCTGTACCATGATAACCGTATGCTGTTTATCAAACTCCTTTAAGTGTTTCATAAAAGCCGAAAATGCCCTTACATCCTCGTTTAATGTAGCTTCGGCATGAGGTGACGGAGAATCTATCTCCTGTCCCTCCTTATTTATCATGTTGGGATATTTTTCAGGCTGTTGCTTCATCCAGCCGGGCATATAATGGTTAGAACCATTTTTCCATGTAGCAAACCAAAGCAATACCACTCTAACATTATGTTCCCTTGCCTGAGTGATTATAGTATCTATAACACTGTAATCAAACTGACCTTTTTGAGGCTCAAACTGTTCCCAGTAAATAGGTATTTCAAGCGTGTTTACCTTTAACTGCTCCATTGCCGACCATACCTCGGGTAATGTATCTGGCCATGCGCTCGAATTGTTACATTGTGCGCCAAGCATCAAAAACGGTTTACCGTCTACCATAAGGCAATGCCTGCCGTCTTTATGCTTAATATACGGGAGTTCTGTTTGTTGGGCTATACACAGGTTAGTATAACCTAATACCAGTAATAGGAAAGAAATCAGTTTGTGGTTCATTATTTTACATTTTACAAAAGGTCAAAAAGACTATATGTTGTAAATATAAAATTTTATTCTACTATAACGATGTAATTGAGGGAAGAAAACTGAAAAAGTATGCTTTATAAATTTAGACATGCAGTAATTAAGCAAGTTTCATATTCAGTTTATTATCAAGATATTTTTAATTAACCAATTCAATAAATTTAGGGTTCGTAAATAGATTTTGAAAGGAAACTTTTTACTATTGATTGTTTTATTAAGTCAAATTTAGTAAGGATTATTGATTACTTACTTTGTATATTGCATGTCAAATCTACCTTCTCTTATTTGATGTACTACACCTTGATTATCTTGTACATCAAACCAAAAAGTACCAGATACAATTTGGTTTTCAGTATCCAGTTTGGTTATCGTAAGTTCTCCGGTGTGGGTTTGTGAGGTATAATAATTATTTATACTATTAGAGTAAAAAGAATAAATGGCTAGTGCATTGCCTGATCTGTTTTCTAATAATTGATAGGTTTCGTTTTGAAATATTTGCAATTCATTAGTTCCTATAGAAATACCAACTAAATCTCCATCACTGTTTCTTTTATTACCCTGAAGTCCTAAATAATATCCTCCATCAACATATTGATAAACACAATCTAAAGGATTTATACCTCCACTTGGCAGGAATACTTCTCCATCCAGTAAACAACCAAATGTGTTTTCCCCTGTTTGTGTAGCAGCAGGGAGCAGGTTTACAGGGTCTTGAGCAGCTTTATCATCGTCATTATTACAAGCAGTGATTCCAGTTAATAAGACTAAAGTCAAAAATAGATACTTCATTTTTTAGTTGGTTTATATATTAGAAGTTTTGAACATTTATTATGATTTAACTTATATAAAAATTCAAAAAATTATTTTTTATTTATCTCACATATTGCATATCAAATCTACCTTCTCGTATTTGATGTACCACACCTTGGTTGTCTTGTACATCAAACCAAAAAGTACCCGAGACAATCTGGTTTTCAGTATCCAGTTTGGTTATCGTAAGTTCTCCGGTGTAAGTTTGAGAGGTATAATAATTATTTATTCTATAACCATAAATACCTTGAGCATTACCATTAATATTTTCTAACAACTGATAGGTTTCGTTTTGAAATATCTGTAATCCATTAGTTCCTATGGCTATCATTATTAAATCTCCATCACTATTCCTTTTATTACCCTGAAGTCCTAAATAATATCCCCCATCAACATATTGATAAACACAATCTAAGGGATTTATACCTCCACTTGGCAGGAATACTTCTCCATCCAGTAAACAACCAAATGTGTTTTCTCCTGTTTGTGTAGCAGCAGGGAGCAGGCTTACAGGGTCTTGAGCAGCTTTATCATCGTCATTATTACAAGCAGTAACCCCTATTAGTAAGAGTAAGGTGTAAAATAGAGGCTTCATTCTTAGTTGGTTTGGTACAGTATTAACATTATACCAAAATTAGTGTTTTTTAACAAAAAAATATATATTTGCATTACAAAAGGTCTCACCTTTTTTAACCTTTAAAGTGAATACTTACGATAACGAAGTAGAGCCCAACGAGCAAGTAGCTTTTATTAGTGATGGTTCCGCGGGCTCTCGTTTTTTATTGATAGTACTGACTACTGTTCTTTATAAATTTCAGATAGTGTCCAAAAAGATATTTTCTAAGCAATTCCTTACTCTTAGGACTAAGTCTATTTTTGTAAATATTTCTTCGCCTTACAGTTTTATGCTTAGGATCAAAATGATCAATCAAAACAGCCACGATAACACCAAATCTTAAAATTACTTGCCTTTGTTCCTTATAATTAACATTTAATAATTTTTTCTCTAATTCTCCTATCCATTTCGCCAAGCTACTATCCTCATTTTCCAAAGTTTCGAGAAAATCCTTTAAGGTCATTATTCTAAATTTTTGGTCTTTGTTAGATATTAAACATTCTCCAATAATTCTTTGAACAGACCTATCCAAAATTCGATGTCTTCGAGATTCGATTGTTTCGATAAATCTTAAAAGTTGGTTACCTTGTTTTATTTTTGATAAATCTATATATTGACTTTGTAATCTTAAATATTCAAGTTGCCCCCAAAATTGCGCAAATAAATATAAAACATACTTTTGATTATGTATTGGATTTGAAGATAACGATTTTTTTAAGTTTACAAAGGTTGCAAAATCCTCTTTTGCCAAAGATTCAATTTTACCATATAGTTCGCTTGATGCCTTTAAAATAGGATCTAAATTATCATAAAAAATTTTTTTCGCAGCATTTCTGGTTTTAAAATATTGTTTTATATCAGGATAGAAAAATTTAAATCCTTCCCATATAGTTGCACCAGTTATTGTGGCTATTGTTAATTGTAGTAGATTGTTCATAAAAATGTCTGCTAACATTATTTTTTACGAAACTACTCATTTTTCTTTCGTCAAAAACACCTATAACCGAATTTCTATAATTATATAGATAATATAATTATTTGCAAAGTCAATAAGGTATAGTTAAAACAAACAAAGCGTTTGGAATCCAAACGCTTTGTTTGTTTTTCTATGGACGATGAGTCCCGATAGCTATCGGGAGAAGCGCCAACCCTCTCAATATAAACGACAGGGAAATATATTAAAAAAGCTTCAGTTTTCACTGAAGCTTTTTAAAGGTTGTGGGCGATGAGGGATTCGAACTTTCGCATACTAATCCGCGTCATTCCTATGTTTTATAAAGTTCGTTTTGGCTGTGCCACGAACTTTATTTAAATCAATGCAAATCATCAATTTACATTACCTGCAAAATTGATTTTAAAGAACGATATAAAACTTTATTTACAGCAAAGATATTAATTATACTTTAGCACCCTTGTTAAGTTTATTATATTCTGAACTATATGCTAATAGGTATTTTAAGTCTTCTATCATTTTATCATTTGCAACAATTTTTCTATTCAATACCTCATTGATAAAGTTTGACCATTTAGAATCGGAGTTCATTTCATCAATGATGGTTTTATATTTCTGTGAAAAAACTTGATTATGCTTATTCAGAACTTTTGAGATTTCAATGATTCTTTTTAACTCTTGATAGATTTTCGGAGCTTTTACCGTCATTTTTTTAATGGAAGAATTAATTTGCTCACGAGCTTCGATAATCTTTCTCCTTTTAGCGTTAACTTCAGAATTCAATTGAATTATTTGCCCAACTCCTTCAGCAACGACATCAAATGCTATCATCGTAAATTCCGCCTTAAGTTCATTTTTTGAATAACCTTTTTTTTCATCTAATCGAATTAAAGACCCTTCCAGTGAATTCAGAAAGGTTTCACTTACGCTATCAAGTCCACTCTGAAAGTTGATAGTTAAGTCACCCAAATAAATATGATTTTCAATTTTGTCTACATTACTAACAGCATCTATTACTTTAGCATTTTCTTTTCCTTTAATTTCTGTAAATTTTGAGATTAGATTTTTAGCCAAAGTCAAGTTTTTCAATGCGTCCTCACGCTCATGCATAAGATATACCAAGGCCTTATGTCTTTCTTTATTAATCAAGAGAAAGTCGTTTTGAAATAAGTAAAATCGTTCATTTAACTCATTAAATGACTCTTCTTCTTTTAGCAACTTATTATAGTTACCACCAGTGATGATATTTTTAAAAAAACTCATACGTCTAGAATTTGTAAATTTCTCTTTATTTGTTTCGTAGCGGTTTCTAAATCTGTAATTTCTTGTTGGCGTTTTTCCGGCAAATCTTTAGAAACTGAAAAGCGAACTTTTTGGTTAGAACTATACACTAAATAACTTAAAGAGAGTAAATCAAGACCAAACAAGATAACTATAATATATAGTATATATTTGTTTTTGCCGACATCTAAGATATCATTCCAAAGTATATATTTGTAATTATAAAATGATATTATACTATAAATACTATTATAAACTAATACACTCAAAAGAATAAAATATAAAGTATACCTAATATATGATTTCACATAGAGATAATGACCCCCGACAATTCCTGTTACAAAAAAAAACATGTAAGCTTTTTTAGCTTTTCTTCCATCATATTCCTCTGTATTAAAGATTGATATAATTATATAGGTCATAGCAAAAAATATTAGGTAAAGTATAAACAACCAATATTTCTGAAAGAAACCTTTATTTTTCCATTTTAACATTGCTGATTTCTTAATATCAGATTCAGCTTTATTAAGCTCTCCCATTTTTTGAAATGACAATCCCCTTTTTTCAATTATGTCACTTGCAGATGGAAATAAGCGTATATAAGTTGAATAAAATTTAATAGCTTCATGGTAATTTCCAAGCTGGTAATAGCTATCACCTAGTAAACTAAACGTTAGCGGTCTCGAATTTGGATTTTCAATTTTCAGGAAATCTATAACTGCCTCTTTAGGTTTATTAACTTTTAGGTTAAGGGTACCTCTTTTGTAAAGAATTTCGTCGTTATTTTTATTTGGATTAAGCTGAATATAGGATTGATAATCCTTGATACCTAATTTTTCCTGGTTATTTAATGTATAAAGGTTTCCACGTTTAAGATAATATGATGAGTTAAGTGGAACAGCGTTTATACAATAAGAATAATCTTCTATAGCTTTATTATAATCGTTTTTAGAATAGTACTCCGCTCTGAGTTCATGAGATTGTACATCAGAATTATGATAATTCAGATATATGTTTATACTTTCAAGAAAATCATCTTCGTCATCACTCGCTAATTTTGCAATAGCAAGTCCCTTATGAGCTAGTGATTTATTTCCCTCGATTTCTATCACTTTATCAAAATCGTCAATACTTTCATCCCATTTTTTTAACTTAAGCCGAATATTACCTCTTGATAATAATGCAGGAGCTAAGGTATCTGTTATCTCAATTGCCTTTGTTGCGTAATCCTCAGCCTTTTTGTAATCCTTTGCCAGACTTATAGAGTCTGCTTTTTTCACAAGTGAAGTGTAATTTTTTAATTGCTCTTCATAGCTTAAATCTGACCCGCAATTATACAACAGAGCAGCCACTATAATTAATAAAATAACTTTTTTCATATTTAAAAATCCAGTTCTAAGGGAGTATTTTTATCAAGTATAGCTTTTTTAAAGTTATCAAAATCTTCTAATGGGTTTTTCATAACAAATTCGCTTGCACCTCTTAAGCCTTGTAATATAAGTGCATCATTCCCTTCACGAAGCCCTTTATCAATAACTTCAAAATGCTTATCAATAATTCTTCCTCGTTCAGAAAAGATTAGATTTAAGACTCCTTGCTTGAGCTTGAATTCCGATAGAATTCGAGCTAATTCATTATTAAGTTCTGCATTTCGAATGTCTAGCCTTTTGGATTCTAAATAGATATTTCCAATTTGCATTACTCCATTATTTACGGAGTCTATGCTTTGCTGGTTTATTGAAGCTACTTCTTTTATGTTTTGTAGAAATGAGTTTACATCCTCAATTTCTTTTTGCGTAACAGCATTACTCATTTTAGGGTGCTACTTTTTATTGTCTTTTACAAGTTTTACAATTCCGTAAATTAATAGACAGGCTCCCCCGCCAATTGCTGCCGGTGCTGCTAATGCTGTTCCTGCTATTGCTGCACCGATAGTACCTACAGCTGCGCCAACACCTGTAAAAGCAGCTCCGTTTTTTAAATCGTTATTATCGCTCATGAGTATATAAATTAATTAAATTGAAGTTCTATTTTTACAATGTTGGTGAATGTTTCCCTTTAACACTTCCTTTAGGATGCCTTATACAGGTTCCTGCGGTTAACGAAGAAATTGAAGATGCCGAAGTACCACAGTATTTACATTGATATTTAGACTTCTCTGAACCTTCATAAAGTTTGTGCCTTCCTTTGCCTTCAGGATGACGAATACAGCTGCCAGCAGTAAGAGAATTAATAGAAGATGATTTTGTACCGCAGTACTCACAGTAATAATTGACCATTGGTTAGTTTGTTAAAATTATTTATTCAAAAATACCGATGATACAGAGTAAGATTGTTACTTTTTTACAAGAGAGGCCAAATAGCAAATAAAGACCTATTTTTAGTTTATGAAATGTTTTTTAAAAGTAGTACAACTTCTGTCCCTGTGATTGAAAACTTAATTTTTAATGCATCTTTTAATTCAGGTTGTAGTAATTCTAAACGTTCTCGAACTATTAAAGTACTTTTAGAGGAATGAAGTTTATTTGTATTACTGTTTTTATAACCATTTCCATTATCGGAAATTGTGCAGCGCACAACTTCATTAGAAATTTTTTTTAAGGATATAATGAAATGTGGCGAACTGTGGATATCATTAAAAGCATGTACAAAAACATTCTCTATGAAAGGTTGAAGTAGCATTGCCGGGATGTAAAAATTATACAAATCAATTTCTGGGTCAACATCAATGAAATAGGTGATAAAATTATCAAACCTGATATTTTCGATAGTGATATAATTCTCTAAATATGCTATTTCATCTTCTAAGTTAATGCTCTTTCTTCTGGAATTCTCAAGGTTAGTCCGCATTAGTTTTGCAAGTTTACCTATATATCTCAGGGAGTTTTGCGTATCCTTTTCTATGATATAATTTTGAATAGCATTCATTGCATTAAATGTAAAATGAGGATTCATTTGAGCAATTAACGCTTCATGCCTAGTCTCAGACAATCGGCGTTCAACCAGCGCTTTTTGAATAATTTGCTTACGCTTATAATAATAAATAAGCAGTGAAATCAGTATTAATACACTTATTAAAACTATAACGAACCAAATCTGTTTCCAAAAAGGAAGAGCAATATTTATTAATGGTAATCCAAATCTTGAAATCTTACCCGAATACAAATCCATTACTTCTACTTCTGGCTCATAATTTCCTGAAGGTAAATAAGGTAAATAAATAAGAGGCTTATTTGAATAGGGGCTCCAGTTGCCACCCTCCTGTAAGCGAAATCTGTATCGTAATTTTTCGGCATACTTATGACCCGAGGGATTCAAACTGAATTCAAGTGTGTTTTCTGTGTAGGCTAAACTTAATGGAGAGTATATTACGTTCTGATACCATTGATCAGGCTTGAATGGTACATTATTTATTTTAAGGTTTTCAATATCTATTCGATTTACTGTAGGTAAGTCTTTTATAAAACTATCTAACTTAATTTTATAATATCCTTTATTTGTACCTAACCATAAAACCCCGTCAATTATTGCTGAAGATTTTACATCTTTATTTACAAATCCTTGTTCGGTATTTATAAGCTGAACACTGTCTCCCTTGAAAATATTAATTCCCAGTTCTGTACCTATAATTAGCACATTTTTGTAACACTCAATAAAACTTATAGTTCTACCGTAAAGCCTGTTTCGGTCTATTTTTTCATTGATTTCAAAAATTCCTTTTTTCTCTGTTACTTTATAAATATCGCCGTATTCAGTAGCTATTATTAAATTGTCTTTATCATTTTTAGTAATAAACTTTAGCTTAGGTTCTTTAAATGTCCCATTTTCAAGACATGACGTAAAACCATACCTGTCGTAAACATAGAGACCTTTGAATATTGATGCTAAATATGTTTTAGTCTTTGTATGCAGAATTGATACAACATCCAAAGGCGTGTTTGGGTCACTTTCTAAAAACCAATTATTTTTCAAAGAATAAAAAGCATCAGCATACACGTGTACACCTGCATAGGGAATTGTTTCAATTAGTTCTTCTTGCGGTGTAAAACCAATTTTATAACTATGAACAGGTAAATATGCTGTAATTTTAAGCTCCTTATCTATTTTAAAAACACCTATATTAGAATTAATTAATAAGTATTCATTTCCTTTTAGGATTTCATAAAAGATTATATCTCTAGCCGTAATATTATAATCAAGCTCATAATAGCCATCAGCATAGTTAGGTAACGGACTTCCACCAGAAATGTATCGCTGTTGAAAATTTTTAAACTGTGATAGAGTGAGTAATTTTAATGTTTTATTATTCTTATCCTGAACTTTTAAACCATCAGCAGCAAGGATAGCGATATTATCCTGAAATTCAGCTATTGAAACAACAGGCTTCTGATTATGGCTACAATAATTTATAATATTTTCTAGGTTGACAGCATAAATCCCTTTGTCCTTAGAACCACAGTAAAGAATCTTTTTTTCAACATCATAAATCACACTTAACAATCCTTTACTAGTGATTCCATATTCATTTGACACATTAGTAATTTTATCTCCATTAACAGTATAGAGCCCTCCAATTGGTTTAAAAACTCCCCAACCAGCTGCGTATATTTTATCATCTTCTCCTTTGACGAAGTCCCATAAAATTGAACTTTTAACAGAAGATATTTTTTTTTCTCCCTTTAAAAAGTCATTAACAGTTATAATATCAAGATTATCTTTATTGCTACAGTAAATTTTGTCATTTATACAGGCCATACTATATATATTACTATGGGAAATTACCTTAACAATTCTATCTCTTTCTATTTTATAAATGCCCTCGTTAACAGCACTAAAGTAAACTGTGTTATTAATTGTCATAAAATCTGTAACAATAAAAACTCCTTTATGTGGCTCAGCACCGGGCAAGGTTGTTACCTTCCAGGTCTTTAGATTAATGACAGATACCCCAGTTTCTGTACCTACATACATAAAACCATCAAAACATAGCAATTTTCGGATACGGTTATTGGCAAGACCATTTTTTGTAGTAAAACGTCTGAAGGTTTTTCCATTAAAACAACTTACCCCGCCATTATCGTCATAGCTACCAAACCACAGATTGTGGTTGTTGTCTTCGGTAATAGCCCAGCAATTATCAAACCCCAATCCATTTGCAGAGGTAATGTTTTTAAAAGTCCCATTTACTAAATACGAAATTCCATTTTCTGTACCTGCCCATAATGTACCTTTACTGTCTAAAAAAAGAGTTCTTACGGCATTGTTTTGTAAACCGTCATTTGTTGTATAATGTCGTACCGGCTTCTGTTGTGAAAAACAGTTTGCACAAAATAAAACAAGAAGATAAAACAGGGAGCTAAGTCGAAATTGCATCCATTAAAGATTTCTTAGTATAATAATTTTCTGAAACAGGTAATTCAGCCCCATTAGCTAGGTTTATTAATCCTTCAGAAGAAAAAGAACGTATAAAATTGCGGTTAACAAGATAACTTTTATGGATTCGTAAAAAGTTTTGCTCCGATAACATCTTTTGAAGCTCCCCTAAAGACTTTGAAACGTAGCTGTCTTTGTAAATTGTATATATAAAACTATAGGCACCATCAGATTTACAAAACAGAATTTCATTATCAGAAAGTATCTCCATTCCGTTTTTAGAAGGAAATACAAGCTTCTGTTGGCCTGTAATCTGATTGCTTATATTTTCTGCCAGTATTCTAAATTTGTCATAATTAAGCTTTCTGTCTTTATTTTCAACAAACCTGTCTAATGCTAAAAAAAGATCGTCTATATCTATCGGCTTCAACAAATAATCTATAGCGCTAGCTTTTATAGCCTTAATTGCATATTCCTGAAATGCTGTTGTAAATATTAGTTCAAAATCAGGATTCACGAAGTGTTTAAGCAAGTCAAAACCATTTTCTTGCCTAAGTTGTATATCCAAAAATACGATATCAGGACGATAGGTCTTAATTGCAGCAACTGCTTTATTTACTGACGGACAAATAGCCATTACTTGTACTGTTGCATTTGCGTAAGATTTTAAACTTTGATTTAAAACATTACCTGCTTTACTTTCGTCTTCTACTATAATTACCTTGATGTTCATCATGTACACATTTGTTCATACTATCAAAGTTAATTGTTTACATCTTAATAGGACAAATAAATTACTCCAGTCAAATGTAGAAACTCCAATCGTAAGGTAGTATTTAATACTAATATTAATAAATTTGGCCCTCGTTATAATCAAAAATCTCAACCACTTTTTTTAGTTTATGGTCTTTACAAAAATCATGAATTTTTCCCCAGGAAAGAAAATGAATATCAAATTCTGTTTTAATCTCAAATTTATCAATACATGTTTGATCAGTAGGAATAAGTCCAATATAATACGCTTCCCGACAGTCAAGCAACAATTTAACAGCTTTAAGCACTACTTTGTTCATACCGATTTTTCTGTTCTCTTTATACCTTGGCTCTTGAATACCTAAACCAAAATCTTTTGAAGCGCAATTGTCAAATAATAATTTCTTCAAATGTAACTGAAAAAACAAATTAGATGACGAGCCGGAGTATTTCTCTTTTCTTTCATAATTTTCAAACTGTTTAGATAGAGACCATTTTTTACTCTGTGAAGTTTTTACCTTACCTTCTATAAAAAAAACCTTTCTATGCTTTGGATTTTCATGTTCAGTGATAATAACCAAATCAGAATCACCAAACCTCGAAAATGATTGCTCTAATAAAATGGTGTAATCTTGAGCTTGTACTCCTTTTAGTGCGGGTATGCCTATCAGGTCTATAAATTTATCCATTAGCCTTTTATCCTCCCCGATGGAGAATATTAATGAATTAATTATACCGCGTTCTGAATACCCTAAGATTTGCATTTTTGTATTTTTATATTCTAAACTAGCCGGTTTAACAAGTCTACGGTTGTTTCTTCCTGCAATGCCTATTTCTAATTTTGTATTGTTGTAACTGTCATTGAGGACATAAATTTTGCAATCGTCCTATCTAATTGCACAAACTAGGGATTTTTGCAATTCAACCAAATTAGCGATGAACGCCTACCATTCTTTTCATAGTATCTATAAAAGCCTGTTTAAAGGAATCGTCTTTTGCTATTAAACGGTATAAATCCAATTCATTTTTACGTTGTTTAGCCATCACATCATCAAATATTTTATAAAAGGCTAATTCTTGAGTTGAAGCGTCCGGATTGTCTGCTACTTTTGTTTGAAAATCGGGATGAGCCATCATCATTTTACTTAAAGAAATAAATTTTACTCTTTGATCTTCAGGAGTAGCTTCCCAGCCCTGAAACCAGCGTTCGTTGAAACTTTTGACGATTAGATCCAAAGGGTCTTCTTCCTCGTCTTTGCCGTGAGCTCCACGCGGATTTGGATTTTGAGGGTCTAATAAGGTATCAGAATCATCTAAACTAATCGATGAATTTAGTGTTACACGTTCTAAACCATAAGTAGCTAAATCTACAGTATCTAGTAAGCCATCAATGGCAGCATCTGGATCAGCTACGATAAGTTTTGGTATTAAGAATTTTAAAAACCAATATAGCTTTTCCCAAGAAAGCATTTCGAAGGATAAAATGGAAGCCATTTGTCCGTAAATTTTGACAAACTGCTTTGCCTTAATTTTAAAATCGGCTTTTTGGGCATCTTCTAATTCCAAATCGTGATTGAAACGTTGAGCTGCTGTATCTATTATTGGACTCAAAAACTGAGCATCTACCCTGTCAAAATATTTTAAGACAAAATCCTCTACTTCATAGCTTTCGTAAACACCTACATCATCCAATGAAGCCTTGAGTTCATGTAAGACGTTTACATCGGTAGCACCGCTTAATGTTGTTGAAGTATAAAAAGGATCAAAGGCGTTTTTAATTTCTTCGGTAGAGTTGAAGAAATCTAACACAAATAAATCCTCTGTTCGTTTACCTAACTTATTTGCAGAGCGATTGAGGCGTGATAAAGCTTGAACCGCTAATACTCCCTGTAGCTTTTTATCTACATACATTGCAGTGAGTTTAGGTTGGTCGAAGCCTGTGAGGTATTTATTGGCAACTACCAATAAACGATATTGATCCTCATCGAATTTATCTTTGGTATCTTTTTCAGCAAATCCATTTAAACCATCTTCAGTATATTCAATACCATTAATTTTTTTTGTACCTGAAAATGCAATCACTACATCAAAAGGATTGCCTTTCGCTTTAAGAATTTCTTTGATAGCCAGATAATAGTTAATAGCAGATTCGATACTTTGTGTAACCACCATTCCTTTTGCTTTTCCTTTAAGCAACTTTTTATTCACCACATGGGTCGTAAAGTGGTCAAGCATTATTTCAGCTTTGGTAGCGATGGTTCTGGGATCACGTTCAACAAAGGCTCTTAGCTTTTTTTGAGCCTTAGTTGTATCAAAAAGTGGATTGTCTTCAATAGATTTTGAAATTTCATAATAACTACGATACGTAGTATAATTGGCCAGCACATCTAAGATAAACCCCTCTTCAATGGCTTGTTTCATTGAATAAAGGTGAAATGGCTGATAACTACCATCGGTTTGTTTGCTTCCAAACTTTTCTAAGGTACTGTTTTTCGGTGTAGCAGTAAACGCAAAATATGAGGCATTACCTCTCATCTTTCGCGATTGCATCGCGGCTAGTATTTTATCTTGAGCGTCTTCTGTATCTTCTTCTGAAGGCAGATTCCCCATAGCCTGATTCATTTTGTCAGATGTCGTTCCGCCTTGACTACTATGCGCTTCGTCAATGATAACTGCAAAGTTTTTTGTGCTCAAATCGGAGATCCCATCAATGATGAATGGAAACTTTTGAATTGTGGTTATAATGATTTTTTTACCTGCCTCTAAGGCTTGGCGTAATTCTCTTGATGATAAGGCCGGTGCAACAATGTTTTTTACTTCTGAAAAATCTTTGATATTGTCGCGCAGCTGTTTGTCTAAGATACGACGGTCGGTTACAACAATTACCGAATCAAACAAAGGATTTGCAATGCCTTTGCTTCCCGGCGTATTTTCATTCACCGGGTAAGTTTCGATTAATTGATATGCCGACCAAGTAATAGAGTTGGATTTACCAGAACCTGCTGAATGCTGTATCAAATAGGTTTGTCCTGTTCCATTGATACTCACGTGACGTACCAATTTGCGTACAACATCCATTTGGTGGTAACGCGGAAAATAGAGTGTTTTTTTGCTTAGAGGTTCATTCTCTTTACCGTCAAGACGCACAAAATGCTGTATAATATTAGCAATACTGTCTCGCGTAAATACTTCGTCCCATAAATAGGCAGTTTTATGCCCGAATGGATTAGATGGGTTTCCTTTGCCGTTGTTGTTCCCTAAATTGAATGGCAGGAAAAAAGTATTAGCCCCATCGAGTTTAGTGGTCATGTAAGCTTCATCAGTATCTACTGCAAAGTGTACAATACATCGCCCAAAATTCAACAAAGGCTGGGTTGTATCTCTTTTAAATTTGTATTGATTTATCCCATGGACTTTGGCATTCTGACCCGTCCAGTGGTTCTTGAGTTCCATAGTAGCAAAAGGAATACCGTTGATGAAGAACACCATATCGATTTCCTCTAATGGGTTTGCATTTGAATATCTTAATTGTCGTGTTACAGAAAACTCGTTTTTTTCAAAGTTATCTTTGATTGCTTGACTGCTACTTGCCAGCGGTGCCACATAGAGCAACGTAAGATGTGCATCGTCAACTTCCAAGCCTTTTTTAAGCAAACGAAGGACACCGTATTTCTTTATCAAGCGATCAAAACGCTCCAGGATTTTTAGCTTCCAATCCGATTGCTTTTGCAGCTTCGCTAACTCCTCTGCCTGCGTACTTTCCAGAAAGTGCCAAAAACGCTCTTCATCCAATGCGTATTTTACATTGAAATCAGACGGATAACCAATATAATAACCTTTACCCGAACGGTATAATTCTCTACGTTCGTTAAGGTTTCCTTCTTGTTTGAGTTCTTCTAAAGAAGTTCCGGTTAGTATTTTTTCTATGGCTGCTTCTAAGGCTTGTTCGTTGGTTTGGCTAGGCATAATTAAGTTTTTAAACTATTTCTAAATTTGAGAAAGCAACGTAATAATCTTTTACAACTAAATCAATTTCTTCGAGATTTTCATTAAAAATTATTAAATCATTATTTCTTACTAACCAAATTTCGTAAAATTCTTTTTTTTCTTTTCCAAATTCATATTCTTCTCTTGATATTATAAAATTATCAGTAGAAAAGGTTTTTACTTCAACATATTTATAATGTTCACCTTTGTCAGGGCTATATCTTATGTCATAATGTAATCCTTCGTCTTCCTTTGCCTTATAATGCACATAATCATTTCCATATTTTGAACATAAATGATGATATACTTTTTCCTCAGAAGTTTTCCCTGTTTGAAAATTATAACTCAGTGAAGTATTATTATTAGGGTTAAAAATATCTTTCCTATTTTTATAACCTGTCCATTTTTTTGTTTTAAATGAATTTATTCTTTTTTCATTAAAAATTTCTTTTCTCTCGTCACTGGTACTTTTAACAGGTTCAATTTTTGGAGTAATAATTTTACTAAAAATAAATTTTTTTAGTTTGTCAATTTCAATTTCAAAGTGTAATAAACTCTTTAGTTCAGTATGTTTTTCGACAATTTCCATTAAGGTATAGTCAAGATTTGATTTATTTAAATTATAAATGTTTTCAATGTCAATAAACTTACTTCTGTCAATCAAATCAATTCCTTTAAATTCTTTTTTTATAAAATTCTCAAAGCATTCATTTTTAGCAATTGCAAACACATATCTATTTTCTAATGATATATTTTCTATATAATTGATTTGTTTAACTTCATAATCGTGAAGCCTTTGAAGGAATTCTTTTTGCGAATCAAATGTCACTGAATTACAATGCAATGATTGTTTGAAAATATTAAACTTATTGATAAATAAGTTTATTAAACTATTAAGATGAAAATCGTACAAATCAATTTGATTAATGCTATATTCATTGAATTCCCTAATACTAATACTTAAATCCGAAAATAAAAGATTTAAATATGTATAATTAATTTTATCGTTTATAAAATCATAATTTGGTAAAGGTGAATCTATTGATATTACCAAATCTTCATTTATTTGATTTATCTCCAAAATATTTTCTTCTTTAAAAGTCAATTCTTTTCCTTTCAAACGGTATATATTCGACCAAAAATTAATTTCAGAGTTTGAAAAACCTAATATTTTTAATGTTTCATCTAATAAATCGTCTCCAAAATTAACTTTTGTTAAATGTTTAACATCATTAAAATCTGTAGATAATATAGACCTAAAGTCCGCTTTGTGACCTGAAACATCAAACAAATGAGATAATATTTCAGAAATAGCATCTTTAAAACTTGAATGGTTTCGGATACTTTCAAAACTAATACCATCAGGAAGTTTAAGGAAATAACCAGAATCTTCTAAAAAGATAAATTCGTAATCTTGCAAAGGATAAAGGTTACTTTCAACTTTAGTAATAACCTCTGTACATACATGAATTTTTATTTTTTGAAGCTTACTAGCGTCATTATGTTTTGATTTTTCATTATCCAAAGCATTTATTCTGTAAATCAATATGTAAGGATATAATTCCATTAAAAATTCAGAAAGCAATTTTGTTGTTAGTTCTTGATTTTTATAACTTTCTAAGTTAATTTTAATTTCTGATAGATCATTTATTCTGAAAAAATCAATTGCTTTTTTACCTCCAGACCTTTTTGGAAAATTGAATACAGGATATGCTGCACGTAATTTACTTGGAATATTTACTTTATCACTAAAATAAATTTCTTCTTGATTATACAATCTAAGTCCCATATCATCTCGAGCAAAAAGCTTTAAACTCTTGGTTAAGCGCTTACCATTTTCTTCAAAATGCAAATATGCTCGTCTATAATAAGCAGAAGTGTTTCTACCATTTTCATAAATGATGTTTAACTTTTCTAATATTTCTTGAACACGTTCAATTGATAAATCATTAAAATCGGTAACCGCTCCTAACAATTTTAAAGTGTCATCTATGTCCCTTCTTTTAATTTCATATTTTTTAAATAATTCACTTCCATAATTGATTTCAATTTCATTAATTGATTTGAATGTATTGTCTAATAAATGATTACTAAAATTGTAAAAATTATTTTCTATTAATTCATAAAGATAACTTTTGTTAGATGTTTTTCTATGTTGGCTATGATATTTATAATTAACGACTTCACCGTGTTTTTTTTCAATTCGATTGAGATTATTTGATAATCTTAGATCTTTAATAACCCATAATAAAAATTGCTCAGGAGTTATTTTTTTTAATATTTCCTCTCTTTGCAAAAAATCTGAAACTTGAACATTTACTGTTGTTGGTACATACCCAACTGTTCTTACAACATATGGATGATGATGATTAGAAATATTAAATTTTGAATATTTTACAAATTGATTTACACCAAGCCAATTTAGAAAAGTTTCTAAATGATTTGTATCGACTACATTAAGTCCTAAATCAACAGGATTTGCAATATGTGTTCTACTATTATGAATTTCCCCAAAAATATCTCTACATAATTGTCCTTGAAAATAAAAATCCGAAAAGTAAACTAAAGACGAAATTGTAACATTTTGGTCTTTGTCAATTATTGGGACATTTTGTATGTCAATAGAAGTATATGTAGTTTCAGGATCAAAATTGTGAAACAATGCTATAAGCATTTTTTTAACAGTATCAACACTTAAATCAGGTTTTTCAATTATATAATGATTTGTATTGTTTACAATTTTATGAGCTAATGGAAGCGATTCAAAGGAGTGAATATTACCTATGTGCTTTAATTTAGTTTGTAAAGTTCTAGCTCTATCTTTTTTAGAGCTTTCATTAATATTAAATTCAATAATTAAATCATTAAAAAGAGTTGGACTAATAACGTCTATCAAACAGTAATCAGGAATAACATAGTCATCATTTAAATGGGTAAAGATTTCGTTTTGTTTTTCGATTACATCTCCTTTATCGTTAATAAAAATATTAAAGATATCTGTTTTATTTTTACTAATATTTCTGGTTACTAAATACTTTATTAATCTAGCTCTAAATTTATTATCAGTAATCGATAAACTCCATTTTTCAATTAAATCTACAAAACGTAGGTAAGCATTATATTTTGGTTTTAACAAATCAAATTTAACCAAAGGGTCTAAGGATTGAATGTGCTTTTGAAATACACTTCCTCCATCCTCTGATTTCAATAACTTTGAAAATTCAT
Organism: Flavobacterium rakeshii; assembly: GCF_009741375.1. Taxonomy (GTDB): domain Bacteria; phylum Bacteroidota; class Bacteroidia; order Flavobacteriales; family Flavobacteriaceae; genus Flavobacterium; species Flavobacterium rakeshii. Next base: position 75,091 of record NZ_WOWP01000057.1, read on the forward strand.
TATCTATAAATACCGTGTTCTCTAAAGAATGGTATTCATTACTAACACAAGGTATTATCTTTTCATTTTTAAGAATTACATTTAGTTTATCATAAAAATTTAAATCTTTTAAATTCTCATTTTCTGAATTGTATTGTAATAATAAATATGCAGACCAATCAACTTTTTCTTCTGCTTTGTACAAAGCCATTTTACACATTAATTGTGTAAGTTTCTCAATTACGATTTTATTTTTCTTAGAGTTTGCTAAATGCTTTCTATTTTGGTCTAAATCAAAAGTAGCATGGATTATATAAGGGAAATGTAAAACAATATTGGTTGAAAAAAATGAATATAAGTAGTAATTAGTTTTGGGTTTAACCCTTGGTACGGCAATTCTTATTTGATAATTTTCAATTAATCCTTCATTGGTTTTAAATTCATCAGGTAGTTTATTTTCGTCTTGAAAGATATCCCAAATTTCCTCTTCACTTGAAATGTTTTGAATACTTCCTTTTGCTAATTGATGAATATCTCTTTCAATATAAATATCTTTTTTAAATGCAAATCCTTTAAATTTTATATTCTTAATATGATGAAGAAATAAAATAGTCTCAGCATTTATTTTTCTTATTTGGTCATTAATATCTTTTAAAACATCAGCCTTAAAGTGTAATGAAATTACAGTTGCAAACACTTCGAATTCATCTGTTTCTATACAGTTAGGCACTGATAAGATGGGTAATGGATAAATTGAATTTGATAATCTATATTTTTCACGAATTTCCTTTTGCTTATCTTCATCAAATAAAGTTGAAAATGCATTTTCTTTAATTTCTTCAGAGTAAGAAACTTTTAAACCATTACTAAAAATATTGACTTCTGTTACCCAATTTAATATAGAGCGAAAACCAAGCCCTTTATTTCCTATGTATTGCGTTTTATCGATTTTAGAAGATAAATCACTTGTAGCAAGTGAACGATATCCATCTTCTGAAAAGGGTACTCCTTGATTTGCTATATTCAAAATATTATTCTCAATATCCAATTCAATTAAAACACTTTCAGATTTTTGGTCGTCACAATTTTGTAATAATTCTAAAATTTGTCTTCCATTATAACCCGAAGTTGTTGAGTTTTCTCTATTAAAAGCCGCTACCATTTCATGATAGTCTTTTACATAAATCTCAGTTTTATCCTTTTTTAGTTGCTCGACAAACTTTCTCATATCAGCACACTTTCACCTTACCCGTTACCACCGCATCTATCAAACTCACTTTATATTCCTTTAATTTCTCTATTTCCTGTTCTTTAATGGAAATCGCTTGATCAAATTTGTTGGATTGTTTTTTTACGTAATTCACAATCGTAATTTGCTCATTTGTAGTAGGAATTGCAATTTGAATATTGTTTATTTGAAATTGACTCAACATTGGAATAGCTGTATTACTTACAATATTAAGTATCCCACTTAACACAACTTTAATTCCTAGAAATACAAAATCCGAATTTTCTCTAATTTCTTTTAACAGAACTAAACTAGGGTTTATAGTGGTTGGTCCAAAATCTTTATCAACTAAGGCCACTTTTCCACAAGTAGAGCCTCTTTGAACAATCAATATATTATCTTTTCTTACCATTATTTCAGGTGATTCATAATATTTTTTCCAAGATATAAATACTGGTTCATCAAGAATGATGCTCCCATCCCAATTCATGTGCGTAGCTCCTAATGCTAGAGCTCCATGACCTTCATCTACTAAGTCACTCGTTGTGTAACCTTTAAATCCTATACGGCCTTGTGATTTCAATATGTACTTCAACCTCTTCACCTCCCAATGCTCCGGTATCGTCCCAATCCATTCCACACCACTGTCTTTCATTTTAACCGTTTTATCCAAACCTTTGGTTACGGCTTCCTGAATAATGATTTGCTTACGCTCTTTCAGTAAGGTTATTTGTTGCTCTTTAATGGCAATGGCCTGTTCTATTTTAGCGGTCTTGTCGTCTAGGAAGTTAGCAATGGCGGTTTGTTCCTTGAGTGGGGGGAAAGGAAATCGAAATCTTCTAAAATCAAGATAACTTATGTTTTGCCTTAAGCCAGATCCTAAACCATAAATAATTTTATTGTTATCAATCGCCCTGAAAAAGTAATGGAAAAACTTTGGACTCGCTTTTGATTTAAACCTTAAATTTAAGTATGCATTGGTAATAATCCCTTCAAATTCGGAAATCGAACTTCTTAAACTAACTGTATCATTTTGTAAATCAGTTGGCCTAAAAATTAAATCTCCTTTATTTACAAATTGGTACGTTTCAAAAGATTCTGGAACTAATCCCGTTAATTCATTATCTCCTTTGACTCTAATGTTTCCATAACTTAACGATAATACTGTATTTCTTTTCATACCAGTATTTTTCTCTTTATTTTCAAAAATGAAACTAAAACCTGGTACTACCTCCCAATGCTCAGGAATTTCTCCTAACCATTCTACTCCCGAATCTTTATAAACTTCGTAGCTATTATTTATCTCTACCATAGCCTAAAAATTTAATATTTCGTGAATTAAACCATCGCTTTGTTTTTCCAGTGCTAAAATATCGGCTGTTACTTCTTCTAACGAACGTAATGCCTTATGCTGGTAGAAGTATTTATTAAACGAGATTTCGTAGCCTATCTTGGTAGCCTCCAGGTTAATCCAGGCTTCGGCTACATGGGGTTGTACTTCTTTCAAGAAATACTCATAAATGTTTTCTTTAAGCGGTACGTTTTCAGTATCGCGTAAATCGCTGTCGGTTTCATAAGTAACAAATTCACCTTTTTTAGCTGTTGGGTAATAGCCATAATTCGGCAGGTCTTCAACAGCACAGTCTAATTGGTAAAGCAATTGATCAAGCTTTTCACCCGATAATTTTACGGTGGTTTTTATTACTTTCTCGGCTGTTTCATCGTACCAGCTAACAGTGTTTAAGATTTGGTTTTTCTCTGTAGCACTTAGTTTTATTTTTTCTTTCTTTAAAACGTCGTCAACCTCAGTTTTAAATATATTAAAATCATTGTATTTTTGGTTTCCCAGCTTATTAAGCAATATGGTCGCCGTTTCTAATATAGCTAATTGTTTTGTCCAGGTTTCTTTCTTTAAAAGCGTTTCCTCCTGCTTTTTATTCAAATCGAAACCTTCTTTTTCAGCCCAGTCTAAAATTTCTTTTTTGTAAGCTCTTAAATCCTCATATACTTTCTTAGCATAGTTAGCGTATACTTGCTGCATTACACCTTTCAAGCTTTTATCAAAACGCAAATCGGCAATTCGTTCCGCTGTAAATTGGGCTTTTAAACGTTTCGGTCGTTCTATAGTAACTTTGTAATACCCAAAATCGGCATTATCAAATACTTTTGAGGCGATACTATCTTCGGTAGTTCTTTCTACCGCAGCCAACTCGGTGTAATTTTTAACAATGTCGGTAATATGTTCGGGTGCTAACTCACAGTTTTTGTTTCCTAAGTTCTTGCGCAGTTTGCGGTACATTTGTCCGGCATCAATCAATTGTACTTTACCTTTACGGTTAGCAGCTTTGTTGTTGGATAAAATCCAGATATAGGTGGTAATGCCGGTATTGTAAAACAAGTTGTTTGGCAACTGTACAATGGCTTCTAACCAATCGTTTTCAATAATATGACGACGGATGTTGCTTTCGCCACCGCCTGCATCTCCTGTAAATAATGAACTTCCGTTATGAACGGAAGCTATACGCGAACCCAGGTTATTTTTTGAAAGGGGTTTCATTTTGTTTACCATTTCCATTAGGAATAGCAACTGCCCATCCGAAGATCGAGGGGTAGCGTCGGCATCTTCCTCAACGCCCCAATAATTTTTTAAACGGATTTTGAAACGAGAGTCAATAACCTCTTTTCCGTCTTTAATATATTTCTGTTCACTTGCCCATGATTTACCATAAGGCGGATTAGACAACATAAAATCGAAATACTGCCCGGCAAATTCATCGGTCGATAAAGTAGAGCCTACGCGGATGTTCTCAGGATTATTACCTTTAATCATCATATCTGATTTACAGATAGCATAGGTTTCATCGTTAATCTCCTTTCCAAACAAATATACATCAGAATTAACGGCCTTAATTTCTCCATCGGGATCTACAATGAAGTTTTGCGACTCGGTTAACATACCACCACTACCGCAGGCCGGGTCATAAATAGTCATAACCGGCGGTAAATTGTTTTTTATCGGATCGAAAATAATGTGCGTCATCAAGTCGATTACCTCGCGTGGGGTAAAGTGCTCCCCGGCTTCTTCATTGTTTTCTTCGTTGAATTTACGTATCAATTCTTCGAAAACATATCCCATCCCTAAGTTGGTTAGCGCCGGGAGCTTTTTACCGTTTGAATCGAATTTTTCAAAAGGCGTAAGGTTAATATCGGGAGAAGTAAATTTGCCCAGAACATCATATAAAACATCTTTCCCTGCCATATGGCGGATTTGAGACTTTAAATTAAACTTCTCAATGATTTCCTTCACATTAAAACTAAACCCACTCAGGTAGTCTTCAAAATTAGCCAATAACAGCTGCTGGCTATTGGTGGTGGTATTGTGTAATCTTTGTAAAGTCCACTCGCTGGTATTGTAAAACACATAACCGGTTACATCGGTAAAGCCTTTGTCATCCCATTCGGTAAATCCAGCTTCATCGCGTTGGAAAGCTAACTCTTCCAGAACAGCTTCTTTAGTAGGTTCAAGTAAGGCATCTAAGCGGCGCAATACAACCATTGGTAAAATAACATCGCGGTACTTGCCACGAACGTAAACATCTCTAAGGCAGTCGTCTGCAATAGACCAAATAAAAGAAACTAATTTATTGTGTACGGTATGATCCATTATTATATAATAATCTGTTGAAATCCCAAATATAAGGTTTTACGATCGATCATATGTAAAAGATTTAGCAGTCAAGAGGGTTTACTAATTATCAAGTTTTAAAAATTATTCGTGGGAAAATTAATTCCTTCTGAATAATGAAATTCACTGAATTATCATCTTAAATCCTTTTTCTTTCTTCGCCTTTTAAACTCTTTAGGAACACACTGATAATCATTTTCCGATTTCATCAATAAATCAATAAACTTAGGCAGTTCATTAAATTGAAATTTGTCTTTATACTCTTGGAGTACTTCTATAAGTTCTTGTCTTGAAATAGCAACTTTCTCGTCTTCAGCAGTCTTTTTATCTTGATTAGCATTGCACCTACCCTGCAATCCCTTCGCGCTATACTCCTTCCCAACACTGCTTCCATTAAAGACACTCTTTGTTTTATGATCAACAAAAGTCACACCATATATCAGCCCTACCTCATTCTGTCGAAGAACTGTATCAATCCCTTCCTTTTGTAGTTGCTTTATAAGCTGAGGTAGGATGATAATATTGTTCTTTAGGAAAACTGTGTCAATTACATTTTTGATCCTGGACTTATCCGACTGCCGTTTGATTTCATTAACTGCAAATTTCTTCTCCAGGCTCTTCATTGTTGGCTTGTCATAAAACCTGCTTGCCTTTATGGGAACACCCACACGATTTCCTTTTTCATCGAGTGTATGGTATAATAATCCGTTATGTTTCGCAACCCTTGAATTTTCTTTTCCTTTATCCGCTTCAATATTGTAAAGTTTCAGCACGGCATTCAGTTCCGCAAGGCTTGTATACTTGTAATTTTTCACCACAAAATTTAGAACATTTTCAATTGCTTTTTTTGTTTCAATTTTACTATACTGGACTCTTGCGGAAACATTGCTTTCTTCTGGTTCTCAAAAAGTAAAAGCAATCCCTTTATTTCGGTGGCTTGTGAAGTCGCATTTACTCTTCTTACCAGCTGGTTAAAGTTACTGCCGATAGCATTCAGTTCACGGTTCAGATAGCTCATTTGAATAATGGCTTCATCGGTTGAAGTATTTCTTGTGATTGTAGTAATCGGTTTGCTGAAAAGGCAATACCTTACATACTCGCTTACACTGCGGCAGGTCGTGTTTTTGCAGCGGCTTTCAAGTGTGGTGAATTCCTTTTCGGTAAGGCGCACATGGATACGCCTCTTGCGGTTGTTGTTTTCAGTCTCCATAATATCCTCTTCATTGGTTCAACAGCTTTAAAGCATAGCAGTGTCCCCCCGCCCCCGAGTTCCGAGGAATGGGCGGCAAGATGCCGTTGTCCGACAACGGGACATCTTGCCATTGCCGCAGACAAGGCAATCGACCGCAGCCTTTTCTATGCTTTACGCTAAT
>NZ_WOWP01000058.1 GCF_009741375.1 Flavobacterium rakeshii
TCAAAAGGTATTGCTAAAGAGCGTATCTCCGGACAGGGATATGGTGAGAGCGAGCCTAAAGTGGACTGTAAAGAAAACTGTACTGAAGAGCAACATGCTCAAAACAGACGATCGGAGTTTATTATCGTAAAAAAATAATAAGGACTTAACAAACCACCTATAATGTTTAAAGCGGTCATTTATTGGCCGCTTTTTTTATTATCCCTATGGAGTATAATTCGTAAATTAGTACAACTAAATCAAACTATTATGCTTACAGGTAATCAAGCCAGAAAAGTAGCCATTGTAGGCTATAACAGGATTCCATTTGCAAGGCAAAACACAGCTTATGTAAACGTGGGAAACAAAGATATGATGGTAACAACCTTAAACGGGCTTATAGAAAAATATAGTCTATCCGGTAAGTTGCTTGGCGAAGTGGCTGGAGGAGCAGTTATTAAACACAGTTGGGAAATCAACCTAATGCGACAATGTGTACTATCTACTTCTCTTGATCCCAAAACCCCTGCATGCGATATTGAACAGGCCTGTAACACAGGTATAGAATCAGCTGTGTATATAGCAAACAAAATAGCTTTGGGTCAACTGGAATGTGGTATAGCAGGCGGCGTTGATTCTACCAGCAATGTACCATTAGTACTAAATGAACATATCAGGAATATTCTTTTATCTGTAAGGCGAAGTAAATCTTCTTTCGACAGAATAAAAAAACTCTTTGGCATAAAACTTAAGGACTTCACTCCTATCGCTCCAATGAACATAGAACCCGGTACAGGTCTTTCAATGGGCGGACATACTGAATATACTGCTAAGTACTATAAAATATCGCGTGAAGAACAGGATGCCTTTTCATTATCCAGTCATCAAAAAATGGCTACGGCTGCTGACAGGGGATTTTTTGACGATATGATAACTCCTTATGAGGGACTCACTATAGACAATAACCTGCGAAGAGATACTTCTATGGAAAAACTGGCTAAACTTCGTCCGGCTTTTGATAAAGAAAACGGTAGTCTTACTGCAGGGAACTCTTCTCCCCTAACTGATGGCGCTTCCTGTATTCTATTGGCAAGTGAAGAATGGGCAAAACAACATAACTTACCTGTATTGGCTTATATAACACATGCTGAAATGGCAGCTATTGAGTATGTAGAAAACAAACAAAACCTACTACTCTCCTCTATATATGCAGCACCAAGAATGCTACAGAAAGCAGGAATGAAGCTGCAAGGCTTTGATTTTTATGAAATACATGAGGCTTTTGCTGCACAGGTACTGGCTACCTTAAAAATTTGGGAAAGCCCGGAGTTTACAAAAGAGTTTGGACTTGATGAAAATTTGGGATCCATAGATCGAAGTAAACTCAATGTAAACGGAAGCAGCCTTGCAGCAGGACATCCATTTGCAGCAACCGGAGGCCGTATACTGGCAACTATGGCAAAACTATTACATGAAAAAGGATCAGGTAAAGGATTCATATCTGTGTGTGCTGCGGGCGGACAGGGAATGACCGTTATACTGGAAAAATAAAACCGGCATAAAGCCGGTTTCTTTATTAATTGTTTTCCACGTAATCCTGTAAAGTACCCAAAAAGTGAGTCCATCCGCCGTTGAAAGAATCTCTTGTAAAATTCTCGTGAGCAGGAAATGTTTCCAGTCCTCTATGGGTTAATATCAGTTTTGTCTTATCCCCTTCAGGCAAGAGTTCCCATGTCACGTATGACATACCTTCTCTGCCTTCATACTTCCAGCTATAGGTAATCTTTTTACCTTCCTCCACTTCTGTAACCTCACAAAGGTGTACATAAACCTCTTTGTCATCACATGAAGCAGAAAACTGAAATTTAAAGCCAACCCTGGCTTCAAAAGCTTCGAGGTTAAAGTACCATTGTCTCATTTTCTCAACATTGGTAATTGCACTCCATACTCTTTCGGCAGTAGCGTTGTATGTACGCTCCATTACCAATGGTTTAGTTGTTGTTTCCATAATTAATAATTTATTTTATTTAGTTTGTTCATCTTCAAGGAAGCTACCTAAAGCATCCAGTTTTTCATTCCAAAACTCCCTGTACAGGTTAGTCCACTCGGCCACTTCCTTAAGTTTTTTAAGTTCGGCACGGCAATAACGCTCCCTACCCTGTTGCTTAATGACTATCAGTCCGCATTCGGTAAGTATCTTAATATGCTTAGATACAGCAGGACGGCTAATTTCAAAATTATCGGCAACAGCATTAAGGTTCAGCTCATTTTGGGCTAAGAGGTTAATAATTTCCCTTCTGGTAGGATCGGCAATAGCCTGAAAAACATCTCTTCTCATCTATATTGTATTCTCTTTTTATTCAATAATTATTTTTTCTCAAATCGATAATCAAAAGCGCCTTTACGCAAATGAATACCATATTCCAACCACGCTTTAAGACAGGCTAGGAAATTAGCCCATCCTTCGGTATTTTCCTTAAGCCATTTTATACCGGTCTCAGTATTTTCCATACTTTTTTCGGTTACAGTTACTACCGTAAATCCATCTTTATAAGGCTTTAAGTTCATCTCTACAAGCTGGGTACTTTCACCATTCTCCCAGTAATAAGAAATATATTTGTCATTAATAATCTTAGCTACTTTTACAGGTACATCCATTTCAATTTCTGGAAAATTCCAGGTACGGTTTTTTCCTTCCTCCATCCTTCCTGAACTCTTCGATATAAAATAATTAATCATCTGTTCAGGGTTCACTATAGCCTCAAACACCTCGTTTACCGGCTTTAAAATTTGCATTGAGCACTGAATTTCTAATTGAGTTGATTTCATATAACTTGTTTTTGAATTAAAAATAAGTAACCTTTCGGTTACAAATATAAGAAACCATTTGGTTACATAATAAAAAATTTTCAAATATTGACAGATAATTATATTTTCGAGTAAAAATTAGAGAATGAAAATTAAATCCTTCTTAGCACTCCTTGTCTACTTTTCATTAATTTCCTGCAAATCAAACTCTATAGACAAGAAAATAAAATCAGCAGGTTTTTATGAAGAAGATGTAAATTTTTCAACTTTGACAAATAATGATAAAACAATAGTATATTTTCCCATTAGACACGTAGGGACTAAAAACTTTTATAATAATATTCAATTTAAAGTAGATTCTTTGGCTTCAAAAGGTTTTGTATTCTTCATAGAAGGAATAAAGACAGACAGCACCAAACTTTCTATCCAGCGAATAGATACTCTTGAACTTAAACTTAGAAAAATAGTAGGAGGCAATGTAAATATTTATGTTGATACTATTAATAGTACATACATGGGCTATCCTTTTAAAAACAATAAAGGACTAATTAATCAGCCAAAATATTCAAAATTAGGAATCAGTAAAACTAATAGTGAACATTCAGATGTTTCACTGGATTTATTAATTGACGAATATGAGAACAAATTCGGGACAATAGTACTAAACGAATGTGATTATAATACATCACCTAATACAGTATATCAATGTATTACTGTACCTGAAAATAATAAGAAATACATTGTACTGGATTTTAGAGATATAAAACTAGCTAAATACATAACAGACTCTCCTCATAAAAAGATTGCAGTTATATATGGTTCAAATCATGAAAAAGGTCTTTATCGTGAACTAACAAAAATGGACTCGTTATGGACTTATCTAAGTAAATAACTTTATTCAACCAACGTAATACATTTATATTTCATGCACCATCACTTTTTACTTTATAAGCCATTTGGATACTTAAGTCAGTTTATTTATAACCTTAAACGAAATAAAAAACTGTTAGGAGAATTACATGATTTCCCGGAGGGCACTATGGCTATAGGTCGACTTGATGAAGACTCTGAAGGCTTACTTATACTCACTACAGATGGCTGGATGAGCGAAGTGGTTAGAAGTAAAAAAGTAGAAAAGGAATACTATGCTCAGGTTGACGGACTGATAACCGATGAAGCTGTAAAACAGTTAGAAAACGGAGTAGAGATTGGCTTTAAAGGAAAAAAATACACTACCCTGCCCTGTAAAGCTTTTCGTTTAAATGAAGTTCCAAATTTGCCCGAACGTGGTAAAAAAATAAGAGACGAACGCCACGGACCAACATCGTGGGTTAGTATAACGGTTACTGAGGGCAAGTTCAGGCAGGTAAGAAAAATGACATCGGCAGTTGGTTTTCCTACCTTACGACTGGTAAGGGTTCGCGTTGGTAAAATAGTGCTTGGAGAACTGCAACCGGGTCAGGCAATAGAAATAGATTCTATAGAAGTATAAGAATTGAACACAAAACCTTACAAACCGCCATTTTTGTAAGTATTTTAGCAAAACTTTAAAATTATACTGTTCAAATTATCCTACTTTTAGGGTGATAAAATGAAGGAACAGCACAAAAAATACTTACGTAAGGGTATAAAAATTATACTTTGGATAATAGGCTCTTTGATAGGGCTATTTCTTCTCATTGTCCTGCTTATACAAATACCCTACTTCCAGAATATAATTAAAGACAAAGCCGTTACTTATCTTGAAAAGAAAATAGGTACCGATGTAGATGTAAACAAAATAGAAATAGGTCTTCCTAAAAAAGTAATACTGGAAGGTGTTTATTTTGAAGACCAGCAAGGCGATACGCTATTAGCAGGTGAAAAACTGGCGGTTGATGTAAGCTTGTTCAAACTACTTAAAAATGAACTCGAGATCAACTCGGTAAACCTACAGGGTATTGTTGCCAATGTTAGCAGGGATAAAGATTCTGTTTTCAATTTTGATTACATCATTAATGCTTTTGCAACAGATGAACCAAAAGACACTACGGCTGCTCCAATGAAAATATCGGTTAAAGATATTAAGCTGGACAGGATTAGGGTAACTTTTAAAGACGATATTTCTAAGAATGACATTAGTACCAACCTGACTCATTTTGATACCGAATTCAGAAAATTTGATTTGGATGAAATGGATTTTGATGTTCCTGAAATTAATCTTGACGGACTCAAATTAACCCTAACTCAAAGTAGTTTAGAAAAAGTTTTAAATGACACTCAAAACACTATTAATAAAACTACTGAATCCCCTAACTTAAAGCTTAAATTAAAGGCTATAAACATAGCCAATATAGATGTTGGCTACCTAAACAATGATAGCAAACTTGATACAAAACTTACCCTAAATAACCTCATCACAAAGGTAAATGATATTGACTTAAACAAACAGAATATTGACTTAGATAACCTTGAGATAAACGGTTTAAGAGGTGAATTGGTTTTAGGTAAAACAATACAAAAGACCGCTACAGAAAACGAAATAACCTCATCAAACGACTGGAAATTCAGGCTTAATGAAACAGCTATAAAAGATGTAAACTTCCGTTTTGATGACAACAATTCGGCTCCCGTAGCAAAAGGGATTGATTACAAACACCTTGATATTACTAATTTTAATCTGGAAGCTAAAAAGCTTTCCTATGCTACCGATAGTATTTCAGGAAATATACAGTCGTTTACAGTCAAAGATAAAAGCGGAGTAAACCTTGAAAAGCTAACAACTAATTTCACCTATACCAATAAAGGTGCAAGCTTAACTCATTTATACCTAAAGACTCCGCAAACTGAAGTAAAGGATAAAATAATTGTGAGTTACCCTTCTCTTGAATCTCTTAGTGATAACATAGGACAAATGGCTGTGGATGCTGATATTAAAGGCAGTCACATAGGTTTTAAAGATATACTGTTGTTTGTCCCTACCCTAGCCGACACCAATCCGTTTAAAAGTGATCCTAACGGGATTATGTACATTAACAGTACAGTAAATGGAAGAGTAAATAACTTATCTATCCCTAATCTCGAAATAAGAGGTGTAGGCAATACTGTTATTGCTGCCAGCGGAAAAATAACAGGACTACCCGATATTGAAAAGACTTATTTTGATATGGATGTAAGGGAGTTTACCTCAACAGCAAATGATATAGCTCTTTTCCTTCCGGAGGGTACTTTACCAAGTAATATACAACTACCTAAAGAGCTTGCTGCAAAAGCTAAGTTTAAAGGAACAATTGAAAATTTTGAAGCCGACTTTAACCTTAACAGCACCTATGGTAAAGCCAATGTAAAAGCCGCTTTTGACAGAAGAAATAAAGATGCTGAAGTATATGATGCCGATGCTGAGCTTACCGATTTTGATTTGGGAAGACTTTTAAAAAATGATTCAATAGGTAAATTGAGTCTTAAAGCTACAGTTAAAGGCAAAGGACTTAATATGCAAACAGCCAGTGCAGAAGTCGATGCTAATGTAATAGCTGCCGAATATAACAGTTATCTGTACAAAGACCTCAAAGTAAAAGGTACTGTTAACAATGGTAAGTTTGATGCTACCGCCACCATGAAAGATCCTAATCTTGATTTTGTAGTTGTGGCTAATGGTGATTTTGACGGTAATTATCCTAACGGAACCATTAAAATTAATGCCGACCTGATAGACCTTGATAAACTTAACCTGCATGCGGGTCCGTTAAAAATGCGTGGTAACCTGGATGCTTATATAACCGATTCCAACCCTGCTAACTTAAACGGTAAAGTAAACCTGTATGATTTTATAGTGGTAACACCAAGGGAAGAGATTGTACTTGATTCGGTTAAACTGTTTGCGGTATCATCGCCTGAGAAAGATTCAATAAGGCTTAGTTCGCAAATTGTCGATGCCTCTATAGTTGGGAAATATAACCCTGCCGAACTGGCAAACGCTATAACAAATACTGTTTCCAAGTATTATGATATAAACTCGGGCGAACCTAAAAAAGTAAGTGAAGAACAAAACTTCGATTTAAAGCTCAGAATTGACAACGACCCAATTATCACCAAACTAATCCCCGAAATAACCCGTATTGAGCCTGTAGAATTAACCGCCTCTTACAGAAGTGGTATAGACAGCCTGAGTGTTAAGGGTTCTATTCCGCGCTTGGTATATGGTTCAAATACTATTTCGGGTGGGACTATAGATATTTCTACCCAAAAAGACAGTCTTACCTACAACATCGTGATTGATGAAGTACAAAACGAACAGTTTATAGTGCCTCATACAAGCATTACAGGAAGGTTAAAAAACGATACCCTAACCTACCATATACAGGTACTGGATAACAAAGATGAAGAGCATTATTTGGTTTCGGGAGAATTAAGGGCACAAGGCGATAACACCGAAATTTCCCTATACCCCGAAGGTTTAAGGCTTAACTATAACCTATGGGACGTCAACCCAAAAAACGTAATGCGCTTTGGTAAGGATGGTATTTATGCCAACCTATGTGAAATAAGCAATGAGAACAGTACTATAAAAATACAGTCTAAGGAAGATGTACCTAATGCTCCGTTAAATGTTGAACTGGACAATTTTAAAATTGAGACCATTACAAACATGATACAAAAAGAGGAGCTTAAATTAAGCGGTACTCTTAATGGTGATGCCGAATTGCGGGATATAACCACTAATCCGGTATTTGTATCAAACCTTAGCATTGACAACTTTGCTATAAGTAAAGACACCATTGGCGATATAAAAATTAAGGTAGACAACACAGTTACTAATGTTTATAATGCCGATGTAAACATTACAGGCAATGGCAACAAAGTAAACCTAGACGGAACCTACACCTCTACCTCAAAGTCATTTGACCTTAATCTGGATATGGAAAAACTGAACATGACCAGCGTACAGGCTTTTACCTTCAGGGCGCTTAAAGATGGTAACGGTTACCTGTCGGGTAATTTTAAGGTTACCGGTACAACCGCAAAACCTATTGTAAACGGAACATTAGATTTTAATGACGTAGGTTTCAGAGTTACACAGCTTAATTCCTACTTCAACTCCATGAACGATAATATTACGCTAAATGATAATGCCATTACATTTAACGACTTTAGTATTGAAGATGAAGATAAAAACCTGATGATACTTAACGGTAAAATTACCACTACTGATTATACCGATTATAATTTCGGAATGACAGTGGATGCCGAAAACTTTAAGGCGGTGAACTCTACCGAAAAGGATAACGATTTTTATTATGGTACGCTATACTTTGATACCCACCTCAACATTAAGGGTACATTAGAAACCCCTGTAATAGACGGTAACATCAACATAGATGAGAATACTGATTTTACGGTAGTACTACCACAGTCAGACCCCGGTATTGCCGACAGGGAGGGTGTTGTGGAATTTGTAGATGAAGATAATGCCGCTTTAAAGCAACGTCTTAAAATTGAAGAGACCGTAAATCAAAGTGATGTATTGGGTATGGATGTCTCGGTAGCGATACAGGTAAACAAAGAAGCCGAGCTCAATATGATTATTGATAAAGGAAATGGTGATTACCTGGAGCTTAAAGGTGATGCCAAACTAAATGGTGGTATAGATCCTTCGGGTAAAACAACCCTTACAGGACGTTATGAATTTAATGACGGAGCTTACAGGATGTCGTTTAACTTCCTGAAAAGAAAATTTGACATTCAGAAAAACAGTTACATCTTATGGACAGGTGAACCTACCGAGGCTACTATAGATATTACTGCCATTTATGAGGTAGAAGCCGCCCCTATAGACCTGTTAGGCGACGAACTGGCTACGGCCTCCTCCTCTATCAGGAATACCTATAAACAAAAAATACCTTTCCAAACGGTATTGAAAATGCAGGGCGAACTCCTAAAACCGGAACTGTCGTTTGATATTATACTGCCAGATGGCAACTATGGTGTATCTTCAGACATTATCAACAATACAAAAACAAAACTGGCTCAGCTACGTCAGCAATCATCAGATTTGAACAAGCAGGTATTTGCCCTATTGCTATTGAATCACTTTATCAATGAGAATCCGTTTTCAAGTGAAGCAGGCACAAGTACCGAAGCTATTGCAAGGCAAAGTGTTAGTAAACTGCTTTCCCAGCAGCTTAACAATATTGCAGGAGACCTTATCAATGGCTTTGAGCTTAACTTCGATTTGGAATCGACCGAAGATTATACTACAGGTCAACGTGAAAACAGGACCGATCTAAACGTTGGCGTTTCTAAAGAGCTGCTAAACGACAGGCTTAAAGTAACTGTAGGTAGTAGCTTCGGTTTAGAAGGACCTCAACAGGCTAATGAGGAAACCACTAATATAGCCGGAGATGTTTCATTAGACTACCAGCTTACTAAAGACGGACGTTATATGGTTAGGGCCTACAGGAAAGACGAATATCAGGTGGCAGTACAGGGACAGGTAGTTGAAACCGGTGTTGCGTTTATCATCACTATGGATTATAATAAGTTCAGGGAGCTGTTCCATAGAACAGAAGAAGAAAAGGAAATAAAACGTAGGGAGAAAGAATTGAGAGAGCGACAAAAACAGGAAGAAAAAGCAAAGGAAGAACGTGAGAAACGTGAAGCCAGAGATAAAAGAGCCGCCAAAAAGGAAAATAATGAATAACATATCTAAATATATCATCTTTACTTTTCTACTACTTATCCTGTATAGCTGTAGTAATACCCGCTACCTGCAGGATGGCGAAATGCTGTATACCGGAGCCGAGGTTAAAGTGGAAGACACCGCTATGTCCAGGCGTGAACGCAAAGACCTTGAAGCGCAAATGGAAGAGTTGGCAAGACCAAAGCCTAACAGATCGTTTTTGGGACTTAAAATAAAACTATACCTATACAACATAGCCGGAGAACCTAAAAAAGATAAAGGCTTTAGGTACTGGCTGCGTAATAAAGTGGGTGAACCGCCTGTATTGTTCGGGCAGGTAGATATGGATTATAACGCCGATGTGCTGCAAAGCCACGTAGAAAACAACGGTTACTTTAAGGCAAGAACATCTGCCGATTCTACTTCTTCAGGAAATAAAAAAGTAAAGGCGATTTATACCGTAAAACCAAAATGGCAATATAAAATACGTAATGTAGAGTTCCCTAAAGACTCGGCATCCACACAACTGGACAGCGCGGTGGCAAGAACACAGCGCAGAACCCGACTTAGAAAAGGCCGTCCTTATGACCTTGATGTTATTAAAGATGAACGTGACCGTATAGACCAACGCCTTAAACAAAAAGGCTATTACTTTTTTAACCCCGACTATATACTGGTAAGGGCCGATAGTACTGTGGGCGACCATCAGGTAGACATGAAGGTTATAGTAAAAAAGGAAACACCCGAAAAAGCCCAAAGACAATATACTATAAATAACATATATATTTACCCTAACTATTCCCTTAACGATAGTAGGGATACCATTAGGGCTAAAACAATTCTTACCGACTCTATACAGCAATACAAGGATTTTACCATAATAGATCCGCATAATACTTTTAAACCTCTTATATACGATCGTACCCTTTACTTCCATAAAGGTGATTTATATAACAGGAACGATCATAACCTTTCCCTTAGTAGGCTGATAAGTTTAGGAACTTTCAGGTTTGTAAAAAATGAGTTCAAAGTAAACGATTCTCTCAACAACACTCTCGATGCTTATTATTACCTTACCCCTATGCCGAAAAAGTCGATTAGAACAGAGCTTTCGGCTAAAACCAATTCGGCTAACTATAATGGGTCTGAACTAACAGTTAACTGGAGCAACCGTAATACCTTTAAGGGAGCCGAACTTTTAAGTATTTCTGCCTTTGGCGGACTGGAAGTACAAATGGGCGGACAAAACAAGGGCTATAACATATACCGCGTAGGGGGAGAAACCAGTTTGGTATGGCCGCGTTTTATCACCCCGTTTCCGGTACATTCCCCTAGCGCCTTTGTACCAAAAACAAGAGCATTGGTTAATTATGAATACCAAAAAAGGATTCACCTGTATGCTCTAAACTCATTCAGGTCGCAGTTTAGTTACTTATGGAAGGAAGATGCCACAAAAGAACATCAGCTAAATGTGTTTGATGTAAACTATGTTAGCCCCAATAACGTTACAGATGAATACCAGCAAAAAGCCGACTCTATTCCTTCCCTTCAAAGGGTAATAGATAAACAGCTTATTATAGCACCATCTTATTCCTACACTTTTACCAATACTAACCGCAGATATAAAAGGCATACTATATATTACAAGGGCTCTGTAGAAGTGGCAGGTACACTAAGCGGTTTAGTAACGGGTGCTAATGCTAAAAAAGGAGACACAATAAGTATACTGGGAGTACCTTTTAGTCAATATACCAAAACCGAACACGAGTTTAGGTACTATATGCGTTTGGGGAGAGACTCAAAACTAGCCGCACGTGTTATTGCAGGTGTAGGTATCCCCTACGGTAACTCTACAGAATTACCTTTTATACGTCAGTTTTTCTCAGGAGGCACAAATAGTTTAAGAGCATTCAGGGCACGATCTGTAGGTCCGGGGGTATATTATGCTAAAGACAGTAATGCGCAACCTCTTGAGGATACTTTCCTTCCTGATCAGTCGGGTGACATAAAACTGGAATTAAACCTTGAATATAGAGCCAAGCTGTACAGTATTATTCACGGAGCCGTGTTTGTAGATGCCGGTAATGTATGGCTTTGGAATAAAAAGGATGATAAACCCGGTGGAGAATTCAGCTCAAGCTTTATGGATCAGCTTGCAGTAGGTACCGGTTTAGGATTAAGGCTGGATCTTGACTTCCTTGTGCTTCGCTTAGATGGTGCCTTTCCTATTAGAAACCTTAATTACAATACTAACAGATATGAATGGGTTATTGATGATGTAAAAATGGGCAGTAAAACCTGGCGTAAAGACAACCTGGTATTTAATCTTGCTATTGGCTATCCTTTCTAGTTTTATATATTTGTATATAAACCAACTATATGAAATACGAATTATTCTTTGTCTTTACTCTGTTTGTTACAAGTCAGGCGCAAACCAATGACCGTATCCTCTTGGGTATAGACCATGCCAAACAGGAATTGCAGGAAGCTTTACAGGATAACGGTCATAATATTGTGAACGGTAAGGATGTAATTATTAAAGATACTGTCACAGCAATAGGTGTTGCAGAGCCTATACTTTTTGGGATATACACTAAAGAAAACATTATAAAACAACGTCCTTACGAAATACACCATATTGATAATTACTGGGTAATAAACGGTACTCTTCAAAGAGGGTTTAGAGGCGGTACTTTTCTTTGTATTATTGATGAAAGAACGGGCGAAGTTTTAAGAATAACCCACGGTAAATAATGAAAAGCTTTTTACTTTACTTTATACTATTCACAACATTTTGCTTTTCTCAGGAAGCAGAACATTATAAAACAAAAGAGTTTGATGTTGCCATTTTCCCGGAAACCTATAAGGAACTACTTCCGGAAAAAAGGTTTACCCCTACTCATGAGAATATAACAGAAGCCGAACTGGCATTACGCACTAAGCTTGAAGACCTCAACTACTTGTTAACCCACCAGTCTAACTCGCCAGTAATACATAAAAACCTAAACAAATACCTTAGGCAGTATTTTGGTTATATTGATGAAAACGGTAACCGCATATTAATTATCAATTGCTTTTGGAAGAATGTAGATAAGATGGCAAAAAAGTTATGGCTTAAAGACCGAATAACCGTTCGTGACGGAGGGAGTTTTTACTGGAATGTAAAATACAACCTTGATACCGGAGAACTATTTGACCTTGAAGTTAACGGAAATGCATAATATAAAATATAAACACAAATGGATAATATTATTACTTACACTAAAAAAGCCCCTGTGGCTAAAACTGTTTTCGGATATGCATTAATGATTTTAGGATTTGCGCTTTTAGTTACCGGAGATCTAATTATGGGAGTAATTATGATCGTATTAGGTGCAGGCCTTAATACTAAAGAAGGTTCTGAAATAAACCTTACTTCAAAAACATACAGAACAATCAGGTCTGTTTTTGGAATAACTGTTGGTAGCTGGAAACCCATACCTGAATTTGAATATGTTTCGGTATTCAGGACTAAGGAAAATCAAACTGTACGTGTGGTAACTGCAGAAGCTACAACGTCGTCTGAAATAATACTACTCAATTTATTTTATAACAGAAATAAACACATTACTTTCTATAAAACGAATAGTAAAGAGGATGCTTTTAAAGTTGCAGAACACTTTAAACTTGCTTTAGATATTGATATACTCGACGCAACAGAAAATGAAAAAAAATGGCTATAATTAATAGCCATCCCTTTATTTATAGGTAATGACAGATACATGACATGTAAATGTCGGGGTAAAGGCAGGGCGGATAGGATACATTTGCTTCATAATCTAAAACTAAAAATCATGAAGAATCAATCAATTGCCGAAAGACTAAAGTATCAGAGAAAAATCAAAGGATTATCTCAGGAAGAACTATCCCTAAGAACAAATGTTACCGTGCGTACTATACAACGTATAGAGAACGCAGATGTGAATCCGCACCTTAATACCATTAAACTTCTTGCCGCAGCCTTGGATGTTGCAGTAAATGACTTATTACCCCTGGATGACCCAAAGGAAGAAACCATAAAAAAGAAATGGCTGTTACTTATACATGCCACTCCCCTTTTAGGTCTTTTCATTCCGTTATGTAATGTATTAATACCTCTTTTCCTTTGGATACATAAAAGAGAAGACAACCCTATTTACGACAAACACGGTATAAAAGTCATCAATTTCCAAATCTCGGTATTAATATATGCCGTATTATCATTTGTTGCCTTAATGACCATAGGTACCGGTTTAGGCTTCCTTATATTCATTCTTACCGTACCTTTTTGCATTGCAATAGTGATATTCAATATCATTTACGTGTTAAAAAAAGATAAATGCTACTACCCGCTATCTATTCCGTTTTTAAAATATAAAAAAGGAGCTACCTCAAAAATACTGGCTGTTATTCTCATTATGGCCTTTGTTAGTAGCTGTAATACCAAAAGCAACAATACTATTGAACGTTTAGACGGTAGTACTATTATAAAAGATTCTGTTAGCTACAAAATTGACCACCTTACAAAAGAGGCTAATGTAACAGGGATGGCTGTAGCTATATTTAATAATAATCAACCGGTATATGAACATGTAACAGGCTATAAGAATGGAGCTGAAAAATTACTGCTAACCGATTCAACAAGTATTTATGGGGCATCCCTAAGTAAGGCTGTATTTGCTGTTCTTACTATGAAAATGGTTGAAGACGGTGTGATTGATCTTGATACTCCGCTTGAGTCCTACCTGCCTAAAAAGATTTATGAATACGATGCACAAACAAAATGGCATGACGATTACAGGAATTTAGAAACAGACAGTCTCTATCATAAAATAACAGCCCGCATGTGCCTTGCTCATACTACCGGATTCATTAACTGGAGATTTTTTGAACCCGATATGAAACTAAAAGTACACGGTACTCCGGGTGAAAAATACTCTTATAGCGGTGAAGGCTTTGTATACCTACAGGTAGTACTGGAAAAAATTACAGGTAAAAACCTGGAAGAACTGGTTCAGGAAAATATTTTCAAACCATTAGGAATGGATCATTCTGCTTTTGAATGGAAACCTGAATTTGAAAAGGATTTTGCTTACGGGCATGCTAAAGACGGAAACCTTTACGAAAAAGACAAGGATAACGAACCCAGATCAGCCAGTACTATGGAAACTACCTTTAGTGATTATGTGAAGTTTTTAACCGCTGTGCTAAATAATAAATTAATCAGTAAGGAATCTACCAATGAGATGTTTAGCCCACAGGTAAAAATAAACTCTCTTACCCAGTTTAATGAAGGTGCTAAACTTACTACCGATAAGTATGAGGATATCAAATTAAGTTACGGACTTGGATGGGGATATCTTGAAACTCCTTATGGTATAGGTGTTTTTAAAGGCGGGCACGGTAGCGGATTCCAGCACTACTCCATTATCTTCCCTAAATCAGGAAAAGGAATATTGATTATGAGTAATTCTGATAATGCCGAGAGTGTTTTTAAAGAGCTTTTAGAATATAGTATTGCCGATAAATACATGCCGTGGCAATGGCTAAACTATATACCTTACAAATAATATAAAAGGGAATATCTCAAAAATGTCATTCTGAATATAACGCAGTGGAAATGAAGAATCTCAAACTATTTTAGAAGAGATTTTTCCTATCGTCAAAATGACAATGCGTAATCATTAGTGTTTTTGAGATATTCCCTTTATTTATATTATCATTATACTCTCTAATTAATAGCGCCTTTACGCTTATTAGGTCGTATAATCATACGTAGTGACTGATCTTGAGAGAAATAAGCAATCATCCAGTTCCATGCTGTAGCAAACCTGTTACGGTAGCCTATAAGCGACATCACGTGGATAAACAACCACATTAACCATGCAATAAAGCCTTTAAAGTGCATAACAGGCTTAGGTAAATCTACCACTGCCTTATTTTTACCTATAATAGCCATAGAGCCTTTATCATTGTACTTAAAAGGTTTTAATGTTTCTCCTTTTAATTCCTTTTTAAGATTCTCTGCCAGGTGCACTCCCTGCTGTATAGCTGTTTGTGCCAATTGCGGATGCCCGTCAGGGAAAGCTTTATCAACATTAAGCATTATACAGGTATCTCCTAAAGCATATACATTTTCGGTACCCTGTACTTTATTATGTCCGTCAACTAACATTCTTCTGCCCCTGCCGTAACATTCCTGCGGAAGCCCTTCAAATACCTTAGCCCATACACCTGCTGCCCAAATAAGGTTTTTTGTGGTTATGGTTTGTCCGTCAGCAAAGTGTACAACATCATCAACATAATCGGTAACACGGGTATTCAGTTTAACAATAACTCCAAGTTTAGTAAGAGCATCAAGAGTATCCTGCTGTGAAGCCTTACTCATAGGCCCTAACAAATTAGGTCCGCCATCCACAAGGTAAATATTACTCACTGTTGTAGATAGCTCAGGGTATTCCTTACGTAAAATACCATTACGCATTTCGGCAAACATACCCGATACCTCCACACCTGTTGGTCCACCACCCGCAACAACAATAGTTAGGTATTTACGGCGTTCCTTACTGTTTTTACAAATAGCTGCCTTTTCCATTCGTTGTAATAATTTATTACGCATTTCAATGGCATCATTAAGCGTTTTCATAGGGATGGCATTTTTCTTTACGTTTTCCATCCCAAAATAGTTACTCTCTGCTCCTGTTGCAAAAACAAGTTTATCATATTCCAGTTCGCCGTTGCTTAATATTACTTTATTCTCGGCTAGGTTAACCGACTCAAATTCGGCAAGGCGAAACTGTACATTTTTCTTTTTTCTGAAAAGTTTCCTGAATGGGTAGCTTATACTCGAAGGTTCTAAGTAAGCCGTAGCTACCTGATAGATAAGAGGCGGAAAAAAATTATAGTTATTTTTATCTACCAGTGTTATCTTAAAGTTTTCATTTCCGGCAAGTTTTTCGGCCAAATTAACACCGGCAAAGCCTCCGCCAATAATTACAATTCTCATAGATGCGATTTTATGTGATAGTACCTGCTTTTTATAAGTTTCACATACTCATAAAAGCTCTATAAATTTACGCTTTAAAAAGCTATTAACAATACGTAACCTCCTTAATTTGTAAGATTTATGAAAACTTTTGGTTTTTAAACTGTAGGTTATAATTTACACTTAAAAAGCAGTTTTAAATTGCTTAAGTTCCTTATAAGAATGTTAATATTATAGTATTTAAAAAACAGGCTTAATAACTTAGTCACACAACAAACACACCTCCCATGATTGCATATTCTAAAAGAAAACTCATGAAACCTATTGTAAAAATTATAAAGGATACGTTTATCGGCTTTATGCAGGATAAGGGGCTAAAACTTAGTGCCTCCCTCTCCTACTATACGGTTTTTTCGTTAGCTCCGTTACTTTTACTTATAATATCACTAACCGGACTATTTTTTGGCAAGGAAGCCGTTGAAGGTAAAATTTTTGCCGAAATTAACGGACTAATAGGTAGTGACGCAGCTTTACAAATACAAAATATTATTCAGAATCTTGAACTATCAGGCAAAACAAATATCTCCATGATTGTGGGAGCAGTAACCCTTGTTATTGGTGCCACAACAGTGTTCAGTGAAATACAGGATTCCATCAATATGATATGGAAACTAAAAGCTAAGCCAAAAAAAGGATGGCTAAAACTTATCAAAAACCGATTACTTTCGGGCTCTGTAATTATAGGGCTGGGATTCCTGCTAATAGTATCATTACTGGTAAACGGTGTATTACTGGCGTTAAGTGATACCATGAGGTCTTATTTCCCACAAATAGCCGTTATATTAGTTAATGTTATAGATATACTTATCAACTTCGGGGTAATAACAGTATTATTCGGGGTAATTTTCAAAGTACTGCCCGACGCCCAAATTTCGTGGAAAGATGTAAGGGTTGGAGCCTTTTTTACGGCCTGTCTTTTTATGCTGGGACGTTACCTTATAGGGTTGTATATTGAAACCACCGCAGCCGGATCTCCCTATGGAGCAGCCGGATCAATAATAGTCATACTATTGTGGGTATATTTCTCGGCAGCTATATTATACATTGGTGCCGAATTTACCAAGGCCTATTCAGAACATATAGGCTCGGCCATCAAACCTGCCGATTATGCAGTGTATGTAGAGGAAAAAGAAACCGAAAAGGAAGTAAAAGTGCTCCCCATAACAGCTCTCCGTAGCAGGGAGAGCAAATCCAGATAAAAAATAAAGCAGTGTAATTACACTGCTTTTTGCATTATATAATCTTCCATAAGGTAACCGTTACCTATATCAATATCTTCCTCCCCTGCTTTAACAAAGCCTATTTTTTCATAAAACCCAATAGCAGTATTATATATGTTTACGTTTAATGATATAACAGTATTATTATTATCTGCAGCTATTTGTGATATCTTATCAATAAGAGCACGCCCGGCACCTTTACCCTGTGTTTGAGGTAGTACATATATTTTATGTACTTTGGTTATAGGTTTATTATTGTAGTTAAGCTCATAAGAGGCAAAACCCAAATAACCACTCTCATCTCTTATAAGTAAAAACTCATGATCTTTTTTTTCAATTTGCTCATTGTAAGCAGTTTGACTATACATCATTTCAAACATATAGGTAATTTGGTCGTTAGTGAGAATATTTTTATATGTTTGTGGCCAAACTTTTTCGGCCAGGGTGTGAACTAAGTTATAGTCACCAAAGCCGGCTTTTATAATTTCCATATTAAGTGCAATTTATTTAAAACCCTTATAAATAAAGGGTTTAACACGATAGCATAAAGGTATAAAAATTATTGGCACAGTAATTGGTTATTTATAATCAAACAGCAAAAAATTAATTTTTTGGGCAAATAAATACTTTGAGACTATGAAAACGAGAATATTACATATAGCCCTTTTTGTTTTACTTTCTGTAAATCAAATTTTCGCTCAGGACGTTACCACCGTTAGGGCTAACAGCAATGATATAAGCGATAACTTAGACCTTAGGGCAGTTGCCTCTATTTTTGGGGAATCGACCGATCTTGAAGACTTTGAAAGAAGAATTAACGATCCGGATGCCAGAATATCGAACCTTGACCTTAATGGTGATAACTATGTAGACTACCTTAGAGTGGTAGAAGCAACACAAAGCAATACACACTTAATTATACTACAAGCCGTACTTGGTATAGATAACTATCAGGATATTGCTACTATTGAAGTGGAAAGAAGCGGCAGTAATGTACAGGTACAGGTAGTAGGTGATGTTTACATGTATGGTGATAATTATATATATGAACCGGTATATGTTTCAAGACCGGTAATATTTGATGTGTTTTGGGCAGTATCATACCGTCCGTACTACTCACCATGGTATTGGGGTTACTACCCTACTTACTACAGCTACTGGGCTCCGTGTCCTGTGTACAGATACAGAAACAATATCCACGTACACATTAACGTAAACAACACTTATAACTATGTAACTACCAGAAGAAGCTCCAGAGCGGTAGCCATGCATAACACAAGGAGAAGTAATGCTTATGAAAGACAACATCCTAACCGTTCGTTTACAAGCAGAACAAACTCTACTAACAGATATGCACTGGAACAAACAAGGGAAAGCTCACGAGTACAACGTTCGGCATCAACATCTGCCAGAAATTCTTACACTACGCCATCCCGCGTATCTCAGGACAATAATTATAACCGAGGCAGAAGCTTAAACTCTGCAAGAACAGATAATAACGGAAATGTAAGGGTAACAACACCTTCAAGAGGTTCGGCAATTACTTCACCTTCTACAAGAAGTAACGGTAACAGCCAGAGTACAAGAACCACTACTTCACCGTCAAGAACAAACGGTAACAGTAATACTGTAAGATCTACCCCATCATCATCTTCAACCAGAAGTTATGATGCTACACCTTCGAGGAGTAGTTCTCCGATGATAAGGAGTAACCCTTCATCTGGCAATAACAGTTCTTCTACAATCAGAAGTTCATCGCCTTCAAGAAGTAGTTCTCCGGCTGTAAGATCGAGTTCTCCGTCAAGGTCCAGTAGCCCGTCAATAAGAAGCTCTTCACCTTCAAGAAGCAGTAGTCCTTCAGTAAGGCCAAGTTCACCTTCAAGGAGCAGTTCTCCGGCGAGAACATCATCTCCTTCTAGGTCATCAAACAACTCAAGAAATTCAAGAGGTTAATTATTTACTATAATTCTATCATGTAAAACACTGTTGTATCCATCACAACAGTGTTTTTTTATTGTACACGTTTGGTACGTATTGCCTCTACCCATTCATTTTTCCCACAAACCGAACAAACAGCACTTGTAGGTTGTAACTGTTGTACATTAGCACAAAACGTACAGGCATATATCCCTGATTTCGGTACTATAGTACTTTTCAAATCAAATAGCTGAGGACGTATAGGGAGTCCGTACTTTATGGCATCCTCTTCATAAAAATACACACTAATAGCACCGTTTGTTTCTATATAAGCGTTTTTAACCTGCCCTAAGTGCTCTATTGATTTTAATCTGAGTTCGGCAAAAAACTCATCTTTGGCAAGATCTTCCCTTTCAAAGTTATTAATGGAAAACTGTCCGTCTTCCACAAAACACTGCACCTTACCTTCCATAAAAATTTCAAACTTCTTGCTCTTACCCAGTAATACTGTTATAACTCTATACATAATAAGTATACATACAAAAACGGTTATAGCAGGTATAATACCTACGTCTTTATAAAACATAGGGTCGCCGGCAGCACTGCCAAGCGAAATAATTATTACTACCTCAAAGACTGAAAGTTGCTTTACTCCTCTCTTTCCGGTAAGCTTTAGCGTTAGTAAAACCATAACAAACATTACCACCGTTCTAAACACAACTTCAAGCAAAAAAGAGACAGGTAAATCATTAAAAAATATCCTATCCCATTCAAAAAAAGTATTCATTTTCAGTATTTTAAATTGAATCATCTTAAAATTACTACTAATATTTTCTTACTTAACAAACATTAGCACAACTTTAGTACAGCCTTAAAACAAGAGCCGTTTTTGATGCCTTAATTTTATAGTACTAAAATAATTTACTAACCATCAAAAAAATAAAAATCATGGAAAAGAGAGTAGCCATACTGGCGACTAATGGATTTGAAGAGAGCGAATTACAATCACCAAAAGAATATTTGGAACAACAGGGCTGGACTGCCGAAATTGTTAGCCTGGAGAGTGGTACTATCAAATCGTGGACAAACGGCAACTGGGGGAAAGATTTCACGGTAGACCGTACTGTAAGTGAAGCCTCTGTATCAGATTATCATGCATTGGTATTACCGGGCGGTGTTATTAATCCTGATTTATTAAGAAGGGATAAAAAAGCGGTTCAGTTTGTGAAAGATTTCTTTGAACAGAAAAAACCTGTAGCCGCCATTTGCCACGGTCCGCAAATGCTTATTGAGGCCGATGTGGTAGACGGCAGAAAAATAACATCGTTCTCATCGGTTAAAACAGACCTTATAAATGCAGGAGCAAAATGGACTGATGAAGAAGTGGTTGTGGATAACGGACTGGTTACAAGCCGTACCCCTAACGACCTGCCGGCTTTTAATAAAAAAATGGTAGAGGAAATTAAAGAAGGTAAGCACGAGCTGCAAAGAGCATAAATTAGGGTTAATACTTTAATTCACCGAAAGCTTTTAGAGATTGTTTCTAAAAGCTTTCTTTTTTATATTTACCTATAAACTAATCATACCATGAAAACCATTTACCTTTTTATAGCACTTTGTATGACAACCATTTCACAAGCACAGCTTAAACCTGTATCGTATAACGACGGAAACCAAAAACTTAACGGTTTTGCAGCGATACCCTCTAAACCGAATAACAACAATCCCGGCATACTAATACTCCCTGCCTGGAAAGGGATTAATAATCACTCTAAAGAAGTAGCCCAAAAACTGTCTGGCATGGGGTATCACGCTTTTATTGCCGATATTTATGGTGAAGGCAACTACCCTACCAATACTAACGAAGCCGCACAACAGTCAGGGCACTATAAAACCAACTATAAAGAGTATCAAAAAAGAATAACACTGGCATTGGAACAACTTATTAAATCAGGAGCCGATGCTAATAATATTGTTGTTATAGGTTACTGTTTTGGAGGTACAGGTGCACTGGAGGCTGCCAGAGGTAACCTTAATGTAAGAGGTGTGGTTTCTTTCCACGGTGGGCTTGGTAAAGATGTCTCGAGAGAAAACAATACCATCACAACAAAAGTATTGGTATTACACGGTGCAGATGACCCACACGTTCCTCAAAGCGATATACAGTCGTTCCAACAGGAAATGAACAGCAGCAATGCCGACTGGCAAATGGTTTACTATAGCGGTGCCGTACATGCTTTTACCGAAAAAGAAGCCGGTAACGATAACTCAAAGGGTGCTGCCTATAATGAAAAAGCCGACAAAAGAAGTTGGGAGCATTTTTTATTATTCTTAAAGGAAGTACTTAAATAATTTTTTTATGTTTGTGAAAATTATAAACCTTACCTAATACATGAAATTTTTATACACCCTTTCATTTTCAATTCTTTCCCTAACTTTAACTGCACAAACAACAGAGGATAATTCTTCTAAGAAAGCCGTTGAAGAAAGTACATATGAAAAAGACTTTGAACAACTAAAGGAACTCCACATTGCTTATGAAAATTCTGAAGATAGAGTAAAGCACTTAAAACTCATGGATGATTTTTATGATAAAATCAAAGAGCTCAGAAAAATGAGAGATGCTATAGGCAATGATGTAAATGCAACACTGGAGTGGATAAAAAACAACCTTGATAAAACCCAATTCACCAGCTATGAAGAGGCAAAAAAAGAATGGGATAATATACAGACTGTTGGAATGACCTCATTTATGAAGAATCAGGAATATTTTAATTTCATGCAAAAATGCTTACTAAAATATGGCCCTGACATATTAAGAAAAGTTATGGAAGAAGCCATACCAAACCCATATACTGATTTTTAAAAATCAAAAACATATTACAAAAAGCCAAACTTAAAGTTTGGCTTTTTTGTTTTTTATTATCTTTTTTTTATAGTTTTAACACCTAAACAACAAATTAACAAACCGCCTCTAATTATTAAAACTATGTCTGGTGATTTACGTACCGAAAAAGAATGCGAAAACTGCGGGTATACTGTAGATGTTGCCTACTGCTCCAAATGTGGACAAAAAAATGTTGAAACGCGTCAGAGTTTTTGGCATTTAATAACCCATTTTGCCGAAGATTTTACCCATTATGACAGTGCCTTTTGGAAAACCATTAAATACCTACTGTTAAGACCTGCTAAACTAACTAAAGAATACCTTGAAGGTTACAGGCAACGCTATGTAGCACCAGTGAAACTTTATATTTTTATAAGTTTTATTACCTTCTTTTTACCCAACCTATATCCTGACTTTACAAATAAAGATAAGGAAACAACAGAACATGCTGCTCAAGAAATACAGGAAGAAAGACATGTAACTCTTGATGAAAAAATAAATACTAAACAAGATATATCTATAAGAAAATTAACTTTTAATGAAACTGGTTTTTTGATAAGTAATCCTATGACTTATAAATCCATAAAAGAAATGGATTCTATCGAGGCAATAAAACCAGAACACCTCAAATTAAATTCGTTTAAATATAAAATAGGAAAAAAAATACTAACTCTATATAAACACAATACCCCCTTACAAGTAGGAGAAAAAATTATGGAATCTGTAAGTCATAATATCTCTAAAGCTATCTTTGTATATATGCCGTTTTTTGCTTTTATACTATGGCTCTTTCACGGTAAAAAAAGGTGGTACTTTTTTGATCATGGCATTTTTACATTACATTATTTCTCTTTCTTACTATTAGCAACTTTAATGTTGGCAACTATAGGACATTTCATAATTCCAATTGAAACTGATTTTTCCAATATATTGGTAGCTATATTTGTTCTATTAACAATGTTATGGACTGTATATTATTTTTACAGGTCACATAGAAAAATGTATCATGAAAAATGGATAATTAATTTTATAAAATGCACATTAATGTTAATTATAAACCTTGTATCAATAATTTTTCTAACAATCGTTTTTATAACATTTGCATTTTACAACCTGCATTAAATTCCTATCTTTAAGCTCTTAATAAACCAAAATATATTTATGAATAGATTATTGCTGCTTTCGTTGTCCTGCCTTGCAATATCATGCGGGTCGACAAACACAAAAAATAAGGATTATGTATCCAAGTACATGAATACTATTACGGCAGATGATTTAAAAACACATCTTTACATTGTAGCATCAGATGAAATGCAGGGTCGTAATACCGGAGAAGAAGGACAAAAAAAAGCAGGTAAGTACCTTATTAGCCAGTATAAGGCTAATGACATATCACACCCTAAAGCAGCAGAAGGCTGGTATCAAACCGTACCGTCTGAGTTTATGAGAAGACCGTTTAGTCCTAAACTTAATGATTCTGAAAACATTTGGGCGTTTATTGAAGGAACCGAAAAACCGGAAGAAATACTTATTATCTCTGCTCACTACGACCACGTAGGTATGAAAAACGGAGAGATATACAATGGTGCCGATGATGACGGATCGGGTACTGTAGCGCTTCTTGAAATAGCTCAGGCATTTATGAAAGCTAAAAAAGACGGTCACGGTCCAAAACGTTCCATCCTTTTCCTTCACGTTACCGGTGAAGAGCATGGGCTTCATGGTTCACGTTACTATTCTGAGCATCCGTTATTCCCTATCGCTAATACTATAACCGACCTAAATATCGATATGATAGGCCGCAGGGACGACGACCATAAAGATGATGGTAATTATGTATATGTTATCGGGTCAGACAGGTTAAGTACCGATTTACACAACATAAACGAAGAGGCAAACAAAAAATACGTTAACCTGCAACTGGATTACAGATACAATGAGCGAAACGATCCTAACCAGTTTTACTACAGGTCAGATCACTACAACTTCGCTAAAAAAGGAATCCCTATTATATTTTACTTTAACGGTGTACATGCTGATTATCATCAGCCAACCGATACACCCGATAAAATTGAATATGACTTACTGGCAAAAAGAGCCCAACTTGCTTTTGTTACTGCTTGGGAACTTGCAAACAGAGACGAAAGACCTGTTGTAGATAAAGACGGTAAATAAACACTATAGATATAAATAAAAAACTCCGGTACAGTACTGGAGTTTTTTATTTTTTGTTCTTCTTTTCTTTTCTTGAAAAACTGTTACTCACAAAAAGTATTACATTCTCTTTGTTGTTTTTCTTCTTCTTTAAAATATCCCAGTTAATAATCACCCCTACTACACATATAGCCATAAGGGTAACTAAAAGAGAGATATAAATTACATCGTTTAAACTATCTATACTACCTAATTGTATACTGAAAAAATACAGAGATACAAAAAACATAATAACAGACAGCAGCAGTGAAAACAGCTTCATTTTTCTTTTTCTTTTTTTGCCAGCAATAAAATGTAAGGAATAACAAGTACAGTTTTAAGGGGAAAAGTATATTACCATTTTCATTCCCTCATAGTACCTGAGTTTGCCCGCCTACATGTTAACATACTTATATCGGGCAAAATTAGAAATTATTATGTGTTATTAACTTTTTTTTAGGTTAATTTTCTCACTTTAACAGTTGTTGAAAATTTTAAAGTTCGGTAACCTTTGTCTTATAAAAGTTAACGTAAAAAAAGTTTTCGGGATTAATTCCCTCTTCTATAAGGATGTTTTTGATGTGATCTGATTTTTCATCATTATGAGATGCTTCTAACTGTAAAAAATCCAGAAACTCATTTATATGTTCAAATTTAAAACTAAGTCGGGTTTTAAGCGAATACTCTGTAATGCTAAACTGAGCCTGCCCCATTTCCATTCCTGCTTCCTGTAAAGCAGCTAATATTATTTTAAAATTCTCTTTCATCACTCAGCAATTTATCGTTTAAGCAAAGTATCAATAGTTACACGCATAGCCTCAATAGTATCCCTTTGAGCTTCTATGGTTTTTAGTAGTGCGGCATTTTCCGCCTTATATACAGCAGCTTCCTCCATAACCTTTTGCATTCCTGATGCCGGAGTATGCCCCGTGTATTTCTCACTAAGATCATGATTTACAAAATCGTCCATGGAAAACCGGTATTCACTACAAATCTTCTGGATAGTGTCAATTTTAGGATGAGAAATACCTCTCACATATGTACCCACAACACTCTTATTGAGACCAAATTGAGCCCCAAATTCATCTTGTGACAACGAGTACCTGTCACATAAAAACTTTATGTTCCGCCCAATGTAATCGTTCATGAGTAAATAACATTATAATTTAAGCCTATTGAGGGACAGCTTTAACAATGAGATACTATCATAAAGGTACACAAATAAAAAAAGCTTCGGGCACTACTACGAAGCTTTTTTCTGTTTAAATGGAGATTGTTAGCCTCACTACATTTTGTCATCTTCAACAATCTGTACTTTTCCTGTGGGCACTCTCCCACTTTTATCTTTTACAATAAGCACGCCAAAAATGTTTAAAGGTATTTCTATTGGCTCACTTTTCTTTTTAATTTCTTCTACAAGGTGTTCATAATCGGCACTGTTAAGCACTAACGAATCACCTTTTTCAATCTTTTTTGCAAACAGGTAATCCCTTATTGCAGAAACGCTTATGCGACTCCCTATGTTAGTATACTCAGACATGACATTTTCTCTTTCCTCATTAAGTCACAAAAATACGTACACTAATTCAAAAAAATACTAAAATTTTACTAATTATTTAAAATTTTAAGAAACTTCAATTTTTTTTTAGCAAAAAATAATAAACATTAGTTAAATATAGATTACATTTTTATTAAAACAAAGATTTTCATGTGTTTTTTATTTAATTTTAGAAAAAAGTTTGAAAACTATGAAAAGACCCCTTTTATTAACCCTATTTACCGTAATTACCTTACTTGCAGTATTTTCCTGCAAAAAGAAAACCGAAGAAGAAAAAGAAATTGAAGAAATTGCTCGTGCAGATGTACACGAACATGATAATATTATACCCATAGACACCACAAAATTTGATGCTTTTTTTCAAAAATATCCCGATTTTAAAAAGTTTGAAGGAGAGATAAAAAAACTATACCGCAAGCACGATCATTACATATGGCATGATGATAAGGGACTAATTGAATTTGCCGATGTACTACATCATTTATCCTCAAATCTTGAAGAGGAAGGCGTTAAAAAAAATATGCCCTACAAAGATAGTGTAGACCAGTTATTTTTTGCAGGAAACAGTAAGCCTGATACAGAATCTGAACTACTGGTAAGCTCCATGTATTTCTATTATGCCAAAAACGTACTGCAGGGGCTTGACCCATCAGAAAGTGAAGCGACAGGCTGGTATCTGCCGCGTGACAGGGTAGATTATGTAAGCTACCTTGACACCCTTATGAGAAAGCCCGAACTGATTAAAAAAGACAGAGACGAGGTTTTCACTCAGTATTACAACCTTAGAAAAGGACTTGAAAAATACCGTACCATTGAAAAGAACGGTGGATGGAATACCAAAATTGCTTTTGAGGAAGGTGTAAAATCAATTAAACCCGGAGATTCATCGGTTACTGTAACAGAGGTTAGAAAAAGGGTTTTTACAGAAGGTTACCTTAAAAACGATTCGGGTAGCAAAGTATTTGACGACGAATTGCTTACTGCTATTAACAGGTATGAAAAAGTACATTACAGAAACCAAAGTAAAGCTATCACTAAAGATATTCTTGCTGAACTTAACGTTCCGGTAGAAGAGCGTATAAAAACCATTACTGTTAATATGGAACGTTGCCGTTGGGTACCTTCATCCATAAACAACGAGAAGGAATATATAGCGGTAAACATCCCTTCATACAGGTTATATTATTTTAGAGATAAAGATACCGTGCTAATATCTAATGTGGTTGTGGGTAAAGCACTACATAAAACCGTAATTTTTAGCGGAGAAATGAGCTACCTGGCATTTAGCCCTTACTGGAATGTACCTACAAGTATTCTTAGAAACGAAATAGAGCCCGCTATTGCCAAAAACCCTGATTACCTTGCCCAGCACAATATGGAATGGAACGGTAAGAGTGTAAGGCAAAAACCGGGTAAAAACAACTCATTGGGGCTGGTTAAATTTATGTTCCCTAATTCAAATAATATTTACCTGCACGATACTCCGGCAAAAAGCCTGTTTAGTAGAGAAGACAGAGCCTTTAGCCACGGGTGTGTAAGGGTACAAAAAGCACGTGAACTTGCTATAGCTATTACCTCAAAAGACGGAGGATGGACCGAAAAACAGGTAGATGCCGCTATGCATAAAAGCAGTGAAAACATATACAGGCTCAAGGAAAAAATCCCTGTATTCCTTACCTATTTTACGGCTTGGGCCGATAAGAACGGTAACGTAGTATTTTTTGATGATGTTTACAAGCGCGATGACCGACTGGCAGATATGCTATATATGTAACAAAATCCCCTCACTTGAGGGGATTTTTTATATAATATCGGTAATATAAACCGAAACAGGTTCCTGTAGCAATTCGGTTGATTTTTCAATAAATCCTGTTATGTAAGGCTGCTTATTGTGCAGGTCTAGGTCTTCCCTACTCTTCCAAATTTCATGGAAAATAAAAACATATGGTTCGGTTTGTGACTGATGCAATTCATACTTAAGGCAGGCTTTTTCCTTAATGGAATAAAAAACCATTTCCTGCAACGTAGCCTTTGTTTCCTCCATTTTTTCAGGAAGGCTCTTTACTATAGCAGTTAAATTAATTTGCGACATGGGTAAAAACTTCGGTAAGGTGTTGGTTATATACTTTAACATCCTTCTCTACATCGGCATTCTTTTCCACGTCATGGAAATGAATACTTTTAAGTGGCTGCATACCCGTAAAAGCATTCATACGGTGAAAACCGAATAATGGTCCTTCATCAACACTTTTTTCCATAAAAAACTCACCCGGTAAAGTAAAGGCTTCTTGCGGTGCATTCCATGAAGTGGTTAGCATATATTTCTTGCCATGCATTAGTCCGCCTGTACCATAATTTATTGCCGGATTTTCAGATGATCGTCCGTCACTCCTATATATACCTTTGTTATGTCCTACGGTAAATACCTCATCAATATACTTTTTAAAATTATGAGGCAATTGGAACCACCATATCGGCGTATGATAAATAATCACATCGGCCCAGGTAAACTTATCAACCTCGGCAACAGGGTCATAATCATCACTAATATGTGTAACCTGCACTTCATAATCTTCATTTTCAGCAAAAAAGGCTACCGTCTCGTTAGCTATGGTTTCATTGAACTTCCCTCCCGAATGACCAAAGCTTTGACCTCCGTTTATTACAAATATTTTTTTCATTTTATGTTTCCTTTAAAATTTACAATGCAAAGTTATTACGGGTTAACCTATTATAAAAATAACATAATTCATACCTTTGTATTATTATAATAATAGTTTAGCTATGGTAAATTTAGAATGGTATCGTACGTTTAAAACCATATACAAAACCGGAACACTTACCGGTGCTGCCGAGGAACTTTACATCTCCCAACCCGGTGTTAGTTTGCATTTAAGTTCACTTGAAAACTACACAGGGTACAAACTTTTTGAACGAAGGGGGCGCCGAATGATACCTACCGAAAGAGGTAAGGCACTATACAATTTTATTATCGAACCAATTACCAAACTGGAAGAAGCAGAAAAAAGCTTTCAGCGCAGTACCGAAAAGCATACACCAACAATAAGTATAGGTATGTGCTTTGAAACTTTTCAAACAACACTGGAGCCTTATATTGCTTTCTTTCCGTTTAATATCATTATTAAGTTTGGGGAATATCCTGAAATGGTGGATAGTCTTGAAAAAGGAATACTCGACCTTATTATTACACCTCAGGCTATAAACAGTAAGGATATTGATTACGAACCTTTCTCATACGAAACCATAGTCCTTGTAGGTGGTAACAATACAGACGATAAAGCCCTGAATTCACTCATCAAAAAAGATAATCCTAAAGACATAGAAAAGTGGCTGAAGGAACAAAAATGGTATGGCACAACGGGCGATATGGAACATTTAAGGCGTTTTTGGAAGCAAAACCTAGACAAGCACCCTGATTTCAGACCTAACTATATAGTTCCCAATCTCAACTCCATTGTGCGCTGCCTAAGCAGCGGTACGGGACTTGCCGTTATCCCCGATTTCCTATGCAGAAAAGAGATAGAAAGCAAACAGTTAAAACTGCTTTGGGAAGGCAAAAACAAGGTGGTGAATACCCTAAACTTCGGTACGAGAAAGAAAACAATATATGCCGATGAAATAGAAAGTATCAAAAAAATATTCAGGGAAGAAATGGGAAGACCAACACCTTAATATTTTAACATTTTGCAATTACCTAAATCATAGTCACATGCGCGCTATCGCCCAATATAGTTGCAAAATCGGAAAATTTTTCGTAATTTAACAGGGTAAAATTTTGTTAAAACACCTTATACAATTACTTCAATGAAAACACAAAAAATCGTTATCCTTTCGGTCATACCGCTATTAATTCTGGCTGTATTATGGATAACCACACAGGCATTCCATATGCTCAGTGCAAAATCAGACACTCAGGTACTGGGTGGTGTGATTTTGCTGTGTGTTACTTTTTTC
Source organism: Flavobacterium rakeshii (assembly GCF_009741375.1). Lineage (GTDB taxonomy): Bacteria > Bacteroidota > Bacteroidia > Flavobacteriales > Flavobacteriaceae > Flavobacterium > Flavobacterium rakeshii. The sequence goes on from NZ_WOWP01000058.1 coordinate 30,259, forward strand.
TTCCTTCTTAAATCAATATTATACATACGTAAAAAACTATTTTAAAAACAATGAAAAAGAGAATTACATTTATTTTTACCGCCATTATTTTAGGCGTATTCATGCTTATTGCATTTATTTCGTGTAACGAACGTATAGACGCAGGTTACGAAGGTATCCTGGTTAAACTATACGGTAGTGACAAAGGGGTTCAGGATGTAAGCCTTGTTACCGGTAGGGTTTGGTACAATCCACTTACAGAGGATGTATACGAATTCCCTACCTATGTACAAACCATAAACTATGAATCGTTTACGGTTAATGCTAAAGACGGTTCGGTTTTCTCGGTAGATCCTACCCTATCCTTTAAGGTTAAAGACGGGCACAGTCCGGTAATATTTAAAAAGTACCGTAAAGACATAAAGGAAATTACCGAAACTACCCTGTTCAACTACATTAAGGATGCTTTCCGTATTGAGTTCAATAAGTATACTACCGATAGTATTATAAGTAACCGTGAAAGGTTTGAGCATTCTATTCAAACCAATATGGGCGACTTACTGAACAGAGAAGGTTTTTCACTGGAACAAATGACAAGCGGTATAGAATATCCTGAATCAATCACTCAGGCTATTAATGCCAAAAATGCCGCCGTACAACAGGCCATGAAAGTTGAAAACGAGCTTAAAATTGCTCAGGCAGAAGCTAAAAAACTAATTGTACAGGCAGAAGCTGAAGCCCGTGCTAACGAACTGCGTAAACAATCGTTAAACAGCCTGCTTATTCAACAGCAGTTTATAGAAAAATGGGATGGTAAAACCGCCATATACGGTAACTCCCCTGCTTTCTTTAAAAGTGTAAACTAACACGTTAAAAACAAAACAGTTACTATATAATCCCGAAGCCGGTGCTTCGGGATTTTTTGTTTCTTAAAATTGGCTTAAGAAACAGCTACAGGCATACGCGCAGCACCAAACCAAGCGTTAATTTGTATAAATTTATAATCATGAAAAAAATACTAATCTTACTATTACTGATAAGTGCTCCGGCTTTTGCCCAAAACTGGAACAACAATATAGATGATGCCAAGGCACTTGCTGCCAGGGAAAATAAAAATATCATTCTTGTTTTTTCGGGGTCAGACTGGTGCGCTCCCTGTATAAAACTGGACAGGAACATATGGCAGTCGGATGAGTTTAAAAAAGAATCAGCCGAAAAATGGGTGCTTCTTAAAGCCGACTTCCCTAAAAAGAAACAAAATGCCCTGCCGGAAGCACAACAAAAGCATAACGACCAACTGGCAGAAAAATACAACCGTGAAGGCTATTTCCCTCTGGTTGTGGTAATAGACAAAACAGGAAAAGTACTGGGTAAAACCGGTTTTAAAAATATATCCCCTAAAGAATACATCGAACTGTTGCATTCAATGGAAAAATAGGCCATGAAAAAAATAATATTCTTTTTGCTGCTGCTATGCTTTACAGGCAGCTACGGGCAAATAGCCCACAAAAGGAAACTCTCCATGCTGGGAAGCCCTTTTGAGATTACAGTAGTAGCAAAAGATACGGTACAGGCTAACAAATACATAGACCTTGCCGTTGCAGAAGTAAAACGTATAGAAAATGTTATATCCGACTGGATCCCCACTACGCAGGTTTCGGCAATTAATGATAACGCCGGAGTAAAGCCCGTAAAGGTTAGCGAAGAGCTGATGGCGCTTATTGAAAGGGCGATCAGGATATCCAAGCTAACCGATGGGGCTTTTGATATTTCGTATGCCTCAATGGACAGGATTTGGAAGTTTGACGGCAGTATGAAAGAAATGCCATCGGAAGAAGCTATTAAAAAATCAGTTGAGAAAATAGGATATGAAAAAATAATCCTTGATAAGAAAAACAGTACCGTATTCCTTAAAGACAAGGGAATGAAGTTGGGAATGGGCGGTATTGGTCAGGGGTATATAGCCGATAAGATAAAAGAACTGCTTTATACCAACGGGTGTACATCGGGGCTTGTAAATGTATCGGGCGATATTAATGCTTGGGGCAGACAGCCTGACGGAAGTCAATGGACAGTAGGTATTGTAAACCCAATGAACAAAAACAAGGTGTTTGCGATGTTCCCGCTGGAAGACAGCGCTATTGAAACATCGGGCAGTTACGAAAAATATGTGGTGTTTAACGGTAAGCGCTACTCTCACATTATTGACCCGAGAACGGGTTATCCGGCAACGGGAATTGTAAGTGTTTCGGTATTTGCAAAGACTACCGAAATTTCAGATGCACTGGCTACTTCGGTTTTTGTAATGGGTATTGAAGTTGGTCTCAACCTTATAAACCAGCTTAAAGGCATAGAATGCATAATAGTAGACGATAAAGGAAACATTCATGTTTCACAGAATATAGATATAGAGAAATACAAACCATGAAAAAGATACTAATACTGGGCGTAGTGCTAATGGCGCTACAATCGTGCAACTCGGTTAAAGAATACGAGAAACAGTATATAAACGATCCCGATATGAAACTATCGGCACGCCCTACCGAACGTTTTGAAACCAATTTTCAGGTATACAGGGAAGCTGCAGCAGGTGCTAACGGAGGAAAAACAGGAGGAGGCTGTGGCTGTAATTAAGCATGAAACGAATTACATTATTTAGCATATTATTATTAACCTCGGTTGCCGCAGTGGCACAACAGGAACAGGATAGCACAAAGGTAACTTATAAAAAGAGAGTACTGGAAAGTACCGAAGTCGACTTTTTAATGAGTTACTATCAGCAGGATGGTGTACACTCTGCTGTTGCAGGAGGTAAAGGTATGGAGAAACTGTCTGACGTTACTCCTACTATAGTGGTAGCAATGCCATTGAATGATGACGATGTTCTTACCGTAGATGCCGGATTGTCGGCCTATTCATCCGCATCTTCGGGGAACATCAATCCGTTTGACAGCAGTACACCAAGTCCGTGGCAGGCAAGTTCGGGAGCATCCGCTTCAGATATGCTTACCTCCCTCGTGGTTAATTTCAGCCATAGTTCAGACGACAGAAACGACATTTGGAACGCCCACCTATCGGGATCAACCGAGTATGATTATTCATCATTAGGCTTTGGTGGTGGTTATACCAAACTGTTTAACGATAAGAATAGTGAAGTGAATGTCTCGGGTAATGTGTACCTGGATAGCTGGAGACCTATTTACCCAAAGGAATTACAGGATTTTTACAATAACGGTTACGACCTTAACGGAGGGATATTCAATCGCTTTACCATTACCGGTAATACCGATTATAATCCCAGCAGGTTTTCGCCACATCCTAAAAAGAACAGAAACTCCTATTCTATGTCGTTTAGCTTCTCGCAGGTAGCTACAGATAAGATGCAGTTCTCCCTGTTTGCCGATTTACTATATCAACAGGGATTACTCTCTACCCCTTACCAAAGGGTGTATTTTGCCGATGTCGCCGATTCTTTCATTAACGAGTTTCATCTTGCCGATGATATAGAACGCCTGCCGGATAACCGCTTTAAACTGCCTGTAGGCGCACGATTAAACTATTATGTTAACCAATGGCTTGTGGTACGTACCTACTATCGTTTTTATACCGACGACTGGGGGTTAAGTTCGCACACCGCCAATATAGAATTACCAATAAAACTGAACGACAGGTTCACGGTGTTCCCTATGTACAGGTATTACACACAACAAGGATCTAAGTACTTTGCTCCATATAACATGCATTTGTCTACAGAGCAGTATTACACCAGTGATTATGACCTTTCAACTTTCGATGCCCACCAGTATGGTTTCGGTGTAAACTATACCGATATTTTTGCCGCAGCAAGAATTTGGGGTTACGGAATCAAAAACATTGACCTGCGTTTTAATCACTACTCCCGCAGTGATGGTTTAGACGCAAATATTGTATCTTTCGGTATCAAATTTGTACAACAGTAAATTATGAGAATCCTTATAGCAGAAGATGAAAAAGGCATTACTAACTTCCTGAAGCAGGGGCTTGAGGAAGAAGGTTTTGAGGTATTCATATCTGAAAACGGAAAAGACGCTTATAACGATATAATAGATAAAAACCCCGACCTTATACTGCTGGACTGGATGATGCCCGGTTTTTCGGGTATTGAGGTATGCCGTGCCGTAAGGGCAACCGATACCAAAACCCCTATTATTTTCCTAACGGCAAAAGATACCGTGCAGGAAACCATTGAAGGCCTAAAGGCAGGAGCTAACGATTATATCAAGAAACCGTTTAGTTTTCAGGAACTGGTAGAGCGCATCAACATTCACTTCCGTTATATGCAGGATACCAATGAGCTAACCATAGGTAATACCCGTATTATACAAAACAAGCATCAGGTATGGCATAACGGTAAAGAAGTTGCCCTTACCCAAAGGGAGTATGACCTGTTAGTATACCTTATTCAAAACAAAGGGAATGTTTGTACACGCCAGCAAATAATACAGGATGTGTGGGATATTCATTTTGAATATGACACCGGAGTTATTGATGTTTTTATAAATGCCCTGCGCAAAAAACTCAACCTTAAAAAAGAGGACGACTTTATTAAAACAGTGCGCGGAATAGGCTATATTGCAGAAGAATAACCCATAAAGAATCCCCAGTGAAAGCCATATCGTTTTCTTTTCGCAACCGTATTGCGTTTTACTACATTGTGAGCACTGCCCTATTGGTGTTTGCCGTGTTTGTGGTTATTTATTTTACCGTACGCCAAAGCGTATACAGCGATGTGGAACGCGACCTGAGTATTGAGGTAGCCGATTTGATGACCGAAATCGATATTACCAATGCCGGTTTTGCCATACAGGACTCGCTGGAATGGCAGGAAAAAGAACACAACACGCTCGACATAAACCCTATTTTTATTGAGTTTGTAGATGCCGACGGTAATTATACCGATAAGTCGCCCAATCTTAAAGAATCGTTCCTGCATATAAAATACAAAAAGGAACAAACCCTCTCTTATGATACCTGGCTACAACATAAGTCGGTTAGGCAAATAGAAGTACCCGTAACCAGTGAAGGGAATGTGGTAGGATATATACTGGTTGCCGCTCCGCTGGAAGATGCCGCAATGGTAATTAACAACCTGAGTAAAATATTATGGATAGCCTATCCCCTTGTATTGGTGGTACTGTTCATAATTGCCCGTATTATTGCCGGGCGCAGTATTAAGCCTGTAGCATCTATAATGAGTACGTCAAACGATATTACACGCGATAACCTTACCTCACGTATTCCGTTACCACCAAATAAAGATGAACTATACACATTATCGCAAACCATAAACAACCTGCTGGACCGCATACAAAATGCTATTGAGCGCGAAAAACAGTTTACCAGCGATGCCTCACACGAACTGCGCACTCCCCTTGCCGTGATTAAGGGAACTCTGGAAGTGTTGGTACGCAAACCGCGTGACCGTGAGGAATATGAAGAAAAAATAAACTTTTGCATCAGCGAAGTAAACCGCCTTAACCACATGGTAGATCAGTTATTGCTATTGGCGCGTTTTGAAAACCAAAAACAATCTATTAAGCCCGAAAGCGTTTACCTTAACTCGGTATTACTGGACACGCTTACCCGCTATTCACAAACGGTAAAGGATAAAAACATACAGCTAGTAACCGAATTTGATAAGGACTACTACCATGAAACCGACGAATACCTGTTTTCTATTATTATAAACAACCTAATATCGAATGCCATTAAGTATTCGCCCGATAATGGTATAATAACCGTTTCCATAAACCAGAACGATGGTACCTGCATTACCATAAACGATAACGGTATGGGTATACCGGCGCACGACCTACAAAAAATATTCAACCAGTTTTACCGCTCTAAAGCTACCGAACACAGCAACATTAAAGGTACGGGCCTTGGGCTTTCTATCGTAAAACGCCTGTGCTCACTACTGGGTATCGCTATAGATATTTACAGTAAGGAGGAAAAAGGTACTACGGTAAGGTTGTTTTTGAAAAAAAATTAAAATAAATCTACATTAGCTCTATCATAGGTTATCTCCGTTTGACTATTAACCATCTTTTTAATTATTAAGTCTTCAAATACTCTTAAAATAGTTTTTATAATAGGAATAATCAATGCATAATCATCATGATTAGAAACTGTGATATGATATTCACTCTCTTTATTATGAACAATACAACATCGCAAGCCATAAATAAGCTCAGCTATTTTTTTCATATTATTATTAATTAATGCTAGTCCTTTTACTATATTTTTTTCTTTTAAAAAATCTATAATTTGTTGATTTATAACAGCATTTAATTCCGAATTTATTGAAGTAGTATCAACACTGAAAATAGATACAAAATTATTTAAAAAAGAAATTTTTTCTTCCTTTTTCATTTTTTCTGCAGAAATAATGAATTCTCTAACAAAAAATTTATTATCGTTTAACCTACTAACTAAGTTAACTAGATAAACACGATAAACTAAATATTCCAATATATGATATAACCTTAAAAATCTATTTAAAATATCGGGAGCTTGATTTAATTCATTTATAACATCATATATATCAAAAAACTGTTCATAATTATTATTATTAACATAATTAAAAAAAGTTGAAAGACTAGGCGGTGTATATGTTAAATCTTGTGGAAGAATAATTGACTTTGAGCTATTTAAATAACATAAATAAATATATGGATAATGCTTTTCTTCTTGGAAATCTACCATATTCTTATTATTAACTAATCCCTTTGTCTTATCTGTAGCTTTAATCGTATCAAACAGTAAAAGGTCATTATTTTGATTGTTATCATAATTAATAACTAAAAATTCTTCAATTTGTTTCCAAATAAATGAGTTTTCTAAAGATGATAAATCAATCAAGCTATTCACATTAAATAAGACTTTAGAAGAAAAATAACCAAAATTTGTATCTGAATAAGCAAAACTCCTGTTTTTTCTTATCAAATTAGGTTGAGAAAAATCAATAATATTAACATCACCGCTCAAAGCATAAGGTGTATTTAAAAAATCTTCTCTATTTTCCCTATTAATAATTTTGAGTGAATTTAAAAATATCTCAAAATTATCTGATAAATCGTCTATGTTTAATAGTTTGTCAATTGCCTTTTCAATATCTTCATCAACATTGATAAAATCTATAACCTCATCATCATTTAAATCAAAATAGATATTTAAAGAAAGTATAATTTTTGATAATAAATCGCTTCCAGTCATACTATTTATTTTTTACTTTTTCAAAAATTTGAGACCAAGTCGGCTCTCCTTCATTTAGCAGAACAATTACAAACTCCATTACCGTCTTTCTTATAAAGGTGCCAATATTAACTGACCTACTTGACAAAACATTATACTCTTGCTTAAAGTCATTAAGACTAAGCCCCTGATTACTAATTACACTTTCAAACTTATCGAAAACAAAACCTGTCCTTTCTTTTAATTCACGTTCATCAACTATTTGTGATAAATTAATATATTGACCTAAAGCTGCAAAAACACCACTTAAAGTAGTATCCTTTGAAAACCATTCTTTTCCATCATCACCATTCATTTCAAAGATTAATTCATCAAGCTTAATTAATTTACTTAAAAAGAAGATTAGGTATCTAGTGTTAAAAACTAAATCATAAATTGATTGATCAGTTTCGACCTCTTGAACATCATTATCAATAAGATTTTCAGTAGATACACGAAGAGGTCTTTCTTCGACGAAAGATTGCAAAGAAACTATCACAGAAGAAAACATAAACTCCCCTATTTCTCTTTTCCCTTTTTTAATATCATTTGCTCTCTTGTCTTTTTCTCTAAACAATTTTATACCAATTCCAGCTCTTTCAATAGCATTGAAAAAGTGTAAAAATAAGAGTTCAAATTGATGAGTTTTTGAAACCGATTTTTGCCCTGCATTTAACACTAACATTTTTTTTATTATTTCATTCTCTGTTAAACCAGCCCAAATAGTTATATATATAGAAGATTGATCAAAAACTCCTTTTATATTTTCTATTTCTTTATTTTCAATAATTGTTTTTAATAACCTAGTAGAAATAACTCCTGATTTAAAAAAAAGAGGATTTAAATCTTTTACTTTTTTAGCAAAATCTCTATAATTCGATATATCGTCCTTAAATTGACCATAGTAATTTGAAATTTTCAAATATGACCACAAACGAAATGAACGTTGTAAACCATCAAGTATTTCCGATTTACTTAAATCAAGAACTCCCCTATTATCATCAATATTGTCAATAGTTAGTTCATTATATGTCAATGTAATAGTAGGGATTGGTTCACCTGTTTTAATTGTAGAATAAAGACTATCTAAGTATTGATTTTTAACTATTTTTCTTTGAATAGCATACTCATAAAAATCTTCTTTTAGCTCATTTAAATAATCAAGTAAATTTCCTTTACATAAATACCATGTACGGTTTTCAATTCTTTTTGAATCAAGTATTTCTATTTTCATTATGTTTTATAATAAATAACTATGTTAAATATAATTATTTTTTTAACTAATTCACATATTAAATGATATCAAAAATCACATTTAGTTCGTTTTATTGTAGGTATGTTTTTTTTAAATATAGTTCTCAAAATTTATTCTTTATATTTACGGCAAACCACGCTATATATAAATGAAATTTGAAATACCCTTTAACCCTGCCCTTTACAGGGAAAAAACTATTGATGCCTTTAATCACCTTTGGTACACCAGGGTAAGAAACACCCATTTATTACTGGCACAGGCCATATTAATAACCGGTATTGGCGGTTGGTTTTTAGTTTCGGGGCTTGGTGTGGCAAATGCAGGGTATGTATTTATAGCAGTTGGGTTGCATTTGGCTATCAACTGTGTTAACCACTACATAAACATCAGTAAGAACAGAAAAAAACAACACCGCCTTATTGAAGCTGCAATCCAAAAATGGAAAAACACAACCGGAGTACTGGAGTTCACTAAAGAGGCTTTCCATTATACAACAAACGGAGTTGCCATAACCCTAAGCTGGGACAACTGCACCAGTTTTAAGGTAATCAATAAAAACAGCGTACTATTGTATTTTGATACGTCGACTACACCGGCTTTCATCATATCTAAAAAGGAAGTAACCCAAGAGGGCTTTAACGATATTATTTCTTTCCTGGAAGACAGGAACTGGTATCCTACTGCTATGCCTTCGGTTTAAACACCTGTTTCCCATAAGGGTAACAAACAGGGCTTCTTTATAAAAATTCGCTATTTTTACATCACAAAACTGCTGTGTAAAAGCTGTACTTAGTAACCATGAGCAAAACACCACAATTACGCACTGTAAACGTAATGCGTTATGTTACCCCGCTGCGCGAGGGCGGTTCGCTGCCTGCCATTGCCGAGGCTGACGACGACTTTAAATACGTACTTAAATTTCGCGGTGCCGGACACGGAACCAAAGCCCTTATCGCCGAACTTATAGGTGGCGAAATGGCACGGCTATTAGGTTTACCCGTACCCGAACTTGTGTTTGCTAACCTTGATGAGGCTTTTGGACGTACCGAAGCAGATGAGGAAATTCAGGATTTACTACAGTTTAGCCAGGGGCTTAACCTTGCCCTGCACTACCTTTCGGGGGCTATAAATTTTGATCCGGTTGTTACAACTGTCGATGCTAAAATGGCTTCACAAATTGTATGGCTTGATGCTTTTATTACCAATGTAGACCGTACCTTCCGTAATACTAATATGCTTATATGGCATAAGGAACTGTGGCTTATAGACCACGGAGCTTCGCTGTATTTCCACCATTCGTTTAACGATCCTCAGGCTGCTGCGGTAACTCCGTTTGCTTTGATTAAAGACCATGTGCTACTGCCACAGGCATCCCTGCTGGACGAAGTGAATACCGAATTTAAAGGATTGCTTAACGAAGAAAAAATACGCTCCATAACAGCACTTATCCCTGCCGAATGGATGGACTGGCAGGATAACGACCTTGAGCCGGAACAGGTGCGCGAAGTGTACACTCAGTTCCTGCTAACGAGATTAGAAAACAGTGATATTTTTGTAAATCAGGCTAAAAATGCAAGATAAACACCTATATGAATATGCCGTGATTCGTGTTGTTCCCCGTGTGGAGCGCGAAGAGTTCCTTAATGTAGGGGTGATAGTGTTTTGCAAAAGGCAAAAGTTCGTTAAGGCACTTTATACCATTAACGAACCTAAAATACTGCTGTTTTCTCCGGAAACCGATATCGACCAAATTAAACAAAACCTGGAGTCGTTTGAAAAAATAGCACGTGGTGCTAAAGACGGCGGACCTATTGCCCAAATGGAAGCCCCGGAACGTTTCAGGTGGTTAACGGCTGTGCGCAGTTCGGTTATACAAACCTCAAGACCACACCCTGGCTTTTGTAGTGATATGGAAAAACTGACACAACGCCTGTTTGAAGATTTGGTATTATAGATAGGAGATAGTAGTAGTGAGATAGTAGATAAAAAGATATTTATGAGATTTCTCAATTCTCAATTCTCAATTCTAATTACTAAAATCGTCCTGATTTCCCCCTTTGCTAGTCAAATATACACACCCTGTGTGAGGGTTTTGTTTATAACTTTGTAGTATACAAATCAACAAACGAACAGTTATGACAAAAATCAATCAAATTTTTATCAATCTTCCGGTAAACGACCTTAACAAGTCTATTGAGTTTTTCACTAAAGTAGGCTTTACTTTTAACCCTCAGTTTACTGATGAGAATGCAACATGTATGATTATAGGAGAAAACATGTATGCCATGCTCCTTACCGAAAAATATTTTAGTACCTTTATTACCAAACCTATAGCAGATGCTAAAAAGGCAACAGAGGTAATCACGGCACTATCTGTAAGCAGTCGTGACGAAGTAGAAAGTATTATAGAGAAAGCTTTTGCTGCAGGTGGTAAACAATACAAAGATCCTATAGATTACGGCTGGATGTACAACCGCAATTTTGAGGATTTAGACGGACACCAATGGGAAATATTCTATATGGATATGAGCGCCATGCCAACCGAATAGCACATCTTATCTTTTATCCATTCCCGCTTTGCCTTCAAAGCGGGTTTTGTGTTTTTAGGCGGTAAGTAAATCCCTGTTGTTTATCAGGTATATGTATTGAAACATACAATGTGCCGCTACTGCGCCAAACAAATGCCATAAAAAATGAGTCCCGAAGCTTACCCAGCCCCAGCCATCTCCTACCCGGAAAGCCAGTGCGAAAATAAAAGCTAAAAGTGCCGTGCCTACCCATAACCCGTTTTTAAACTTCGTTTTTACAAGATAAGCCAGCACTGGGAACAGTACCATGGCAGCCATAGCCGCATAGTTAATGTTTATAAGCAGATGCCTGTCTCCCTTAATTATATTTCGCAACAAAAACTGAAAACCTACATACAACAGTATAAGTCCTACGGCATAATACCATTTTGTAAGTCGGGTTAAAAAGTACACACCCGCAGCAATACAAAGTAACATTATAGGCAGCCAGTCCATTACAATAAAAACACTCCACTGTCGCAGTCCGTGGTAAACTGTCCCTCCTATTCCGCCTATATACAGCAGTATAACAGCACTAAACAAAAAGGTGTGCTGCCTTGCCCTTCCCCATAATTTAAATGTCCAGTAAAAGGCCAAAAACAAAAATAGTATTGAGGTAATGGCGTTTAACGGTTCGGGAAACAGGTTATCCATGTTTGTTTCGGTATAAATTATCCCGCCATCGGGAGGAGGTATTTGAAAAAACAGCATAATTTATTATATTGCATTTAGGGTTAATAACCTTGCTATACACTGCACAGGGCAGAATGTTAAGATTTAAAGGTTCTCTAAATTTATAAAAAAGACCTAAAATACTGACACTAAATTTTTTAAAAAAACACACCTTACAATATTAGTCTATCGGACAGCTATGAAAAGCGGCGTGCTTAAACACATGTTAATAAAAATTATTAATTTTACTCGCTAATTAAAGGACAACTAATGGAGCTTTACATAAAATACAACATAGACCAGATGTGTAAAGTTCTGCTACAGCAGCAATTAGACAAATTTGAAATTGACTGCAAAGTAACCGAACCCGGATATGTCAAATTCAGGGAAAACATCCCGATGGAAAAATACAATCAACTGATTGATTCCTTAAAAGAATATGGCATTGAAATCGTTGACAATCAAAAAAGCATACTGGTACAAAAAATAAAAAATGCCATTATAGAGATGCTTTATGCAGATAAGGGAGTACAGTCGTTAAAAATATCGTCTTACCTTTCTGAAAAGCTTAATGAAAGTTACCGCACCCTGTCACAGGTGTTCTCGGAAGTTACCTTTATATCCATAGAAAATTTTATAATCCTACATAAAATTGAAAGAGTAAAACAGCTGTTAATGACAGAAAGTCTTTCCCTTACCGAAATTTCGTTCATGATGAACTACAGCAGCGTCGCTTACCTGTCGCAGCAGTTCAAAAATATAACCGGAGTTACTCCTACCACCTTTCAAAAAATAATGAGGCAAAAAAGAATAGCAGAAAATAATATATAAGCCTACATGCTACATACTCACTTACACATTATGCTGGCAGATGATGACGAAGACGATCGTCTGTTTTTTACCGAAGCCTTCGAGGAGGTTAAAATAAAGTATACCCTAACCACATTTAACGATGGGGTATCGCTAATGAATCACCTTGTGGTTAAGGAAAATCCGCTGCCGGACATTATTTTTCTTGACCTTAACATGCCCCGAAAATCAGGGATGGAATGTTTAAAGGAAATAAGGAACAGTGAGCGACTTAAAAATATTTCGGTAGCTATATACTCCACCTCTTCTTCAGATCATGATGTGGAACAGACATTTATCTCGGGGGCTAATGTATACATCAAAAAACCTTCGGATTTTACCGAACTGAAAAAAATACTTTCAGATGTAATTCACATTAACTGGCAGTATATTACAGACGGACTGAATAAAGACAGTTTTATACTGAATTTTTAGTAAGTAAAGTATTTATAATTTAAAGCAGGGATGTTATAACATTCTGCATAACTCACTGCAACTCTAATATTAACAGCTTGTAAACAGATATTCGGTATTAATTAAACTATATTTGTTTCAAACCCGCTTAAAATTAATAGGCCATGAATAATGAACTAACAATATTTTATACCGATGACGACCAGGAAGATATTGATTTCTTCAGGGAAATTATCGATATCATAGATACTAATGTAAAAGTGGTTACGCAACGCAACGGCGAAGAGTTACTGCACGCTTTAGACAACCCGCCTCCCACTCCTTACCTGGTATTCTTAGACATTAATATGCCGGGCATGAACGGACTGGAAACATTAAGACGCATGCGCGAGTCAGAGAAGCATAAAGATTTACCTGTGGTAATGTTCTCTACCTCAAGTGATGATATTACCATACAGCAGAGTAAAGACCTTGGAGCCTCTTTTTATGTACCTAAGTCGGGCGCTTTTGATAAGCTTAAAAAATCTATAGAACATACCCTTAAAATAAACTGGGATAAGTTCACTGTAGAGACTAACGACTTCGTATACTTTACCTAAGAAGATATTTTTATTATGAATAATGATATTACGACTGCCGAAACGTTTTTAGAAAGATTACGTACTAAAACATCGGTAGCCCATACAAACCTGGAAAGGCTTCCTGTTTCAGAATCAATAATGGATCCTGAAGTAACAGCTTCCCAGTATTTATTTTACCTAAACCTTATGCATGATGTGGTTAAGCAGGCAGAAGAAGAGATTTTTCCTGCCCTTACCTCTATTATGCCCGATATTGCCGAACGTAACAAAGCAGCCCTTATAGAAAGTGACTTCAGTGCGCTGGGCTATGCTAAAATGCAAAACCAAAAGCCTTTTGAAAACATAGAAGCTATGTCACCTGCTTTCAGGATGGGGATACTGTATGTTATTGAAGGTTCTTCGCTTGGCGGAAGGATTATATTAAAAAATATCAACACTGCTTTAGGCCTTACCGAAGATAACGGAACTGCTTACTTTGCCGGCTACGGTAATAAAACAGGTAGTATGTGGAAATCTTTCCTTAACGCATTAACAGCTTATGAGGAAGAGCACAACAACGAAGATCAAATAATAGCCGGGGCAGAATATGCCTTTAATACCATTAGCAGGCATTTTACCCAAAACTAACCCCCATTAGTTTATGAATATAAAGGATATCGTAAATCGTGATATTGTAAACCTTACTAATTGTGAACAGGAACCCATACATATTCCGGGAAGCATTCAGCCACACGGATTCCTAATTGCTGTTCACTCCAACACTTACAAAATAGAATTTTGCAGCGGTAACAGTAAAGACTTTACCGGTGTTAGCCATGAGCAGGCATTAGGTAAAACCTTTAATGCTGTTTTTGGCGAACAGGCACTTACTGACCTTAAAAGCTATATTGAAAAAAAGCTGATGCTTTCATCAAGTCTGCTTAAAATAAGTCTGCTTGATAAGCATTTTGTATGTACGGTTCACAAAAGCGATTCCCTTTATATTATTGAGGCCGAACCGGCAAGCGTAAACGAAATAGACGCTTCCCGCGAATACAATCAAACATCACAGTTTCTGTCTTACATGCACGATACCAATACCTTTAAGGAATTGTGTCAGCTTGTAGCCAAAGGAACACGCGATATTACAGGATATGACCGTGTAATGATTTATCGTTTTGATAAAGATTATAACGGAGAAGTTTTTGCCGAAAGCGTACGCGAAGACCTTGAGCCGTTTTTAGGACTTCATTATCCACATACTGATATACCTAAGCAGGCACGCGAACTATACATGCAAAACCTGTTACGTATTATTACCGATGTTGATTATACTCCGGTTCCGGTATATACCTTAGATGATAGTGAAGATAAAAACCTGGATTTAAGCCTGTCTATTTTAAGAAGCACCTCACCTATCCACGTGCAATACCTGCACAATATGGGAGTTGGCGCCACGCTTACCATATCGCTTATTTACCAGAAAAAACTTTGGGGACTTATTGCCTGCCACCATTATTCGCCTAAAAACCTGTCGCCCGAATTAAGGCTGGCAGCTCAGTTACAAGGGCATTTTATTACCTCTCAAATTGACCTTAGGCAAAAAAATGAGGAGTACGAACTGTCTCAAAAAACAAATACAGCACTTGAGAAATTAAACGCTATTTCCATAACAGAGAACCATACTTTTGATGAGCTTATAGCCTCACCACATTTACTGGAACTTTGCAATGCATCGGGGGTTTCAATACTAATTAATAACACAGTATACAAAAACGGACTTACTCCTCCTGATGAGGAAATACAAAAGCTATCCAGCTGGCTGGCAACATATACCCAAAACGGACATACACATACCGATAAGTTAGTTAGCCTGCTACCGGAATATAAAGATATATGTGAAGATGCTTCGGGACTAATATATCATTCTCTTGATATAGAAAGTAACAACTGTATTATATGGTACAGACCCGAAACCAAGAAGGAAGTAAATTGGGCCGGAGATCCAAATAAATCAATAATTAAAGACGAAAAAGGGCTTTCTCCAAGAAACTCTTTTAAACTTTGGAAGGAAATAGTAGACTGCCAGAGCAAGCCCTGGGAAAAACCCGAGCTTGATACAGCGGCTACTTATGCTTATAGCCTGCAAAGGCAAATTAACCTGTTAATCATTACTCAGGAAGAGGAAAAATACCGAAAACTGAGTGAGTTATTAAAGGAAACCAATTCGGAGCTTGAAAACATCAACTGGATAAGCACACACGACCTACAGGAACCGTTACGTAAAATCCAGCTTATATCGTCACGTATATTGAGTACCGAAAAGGATATCCCGGAAAAGGTGGAAGATTCTATCAGGCGAATGAACAGTTCGGCTAACAGGATGCAAAACCTGCTGATAGACATCCTTAAATACACACGCTTAAAACACGAAGACAGCAACTTTGAACCGGTTAACCTTACCGATATTGTTAACGATGTAATTACTGAATTACATGAAACTATCGAAGAAAAACAGGCCGAGGTACAGGTGGATGAGCTTCCTGTAATACAGGGAGTACCATTCCTTTTAAAACAGCTGTTCTCTAACCTTATAAGCAACTCTATCAAATATTCAGCTCACGACAGAAACCCTGTAGTAAAAATATCTGCGGAAGCTGTACCGGTAGTACATAATGATACAGACAAAATGTTATACCGACTGGTTTATGTAGCCGATAACGGTATAGGTTTCGAGCAGGAATATGCCGAATCGATCTTTAATATATTTACAAGGCTGAATTCTTCTTCAGAATATAAAGGATCTGGGGTTGGACTGGCACTTTGTAAAAAGATAGTACAAAACCACAACGGGTACATATCGGCAACAGGTAATTTAGATGAAGGTGCGGTAATCAGTATTTATTTTCCGGCAAACAGAGTAGCCAGATAATTGGTTCTTCTTTCCTTACGTGAACTGCCTACGGTAGCCAGTGTTTTATTTTGCTCCCTGCCAAACAACAGGTGCTTGGAACTACCTACTATTTGTGCAGAATAAATTCCCGTATGTCCTGAAAACAGGTAAGCAACCACACACGCAATAGCGATAAACACGGCGCTTTCGGCACCAAAAAGTTCTATACCCATAAGCGTACAGGCAATTGGCGTATTAGTAGCTCCCGAAAAAACAGCCACAAATCCCATACCTGCCAGTAATGCCAAAGGTAACGGTACAAAAAATGCCAGTGCATTACCCAGTGTAGCTCCTATAAAGAATAATGGCGTTACTTCCCCACCTTTAAAACCTGCGCCAAGGGTAAAAGAAGTAAACAGAATTTTTAGAAGAAAGTCGTATGAAGTAAGATCCTGATTAAAAGCATCTACAATTACAGGAACACCTAAACCTATATATTTTGTAGTACCAATTGCAAATACAGCAACAGCGATTACTATACCTCCCACAAAAGGTCGTAACGGAGAATAACTGATTTTTGATTTGAAAAGTTCACCCCAAAAGTGTGTCATTCGGGAAAAAAGCATAGCTGTAAGTCCAAATGCAATACCTACTCCGGCCGCTAACAGCAAGTTAATCGGAGTCATATCGGGAACAAAAGGAATATGGTAATGCGTGTGCCCTACTCCCCATATCTGGCAGCTATAATTAGCCACCACAGCCGTAAGGAAACTTGGTAGTATTGCCTCATAACGCATCCTTCCCAAAACCAAAACCTCAAGCGCAAAAACAGCTCCCGCCAACGGTGTACCGAATACAGATGCAAAACCACCACTAATACCTATAATAATAAGTATTTTACGGTCACGCGGACGCATTTTAAAAAGTTTGGTAAGCTGATCGGCAATAGCACCACCCATTTGCACGGCAGTACCCTCACGCCCGGCAGAACCACCAAAAAAGTGTGTGGCAATAGTACCAAACAACACCAGTGGCGCCATACGGAAAGGAATAACCTGTTTGGGGGTATGGAGTTCTTCCAGCAGCATATTGTTACCTTTAACAACACTACTGCCAAAATAATGATATAAGAGTCCGATTATGAGTCCACCCAGTGGTAGTAAAGCAATAATCCAAATATGGTTTTCACGCCAATTTGTAGCCCATTCAAGCGAGACTAAAAAGAATGCAGAAGCAGAACCGCACAATACCCCGACAATTGCCGAAATAAGCAGCCACTTTAAAAGATAAAAAAATTGTGGAATCTGTTCGACAGATGCAATGAGTCCTTTTAAAGATTGTTTATTCATGTTACCTTGTTTATATAATACATCTACACGGCAATTGCCGTAACTGTAGACGCCATCAGCCCTGTGAAGGGCGGTTCAAGGCAGACATCATTGCCTGTACCAAAAAAGCTACCTGAGGCAGCTTTTATTAGTTTTCGCTATTTCTGTTAGCTCTTTTCTCTTTGATTAATTCAACGGTTGCACCGCCTACCCAGTAAAACACGAAGCTTACAAGGAACATCATTAACCAAAATCCTATTGTTAAAATAGTTAGAAAGCCTAAGAAACCTAAGTATTGATGAAATTCGAACATGATCGTATATATGTTTATTCTAATTCACGCCAAAGATAATCCTAAAATTTATTTTTACCAACACAAAAAACCAAAAAACACACAAAATAATTTTATGAAATCGTTTTCAATACCTGGTGATATTGCTTATTTTTGGCTGAGTTTTTAAAACGCGTTCACAACATCAGTCAGTTACGTTTTAAAAAACCAAATCAAACTGAATTACAATAAATACACAAAAAATGGAATACAGAATAGAAAAAGACACCATGGGTGAAGTGAAAGTCCCTGCAGACAAGTATTGGGGCGCACAAACCGAACGTTCAAGAAACAACTTTAAGATAGGTAATGCCGCTTCTATGCCAAAAGAAATCGTAGAAGGTTTTGCTTACCTTAAAAAGGCTGCTGCCTATGCTAACCACGATTTAGGCGTACTATCTGTAGAGAAGCGTGATGCTATCGCTCAGGTATGCGACGAAATCCTTGCTGGTAAACTGGACGATCAGTTTCCGCTTGTAATATGGCAAACAGGTTCGGGTACGCAAAGTAACATGAACGTAAACGAGGTTGTTGCAAACAGAGCTCAGGTTCTTGCCGGAGGTAAAATTGGCGAAGGGGAGCCGGTACTTAAAGCTAACGACGACGTAAACAAATCCCAGTCTTCTAACGATACTTTCCCTACAGGTATGCACATTGCTGCTTACAAAGCTGTTGTGGAAATCACTATTCCGGGTGTAGAGCAACTTCGTGATACTTTACACAAAAAGTCTCAGGAGTTTATGAACGTAGTAAAAATAGGCCGTACACACCTTATGGATGCTACTCCCCTAACTTTAGGTCAGGAGCTTTCAGGTTATGTAGCACAGCTTAACTACGGTTTAAAAGCACTTAAAAATACTTTAGCTCACCTATCAGAAGTTGCCCTTGGTGGTACTGCTGTAGGTACAGGACTTAACACTCCTGAAGGATATGATGTAAAAGTAGCTGAGTACATCGCTAAGTTTACAGGACATCCTTTTGTAACTGCAGAGAACAAATTTGAGGCTCTTGCTGCACACGATGCTATTGTGGAAACTCACGGTGCATTAAAGCAACTTGCTGTTTCATTAAATAAAATAGCTAACGATATCCGTATGCTTGCATCTGGTCCGCGTTCGGGAATTGGAGAAATCCTTATCCCTGAAAACGAACCGGGATCATCTATAATGCCGGGTAAAGTTAACCCTACTCAGTGTGAGGCTTTAACTATGGTTTGTGCTCAGGTAATGGGTAACGATGTGGCTATCACTGTAGGTGGTACTCAGGGTCACTACGAACTTAACGTATTCAAACCGGTTATGGCGGCTAATTTCCTACAGTCAGCAAGATTAATTGGTGATGCATGTGTATCTTTTAACGAGCACTGTGCAAAAGGAATTGAGCCAAACCACACTCGTATCAACGAGCTTGTAAGCAACTCATTAATGCTTGTAACTGCGCTTAATACTAAAATTGGTTACTACAAAGCTGCCGAAATTGCTCAAACAGCACATAAAAACGGTACTACCCTTAAAGAAGAGGCTGTACGTTTAGGTTATGTGACTCCTGAAGATTTTGACGCTTGGGTTAAACCTGAAGACATGGTAGGTTCTTTAAAATAAGACATACTTAAATTTATATATAAAGCCCCGCAATAACGGGGCTTTTATTTTTCATCAACCCCCTACTGGCATTAAACTCTGTGACGTAAGAAAATTATAAATGAGACGTTAATAAGCATCCGGTGTTTGAGGCAAGCCGAGTTCGGATGGTTTAGACGAATGAAATAATTTTTAGTCTAAAGAGTTCGAGCCTTGAATTTTTGGTTCTTTTGTTTCAAGACAAAAGGA
>NZ_WOWP01000059.1 GCF_009741375.1 Flavobacterium rakeshii
TTCTCACGTTTTCTACTACTCTAATATAGTTTACTTTATTCCTATCAAGATAATCTTTTACTATTTCTACTGCTTTTTCTGGTGATATCATTATTCTAAATTTAAAATTTTATTAATATTTATTTTTTGCCTTTTTAAAGGTATAGTATTTACATTGAAGCCAAATTCATTAAGGTCTTCATACCCATATCTATAACAAACTTCATCAATATATCCTTTAGCATGATGTAACTCTTTCCTGTTTAGGAATTTGCGATAGTACAACATTTTTTCAAAAACAAACTTTTCCTTTTCATATCTACTTATGCTTTTAAACCCCATCATACCTCTAATCTCACAATCCCTTAGATGCATAAGTTCATGCAGAAATTCATAAACAGTTGCATTTTCGCGTAATACTATTCTTTTTTTCACTCCATCAGTAATAAATAAAGCACCTTGACCGGGCTTTAAAACATAGACTTTACCGCTAGGATATACAAACCCGTCCACTTTTACAGAACCTTTTGCAGAACCAATTTGGAACTCTACATTCAGTTTTTTTAAATAGTCGGAAATTTTAGACAAAGAGACCTTATCAATAACCTGCCCTCTGTAACGCCCCCTCACTATGGCCGAGGCACCGTTATACTCTTCAAGGTAATTATCAATATTATCAAGCCTATTCTTCTCTCCTACGCCATTTAAAAGCTCATCTACAAACTTAATGAAATCATCAATTAACTGTTTAGGTTTTTTTAGTTTAGAGACAATAAAGCTTATAAAATCTAAGACTCTTTGAAAAACAGTTTTTGCTGATTTAACTGCTGTTTTTATTATATTACCAACAGCTACAAACGGTGCTTTGAGATGCTCTGCTATTTTTGCCACAGTTACCGTACCGCCGGTAAACAGAATCTCTAAAATAGTTTGAACAATTAAGCCTATTATATAACCTACATAATAGCATACTTCAACAACATCTATATCAATACTAATGCCATTTTGTAAAAACTTTTTGATACTGTTGTATATTTTAACGGGAGCCTTAAGCATTTGTTTAAAGAGTCCCGGATAATCTATATTTACTATAGCACCTATAAAATTCTCTATTATTTCGGATATATACTCTGTATAAAAAAGGAGGTTGTCAGAAATCTTAACTATTTCTGACGTTATAGTAAATATAATTCCTATAATCTGGAAAATACCCTTAACAAAATCTACAATACTATTTACAAAGCCGCAAAGCATAGCATTAAATGCTTTTAATGAAGTTGACAGCATTTGTAGAAAAACATCAATACTTTCTTTAAAATAAGTTTTGATATCTTTTATTTGAACATTAATACTTTCAATTACTTTTCTGATTTTTTTATAAACTTTATCAGGCAGAAATTTCTCTAATAAATCTATACACTTTAATCCGGCTCCTGAAATGTTTTCAATTATTTTAAAAAACGGATTAATAATTTTATTAAAAACGACCGTTGAGTTATTTTTATCCGGGTCATCTAAAAATGCTATAAGTTTATCCGGGATAAAAAAATAACTATCGCTATTCCATCCATCATCTTCAATCCTAAAAACATCAAGTACATCAGGAATTGTTTTATCAAAAAATTCTGCAAGACCATCAAAAATAAATGTACTTACCTTAGCTACAC
Organism: Flavobacterium rakeshii; assembly: GCF_009741375.1. GTDB lineage: Bacteria > Bacteroidota > Bacteroidia > Flavobacteriales > Flavobacteriaceae > Flavobacterium > Flavobacterium rakeshii. The sequence goes on from NZ_WOWP01000059.1 coordinate 1,647, forward strand.
TAGAGATACATTTCATCAAAAAACGTATAACTCCACCCTTGCTTCCATCAAGTTTTTCCTTCAGAAAATCTTTCATATCTCTTGCAGATATACTTACCCCTTTTGATTGTGCAAACCGGGCTATTTCTTTATGAGGCAATCCTTTGACAGAGTTAATCTGACTTCCTGCAAGTATTCTCATAACACTCCCAAAATAATTTGTACTATCATCAATCTCTAAAAAGAGAGCAATTTCTTTAGAACCAACCTGGGTCCTGCTATACTGGTCTAGTAAACGTGCTCCATCCCTGCCTGCATATAATACAACACTCAAACCATCAAAATCCATAAAAAACCTATTGTTTTCTATAACAACCTCATCTAGTATTATGGTTTCAAGATCACTATCTTCCGGATCTACATATATAATTACTCCATCATTATTAATAATTGGTTTTTCATAATACTGATCTCCTATCTGCTTAGTTGTTAAATTGCTAAAATCAACTTCATTCGGAAATTTCGGAAATTTGGATTGGGTTGATTGGTTGTCGCTATCGGGAGGAGGAAACCCTGATTCCGGGTTAAACGAAAAACCATCTGTTTGGTTTTCCGGAAAAGGAATTAAATTAATAAAATCCATAATAAAGCACCTGTCAATTAAAAACAGGCTTATCTTTTTACTGAAATATTATAACAACTTTTTAATTATGGTTTCTTTATACAAACATCTCTAACAGACTTAATCCCATAGTTTTCCTTATAGCTATATAACTATAGTAAAGCTTACAAGCCTTATCTTCTACTAATTATTAACAATTTTTTTTAGTCGAAATTTTGTATAATCATCATATCATTAAACGAAAATTTCTTTTCTTTTTCCCATCAATTCATAGAAGAGAAATTATTATTAAATGATTTAGAGAAAACTTTAGCCTTCACATTTAAATGAAACCATTTACATATCTCATAAACAATTATTTATGGACATGCTAATTATTTTATTACTCAAAAAACACAGCACCCATTAAACAGGGTGCTGTAATAAAAATAATTAGCTTAAAAATCGGTTAATATTTAAAGGCACATATATATCATCTATAGTAAGCTGTACGTTTTGTGCATCATAAACTTTGTATGGATCTCTAACTTCAGTAACAGTTAAGTTTTCTGTTGTAATAGCAAGTTTGATGTTTGCTTTCGTTTCATCCATAGGTACTATATTATCAAAAACAAATAACTGATGCTTAGCACTATCTATAGTGAAACGTAAATTATCCGGTCTTGAATTTTCGGTAAACTGAGTAACCGTAACTCCTGGAACAAGCGAAAGCTGCTGCGCCAAATGTTGATATAGCGGCTCTGAAGATTCCTGCTCGTCCCATCCCTGGTTTTCAACAGTTACAGTTGTATCACCACAATTAAATAACATAGGGAGCTGATAGTTTGATATCACATAGTCTTCAACACCCTGAAAATTGTCAATTCCTTTAATCGTAAATGTTATTTTTTGACCGGGTTGAGTAGTATCTGTATCTCCACTTAAAGCATTTTGCTCCATCACTGTATTTGTGATTTCAAAATTAGAGTCACACGGTATTGCTTCAGGGTTTTCAAAATCATCAATTCCGCTACAGTCGCATGGTAAAGCTTTGTCTACTTTAAGTCCTATACTACCCGCCTGTAGTATGGTAAGATCTGTAGGTACACGGGTAATCCATGCTTTACCTACCGGTTCTGCAGGGATTGTTCTTACCTCGTCTACAACCCCCATATAGTTATCGTCACCAATTACAGGTACCTGTCCGCCATTCCATATAGCACCGGTTTTAATAAAGTGATACACTGCCTCTTCAAAGCCCGGTCGTACTGTTACAATAACGCGTGCCATACCTGCCTGTATAAAACTACGGAATACAGGATCGGAGGTTTCATCAAACTGGTATTTTTGCTTCCAGGAATCTTTTGGCGCCCAGTAATACGGATAAAAGTTATAAGACATGATGTCCCATTCAAAAGCCTGTTCCATAAACTTAGCAAAATTACCGTAAGCTGTAAGGTTAGCGTTTAAGGCAACTTCGTAGTCTGAGAATGAGTTTTGAGCCGAATTACCCATGTTTTTACCATAAGTATTATTTGCTCCGCTGGTTTCATTTAAAAGGTAAGCAATACAGTTTTTCCTTAATACAAGGTTTTCAATATCCCTAAAGAAGCCTGGGTTTGTTTGTTTTGTAGTTACCTCTTTTGCTTTTTCCTGTGCAATTGCATCCTGATATTGTGCTAATGCTTCATTATAGGCATCCATAATTGCTTTAAAGGAAATTTGTTTCCAGGTATTAATATAATCAGTCGTTGGCTGACATTTTACAGAAACTTGCATGTTGAACGACCAGTAACGATCGGCAGAAACTGAGATTGGTAAGCTTTCTACAAAGCCTGTTAATGGTTTATTTATATAAGAAAGTGTAGGTGAATTATTAGTATAAACTGTTCCTCCAACACCAATTCTTACACTTGCATGAGCTTCTGTTTTACCATTTGCCGAAGCTGTCCATGAAACGGTTTCATAACCTTCCGGCAGTTCTATATCATCCTTAAGTCCTACCCCAGATGTTTGATCTTTCGGGTTCGCTAAGTCTTTACCATAGGCAAGCGACTTACCTACAGTTTTATATTGCTGTGGGTATGGTTCCAGTTCAACATTATAAACAGCTGCCCAGTAATTAGCCTTTGCCTCAGTAAGTACTCCGGCACTGCCTATCCTCAAGTCACTATCAGTGAAGGTAACAGGGTTTACAGGCTCTGTTAACAGAGTACCATTGTTAGATTCTGCCTCTTCTTTCATACCAAGAATATGAAGTTTAGCAGGATCTGGTATCATAAACTCAAACATAAGGCGTCTGCCATAGTTAAACACCTGGTTTTTATACAGTTTATCTACCCAACGGTAAACACCTACAACATGCTCGTTACCACGCCTGTTATCAAAACCATGTTTGTTATTTTCTTCATACTCTTCGATAACTTTACGTATACGCTCTTCCTTAACTTTGGCTACAACCCTGTCCAGTGCTCTTTCGGTAACTTCTTTTGCCTGAGTTACTGCTATAGAGTTACTGTTTTCCTGGGAAGAGCTGTTTGCAAAACCAACACCGGCATCTACATAGAAAGAAGTAGCTCCATTTCTATATCCTGAATTTGTGCTACCTGAAACATCTTTACTTTCCTGTATCACTTTTGCTACTTCGCTGTGTAGTTCATAACGATCAGCTGTTGATGTGTCTGTAAGAGTTTCTTTTTCTGTTTCTGAAGAAGTACTTGTAGTATCTTCTGTCCGAACAAGTCTGCGGGTAGATTTTTCCCTGTAGGCACGTGCCATTACATTTTCTATGTGTGACACTTCTCCCTCAACATAACACTGTACTGATTGCTCTACCCTTAAATAATCAGCAATACCAATTTGCCTGAAACCAAAACCTGAAGCTGTAAACGGTTTACTAACCGGTATAGTTTGATTAGATGGTCCATTAGATGACACTAACGTTCCTGAAACTGCTACCTTATCCAATAAACTCTTAATATTGTTAATGTATTTTATATTACCATTATTAAGATGCAGCTCGATATCAAATTTTGGAGGACTAGATACAGAACCTCCTTCAAAGGTAAAATCAAAAAGATTTTCCAACTCTACAGTTACACCATTTCGACTGGTTTTGGGAGATAGCTTTGTTATTGTTTTTACAGGACGCCCATCATAACCATTAATAACAGCCTTTACAACTTCCTCTTTTGGTGCTAAACCTGCCCAAATACTATAAGTAAATGTATAGCCAGAACGGAAACCATATACTTTAAAGTTCCCTTCATCAACACTGGTTTTACCTATTGTTGTATCAATTAAAGTTCCTCCAATACTTAATTTTGGAGGTTTAACTACTAAATTCTCTTTTAAAGTATTTAGTTTTTTACTCAAAAGAGGGTTAAGCTGCTTCTTGAGACCGTCAAAAGTGTCTGAAATTAGTACACTTATTGGAGCGGTTGTAGCTGCAATTGTTGGAGTTCCTGAGTTATCCGGTAGCTCAAAAGCTTCGTCCCCACTTAAGGCTTCCATTAAGCAACCATAGCTACCGTAACTTAGCTTTTGTACTAAAAGAGGAAAATCTATTTCTCTTTCAAAAGAAAATTTAAATTCAGGCAATTTAGGGAAAGGTACCACTTCGGGTTGTTGGCAGGGATCATTAGGATCATAAGCTTCTGATTGTCTAACGCTGCAGCTTTGTGCCTGAGCAGCTTTTAGATCAGCATAATACGTATCCATAGTTGGTGCTATAGTCTCCTCGTAACTTTCTCTTGCTGCCTTGTAAGACTCATCATACCTTCTACGATAATCTGCTTCAATAACATCTAGCTCATTTTTAAATGTTTCTATCTTTTGGGCATCATACTTAGCTTTATTAGCAGCCATTTTTTTAGTCATATGACTATCGGGTGCTTCCTCAATCACATCCGGTCTGTCAGGAACCTCTTCTTCCTTTACAGTATCGTCACTAAATAATACCGCCGGAAGTACTATACGGGCATTAACAAGCTTTTTGTTAAGCTCTTTGTCTGACTCCTTAAATCCAGATACGATATGCTGACCTAAAAGCATTTTCATAACAGCTTCTTTATCATTAAAAGATTTTGCCGTTACTACCTGATAAAATAAATTGTCCCAAAGTTTCTGCTCATCTGCTTCTGTTAAGGCTGTAAGAGCTTTAACTTTTGAAGTAAGTTCATCATCAGCATAAGAACTTTTGTTGCGCACTACCCATTCAGAAAAGTCATAAAGATTTGTTGATAAACCCTTTACATCATTTTCATTAAGAATTGTCGTTAGTTTTGCAGCTGCATTGGCTAATGCCTCTCCTTTAGACTGCCCTTCCGGCCTGTTTAAAACAGTATCAAAAAAGACTCCTGTTTGAAGTTGTTCATCCTGTTGACTGAATTTTACTTTAATATCCTCCGGATCGGGCAACTGAGGATTTCGTAAACTAATAAATTTAAATAAAGTTGAAGCAATTTCATTCTTGCTCATTTGAGAATAAAAAGGCAAATATTAAAGTGAAGTTGTTCTCCCTGTTTAGAGGACAAGAAGTTAATTATAAACTGCGCAGTGTATAAATGATTATTAAATCACAGTGCAAAATTAAGAAAATTATTCGATGTAAGAAAATAATCTTATATCTATTTTTATCTAACTTTGCATTAAGTTTATAATCCTTTATCTATCAAATAATTATACTAAATGAATTTTTAAATTCATTTAGTATAATTATCAAAGCACCAAACATTAGATCCATTACATTTACTAGTGTCATACATTTTGTGTATCCGGGAGCACTATCGAAAATGAATCTTTGCGGTATTGTAGTTATTTACAGAAATCTTATTCAGAGATCTGTCTCCCTGTAACCAAGGCTGTAAAATGTTTTTAAAGAACCCACAGTAAATAGTACCGCTCTACTTAGTACCAAAAACAAAAATCATTACTGAAATACCAGTATAACCCTTTGTTGTTTTGTAGGGATAATGAGGGATTCGAACGTATAACCTAAAACCTGCTTCATTACTATATTTTTTAAAGTTCGTTGGCTGTGCCATAAACTTCTACACTATTTCTAAAATCATCTTAAACCTACTTTTTACGGAGCTAAAATTCTTCTGTACAGATACATATTTTGTACATTAAATTTCAGGTTTTATATACTAACCTGTTAACCTGTCAAGACAATTATAATTTTTCAATATTTGCTTTTATGCGGTCCAATAAGTCATCAAAATCAGGTTGACCATTATAATACAATGAAGCAGTTGCGATATAGCGTTTTCTACAAGCTTCCCTTATTTCAGGATTATTTAAAAGAAAGGCCTCATTTTCTAAAATCGGGATTTCAAGATCAGCTTTTGGAAAGCGCGTTTTCTTATGCTCGAAATATTCAGGTGTGCCGATGAATTCCTGAACCCCTTTATTCGCTAATAAAGAATATACATCATAATATTGTCGCATTAAGTTTGGGCGAACTTCGGCACCGTTTTGCTCCTGCCTATACTTCGTTGCAATCGTTTGTAATTTTTCAACAAAAGTATAACCAGGATGATAACAGGCGATATCAACTGCTCTATTGTCGAGAACAGAAACTTTTGTATTGGCTTCAGCCTTGTCGTATGCCCAAGAACTTATTGAGATTTTTGAATTAGGTGTTACCGTATCAAAGCCAGCTTCCAGCAAAATACCATCTTTTAGACCTTTTACGTAACCTGTTTTCGACTCATAGTATAACCTGATGCCGCCGCTACGATAATAAGACTCGTCATCAAAATCATAGTCCCGCTCAACAGAAATAATACCATCGATTTTAATATTATTTGTAAGCCAATCGTAATATTCTTTCCGGGACTGAACACTTTTGTCTTTAATCTTCTTTGGATTCTCGTCTACTGCTAAATCAGCAGGTGGTTTGATGTGTATATCAATGTCCTCCGAAAATCTGTCTATTATTTTATACGCTTTTGATAATGATGTACCTCCTTTTAATTCAAAATCTAAACCTTGCTTTTGCAGCCCATAAAGCACGTGCATAATCCAGTAATCTTTTTCGATTAGCTGAATCTGAATTCCTGATTCTTTTTCTATAATTTCCAGTAGGCTAACAAAATCAGAATGTTCATGAAGGTACTTCTTAGGCATAGCTTTGATTACATTGTGTGTTTAGCATCGGCAGAAATAGTTTTTTAGCTTTTATACTACCATAGGCTTTTACGTTTTGGCGAAGTTTTTCCATATCTAATGTTCTGATCTTACTTTGAACTTTTGATAAAACCAGTTTAGTGTCTTCAGCAAGCGCATCAAGATTATTAACCAAATCCACAAGTAAAAACTCCTGAGTTACTTCTTTCGGAAAACGGGGTTTTATATGAAAGAAAAACTTTCGACCTCCCAATTCAAGTTCGCCATGTCTTTTCTTATTATAAACAACCCTTTTATTGTAAAGCTGAGTTGTACCAACTCCAAGCCTGTTATAGTCGTTCGGCGATGTGAGGAGAAATTTACTGCCCTTTAGAAAACTGCGAACCAAAACTTTTTCATCAGGGGGGACTATTCCAAAAGCTGATTCTTTTGGGTAATAATACAGACCCTGCGAAAGTTTTTGTAACGTTCCGTCACTTAAAAGTTCGGTAAGATGTCTATCAACCGAATTAGACCATTTTTCAAGATCATTCCGTCTGTATACGTTCCCTCGCCTAAGATGTTTTCTGAGTTCTGTTGACTTTTTCATTGTTTTATTCTTTACATAAAGATAGTGCAAATTACATACCAAATGCAAGAAATTTAAATTTAAAATTCATGCAAAAATACAAAAAATATTCGACATGCTGGCTATATAATTATATCGATAGTTCATAATATAGCTGATAATTTTATACTATTAGGTTTTAAAAGAAGACTTGTAATCACGTTCTCGAACTTTATGCCTCAGATTATGGCAATACTTCAAAATTTATATAATTTGTGTAAAACGCATAAATCATAGTCTTATATTTCTTATCCTTCTTCAGAATCATCATCACGTTTGTTTGAAAATCGAGCATCCCAAAATTTTTCCCACTTCAGCTCGCCGTTCTCATACCATACCATATATTTACGGGTCTTCATTGGGTGCTCATCACTTCTGATACTCTCATTAAGTGCATTTTTAGATCGGTAAAGATCGGCGAACCATACTATTTCTTTATCTTCTGTAACTAACTTGGCTAAAAAATCATCTTTTGGTACTAGCGTTATTTCCTGTTTATCGTAATTTGGCCGACTAAGGATATGATTAATTGCCATAATTTCTTCCTTATCATCCAGAAATATTTGCTGCGACATCTCACTGATGCCAAGCAAATCCCTGACTACTTTGGAAGGTATATATATTTCATCCTCGCCACCTTCAACCGTATTTTTAGTTACGCTGGTCACTGTGTACTGCATGATTTTTTCCTCTCCGTCAGGAGGTAGGTAATATTCTTCTTTATCATAATTTTCGCCAATCCACTTCATCCATACCACATCAGTTGGATTGCTATAGATATCTGTATCGGGTGAACTAACCATCCTGTCGATAGATTCCACAAAGGTACTGCGGTCAGAATGGTTTTTAACGATATCCAGCAAGGCTGGCATCTGCCCCTTTTCAATAAGCACACCACGAATATCTACACTGGAACGGATATAGGCTTTGGAATCATGAACGGTGGTATAATTAAATAGAGCAAGCCATTCTTTATCTGTGCCTTCGGTGCGCAAATCTTTATCGTTGATATGTAACCATCTATTAAAATTAATAACAGGTTCACTTTCCACAGCCACTTTCACTTGCTCGTCCGGTGTTCCTATTTCTAGCATTTCCGGGGCAAGCGATTCTTTAACGATCCAGTTGTCTTCGATATCTGGCATTTCTTCATGAACCGTTATTGCCAAAAATTCTGCAGGGTTATCTACATTTATTATCTGCATATAATCATTTACAAACTGTGAGGTATCTTTATGGGGCAGATAGTCGGCTAAATAACCCTGAATATAATGTACCGCCAGCCAAGTGTATTTTTCCTCTTGGGTAAACAGTTTGCTTTTTGAGCCATGACTAGCTTCAGTAAATCCGTTGCCATTACCTGCGGTTCGGCTAAAGCCTAAAGATTTCATATATGCAATAGCAGCTGAGATCGCCCATTCATAAACCGAAAGGTCTTCGAGACCAAAATGATCAAGGTAAGCTTTTAAAAATTTCTCGCCGTTATTCGCCGGCTTTGTTTTCTTATCCACAGACTGGTATTCCAGAAAATCATCGAATGAGCGTTTGATTACGTACCAGGCCAAGTCATGAACGATGGGATAGATTTCCTCGCCGCCTTTTGCTAAGGCATCGGTGTCAAGCGCAATAAATTGGAAAGATTCCACTTGGCTGGGCCGTGCTAGCAGGGCACGTTCTTCGCTAATTGCCCCTAAATAGAACGCTTTTTCAACCACTGAGCGGAAGCCAGTCCTGACAATGATATCGGGGTGGTCGCCCGGTTGTGCAAAAACATTTGCCAGTGCCCATTCTGCAAGTTCTTTTAATACGCCCTTATCTTTCAATCTGGAGGCTACTCCCAAAGTTATAGCGGCCAAGTCTTCCTGTATCTGTGGATCAGTACATAGAAATAGTTTATCAAGTAATAATTTAAACTCCTTTGGTTGTTTGATAGCCCAGCCTGTCAGCGCGGTTCGAAGGCGCTCCCTGAAGGACTGATCTAAGGAAGCCAGAGCCCAGCCAAATACAAGCGGGTATTCATTATGTAGCGAAAATTCGGGCAAATAAAGATCACCTTCCCCGTTTGGGTCGATCACTCCCTGCAGGTCGTAGCGATAAAATTGCCAGCTTTTATCCTCACCCAGTTCATGAATATCGTGGCGATCCATACCAAGCCAGATTTTGTCGCGGTCAATTGCTGTAGGCTGCTGCATTAATAAAACATGAAGGTATTCTGCACCGAAATAATTGTCTGCCGACGCTGCCGAAGGATAAATGAGTGTCTGGAATACGAAATGACGGCTTTTGTAGTCTTTAAAGTATAAGTTGTCAATATTCACCTTGAATGAGGAGGCTACATCCTTAGGCGCCTTGATCAATGCCATCGCCTGTAATTGCTGAATGATGGCCGGTGATATCCCTTCACTTAAATAATCATTTTGCCCAATTAGGAGGTTGTGTTTATGAAATAGCGTGTTAGTAATCTCTTGTACAATGCGGAGGTTAACCAATTGCTGTTCTGTTTGCTTTCTACTTTCTGGTACAGCACGGAGAAATTCGGGTATAGCTGTTAATTCTTCATTAATAATACCATTTACATACTTCTCAGCCATGATTACTTCCATAATAGATTGATAGGTTAGCGTATAATTTATCTGTTTCTTCTTCATTGCGCCCGTACCAATCGGGATTTCGCTTTTAGTCATAAAAGCATTATTTACCAAAAATTCAATGACTCTTTCCACTTCCTCGTTAGCTAAATAATTCAAAGAACCGGTCTTCAATAAATCAAATAGCTCTGCATGAGATATCGCCGGTTTTGTGTAAAACATCTCAGCAATCACTTCGATGGCTTCCCTCACAGGATTGCGTGCTGAGCCGAGGTTCTTCGTCATTTTGTACTCCTCATCCATCCTGTCAATTTTTTCATTGAGTAGGTCATGTTCGGCAATGAGAATCTGGTCATCTTCAGTTAGTTTTTCCCCTTCATATAGTTTACAGAATAAACGCAATGCATAAAGACTGTCTATACCACGGATCAGTGATCTTGGCTCAACCGTGATGCCAAAATGCTCGAAATACTTATCAACCATTTCCTGAACCGGTATATCACCCTCGAGTGGAATTTCGATTACCTGGAAATTAGGATCTGCTGGCAATTCCTCGTAATTCAGAAAATATGGCCTCGCGGTAAATGCAAAACGTACCCTTGGATACCGACCTGTGAGGACAACGCTTTCTCTTATTCGAGCATACCACTCCAGCCAGTGGTCAGTATCCTCCTCTAAGCCATCGATGCATATTATCACTTTTGTCGACTCATTTTTTAATTCCTCACCAGCTTTGAGAGCTTTAGCAGCTTGGTGGTCGGCCCGGAAGGCAAGCGTTTCGAGGGCAGATAACATTTCGTTCTTGTTCCAGTCGTTAATATCCAGCGCCTTTTGTAATAAAGTCTTCCAATCTCCATTTGGTGCACCTTTAGCTCTGATGATTAGTGCGGGAACCTTTTGATGATTCAAACGAAGATCTACTGTATTGGAAAACGCGTGCGTCTTTCCGGTACCGGAATTGCCAAGGAAAAGTCGGCCAAATTGAGATACTTCATCCTGAATTTTGTCTACTAGGACCACTAAGTCAAGATCGGCGATGCGGTCAAGCATTGCTGATAATCGTTTGGGCAGGCCAATCTGGAGATCACTTGGACGCCATCCCTCCAGCTCTAAAAACAAATCGCTGCTCACAGGCATGGGTTGAACTGAAACAGTGGGTAGCTTGTTATTGCCTTCTTGTATCGCTGTGATTAATGGCAATAAGGCAGATAAGTTATAATCAATATTAGTTTGTATCGCATTCAGTTCCGTTAGAACAGAGTCGCCTTCCTTGAGGGTGTTAGTAAATCGTGAAATAAGGAGAGTTGCATTTTGCAATATCTTAGTGGTTTCCCAGACACGCCCAAGCAACTCCTTGCGGTAATCCTGACTAAATAATATTTGTTGGATATGCTCTTGAATAATACCGGGTCCGTGTAATTCTGGAATATAGCGTTTATCAATCCAGCCAGCTTTTTCCAACTCGAACTGATCCACCAATTGCTTATGGGTCACTACATCACGCTCAAACCAGAATTTATTCATACCTTCATTATCACCCTTTAATAATTCATTTTGCAAATCCTGCTCGAACCACCAGATAAATTTCGTGTTGTTGTAAGACAATTTCATTTTATCGTTAAGCTGATCTACACGCGATTCTTCTGTATTGGCGACTGGAATTTTACCTTTACCTATTTTGGTAGAGTTGAGGGATCGAGGCACACAAATAATATATTCTACAATTTTTTTGCGGAGTTTTAAAGCTGTGTTTACAGATTTTTCTATTTGTGCTATCTGACCATCTTGCATAGCCGTAATGAACCATTTTGCCTGTACTGCAATCAAGTTGCCATTTTTTAGTTCGCCATATGCCTCGATTCCTCCATCGCCACCGGCACCATTAACCACACGGAATTTTTCAAGATCACTTCCGTATTTTCGCCTTAGGTAACGTTCAAATATCTGAGTACAAAAAGTTTCAAATGCATTTTGTGGGCTGTCACTATATGTTTTAAAATTGTTAAAATCCATAATTAGTCAATAAGTAATAAGTTTAGTGGATTAATACTATATATCACATTGTCATTAAATATCTAAAGCCTAACTTTGATTGAAATATTATTCCTATAAATTAAGGAAGTAGTAAGGTTATTTGATATCTATTTCCTAGAAGAATTTTAAAGTATGACTAAATCTATTTCTGCACTTTTAGTAAAATGATATGACATTAGTCTATACTATTGTTAATTAGATCTATGTATGTTTACTAATAAGGAGCTTAAGTTTTATACTCCAGTAATCCCATTAACAAACGTGTCAACGAAATTTAAAATCTTATTTAATATCCTATCACCAACCTCCTTTGATTTAAGGACACTTGGTCTTCCTTCTTTCCTGAGATCTAAAATATCGTTACGAAGCGGTTCACGTTCAGCAAACAGATAATTCTCAATTAGCTTCTCAGTTTTTTCCTCAGAAAGATTTTCATCTTGTATAAGTACTTTTAAAGCTTTTTCCTGTTGTTCATTCCAAAATTTTTCAAATTCTTCAGGAATTGTATCTGTGTCTTCTATGTTGGGGAGGCTCTCCTGAATAAACTTCTCAATTAATTCACGTTTACTCCTTAGTGAAACTTCCGTATTCAATAGGCTGAATATCTCTTCAGTAATATTTTTATCTTTTGAATTTTGTTTTGCTTTAATAAGCAATTGAAGTATGTACGTTACATTTATGGTGTCTCTCCTAATAAGCTCTAACTCAAAATCAATATCATTAAGAATAGAAGTTTTTTCTGAGGTAGGAACAACTGCAATAGTTTCTTTTAAATCTAAATATTTACTTGTATAACCATCAAAAAGCTGTTGTTCGATATCAAGATCATCCCATGTAAATTCTGTATAGTGACTCATCTTTTTATGCAACCGTATCATTGCCCTGAAAGCTAATATAAATTTCAACTTGTCTTCTTCACTGTACAAATCGTCTACACTATCGACTTCCGGAACTAAATCTGTCAATTTCTGAACAGCCTGATTAAATTTTTCCACATAAGTCTCGTAAGGCTCAACAATAATTTCATCGATAGCTTCCTTGTTACTGAATAACGCTATTGCTTCGTCTGTCTTATCTTTTAAGTTACGAAAGCATACTATATTTCCCTGTGTTTTATTTTTGTCTAAAATTCGGTTAGTGCGGCTAAAAGCCTGTATCAGTCCATGATACTGAAGATTCTTGTCAACATACAAGGTATTTAAATTTTTACTATCATAGCCCGTTAAAAACATATTAGCTACTAATAAAATATCCGATTCATGTGTAGGATGTTTAGATTTCTTTGCAACCGCATTATAATAGTTGTAGAATCCTTCTGTATCACGAACATTCTCAGCCATGCCGAACATATTATTAAAATCATGCACATAGCGCTCTAAAAGTTCTCGCCTGTGAGGTGTGTAACCATATTCAGCTTGCGGTTCGGCAGCAATATTATATTGCTTTACTACATTACTTTCAATCTCATCTTCATTTTGGGCGTAACTAAAAATAGTTGTAATTTTCAAATTATGCTCACCCTGTAGCTTTTTACGATTAAATATCTCATAGTAGTGGATAACAGCGTCGATATCTTGGACACACATCATGGCACAAAATTTCCTGCTTTGCGTTTTTTGATTATGATATTGAATAATATAGTCGACAACAGCTTCTTTACGCTGAGGGGATTCGTACACTTCTCTCTCATCAATCTCTTCCACCTTCAGGTCTATAATATGCTCTTTCTGTTTAAATGTCTGGATATATTCCACCGAAAACTTAAGCACGTTTTCATCACGAATAGCATCAGTAATTACATACTTATGAAGACATTTACCAAACAAGCTCGACGTGGTTTTCTCGCCGTTTGCATTTTCTGCCAATATAGGTGTGCCGGTAAAACCAAAAAGCTGGATATTGGTAAAATAGCCAACAATATTATTATGGGTATCGCCGAACTGGGAACGATGGCATTCATCAAAAATAAACACCATGCGCAGGTCTTTTATAGCTTTCATTTTAGAAAAATTCCTTCCCGATATTGCGTTGTTTAGTTTTTGTATCGTGGTAACAATAATCCTAACATTAGGATCATTAAACTTCTGTATAAGGTCATCAGTATTTGTTGCAGAACTTACAGAACCTTTACTAAACTTATCATATTCCTGATTCGTTTGGTAATCCAGGTCTTTTCTATCTACTACAAAAACTACTTTTTTAATGGTAGGGATTTTTGACAAAATTTGGCTGGCCTTGAAACTGGTCAAGGTTTTACCACTTCCTGTAGTATGCCATATGTAACCGTTCTTCTCAATATTATAACCGTTTAATATCTGGTTGTCAGTTACCTTCTTTATAATACTCTCCACCGCATAATACTGGTAGGGGCGCATGACCATTAATCTTTTGTCCGTTTCGTTCAAGACTATGTATTTGCATATCATCTTACTGACATGGCAAGGTTCAAGAAAAGCATCAGTAAATCCGTTCAGTATATTATTTAATGGCTTGTTATTCTCGTTGGTCCAATGAAAAGTTTGCAGATATTCCTGAGGATTGGTTCCGAAATTACTAAAGTACTTGGTATTAACTCCATTACTGATAATGAATAATTGTACAAAATGGAATAACCCTTTCCCTGCACCGAAACTATGTTTTTGATAGCGGTTTATCTGATCAAAAGCTTCTTTCATTTCTAAGCCCACCCGTTTAAGCTCTATCTGTACTAAGGGCAATCCATTTATGAGTAAGGTTACATCATAACGGTTACTGTATTTTCCTTCCTGTTCAATCTGATTGATAACCTGGTATTCATTCTGGCACCAGTGCTCAACATTTAAAAATTCAAAATACAGGTTATCGCCATTATCCCTAATGATATGTTGACGCTCCCTTAATGTTTTAGCTTTTTCAAATACAGAACCCTTACTAAGAATGTTCAATATCTTATCAAATTCAGCGTCACTAAGCGTAATATTATTGTGTTTTTCGAGCTGCGTTTTGAGATTTATAATTAATGATTCTTCATTTGTAATCGAAACGTATTTATATCCCAGCTTTTGCAATTGTGCAATTAGTTTTTCTTCTAAAACCTGTTCGGACTGCTTACTCAAAATGTATATGGATTAGGTTAGGTGTTAATATAGGTTAACAGCAAATTTAACAAATTTCACTAACCAACCTAATCCATGTTCTTTTATTATCTCAAAGTCTTAAACATCTGCTCTATAGCCTTTTTTTTCTGCTCCATATTAGGATGGACATACAGGTTTAAAGTGGTACTAATATTTGAATGCCCTAATAGTACACTAACTGTTTTATAATCACAGTTACTTTCAATACAGCGAGTGGCAAAACTATGCCTAAGCCCATGAAATTTAAGTTCTGGCATATTTAAATCCCTCATCAAATTCTTATAATAGCTTCTGTAAGTACGTGGTTCTGTTGGTTTAACATCATTTGTTAAGACGAAAAATGATGGATTTACTATTTTCTTGAAAGGTTTTAGTATGCGTAATAAATCTTTACTAAGAGGAATTTCGCGGATTGAGTTTTTAGTTTTTGGCGTATCTAATATTAATTCTGTTCGCCGAACGCCATCTTCAACGACATAAATTCTTTGTATTGTACGTCTTACGTTAATAACTCCGCTATCAGTATCTATATCTTCCCAGGTAAGAGCGCATACTTCACCTATACGCATACCGGCACTAAGACAGATGTAAACACCTAAATTCCGAAAAGTAAAGTGTTCCTGTATGTAATTCATTATCTTTTTCTGATCAGCCCGGCTTAAGACTTCCATGCTTTGACTTTCCCGAACGGTAGGGAATTGTATGTCAAACGGGGTATAATTAATCCACTTCTTTTTTGCCCCAAACTTGAGTATCATCCTGAGAACTATAAGAATATCCTTAATGGTCTTTTGGCTCAAACCGGAGTCTAACTTTTGTAGCACAAATGACTGAACATCTGTCTCTTCAATTTCTTTCTTTTGCCCAAAGGCTGGTAATAAATGATTTTCTGTGAGTAGTAAATACGCTGCATAGCTTGATTTTTTTACATACTGTTTTTTATCTGCTTTCCACAGATCAATTAATTCACAAATTTTTTTTTGTTGATTCATTATAGATTAAAATATTATTAAACCCTAAAGAAAGTGATTTCTTAAAGCATTAGAGATCTGTAGGTGTTAAGGTTCCAAATTTGAGATTTCCAGGGTTTGAG
>NZ_WOWP01000060.1 GCF_009741375.1 Flavobacterium rakeshii
CCCAAGTCTTTAGATATAGCAACCAAATGAATGGTATTTTTAGCTTTAAAAAATATTTTTAATTTGTTTATTCTTTTTTCAATGCTACTAATACTGGATGGTGATTTACCCTGTTTTTTTAACAGGTAACTTATTTCATCTTGAGTAAGCCCTTGTGATAAATTGCGTATTAGTTCTATATCAAAGTCCTCAATTTCAAAAAAAACATCATCCTTAAGTATTTGGCTTAGTTTTGGTGAAATATATACACTTTGTTTTTTGGAAAGCGCATCTATTGCTTCTATAAGTTCCAGTGTGCTTTCACGGCCTTTTGTGACATAAGAGTTTATTTTATATTCATCAAAAAGCTGTTTAATTCTATAAGGTCTGTTTTCTATAGAGTAAACAATAATGTTTATATCAGGCTGTTCGTGCTTAATACTTTTTATAAGCTGTTCACCTGTTGTTATTTTAGATTCCCTGTGATCTTCAATAAACGAAAGGTCAGTAATTACCAAATCATAAGGAGCTTCTTCAATAATCCCTTTCTTGATTTTTAAAAAAGCCTCGTCGCAATATTTGGAACTGGTTATGTTAACATTGTATTTTTCCTTAAGGGCTGTACTAATCCCAAGGTTTACACTGTCTATATCTTCTATTATTAGGATTTTTTTGAACATAAAGGTCATGAGGGGTAACTTAATGTCAGGCTTAGTCCCTTGCCTGGCTTTGGTTCAAAAATAACTTTACCATTTATAGAAACCATACGGTTTTCCACATTCAACAGTCCATTTTTGGTACTATTTGGGTTATTTGTTAATCCTTTTCCGTTGTCAGAGTAACTAATGGATATCCTACTTCCTTTATGCTTAAATTGTATGACTACTACAGAGGCATTGCTGTGTTTCCTCATGTTTATCATTAATTCCTGTAAGGCTCTGTAAGCAGCTATTTTTTTTGACTCACATACTTTAATCCAGTTGATGCTGTCAATGTCTTTTATGATAATATTAACTTCGGGGGTTCGATACTCGTTTAGCATCAGTTTAAGTTGTTTTTTGTAGCCGTTTCCGGTGTCAATGTTGTTTATTTCCCTGGAAAGGTTTCTACTTTTGTTATAAATAAAGTCGAGGTCAGAGAGTAACTTTTCTTTGTATTCAGGGGTGTTCAGGTCTTTTACAGAGGCATAGCAAAGTATGTTGTATAGCTCATTTGCTATTTCGTCATGAACTTTTTTAGCCAGTTTTGTTTCAGTTTCATACCCCGACATTATTTTCTGTTTTTTGAGCTTATCCTTAAAAAGTGAAAAAAGCGAAATAATAAGGATAGCCATAAAAATCACAGCTATGAGCAGTATTTTGGTTATTGGGTACTGAAATGACAGTGTGGGTAATGTATATTGGAACAATGACAAATGGGTATAGAAATCCCATAGGGCTGTTTTTACCCATAAATGATGTTCGGTAAGGTGTGAAACAGCCTCATGGGCTGTTTGCAAAAATTGCTTAATCATCTAATGATTGAATTAAATTAATAATGGCTTTAAGGTCAGACTGCCATTTTTATTAATTCACCCGTATCGCTCTACACGGGACGTTATTACAGTGATTTTAGCTAGTTTTTTTGTAATAAGTCAATCAAAATTCAGATGTAAAGAACAACTTAACTGTTGGGTATTTTTGCTGCGTCATTTGAATGGAGAAATCAGAGTCGGCCAAAAATACGAGCTGTCCGTACTTGTCTTTAGCAAGGAACTTCTGTTTAATCCTTTTAAATTCGGCAAATTCTTCATTCTTAGAGTCTTCCGGCTTTACCCAACACGCTTTAAACGCCGGGAAGTTCTCATAAGAACATTTTGCACCATATTCGTGCTCTAGCCTGTACTGTATAACCTCATACTGAAGTGCACCTACAGTACCAATTACTTTACGATTGTTCATCTCCAGGGTAAATAACTGTGCTACCCCTTCGTCCATTAGCTGGTCAATACCTTTTTCCAGCTGTTTGGCTTTCATCGGGTCGGCATTATTAATATACCTAAAATGCTCAGGAGAGAAGCTAGGTATCCCTTTAAAGTTCATTATTTCGCCTTCGGTAAGGGTGTCACCAATCTTAAAGTTTCCTGTATCGTGAAGTCCTACTATATCACCGGGGTAAGAAATATCTACAATCTCTTTTTTCTCGGCAAAAAATGCATTTGGACTTGAGAATTTTAATTTTTTATCTAATCGTACATGAAGGTACGGTTTATTTCTTTCAAATGTACCCGAAACAATTTTAATAAATGCAAGTCTGTCCCTGTGTTTAGGATCCATGTTGGCGTGTATTTTAAATACAAAGCCGGAGAATTTCTCTTCATTGGAGCTAACCGTTCTGGTGTCAGAATCTTTAGCCCTAGGTGACGGAGCGATTTCTATAAAGCAGTCTAAAAGCTCTCTAACACCAAAGTTGTTTAATGCCGAACCAAAAAATACAGGTTGTAGTTTACCTTCAAGGTAAGCCTGCCTGTCGAACGATGGATATACCTCATCAATAAGTTCCAGTTCCTCCCTAAGTCTTGTTGCAGGAGCTTCTCCTACAATTTTTTCAAGTTCAGGGTTATTTATGTCTGAAAAAGCAATTGTTTCTTCTATGTTTTTACGGCTGTCTCCGCTAAAAAGGTTGATGTTCTTTTCCCAAATGTTGTATATCCCCTGGAAATCGTATCCCATACCAATAGGGAAACTAAGTGGTGTAACGGTTAATCCCAGTTTTTGTTCCACTTCGTCCATAAGGTCAAAGGCATCTTTACCTTCACGGTCAAGTTTGTTAATGAAAACCAGCATAGGGATGTTTCTCATTCGGCAAACCTCAACCAGTTTTTCTGTTTGTTCCTCAACCCCTTTTGCAACGTCAATTACCACAATAACGCTATCTACAGCGGTAAGTGTTCTAAAGGTGTCTTCGGCAAAATCCTTGTGACCTGGGGTATCAAGAATGTTTATTTTTTTGTCTTTGTAGTTAAATGCCAAAACAGAGGTAGCAACAGATATACCTCTTTGTCTTTCAATCTCCATAAAGTCGCTGGTTGCGCCTTTTTTAATCTTGTTGCTTTTTACGGCTCCGGCTTCCTGTATAGCACCACCAAAAAGAAGTAGCTTTTCGGTAAGTGTTGTTTTACCCGCATCGGGGTGTGAAATAATTCCAAAAGTCCGTCTTCTCTCAATTTCTGTTTTAAAGCTCATTATCGTTTACCTCGAATTTCATTAAAATCTACACTGCAAAAATAGCTTTTATACGCAAAAAACAGAATTAAAACGCTTTGCATTTCGTCGATAAAATAATGTAGTTCGTCGACACTTTTGCGATATTGATAACACATCTCTTTCGTTCTTGAGATTGTAGGTAATTTAATATCAGTTTTTAGGAATATTGTTGAATTAATACTAATATTTTATGATATTGAATATTACCCCAAACCAATTAAAAACCCTCACTTTTTTCTTTGTTTTTGCGTTTTTCTCGCTTTCTCAGGAAACACAGGCGCAAACGAGGGTATATGCCAATTCGGCTACTGTATCAAACGCATCGCATGTTGATAATCCTGCAAATGCTTATGATAGTAATTTGACAACTTTTGCCAATGTTAAGGCAAATGCCGGCTTAGCTGCCGGTCTAGGTGCGTATAACGGATATATTGAACTACAGTTTCCAAGTACACTTCCGGCAAATACTACATCTTACGTAAAAATTGAGACGGAAGATGATTTACTTAATGCTCTTCTGGGAGGTAATTTAGGCGGATTACTGGCAGATGTACTGGGAGTAGTATTAACAGGTAGTCAGGAGTTTACTGTGCAGGCAAAAAATAATACTACTGTTGTTTTGCAGGGTGACAGTTTTGATGATGGAGAGTTTGCTACAGACAGGATGAGGATAATAGTTGATGATGCCGGAGATTTTTATGTCATGATTACTCCAAACCAAGCCTATAATAGAATTAGAATAACAAACAGAACAGGTTCATTACTAGGTTTAGGTGCTCAAAAAAACTTATCAGTTTATGAGGCTTATTATGTTGAAGATCCTGCAAACTGTGGTACAGCAGCTTTTACTTCTTTTAGCGGATCGGGTTTAACACTTGATTTAATAAATCTTGGAGGTGCAGGAGTTGAAAACCCTGAATTTGCTATAGATTCTGATGAAGGTACTTTCTCTACTTTAAGTATGGGAGTTTTAGGCGTTGCGGCTTCCATAGAGCAAACCGTTTATTTTGAGGGAGAGTCTGTATCAAGTGATGAGTTTACCATGCAAATAAGGTTAACCCAAACATTACTCGACGCAAATGTAGCTAACAGTATAAGTGTACAGTCTTATAATGGTGCTACACTGGTGCAGGATGTAAGTCTTTCTACACTTTTAACTCTAAACTTATTGAGTCTTAACGGAGGTGAAATCACTTCAATACCTTTAACACCGGGAGCACCTATAGACAGGATAACATTAACGTTTGAGTCGTTAATAGGATTATCTGTTTCTCAAAACCTTGACTTCTTTGGTGTTGTGAGAACAGCGGCCAGACCGGAAATAACAGACCCCGATACACTGGATGCCCAGGGATGTGAAGGCAGTACTATAGATTTATTTGCTGATACTGATGTAGCAAATGAACTTAGATGGTATGATGCAGAAGAAGATGGTAACTTACTTGCAACAGTAGCTGCCGGAGATGCATTTACCACACCAACACTTACTACAGATGTTACTTATTATGTGGCAGCGGCAAGAATAGGCTGTCCGGAAGAATCGTTAAGAATAGAGGTAGATGTTACAGTAAATAGTGTAGCTACACCAACAGGTGATGCTGCTCAGTCATTCTGCTCCTATGGTGGAGCAACTGTTGGTGACTTGGTAGTAAACGAGTCTAATGTTGTGTTCTATGATGCTGACACGGCAGGGAACCAATATCTTGACACCGATGCTTTAACAGACGGTACTATTTATTATGCAGCCATTCAGGATGCCGTTACAGGTTGTGAGAGTGCAACAAGGTTTGCTATTACAGTAACTCTTGATGATTTGTGTGATGTAACGCTTAACGTAAAAGTGCTTTTACAGGGGGCTCTTTATGATACTGCTGGCGGTGTAATGAGAGATGATTTACGAACTCAGGGACTAATACCGGTAAATCAGCCGTATGATGAATCAATGGATGCAAGATTTACTCATGTAGGCGGAGGTAGCGAAACAACAACAACTACAATAATCAATACAAATGCAGGAACATCAGATGCTATAGTTGACTGGGTTTTTATTGAAATAAGAGATACACCTACTAATGTATTCAAAACCGTATCGGCACTTCTGCAAAGAGACGGGGATGTTATAGCTTCAGACGGAGGTCCGCTTGTAGTTAGCGGTTTGCCGGAAACCTTCTATATCTCGGTAAAACATAGAAACCACTTTGGAGCTATGGGGTTAAATATGCTAACAGTGCTTAATAGTGAAGTGACTATAGATTTTACTACAATAGACGATGCCGATTTATACAGCCTTTCAGGATTTACAGGGAGTAACGCAATGGTAACAGTCAATAGTGTTAAGGCGCTTTATAGCGGAAATGCTAATTATGATGACCATGTAAAATATGATGGTGCAGCTAACGACAGGCAGGTGCTTGCCAGCCAGGTACTTAATCATGCATCAAATGTTAATCAGGTACTAAACTTTTCAAGTGCAACAGGATATTTCTCGGGAGATGTGAATATGGATGGTAAGGTGCTTTATGACGGTGCAAATAATGAAAGGGTTATAATTCAGAATATAATTCTAACCTATCCCTTAAACACTAACGGATTAAGTAATTATAACGGTATGATAGAGCAGATACCACAATAATACTGGGCTAAATTTTTCATCGTCATTCCCTAACCTAACCATTGCACGCTATGAAAATTTTAAAACTAAGAATAATAATACTTTTTACAATGCTAATAAGTACTACATATTTTTATGGACAAAACATCGAGTTTACTATTAAATTCGATGAGGCTTCCTGTACATATGGAGTATATGCCACCCCTGATTTTACTAATCCTGCCTTTATATTTGCGGGTGGTAGTCAAATCTCTATTGTGGTACCTGCCAGTGTTGATAACACCACGTTGGATATTGCAACAAATACTTACGGATGGGCCGACAGTTCTCAAATATATGCCCCGGCAGCAGATACATCGAGTGATTTTCACGGAGTATCGGCAAATGGTGGGGTTGTCAGTTTTACCACAGGAGTAGAATTATTACTGTTTAGTTTTGAACTTCCTAACAGTGCCTGTTGTGCGCCGGGAGTAAGGTTATTTGATAACGCAACCGATCCGCAATCAACAGATTCCGGTATGGGTGGAGGAGACTTTAATAACTATTTTGCAGATGCCCTTTTGTTTACTGATTACTACAATGGTAATTATGATAATTCTATAAGCATACCGGCTCCAACCGGAGACGCTGCACAGGCTTTCTGTTCTATTGACAGTCCAACAGTGTCGAGCTTAGTAACTAATGAAGCTGATGTGGTTTGGTACAATCAGTCTTCAGGAGGTACGGCTTATGCCGGTACAGATAACTTAGTAAGCGGTGCTGTTTACTATGGGGCACTGGAACCGGGAAGTTGTGTAAGCTCAAGCCGACTGGCAGTGACGGTTACTTTAAATACTACAGCAGCCCCAACAGGAGATGCTGTCCAAAACTTCTGTTCACAGGATAGTCCTACAGTGGGTGATCTTGTAACAGTTGAAGGCAGTACAACCTGGTATAATCAGGCAAGTGGCGGTACGGCTTATGCTGGTACAGATACTCTTAGCGA
>NZ_WOWP01000061.1 GCF_009741375.1 Flavobacterium rakeshii
GCAACGGACTACTGGTTTAGTGTAACCTACCGTGAACTGGTAAACGGACAGCCTGTAGAGAAAGAGTTTAAAGCTCACTTCTCATTGAAGAGATAGCAGAAAACCAAGTTAATATATAAAATGCTGTCAGGAATGGCAGCATTTTATATAATATTATTAGGTTAAATTACCAACCTAACGCAAAAATTTATATATTTGACCGCTATGGAAAAATATTAATAATAATTTTAGCCATAGGACCGTTATACATTAATAAACACCAATAAGCGAAAGCGCATTTCTCATTAAACGATAAGGTCGACATGAATTTTAAAAAGATTTATCTATTTTTTGGATTATTACTAACTCAGCTGTCTTTTTCGCAAGAAGGGATTGCGGTTTACTCAGATTATTTATCAGATAACTATTACCTAATACACCCGTCTATGGCTGGTGCTGCAAACTGTGCTAAAATCAGGTTGACTGCCCGTCAGCAATGGTTTGGTCAGGATGACGCCCCTCAGTTACAAACATTAAGTTTTAACGGAAGGATAGGGGAACAGTCAGGTGTAGGTATTATAGCTTTTAATGATAAAAACGGATATCATTCACAAACCGGAGCAAAGCTTACTTATGCTCACCATATTCGTTTTTCAAGAAGTGATTATGATTTGAATCAGTTATCATTCGGTATGAGTGCAGGCCTTGTTCAAAGTCGCTTGGATGAGACAGAATTTGAGCCTGATTTCGATCCTATTATTGATGGAGGAATGAAACAAAAGGATTCTTACTTTAATATTGATATTGGTGCTTCTTATCACTATCTTGATTTTTATGCGCACTTTACAGCTAAAAACGTTATAGCGAGTAAAAGGGATATTTATACAGATGTAGAAAGCGATAACTTAAGAAAATATTTGGTAAGTGCAGGTTATGTATTTGGTGATTCTGATCGTTTACAATGGGAGCCATCTGTAATGTTCCAGGTTGTTGATGAGACTAAAGAAAAATCAATAGATGTTAACCTTAAGGTGTATAAAGAAGTTGATTTTGGAAGAGTTTGGGGAGGTGTTTCGTACAGAAGATATTTAGATGGTGCTCAATATATTGACGGTAATGGTGCTAAAGATCAAAACCTACAGTATTTTACACCAATAATAGGTGTTAACTACAAGCAGTTTATGTTTGCTTACACTTACTCTTACCTAACAGGAGATGTTAAGTTTGATAATAGTGGATTCCATCAAATTACTTTAGGTATTAACCTATTCTGCGGAAGAGAGCGTTACGATTGTAATTGTCCGGCCGTAAACTAATTATAAAGCATTATTAATTCTGTCCCGATTTTATCGGGACTTTTTTTTGTTTTGAAATATGGTAATTAAAGAAGTAAGGGGTAAGTACCCGCAAATACCTGAAGATTGTTTTGTAGCTGAAAATGCTACTATTGTGGGTGATGTTTCTTTTGGTAAGGAGTGTAGTGTGTGGTTTAATGCCGTAGTAAGGGGTGATGTAAACTACATTAAAGTAGGGAATAAGGTAAACATACAGGACGGCGCAGTAATTCATTGTACTTATGAAAAACATCCTACAGAGATTGGTAATAATGTTTCTATAGGGCATAATGCTATAGTTCACGGATGCAAAGTACACGATAATGTACTGATAGGTATGGGAGCTATTGTGATGGATAATTGTGTAATAGAGAGTAACTCTATAATAGCAGCCGGATCTGTAGTGACACAAAACACCGTTGTAGAATCAGGGACTATATATGCAGGTATCCCTGCCAGAAAGGTGAAAGATATTAATGCTTCTGACTTTGCTGGTGAGATAGGGAGAATATCTAATAATTATGTAATGTATTCTTCCTGGTTTAAGGAAGCTGAAAATGGTGATAACAAATAAATGAATTTAGAAGTCTCTTTCTTCTACATCATATTTGTTCTCTAAAATTGAACTTAGCACTTTAGGGGTACTGTTGGTATAGAAAAGAGTATTGCCTTTATGTAGAGAATTATTAAGAATGTCTTGGGTAACCAGGACATTTTTTGTTTGTCTTGCTACCGCTTGACCGGAATCTATTATTTTAACGCTCTCTGGGAGTATTTCTTTGATTTGTGGTATAAGATAAGGATAGTGGCTGCATCCTAGTACTAGGTAGTCTATATTTGCTTTTATCATAGGGGTTAGGTAGTCTTGTAAAAGCTCTTTCATATCAGCAGATTCTAATGATCCTTCCTCAATTAGTTTTACGAGTCCGTGGCCTACCTGTTCAATAATTTTTATGTCCTTATAGTCAAGTACTGCTTTATGGAATAAATCGCTGTTAAGTGTGCCCTGTGTGGCTAATATACCTATGGTTTGGGTTTTAGTTGAATTTGCTGCCGGTTTAATAGCGGGTTCAATGCCTATAAAAGGTATATCAAACTTAGTGCGTAATTCTTTTATGGCATTTGTTGTTGCGGTATTGCAGGCAACAACTATCATTTTACAGTTTTGGTGAAGCAGGAACTCTGTATTTTTGATACTAAGCTCTATGATTTCTTCTTTACTTTTCTGTCCGTAAGGTGCATTTTTACTATCGGCAAGATATATGGTGTTTTCGTTTGGGAGTATATTATGAATTTCTCTCCATATGGAAGTTCCTCCCACACCTGAGTCGAATAAGCCTATAGGATTTGTGCGTTTATTCATTTAACAAATATAAAAAAACGGCTCAAATTTTTGAGCCGTTTTTTTAGTATAGAAATGATGTTTTTATTAGAAACCTAATTCTTTTTTTACGTCAGCCATAAGATCTGGGCCATCAGCAAGAATAACACCGCTTCCTGTAGAAGCATCAAGTACGTAAAGGTAACCTTTAGCTCTTGCTACTTTTTGGATAGCATTTCTTGATTTTTCAAGAATTGGCTTATAAATAGCTTCTTGTTTGTCCTGAAGCTCTTTAGTAGCATTTTGTTGATACTGTTGGATTCTTTGTTGAAGATCCTGAACTTCTTTAGCGCGAGTCTCGTTTAGAGCATCTCCTGCTGTAGCGGCTTCTTCATCATATTTTTTGATTTTAGCCTGAAATTCCTGTACCATTGTTCTGTATTCTGTATCGTATGATTTGCTTAATTGTTCTAATTGTGAATTAGCTGCTTTCATCTCCGGCATTTGGCTCATTAGTTCTGATACATCAATATGTGCTACTTTAGACTGTGCATTTGCAGTTTGGCTAAGTCCTAATAGTAGTACAGCAGCGATTAATAAAGATTTTAATTGTTTCATCATTTAAGTTTTTAATTTTTGTTTTAAGTTTTTTATCCTTGGTTATTTTCCTCCTGCGGAGTTGTTTCATCATTTTCCCCGTCTTGTTGCTTCGTGTTTTTATTACGTTGCTCCTCACGGGCTTTTTTTGCAGCTTCTCTTTGCTCTAATATTTGTTTTTTACGCTCTTCTATTTGTTTTTTTCTTTCTTCGATTTTTCTTTCTCTTTCTTCTTTTGCAGCCTGGATAGCGTCTTCTCTGCTGGTAGATTTTGCATCTTCAGCAGCAGCCGGTCTTTCAGAGGTGTTTTCTCCGTCAGCCCCATCTGTGGTATCTTTGTCTGCCTTAGTGCCGTTTCTCTTAGCTTCTCTCTCTTTTTTAAGCTGTTCTCTTCTTTCTTCGTATTGTCTTCTTTTTTCCTCCTGCGCTTTCCTTCTCTCTTCAATTATTCTTTCTCTTTCGGCTTTTCGGTCTTCAAGTTTTTGCTGTCTTTCCTGGTATTGAGGATCGGCTTCAAGCTCTTCCTGTTTTTCCATTTCTTCAAGTTGCTTAAGCTCTTTACCGCTTAGCTTTTCTCTCTTAGCAGCTCTTGTTATTCTTCTTATTACAAAGTCGCTTATATCGTGTCTTTTAGCAGAGAATAGCATAGTCATATCTGATGACTTGTCAAATATAAAGTCGTAGTTTCTTGATTCGGCTAAATCCTGAACGATATTAAATACCTGGTCCTGTACCGGTTTTACAAGTACTGCTTTTTGTGTGATAAGGTCGCCATTTGGACCAAATCGTTTTAGCTGATATTCTATCAGGTCGTTTTCAAGAAACTTAATTTCTTCTTCTCTTTCCTCAATTAGCTCTTTTGTTAAAAGAGGTTTTTCGGTATCAAGACTTTCTTTTAATTTATTAATATCATTTTTTTTCTGTTCCAGTTCCTGTTTCCATTTTTGGGCTTTAAGCTCAAGTTGGTTTTTCGCCTCAGCATAGTCAGGTACTTTCTCAAGTATATAGTCCATGTCTATATAAGCGATTTTAAGTCCGCGAGACTGCGCCGTTGCAGCAGCAACAGAGAACAAGGTGAGTAATATTAATAAATGTTTTTTCATAGTTTACTTCTTATTAGAAAATATCATGCCATTTTTTTAAAACTGCTGACCGATGATAAAGTGTGTTTCCCAACCATTCTTTTGAGTGTAGCCCGGAAGCGGATCGAATCCGTTACCGAAGTCTATACCTAATAAACCGAACGCCGGCATAAATACCCTAAGACCAAAACCTGCCGAACGTTTAAGTACAAACGGGTCGTATTCACTAAACGAATCGTATGAATTACCTGCCTCAAGGAAAGTTAATACATAAATAGATGCCTGTGGTTTAAGTGTGATAGGATAGCGTAGCTCTAGTGAGAATTTATTGTACACCGTACCTCCGTTTATAGAAGATAATGCCTGATTAGGGTAACCCCTTAACTGTATAACCTCACGGCCGTCTAACGAATAGTTTGCTAAACCGTCACCACCCACAAAGAATCTTTCAAAAGGCACCAGACCTCTGGCTGAATTGTAAGAGCCAAGGAATCCAAATTCGCCAAGTGTTCGAAGTACTAATTTATTATAAATTTTTGTATACCAATCAGCTTTGACCTTAATTTTGTAATATTCCAGCCAGTTGAATCTTTGCTGGTCTACTTTACTCTTATCTACAGAAGCGTCACGATAATCATCTACAACTCTGATATCCGGATTGGCATCTGTACCATAATTATGTACATACTGTCCGTTTGAGTTTGTTAATTTGTACTCTGGTTTATCTCCTAAGTTTTCATAATCAATACCGTTAAATAAAGAGTATGGTAATGTCATTTTTGCACTTACGCTGAATAATGAGCCTGACATTGGGTAGATAAGTGATCCTCTGTTGTCTCTTGTAACTTCAAGTGTGTAAGCAAGGTTGCGAGAGCTACCGTTACCAAATGTAAATAAACCGGTATTATAGTTGTTAAGGTTGTAATACTGGAATGATAGTGAGTGTGAGACTCTCAGGTTATCATAAATACCACTTAACCTTTTTGACATACCTAATGTAATAGAGCTAATGGTGAAGCTTTGGCTTCTGTCAACATCCCTTGTTTGGAAGTTGTACAGGAACTGTCTGCTGTGAGATAACGAACTGAAAAGCTGTATAGGCTTTTTACCTCCAAACCATGGTTCTGTAAACGAAAGGCTGTACGTTTGGAAATAAGTACTACCCTGTAGTCGTAATGAAAGTTTTTGACCATCACCCATAGGTATAGGTTTGTATGCTTCCTTATTAAAAATATTACGCATAGAGAAGTTATTGAACGAAAGTCCAAGTGTACCGATGAAACCACCGCCACCATAACCTCCCTGTAGCTCAATTTGACTCGAACCTCTTTCGGTTACATTCCATTCTACATCTACAGTACCGGTTGAAGGATCAGCATTTTTAACATCAGGACGAATAGTCTCTGCATCAAAGAAACCTAAAGCCCCCAGCTGTCTTACTGTATTAATAACGTCTTCCTTATTCCATTTTTGCCCCGGTCTTGTTAAAAGTTCACGGTATATTACATGGTCATTGGTTTTGTCGTTACCTATAACACTTACATTATTTAGGTAAGCAATTGGTCCTTCAACTATACGGATTTCAAAGTCAATAGTGTCGTTTTCGGTACGTACCTCTACTGCATTTATGTTTGAGAAAAGGTAACCGTTGTTTTGATACAGGTTAGTTAAGTCTTCACCATCCGGTTTATTTGGGTTGGCAATTCTTTCCTGTAGTAGTATACCGTTGTAGGTTTCTCCTTTTTTAATACCCAGAACCTGACTTAATACATTGTTTGTGTATACAGTGTTACCTAAAAACTTAATGTTACCAAAGTAATACTTACGCCCTTCTTCAATTTGTATTTTGATGTCAACAGTGTTTTTATCTTTATTATAAGCAACAGTATCTTCAATAACACGGGCGTCACGATATCCTTTTTCTTTGTATTTATCTATAATACTTGCTAAGTCTTCTTTGTATTTTTCTCTTATATATTTAGATGATTTAAAAATACGTAGCGGGTTCAAGAAGCTTTTTTTCTTGGTGTTCCTCATGGCGCCTCTTAGCTTACCGTCTGAAAGCATAGTGTTGCCATCAAATTTAATTGAAGAAACTTTTACTTTCTTACCGCGGTCTATATTAACTACCATTTTTACAGTATTGCTACTGTCTGGTATAACATTAACGGCTACTTTAGTGTTATAGTAACCATCTTTTTTATACTTGTTTTCTATGTAGTTTTTTGTAGTAGTAACAAGGTTTTCATTAACTATTTTTCCTTTAGTAAGTTCGGTATCCTTGATTAATCCTTCAATTTTACTTTTCTTAAGCCCCTGCATTTTTACTTCGCTAAGTTTAGGAAGTTCATTTACACTAAGTTCAAGATAAATACTGTCGCCCACCACTTTTGTAGCATAAAAGTTGATGTCTTCAAATAATTTAAGGCTGGCCAGTTTTCTAATGGCATTACTTATTTCTTCTCCGGGTACATTAATACGTTGACCTTTTTCTAAGTGGGTAAAATATATAACGTTTTGTTCGCTGTATGAAAGGTCTCCGTTTACTTTAATATCAGCAACTACATACTGTCCTGGTTCAATTCTGTCCTGTGCTTTAGCTGTAAATGAGGCTAAGCATAGAAAAATTGCTGAAAATAATTTAATGCGTTTATAAAACATCTCGGTTTTATTTAACTTGTTCACTGGTTTTTCCAAATCTACGTTCTCTTTTTTGGTAACTGATAATTGCTTGGTGCAGGTCTTCTTCTGTAAAGTCCGGCCATAATACGTCGGTAAAATAAAATTCTGCATACGCACACTGCCATAGCAGGAAATTGCTAATTCGTTGTTCACCACTTGTTCTTATAAGTAGGTCTACATCCGGGAGGTTGTGTGTGTAAAGGTTTTGAGTAATTATCTCTTCATTTATATCTGTTACCGCTATCGCGTTTGTTTTTACTTGTTCACTAATTTTTTTAACTGCCGATACTATTTCTTCCCTTGAGCCATAGCTTAAAGCAAGGGTTACCAGCATTTTGGTATTGTCCTTGGTTTCATCTATAACCTCTAAAAGTTGTTTTCTTGCTTTTTCAGGAAGTTTATCGGTATTGCCAATTGTACTTAGCTTGATGTTGTTTTTTTGAAGTACAGGAAGTTCTTTTTTTAATGAACGGATAAGCAGTTTCATTAAAGCTTCCACTTCAAGCCTTGGCCTGTTCCAGTTTTCTGTAGAGAAGGCATAAAGGGTTAGGTATTTTACGCCTATATTCTTACAGTTTTCTACCACATCCTTTACCGATTTCGATCCGCTTTCATGACCTAATGCGCGAAGTAATCCGCGTTTTTTAGCCCAACGGCCGTTACCGTCCATAATTATGGCGATGTGGTTAGGTATATTTTCAGTATTTATGGTAGTTGATTTGTCCATGATTTTAGTTAGGGCAGTAGCAAGGTTTTTCACCAAAGGTGTAGGTAAGAGTAAATCCGGTAAATACATACCAGTCGTCGCTTTCTAAGTTACCAAAGCGAAGGTTTTGGTAGGTATCATCTTCAGGATAACTTCCGTCTAAATTGTCGCTAAAAGTATATCTCGCACCCACTTCAAATCCTATTACAAAGTTTGGTAAAACATTAGTTTTTATACCTACGGTCATTGGTATTGCCAGCGCACTGCTGTTACCGTTGTCGTAAGTTCGTCCGTTATTAATATACTGCTCATCATACCAAAAATAGCTCAGTCCCCCATATACATAAGGGGTTAGCTGAAAATCAGTTTCGTGCAGATTGAAGTCAAAAAAATTGAATTCAAGGCCTAAAGATAATTCTTTTACAGTATTATCAAATGAATAGCCTCTTTGTTTTCTGGCACTCATGTCTGAATCAGCATCGTTAGCAGATATTTTTGCATAGGTAAAGGAAGCTCTATAGGAGTGTCGCGGACTACGGTTGTACTTATACAGGAATCCTAAAGCAAGATCTTTAGGGGCTATATAATCTGTAGGTCCTACATCACCTATATAGTTGCTTCCGCCCACAAAAATACCCACTTCATTGATTTGGGCTTCGGCGTTAAATGAAGCAATAATTAAAAATAAAACTACTAAAACTCTACTCATTACATCAAAATAGGTGCAAATATAACAATATAGATTTCTATTTCGCCTCTGTTTAGACTTTTTACGTCTATAAATTGAAAATTTGCAATCACGGTTCAGACTAAAAAACGAAAGAAGATGCGGTGTAGTATGTGGTGTAGGTAAAAAAGTTGCTATTAGTTTCTTTTATCCTCACCCCATAACAGTTTTTTGCGTAGCGTTTTTATAAATTTCTCATCCGGGAACTCTACCATGTTGATTTTAAAACCTGTCTTTTTAATAAAAAAGGAGGTTTCGGTATCTACAGTAAGTATTCTTGAGTCAAGTGAGATAAGGTGCTGTGGTTCTCTGCCGCTTACTTTAAGTTCCAGTTCGGTATCATCAGGTATTACCAGTGGTCTTGCATTAAGGTTGTGTGGTGCAATGGGGGTGATAACAAGGCTGTTTACTTCAGGTATCAGTAGCGGGCCGCCACAACTAAGTGAATAGCCGGTAGAACCGGTAGGGGTAGATATTATTAACCCGTCTGCCCAGTAAGCATTAAGGTAGTCTCCGTTTAGCTTTACCTCTACGGTAATCATGGAAGTAGTGTCTTTACGGCTTACGGTAATTTCGTTAAGGGCAAAATCCAGTCCGTCTTCCTTTTCCATTCCTTCATAGTCAAGGGATAAAAGTGTACGAGGGGAAATTTTGTATTTGTTTTCAAAAATAAGGGGTAGCAGGGTTTCAATTTCATCCTGCTGAACAGTTGCCAAAAATCCTAAACGCCCGGCATTAATACCTAATACAGGTATGTTTTTGTCGCGTACATAAGTTGCCGACCTTAACATGGTGCCGTCGCCGCCAATACTGATAAGCATATCAAACCTGCGGTCCAGTTCCTCGTGGTTGCTAAAAGTAGCATACTCCTCTTTAAGGAGTTCTTTCTCTTTTATGGCATTGTAAAATTTGGCTTCAAAAATAACTTCGGTGGTATGGCCTTCAAAAACCGCAAACATTTTTTCAATAATGTCTTCGGTGTTGTCTTTATAATACTGTCCGTATACTGCTATCCTCATGTTCCTCACGCTTATTATATGTTCAGGTATTTGTCTAAATAGTCAGAACGGTCTTTTAATGTATTGATGTAGGCATCCTCCTGGTGCTCTGATATGATTTCGTAATTGTATCTTCTGAAAGTCTGGATGATTTCACTTAATCCGCCAAGGCTTATTTTTAGGGTTATTTGTACCTTTTCAAGATTGGCTTCAGATATGAAAAGCCCCAGCAGCCTGCCGTTATTGCTTTCCACAATTTGAGCTACTTCACTCATGCTGTAATCGGCAATGCCCTTTTGTACTACCAGTATACCTCCGTCTTCTTTTAAGAAAGGGGTTTGGTGGAAAAACTGAATAATATCGGTAATCTCATAATATCCCAAATAATTATTGTCTTTATCCAGAATAGGAACCACATTGGTTTCGTTTTTGGCAAATATTTCCAATACGTCCAGCCACATGGTGGTGTCGCGTACAAAAAACCTTTCAAGAGTATAGCGCATATCTTCAAGTGTTTTTTCAATATCCATAAGTTCGGTATCCTCGGCACTGGCACAGCCTATATATATACCATTTTCTGTTACAGGAAAATGGGAAAAGGTGTATTCGGCAAAAAGATCCTGAGCATCAGCTATGGATTCGGTTATATTTAACGGTTTGATTTGGTTGTTGATAAAGTCGTTAATATCAATCATGTTGGGGAGTATGAGTTATTACTGCAAAATAATCAAAAATTAGAATATCCTACCTTAATTTTACTTTGTATTTTTGTGTAAAATTTGAGTTAAACAACCGTGTAATGACAAAACTTAGTGTAAATATAAATAAAATAGCAACGTTAAGAAACTCCAGAGGAGGTAATGTTCCCGATTTACTTAAAGTTGCAGCCGATGTTCAGAAGTTTGGAGCACAAGGTGTTACCATACACCCAAGGCCTGATGAAAGACACATCCGTTATCAGGATGCCAGGGATTTAGTACCTGTTGTGCATACCGAGTATAACATAGAAGGAAACCCTGTAAAAAAGTTTATCGATCTTGTACTGGAGGTAAAGCCTACGCAGGTTACTCTTGTTCCTGATGCCGACGATGCTATAACATCTAATGCCGGATGGGATACCGTAAAACATAAATCGTTTTTACAGGATGTTATTACCGAGTTTAAAAGTAACGGTATACGTACTTCTATATTTGTAGATCCGGTTTTAGAAATGATAGAAGGGGCTAAAGAAATCGGTACCGACAGGATTGAATTATATACTGAGGCTTTTGCTCATGAGTATGGTTTAGGTAATACTGCCGGTATTGATCCGTATGTTGCTTCGGCAAAACTGGCTAACGATTTAGGGTTAGGTATAAATGCAGGTCATGACCTGAGCTTGGATAATATTAAGTTTTTTAAAGAAAACATTCCCGGTCTTTTAGAGGTGTCTATAGGACATGCGCTTATAGCAGAGTCGCTTTACCTTGGGCTGGAAAATGTTGTGAATATGTATCTTCAAAAACTAAAATAACTATGTTGCATTCCAGAGTAGAAGGAGAAGGTAAGCCGTTGCTTATAATACACGGTTTTTTAGGCATGTCTGACAACTGGAAAACCCTTGGTGGTCAATATTCCGAAAAAGGATATCAGGTGCATGCCATAGATATGAGGAATCACGGTAAGAGTTTTCATTCGGAAGAGTTTGATTACAATGCTATGGTTCAGGATATTTATGATTACTGTCTGTATTATAAGTTAGAGAAAATAGATGTTATTGGTCACTCAATGGGAGGTAAGGCCAGTATGTTTTTTGCTATGGCGCATCCCGAAATGCTGGATAGGCTGGTGATTGCCGATATAGGGCCAAAATATTACAGGCCGCACCATCAGGATAT
The DNA here is from genome assembly GCF_009741375.1 of Flavobacterium rakeshii. Classification (GTDB taxonomy): domain Bacteria; phylum Bacteroidota; class Bacteroidia; order Flavobacteriales; family Flavobacteriaceae; genus Flavobacterium; species Flavobacterium rakeshii. The sequence goes on from NZ_WOWP01000061.1 coordinate 11,304, forward strand.
ACTAGCGGGCTTAAATGCAGTAGACTTTTCGGTAAAACCGGGTAGGAGTGATGTAGAGGAAATTCTTAAAAAGTATATTGATGATTTTGGTACCCGTCAGTTTCTTATGAAAAACCTGTATTGGAAAGAACCGGGGCAACTGGATTTTAGGTTTAACCTGAAAGTGCTTACCGATAAGATTGAAAATATAGGAGCCGCATTGCCTGAAGGTAGTGTGTATGACGGACCTGTATTGTTTTTAAGAGGAGACAGGTCTAATTATATTAAGGATGAGGATTTTGAAATGATTCATAATCACTTCCCTAAAGCGATTATAAAGGATATTAAAAATGCAGGGCACTGGCTGCATGCCGAAAATCCGAAGGATTTTGTGGCAGAGACGCTGGAGTTTCTCACTGCATAACAAAATAAAAAAGAGGACTGTTTTTACAGTTCTCTTTTTTATTTTAATCCCCTCCGCTAATGATTTTGGGGAGGAGTGTTTTTTTGAGTCCTTCATATAAAAAGCGCCACAGGAAATTAAATACCGATTTGTCTTTAACTCTTTCTACGCTTACCTCTGTTTCTTTCAGTTCGCCTTCACTATCATTTTTAACCAATAGGTTACCAACGGCCGACATGAGTTTATTTTTGTCCTTTCCGTCCTTTTTGTAAAGCTTTACTTTGAGGTCGTCATATCTAATGGCAAAATCTCCGTTTGAGTTGTTGCGGTTTCCGTTAAATGTAAAGTAAATTTCTTTTAGGTCGCCCGTAGTGGTAATGTTCATTAACGGTTTCGCTACCGGGTCAATCACACTGCTTTTTACATTTTGCAGTTTTCCCTGTATGGTAAAAGCATCGGTTTTATCGGTAATATCAAAAGTCCAGTGTACATTTAATGGGGACGATTTCATGAAAAGACAATTAACGTCGAGGGTGGTTTGCGGGGTTTCGGTTTTATTAATCGGGCTGTATATGTTTTTTATTGTGGCATTAAAATCAGAGAACATTACTTTGGCAGCGGGCTTATCATAGCTTTGCTGCTCCTGATATTCCACATACGAGTCGTTTAGTTTTATGGTGTCGGTTTTAAGGTCAAACTTTATTTCGCGAAGCATCTGGCTATATAGTTTTTTAACCGATAAATCATCGGGAGCCATTTTGGGTCTGTATATAACTGCGTTTACTTTAGTTAAATCGACAAGGGGTGTGCGTACATATAAGGTGTCGTTCACAAAACCCCAAAGTAAATCAGGGATGTGTATTTTGTTTACTTCAATGCGGTATTGGTCTTTCTCCTTTGGGATAGACTGTGCAAATTCCATACGGCTCTGTTCCGGCGTTAGCTTAAAATTGTTAACGGTAATGGCAGTATCGCTAATATTAAGCTCTTGTGTTGTGATGTTGTATTGTTTGCCTGCCTGATAAAATAAGCTGTCACACTTTAAGCTGTAAGACGAATATTTTACAGGTAAATTATCATCAATAGTAGTGCTGTCTATTTTAATGTTCCTAAAAAGCATATTTATATTAGATGCTTTCAGTTTGGTATTGTCGGTCGTGTCAAGCAGGGTAAATTTACCTCTGTTTACTTCAACCGTTTCTGTAAAAACAGTGTTTTTAAATGGTTTTACAAGATCACCTTTTACATTGTACTTGTTTTCTTCGGGGTATAGTATAATTTCGGGTTTATCTATAATGATATTATCAACACTTATCTTGTTGTTTTTTAAAAGTGCCCAAAGGCTAAAATGTTCTATACGTATTTTTTCAATTTGACCGTAAGCACCGCTTTTTAATTGTGCGGTACTGTCTTTAGGAGATAGTGAGGCGTTGAGTACTGTAATATTGCCTTTTAGTAAGACTATATCCAGGTCGGTGTAGCTGATGTTATAAGGCATGTCTTTGTCTGACTGGATGATGTTAGGTAGTTTTCTTGATATCCAGTAACTTAATCCGTAATTAGCAACGGTTCCTATAACAATTAGTATGGCTAATCCTATGAGTATTTTTTTTAAGAGTGACATTGGTATTTTGGTTTATACCGTTAAGGTACTACGTTTTTAGGGCTTATAAATGTGTTTTATGTTTTTGTTAATAGTATCGCTGTTAAAGTTATTATAATGAGACTGTTGAAGTCTTAAAAAGGTTAATAATATGTTATTTATTTAAAAAATAACTACGTTTTTCGGTAGATTGTTAAAAAATATAGGGGTTTTTTAAAAAATAAATTATTATGAATGCATAATATTTTTATCTCAATCGTTGTATTTTTCATAAAATATCCTAAATTTGATATAAGCTATTTACAATATGAAAAAACTAATACTTATTTAACCATGAGAAAACTATTATCTTTAACCCTAACAGCCTTAACGGCTGCTTCGGCTTTTGCAGGAGGATATAGGGTTAGTCTTCAGGGACAAAAGCAGTTGGCAATGGGACACACCGGGGTTGGTGTTGTAAACAGTGCCGAGGTTTTGTTCTTTAACCCGTCGGGTATGGCGTTTCTTGAAAACCGTTTTAACGCCTCGGTAGGAGCAAATGGATTATTTGCAAGAACCAAATTTCAAAATCAGGCAAACAACTGGACCAACTCAACCGAAAACTTCGGTACACCATTTAGTGCTTATGTTTCGTACAGGGCTACCGACTGGCTTTCTGTTGGTTTAGCAGTATATACACCTTACGGTAGTGCCGTAGAGTGGGATCAGGACTGGCAGGGTTCTCACCTTGTTAATAATATAGACCTTGAGGCAATTTATTTTCAGCCGTCTATCTCGTTAAAAGTAAACGATTATTTTAGTGTGGGCGGTGGTCCTATATTTGTATCGGGTAGTGTTAACTTTAACAGGAATATTAGCCGTAGCCAAACCGATGAGCAGGGTAACAGGACTGATGTTACTATTGATGCCGGAGGTGTTACAGCATGGGGATGGACAGCAGGTATGATGTTAAAGCCAACAGAAAACCTTACTATTGGTGCTAACTACCGTTCTGAAATTACTATGGAAGCTCGCGATGGAGATGCAACTTTCCATGATGTTCCTGGATTCCTTTCCACTACATTAACAAATACTACTTTTGATGCCGATCTTCCGCTTCCTGCAGAACTTACGGTAGGTTTCTCTTATAAGGTTAATGATAAACTTCTTGTAGCTTTTGATTATAACAGAGCTTACTGGAATGTATACAAATCGCTTATTGTTGATTTCCACAATGCAGCGCCAACATCGGTTAATCCAAGAAATTACAAAGATGCAAGTACTTACAGGGTAGGTGCTCAGTATACAGCTAACGAAAAATTCTCTTTCCGTGCAGGTTGGTACTTTGATGAGAGCCCGGTACAGGATGGTTACTTTGCTCCGGAGACACCCAGAAATGATTCTATGGGATATACAGGCGGTTTAAGTTACCAAATTAACCAAAGATTAGGGGTAGATTTCTCATTCCTTTTCCTACACTTTAAAGAAGTTAATAACTCGTATGACTACTATCAGGAAGATGGTCAGAATACTACTTTTGGAGGTACGTACAAAAATGTGGTGTTCTCTCCTGGTGTAGGTTTAAGTTACAATTTCTAAAAAAAACGACATGAAAAATAAATTTATATACTTATCGTTACTTGCAGCCGGGCTTATTGCCTGTGAACCTGAATTTAATAATGAAGTGACAAACGCGAGTTACAGTGCGGGTGATGCCGATTTTTCATCATACGTAGCAATAGGTAACTCATTAACGGCAGGTTATATGGATGGTACTATGTCCCGTGGTGGGCAAATGTATTCGTTTCCTAACCTGCTTTCGCAACAGTTTGCTGTAGTAGGCGGAGGCGCGTTTACACAACCATCTTATGATGATGATGTTAATGACTATGGAGGGCTTGTCTTTAATGGGCAACCATTATTGGATGATGAGGTAAATCGTTTTCCAACAAGGTTAATTATTAACGCAACGGCCGGAGGTCCGGAGACTATTAACGGAACGTCTACTATTGATTTGGCTAATCAGCAGGCAATGGCTTATAATAATATGGGTGTACCGGGAGCAAAGTCGTTCCATTTACTGGCGTCTGGTTATGGTAACCTTGCAGGTGTACCGTCAGGGCAGGCAAACCCTTATTTTGCTCGTCATGCAACATCGCCAACTGCTACAGTAATGGGTGATGCAATGACTAAAAATCCTACCTTCTTTACTAACTGGATTGGTAGTAACGATGTGCTTTCGTATGCAACATCGGGAGGTGTAGGAGTAGATCAAACGGGTAACCTGGATCCGTCAACTTACGGAGGTAATGATATTACCGATCCTAATGTGTTTGCAGCAACTTATTCTGCAATTACAGATATGCTTACATCTGGCGGAGCTAAAGGAGTAGTGGCAACCATACCGGATGTTACTTCGATACCTTTCTTTACTACGGTTCCTTACAATCCGTTAACTACTAATTTATTAGGAGGTGGTGATTCACAGGTTGGTGCTGCTACAATGACTCAGCTTAATCAGCAATTATATAGTGTTTTAGATCAGATATTAACCAATTTTGGAGCGGGAGACAGAATTAATGCTCTTGATTTAGGAGCTGCTAATCCCTTATTGATAAAAGATGAAAGTCTTACCGATTTAAGTGCTCAAATTACCGCTGTTGCTTCTACTATTCCACAATATGCTCCTATAGCCGACTTTTTAGGGCAAACTTACGGACAGGCTAGACAGGCTACAGCAAACGATTTGGTGCTTTTAACAACAAGAGGTGTAATAGGTACTGCTCCAGCGGGTGTGCCTGCACCGTTTAATAGTTTTGGTATTACTTATCCGTTACAGGATAGTCATGTATTAACAGCTGCTGAGGGCGAAATGGTTAAAGTGGCTACAACAAGCTATAATAATACAATTAAAGCTATTGCTGCTTCAAAAGGACTGGCAGTTGCCGATATGAATGCTATACTTAATCAGCTTGTAAGTGGATTAAGAGTAGAGGACGGGCAAATTTATACTGCAGATTACTTTAGTACTTCGGCATTAAATACAACTGTGTTCTCTCTTGATGGTGTTCACCCTAATGCTAGAGGTTATGCAATGGTAGCTAATGAAATCATTAAAGTGATTAACAGCTATTACAATGCTAAGCTGCCTAACATTGTACCGGGTTATTACCCTGGTGCTACGGTATTGCCTACGAACTAAAAGATTAGAAAAGAGATAATATTTTCTTAAAAAGCATCGGATTTCCCCGATGCTTTTTTTATTTTTATAGGTATCAATCAAATTGATTTTATATGAAAACACTTATAAAAATTTTCTTTACCACGGTTTTTGTGCTCATATTGGCAAACCTGCTTCCGGGGGTAAATGTTACTAATTGGGTAACAGCACTATTAGTTGCTGTGGTACTTGGACTTTTAAATATATTTGTAAAGCCTATACTGGTGCTTTTTACTTTACCGGCAACAATTTTTACCTTGGGGCTGTTTTTACTGGTAATAAACGCTATAATTATTTTGCTGTGTGATGAGCTGGTTCCCGGTTTTACAGTTAGTGGTTTTTGGTATGCATTACTGTTTAGTCTGCTGTTGTCTTTCTGTCAGTCACTGGTAGTGGGACTGTCTGAAAAAGAATCACGTAATTAATATCAGTATTCTTTTTAAGGGTATTGAAATACAATAAATTAAAAACTTGTGTGGGTTGTAAAAAAAATATATTTTTGCAACCCATAATTTTATGGTGTTTAAACAATTTTAGATAATGAATATTACAAGAGAGCAGGTAGATGCGCTAAATGCTGTTGTAACAGTAGCCATTACAAAAGAAGATTATAAACCAAACGTAGATAAGGTATTAGGTGATTACAGAAAAAACGCCAGTATCCCTGGATTCAGGAAAGGTGCTGTGCCAATGAGCCTTATACAAAAACAATATGGTAAAGCCGTTCTTGTAGATGAGGTAAACAAATTACTTCAGACTTCACTAAACGATTACCTTGTTGAGGAGAAACTGGATATTCTTGGTAATCCGCTTCCAAAAATCACTGAAGATTTTAACTGGGATGCAGATGATTATGCTTTTGAGTTTGAACTTGGTCTTGCGCCTGAGTTTGCTGTAGATCTTGCAGCTAAAAACAAACTTGTAAAATACAACATCACAGCAGACGAGAAAATGCTTGATGAGCAGGTAGAGCGTATACAAAAACAATACGGTAAACTTGTTTCTAAAGAGAAATCAGAAGAAGGAGATGATATTAAAGGTACTTTCACTAACGAAGAGAAAGGTATCAACAATAATGTAACAATTACTCCGTCTATCTTCAAAACTAAAACAGCAGGTAAAAAATTCATCGGTAAAAAAGTTGGTGATGTAGTTACTGTTTCTACTAAAAACCTGTTTGATGACGACCACAAACTTATGGAGTACCTTAAAGTAGGTCACGACGATGTTCACGGTCTTGAAATTGATGTTGACTTCACTATTGAAGAAATTAATACTACAGAGAAAGCAGAACTTAACCAGGAGCTTTTTGATAAGTTATTTGGGGAAGGTGTTGTAACATCTGTAGAGCAGTTAAAAGAAAAAATTAAGGAAGATGCAGAGCAGCAGTTTGCTACTCAGGCAGATCAGAAATTCCTTAACGATGTAACTGAGTTCCTTATTGAGAACACTAAGTTTGATCTTCCTGCAGAATTCCTTAAAAAATGGATACAAACAGCTGGTGAAAACCCGCTATCTCCAGAGCAGGCTGAGGAAGAGTACAACAAATCTGAAAAAGGTTTACGTTACCAGTTAATTGAAGGTAAAGTTATTACTGAAAACAACCTTCAAATAACTTTTGATGATCTTAAAGCATACACTGCAGAGGTTATTAAAAAACAAATGGCACAGTTCGGTCAGATGAATCCAACAGACGAAGATGTTGAAGGTATCGTGTCTAGAGTACTTTCTAACAAAGACGAAGTTAAGAGGTTATCTGAGCAGGTAATGAGCGAAAAAATGCTTAACCTGTTTAAGGAGAACGTGAAAGCTAAAGAAAAAGAAGTTACTTACGAGGCGTTCATTAAGGAAATGTACGGAGAGTAAATCTCGTAAAAAATGAGTATATTTGAGCGTCAGGATTTTTATCCTGACGCTTTTTTTTACACTTAATTAAATTTAAATCAAAAACGGACTATGAATTACGGCAAAGAATTTAGAAAATATGCCACAAAACATCATGGCATAAACAATCTATATTACGATAAATTAGTTAACCGAGTTACTCCGGTGGGAATGACTCCTTACATCATGGAAGAGCGCCAGATGAATGTGGCTCAGCTTGACGTCTTTTCACGTTTAATGATGGATAGGATTATCTTTTTAGGTACTGGTATAGACGACCAGGTGGCAAACATTGTACAGGCGCAGTTATTGTTCCTTGAAAGTACAGACGCTTCAAAAGACATTCAAATCTACATTAACTCTCCGGGTGGTAGCGTATATGCCGGTTTAGGTATGTATGATACCATGCAGTACATTAGGCCTGATGTAGCTACTATCTGTACAGGTATGGCAGCTTCTATGGGTGCTGTACTTCTATGTGCAGGAGCCGATGGTAAGCGTTCGGCATTACCGCATTCAAGAGTTATGATTCACCAGCCATCAGGAGGTGCACAGGGTGTTGCTACTGATATGGAGATCAATCTTCGTGAAATGCTAAAACTAAAAGAGGAGTTATATCGTATAATATCTAAGCACTCTAAGCAGGATTACGACAAAGTATTTAAAGACAGTGAGAGAGATTACTGGATGAAAGCAACTGAGGCTAAGGAATATGGTATGATTGACGAAGTGCTTATAAGAGAGTAAATAAGAAATAAATAGTATATTTGCGTTTTAATTGGCCGGACTCATAATCCGGCCTTTAAAACATAGAGTAAAACATATGGCTAAAGAGATTTTAGAGTGTTCTTTTTGTGGCAGGAAAAAGCCTGAAACCAATTTGCTTATAGCAGGTATTAATGCGCATATTTGTGACCGATGCATAGAGCAGGCTCACGGTATAGTGCTTGAGGAGCTTAAGCAAAGCGGATCATCTACGCTTGCGGCTGAGCTTGAGCTTAAAAGGCCGAAAGAGATTAGGACTTTCCTTGATCAGTATGTTATCGGACAGGATCAAACTAAAAAGGTACTGTCGGTAGCAGTTTACAATCACTACAAAAGGTTGATGCAAAAGCAGGATGATGAAGGGGTAGAGATTGAAAAAAGTAACATCCTTATGGTAGGGCAAACCGGTACGGGGAAAACCCTGGTAGCTAAAACCATTGCAAGGATGTTAAATGTACCGCTTACCATTGTAGATGCCACTGTACTTACAGAAGCCGGTTATGTAGGTGAAGACGTTGAGAGTATACTTACACGTTTACTACAGGCAGCCGACTATGATGTGAAAAAGGCAGAAAGAGGTATCGTATTTATTGATGAGATAGATAAAATTGCCCGTAAGAGCGATAACCCTTCTATTACACGAGATGTATCGGGAGAAGGGGTACAACAGGCTTTACTAAAGCTTCTTGAAGGTACTGTGGTGAATGTTCCGCCTAAGGGAGGAAGAAAACACCCTGACCAAAAGTTTATAGAGGTGAATACTCAGGATATCCTGTTTATTGCCGGCGGTGCTTTTGACGGTATTGACCGTGTTATATCAAAAAGGCTTAACAGGCAGGCTGTAGGTTACAGCACATCGCGTAATGCTGATGAGATTGATAACGATAACCTGTTACAATACATTATCCCTAAAGATGTGAAAGACTTTGGTCTTATCCCTGAGATTATAGGTAGGCTTCCGGTTCTAACACACATGGATCCGCTTGACAGGGAAACATTAAGAGCGATACTTACAGAGCCTAAAAATGCGCTTGTAAAACAATATAAAAAGCTGTTTGCAATGGATGATGTTGAGTTATCTATTAATAATGAGGCTCTTGATTATATTGTAGACAAAGCGTTAGAGTATAAGCTTGGTGCAAGGGGACTACGTTCACTTTGTGAAGCAATACTAAATGAAGCGATGTATGAAATTCCGGGTTCTGATGAAACAGAGCTTAATATTGATAAGGAATATGTGGAGCATCACTTAAACAAAACCTTACTTAAGCGTTTAAAAGCAGCATCATAATTGCTCGTATATAATAAATAAAAAGGCTGCCTAATGGCAGCCTTTTTATTTATACATCTTTTTTTACTGTGGTTGTCTTTTCTGTTTTTTGCATGTTTTCGGTATCACACCATTTTCTGCCGTTACAGCCCAGTCGCTTGGGTCCGCAGGAAGCTAATAGTAATACCGAGGCGCCAAATGCCAGTACATAAGTCTTTTTCATAGTGTTCGCTTTTTTACAAAGATAAAAACTACAATATAAACCACTGATTATTTAACAGTTGTATTTATGCGTTTACATCGGCTATTTGCATAGACTTTAGTTTTTCAAGGTAATCACGCTCGTTAGAAAGTCGTGGTATTTTATGTTGCCCGCCCAGTTTATCCTGTGCTTTAAGCCAGTCGTAAAACAGCTTAGGTCTTGCCACATTAAGAACAAGAGGGTTAAGGGTCATATTATTGTAGCGCTTGGCTTCATAATCAGAGTTAAGGGACTGTAATGCCTCATCAAGATGTTTCCTAAAGGCTTCTACGTCTTCCGGATGTTTCCCAAATTCAATAATCCATTCGTGCGCGCCTTTTTCCTTGCCGTCCATAAAAATAGGGGCAACGGTATAATCTACCACATCGGCACCGGTAATGTTACAGGCTTTGGCTATAGCCCTGTCGGTATTTTCTACCATCAGTTCTTCACCAAAAACATTAATGTGGTGTTTGGTTCTTCCGGTTATTTTTATGCGATATGGGTTAAGCGAAGTAAAGCGTACGGTATCGCCAATAAGGTATCGCCATAATCCCGAGTTAGTAGTAATAAGTACGGCGTAATTTCTATTCAGTTCCACATCGGCAAGTCGTACAGCTTTTTGGTTTGGTTTCCCAAAGCTGTCCATAGGGATAAACTCATAGAAAATACCGTAATCAAGCATTAATAAAAGTTCGTCACTATCGTTGCTGTCCTGTATGGCAAAAAAGCCTTCTGAGGCGTTATAGATCTCGTAGTATTTAAAATCGCTTTTTGGCAGTATCTTTTTGTATTGGTCGCGATAAGGTTCAAAACTTACTCCGCCGTGGAAGTACACTTCCACATTAGGCCATATTTCATGCAGGTTGCCTTTTCCTGTTTCTTCCAGTATCCTGTTCATTAAAACAAGCATCCATGAAGGAACTCCGGCAAAACTGGTTACGTTTTCGTTTGTGGTTTCCTTTACAATGGCCGATAGCTTGCTTTCCCATTCACTCATAAGGGAAACCTTATTGCTAGGGGTGCTGCTAAACTCTGCCCACATCGGCATATTTTCAATAAGGATAGCCGAAAGGTCACCAAAAAAGGTATTGTTGTCCTCATATAACTGTTTGCTGCCACCCAGCCTAAGGCTTTTTCCGGTAAACAGCTGTGCATCCTCATTGTTGTTTAAGTAAAGGCACAATAGGTCTTTTGCAGCCTTGTAATGGCAGTCCTCAAGCGCTTCGGGGCTAACAGGTATAAACTTGCTTTTGGCATTGGTTGTACCGCTTGATTTGGCAAACCATTTTATTTGTGTAGGCCAAATTACATTTTGCTCTCCGCGGCGGGTTTGCTCAATAAGCGGTTCTAAATCCTCGTAGGTGGAAATAGGTATCCTTTCGGCAAAAGTGCTGTAATTCCTTATGGATGAAAAATCATATTTCTTACCGAAAGAGGTATTTTCGGCCCATCGGATAAGGTTATGAAGCAATTCTTCCTGTACTTCGTTAGGATATTTTAGAAACAATTCTATCTGATGGATTCTTTTTTTCAAAATCCAGGAAGCAACCGAATTGATAATCGCCAAAGCCATATTTTATAGTATCTTTATGCCATAAAAATACTAAATTTTCCATGCAATACGAAGGTGTACTAACAAAAATGCAGACAGAAGCGGGCAGCCCGATACAGTATTATCTGGTGTTTGAAAACAGCTTTTTGAATATGAATCAGTTATTAGGCAGAGAACTTGAGATTAATTTTCAGGGATTTAAGTGCCTTAACTGCGGTAAGAACAAAAAGATTTACAGAATGGGCTTTTGTTATGACTGTTTTTACAAGATTCCGCAGGCGGGTGACTGGATTATGCGCCCGGAACTGAGTACAGCGCACTTAGGTATAGCCGATAGAGATTTAGAATTTGAACAAAAGGCACAGTTACAACCGCATATTGTATACCTGGCATCATCGAGCGATATGAAAGTGGGGGTTACCCGTAAATCACAAATTCCTACACGTTGGATAGATCAGGGAGCATCGCAGGCTATTCCTATTGTAGAAGTACCAAACAGGTATTTGGCAGGTATAACTGAGGTAGCTTTAAAGGATCATTTTTCTGATAAGATAAACTGGAAAAAAATGTTGGTTAACCATGTACCGCCAATTGATTTAGTTAGCAAGAGAAATGAAATAAAAGAACTACTGCCGGATGAGGTGAAAGAGTATTTTGATACCACTCCTGAGCATTTGTACACACTGGAATATCCTGTACTGGAATATCCTGCCAAAATAAGTAGCCTTAACCTAACCAAAACCCCTGCTTATAGCGGTAAGCTTATGGGAGTGAAGGGGCAGTACCTTATATTTGAAGATGGTACTGTGTTTAACGTAAGGTCTAACGAAGGTTTTGAAGTAATTATTACTGTACAATAATAACAGTGTCATTATAATAAAAAAGTCCCGCCATTGGCGGGACTTTTTTATTTATTCTTCTTTTTTGTCTTTCTTTTTAAAGAGACCGTTTATCAAATCTTTTCCGGCTTCTTTTGCTTTATCCTCAGCAGTTTGCTGTGTTTGGTTATTAGTAGTGTTTTCCTTAGAGGTTGCAGATGTATCTGTTTTATCCTCTTCTTTTTTGCCACCACCTAACAGGTTGTTAAGAGCATCTTTTACCTTGTCTTCTCCCTGTTGTTTTAACTTGTCTTTTTGCTGGTTTACAAGCTGATTAGTAAGGTTACCTACAGCTTTACTCAGGTCGGTACTAACTTTAGGGTTGTTAAAGTTACCGCTTACTACTGCATTAACAGGTATGCTTATTTTGCTGGCATCAGTACCGTTTAGTGAGCTTATCAGTTTGTTTACGTCGCTGCCTAAATATTTTGCAGGTACATTAAAGGCAATGTTATAATTCATAGACTGGTCAAAACCATGTTGTCCGCCTATTTGTACATCAATGTCCTGATACTTAATATTGAAAGGTTTGATTATAACCTTACCATTTTCAAAACTAAGGTATGTTTTCAGGTTGTTGATGTTAAGTTTGTCTATATCAATAAAGCTTAGGTTGCTGTCAAGAGCCGTAAGCATTTTAGAGTTTTCTTTGTTTACGCTGGTATTAAGTAACTGTCCCAGTAAATCTCCGGTAAGGCTGTTAAGGTCCGGAGTCATTTCCTTACTGTCCAGATTACCTGATAGGTTTATGGTAGAGTTTATTTTACCGCTAATAACATTTGCTATAGGCGCGATAGATTTAAGCATGTCCAGTTGTGTAAACGACTGGGTAATATCTACAGCGTTAAGCGATAAATCCATTTTGAATGTTGGTGTAGCAGCTTTGGTAGAGACATTACCGTTAAATCCTATTTTTCCGCCAAATATATCAGTGCTGATATTTTGTAGTGCAACAGCTTCATCTTTAACAACCATTTTACCCGATACGTTTTTAAGGTTCAGGTTATCGTAAATTACAGTGTTTGCTTTTGCCGTAATGGTACAGTCAAGGAAAGCAGGTATTTTAACCGCTTCAGATGATGATGCCGTAGCGGCTTTAGCCTCTGTTTTTGCTTCGCCTTCTGTTTTAGCAGCAGGAGTGGCACTTTCCGGAGCCATGAAATCAGCAACCATTAACTGGTTAGAATTCATGTCGAAGTTACCTTTAAGGGTTTGATCCTTAAATATAAATCCGTAGAAGTTATCAAGCGTACCCGATACGGCAATGTCTGATTTTCCTGTTTTAGCTTTAAACTCGCTAAGGGTAATTCTGCTAGGGTTAAACTGAATACTTGCCTGGGTAATATCAATTGGGTTAGGTAATCCTTCGCCCGAGTAGGTAAAGCCCGAAAGGCTCATGCTACCGTTGTTCTGCATTTTTTCGTACTCACTTTTCTCTACCGACTGCATGTCGAATTTGGTAGAAAGGTTAGCTTTTAGTATTCCCGATAGCGGAGTGTCTAACTGCACAGGGTAAGCTTTGCTTACGTTAGCCAGGTTAATGGTTCCGTTCAGGTCGGCATTTACAAGTGCGTTGTCAACTATGTTTCTAACAGTTGCCTTAGCGTTGAATACATCCTGATCTATCCTGAAAGACAGTTTGTCAAGGTTTACATAAGTATCGTTAAGTACACCTGTTTCGTTTATAATTTTGGTATCTATAACAATATTCTCAACAGACTTCGGAAGGTCAGGGTATTTAAATGAAGCGTTGTTTGAAGCAATAGCTACATTAAATGTAGGGATGCTGTTTTCGCCGTTAAGTCCTTTTACCTTACCGTCAATAGTAAAGTCACCTTCGGTTTGAACCGAACTCAGGTTACCCGAATAGGCTTCCGGTACAAGTCCAAGGAAGTTTTTAAACGATGAAGTAGGGGTTTTAAAGGTAAGGTCTATTTGTTGTCCTTCGTCTTTAAGCGCCACGCTACCATCAAATTCCAGCGGAAGCTGGTTTATAAATGCTTTATTCTCTTTAAATGTATAAACGCTGTTTTCTAAATCAATACCTAATACCGCATCCAGCTTAAGTACAACATCCCTCATGTAATTGGTGTTGTCCATATCAAGGGAAAGTTTAGCCGATGTTTTAGTGTCAAGATCCAGTTTAGAAGCTGCAAAGTTACCTTTACCTTCGTGGTTCAGGCTGTCTATAACCATTTTGATTTTAGAGCCTTCGTCAAAATATTTAAATCGAAGATTTTCAATTTTGTAATCCTGCATGTTAAGGGCAAACGGTTTACTTTCGCTATCATCACCCGGAGTATCTTCCTCGTCTGATTTTAAAGCGATGTCAAAGTTACCTACACCGTCTTTGTTGATAAGGATGTTAATGATACCGTCTTTGGTAGAAAGCGATTCCAGATTCATAGGTTCGCCTTCACCTTTAAATAATTCCTTAACTGACATGGTAAGGTCTATATTACCCATGTATACCAACGTGTCGCCTTCAAACGGAGCTTTATTAATAATGCTCAGCTTGTCTACCGATACGTTTGCCATCGGGAAGTTTTTAAACAGGCTCAGGCTAACGTCTTCAAACGCTACGGTAGCATCTACCTGTTCGTTAATGGCCTTGGTGACCATAGACTTTATTTTGTCTTTAAAAAGGAATGGCACAGATACCAGTGCAATAATGAGGATGAGCAGGATTATACCTGCCCATTTTAAAATTTTCTTGATCATAATATTTAGTTAGAAGCTCTAAAAATACAAATAAAGATTTATAACGTAAATTATCTGATTGTTATTTCGTAAGGAAGAATTACCTGATTACCTCTAAGTTGGTTTATTCTTCTTATACGTTGTAGCATAATATAGTTTTCCTCACCAATTTCCTCTTTAATAAGGTCTTCTTTAGACTGTGCAAAAGGAAGTCCGCTTTTACCTGCAAGGAATTTGTCAAATGTCATTTCGTATTCAGGGTAGTTTACGGTTTTATAACTTTCGGTCTCTCCCAGTTGAGCTGCATAAGCAATGGCAGTATCAAGTCCGCCTATTTCGTCTACAAGGCCCTTGTTAAGAGCATCCTTGCCCGACCATACACGTCCCTGTGCAATAGAGTCTACCTGCTCAAAGGTCATGTTTCTTCCGGTGGCCACACGGTTTACAAAAGTGTTGTAAATGTTTTCCACACCTTCGGTAATAATAGCTCTTGTATCATCTTCAAGCGGAGTGAACAGGCTGTAACCTGAAGCATTATCGTGAGTGCTTACTTTTTCAGTATGTATTCCCATGTTATTAGCTAACTGACTTACATTAGGCAGCATACCAAATACACCTATAGAACCTGTAATAGTACCCGGCTCAGCAAAAATCCTGTTAGCACCACATGAAATATAATATCCGCCCGATGCAGCATAGTTACTCATAGAAACTACAACCGGTTTTACCTGTTTTGTAAGTTCTACTTCTCTCCATATTAACTCTGATGTCAGTGCGCTACCTCCCGGAGAGTTAACTCTAAGTACAACAGCTTTTACATTATCGTTTTCACGGGCTTCTTTAAGGGCTTTTCTCATAGCGCCTTCACCTATTATATCCAGTGAACCTTCTCCACTTCTTATTTCTCCCTGTGCATATACAACTGCAATTTCATCTTCAGCGCTATTAAGTAAGTCGCTTATTGAGTTTGCCTCAGCATAGTCAACAATATCTACCGAGTTGTATTTTTCGTTTTTAGCAACTTTAAGTGCATGTCTAATACCATCGCGGTATTGATCTTCATAACCTACTTTATCAATAAGTTTTTTGTTTTTAGCCATTTCGGCAGTACGGGCAGCAAGTTTATTGGCAATGCCGTTAAGACTGTCTACCGGTATGTTACGGCTTTTGGAAATATCATTCACTACAGATTCCCATACTGATCCAAGCAGTTCTGATATCTGCTCTCTGTTAGCATCACTCATGCTGTTGCTAAGGAAAGGCTCTACGGCACTTTTATATTTACCATGACGGATTACCTCCATCTTGATACCTGTTTTTTCCTGAAAGTCTTTGTAGAACATTATTTCAGAAGAAAGCCCTTTAAAGTCAAGGTCGGCTACAGGGTTCATGTAAATAGTATCGGCAACCGAGTTCAGGTAGTAGTCAGACTGGCTGAAATTATCTGAATAGGCAACGATAAATTTACCCGATGATTTAAAATCTTCAAGTTTATCTCTTAGAGCTTTGCTTTGGGCAATACCAAGACCAACTGCACTGTTGGTGATAGTGATACCTTTAATTTTGTCATCGGTTTTAGCCGACTCGATAGCGTTAAGGATATTTATAAGTCCGTCGTGTGGTGTATCGTTTAAGAAAGAAAGCTTGTCGTTATAAAATTTTCCGGCATAATCATTATGTACATCTTCGATATTAAGTTCTATAACAGAGTTGTCTTTTACAGTTACAACATCTTCGTTACCTCCGCTTGCCGCGGCAGCAATCCCTATTAATATCAATAGGAAGAAAGAAAGAAGGCAAAATACAAATATGCCTATTACGGTTGATAAAATGTTTTTTAAAAATTGCATGGTACTATTTTTTTATTGTGTAGTATATAAGTAGCATATGTACTAAAAGTGTTACAGTTGTTAAAGGTAGAATTTTAAAAAATATTTAAAAGAGGTGGTGCAAATTTGTTAACACAGGTTTTAAATGTAACTGCCTTTAAAATTGTTTTAGTTACTTTGCAGCCTATGAAATTTCAAAACGAGGCCATATTATCTTTAGGGAGTAACCAGGGCGACAGGCAGCAACATATAGAGTCGTGTATTAATCATATTCATAATCATATTGCTACGGTGGTAAGGGTGTCGGGGCTGTATGAAACTCCGTCGTGGGGTTTTGATAGCGATGATTTTTACAACTGTGCCATTATGGTACATACCCACAAATCGGCTAAAGTATTATTAGATGAAATACTAAAAGCCGAAATTGAAGCCGGTAGGATAAGAACTGAAGAGGAAGGTTACAGTGCCCGTTCTATTGATATAGATATTATAGCTTTTAATAATCAGGTAATTTCGGAAACAGACCTGATAGTCCCGCACCCACGAATGCAGGACAGGAATTTTGTATTGTATCCGTTAAAAGATGTAAGTCCGGGTTGGGAGCATCCGGTGCTTAAAAAAGATATTGATGCCCTTATAGCACAATCACCTGATGACAGTAATTGTAAACTGGTTTTACAACTAAGTAATCCTATTAGTGATATTGTATTTAGCGGAGTGAATTATATGGCTGTTGAAGGTAATATAGGGGCAGGTAAAACCTCGCTTGCGGGAAGGATTGCCGAAGATTTTAATGCAAAAATTGTGCTGGAGCGTTTTGCCGATAATCCGTTTTTACCTAAATTTTATAAAGAACCGGCACGTTATGCCTTTTCTCTTGAAATGTCTTTCCTTGCCGACAGGCACCAGCAGCTTTCAGACGATATGTCGCAGCTGGACTTATTTAGTGATTTTGTGGTATCTGACTATCATATTTTCAAGTCACTGATATTTGCTAAAGTTACCCTGACGGAAGACGAATACAGACTGTATCAAAAGCTTTTTGATATTATAAATAAGGAAACCCCAAAGCCAGACCTGTATATTTATCTTTACAGGAAAACTGATGCCCTGCTGCAACAGATAAAACAACGCGGAAGATCTTACGAACAGGATATTCAACCGGACTATCTCAATAAACTGAATAGTGGTTATATGGAGTACATAAGGTTGCAAAAAGACCTTAATATACTCGTAATTGATGTTGACGGACTCGATTTTGTGAACAATCAGCAGGATTACCTAACAGTGCTCGACACTATTAAGCAACATACCTTAGCGGATTAACGCAAAATGTCCTTTTATCTCGGGTTCAGAAGGAGATAGCTGTATAACATACCAGTAATCGCTTGCCGGTAGATTGTGCCCGTTATACGTGCCGTCCCAACTACGGTTACGACTGTTTAATCTCGTTATTGTTTTTCCGTAACGGTCAAATATCGTAATACTGGCATAAGGGTAATTTGCCATACCTGCTATGGTAAATACATCATTAACCGAATCGTTATTAGGTGTGATGTATTTAGGGATAAGCAATACATAAAAGTTTTGAATATCAATACCGCATCCGTTTATAGAACGGGCATATACCACATGAGGACCCGCATTTAGATTGATGAATATGTTGTTTGACTGGTAATGCACTCCGTCAAGGGAATATTCATAATTCTCAGGGTCATTCTCAGCCATTACTACTGTAGCATTGGTAGTATTTACAACAACTTTTTCAATATTTGGTGCCGGTAGTGCGGTTACAGTAAATGTTTTTGTTGCTGTACAACCTGCTGTATTGGTATATTCAACAGTGTAAGTGCCGGGTTGGTTTACGGTTATTATAGCAGTTGTTTCTCCGGTAGACCACAGGTAGGTTACATCACTGGCTGAGGCATCAAGTGTAGCCTGGCTATTTTCGCAAAACACCACTTCTTCGTTTTCTCCGGTATCAGGTAATTCATTTACTGTGACAATAACCGCTTCCCTGTTTTCAGAGGTACATCCATTATTTACTGCTTCGGCATAAAAAGTAGTCTCGGTGTTTATTTCAGGACTGGTAACGCTGCTGCCTGTAGCAAAAGGCGAACCTCCTGTTGGTGTGGTGTACCATTGTACTGTCCCTGCCGAAGGCGTTGCCTCCAGTAATGTAGTGCCCTCACCACAAATAGGGGTGGGGTTAGTAACTGTTAATGTTGGTATTGTTGTAACGGCTGCTGTAACGGCTGTTCTCGTTGCAGTAGTACAGGTTTCATCAAAAGCAGAGGCATAATAAACTGTTTCTGTACTTAATGTTGGCGTAGTGAAACTGTTGCCTGTGGCAATAGGTGTTCCGCCTATTGCAGTGCTGTACCAGTATACAGTTCCGTTTTCGGCTTCTGCCTGTAATGTTACACTGCCTTCTCCGCAATTAGCAGCATCGGTAGTGCTTGAAATAGTAGGTATGGTAAGTGTGGTACTTGCTGATATTTGTAATACAGGGTCGCCCGGCATGCCACCATATTCCACTATGTAGCCTTTAGGGACGTAATCCCCTGTGCTTCCGTTTACGGGTAAATCGTTCCATGATCCCTGTATTCCTACACCCGGTGCGGTTATATGGGCATAATCTTCTTCCCCCTGATTGTTAGGTTCTCCTGTGTTCCAAAAAGCAAAGTTTGGTGTAGAGCCATTTACGCCTCCGTTCCAAAAGGTAGTTCCGGCTTCAGGGCCTGTTACCCATTTCCATACACCTTCGGTTTGCGCATCGCTTCCGCCTATCCATCCTGTTCCGGTAGCCTGTTCGCCCACCAGTTGGGCTTCCTCTGCCGATAGTATGGTTGCCAGGTAGCCCTGTAATCCGTAATAGGTGGTGTTTTCGGCTGCATCCCTGGCGGCGGTCCAGCTAATGCCTATGGATGGTACAAACTGATAGTAATGATCGGTAGAAGGGAGGTAGTTTGCCTGACCTATGGTTATGGAAAATGTCCTCGTACCACTGGGATTGTTAGATGTGTTGTTGTAAACCACATTTTGCACGGCAGTGATTAGGCTGCTGTAGGGTACACTTTGCCCGCCTACGCCCTCAATGGTAAGTTTACCCGATGAGGAATTCCAACTGCTGGTAATATTAGGTATGGTTGTATTTAGTGAAAGTACATCTTGTCCGTTTACGTAGCCCGATGATATTTGTATGTATATAGCATTGGTTTCGGTATCGTCGGTATCAGTAATAGTAAAGGTGCTAACGATGTTTGCCGGAGTGCCGGGACAATATATTTGGTCGCCTGTGGCTGTAAGTACAGGAGGGTTGTCCTGAGCTTTTGCTGTAAGGCTAAAAAAACAGGATACTAAAAGAACTAAAAATGCGGATTTATGGGACTTCATCCCGTAAAAGTAGCAAAAAAACGTTTTAGGGGTGTTAATGTTGTAGTTTTTGGAAGATATCCCATACAACAATGCCTGTACTTACCGAAATGTTGAGGGAATGTTTAGTTCCTAATTGCGGAATTTCGATAGTCCCGTCACAAAGTTTTATGGCTTCCTGCGAAACGCCTTTCACTTCGTTACCAAAAACAAGAGCATATCTTTTGCCTGCTTCAGGGGTAAAATCGTTCAGGAAAACAGCGTTGTCTACCTGCTCAATAGCCCATACTTTTGCGCCGTCTTCTTTCAGTGAAGTAATAACATCGGTTACATTTTTCTGGTACTCCCAGGCTACTGTATCGGTAGCGCCAAGAGCTGTTTTATGGATTTCTTTATGCGGAGGGGTAGCGGTAATGCCACACAGGTAAATTTTTTCGATAAGAAAGGCATCGGCAGTACGAAAAACAGACCCAATATTGTGCAGGCTCCTTATATCATCAAGAATAATGATTACAGGAGTTTTGTCTGCTTTTTTAAAATCTTCAACACTTTTTCTGTTCAGTTCGCTGTTTGCCAGTTTTCTCATCGTTCCGTTTTAATTTCCGTTTGCAAAAGTAATCATATTTATGTGATTTAATTATCCACCATTTGCTAACAGTGTACCTTTAGTTTTTTGGAATTTGATTAAATTCGCCTTTTAATTCAATCAGAAAAAAATACTCCCCTTGGCAACAAAAGAGAAAAAAGCGAAAGAGACCCCGTTAATGAAGCAGTATAACAGCATTAAGGTAAAATATCCTGATGCCTGCCTGTTGTTTCGTGTGGGTGATTTTTATGAAACTTTTGGAGAAGACGCCATAAGGACGGCGGGTATTTTAGGTATTGTACTTACCAAAAGAGGAAACGGTAGTGAGACCGAAACCGCTTTGGCAGGGTTTCCGCACCACTCGTTAAACACCTATTTACCTAAACTGGTTAAGGCTGGGCTTCGAGTAGCGATTTGCGATCAGTTGGAAGACCCGAAAATGACCAAGACCATTGTGAAAAGAGGCGTGACCGAACTGGTTACACCGGGTGTTTCCATGAACGATGAGGTGCTGAGCGCCAAGTCCAATAACTTTTTGGCATCGGTTTACTTTGGTAAAAAAACACTGGGGGTTTCATTTCTTGATGTGTCTACCGGTGAATTTCTTACCGCTCAGGGTAACGAGGAGTATATAGATAAACTGCTGCAAAACTTCAGCCCGAGTGAGGTACTGGTTTCCAAACAGGAGAAAAGTAATTTCAGGCAGGCCTTTGGAGAAGATTATCATACGTTCTTTTTGGAAGACTGGGTGTATAAGGAAGACTATGCTTTTGAAAGCCTTACCGGTCATTTCCAAACCAACTCCCTTAAAGGTTTTGGTATAGAGGAACTGCAGGAAGGTGTAATTGCATCGGGTGCGGTACTATATTACCTTTCTGAAACACAGCATAAAAAAGTACAGCATATAACCTCTATTCAGCGTATTGCAGAAGATGCCTATGTTTGGATGGATCGTTTTACTATACGTAACCTTGAACTTTATAACAGTACCAATCCTAATGCGGTTACGCTTCTGGATGTTATAGACAGGACACTTTCGCCAATGGGAGGAAGGCTGTTAAAACGCTGGTTGGCACTTCCGCTTAAGGATGCCAATAAAATAAGGGCAAGGCATGAGGTTGTGACTTACCTGACCCAAAACAGCGGTGTGCTGGGAGAGATACAACAACAGATAAAACAAATATCCGACCTTGAAAGGCTTATTTCTAAAATAGCAGCAGGCAAGGTATCGCCAAGGGAGGTAATTTACCTTAAGGATTCCCTAGATGCTATTGTGCCTATAAAGGAGCTTGCGCTTAAAAGTGATAATGAAGCCCTTAAAGCCATAGGTGACAGCCTGCATAGTTGTGACCTTTTAAGGGAGAAAATAAAAACTACGGTACACCCGGAGGCTCCTGTATCTATAAATAAAGGTAATGCTATTGCCACAGGGGTACATCCTGAACTGGATGAGCTTCGCAGTATTGCCTATTCAGGTAAGGAATACCTCGAGGGTATTGAAAAACGTGAGTCAGAACGCACAGGGATTACTTCGCTTAAAATAGCCTTTAATAACGTATTTGGTTATTATATAGAAGTACGTAATACACATAAAGATAAAGTTCCGGCAGAGTGGATAAGGAAACAAACACTTGTAAATGCCGAGCGCTATATTACCGAAGAACTTAAAGAATATGAAGCGAAAATATTAGGAGCTGAGGAAAAAATACACCAACTGGAAACACAACTTTTTGAACAGCTAGTAGTATGGATTGCCTCTTATATTAAGCCGGTACAGTTAAACGCCGGGCTGGTAGCACAGCTTGACTGCCTGTCGTCGTTCTCGCAACTGGCAATGGAAAACAAATATGTTTGCCCTGATATAGATGATAGTCATGATCTTGAAATTAAGGAAGGTCGCCACCCGGTTATTGAAAAACAACTTCCGGTAGATGTGCCTTACATCACTAACGATGTTTATCTGGACAGGACTTCGCAGCAAATCATAATGATTACGGGTCCTAACATGTCGGGTAAGTCGGCAATACTAAGGCAAACGGCACTTATCGTACTGCTAGCTCAAATGGGAAGCTTTGTTCCTGCCGAAAGTGTTAGGATGGGTGTGGTAGATAAAATATTTACCCGTGTAGGAGCGTCAGATAATATCTCTATGGGAGAATCTACTTTCATGGTAGAAATGAATGAAACGGCTTCTATTCTTAACAATATATCAGACCGAAGCCTTATCCTGCTGGATGAGATCGGTCGTGGTACCAGTACTTACGATGGTATCTCTATAGCATGGGCTATTGCCGAGTTTTTGCACGAGCATCCGGCGCAGCCTAAAACTCTTTTTGCTACCCATTACCATGAGCTAAATGAAATGCAGGATATTTTTGAACGTATTCAAAACTATAACGTATCGGTAAAAGAGCTTAAGGATAATGTGCTTTTTATACGTAAACTGGTAAAAGGAGGTAGCGCTCACAGTTTTGGTATACATGTGGCTAAAATGGCGGGTATGCCGCAAACGGTTATCCAAAAAGCACAAAAGCTGCTTAAAAAACTGGAGAAAGACCATTCGGGTGAAGCACTGTCTAGCGGGAAAGCGGCTAATGACGACGAACTGCAATTAAGTTTCTTTAACCTTGATGATCCGTTACTGGAGGAAATAAAAGAGGAAATTGTTAATCTTGATATTAATACACTGACTCCTGTAGAGGCGCTAATGAAGCTGAATGAGATTAAACGAATGCTGGTAAAGTAATTTCCGGATAACAAAACACCGTGTTTTTCGTTTGTAACAGTGAATAATTATTTATTGTTATGATACGCCTTACACTTTTTTTATTTTTCACTATATTAATTTTTACAAATGCTTTAACTGCTCAAAGTGTAGGAGAGCAGTATAATAATTTTGTGAATGAGGCTGAGTTAAGTATTGTTGATGGTGATTACAAACAAGCGCTTGAAAAATACAGTAAAGCCTTTACTGAGACAGGAATAGAATTTAATATTGATCTCTATAATGCTGCTGTTTGTGCGCATAAGCAAAACAATAAAGAGCAGTTTTTTCTTTTTGCAGACAGGCTTGCCGATAAAGGAGTGGGAGCAGAGTTGTTTGAAAGAAAAGTATTTGAGGGTTACAGTGGTAGCAGGATTTTTTTGAAAATAAAGCAAAAAGCAAAAAAGGTAAGGCAAAAGAGCTTTAAGGCAAACAGGCAATACCTTTCAGATCTTGATGAATTTAGAAAAAAAGATTCTGCTTATAATAAATTAAGACTTACTAAATACCGTGATAGTTGGGAGCTCCCGGATACTCTGGAAGTTCTTTTCAGGAATAATACTATAAACCTGTTTAATTATGTTAAAAAGAACGGATATTATTCTGAAAAGAAGTTAGGTGTTGCGGTTACCATAGGGGGGTATAAAGATGATTTTAAGCTGCCTTTAAATGTTTTTCTTCATTATCTTGAAATGGGTAAAGACAAAAGTTTAAAGAACGAAATAAAGGAAATGTATATAAGTGGTATGAAAAACGGTGAGATTAAGCCTAGTTTTTTAACACATTATATTGAGATGGGGAATAACGTTTTTAATGGTATTGGTAATTATGTATTTAAAATATTTGAATGTGGAATTTACAGGCTGCGGGAAATACCAGAGCTTGATAAGACTAATAATAGCAGAGAAATGTACCTGCAGGGAAGCCTGGATGATTATGAGAAGAAGTTGGTATTTGCATATTGTTGTAATAATGATTTTGAGTTTCATTACAGTATAATAGGTAGTCCTGTTTCAAAGGAGGATTACTTTTATAAGGCTTCGGATATTATAGGTAAAGTGAAAGATTGTAGTGTGGAATAAAACGTTTAAAAAAGTTTTAATTTTAAAATTAACGTTATCAACAGGTTATATTTTTTGATTAATTTTTTTTAGAAAAACGCTTGCAGAATTGAATAAATGTGCTACATTTGCACCGCAATACAGCAATAAACAGCGATTGTAATAATGCGAAAATAGCTCAGTTGGTAGAGCGCAACCTTGCCAAGGTTGAGGTCGCGGGTTCGAACCCCGTTTTTCGCTCAAATACTACCAAAATGCTCGAGTGGTGGAATTGGTAGACACGCTGGACTTAAAATCCAGTGGGTAGTAATGCCCGTGCGGGTTCAAGTCCCGCCTTGAGTACTATAAAGCCTGAACTTTCGTTCAGGCTTTTTTTGTTATATTTTGATATAAAACAGGTAAAAGTGCTGTTTTTTTGCGTTAATGGTACAAGTTTTGTTGTATCATTGCAAACCAAACAACCACACCTTATGAGATACCTGTTTTACCGTCCGGCAATTTTACTGTCTAATCCTTACACTTATTTCTGTATTTGTACAGTTAGTTTTCAAATACCCGAAAACAATCTTTCAACCTATCTTACTAATCATTTAAAACGAAACTATGAATAGAAAATATTTATGTTTCCTGTTGGGCTCTGTAATTACCTTATTGAGTTCATTTACGGTTAATGCACAATCACAATTTACAACAAAAGAAAAAGTTGAACTGTTGCGAAAAATAAATAAATCTTGTGCAGATATTAAAACGGTAACATATAGAATAAATCATGATAGTAAAAGGCTTACTGAAAAAAATACTTTTAGTACTGTAGCTGTTTGTACATTATATATAGATCCTACAAATAAGGTGAGTAGTTATAATATTGTTGATGAGGAATTTGGAAGTGCTAAATCCCGTAAGTACGGACATAAAATATATAACGGAGAGATGCTTTTTAGTCTAACTAATCCAGTTGATTCTCTTGATGCTTATAAAAAACCTCAAATATTAAAAAATGAGGTAGATATGGAGGCTTGGCTAAGTAGCTATAATTATTTATTGTTAGATAAATATTTCGGTAAAAATAAGTCTTTAATAGGTTATGATTCCTTTGCAGAAAATATATTGCTAACAGAGGAAACGTTTAAAGATACTCCGGTTTATGCAATTACTATGACTTATATGGATAACGAGAATTCAAGGGATAGGATTCAAAAAATTTATATTAGTAAATCTAATTATTTGCCGGTGGGGAGTTATTCTTTTTGGAGATGGGAAAACATGGAGAGTTATGAATATTTTGATGTTGAATATTTAGCAATTAATCCTGAAATTTCTCCGGATGAATTTAAAGTTGCTAAAGATCATACTGTTAATTTGGTGGAACGATACAAAGTGTTTAAAGAAAAATCAAAGAATAATAATCAATAGTTAATTAAATACATAATGATCATAAAATCTTTTTTTACAATTATACTGTTTTTTTTAACGGTATTTGGAGGGGTGTTAACCGTTAACGCACAATCACAGCTTTCAAAAACAGATTCGGACGAGGTAATTAAAAAAGTATTTGAATCTTCTGATAAAGTTAATACTGTGGTCTATAAAATAGATCATAAAAAGAAGGGGCTTTCAGAAAAAGATACTACATATACCACTGCTATATGCTCATTGTATATTGCTCCTAAAGACAGATTGAAAGCCTACCATATTGTGGATAAAGGATATGCTTCATCATACGGTAAAGGTTTTGCGCATTTGAGATATGATGGTAAAAGGGCATTTTATTTAAGTAAGTTGATAGATTCTCTTGATGTTTACAGGGAGCCTTATATAGATAAAGGTAAGAGAAACCTGGAGCAAATAGTGCATAGTTATAGTTTCCTGTTGCTGGGAGAGCATTTTGCATTGAGGAAACCTTCCGGTAAAGGTGATTCGCAGGCTCCAAATGTTTTGATAACAGAAGAGGTATTTAATAATAAGGCGGTTTACTGTATTACACTTAAATTTGAGGATAATGAAAATGCTAGGAATAGGGTTGAAAAGCTTTATATAGATAAATCAGATTACCTGCCTGCGGGCGGTTCATCTTTTTGGCAGTGGGAGAACATGGAGAGCTATGAATATTATGAAGTTGAATACCTCTCGATTAACCCTGAAATTTCTCTAGAGGAATTTAAAGTTGATAAAGATCAAACTGTCAACTTAGCAGAACGATACAAAGTATTTAAAGAGAAAATTAATAAGGAGTCAATAAACTAATTCTAATTTAAGTAACGATGAGAAGAAAAGTTTCTTTTACAATTATATTGAGTCTTTTTTTAACAGTATTTAGTCTTTATACTGTTAGAGCTCAAACAAAAAAAGATATAAAACAGATTCCAGATTTGGAGTTAAAGCTTAATAATGGGGAAACAGTTAAGCTTAAGGGGCTAAAAGGTAAGGTAGTGTTACTTGATTTTTGGTACAGGACCTGCAAATATTGTGTTAAGTCTATACCCGGATTAATTGAGCTACAGGAAGAATTTAAAGATGATTTGGTTATTATTGGGGTTAATCATGTTGATGATCAGCAAGATGTGACTGAATATATCGAATATAAAAAGATGAATTATTTATCTACTTACAGAACTGGTGAAAACATTCATGAAGACTTAGGTGTAAGTTTGTTTCCTACAGTTATTCTTTATGATAAAGAAGGAAATTTGATTAAAGTGAAATCAGGACATACTGAGGGAGGAACAGACTCTCTTCGAAAAGCAATAAAAAAAGCTTTAAAATAATATCAATATCTATATAATAAAAAAGCCTCGCGATAGCGGGGCTTTTTTATTTGTATCCTGTTTTTTTTCAGTGTTTTTTTGCTTTAGGGAGCTCATTTACCCGTTAATACCTCCTGTTTACCTCATAAATTTTTAGGTGTTAAAATCATAAAATAAATTTGAGTAAAAGAAGTAAGAAAGATTATGATGAGGCAATTCCCGTCACAAATATTCAGGTCCCGTCAAAGGGAAGTGCATAAGGATTCAGGTAGTAATACCGCTTCGTTGTTTAATACAGGAGGAGAGGGTGGTAAGGAACCCTTTAATTCTCTTATTGCATTTAGGGAGGTAGCATTGCATCCCGGGCAGTTTGTTAAACATTTATCCGGCAACGAAGCGCATATTATTATCCCCCTTGTCGGGGCGCTTGAATATCAGTGTAACAATGGTGTTGTAAAAGCTATAATGCCGGGGGAGATTGTGAGTATTTCATTTCCTGAAACACTATTAAAAATTAATAACCCTTATGATAAAGATCCGGTTATATACCTTGAGGCATCTTTTTCCCAAAAACGCTTTATTGAAAGAGCTGAGCTTAGTGTTGTCGACCTTGATGTACGCAATAAATTGCATGCATTTGTTCAGGGATTAACCGGATTAAAAGGGTATATAGGAATGTATGACGGCCGAAGGGAAGAACTGTACAAACTGCAAAGTCCCGATAATGGTCTGCTGATATTTGTAATTAGCGGGGCGTTTGAGGTAAGTGGCAGGCTGCTGGAAGAGCGCGATGCCCTTAGTGTGTGGGGTTGTGATGAGATAGATTTTGAAGCCCTGTCTGAAAGTGCCGTAATACTCCTTATTGAAGTGTATAAAACCAGTTAACCGCAAAAAAGTAGTGGTTAACCTCAATTTTTAAATAAAGGGAAAATTAGCCCGTTAAGAATATAAAGCTCATTGACTAACTTAAATACTATTTATAATGGAAAGAAAGCAGTTTTTTAAGAACATGGGGCTTGCGGGGCTTGCCCTTACAGGATTTAGAGTTCTTAACTCCTGTAGTAATGATGACGATTCGGTAACCGGAGATACGTCCGGGAGTACAGATACAGGAGGCGGAACCGATAGTGGTTCCGGATCAGGAACAGGTGGTGGAGATACGGCTAACTGTGTTGTTGCCCCCAGCGAAACAGAAGGGCCGTTTCCTACCAAAACACCTTCAAGCCTGGTGAGAAGTGATATCACTTCAGACAGGACAGGGGTGCCTTTTAATATTGATATTATAATCCAGAATGTAAACGATGATTGTAATGTGCTCGAAGGTGCTATTGTGGATATTTGGCATTGTGATAAAGACGGAAACTACTCGGAGTACGGGGGTATAGGTATGCAGCAAACAGATTATACATCTGTACACTTTTTAAGAGGAAGGCAAACTACAAATGCCGATGGTCAGGTAGCGTTTACCTCGATATTTCCAGGATGGTACACCAGTAGAGCTACCCACATCCATGTACATGTTTATAATGAATCGGGCAATTCACTGCTGGTAACACAAATAGCATTCCCTGAAAGTAGCGACAGTGCTGTGGTACAGGTTAACGCTTCTACCGAGAATGGCTATACAAAGGGTATGAGCGGTTATACATATAATGCAAACGATAATGTTTTTTCAGACGACACCGATGGTGTAGAGATTGGTGCAATTACCGGAAGCTTAAGCGAAGGTTTCACTATTACACAAACTATTAAGGTTTCGGCTTAATAATATAAAAATAAACAGTCTTCATAAGGTTGATTAGGTTTTTTGTTGGTTAATTAGTAAAAGAGAGAAATTACGTTTCTCTCTTTTTCTTATTTAAAAAGTACTGAATTATGGCAAAAGCAAAAATACGTTTAGCACTAAGAGTGATTATAGGTCAGTCTTCGGTAGCTAATTGGGAAAAATACATTTTTGAAGATACGTATAAGGAATACCTTATGCAGCAGCAAAGGTTTAACAGTAAGGAAGAGCCTGTAAATACGTTTAGGGAATTATTAGCAGTTAACCCGGGAGCAGATCAGTTGCATTTCCTTACCGGTATTGCAGCCGATAGTTATATTGCTCAGTTCAATAAAAGCTTTTACAGGTATACCGATGTGTTGGGGAGTACGTTTTTTCCTTTTACGGGATATAAATTCGATATTATTAATACCGATATAACCGATGTTTCCAAACATAAGGTGGGGATTACTTTGTATTCACCCCTTTTTACTTTTTTAGGAGTGATTAATAATGCTTACCTGGTTTCCCTTAATACTGATGATGCTACAGGGTATGAAACCCTTATGTTCCCTTTACAACCGCAGCTTTCCATTTGTTATTATGAAGGCGAGGGTGAGTTGCAGTAAGTGGAAATATTTACCTACTTAACTTAATAGTAATGATTTATAAATATTTAGCAGACGCTTAGTTAATTTTAGATGCTGTTATTTGCAGTGTCGTGGTAAAAATCTTCTTTATAAAATATTGAATCAGATTATAAATCTGAAACCAACTAAAAAATTTTTTATAAAGATGAAAACCAATTTTCTAAGAGTACTGATCGTAGCGTTCAGTGCAATTGTTTTTGTTAAATGTTCCACTCCGGAAACAGAAGAAACCAACACAGTAGCCTTTAATACAAAAGTTACTAATGTTCATCCGTTTTTAAACTGTAATTGTAGTGAGAGTGCTACAAAAGTAAACGGTAGTACTGCTGCTAACTGGGCGAACCAGTTTGCACCACTTGTTAAGTTTGACCGTGCGGCACCTGATTATCCTGCTTCTGTTGAGGCGGTATGGTCCAGTTCTGCCGATGGCGGTAAGGTGTGTGAGGGTGAGCTTTCCCTTACAGACGCAACAGCACCTGCTGCGCCTGTTTTTCCTACTTATTATGATGTACAGGAGCACCCGTCTGATTCTGATAAGATTTTTATCGAATACTGGTTTACTTACAAGCGCCAGGAGCCTTGTGCAGTAGGACAGGGAGGTCACGATTATGACTGGGAGCATATCGTGCTACAGGTTAAAAAATCTACTCAAAAAATAATAACTGTTACTTATTTCCAGCACGGTGGCTGGTATACTAAAGACTGGAGAAATGTATCTTCAGGTACCAGGGTGGTTGCTTATGTGGGTAAAAAAGCACATGGTATGTACCATAACTCACGTTCTTCAAGCTTCTTCGGTTACGAGTGTACTTACTATGGTGATTACAGAAATCCGGCTGATGCAGGAGACGAGTATGGTACCTGGAATGATTTAGTAGCTATGTCTTGCGAAAAAACCGAGTTTAACTTTAGCGGTACATGGGGAGCTTCGGGTAAAGGGCCTCTTTTCCGTACACGTGATTTCTGGAATTTTGCTGCCTGTAAAGGTACTGACGGACTTTTTGGTACCGATGGCTGCAGCCAGTGTGACTTTGGTAACAGTGTTATTATAGGAAGCATCAACTAACAAACTATAAGGATTTATATCACGACCTGATTCAGTATTTTATAAAGAAATGAATAAGACTGTCTTCATTACGAAGGCAGTTTTTTTATGCGCTAGTTTTACAGAAAGGATGTTTTTAAGAGGTTAAAGAACAGTAATCCTGATTTAACAATTTGGTAACCTTTTTAAATAGTATTTTTTAGATGATAGGGGTACTTAATGTCAACAGGTTAAAGGAGGTTTTATCCGCGACATTCCCTTTTTTACCATCATAAATAAACTGAAAAGACTAAAAAAGATATTGCCATAAACTCCGGTTGTGATTGTGACCTGTTGCAGCAGGTTACAATACTAAGTGTAGCCGGACTGTAGCAAGTAAAGTATCAAATTTTGATTTTGATGTGTTTGTTAGGTTTACTAAAATGAAAAGCCCCGCGATTGCGGGGCTTTTATGCTTTTACTTACTAAAATCTTAGTGAGCAGCTTCTTCGTGAGCCTCTTCAGTGTGAGCTTCTTCAGTAGCGTTAGCAGTAGAGTCAGCTTCAACAGCAGGAGTTTCTTCAACAGCAGGAGTTTCTTCAACAGCTGGAGCTTCAACTTCTGTAGCTTCTGGAGTTTCTTCTTTTGCAGTTTCTTTACAAGAAACGAAAGAGATCATAGCCATAACAGCTAGGCTTAAAACAACTTTTTTCATCTTACTAAATTATAAAGGTTAATTATTAATTCGAAGCAAAGATATAAATTTTTTGACATCACAAAATAAATAGTGCTAAAATTTTTAAAAATCTTTTATGCTTGAAATTCAGGCTTTTAAATACATCGTTTTCGGTGTAAACACAGGGGGTTTGGTACTATGTACTTAAAAAGATTCTTAAAGATGTTTTTTAACCGTTTACTTTGTTTTTGTAAGGTTAACCCGAACCCTTATTTTTTTCTTTTATTTACAATTTCCATCTCGTCAATAAGGCGGGTACAACCTGCATATTTGTCTATAATAAACAGTACATAACGCATGTCTACCATTATGTTTCTGCAAATAGAAGGGTCATAATAAATATCACTCATAGTACCTTCCCAAACGCGGTCAAAGTTTAACCCTATAAGGTTACCTTTTGCATCGATGGCAGGGCTACCCGAGTTACCTCCTGTAGTGTGATTTGTACCTATAAAACATACCGGCATTTTTCCGTTCTCACCATACTGCCCAAAATCTTTTTTATTGTACAGCTCTATAAGCTTTTGCGGAACATCAAACTCATAGTCACCCGGTACATATTTTTCCATAACACCGTCAAGGTAAGTTACAGGCTCGTAGTAAACAGCATCTCTTGGAGAGTACCCTTTTACTTTACCATAGGTTACCCTTAGTGTACTGTTAGCATCTGGGAAAATACGTGCATCTTTAGGACTAAGCTCTAAAATACCTTTCATATAGGTGCGTTGTAATGCTTCTATCTCTAGGTTTATTTGCTCATACTTAGGGTTAACATTGGCAATAAAAGAGTCTGATATAGCTTTTACAAGCTGGAACCCTTTGTCATTGTTCAGCTTTTCTATAACCTCTTTAGCATCACCGCTTAAAAGTTCTTTAACGCCATTGTAGCTGGTAAGTTTAGATTCGCCGTAAACATTTTTGGTTAAAAGCTTATAATCGGCATTAATAAGTCCGGACGGTAAGAACTGTTTAGGTGATTTTGTAGCATATAATTCAATAAGCTTTTCAAATACCTTTTCGTCTACGTTTTTATTGAAGTCTTTGTAAGTCCCTTCAAGAGCAGCAAGGGTATTACCTTTACGGTCGTTAAACGACTGTTCTCCTCTCATATTATATACCTGCTCTAACTGATATAACCTGAAACCTACAGTCAGCAGTTCGGTATTTCTTAGTACAACCTCAAGGAAGTAGTCCCTGCTAAGAGCATAAGGTGCAATTTCGTTATATTTTGCCTCAAAGTCGTTAAACAGATTACCGTACTCATTTTGTTTTCCGGTTTTGTTTGCCTGTTCTATAAAGTTTTTCTCGTAAGCTTTTTTAGCAGCAACGGCATTGGTTTTTTCAAGACCCTGAGATTCGCCTATCCATTTTTTCCAGTAGTTGGCAATACGGGCATATTTTGCTGCATATTGTATTTTAATGGCAGGATCCCTTCTCATAAAGCTATCAGTCACTTTTAGGGCTTCGTCCCTTATCTCGATTTTTGCAGGGTTAAGGCTGCTTAAAATCTGTTCTACAGCAACCGAAGGAAGATATTCTGTAGTTCTTCCAGGGTAACCGAAAACAAGTGTAAAGTCGTCTTCCTGAATTCCTCCTATAGATACAGGGAAGTAGTGCTTAGGTTTGTATGGTACATTATCTTTAGAGTAGGCTGCCGGACGGTTGTTTTTATCGGCATATATTCTAAACATAGAGAAGTCGCCCGTGTGTCTTGGCCATACCCAGTTATCGGTATCAGAACCAAATTTACCTATTGATGATGGTGGTGCACCCACAAGGCGAACATCAGTATACGATTCTACAACAAAAAGCATGTACTGGTTACCTTCATAAAAAGTACGTACCCTGTTTTCCTGCCAGCTTTCCTTTGGAGAGTTTTTAGTTACGTTAGCTATATTTTCCTGAATTTTTTTCTGCTTAGCCTCTTCATCGGTAATGGTAGATGTTCCATCCAATACCTGTGTAGTTACATCTTCTATTTTTACTATAAAGGTAACCTCAAGATCTGGGTTTGGAAGCTCGTCTTCCAGTGTCATAGCCCAAAAACCATCGGTAAGGTAATCGTGCTCTACGGTAGAGTGAGCCTGTATTTCACCATAACCACAGTGGTGGTTGGTTAATAACAGTCCGTTTGGTGAGATAACTTCCGATGTACATCCTCCGTTAAACTGAGGTACGGCATCTTTAAGGCTGGAATGGTTTACATCATAAATGTCTGAAGCCGACATTTTCATGCCTAGGCTTTTCATTTCTTTCTCGTTCATTCCTTTAAGCAGGGACGGTATCCACATGCCTCCCTGTTGTGCATAGGCAGGGATTACCAGTAAAAGGACAAGCAGTCGTAAAAATTTCATAGTGTTTCTTAAAAAAGTTTAGTGGACGCAAGTTACAATTTTTGAAACAAAATAGCATAATAGGTGTTTTTGTTTGCTATATGTGTTATATCTTTCGGTATTATTGGTAATCTGTTAAAAAATGTTCGATAAAATAATTGCTCATGTAAAACGGTTTGTGTCCCTGTCGCCTAAGGAGGAAAAGGTGTTGTGCTCTTACCTGAAAATAGAGGATTATGCTAAAAAGAAACATCTGCTGGAAGAAGGCGAAATGTGTACAGGTAAGTATTTTGTAAACAGCGGAGTGGTGCGTATGTATACCCTTAATGAGAAGGGGGTGGAGCAGGTAATTCATTTTGCTATTGAAGGATGGTGGATTACCGATTATTTTACTTTTAACACTAACATGCCTGCTAGGTGCAATATACAGGCTGTAGAGCCAGCGCAGGTAGTTATGATAGGTGCAGCAGAGCAGGAAGAGCTTTTAAAGGAGCTTCCGCAAATGGAACGGTACTTCAGGCTGGTGCTTGAAAAAGCTTATGCTGCCTCCCTTATGCGTACCCATTATATGTTCAACTTCTCGGCAGAAGAACGCTACAGGCACTTCTCGGAACACTATCCCGAATTTGTACAACGGGTTCCGCAATACCTTGTGGCCTCTTACCTTGGTTTTACGCCCGAATTTTTAAGTATGCTAAGGGCGAAAAAGGGGTAAATGTGTTTTCTTAAACTACTTTAAGTTTTTTGTAACGGCTGTACAGGAACTTTGTCCTAACAAATTAAAATACAGTTATTATGAAAACAAGAATGAATTTAGGAGTTGTAGCCCCCGATGCTTACAAAGCTATGTTTGGGTTGGAAAAATACATTAACGGTAGTGAACTTACTCAGGCTCATAAACACCTTATCAAGATAAGAGCTTCACAAATAAACGGCTGTGCGTTTTGTATTAATATGCATACCGAAGAAGCAAGGAAAGACGGGGAAACCGAAAAACGTATTTATGCACTTAATGCGTGGTGGGATACTAACTACTTTACCCCTGAAGAAAGAGCACTGCTTGCCCTTACCGAAGAGGTTACAAACATAACAGGACGTGTTAGTGATAGTACTTATGAAGATGCAGTGAACCTTTTAGGGGAGAAATATATTGCTGTAGCTATTATTGCAATAGTAGCTATTAACGGCTGGAACCGTATGTCTATCTCTACGCACTTAATGCCGGAATAATTTTATTATAAAGCTAAAAAAGTAGTTTCAGTTTGTCATTTTGAGCGTAACGAAGTGAAGTCGAAAAATCTCAATGTTTTATAATAAGAGATTTCTCCTTCCGTCGAAATGACACATATCCTGAAACTACTTTTTATTTTTTACGGTAAGCTTCATTAACTTGCGGTTGTGTATGGTGAAATCTTTAGAAAGATATAGTTTCTGGGCTATGGTGTTGTGACCTTCCACTTCAAGGTAAATCACGTTTATGGCAAGGTCAAGAGCCTGTTCGTGTATAAAGTCTACCGTTTGTTTGCCTATGCTTTTACCACGCCCTGGGGGTGCTATGTATAGTTCGTCAAGAAATGCAATGCGACCCTTGTATTCAAAACTGAAAATAAAGGTGAGAATTACATATCCCACAACCTCATCATTATTTAAAATAAGCCAGCTTCTGCCCAGTTCTTCATTGTCTATAAACTCCTTTAGGAGTGATTTTGAAACAAAAGGGTCTATAGGATAATTATCTATGGCATAAAAATCCTGCATCATGGCAACAGTACGGTCAATATCGGTAACCCTTACGGGTTTGAAAGTAACGGGCATTAGTTAGAAATGTTACTCATAATACGTTTTACCGCTCCGCGGTTCATGGAAACGAAAGTACCTGCAATATGGCCTTTTTCGTGCCTGTAGTCATCATCATATACAAGGGATGAAAGCGTTTCTTCCATCTCTGTTTTATCCTTCACGGCAATACATCCGCCCATGTGTGTCATGGCAATTGCCTCGGGGAACTTACTGTGGTTAGGACCTATCACTATAGGAATGCCAAAAGCGGCAGGTTCCAGTATATTGTGCAGTCCCGATGTCCCGAATCCTCCGCCCACATAAGCCAGGTCAGCATAGCTGTATACTTTGCTTAATATGCCAATGGTGTCAATAATAAAAACATCATATTCGGCAAGATTTTTACCTTCCTTTTCAGAAAACAGTACGGTTTTCTTAGTAATACTGTTTTTAAGTTCCTGTATTTGCTCGGTTTTTATGTTGTGTGGAGCTATTATAAATTTAGTGTTATTTGACGAATTAATAAAATCTGTAAACATACTTTCGTCTTTAGGCCATGAACTCCCTGCTACCATGGTAATTTTGTTGTTTTTAAACTCCTGTACAAACGGTAGTGAGTTGTCGCGTTCCAGTATTTCGCTAACTCTGTCAAAACGGGTGTCACCACTTATCATTACATTATGAAACCCTGCACCCTGCAGCAGCTCTTTAGAGCTGTTGTCCTGAACAAAAAAGCGGGTAAAGGTTTGCAGTGCTTTTCGGTAAAAGCCGCCATACCATTTAAAGAACACCTGGTCTTTACGCATAAGTCCCGATATAAGATAAGTAGGCGTGTTGGCTTTTTTGAGTTCTTTAAGATAGTTGGGCCAAAATTCATACTTAATAAAGAAAGCCATATCTGGCTGTACCAGCGCCATGAACTTTTTGGCGTTAGCGGCTGTGTCTAACGGGAGGTATACTACCACATCGGCAGCCTTAGTGTTTTTACGTATCTCATAGCCCGACGGGGAGAAAAAAGTAAGTACAATTTTATGGTCAGGATATTTTTGTTTTATCTTCTCCATAATCGGTAGTCCCTGTTCGTATTCGCCCAGTGATGCCGAATGAAACCAAATGGTTTTATCCTGCGGGTTTATATTTTGTTGCAGGGTATTGAAAACGGTTTTCCTTCCGTCTGTAAAAAGCCTGATTTTGTGGCTAAAAAGTGCAACGATTTTTAATAGGAATCCGGCAAGTAGTGTAAGCAGGTTGTACAGAAAAAACATAACAGAAATATTGAGCTGCTAAATTAATACTTTATATTATTTTCATTGGCAGGCAGCCATTAAATTAGTAGTTTTGCTATGGCTTAAATTTAACAGGCAGATGAGAAAATTACAGATGGTTGACCTTAAGAGTCAATACGATAAAATCAAAGATACAGTAAATAATTCCATTCAGGAAGTTTTAGACAATACCGCATACATAAACGGACCTCAGGTACATGAGTTCCAAAAGAATTTAGAAGAATATCTTGGTGTAAAACACGTTATCCCGTGTGCTAACGGTACCGATGCTTTACAAATTGCCATGATGGGCCTTGGGCTTAAACCGGGTGATGAAGTTATCACTGCCGATTTTACTTTTGCCGCTACGGTAGAAGTTATCGCTTTATTACAGTTAACACCGGTATTGGTAGATGTTGAACCGGATACTTTTAATATTTCGATAGAAGGAATTCGCAATGCCATTACTCCAAGAACAAAAGCTATCGTTCCGGTACACCTTTTTGGACAGGCAGCTAACATGGAGGCTATCTCGGCAATTGCTAAAGAGCATAACCTGTATGTAATTGAAGATAATGCACAGGCTATAGGGGCAAACTACAAATATGCCGACGGATCTAAAAAGAAAGTTGGTGCTATAAGTGATGTGGCGTCTACTTCTTTCTTCCCGTCAAAAAACCTGGGTTGTTATGGTGACGGTGGAGCTATTTTTACCAATAATGACGAACTGGCACATACAATAAGAGGTATAGTGAATCACGGTATGTATGAGCGTTACCACCACGATGTGGTAGGGGTGAACTCAAGGCTGGATAGTGTACAGGCTGCTGTACTTAACGCTAAGCTTCCGTTACTGGATTCATACAATGAGGCAAGACAGGCTGCTGCCGAAAAGTACAATGCAGCTTTTGCAGGTCATGCTAATATTGTTACTCCGGTTACAAAAGGAGATAAAGACAGCCATGTATTCCACCAGTATACTTTAAGGATACTTAACGGACAAAGAGATGCTTTAATGAAGCACCTTCAGGAAAAAGGTATTCCTTGTGCTATTTACTATCCTATACCGCTACACAGGCAAAAGGCATATCTTGACGAAAGGTATAATGAGGCCGATTTTACCGTGACCAATCAATTGGTTGATGAGGTAATGTCACTACCTATGCATACTGAGCTTGATGGCGAGCAAATTAAATTTATAACTGATACGGTATTAGAGTTTCTTACCTAACAGGCTTTTAGAAAATAGTACAGGGCTTCTGTAAGATAATTACAGTGTTGTAAGGCAATAAACTGTTTGATTTTTCGATAAAGCATAAATAACCAATCAATATAAAATGAAAATACTTGTAACAGGAGGCTTAGGTTTTATAGGTTCGCATACGGTTGTAGAGCTGCAAAACGAAGGTTTTGATGTGGTAGTTATAGACGACCTTTCAAACTCATCGTTAGATGTGCTTAACGGTATAGAAGCCATAACCGGAAAGAAGCCAGAGTTTGAAAAGATAGACCTGCGTGAAAAACAGGTAGTAAAAGACTTCTTTGTAAAATATCTGGATGTTACAGGTGTAATCCATTTTGCAGCTTCAAAAGCTGTTGGTGAAAGTGTGGAGAATCCGTTACTGTACTATGAAAACAATATAGGTTCGCTGGTGTATCTTTTACAGGAACTGCAAAAGAAACAGGAGTCTCATTTTATTTTCAGTTCGTCGTGTACTGTTTACGGGCAGGCAGAGAAAATGCCTATTACTGAGGAGGCACCAATACAGGGAGCAATGTCACCTTATGGTAATACCAAGCAAATAGGTGAGGAAATTATTAAGGACGTGGCTAAAGTAAGCGGAATCAACTCTGTGTTGTTACGCTATTTTAATCCGGTTGGGG
Organism: Flavobacterium rakeshii; assembly: GCF_009741375.1. Classification (GTDB taxonomy): domain Bacteria; phylum Bacteroidota; class Bacteroidia; order Flavobacteriales; family Flavobacteriaceae; genus Flavobacterium; species Flavobacterium rakeshii. The sequence goes on from NZ_WOWP01000061.1 coordinate 49,573, forward strand.
CGCACCCTTCTGTAAATATAGGCGAACTTCCGCTGGGAGTTCCTTTAAACCTTGTACCGTTTATTACGCAAACAGCTATAGGTATTAGGGAGCAGCTTTCGGTTTTTGGTAATGATTACCAAACGACCGATGGTACCTGTGTACGTGATTATATCCATGTTGTAGATTTAGCCAAGGCTCACGTAACGGCTTTACAACGCCTTATTGATAAAAAGAATGCCGAAAAGGTTGAGGTGTTTAACCTAGGTACGGGTAAAGGAAACTCGGTACTGGAAGTTATTAATGCCTTTGAGAAAGTAAGCGGACAAAAACTAAACTATAAAATAGTAGACCGCAGGGCAGGTGATGTAACCGAAGCCTATGCCGATACTACAAAAGCAAATAACGTTTTAGGCTGGAAGGCAGAGCTCTCGCTCGATGATGCACTGGCATCGGCCTGGAAATGGGAACAGAAAGTAAGGGGTAAATAACCCCTTATTTTTTTATCTGTATTTTCCATAAAAGCTCAAAACTTATGGAGTGCTGGTAAAGCAGTTCGGTTTGTGGTTTTATACTAACCAAAGTTGGGGTGTATAGTACCCCAACCTGAAAATACCTGCCCAGCCTGAAATAGGTATTTAAGGAGAGCCCAAGGCTTTGTCCTTTTTCCCTTTTATTCTTTTCGTTATTGTAATTATCATCCCCATAATTATACTTCCATTTATAGCTTGAATAGCTAAGTCCATACCCCAGGCTGAAACGGTTTAGCTGATAATTATCGGTAAGTGTTACATAATAGGAATTGAATATTTCACGTCCTCCGTCAAAAATCACAGCAGCCGGAAAGGGGAAAGGGTAGTTTGTTGTTATACCGGTATTAATTTTTGCAAACTTATTGTTTTTGTAAAAGTATTCAACTCCGCCACTAATACCCATAAAACCAATACCTTTCCTTACACCTTGACCTTCCGGTTGAAAAAGAAATCCGTTTACATAAGGCAGTGCAATATCGATATTAAAGCTGTTTTTTTGGTTAGGGACATACTTTGGAGTTAAAAAAATACGCTTTGCTTCCGCAAGCGAATCGCTGATGTCCAGAAAAATTTCGTCACCATAGTAATACCCTTTTTTGGTAAGTAAATCTACCAGCAGGGCTTCGGGGTAAAGACCCCCAAACAGAATATTTCCTACACTGCTTTTTGACATTGTTTTAGATTTTACACTATAATCCCTTGTTATGGTATCGTAAGTCAGGGTAACCTGTAGTGGTTTATTGCTCCTTGTTACCTCAACATCTGCAGGTAATTTATAAACGCTGTCATACACTTTTGCCGATGCATTTTGTGCATTGGTGTTTACCCTTAGCGCATAGGTTTTGGAATTAGTGATTGTAGCACATGAGGTAAGGCATAGCAGTAATACAGCTATCAGATGCTTTTTCATAAAAGGTGTTTTCTAATAAGATTAGCAATAGTGTTAAAGGTTGCGTGTAAGGATGTTACGGTTGTGTTATTATCGCCATTTGTTACCTCTTTCGGGTTTTGGTTCAAATTGTGCTGATAATGCTTGTACCCTTGATTTTAAAAGTGTTTTTCTACCTTCCGGAGTTCTTACATATACCAGTTCGCATTCGCCTATATACTCGGTCCAAAGGTCTTCAAAATTTTGTGCCAGCTTTTTATTTCGTCCTATTATTTCAGGTACGGCATGGTAATCCTTTTGTACAATCAGTCCTTTTTTACTTTTCCTTATTATGATGTAACGCGGATTATCAATAGGAGCAAGTATCTCCATAAGTGATTCTATAAAAACCGATTTTTCAAAAGATGTACCGCCCATTAAATAGCAAAACATATCACCGTCTTTACCTATATCGGTTATTACCCTGGTTTGGTTACTGGGTGTATGTATGCAGCCTGCATCAATAAGACTTTTAAGAACGGTTTTACCTATTTGTTGTATGTCTTTTGTTATATCACGATAGGTAATATAAACCTTAAAGGTTTTATATGCCTGCCTGCCCAGTGTTACAAATCCAACACCCACAAACAGGGAGAGAAATACATAAAAATCGGTCCAGGTTTTGATGTTTTTGGCAGTTCGTCCAAGAGCTTCAAATGATGTTGTTAGGTATAATAGTATCCCCGAAAAGAGTTGTGCAATTAAGTAGCCTATAGTTTTGTTAAAGTAAAGATTTTTTAACTGAGGTACGGTCTTCTCTTTATGCTCCTGAGGCAGGGTGTAGGGTATTGTTATTTCATCTACCAGACTTACTCCTTTATCAATCGCATCATGCCAGCGTTTTTTTAATATATCTCTTTTTAAGGCATACGAGAACATTTCCTCATTTTTGGCATTTATAACGTTTCCTTTATAAATGTTTTTTGGGATATTAAGTCGGGCTATGCCGTTTTCTATTCCTTCATTGTCTTTAAAGGATATTCCAACAAATCCCCTAAAGCGTCTTTGAAGCATTTGAAGGTCGTTACCACCATTCTGTTCTGTTGGGTCTATACATACCAGGTGCCATATATTACCTGTTTTATCGGTATTCCCTTTTTGTGCCCGTATAGCCCTTCCTCTCATTTGGTTTGAGAGTACAAACGAACCTACAAAACTCGCCAGTATGAGTGAGTTGATACAGGGAGCATCCCAGCCTTCACCCAGTAAAGATTTTGTTCCGGTTAGGATTTCAATATTACCTTCCTCAAATATTTGGGTTATTATGGTAACAATGTTGTGTTTAAGCTGTTCGTTTGGTGTTATTAAAAGATAATTATCGTCGAAAGAAACAGGGGTGCAGCTTACCTCTTTAAGGTTGTATTTTTCGGTTTTCTGCTTAAAGGAAGTATAAGCTGTTTTAGGAATAATTATTAACGAGCCTGTAAGTACTCCCAACTTTATATTATCAGGATTATCCCTTCTTAGTTTTTCAAAAACGGGCATTACGCCAATTTTATCCAGCTTTTTATCATTAAGTTCTCCCGATGTATAAAACTCCTTACGGATGAAATCACAAAGAATGACCATTCTTAGGTCATTCTTCAGGTTACCAAATTCCAGATTGGTTATTTTTTTAATACCATCCAGTTTACTGATGCTCGAAGTAAGGCTTGCAGAAGCTTTTCTGTCCAGCTCAAAGCTTATGTTTTTTTTCTGGGTTACACCATAATGCTTCAGCATTTTCAGCATTGACTCCTTATGCTCTTCATATTCTTCAAAAAGTTCTTTTTCTTTAAATAAATAGAACTGTAGTAGCGATATGAGTCGGTCATTATCAAGTGCGGGTATATTAACGGTATTGTCACCTACCACCTCAAAATGATAAGGATCTATTGTTTTGCCAATGCTATTGAAAAATATAAGGATGTTTATGTAAACCTCAAAGTTGTCGTAAATCCATTCAATGTTATCCTGAGGATTGGCATATGCAGGCAGACTTTCCAGAGCTGTTACAAAAGCAGCATCTTCCCTAATTGCAGATATTGCCTGCTGTACTTTGTCTCTGAATTTTTTAATGCTCTCCTGTTCTGTTTGTGAGGGTAGCGTAAAGTATATATAATCCTGATGCGGGCATAGGTCGTTTTCCTTTACCAGTTCGGGTACTGTTATTTCGGTATCTACCGGTCCGTTCAGTTCGGTGTAGCGTTCCCATTCTGCAGGTGTAACATCATAGGGAGGTGTAGCTGTAAGGGCTACAATTACAGGATCCAGTTGTTTTTTTATTTTGGTAAGTGTATCCCACCATTCGTTTTTCAGGTGGTGAGCTTCGTCAATAACAATGGTTTTTACATTTTGAGCCTGTAATCCTTTAACTATTTTAACAAGGTTTTCATTGGTGCTTTTTTCCTCTCTATAACCGTTTTCCTCTTCTTCGGCAATATCTTCTTCCTTTTCCTGTCTGTTATTACAGGCAGCATGCATACCCTGATAGGTACTTATGGTAAGGAATTTAGGGTTTTTTATATCGCGTGAAATCCAGTCGGGCACAACATCTGTGTCAAGAAATAATTCGCAAAAACGTGAAATCCACTGGTTTCTAATTGATATGGTTGGGGCAAGTACAAGGGTAGGGCGGTTAAGCCTTTTCATTACTTCCAGTCCCAGTATGGTTTTACCCGATCCCGGAGGCGCAATTACATGCAGGTGCCTGTTGTATAAATGGTCTTCCAGTTCATGGAGTACCCTTTCCTGATATTTTCGCCAAGGATATTTGAATTTGGTGTGAAGCGGAAATTCGTTCAAAGTATGGTGTGTATTTTCGGGTTTATTAATAGGGTGGCAATATATAAAAAATAAAAATCCCTTTTGTTGCTGCAAAAGGGATGGTAAGTTTTATAAAAGGGTTGTTATTTGTCTTTCAACTCTTCATGTATTTCTTTTTTTATCTGATGCAGTTTCTCCTTTAGTTCATCTGATATTTCCTGATGTGTTTTATGGATGCGCCTAAGTTTAAAGGCAAGGAATATATTGTAAATCCCTATAGAAAGCAGGGCTGCACCGGTCCAGAAAACCAAGGTCATTCCGGCGAAAACAGGATTCCACAGCATAACAAAGGAGAAAATAAGACCGAGTATTCCCAAAAGCAATAGCCCGTTGTAATTTGATGAGTCATAATTTTGAAGGTCAATAGCAGTACTTATCGCCATAAACGAACGGAAAAGAACTATAAAACCTATGTAAAACGGTAGTGTCGCCATCGAAATTTCGGGTCTTACTGTCATGATAATACCCAGTAGGAGGCTTATTACGCCCGATGCCAGTATCCAGCCCCAGTTATCTACTTCCTTACGATTAAAGGAGGCGAATATAATTTCCGAAAGTCCGCTAAAGATAAACGACAGGCTAAAAAACAGTGCCAGTGTTATAAATGATTTTAGGGGTGTAGCAAATACATAAAGCCCCAGTGCTGCAAATAAAACCCCGATAATTAAAAAGATGTACCAATACTTAATGGCATTGTTTACGGTTTTTAAAAATGTTTTCATGTGGTTGGTTGTATATAATAATGCCTACTCTGTAAAGTTTTCGGCTTCTCTTTTCAAAAACATTTCTAAATAGCGGTAAATGGGGTGGTTGCGTACTATAAATATACAAAAACCCCCGCTATGAGTGATAACGGGGGCTTTAAAAAAAGTAGAAATTTTATTAAGCTGAAGCAGTCTCAGCCTCTTTATTTATTTTCTTAACAAGACCTTGTAACACATTACCCGGACCAACCTCTGTAAACAGGGTAGCACCGTCGGTAATCATGTTTTGTACGCTTTGTGTCCATTTTACCGGAGCGGTAAGCTGGATGATAAGGTTTTGTTTAATCTCATCCGGGTTAGTTACTGCACTTGCAGGTACGTTTTGGTATACCGGGCATACGGGTGCAGCAAATTGTGTTTTCTCTATAGCGGCAGCAAGTTCTTCTCTTGCAGGTTCCATCATTGGAGAGTGGAAAGCACCACCTACAGGTAGTATTAGAGCTCTTTTTGCTCCGGCAGCTTTAAGTGCTTCACAGGCTCTTTCTACAGCAGTAGTCTCACCCGAAATTACAAGCTGTCCCGGGCAGTTGTAGTTTGCAGCAACCACAACACCTTCGGTTTGCTCACAAATATCTTCAACAATTTTGTCTTCAAGACCTAATACGGCAGCCATAGTACTTGGTGTTATCTCACATGCTTTTTGCATTGCCATAGCACGTTGAGAAACAAGTTTAAGTCCGTCTTCAAAAGTAAGTGCTCCGGCAGCTACAAGTGCCGAAAATTCTCCTAATGAGTGACCCGCTACCATTTCAGGTTTGAAATCATCACCTAAGGTTTTTGCTAATATAACCGAGTGAAGGAATACAGCCGGCTGAGTAACTTTAGTTTCCTTAAGCTGCTCTGCAGTACCTTCAAACATAATATCTGTTATACGGAATCCTAGTATATCGTTAGCTTTTTCAAATAGTTCCTTTGCAAGGGGAGAGTTTTCATAAAGCTCTTTACCCATTCCTGTAAACTGGGCACCCTGACCCGGAAATACATATGCTTTCATGTTGTTTCAGTTTTGTTTTGTTGCAACAAAAATATAACTTTTTCACAACTAAACTATACCATAAAAAAAACCGCCCCGGGGAAAGGGGCGGCGAACGCTAACCAAACGTCTATGAAGCGTCTTACAAATCTATAAGACAAAATAGGCATTCTTCTCGGGCTGCATGTGGTTTAGCTTAGGGCTCTCAAACATATCGTCGTCGGCATTGTACTCGTCCCTGTACTCGTGTACCATTTGCAGCAGGTTTTTTTCTATATTATTTGATATCGATATCATTGGAGTATCTGTAGCTCTGTTTTCAAACGGATCCTGTAGGTGTATGGCCATCTTCTCGATAAGGAAGAATGCAGCACCAATAGTGGTTACCAGTGGTATTTGCAGCCACCCAAGGAAATCGGTAAGACCAAACGGCAGCAGGGTTAGGAATAACAGCAACGTAAATCGTATATACATGCTGTATGTAGTAGGGAATACCGTGTTTTTAATACGCTCACATTTACCCATACTGTCACACAGCCTGCTAAGGGTGTTGTCAATCTCTACCTGCTGGTATACATTAATCCTGTCCTGATTATTCGCCTTTTTTAGTTCCTTTGCATGCAATAGCAAAAGCGCATTGGGCACATGTTTGTGTTTTTTTACAAAATTGTACTCCTCCTCGGTAAGTAATGATTTTATAGGTCGTAACGGGTCTTTCCCTCTAAGTGACATACCAAGGCTGTAACACCATGCCGCCTGCCTTTTTGCAAAGCGTTCTTTAAAATCGCTTGCCTCTACAGAAAAGTCGGGGTCTTTGTAAAACCCTATAACCTGCCTTATAAGTGTGCGTGAATCGTTTACAATAGCGCCCCAAACAATACGGGCTTCCCACCAGCGGTCGTAAGCCTGATTGGATTTAAAGGCAAGTAGTAACGATATAATAGTACCTATAATGGTAGGTACTGCAATAGGAATATCTATAGATAGGGCATGGTAGTAATGATGTACTAACTCAAACCCTATAGTGTATAAAAGTACCAGCACAAGCTCAACTTTAATCTTGCCCAGTACATATTTCATTGGTATCTTTTTCTTTAATAGCATAGCGGTAGTGTTTAAAATCCGGGATTAGGTGACCGTTTCTGCATGTACAGAAAGCAGTGGTAATCCCAAGTTGTGGTTAACTGACTGTTCTTTTCTTCCGCTTTTCTTTGCGGTCCTTCGCGCTTCAATCAGTATATCTATATTGTTTTTTGAAATGGTCTCGGCTATATGCGGAACCATCTCGTCTATACTCTCTTCAATTTTAGCCTGACTCACAATTTTAAATGAAAACTGCTCGTTAATAAGTTTTTGTACTTCGTGTATGCCAAGGTCAACTTTGGGATATTCCAAATACAGGGCTTTATTGAAGTTGTACTCTTCACTCTCGTCCCCTAAGTGAAGAATAGGGTATTTGCTGTTAAGCAGTAATTGACGGCAGGTGGTGTGAAGATTGTTTTTTTCTTCTTTGTACGATCTGGTTAGTATAACCAAATCAGTACCCAGGTGGTCCATTAGGTTTTTTAATAATGGTGCCGACATGCCACACTGGTGATGTATTAAGAGCCTGCAATTACCCGTTTGGGTAACAACCTCCCTGCACTGGTTTAATAATGAGTTTTGTGCAGGTGTGCAGGAAGGAGTTGTTTCCCTTAGGAATTGAGAAGCAGAATAAGTGTTTGGGATTTTTTGCAGCATCATTAAAACAATACTGCAATTGGTACCTGTGGTATACTTTACTGCTGTTTTTACCGCAGCTAGGATGTCATTTTCTACCGTAGTAGGAATCAGTATGTTTTTCATAATGCATAAATCTTTTCGGTTTACACATACAAAACAACAGCTCCTGTCTTAAAACGGATTTAAAACAATATTAGAATTTAATAAGATTTTATATTAGAATTTTTAATGTTGAGCTGTAGTAAATACAATGTTTACTACTGTTCCCTTACCGGATTCCGACTGGATTAAAAGTTCGCCGCCGTGCATACGTATGATTTTCATGGCTAAAGGAAGTCCTAAGCCATAACCTACATATTTTGATGCAGCCTTTTTACCTCTAAAGAAAGGTTCATAAAGATAAGGAATATCCTCAGGAGGGATGCCAATACCAATATCGGTAATGCTTATTTTAATGTTTTCTTTGTTAGCACTAAGGGTTACAAAAACCTCTTCATTGTCAGAGTATTTTACCCCGTTTGTAATAATGTTACCTATAGCCAGTTCCAGTAAAGGCCTGTTGCAGGGTAACATTAAAAAAGAATCATCTTCGGGTAAATTACTAAGATTTATGGTTACCCTGTTGTTTGGGTAAATTTTATTAATGTCGCACTTAACATCCATTAAAACCTCATCTATACGGGCAATATCCTGTACCTGCTTTTTGCCGTCATACCCGGTTTGGGTAAGTTTTAAAAGGCTTTCGGTAAGGTTACCCAGGCGTGAGGCCTGCTTATTAATGTTTTCTAATGAAGTAACATATTCTCCTGTTTCCCTTTCTTTTAGCAGGGCAATCTCGGTTTCGGCTATAATGGTGGTTATAGGAGTTTTTAATTCGTGTGAGGCGTTGTTTATAAAGTTAGCCTGAATTTCAAACGAAGTCTCCAGCCTGTCCAGCATATCGTTAAAGGTACGGGTAAGGTCGGCCAGCTCGTCAGATTCTTCTGTTTCCGGAAGGCGGTTATGTAAATTAGAAGCACTAATACGTTTTACCTCTTTGGTTATTCGGGAAACCGGATTAATAAACCGGGTAGCTAAAAAGCGCCCAAAGAAGTAGGCTATTATTATAAAAGCCAGTCCGCCAAAAATCAATATACGGCTAATGTATATTAAACTGGTGTTACCACGCCTGTCGCGTGCAGTAACAATTACCATGTAGCGTTGCCCTGATTCTTTAAAAATCTGGGCATAGTGGTATTGATGTTCACTGTTTACGGTCCAACTGGATCCGTTTTTCATTACATCGGCATAAAACTCCGACGGTAAATCAAGGTTGGTATTGTATTCAAAAGTATCTTCACCGTTTACCCTAAGTACAAAGTCATCTTCATTAATAAGTTCTTCCAGTCCGTTTTTCTTAAGGTTCTGGTAGTACTCGGCTTTAATAGGGTCATGTTGGTAATGTATGGAAGCCACAATTTTTGCCCTGTCCTGTAGCCTTTTTAAAAAATAGTACTGATTGTTTTGCTTAAAAAGAAAGAACACAAGCAGGCACAACGCCAGCGTGCTCACCCCCGAAAGGACAATATAGGTAATGGTAATTTTCTTTTTAATTTGCATAATCAGGGTTTTAAAATGTAGCCCAGTCCTTTAATGGTGTGTATAAGCTTAACCGTGTAAGGTTTGTCTATTTTTTTTCTCAGGTAGTTAATGTATACATCAACCACGTTGGTATTCATATCGAAGTTAATGTTCCATACATTGTCCAGTATTTTTTCGCGTGAAAGCGTAATACCGGTATTCTTGGCAAGGTAATACAGTAACTTAAATTCTTTTGCTGTAAGGGTGATAAGGTCACCGTTGCGTTTAACGGTTTTTGCACGGCGGTCTATCTCCAGGTCGGCAATGGTAATAACCTCTGCAGGTTTCTGGTCCTGTCCGGCTCTTCGTGCCAATGCATTGATACGTGCCTCAAGCTCACTAAACTTAAATGGTTTAGACATATAATCATCGGCACCTGCATTAAGTCCGGTAACAATATTCTCACTGCTGTTTAGTGCGGTTAGCATAAGTATAGGTACAAAATTACCTGAAGCCCTTAGCCTGCGGCAAATTTCTATGCCGTTAATATCGGGTAACATGACATCCAGTACCACTACGTCAAACCTGTTATTGTTAATCATATCCAATGCAGTAGTACCGTCGAGTGCAGCACTCACGTCGTAGTTTTTTTCCGAAAGTCCTTTACGGATAATGGAGAGGAGTTGGGGTTCGTCTTCTACTACTAGCAGTTTCATATATTATTAACAGGGCGTTTATACAAAAGTAAGAATTGAATTCTTAATTATTTGCAAATTACAACAAGCAGTAAATTTTTATGAAATTCACAGTAACGGTGCTTATGCCTGCCTTTATACCGAAATATAGCCCTAAAAATGTAGTGTTTTGAGTATTTCTTCTACTAGTAATTAAACAAAACAAAATAGTAGTCATGAGAAAATCAATGGGAGAAATATTCGTATTGCTTATGCTTTTTTGATTTTTGATAACCTCAAACAGCCATTTATTTAATTCGGTTTTTGTTATTTTGACGATAGGAAAAATCTCTTAGCAGTTGAGACTCTTCACTCACTCTGTTGCGTTCATAATGACATTTTAGACAGCCATATATTATTAATACTGATTAATAATGATGTCAAAATAATCAGTACTGTAAATGTTTTCAACAGTATAAAAGAACTTTTTTCGTTCTTCATGCTCTGTAGGGAGTTTTACGAGTTGTAAATCTTTTTCCAGTATATGCCAAATGAGTTCGGTACAGTAAAAAGATTGGGCATCATCAATAGTACCTGAGCTGTCAAACGGAATTTGCAATTCGCAATAATGTTGTGCCTGCAATGCTATGTTGTGCCCTATGGCATCGGTAGTGTTTTTAGTTCTGGTGACTATTGTTTTTTGTGGAGTACTGTAGGATAAAAAGGTTTCGAGGGGCTGTGCCTGTACACCGTCAATATCCGATACATCTGACGACAAGGAATGTACTACATAAAGCTCATTATCTTTTTTTATAATAATACCACAATGGGTAATATCAAACGAACCGTGATTGAGATTTTGCGCTATAAAATCACTAAAATGCCCAAATCCTTTACGCAGTATAAAATCTCCTTCTTTAATTAAAGATACCTCATGGTCACTAAGGCGTGAAGTGTTTTTGTGTAGTTTGACCAATTCGTTTTCTGCCTGTTTATCAAAGTAGAAAACTGATTTATAAGCTATAAAGGCAAAAATAAAAAGCATTACCGGTCCTGTAAAAAGTTTCAGGGTTCGGTAATGCTTTATTAAAAAGTATTTAGACGGCAATTATCTTGCTCCTTCTTTATTCATGTCTACTTTCCACTCACCATCAACCTTTACAAGGTTAAGTTGGTTCTCGCTGCCACTGGTGTTTTCACCTCCGGTAAGTTTAAACTTAACGGTAGCTTTGTCTTCGTTTACTTCAGATGAGGTAATTTCTACTTTTACATCTTTGTTTTTCTCTTTCATCTCCTCCATTTTGCCTTGTGCAAAACCTTCGGCCATTCCAAGCATAGCAGCCGTTTTATCGGTACTTAGTTCTTTAGCTTTGCTAAACTCTCCCTGATTAGTGTACTCAATAAACTTTTTAGCAGTATCCTCAGGACCATTGCCTGAACATGAAGAAAGTGAAAGGGATAATACCAATGCCAGTGCAGCTAATTTTAATTGTTTCATTTGATTGTTGATTTGTTGGTTTCTGTAAAAGTACTTTTTTCTTTTATATGTAAGCTGTTTTATGTCTTACTTATTTATGCGTGAACTTTAACTAATGCTGCCGCTGCTTTTGCTTTTTCCACTACTTCTTCCACTGGGGTGCTGGTAGTGTCATAAGTTAGGGATACACCCATCCTGCGGTACGGACGTGAGGTAGGTTTTCCAAACAGTCTGAAATCGGTTTTAGGAAGCGCAGCGATTTTTTCCACTCCTGTAAAAGTAGGATTGTCACTGTTTTCAGATGCCAGTATAACAGCACTTGCGCCGGTTCTCTCTAAAGTAATTTCATGTATTGGCAAGCTTAGTATCGCTCTAAGGTGCAGCTCAAACTCGTTAAAGTTTTGAGTTCCTGCAAGTGTAACCATACCTGTATCGTGTGGTCTTGGGGAAAGTTCAGAGAAGTATACTCCTTCATCCGTAAGGAAGAACTCTACGCCAAATATACCTGCTCCGCCAAGGGCTTCGGTTACTTTACGTGCCATATCCTGAGCTTCGGCAATATCTTTATCGCTAACCCTTGCCGGCTGCCAGCTTTCCTGGTAATCGCCGCGTTCCTGCCTGTGGCCTATAGGGGTGCAAAACAGGGTTGGATTGTTGTTTTGTGTTACAGTAAGTAGGGTGATTTCTGAATGGAAGTTTACAAAAGCCTCCACAATTACTTCCACTACATCACCGCGAGAACCTTCTACAGCATATTTCCATGCTTTCTCAATATCTTCCTGAGTTTTGATGGTTGACTGTCCTTTACCTGAAGACGACATTAACGGCTTAACCACGCATGGCATACCTACTTCGCTTACAGCTTTTTGAAGCTCATCTGCCGATGTAGCATAACGGTAATTAGCTGTACGCAAACCAAGATCTTTTGCAGCAAGGTCACGTATGGCTTTACGGTTCATGGTAAAGTTAGCAGCTTTAGCCGATGGTACTACGGTGATACCCTGTTTTTCGTAATCGTAAAAACGCTCGGTTCTAATGGCTTCAATTTCAGGAACTATAAAATCAGGGTTGTGTTTTGCAACGATGGCATCCAGAGCGGTACCGTCAAGCATATTAATAACCTCAAAAGCATCGGCAACCTGCATTGCCGGAGCTCCTGCATAACTGTCTACCGCTATAACGGTTTGACCTATGCGCTGTGCTGCGATTACAAACTCTTTACCTAATTCTCCCGAACCTAATAAAAGTATTTTTTTTTGCATATTTTTTATGGGTTTCACCTATTCCCCTCCTGCGGAGGGGTGCCCTTAAGGGCGGGGTGGATCATTTATTTTGTGCTATATTTTTCTAAGATATAATTTTCAAGCTCGTTCATTACATTTCCTAAATCATGTTTTACTCTTAAATCAGATATTCTATAAATATTCAAGCCTAGATTTATTAGGTAAGTCTGCCTTCTTTCATCATAAGTCTCTTTATCATTATGACTCGCTCCGTCTATCTCTATTATTAAACCTAATTGTTTAATGTAAAAATCAACTATGTAATTTCCGATAATTCGTTGTCGGTCAAAATCTATTTTATAAAATTTACCTTTATGTACCTGTAGCCAGAATATAACTTCAGATAAAACACCTGCTTTTCTTAGTGCTTTTGCTCTGTTTTTAAGGTTGGGGTTATATGGTAAGTTTTCTATATAATTTCTGTATATAGGAATTGTATTTATATGTGTTATTATTACTTTATCCATAAACCACCCCGGCTTACAGCCACCCCTCCATAGGAGGGGAATGACAAATCATATTTAGTATAATCAAAAAGCCCTGCTTTGGGCAGGGCAGTATTTTGTATTAAGCAAGTGCTTCCTTAATTCTTCGTATGGCTTCAATCAACTGATCTTCGCTTGTGGCATAAGAAAAACGGATACAGTTAGGATTACCAAATGCATCTCCGGTTACAGTAGCTACGTTAGCGTGCTCCAGTAAGTACATAGAGAAATCGTCTGCATTTTTAATTTCAAAACCGTTAACTGTTTTTCCGAAGTATTCAGACACGTCAGGGAAAACATAAAATGCTCCTTCAGGTACGTTAATCTTAAAGCCCGGTATTTCTTTTACAAGGTTAACCACTAAATCCCTGCGTTTGTGGAAAGCATCAACCATGTATTTAATAGCAGAAGGATCGGCTTCAACAGCTGCAATAGTAGCACGCTGTGCGATACTGTTTGCACCACTGGTTACCTGTCCCTGTATTTTTGTACATGCCTTAGCTATAAACTCTGGAGCTCCTATATAACCAATTCTCCATCCTGTCATAGCGAATGCCTTCGCTACACCATTTACAGTGATTGTTCTTTCCAGCATACCCGGAATAGAACCTATACTGCAAAAAGTACCGGAGTAGTTTATGTGCTCATAAATTTCATCAGATACTACAAAAATATTAGGGTGTTTCTCTAATACTTTAGCAATAGCTGTAAGCTCTTCACGATTGTAAACAGAACCACTAGGGTTACAAGGAGAGCTAAACCACATCATTTTTGTTTTTGGTGTGATAGCAGCCTCAAGCTGTTCGGCAGTCATTTTAAAATCAGTTTCAACAGATGTAGGTACTTCTACCGGTACACCTCCCGAAAGTTTTACAATCTCTACATAGCTTACCCAGTATGGAGCAGGTAGTATAACCTCGTCGCCATCGTTAAGCATTACCTGTGCAATGTTGTAAAGCGATTGCTTTGCACCTGTAGAAACCACTATTTGCGAAGGCTTATATTCAAGCCCGTTGTCTCTTTTAAATTTATTACATATCGCTTCTTTAAGCTCTGCATAACCATCTACCGGCGGGTATGCGCTGTAATTTTCGTCAATGGCTTTTTTAGCCGCTTCCTTAATAAAGTCCGGAGTATTAAAATCCGGTTCGCCAAGGCTAAGGCTTATAATGTCTTTTCCCTGTGCTTTTAGCTCTCTGGCTTTTGCTGCCATAGCAAGCGTTTGTGAGGTAGACAGATTATTAATCCTGTCAGAAAGCTGATTCATCGTTCTACTGTATTTAATTGACTTGTAAAGATATTAATTTAATGCCGGTTTCATTCCCAGCTCTTTTAAATGCTTGAAATGTGCTGCAATGGCACCGCGCATGGTTTTGAACTCATGGTAAGGCAGGTTGTGCTCTTTTGCTGTTTGTTTTACAATTTTTGCGATAGCCCCATAATGGATGTGGCTTATATTCGGAAAAATATGGTGTTCTATCTGGTGGTTTAGGCCTCCCGTAAACCAGTTTACAATTTTGTTTTTAGGCGCAAAGTTTGCTGTAGTGTACAGTTGGTGTACAGCCCATGTGTTTTCAATTTCACCGTTCTCGCCCGGTATTGGGTTATCGGTTTCCTCTACTACGTGTGCCAGCTGGAAAACAACGCTTAGTATAAGTCCTGCTGTGTAATGCATTACAAAGAAACCTATTAGTACTTTCCACCATGTGATGCCTAAAATCATTGGGATGGCAAGCCATATAATAACATAAATAAGCTTAGTTATTACCAGTACCGTCCATTGTTTTACCGGACTTTGGAACTTACCGTAAGAAAGCCCTTTTTTAATATACCTTCTCATTTGTTTTATATCGGTAGTAATAGCCCAGTTAAAGGTTAGTAAGCCGTATAGGAAAATAGAGTAGTAGTGTTGGAATTTGTGGAACTTTCTCCATGTTGCACTATGTGTAAAACGGATTATCCTTCCGGCATCAAGGTCTTCGTCATGACCGTGAATGTTAGTATAGGTGTGGTGTAGTACATTGTGTTGTACCTGCCAGTTGTATACATTACCTGCTAAAACATAAATGCTGCCGCCCATAAACTGGTTTAACCATGATTTTGATGAGTACGAACCGTGGTTGCCGTCGTGCATTACATTCATACCTACTCCTGCCATTCCTACTCCCATAACAACAGTTAGCAGTAACTGTGCCCATACCGGCATGTTAAGGGTAAGTATTAAAAAGTAAGGAGCTAAAAACATGGTAAACATTATAATTGCTTTTAAATGCAGTTTCCAGTTACCTGTTTTTTTTAGGTTGTTTTCTTTAAAGTATTCGTTTACACGTTTGTTTAGTGTTCTGAAAAATTTTATAGAGTCGTTTTTTGAAAAAACGGGAGTATTGATATTCATTGTCTTATAGTTGAAATCCAAGGGCTTCAAAGGTAGTTATTAATGAATTGCAAAACGAAAAAAATGATGTAAAAATTAGCGTTCAAAATGCTTACTTTTGTCTAAAATTAAAATTAATGGAGGAGATTGTTAGATATTTTCCTAATCTTACCGAGAGGCAGAAGGAGCAGTTTGCACAACTTGAAGAACTTTATATTGACTGGAATTCAAAAATCAATGTGATTTCCAGAAAGGATATTGAGTCGTTATACACTAAACACGTATTGCATTCGCTTGGTATTGCAAAGGTTATGGAATTTAAACCGGGAGCAAAGGTTATGGATGTAGGTACCGGAGGAGGTTTTCCGGGGATACCACTGGCGATACTGTTTCC
The DNA here is from genome assembly GCF_009741375.1 of Flavobacterium rakeshii. Lineage (GTDB taxonomy): Bacteria > Bacteroidota > Bacteroidia > Flavobacteriales > Flavobacteriaceae > Flavobacterium > Flavobacterium rakeshii. The sequence goes on from NZ_WOWP01000061.1 coordinate 65,524, forward strand.
TGAAACCCAGTTTTATCTTATAGATGTTATTGCCAAAAAAATAAAGGTGGTAAACGGGGTGGCAGAAGCTTTAGGGCTTACCAATGTAAAGGCAGAGCAAATGCGCGCCGAAAAGGTAAATGGAGATTTCGATTTTATTGTAAGCCGTGCTGTGACCAATATGCCTGATTTTGTGAAATGGGTAAGGGGTAAAGTCAAAAAGGAACAAAACCACGATTTACCAAACGGTATATTGTATTTAAAAGGTGGTGATCTTACGGAAGAGCTTTCTGTTTTCCAAAGGACTACGCTTTATGATCTTTCCAATTATTTTGATGATGAATTTTTCGAAACCAAAAAGGTAGTGCACCTGGCAATGAAATATAAAGTATAAAAAAAGGCTTCCGTTTCGGAAGCCTTTTTTGGTTTTATGTCTTATCCTAGGAAAGGATATCTGTAATCTGTTGGCGGAACAAAAGTTTCCTTGATTGTTCTTGGAGAAACCCAACGTAACAGGTTCAGTACAGATCCTGCTTTGTCGTTTGTCCCCGATGCTCTCGCACCACCAAAAGGCTGTTGTCCTACAACGGCACCTGTTGGCTTATCGTTGATATAGAAGTTACCTGCGCAGTTTTCAAGCGCTTTTGCCGCCTGCTCAATAGCATAACGATCCTGGCTGAAAACAGCCCCCGTTAATGCGTATGGAGAAGTTTGGTCTACAAGGGTAAGTGTTTCTTCCCATTTAGCATCTTCGTATACATAGATGGTTAGTACAGGGCCAAAAAGTTCAGTATGCATAGTTTCATACTGAGGGTTTGTAGTTAAAATAACTGTTGGCTCTATAAAGTAACCTACTGATTTGTCATATTTACCACCAGCAATGATTTCGGCATCAGATGCGTTTTTAGCAGCATCAATATAGCTTGCAAGCTTATCAAACGATCCTTCGTGAATAACACAAGTGATAAAGTTTGAAAGATCTTCAGGAGAACCCATTTTCATTGAAGCGATATCGGCTACAAGTTTTTCTTTAACCTCCGGCCATATTGACTGAGGGATATATGCTCTTGAAGCAGCCGAACATTTTTGCCCCTGGAATTCAAAAGCACCTCTTGAAAGCGCTGTTGCTACCTGAGCAGGGATAGATGACGGGTGAGCGATAACAAAATCCTTACCACCTGTTTCACCTACAATTCTTGGGTAGGTTTTATAAATACCTTTACCCATATTCTGACCTATTTTTGCCCAAATACCGTTAAATACAGCTGTAGATCCTGTATAGTGTATTCCTGCAAAATCAGGGCTTTCTAAAAGTGTGTCTGTTATCATAACAGGGTCACCGTGAACCATGTTGATTACACCGTCTGGTAATCCCGCAAGTTTAAATACTTCCATGATTACGTTAGCACTGTATACCTGAGCCGCACTAGGTTTCCATACCACTACGTTACCCATTAGGGCAGGAGAGGCTGGAAGGTTACCTGCGATAGCTGTAAAGTTAAAAGGAGTAATTGCATAAATGAAGCCTTCTAACGGGCGGTGCTCCATTCTGTTCCATATTCCGTCTGAAGATACAGGCTGTTCTGCGTATATCTGAGTCATGAATTCTACATTAAAACGTAAGAAATCAATAAACTCACAAGCAGCATCAATCTCTGCCTGGTGAACGGTTTTAGCCTGAGCTATCATGGTAGCTGCGTTTATTTTTGCACGGTATGGACCTGCAAGTAAGTCGGCAGCTTTTAGGAATATTGAAGCTCTTTGTTCCCATGCCATTGCAGCCCATTTTGTTCTGGCAGCAAGTGCAGTATCAATAGCTTTTACCACATGTTCCTTTTCGGCTTCGTGGTAAGTACCTACCGTTTTTTTGTGGTCAAAAGGAGGGTTTATTGTTTTGGTTTTACCTGTACGGATCTCTTCCGTACCAATGTATAAAGGCACATCAACAGTACTGTTGTATAGTTCTTTAAAAGTGGCCAGAACCTGCTCTCTTTCGGGAGTTCCCGGAGCATACGATTTAACGGGTTCGTTAAAAGCCTCGGGTACATTGTATATTCCTTTTGGCATAATAATTTATAATTTAAGCAATTAAAAAATTTTTAGTAATGCAAATATACGGAAATATTCTACTCTTTAATTGCAAAAAAATCATCAATAAATGCTTATGCCTGAAAATATACTAATTAAGTGCAAAAGGTGCGCTTAGCCTGAAAGTAGGTATTATTACCCTGAAAGTTCTTGTTGAGGTAAAGTTAATCATATTAAAGTAGCCTCTCATGGCTCCAAAAGGAGATGCCAGCAGGCAACCTGAGCTGTAAGTGTGCTTTTCGCCCGGTTTTAGTACGGGTTTTTTGCCTATTACGCCTTCGCCGTCTACTACTTCAATATCATTAAGGGAGTCGTAAATTTCCCAGTGGCGGGAATTTAGCTGTACAGAGTCTTTGCTTTGGTTCTCTATAGTTACCTCATAAGTAAAGGCAAAATGAATCTTGTAGTTCTTGAAGTAAGTACCTTCAAAACTAGTCGAAACAGATATCTTTATGCCTCTTGTAATTTGTGTAACCATAATTTTTCACAGCGTTTTCTAAACAAAAATACGAATTTAATATTGTTGTAGTTTCATTCAGGATATTAAATTAACAAAAAATATTTTTTAAGTAGTTGATTTTTAGTTGATAATATTTTCGGAATTAGCTTGTCCAAAACCTATTACTCTATCATAACGTTCGTTATTTTCTCTGTAGTATACAATTACGTTATAATCATTTTCTGTCTGGAAGAAATTCCCGTCGGGAGATGCTCCTCCGTTCACTTTTCCTTTTGAGTTGGCAGAGATGTACATATAGTTGTTAAACCCCTGCTTTATCATAATAGCCTTTTCATACATGCCGGTTTTTTCATTGTACTCCATTTTATATTCATCGGTCTTGGCATAGTTATTAAACATACCGCCTATGTAAATATCATCCTTCTCAAAATAGGCAGGTGCACTCAGTTTAAAGAAAACCCATGCATAATCTGCCTCCAGTGTTACATCAGTAACATTTAAATTGCTGTTGTTTGTTACAAAGTTACCGTTAATATCGGGGAAGTAAGTATAGGGTTTACTGCCTCGGGCTTCATTAGTGTATAATGTATTGTTGTAAATTTCACCTCCTGTTACTCTCAATACATTGTTTACAGCATTACGAATGTCTTTATTGTCAAAATAAAGGTATTCGTTACCTGCCCAAAACTGGGTTTCTTTGTCATACCTGTATATAAGGTCGTTACCTATGGTGTACTGTGGTTTTATATTATAAATAGCGTTGTCAAATCTTCCGTTTTGAAAAAGGGCAACCTTAACATTTTGGTGAGGCATCTGAAAAATAAAAGCATTGGTTTTTATGGCAAAATCCATGTTGTGTTTTTCCTGTATTTCCTCCATTCCCCTGGCTCTTTTAACCTGTAGCGGAACGGCTACTTTTTCCTCATATACTACAAAACGGCGAGACATTATAATCTCTCTGTCTTCATTAAGTATATTGAGTATATAGTTGCCTGTAAGTTGTATACGGGTAAATCTGTTAGGGAATGATAATACGTAATGCGAATAGATTTGTAGTGTGTTAAACGAGTTTTGATAGTTTTGTATACGCTGGTTGTCAAACCCCGAAATGTATTCATTTACTGTTAACTGCGATTTGGTCCAGTCGTAATTACAATGTGTAAGTGTGTAATAGTAATTAGCCTCGTTACCAAAAAGGTCGTCAAAAGCAAAAGTGAAGTTTTCGCCCAGCCTAAAAAACGGATATACATTTTCCCCGTTTTGCATAAATGAGGCTGTTTTGATGTTGTATGGTGGTGCCATTTCTTCTAATACCTGAGCATTAGCGTATGAGAACTGTATAAGGAAAGCGAGACAAATAAGTCGTAAACGGGCTTTAAGCATGTCTTAATTACTATTTATAAGGGTAGTAAATATAGCAAATATATTATTTCATCGTAACGTTTATCAAAACCTGTGCCCTAAATTTATATTTAAATGCCTGTTATGGAAAACAGTACAATAAAATAAGGGCTTTTAGAGTTTGTAAACTAAACCAACTAAATATTTTAAAATGAAACACCTTCGACTATGGATGTTCCTGGTCGCTGCGCCTTTATTAGGGACAGCTCAGGATCTTCAGGGCGACAGCCCGATTCCCCTGGATCCGGATGTAAGAACCGGAAAACTTAAAAACGGACTTACCTATTACATCAGGAAAAATAATAAGCCGGAAGATAAAGTAGACCTGAGGCTTGTAATTAATGCAGGGTCTATTTTGGAAAATGACGACCAGCAGGGACTTGCTCACTTTATGGAGCACATGTGTTTTAACGGCACAAAAAACTTTCCTAAAAACAAACTGGTGGATTATCTGCAAAGTATAGGGGTAAAGTTTGGGCAGCACCTTAATGCTTATACCAGTTTTGATGAAACAGTTTATTTTCTTCCTATTCCTTCTGATGATCCCGAAAAGCTTGAAAAAGGCTTTAGTATTATAGAAGACTGGGCTTTTAATGCTGTACTGACTCCTGAAGAAATTGATAAGGAAAGAGGAGTGGTGTTGGAGGAATACCGCCTTGGACTTGGAGCCGATGACAGAATGAGGAAACAGTTTATGCCAAAAGTGATGTATCAGTCGCATTATGCTAACCGTATGCCTATTGGTAAAAAAGAGATATTGGAAAACTTTACCTACGATAAGATTACGAGTTTTTATAAAGACTGGTACAGACCGGACCTTATGGCTGTTATCGTAGTAGGAGATATCGATGTGGATGAGATGGAAAAGAAAGTAAAGAAACACTTTGCATCGTATAAAAATCCTAAAAACGAACGCCCGAGAAAAGTATTTGAAGTGCCTAACCATGAAGAAACTTTTGTTTGTGTAGAGACAGATAAAGAGGCTTCGGGTACAAGGGTGCAGTTAATGTATAAAGATCATGATGAGCCTAAGCCTATGGAGACTGTTAGTGATATGGAAAAAGAATTGGCAGAAATGCTTTTTTCTACCATGCTTAACAATAGATTAAATGAATTTACAAATAAACCAAACCCTCCTTTTGTTTTTGGTTACACGTATCATGGTGAAACCTGGGCTAAGACAAAAAAAGCCTATCAGTCGTTTGCAATGACTCAGGAAGACAAGCAGCTGGATGCTCTAAGGGTTTTGGTTGAGGAGAATGAAAGGGTTAAAAAGTTTGGGTTTACACAGGGTGAACTTGACAGGGCGAAAACCGAGTTTTATGCTATGCTTGAAACTCAGTATAATGATAGGGATAAAGAAGAGTCTTCCTATTATGTAGGTCAATACCAGGAAAATTTCCTTAATAAAACACCTGTTCCGGGTATTGAATGGATTTATAATACATCACAAAAGCTGATAAATGAGGTGTCATTAAATGATATTAACAGGCTTATAAATGATTATCTTAAAGATGATAACAGAGTAGTTGTATTTACCGGACCAGAGAAGGAAGGACTAAAAAAACCTACCGAGGCTGAAGTTCTTGAAGTTCTTAATGTTGATGCTGGTAATCTTACAGCCTATGAAGATGAGCCTGTTGCAACAAGCCTGTTGAGAAATGAGCTAAAACCGGGTAGTGTAGTTAAAAAAGAAACAAACGATAAGTTAGGTACTACAACATTACTCCTTTCTAACGGGGCTAAGGTTACTTATAAAAAGACCGACTTTAAAAATGATGAGGTTTTAATGAGAGCTATTAGTTACGGAGGCTCTAATCTGGTAAGCGATGAAGATTACAGAAAAGTTTATTTAGGTTTTGCTGCTGTAAATGAAGCTGGTTTTTCTGGTCTTGACAAAAATGCCATAGATAAGTTTATGACGGGTAAAATAGCTTCGGTACGTCCGTTTATTTCTGATTATTTTGAAATGTTGTCAGGAAGTTCTACTCCTAAAGATATGGAATATATGTTCCAAATGGTATATGCTTATTTTACAGATGTTAACTATGATGAGGAAGCTTTTGAGCGCTATAAGCAAAAACAAAGCGGCTTTACAAAAAACATGCTTTCTCAGCCTGCTTATTATTTCCGTCAGGAATTTTATTCCTTTATTAATAAGGATAATCCAAGATTTATTAGAGTTTTTCCTGATGAAGAGATATGGAATAATGTGGATTATGAGCTTTCTCATGATATTTTTAAAGAGCGTTTCTCTAATGCTGCCGATTTTGAGTTTTTCTTTATAGGTAATATTGATGATAATAATATACAGGAGTTTGCTTCTAAGTATCTTGCTTCGCTGCCGTCTTCTGAAAAAAGAGAGAAAGCAACTGATTTAGGTTACAGGAAAATAAAGGGTTCTCATAAAAAAGTAGTACACAAAGGAGCAGATCCAAAAAGTAATGTAACCATTATGTATTATGGAGATGCTAAGTATGATGCTAAAGAGGCATTGGCTTTAAATGCTTTAGGAGAGATACTTACTATTAAGCTACTCGAGGAATTAAGGGAAAAGGAAAGTGGTGTGTATGGTATACGTGCAAGTGGTGGTATGGATAAATTTCCTGTAGAGAATTTCAGGTTCAATATATCTTTCCCTTGTGGACCTGAGAATGCCGAAAAACTTACTGAGATGGCTTTGCAGGAGGTGCAAAAGATAGTGGATAACGGTCCTGAGGAAAAAGATCTTGTTAAGTATAAGGAAGGAGAGCTTTTGGACTATAAAGAAAATATTAAAGAAAACAGGTACTGGTTAAGTTATCTTACATCGCAATGGACAGACAATACAAGCCCAGAAAGAATATTTACTTTAGAAGAAAGAATAAATGGGGTGACGGCAAAACAGGTACAGGCTGTTGCTAAAAAATACCTTACTAAAGATAAAGTTATAGGTATGCTTATGCCGGAAGAAGCAAATTAATCTTTATAACAAACAGGGATAATTTCTCCCTTGGCAAGACAAAATCGCTCCACATCAGCTGGGGCGATTTTTTTTGTGTAATCTTCCTCAACGACCCGGAAACCGATGCTTCTTAACTTGTCAAAATAATCACGACCGTATACTCGTACGTGGTCATATTGCCCAAATATTCTGGCACGTTCTTTTGGGTCGGTAATAGAATCGTCTTCAAAAGTAGTTTCGCGGTTTAAATCCTGCGGAATCTGGAAAATCCCCATGCCTCCCGGTTTCATTATGCGGTACAGCTCCTGCATGGCTTTGGTATCATCTGGGATGTGTTCTAAAACGTGGTTGCACAGTATGAAATCGTAGCTGTTGTCCTCAAATGGGAGGTTGCATATGTCTGCCTTAACATCTGCAAGAGGAGAGTTAAGGTCGGTAGTCGTGTAATCTAAGTTTTTTTGGTTCCTAAAGCGTTTGTAAAAAGCCTGTTCGGGAGCAAAATGGAGTACTTTTTTGTGACCTGTAAAAAAATCAGTCTCGTTTTTAAGGTATAACCATAGCAGGCGGTGCCTTTCCAGGGAAAGGGTGCCGGGTGCCAATACATTATTACGCTGATGCCCGTAACCGTACGGCAAAAAGCTTTTAAAGCTTTTGCCGTCTATAGGGTCGGTATATGTATTACCTTTTAAGGCTAATGCAACTACAGGTCTAACCACATAGCTTAACCTAATAAGCAATGGTCTTGGTATGGTGTTGAGAACTAATTTAAACAGTTTTTTCATTACAGTACTAAAGGTACAGCCCTAAACTCATCTTCTTCGTTAGACTCAATTCCTAAAGCTTTGTATACATAAGCAAAAGTAGAAAGCAGTTCCGGTTTGCCGTCTACAAGGGCTACATCGTGCTCAAAGTGTGCACTTGGTTTTTTGTCGGCAGTTACAATAGTCCAACCGTCTTTAAGTTGCTTTACATTTTTAGTACCCATGTTAATCATAGGTTCAATGGCAACCACCATACCTTCAATGAACTTTTTACCACGACCGCGTTTACCATAGTTAGGCATGTTTGGATCTTCGTGCATTTTTCTGCCAAGTCCGTGACCTACAAGGTCCCTAACTACACCATAGCCGTGACCTTCGGTATATTGTTGTATGGCGTGACCTACGTCTTCCACGCGGTTCCCTATTTTAAATTCTCTTATACCTATGTATAGTGATTCTTTAGTAACTTTTAATAGCTTGCGGGTTTCTTCGGCAACATTACCTATTTCAAAAGTATAGGCATGGTCTCCGTAAAACTCATTTTTAAGAGCACCACAGTCTACCGATACGATGTCGCCATCCTCAATAGGTCTGTTAGTAGGTAATCCGTGTACAACCTGTTCGTTAACGCTGGTTAACAGGGTTGACGGACAGTTATAAAGTCCTTTAAACCCCGGTACAGCACCGTGGTCACGAATAAACTCTTCGGCAAGCCTGTCAAGGTGAAGGGTGGTTACACCCTCTTTTATTTCAGAGGCAATCATACCTAGTGTTTTAGAAACAATCAGGGCACTTTCGCGCATCAGTTCTATTTCTTCTCTGGTCTTTTGGATAATCATATGCTAAAATTTTTCCGCCACAAAAGTACAACTTTCTAACGGATTATTTTTAATCCCCTTTAAAGCATGAGTTTTATCATGTTTTGTAAATTTATGTGACGATAACTTTGCAGTAAAATTTTTAGGTATGGGAAAATATGTAACTGCCGAAGAGGCGGTAAAAGCAGTACAGTCGGGTAACAGGGTGTATGTGCAGGCAGCGGCTGCCACACCGGGAGTGTTAACTAAAGCACTTGCCGAAAGGGCAGGCGAACTTCGTGATGTGGAGGTGTGCCACCTGCATACCGAAGGCGATGCGCCTTATGCAAACCCCGAACTGAGTGATAGTTTTTTTGTAAATTCTTTTTTTATAGGAAAAAATGTTAGGCATACCATTGCTGCCGGAAACGGATCGTATACCCCGGTGTTTTTGAGTGAGCTGCCCAGGCTTTTCAGGAAGCAGGTATTATCGCTTGATGTTGTATTTATACATGTAACGCCTCCCGACAGTCACGGATACTGTTCGCTGGGTGTTTCGGTGGAAGGTACGGTGGCGGCTATAGAAAATGCCAAAATGGTTATTGCACAGGTTAACCCTAACATGCCGCGTACGTTTGGCGATGGTTTGATTCATATTTCTGAAATTGATTATATGGTTGAGGTTGATGTGCCTTTGTTTGGGCATGAGCCTGCACCAATTAGTGAGCAGGAAGATAAGATAGGTGAATATGTGGCATCGCTTATTGATGACAGGAGTACCCTGCAAATGGGTATAGGTTCTATACCAAATGCTGCGCTTAAAAAACTGGTAAACCACAAGGATTTGGGGTTACATACCGAAATGTTTTCAGACGGAGTTATTGATCTTATTGAAAGTAATGTAATAAACAGTAATTATAAAGGAGTGGCAAAAGGCAGGGCTTTGGCAACTTTCCTGATAGGATCCAAAAGGCTGTATGACTTTGTTGATGATAACCTTTTTATCGAAATGAGGGAATCTTCCTTTGTGAATGATACATCGGTAATACGAAGAAACCCGAAAATGATTGCCATTAACTCTGCTATTGAGGTAGATGTTACAGGACAGGTAAGTGCCGACTCTATCGGGTACCGCATGTATTCGGGTGTTGGCGGGCAAATGGATTTTATCCGCGGGGCATCGTTAAGTGACGGGGGTAAGGCTATTATAGCACTACCGTCTGTTACCAAAAACGGAGACAGTAAAATTGTACCATTCCTTAAACAGGGAGGTGGTGTGGTGACTACCCGTTCCCACGTACAGTATGTGGTAACCGAATATGGTATAGCCGATCTGTATGGTAAAAACTTAAAACAAAGGGTTAAGGAACTGGTTAAAATTGCCCACCCTGACCACAGGGAGTCTGTTGAAAGAGGCTACTACGAAGCATTCAGGAGAATGTAGTGCATTGATAATTTTGAAAAAGAAACCCTGCCAATTGGCAGGGTTTTGTGTTATTAGGATACTAATGAATGTTGTGTCATAGCTTCCGGTTGTGGTATTCCCATCAGTTCGCAAATGGTTGGGGCAATATCGCCCAGTATACCGTCTTTTACGTGTTTAAGGTCTTTATCTACTAAAATAATAGGCACCGGGTTAGTGGTGTGTGCTGTGTTAGGGCTACCGTCTGGGTTTACCATGGTGTCACAGTTACCGTGATCGGCAATTACTATAGTAGTATAATCATTTTCTAAAGCTGTTTCAATAACCTGTTTTACGCAGGTATCTACTGCTTCACATGCTTTAATAGCGGCTTCCATAACACCTGTATGACCTACCATGTCTCCGTTAGCGAAGTTAAGGCAAACAAAGTCTACTTCTTTTTTCTTCAGTTCCGGTACAAGAGCATTGGTAAGATCGAAGGCGCTCATTTCAGGCTGCAGGTCATAAGTCGCAACTTTTGGTGAAGAACAAAGTATTCTTGATTCTCCTTCAAAAGGTTCTTCACGACCACCCGAGAAGAAGAAGGTTACGTGCGGATATTTTTCGGTTTCGGCAATACGTATTTGTTTTTTACCGTTTTTGGCAACTACCTCACCAAGCGTTTCGGTTAGGTTGTCTTTATCATAAATCACATGAACGTTTTTGTAGTTGTCATCATAGTTAGTCATGGTAACATAATACAGGTTCATTTTGTGCATATTCTGCTCATGGAAATCAGTTTGGGTAAGCGCTTCGGTAAGCTGTCTTCCTCTATCTGTCCTGAAGTTAAAGAAGATAACCACATCGTTTTCCTCAATAATAGCAATAGGGTTAGTGCCGTCTTCAGTCATTACAATAGGTTTGATAAACTCATCTGTAACGCCTTCGGTATAACTTTGCTTTATGCTCTGTTCTGCATTGGTGCTAGGTACGCCTAAACCGTGAACTAACAGATCGTAAGCCAGTTTTACCCTTTCCCATCGCTTATCACGATCCATAGCATAGTAACGCCCAACTATCGATGCCAGTTGTGTAGGAGTGTTTTTAATATATTTTTCAATATCGGTCACAAAACCAAGTCCTGATTTAGGGTCAACATCACGTCCGTCTGTAAAGGCGTGGATGTAAGAGTGGTTAACTCCGGCTTCCTGAGCAGCATCAACCAGTCCTTTAAGGTGGTCAATGTGTGAGTGTACTCCACCGTTAGAAAGCAGACCTACAAAATGTACTTTTTTGTTGTTTTGTTTAGCGTAGTTAAACGCGTCTACAAGAGGTTTTTCGGTATTAAGTGTTTTGTTTTGTACAGCCAGGTTAATTTTTGCCAGGTCCTGGTATACAATACGACCAGCGCCAAGGTTCATGTGTCCTACCTCACTGTTTCCCATTTGTCCTTCCGGTAAACCTACGTTAAGTCCGTCGGTACGAAGACTTGCGTTTGGGTATTTAGTATAAAGGCTGTCTATAAAAGGAGTGTTTGCATTGTCTATTGCAGATACTTTTGGGTCTGGTGATTTACCCCAACCGTCAAGTATCATGAGGATTACTTTTTTATTCATGACTTATTATAATTTCTGCGGATTAAATTAAATTTCGTTAAAAGTACTATTTTCCATTAAAATGTGTTGGGGTAGGGGTGTATATAAATGTTAAATTTGAGTATATTTTTATAAAATTTGAATTATTCTGGTTTTTGGTAAGGTATTTGTATAATATTAGGCAAATCGCAATAATTAACTTTTTATTATTAAAAATATAATAGATTTGCTGTTAAAACGTTATTGTGTGTGAAGGAAGTAGTGATATTTTTGCTCGCTACGTATGAAAATGTTAAATAACTGATTTTAACACTGTTGGTGTTTTTTGTTTAGAAAACTTTAATTTATTTTAGCCAACCTGTTAGAAACACAAAACTATTAATGAAGATGATTTACAACTTTTTTACCTCTATTTTATTTTTACTGTCAGCTGTAAACTCACCTGTTACTATTACCACCAATACCAAAACTGTTTCTGAAACCAAAGCTGCACCACTTGTTGCCGAAGCTACTACAGTAGCAACTGCAAGCGGAGTGTATAGCCAGCTTGATGCTAATTCCCTTTCCTTACCGGATTATGAATCGTTTGAAAGAGCTTTTGAAGGCTATGTACTTTTAAAGGAGCAGGGTAAAATTAAAAAAGACTTACTTACACTTGTTGATTTCAGCAAGTCATCTAATACCAAAAGACTTTGGATTATTGATATGAGTACCAAAACCGTATTGTATAACACCCTTGTGGCTCACGGAAGAAACAGTGGTAATGAGTTTGCTACTGCTTTCTCTAACGCTGCTAACTCTAATAAGAGTAGTTTAGGTTTTTATGCAACGGGAGAAGTTTACATAGGTAAGCACGGTACCTCACTTCGTCTTGACGGACTTGAAAAAGGAATTAACAGTAATGCCCGTAGCAGAGCTGTAGTGATTCATGGTGCTGATTATGTAAGCGAAGGTTTTATCAAGCAACATAAAAGACTGGGGAGAAGCTTAGGTTGCCCTGCGCTTCCTAACAGGATATCTAAAGAGGTGATTGATCTTATCAAAGGGAAATCATGCCTGTTTATCTATCACCCGTCTAAAAACTATGTTTCTACGTCAAAATTAGTTTCTTAATTTTTGATAGAGCACTTTATCCAGATTGTAAATATCGTTTCTAAACTGTAGGCCGTTCTTATCCATCCAGGCGGTCCAGTATAGCTGATGCACGTTATTAGTGTTTTTAAGGTAAATCTTTTCGGTTTCACCTTCGGCTATCATTTCGTTTAGCTTATCGGTATTCCATTCGCTGTCTTCTTTAGATAGTATTTTTTCAGCCAGTTCTAATGGGTTTTGTACCCGTATGCACCCGGAGCTTAAAGCACGATGAGATCTGCTGAACATTTCCCTGTGGTTGGTGTCATGCAGGTATACTGAAAATCGGTTATAGTAATTAAACTTGATATTGCCTAAGGCATTACTATTTCCCGGGTTTTGTACATATCTGTAAGTGTCCGCAAGTTTTGGATTCCATTCCTCGGGGGATACCTCGTTATTCTCCTTATCAAAAATTCGCATGTTATTTTCTGTAAAATAATTAAGGTCAGCCTTGGCTTTTGGGGTAAGATCTTTCTCGAGTATAGTGGGGGGTACGGTCCATGTAGGGTTAATAACAAGGTAATTCATTTTTGAATCCAGTACAGGTGTAGGTCTGTCGGGTTTTCCAACTACTACTCTGTGGGTTGCAATGGTGTCATTGTTGTTAACAAAAGCCAGAGTGTAATCAGGTATGTTGATAATAACAGCGCTTTGTCCAAAATCGTGTGTGAACCATCTCCATCGTTCCAGGTTCACAATAACCTGTTCTTTTCGTTCTTCAAGTGATATATTTAAAGCTTCGGCAGTTTTTTTACCTACAACACCGTCAGGATAAAAACCGTGTCTTTGCTGAAATTTTTTAACTGCCTCAATGGCTTTGACGTCATACACGCAGGTAATACTATCGCTAACTTCAAGGTCTTTCCAGTAGGTAAGCCTTTTTTTAATTAGTATTACCTGAGGGAGGGAGTCATTCTCCTTAACAGATTCTTCAATAATTATTTTTTCCAGATTACTGTCGTCCGGAAGACTGTTAAGGTAAGCCAGGCTTTTGCGTAAACTCTCATACATTTTATGAGGAGGCCTGCAGCGATCCATAATTTTATCAACTGTGTGATTATTAAGAGCCTCTTCAAGCAGCGGGTTTATGTCTAGCTCTTTTTGCTGTAATGCCCAGTCTTCATAAATTCCGGTTGCTTCAGTTTTACCCTTAAATAAGTGTAGTGCCAGTTTGTAAAACGACTGTGTTAACAATAAATCGTATGCCATACTCTCTTTACCCGAGAGGCTTTTGTTTTTTTCAAAGGCAGCAAGCGTGTTATAGTTATAGTCGTTTGGCTGCAGGCCATCCTGTTTTGAAGCGGCTATGCAAAGCAATAGGGTTTTCCTGTCGCTTTCATTAGCCCACAAGGCGTTATAGTTTTTGTTTTTATAATAACTTTTTATCTCTGCTGTTTCTTTACTAAAGTAACTACTGTCTATCGTAAAGGTTTTGTTATTGGGATGAAGTATTATCACTTCGGCTTTTGCGGCGGGCAAATTTTTGCCTGTGTGAGGGTCTTTAGCGCACCCTAACAACAAAAGCGTAAAGCCTGTTATTAAGACTTTTGAAATCATGGGGTTGAGGTTTGTAATAAAATTACAAAATTAAGCTATATAACTATATCGTTTTAGTTAAATAATCATTGTTTTTATCTAAATATCAGCTAAATGTATTTAAACATTACATAATGTGGGCCTACATCGGGGATTGTGAAAATATCTCCTGCAATTTCATAACCTGCTTTTTTGTAAAAGCCAACGGCAACTTCGCGGGCATTAAACCAAATTACATCTGCATTGAGATTTGCAGCATGTTTTTCGGCGGCAGACAATAACATATCGCCCAATCCTTTTTTCTGATGGGTTGCTAAAACTGCCATACCACGCAGTTGGTATTGTGTACTTCCTTTAATATCCGGAGAGCTAGAGCGGAATAAAGAGGCGATTCCTACCAGGTTGTTATTGTCAAAAACACCAAAGTGGGTGGTAGAAGGGAGGTCGTCTCCGGGGAAAATACATGACTCAATAGGTTTTTCGGGTCTTAAAACCGGTTGTCTTACAGGATAAGTTTCCTGAGAACTAATTTGTTTTACAGAATACATTAAAATTTTTTTTACGGTAACAAATTAATAATAAATATTTTAAGTAATAATGCGGGTTAAGGATAAAAATTTTTTTAAAAAAAGCTTGCATCTGTCAAATCTTATTGCGTATATTTGCACCACAATAATGCGGAAGTAGCTCAGTTGGTAGAGCTCCAGCCTTCCAAGCTGGTTGTCGCGAGTTCGAGCCTCGTCTTCCGCTCAAAACCAAAACCCGATCTGAAAAGACCGGGTTTTTTGTTTATAGAAGTTTGTAAAAAAATAAAGCAGCCTTTTGGGCTGCTTTATTTTTTTAATATACTGTTGAGTATTTTAGCAATGTTTTTTGCATCGTCAACACCGCGGTGGTGTGTGCCTTCCAGCGGAATATTAAGTATTGATAATGCTCCTGCCATTCCCTGCTCGTGTTGCAGTTGGTGCTTAAGGGCAAATAATGTTTTTACATTAATATGTGAAGGTCCAAACGGATACCCTATGTTAAGAGCGGTGCATTGTTTTTGGAACTGCTTTAAGTCGTAAGCGCCAAAACTTGCCCATGCACGGCTTTGTGAAAGGTATTCTTTACGTAAAATTTTACAGGCTTCACTAAAGGGTATACCTTCTTGGTCTACCATTTCCTGAGTTATAGTGGTTAGTTCGGTACAAAACAGACTAACAGTACTGCGTTCGGGTTTAACAATTATACCTCTGTTATCGGTAATTTCACCGGTAACGGTATCTAAAAGACAAATGCCTATTTCTATAATATCATTTGTCATACCCTCGGGTAAAGGGCCGTTCCAGCAGGTAGCTTCAATATCTACTACCAGTATCTTGTCTAAT
Source organism: Flavobacterium rakeshii (assembly GCF_009741375.1). GTDB lineage: Bacteria > Bacteroidota > Bacteroidia > Flavobacteriales > Flavobacteriaceae > Flavobacterium > Flavobacterium rakeshii. Next base: position 80,991 of record NZ_WOWP01000061.1, read on the forward strand.
TTTTGTGCCATTTTTTTATTTAAGCCATGATAAATCGGTTCCGGTGGCTATTTCCTCCGGTGGTGTGTTTTGTCTAAACAGGCGCGCGTCAAGTTCGCCTCTTAATGTAGTGGTGTCACCTTTTACTTCCAGCCAGCTACCTTCCCTAAGTCCTAATACAGGCTGTGGGTTAAAGTGATGAAACTCATTAATACGGGTTTCACGGGTTTCTCCCATGTGTGTTGAGCCGGCTATAGGGTCAAGGTAATGCGGATTGATATTAAACGGAACCAGTGCCAGAGTATCAAAACTTGGAGGATAGATAATAGGCATGTCGTTTGTGGTTTCCATTGTAAGTCCGCAAATGTTACTGCCTGCACTAGTGCCTAAATAAGGCGTTCCGTTTCCAACAGCAGTTTTAACAACCTCCATAACTTTGTTTTGGTAAAGTTGTGTAACCAGTAAAAAGGTGTTTCCGCCACCCGTAAAAATAGCCTCAGCATTTTGTACGGCTGTTACAGGGTTTTCAAACTCATGTATTCCTTTTACTTCAATGCCAAGCTTTCCAAAGAATTCGGCAGCTTTTTGGGTGTACTCATCATGAGTTATACCGCCTGGCCTTGCATAAGGTATAAAAAGTAAGGTGCTACAGTTTTTAAAATGTTCTTTAAGTGTTTCGGTAAGATATTCAAGGTAAGTGCCGCCGTGTAAAGTGGAGGTACTTGCAATAATTATTTTTTTCATTCGTTTTATGTGTTGTAACAAAAGGTAAAGTTACAAAGATTTTTAAGCTGAGAGAGTGGCTTTTACTTTACACTTTATCTTTTTTACTCACCATCACTTTATTATACTATACTATTGAAAAGGATAATTTTTCTGTTTACACTTGTTATTACCGCATTACCCGCTATTTCTCAGGAAGCCGAAATCAAACAGCTAAAGGGTAAAATAAAATCGACTGCCGATGATCTTGAAGGAATTTATGTGGTGAACAAAACCAGTGGTGCTTATGTTACCACGGCTCGCGGCGGATATTTCTCGCTTATGGTTAAACCTAAGGATACTCTTATTTTTTCGGCTATACAAATTGTGGGTAGGGAGTATGAGGTACAGCAGGAAAATATTGATAGCGAACTTTTTATTATTGAGCTTGAGGCAATGGTTACCGAGCTTGATGAACTTGTTATAGAGAATTACGGTAATATAACTTCAGAATCTTTAGGGCTTGTACCGAAAGGACAAAAGCGTAACACTCCTGCCGAGAGAAAGCTATATACCGCAAGCAATGGTCTTGACGGATTTATAAACGCATTAAACGGGAAAAAGAAAGCCTTGTTAAAAGCTGTAGAGTATGAGAAAAAAGAGCAACTCATGGCTAAAATTAATTACATTTATACCGAAGAAGAAATCGTTAAAGAGTTTAAGGTTCCTAAAGATTATGTAGGTGGATTTATATACTATGCAGTTGAAGATAAGAATTTTGCTAAAACAATAAGAGAAAAGGATGATGTACACGCTAAGTTTTTAATGACACAACTGGCAATAAGGTATGTTTCATTGCTAAAGCAGGATGGCGTGGTAGATGAGAACGGAGCTTTAATAGAGTTAGACACCTTGCAACAAACCAAACCAAATACCAATATTGAAAAAGATGAAAACTAAACTTTTACTCCTGTCTTTTTTATTTACTCTGATTAATTATGCGCAGGAGCGACAGCTTATAAAAGGCAGAGTAGTGGCAGGAGGTATTCCTGTATCGCAAAGAGGGGTGGTGAATCTTAATTCCAGGACAGATACTAAGTCTGATACTCTTGGTAATTTTAAAATAATGGCTATGGTGACTGATACTATAGTTGTGCAAACCAGTAGTTATTATACGCGTCGGGTTGTGGTGCGCGAAAAAGATTTAAAGCAAATGCTTGTTGTAGATTTAGGTTCTTTTGAACTTGAAGAAGTGGTTATTGATAAATATGGAGATATTAATGCCGAAAGTTTAGGGCTGGTGCCTAAAGGGCAAAAACAATATACCCGTGCCGAAAAAAAGCTTTTTACAGCCGGAGAGATAAAATCGGTTTGGGATGTGGTAGCTATGGTTTTAGGTATGGCATCTCTGGATGCAATAATAAATGCAATAACAGGAAGAACCAAGGTGCTTAAAAAAGAACTGGAGTATGAAACAAAATCTACAGCTATGACTCAAATCTACTCGTTGTATACAGAAGAAGATATTAATACTAAGCTGAGTGTTCCTAAAGAGTATGTGGGTGGTTTTGTTTATTATGCGGTAGAAAATAGCGATGTGCTAATGGCGATTAGTGAAAATAATGATGAAAAGGCAAAATTCCTGTTAAGGAATCTTGCTTTTAAATATCTTGAAATACTGAAGGGAAATGAAGAGGAGTAAACATAATCTTAATACTATTTAATATCTAATTTTTGTATCTTTATATACAAGCTCTCCCAATTAAAAATCCTGACCATGAAAAAGTTTTTCTTCTTATTACTTATTACGTTTTTACCAGCTGTTGTTTTTTCACAGGGCGGAGGGAGGAAAATACTCCGCGGACAAATGGTGGCCGATTCCATTAAGGTAGAGTATATAACCGTACTTAATAAAAACACTAATATTAAGGCGATAACCGATGATAATGGTTATTTTACCATATATGCCCAACCGGCAGATACTTTATATTTTTCCAGTATAAGTTTTAGGCCTGCGGTTTTAGTTTTGGATAAGAGTCATTTTGTGGAAAAAAAACTGGTTATGAGAATGGAACCTAACATAACCGTATTAGATGAAATAGTTATTATTCCGCTTACGGGTAATCTTGAAGAGGACAGTAAGGATATAAAAACACGCAAGTTTACCTCTGATTTAAACTCAAAACTACTTACAGAAGGACTTAATGTAGAAGACCAGATTCCGGTTAATCCTGCTTTTCCAAGCAATGAAAGACGATTGCCGGGTATAGATTTTATTAAGGTTTATGATTTGATTTTTAAACCCAGGAAAAAAGAAAAAGATATGGCTAAAGAGTACTTGCAGGGCAGGACTTTTAGCGAGCTGGTACAGGAGAGGTATACGTACTACTTTTTCACTGAAACCCTAAAACTAAAGCATGAGGAGATAGGGCTTTTTCTGGCTTTTGCCGATGAAGGTAAAGAATCAGCATTGCTTTTAGCTCCCGATAAGGAGTTTGAACTTACAGGGTATTTACTTAAAAAAGGCGAAGAGTATCATAAAAGGGAGAAATAAAATAAGTTTTATTACATTTGGAACGTGAAGGTTATAATCCGATATATGTTCCTTTTTATGCTTGCCGGGCTGCTTACTGCTGCTGCGGCACATAAATACTATGTGGCTGTTTTTTTAGTAGAGCATGCGCCTGCTAAAAAACAACTTCAAATTACAGCCCGTGTTTTTATAGACGATCTTGATACAGCCCTTTCTAAAAAAAACGGTAAAGAATTATACCTGGCAACCAAAAAAGAAGTTCCGGGTATGGATGATTACCTTGCAGCATATTTTTCCGAAAAAATAAAAATTAAGGTAAACGGTCGTGAAAAACCAATTAGTTTTTTAGGACACGAAATAGAGGATGACGTACTAATAGGTTACTTTACCGTAGAGGCAAAAGGTAAATTAAAAGACCTTGAAATAAAAAACACACTCTTGTTTGAATCATTCCCTGATCAGCAAAATATCATAAATACTAATATTAACAGTAACAAAAAGAGTCTTTTGCTTACTAATGATAGTCCTACGGGGAATTTACAATTTTAGATTATGAAAAAAATACTATATCTGTTGGCCATATTGGCAACGGCACAGCTATCTGCACAAGATGCTCCTAAAAAAGAAAAAGGGCATTATGATACTAACAGGTTTAGCCAAATGTATGACTTAATGGCTACCCCAAACGGTTACCGTACCGCATCGGGTGCGCCGGGACCTGATTACTATCAGCAGCAGGCCGATTATAAAATGGATATTGAGCTTGATGATAAAAATACAAAGCTTTATGGTACAGAAACCATAACCTATCATAATAATGCGCCCGAAGATTTAGAGTACTTATGGGTACAGTTGGATCAAAACAGGAGATCAAGAACTTCACAGTCGCCTCTTGCCGAAAATCAGCATATAGGGAAAGCGTATAAAGCAGATAACTTTTCCCGTAGTTTTATGGAGGAAGGTTTTGACGGAGGTTTTAAAATAGAGTATGTTAAAGATGCTTCGGGCAAGCCTTTAAACTATGTGATAAATGAAACCATGATGAGAATAAATTTGCCTAAGCCGTTAAAATCGGGTGAGACGGTGTCTTTTTCTATTAAATGGTGGTATAATATTAATAACTACAGAAAAATAGGCGGACGCTCAGGGTACGAACACTTTGATAAAGATGGTAACAACCTTTATGTAATAGCACAGTTTTATCCAAGAATGGCGGTTTATAACGATGTGGAAGGATGGCAAAACATGCAGTTTTGGGGTGCAGGAGAGTTTGCACTGCCGTTTGGAAATTTTGAAGTAAATATTACAGTACCTGCAGATCACGTTATGGAAGCTACTGGGGAGCTAAGTAACAGGGCAGATGTATTTACCCGTGAGCAGGTAAAACGATATGAGCAGGCTACAAAAAGCTTTGATAATCCTGTGGTTATTGTAACACAGGAGGAGGCCGAAGCGGCTGAAAAAGGTTTTAGCGATAAAAAGAAAACATGGAAGTTTAAGGCCGATAACGTAAGGGATTTTGCCTTCTCTACTTCAAGAAAGTTTATTTATGACGCTATGGCAGTGCAGCTGTCGGGTAAAACGGCAATGGCAGTATCTGTTTACCCTAAGGAGAGTAACCCTTTATGGGGCGACAGGTCTACAAGGGTTGTGGCGCACACTATTAAAACCTATTCAAAATATACGTTTGATTATCCTTACCCTAAAGCGGTTTCGGTTTCGGCAGAAGATCAGGGAATGGAATACCCAATGATTTGCTGGAATTACGGTCGCCCTGATGCTAACGGTTTTGTTAGTGAAAGGATAAAATATGGTATGACCAGTGTTATTATACATGAGGTGGGACATAACTTTTTCCCTATGATTGTGAACTCTGACGAAAGACAGTGGACCTGGATGGACGAAGGGCTTAATACTTTCCTGGAGTATTTAACTGAACAGGAATTTGAAAAAGATTATCCGTCACACAGAGGGCCGGCAGCTAAAATTGTTCCTTACATGAGTGGTGATCAAAACTTTTTAACACCTGTTATGACTAATTCAGAACTTATTTATCAGTTTGGTTCTAATGCTTATGCCAAGCCGGCAACAGGTCTTAATATGTTGAGAGAGGTAGTAATGGGGCATGAACTGTTTGATTATGCATTTAAAACCTATGCCAACCGCTGGAAGTTTAAGCATCCTACACCTGAAGATTTTTTCAGGACAATGGAAGATGCATCGGCAGTAGATCTTGACTGGTTTTGGAGAGGATGGTTCTATTCTACAGATTATGTGGATATAGGCATTGAAGATGTAAAAGAGTTTTATGTAACCGATGACAGGCCTGAAGGAATGGAAGATTATTCTGTTAGAAAAGGAAGATTTGGCAGAGATAATGGTCCGTTTGTTTACATGGTTGATGAGAAATCTAAAAAGACTAAAAAAGCAGAAGATATTAAGTTGCTTAAAAATTACATAGACGATAACTTTTCGGCAGCCGAGAAAGCACAGCTTAAAAAACCAAGTTATTTTTATGAGGTGACATTTAATAAGCCTGGAGATATGCTAATGCCTATACTGGTAAGGCTTACTTTTGAAGACGGTACTACCGAAGATTATAAATTCCCGGTACAAATTTGGCGTAAAAACAACCAAACGGCTGCCCGTGTATTTGCTACAGAAAAACAGGTTAAGAAAATTGTGGTTGACCCAGAGCTTTTAACTGCTGATATTGATGTTACAAACAATACCTGGCCTAAAGAGGAGGTGCAGTCTAAGTTTGACCAGTTTGAAGGTAAGTAATAGTTAAAATGCGGTAAAAAATCCAGATTTAAACATCTGGAAAAGGTTTAGCTACGTATTTATAATTACATTTGTAGTATAAAATCTCATAATATGTTTGGAATAGGAGGAGGAGAACTTTTCTTCGTTATACTTGTGGTACTCATGCTTTTTGGGTCTGATAAGATTCCTGAAATAGCCCGTTCATTAGGTAAGGGTATGAAGCAGCTTAAGAACGCAACTAACGAAATTAAGTCGGAGATTAATAAGAATGCCGATTTTAACGATATCAAAAATACATTTAACGATGTTCGTTCTGATGTTACATCGCACACAAAAAATTTAGGGAATAATATTACAGAAGAAATAAATCAGGTTAAGGAGAATATTGAAGATGCTTCTGGACCTATAAAACGTATGAGATAATGCTTGATTCTCTTATTGAATTAGACAAAAATCTATTAATTTACCTAAATTCACTTGGAACACCGGCTTTTGATGGTTTTTGGCTTTTTATAACAAAGCAGTTAAACTGGATTCCGGTATTTCTTTTCCTTTTATATCTTACGTTTAAAAACCTGGGTTGGAGAAATACCGTTTTGGTAATAATAATGTTGTCGTTATTAATAACCCTTACAGACCAGACTACTAATTTATTTAAAAATACAGTACAACGATTAAGGCCTCTTAATAACCCGGATATAGCAGGATTTGTAAGAGGCTTTAAGTACAGCTCGTCCTATAGCTTTTTCTCCGGTCATGCTTCTAACTCCATGGCATGTGCTTTCTTTTTGTATCATGTTTTAAAGCCTCATGTTAAGCACATGTGGATTATTTTCCTGTGGCCATTAATATTTGCTTACAGCAGGATATATTTGGCACTTCATTATCCGGGAGATATACTTTCTGGATTTGTTTGGGGTATATTTACCTCTTCGCTGTTATTAATGTTATATCGCTTTTTACGAAAGTTCCTTCCCAAAAATCAGCAGGGTTTAGATAATCCTGCTAACAGTTAATCCGTCTCTTATTGGTAAAAGTACGGTTTCTACCCTAGGATCGTCTTTAAGTAATTTATTATACTCCAGTAATACCTTAGTACTTATATCATTCGGTTTTAGTTCTTCAAGTACTTTACCGCTCCAAAGTACGTTGTCAGATAGTATAATTCCGCCTTTGTTCATTAGGGGTACTATCATATTAAAGTAGTGAATGTAGTTTTCCTTGTCGGCATCAATAAATACAAGATCAAACTTTTTGTTTAGTGTAGGGATAATATCAAGGGCACTTCCTAAATGCTGGTGTATTTGATTTTTATAATCGCTAAGGTCAAAATATTTTCTTTGAAAATCAACCAGTTCCTCATTTACATCTATAGTGTCCAGTTCACCGCCAGGAGCCAATCCTTCGGCAAGGCATAATGCTGCATAGCCCGTATAAGTGCCAATTTCCAGTATATTTTTTGGGTTAACAAGTTTAGAGATCATGCTAAGTACCCTTCCCTGAAAATGCCCGCTAAGCATTCTTGGCTGTAATATTTTTTGATGTGTTTCCCTGTTTAGCCTCTGTAGTAAATCAGGTTCGTTTTCACTATGTTGAGCTGCGTAATCTTCCAGTTCTTCAGAAATAAAATGCATAAGTTCCTTTTTTAAATATATAACAAAAATAGGCAAAAAATGGAGTTCCTTGTTTATAGTATATAGAACTGCTAGCGGTGAATATATGCTTTTAACATGTTAAAAAGAGTTGTAACTGTTAAAAAGCAAACATATAAGCCTTATTTTAGCTGTTCCATATAAACCATAAATTAAAAATGAAAAGAATACTTACTTTGCTTTTTATTAGCGTATTTGCTTTTTGTGAGGCGCAAATATCTAATGATTTTACTCCCGTAAGCTGGGAGGTTCAAAATATGGATGGTGTCGCTCCTGTTGTTATGCCTTCTGTAAATCTTGATGCTTTAAGAAAGGAAGATGAGGTTAACGATAAGCGAAAAGATATTCCATACAGATTTGGTTATGAGTTTTTAGTAGACTATAACCTGGCTAACAGTGGTAGCTGGCAAACACTTGAGAATGGAGATCGTATTTGGAGAATACGTTTTTACTCTGAAGGTGCTAAATCAATGAATTTTGTGTTTAGTGATTTTTATATGCCCGAAGGAGCAAGTCTTTGCCTTTACAGTAATGACAGAAAGGATGTACTTGGGGCTTATGATGAAAAACAAAACAACCCTGAAAGAGTTTTGGGTACATGGCTGGTAACCGGAGACGATATCTGGTTAGAATATTATGAGCCAAAAGCTCAAAAAAATAAAGGAAAACTTGAGCTTTATAAGTTAATTCATGGTTACAGAACTTCAAACGATATATTGAAAAATACTAATGACCTTGGTAGTGCAGGTAACTGTCATTATGATGTAAACTGTACTATGGGTAGCGGTATTGATGATTTAAAAGATATAAACAAAAAGTCGGTTGCAATGATAATTGTAGGAGGCGGTCTATGTACAGGAGCATTAATAAATAATACCAATAACGATGGTACTCCTTACTTTTTAACGGCAAACCACTGTTACCAATCTTCGGGCGGAACCAGTTCACCATCGGGATGGGCTTTTAGGTTTAACTGGATTAGTACTTCACCGTCGTGTGCAACATATGGCGGAAGTATTAGTAACTCTGATTTTCATACAGTAAGTGGAGCTCAGTTAAAAGCAAATCGTATAGGTAGTGATTTTTGTCTTGTACAAATAACAGGTCCTATTGATCCAAACTGGGGTTTGATTTATGCTGGCTGGGACAGGAGTGTTACTGCGCCAACTAAAACTTTTGGTATACATCACCCGGCGGGTGATATTATGAAAGTATCGTTAGATAATAATACACCTTCCTCAACAGTTACACAGGTTCAATCGTATGGAGATGTTCAGGTATGGGAAATAGCGAGTTGGGATAAAGGTGTTACCGAAGGTGGTTCATCTGGCTCCCCTTTATTTGATAATAACGGAAGGATAAGAGGGCAGCTTCTTGGTGGAGATTCTGAATGTAATTTGAATACACAAACATGGGAAACCACTACACAATCTAATGGTCTTGGAGATGTTTATGGAAGGTTCAATGTTTCGTGGAATACGGGAGGCTCATCGTCAAGCAGGCTTAAAGACTGGTTAGATCCTTCCGGTACAAATGTAATGATGCTTGATTATTATGATGGTACACTTGGTCTTGACAATATTGCTGCGCCTGTAAATACAATAAAAGTTTATCCTAATCCGTCAAACGGAGTGTTCACTGTTCAGTTTGCCAATACTGTTTCATCATTACAATATGAGGTGTATAATGTATTGGGTCAGGTTGTAAAAACCGGTAAGGTAACACAATCTAATAACAGTATAGACCTTTCAAACTACACTAATGGTATTTATATATTAAGAACTGTTAATGCCGATACTAACAGTGTTTACTCTCAAAAAATAGTAAAAAGATAGAGGAGAACAAGCCTTTTAAAAATAAGTTTTTAGCCCTTAATTTATTAAGGGCTAATTTTTTTAATTAATACTTGTTAACTTTGCGCCATGCAAACGCAAAAGAAAGATATAAGGGCGCTAACAAAAGAACAGATTCGTGATTTTTTTGTGGCAAATGGAGACAAGGCATTTCGCGGCAATCAGGTATATGAGTGGCTGTGGAGCAAGCGTGTACACAGTTTTGATGATATGACCAATGTGTCTAAAACAACCAGGCAAATGCTGGAAGACAACTTTGTGATTAATCATATACGGGTAGACCAAATGCAAAAAAGTAGTGATGGTACTGTAAAAAATGCCGTTCGCTTACATGACGGACTGGTGGTTGAGTCGGTGCTAATCCCTACCGAAACCCGTACTACAGCCTGTGTGTCCAGTCAGGTAGGGTGTAGTCTTGACTGTAACTTTTGTGCAACTGCAAGGCTTAAACGCATGCGTAACCTTAATCCTGATGAGATTTATGATCAGGTAGCGGCAATAGATAATGAAAGCCGACTGTATCATGACAGGCCTCTTTCCAATATTGTTTTTATGGGGATGGGAGAGCCTTTAATGAATTACAATAATGTAATTGCTGCTATAGATATGATTACATCACCCGAAGGGTTAGGAATGTCGCCTAAGCGTATTACCGTTTCTACATCGGGGGTGCCAAAAATGATTAAAAAACTGGCAGATGACGAGGTTAGGTTTAAACTGGCAGTATCACTACACTCGGCGGTAGATGAGGTTAGATCTCAAATAATGCCGTTTAGTAAAAGCTTTCCGTTAAAGGATTTAAGAGAGTCGCTGGAATATTGGTATAGTAAAACCAAAAGTCGTGTTACTTATGAGTATGTGGTTTGGAAAGGAATAAACGATTCCAAACGCGATATAGATGCACTGGTTAAGTTTTGCAAATATGTGCCGTGTAAAGTTAATCTTATTGAATACAATCCTATTGATGATGGTGAGTTCCAACAGGCATCACCACAGGCAATAGAAGATTATATTACGGCTCTTGAAAATAACGGTATAGTGGCAAAAGTTAGGCGAAGTCGCGGTAAAGATATTGATGCAGCCTGTGGTCAGCTTGCTAATAAAAATGAAGCGGCAACAAATTAATTTTGTAATAACCATGTTTTACTGCGGTTTCTTATTGTAATCACAACAAACAATTTTCTATCTTTGAAACCGCAATGAAAATCACAGAGCAAATAAAGCAGCCTATATTACAGGAGATGGAACTTTTTGAAAAGAAGTTTCATGAATCCATGTCTTCTAAGGTTGCACTGCTTAACAGAATTACTTACTACATTGTAAACCGTAAAGGGAAACAAATGCGACCTATGTTTGTTTTTCTTACCGCTAAGATGATTAGCGAAGGTACGGTTAATGAGCGTACTTATAGAGGGGCTTCGGTTATAGAGCTTATACATACAGCAACCCTGGTTCATGACGATGTAGTGGATGATAGTAATAAACGTCGTGGTTTTTTCTCCATTAATGCATTATGGAAAAATAAAATTGCCGTTTTAGTGGGTGATTATCTTTTATCAAAAGGATTATTACTCTCTATTGATAACGGAGATTTTGATTTGTTAAAAATAATATCGGTAGCTGTTAGGGAAATGAGTGAGGGAGAGCTTCTTCAAATTGAAAAAGCCCGAAGACTTGATATTACCGAAGAGGTGTATTATGAAATTATCCGTCAAAAAACTGCTACACTTATAGCTGCCTGTTGTTCACTTGGAGCCTGTTCTGTAGATCCCGATAGTGAGCATGTGGAGAAAATGAGGAAGTTTGGTGAGCTAATAGGTATGGCTTTTCAAATTAAAGATGACCTTTTTGATTATACTGATGATGCTATAGGTAAACCTACCGGTATTGATATCAAGGAACAAAAAATGACACTTCCGCTTATACATGTGCTTAATACCTGTACTAAAGACGAAAAGAAGTGGTTAATCAATTCGATTAAAAATCATAATAAAGATAAAAAGCGTGTTAAACAGGTTATAGCTTTTGTAAAAGAAAATAAAGGACTTGATTATGCCGAGAAGAAAATGGTAGAGTTCCAGCAGGAAGCCTTAATGTTGCTTTCAGATTATCCTTCTTCTCCATATAAAGATGCGCTTACCCTCATGGTAAACTACGTTATAGATAGAAAAATATAGTTTAAAGCCGCTGAATTTCAGTGGCTTTAATTTTTAATTTTATTTTTTTTTTACCTTTCATGCAACTATTTTATATAAGTACTCGTCTATGTATATAGAAGTCGGTTAAATTGTAACCACACCAAACAAACAACCAATAACCAACACTTTGAAAGTGATTGCCTTACATCAGGAAGAAAAGGATTTAATCCGCCTGGCTGTCGATAATAACCGTCACGCCCAGCACAGGATATATACTACCTATTCTCCAAAAATGTTAAGCGTGTGCAGGCAGTATATTAAAGACCTTCAACAGGCAGAAGATATTATGATTACTGCATTTATGAAGGTCTTTACAAAGCTAAAGGACTTTGAACATAAAGGTAGTTTTGAAGGCTGGATAAGAAGGGTTATGGTTAACGAATGTATATCGTATTTAAGGGTAAATAAAAAAATGAATTTCCTTGAAGACGAATACTATACCGAAGGAACGGTTAATGATGTGGAGTGGCAGCTTTCGGTAGAGGAGATACAATGTTTAATAGATAATTTACCCGAAGGTTATAAAATGGTATTTAACCTCTACATTATTGAAGGTTATAAGCACCATGAAATTGCCCAAATGTTAGGGATTAACGAAGGGACTTCAAAATCGCAGCTTTCACATGCCAGAAAAATGCTGCAGGAACAAATTAATAAATTAAAGAGTTACTCTAATGGAACCGAATAATTGGGAGAAAGAAATTAAGGAAAAGCTAAATAGCAGGGATATACAGCCTACTGATGCAGCTTGGGACAGGCTGGATGCGATGCTTTCGGTTACAGAAAAGAAAAAGGTAAAACCGGTTCGTGTATGGATGTATGCGGCAGCTGGGTTTATAGGTATACTGCTTACCGCAAGTTTGTTTTTTAAAGTGACTCAAAATCAGGAGACTGTTCCTGTAATTAATAATAATATAAATAGTTTTGTTGTAGCCCCTACAGCACCCCTTGGGACAGATAGTATTACCATAGGTAATATTTTAGATAATAATCAAAAATCAGTAGTTAAGCCTGCTACAATGGTAATCCAACAGTCTGTAGCAAATACTCAAAATCCGGTAAAAGAAAATCCGGAAAACAGGGTAAAAACAAAACATATAAATACACAACCGGGAGCAATAGCTAATAATACTTCTGATCTTGCAGTGTCGGGAACTCCTTTGTCTGTTCCGTTAACACCTGATATGGAGGCTGAAAAGCTTTTAGAGGAAACGCTGTTAAGTGTAAAACTTCCTAAAGAGAAACCAACTGTTAAGGTAAGTGCTAACTCACTACTTAATGAGGTTGAAGACCAGTTAGACAATAATTACAGAAGTAAAACATGGCAAACGATAACCGAGAAATACAATGCGGTTAAAACTTCTGTAGTGAACAGAAACATCGAATAATCTTGAAACAATACCAAAACAAAAACAGGATATGAAAACAATAATTTTTTATCTGACGGCTTTGCTATGCCTTGCTGCCAGTAAAATGGGGGCTCAGACCTTTGAAAGGAGAGCTAGGGATATTTCCTATAACATTGCCCAGATTTCCAAAGAGGAAAAAGACTCTCTTAAAATTGAGGTTGAAGAAGTAAATAAACTACTTGAAACAGATGATATAACTAAAGAGGAGGCAAATAAGAGAAAACTGGCCTTTGCCGAAAAAAGGGCTGCTAATATTGAAGAACGTGTTGCCGTAGAGCGTGAAAAACTGGATAAACTGGTGCAGGACAGAATAGATGGTAATATTGAAGAAAGCTTTCGCTCTTTTTCAATTACTTATGATCCGGGTACTGTAAAGTTTAAAAAAGATACGACTGTTACCAAAAAATATTATGAGTTTAAAAGAACTACCTCTCAGTTTGTATTTGCTTTGGGCTTTAACCGATTGATGACAGATGGTAAAGTGGATAATGACAACTATAAATTAAGATCTGATTTTTATGAATGGGGATTAACTTTTAATACCCGAATATTAAGAAATAATAATCTGCTGCATGCCAAGTACGGACTGTCTTTACAGTACAATAACCTAAGGCCGGAGGACGATAAGGTTTTTGTAACAGATGAGGGTAAAACTATTCTTGCTGATAGCGGTACTGATATCGATTTAGCCAGATTAAGGTATGTTAATCTAGTCGTTCCGGTACATTTAGAGTTTGATTTTACTAAAAAACAGGAAAATGAAGGTAAAACATATTACCCTACTTATAATAGTTTTAGAGTTGGTTTAGGTGGGTATGCCGGTGTAAATGTGAAGGAAAAACAAATTTTAAAATATGAGAATGCAGATGGTAATGATGTAAAGGAAAGACGAAGAGGTAATTATAATATAAATGATTTTGTTTACGGGCTTAGCGCATATGTTGGTTATGAGGCGATTAGTCTTTATGTTAAATATGATTTACAGCCGGTTTTCGAAAATAATGAAATAGATCAAAATAATGTATCTCTTGGCATAAGATTTGATTTCAATTAAACAAATTAGGGTTAGTTTTGTACTTCAAAAAGGCGTTTCCTTGTAATTCGGGAAGCGCTTTTTTATTTTTAACACTTTGTTAACAAAAATAAATTACGTATTTTCCACAAATGTAAATTGTATTTTCCTGCAAATGTTGTAGTGAAAACCATAATTAGTAGTTTTGCATAACAAATTTAAAAATTGATTAATATGCCAATTGACAAACACACCGGAGAATTTATCGACCTTACAGAGGCAAAAGAATTAACAAACACTTATCAGGCTGCATTCCCTACTGAGCCTAAATGTTTCTTTTTAGGAAGCGACAAAATACAATCAGTTATAGATCAGGAGGGTTGTGTAGGGATACGTATGTATAGAGCTTTTGATGTAGTAAGGAATGAACAGAATGTTGTTATTGTAGGAGTAAATGCAAACGGTAACGATATGACAGATGGTTTGCTTTTAGATAGGGCAGAAAAGTGTCCAAATGTTTGTGACACTACAAGTCCTTTGTCAAATTAAAAATCACAAAAAAATAATGACAGTGCAGGGTTTTTTCTGCATTGTCATTATGAGATTTGATTACTCATCATTGAAAGTATTTTATAAGAATATTTTATTACTGTATATAGGGTTGTAATGAATATTGATAATTCAATCAATATGAAATAAATATGAGAAATAATATATGGCATCATATATCAACATCATTTGTTATACAATATCTAATATTTGGTATTGTATTGATTTTCATATTCTACCGAAGGAGTGCTAAGATAAAATATACTAATGAATATACTGCTGTTAAACCTTTTGTTTGGCTTATGTTTATAGGTGGTGTTTATGAGTTAGTCTTCACAACAATACTATTTGTACAAACAGCTTTTTGGCATAGCTTATATGGTTTGTTAGAGTTTTTGGTTTTTAATTATTTGTTATATAGGATTTTGGGTAAATATACGAGGATGTATGTTGCCTTTACCATACTTTTTCTCTTCTTTTATATTTCTTCTTTATTTTACTGGAGTATTGATAACCATAATCAAATGGAAGGTTACTATGCAGCCTTGGAAACTGTATTTGTTATGATATGGGCAGTTTTGTGGTTTAAGGATCTGTTTAAAGGTGATGAATTGATTTCATTGTGGAAAATACCAGCTTTTTATTTTGTAATAGGTATTATACTTTATTTATGTGGGGGAGTTGTTCCTTCTTTAGTGACTCCATATCTTTTTAAAGTTACAGGGCTATGGACTAAGTACTGGTTGGTTTTCCTTTTTTTAGGGACGATTATGCGTGTTATGATGATAATAGGACTACTAAAAGCAACTGTGAAAAAGCCGTAATTAAAATTGTGTTAAAACCCCGATATTTATTGTATTTTTGATGTATAGAAGCAAAATCCACCATTTTGCTGATTTTTTAGAATACACAACACGATGGGACAGGGGGAAGAAGTAGTATCATTATTTTATATAGGTACAGCTATAATGCTGTTTTTAGCGTTTGGATTAATGTTTATAGTAGTTACTTACCAAAGACATTTTTTCAGGATGAAACGCAAAGAAGCCGAAAATATGCTCAGGGTTAGCCTGGAGAGCGAGAAAAACGAACGCGCCCGTATTGCTGCCGATTTGCATGACGGAGTTTCGGGGGACTTAAGTGCTATTAAAAACTACCTTAGTGTTTTAGCTAAAAAAGAATCAGAAAACAAAACCATTTTTGATGAGATTAAAGAAGGGGTAGATGCTGCCCTGCAAAATACACGTGCCGTATCACATAATCTTATGCCGCCTTTATTGGATACTGAAGGCTTGGTGCCGGCACTTAAAAATCATTTGAATAATGTAGGGCCTAAAGCTCAAATAGAGTTTGAGGTTATCCCAAACGGAGTTGACCAGCTTCCGCCTCTTGTAGCATACCAGCTTTTTAGGGTACTGCAGGAACTTACCACTAACATGATTAAGTATGGCAATGTTAGTAAGAGTGAAATTAATCTGTTACAGGAAAAACATAGCCTTAAAATCGAAATAAGCGATAACGGTATTCCGTTTAACTTTAAAGAGAATTTAGCTAAGCCAAACGCAAGCGGACTTAAAAATATTACCTCAAGGCTACACGCCATAGGTGGTACTATAATCCAAAATGAAGAAAAACCAAAAGGAAACCAATTTACCATAACCATAAAAAACATAAACCATGCTTAAAGTAGCCCTGGTAGACGATCATAAGCTTTTTAGGAAAAGCCTCGCTGCCCTTATAGGTACTTTTGAAGGTGTTGAGGTAGTTTATGAGAGCGACAGCGGTAAGGACTTCTTATCACACCTTAAAGAGAATAAAAATGTAGATATAGCCCTCCTGGATATCCAGATGCCCGAAATGGATGGCTATACACTTTGCGGTAAAGTACTAAAGGTACATGACAGTATAAAAGTACTTATGATTTCTCAGCTTTCCAGTAAAGAAACCATAAGACATGTAATGCAAAGCGGTGCTCATGGCTTTGTAACTAAAAACTCTGAACCCGAACAATTAGAACTGGCTATTCGTAATCTGGATACCAGTGGTTTTTATTTGGGTCCTGAGCTAGGTTCGGTATTAAAAGACCTTATGTTGTATCAGCAGGGAGGGAACGAATTTCAGCCCGATAAAGATTTTTTAAGTGAGCGTGAGAAGGAGGTTATTCAGCTTATCTGTAAAGGGAAAAGTTCTGCCGAAATAGCCGAAGAGCTTTTTATTCACCAGCGTACTGTTGAAACCCATAGGCAACGTATGATAACCAAAGTGGGTGCTAAAAACTTTATTGGTGTTATTGTATTCGCCTTAAAGCACAACCTGCTTGATGTAGAAGATTTAAGTTAGTCTTTAGTAATTAAATAACAATTGTTTATGGTGTGTTTTTGTAAAGTTGTGACTAACTTTATAAGAATTATTCTTACACCATGAAAATTCTCGTTACAGGTACTACAGGTTATATCGGAAAAAGACTGATTCCGTTTCTGCTGGAAGCGGGGCATGAACTGGTATGCTGTGTGAGAGATTTAAACAGGGTACCAGAGGAATTTAAAGATCTTGAATCACTAACCTTTATAGAGATTGATTTTTTGGTGTATTCCTCGGCTATACAAATCCCTAAAGATATTGATGCTGCCTATTATTTAATGCACTCTATGTCGGCTTCCGCCGATTTTGAAAAGCAGGAACTCGCATGTGCCTATAATTTTATCGATTATGTAAAGAGTACGTCGCTACAGCAGGTTATTTACCTAAGCGGTATTGTGAATGAGGAGGTGCTTTCCAAACATTTACGTTCCAGGAAACAGGTAGAACAAGTGCTTAGTACCGGTACTTATGCGCTTACTGCTTTCAGGGCGGGTATAATAGTAGGCAGTGGCAGTGCATCCTTCGAAATTATAAGAGACCTGGTAGAGAAGCTTCCGGTTATGGTTACCCCAAAGTGGCTTAATACAAAAACACAGCCTATTGCCATAAGGGATGTACTGAGTTACCTCTCTAAAGCAGCAGGGAACAAACAACTCTACAATAACAACTACGATATATATGGCCCCGAAGTACTTACCTATAAAAAAATGTTACTCATTTTTGCCGAAGTAAGGGGGCTTAAACGATACATACTCACACTGCCGGTAATGACGCCTAAACTGTCGTCTTACTGGTTGTATTTTGTAACCTCTACCACATTTAAGTTGGCAGCTTCACTGGTAGATAGTATGAAGATTGCTATTGTGGGACGTCCAAATAACCTTAGCGAAATACTAAATGTACACCCTATAACATACAGGGAGTCGGTTGAAAAGGCTTTCCAGAAAATAGAGGAAGATGCCATACTCTCCAGTTGGAAGGATTCTATAGTTAGCGGACGTTTTAGCGAGAAGATATCTAAATATATTACCATTCCTAAATACGGCTGTTTTAAGGATATAAAATTCAGGAAAGTGACTAATGAGGAAGAAGTGCTTAACCGTATATGGGCTTTGGGAGGGCAAACGGGGTGGTACTACGGGGATTTTTTATGGAAAGCAAGAGGTTTTCTTGATAAGATGTTTGGTGGTATAGGGTTACGAAGGGGGCGTACTCATGTTTCTAAACTACAACCGGGTGATGCGCTCGACTTTTGGCGCGTGTTATTTGCTGATAAAAAAGAGAAGCGTTTACTACTTTATGCCGAAATGAAACTCCCCGGTGAGGCTTGGCTGGAATTCAGGATAGAGAAGGGCAAGTTGTGGCAAAGAGCCGTTTTTAGACCTAAAGGCTTGTGGGGTAGGTTGTATTGGTATTCGGTACTGCCGTTTCATTACTTTATTTTTAACGGTATGATAGATAGTTTGGCAGGTAAGGAGTGATAAAGATTTTTTATCTTTAGTAAAGTTTGATTACTAATTCTTGTAACTTTACACCCCTTTTTAATATTTGATTAAGCCTTGATTTCACCAAGTACCATAGATACTGTTTTTGAGACTGCCCGCGTTGAGGAGGTTATAGGCGATTTTATAAACCTTAAGCGTGCCGGTAGTAACTTTAAAGGGCTTAGTCCGTTTAGTAACGAGAAGTCACCGTCGTTTATGGTGTCTCCTGTAAAACAGATATGGAAGGACTTCAGTTCGGGTAAAGGCGGTAATGTTGTTGCTTTCCTTATGGAACACGAACATTTCTCGTACCCCGAGGCTATTCGCTACCTGGCGAAAAGATACAATATTGAAATTGAGGAAACAGAACAGACAGATGAGCAGAAGGCAGTAGCCAATGAAAGGGAGAGCATGTATCTGGTTTCCGAATTTGCACAAAAATATTTTCACAGTACACTTTTAAATACCGACGAAGGTCAGGCTATTGGTTATTCTTATTTTAAGGAAAGAGGATTTACCGGAGAAACCATCAAGAAGTTTGGTTTGGGGTATTCGCCGGAAGAGTGGGATGCTTTTAGCAAAGAGGCGCTGGGAAAAGGTTATAAACTGGAATTTCTTGAAAAAACAGGATTAACCATAGTGCGCGAGGATGGCAGAAATGCCGATAGGTTCCGCGGGCGTGTTATGTTTCCTATACAAAGTATGTCGGGGCGTGTTTTAGGATTCGGCGGACGTATTTTGGGTAATGATAAAAAGGTAGCTAAATACCTTAACTCTCCCGAGAGTGATATTTACCACAAGAGTAAAGTGCTGTATGGTATTTATCATGCCAAGCAGGCTATAGCCAAATTGGATAACTGTTTCCTGGTTGAAGGGTATACCGATGTAATACAGTTGCATCAGGCAGGGGTGGAGAACGTTGTGGCGTCTTCCGGTACGGCTTTAACGCCCGATCAGATTCGTCTTGTAAACAGGCTTACTAAAAACATTACGGTACTTTTTGATGGAGATGCGGCAGGACTTCGTGCATCGCTTAGGGGTATTGATCTTATCCTGGAGGAAGGTATGAATGTAAAGGTTTGTACATTCCCTGACGGGGAAGATCCTGATAGTTTTGCCAAAAAATCATCATACGATGAGCTTATTGCTTATTTGCAGGATAATGCGAAAGACTTTATACAGTTTAAGGCTTCCCTGCTTATGGATGAGGCTAAAAACGATCCTGTAAAAAAGGCCGGACTTATAAGGGATATTGTAAACAGTATCTCTAAAATACCCGATAGGATTCAGCAGGAGGTGTATATACAGGAGTGTGCCCGTATCATGGATATATCTGAGCAGGTGCTTATCAGTACACTGGCGCAGCTGGTACAAAAGGATATAGCCGATGCCGGTAAGAAAATGAAGGAGGAGCAAAAGGCTAAAGCCTTACAGCCTGTAGTAGAGGAGATGCCAACAGAGCAGAAAATTAAGCCGGATGATTTAAGCGGCATTGAATATGAAATTGTAAAGGCGTTACAGTTATATGGCGATAAAGACTGTGAGTTTAAAAACGTATTTACCAAGTATAACGAATTTGGGGATGAGGTAAACTTTACCGAAACCCAAGCCTGTAAAGTGTATGAGTGGGTTTATCTTAATCTGCAGGAGGATGAGGTAGAATTTACTCATCCTACGTTTAGTTCCCTTTATAAAGAGCTTATAGATATTTATCTTAATAAAGAAATCAAGCAGGAAAACTTTGTTAACCATCTTCCGTCTGAATTGCAAAATGTGGTGTCTGATATTTATATGGATGATGACAGGTATTTGCTTAGTGAATGGGAAGACAAGCAGCAAATTCCGGTAAAGCTTAAACACATGACTGTGGAGGAACACGTAACCCAAATCATTTTTGATTTGAGGTCACGCCTTATTACAAAACTTATACACGAGCTTATAGCACAAATTACCCCCGATGGTGATAACAGGGATGCCATGCAGGATATTATGGATTATACCGAGCTTAATAAAAACGTACTTAAACGTATAGAGCGCATACGTACCACATAGGCAATACACTTTCACGATGCATTTATGATGGTATAAAGCATCTCAAAAAAATCCGATAATATAAAAGGTGATTGGTTTGGTAGAGTTGTGTTCCCGGAATGAATGTTAGGGTTAAACTATTTCCAGCGTTTTAGCTTTGTTAACTAAGTCTACTAGGTTAGTAACATGCAGTTTGGTAAGTAACCTTAATTTATAGGTACTTATAGTTTTCTCGTTAAGGTCAAGCAGTTTTGCAATTTCCTTATTCTTTTTACCCTCGCTTAAGTAGCGTAATACTTCAATTTCTCGTGAAGAAAGTTTCCTGTACAGCCTTTCAGATTTTTTACCCTTATTCAGCAGTGCAAGGTTCTTTTTAACAAGATCGCTAAACACTACTTCGCCCTGCATTACTTTTTTAATGGCGTTTTCAAGGTCTTCCATTTTTGCATTTTTATGCACATAAGCCGATACTCCGGCCTTTAAGGCATTTGGGGCATATATCTGTTCGGCAAGATTGGTAAAAATCACAATCTTGGTGTCGGGATAGTCCTTAACAAGAGATTTAACAGAGCTTATACTCGTTAAGCCGTCTAACTCCAGGTCAATAATGGCGGCATCAACAGTCTTCTTTTTCAGCACGTCCATAAGTCCTTCCAGATTGTTTACCACCCCTGCAAAGCTGATTTCCGGATTTTCGCTAAAATAGGCCTTCATTCCGTAGTGTACTACAGGATGATTATCCGCTAAGCATAGTTTGATCATAATTGCTATTTTTTGAGTTAAAACTTACAGTAAAGTTAGCAATTAAAATCTTATTAAAATCTTAAAGTATTGTGAATGAAAGAATTTTATTTCAAATTTAATGGTATCTCACACACTGGTATTGGGTTCATTTTGTGCTGGTTAATAGCGTTTAGTCTTAAATAAATGTTAAAAACCTCTTTTTGCCTGCCGGTAAAGTCGTCGTGCTTTTTCCCTTTTTCAGCTTCGAGCATTGCCCATTCCAATTCGTCATAACTTGCTCCTAATTGGTCCTCATCACTACGATCATCGCCAAACAATCCGTCGGTAGGTTTTGCGGCAATAATACTCTCCGGAACTTTAAGGAATTTAGCAAGCTCACGTACTTCCGATTTCATTAAATCGGCAATAGGGCTAAGGTCTACACCGCCATCACCATATTTGGTAAAGAAACCAACCCCAAAATCTTCCACCTTATTACCTGTTCCTGCTACAAGGGCGCTGTTTATACCTGCAAAGTAGTACAGGGTGGTCATTCGTAGTCGTGCTCTTGTGTTAGCAAGGGTTAAGTCCTGCAGGTATTGGTTTTCGGTTTCGGGAACCTGTTTTCTAAAAGTTTCAAAAACAGGAGTAAGATCAGCTTCTACTGTAGATACGTTATCAAACCTTTCCATAAGCTGCTTTATGTGTTCCCTGCCGCGGCTAACCTGATTTTCTGCCTGGTGTATAGGCATTTCAACACATAATGTAGGTAAACCGGTTTGAGCACAAAGGCTGGATGTTACTGCCGAATCAATTCCGCCCGATATCCCTACAACAAAACCTTTTACTTTTGCGTTAGTTGCATAATCACGCAGCCAGTTTACTATATATTCGTTTGCAGTTTCGGTTTTAAATTTTCGGGATGCAGCCATTATATTTGGTATTAGGTTTAGTAATGTATATTTGCACAAAAATACTCTGTAAAAGTAAATAATTCCAAACAGGAAAACTTTAAATGATAACACAAATTATGAAGAAATATTTTCTGCTTTTAATCTTTCCGTTAGTATTAATATCGTGTAACGGCAAAAGCGAAATTGAAAAAGAAATTGAAAAAATAGAGGTAGGTGAGGTGAAAATTGTAAGGTTTGACGATGTGTTTTACAACAGTAAGCCCGAAGATTTGCCTAAACTGAAAGAGGCTTATCCGTACTTTTTCCCTCAAAACTTCCCCGACTCGGTTTGGGTAAATAATATGAACGATCCTTTTATGCGTCAGCTAAAAGAGGAAACCGATAAGGAATTCACTAAATTCAATACCCTTGAGGCAGATTTAGAGTCGGCATTCAAACATATGAAATATTATTTTAATGATTTCAGTACGCCCGAGGTGTTTACTATTATATCTGATAATGAAAGCCAAAGAGCAGTATACTCGCCAGAGGTGGTGGCTATACCTATTAACCT
This sequence comes from Flavobacterium rakeshii, assembly GCF_009741375.1. GTDB lineage: Bacteria > Bacteroidota > Bacteroidia > Flavobacteriales > Flavobacteriaceae > Flavobacterium > Flavobacterium rakeshii. Next base: position 103,710 of record NZ_WOWP01000061.1, read on the forward strand.
GTACTTAGGTAAGGATAATAAACTGTATGACGGTTTGCCGAGTTATCAGGTGCAGACTTTTGAGCCAAACCAGATAGTGCCCGATGTGATTTCATCTTTTGCGACAGATTACATTGCTCCTGCTAAAAACAGAACGTTCCTTGCGCTAATAGTATATTTTGGTAAGGAGCTGTATATGAAAGATGTTATTATCCCTAATGCTACAGATGCTGCAAAAATGGGGTATACCGATGAGCAGGAGCTTTGGGCAGAGGAAAACGAATCTGAAATTTGGCGTTATTTTATAGAGAACAAAGTTTTATTTGATACCGATGCTAAACTGGCAGCACGCTTTGTAAATCCGGCGCCTTTCTCTAAGTTTTATCTTGAGCTGGATAACGAATCTCCGGGCAGGCTAGGTGTTTGGATGGGATGGCAAATTGTTAGGGCATACATGGAAAACAATAAAGATGTAACTTTGCAGAATCTTTTAAACACGGATGCGAAAACAATTTTTGATAACTCTAAATACAAACCCAAAAAATAATGTCTAAGAATACACTTAAATCAGAGATAAAAGTAAACGTTGAGCTTGATGAGAACAGGGTTCCTGAGAAACTAAGCTGGACTGCCCGCGATGGTGGTGTGGTGAATCAGGAAACCAAGGCTATGATGCTTTCGGTATGGGATCCTAAAAGCCAGGAAAGCATGCGTATTGATTTATGGACTAAGGATATGCCTGTAGATGAAATGAAGGTGTTTTTCCACCAAACGTTGGTTTCCATGTCACATACTTTTGAGCGTGCTACTACCGAAACTAAAATGGCAGAGACCATGAGGGACTTTTGTGATTACTTTGCCGAGAAGCTTGAGCTTAAAAAAGACGATAATTAATTAAAGCGGCTCCGGCCGCTTTTTGTTTTTATATATGTATACTATTCGCCAATATAAAGAGGAAGACTGTAATGAGGTGGTAAGGCTGTTTTACCAAACTGTACATTCAGTAAATAAAAAAGATTACACCGATGCACAACTGGAGGCCTGGGCTCCAGCCGAACTGGATTATGAGCGCTGGGCTAAGATGCTGTCTCAAAACTATACAGTAGTGGTGCAGCATAACGGTATTATTGCAGGCTTTGGTGATATTGATGCCTCAGGATATTTTGATCATCTGTTTGTGCATAAAAATCATCAGGGGTGTGGTGTGGCTACCTTAATTAAAGAGGCTATAGAGCAACATGCCCTTGCTAATACTATTAGCAGGATAACAGTGGCGGCTTCCATCACGGCAAAACCCTTTTTTGAAAAGCACGGTTATACTGTGCTGAAACAACAGCAGGTGGAGCGAAACGGACAGGTGTTAACTAATTACTTTATGGAAAAGCTATTGTAGTTATACAAAGTCGGTATTGTTGAATATGGATTGGTTTACCTCGTCTATATACTCTAATACTGTATCGCGACCTGTACCGTCTTGTGATGAGGTTACAAAATGCGGAGGCATTTCTTCCCAGTTATTTGCCAGTAGCTGTTTTTTGTAGGCTGCAATATGTTGATCTATTTTTCCTTTACTTATTTTATCGGCTTTGGTAAAAATAATACAGAAAGGCACTTGTGTCTCACCAAGGTAGTTAATAAACTCAAGGTCTATTTTTTGAGCTTCATGCCTAATGTCAATCAAAACAAAAGCGCATACCAGTTGTTCGCGTTTCTCAAAGTATTGTGTAATGAACTTTTGGAAAACCTGTTTGGTGTGCTTAGAAACCTTGGCATAACCATATCCAGGTAAATCGACCAAAAACCAGTTGCTGTTTATCTTAAAATGGTTTATAAGCTGTGTTTTTCCGGGCTTAGATGAAGTTTTAGCCAGATTCTTATTATTGGTAAGCATATTAATAAGAGATGACTTCCCAACGTTAGAGCGTCCTATAAAGGCATACTCAGGAAGTGGTTCCTTAGGGCATTTGCTTACGTCAGAGTTACTGATAATAAATTCGGCGGTATCTATCTTCATCTTTTAAAAATTTGGTTTCCCGGCCAGGCCGTATGCCTGCAAATTTAGGTATAAATATACAAACGGTATTATGTGTCGGGATTATATTAAAAATCCGGCAGTAGCCGGATTCTGTGTTTTTATATGTTTGACTTTTTAAGCCATTCGTGCATTAGCCTGTTAAACTCATCCGGATGCTCCATCATGGCTGCGTGTCCGCACTGTTCAATCCAGTAAAGATCAGAGTTTGGTAGCAGGCTGTGGAACTCTTCTGCAACTTCAGGAGGAGTGACCTTATCGTTTCGTCCCCATATTATACAGGTAGGGATGTGCATTTTAGGCAGGTCGTTAGCCATGTTATGGCGTATGGCGCTTTTTGCAATCGTTAAGGTTTTTATAAGCTTAAGTCGGTCGTTTGCTGTTTCAAAAACCTCGTCTACAATTTCTTTTGTAGCTACTGCCGGGTCATAAAATACATCTTCAGCTTTTCGTTTAATGTATTCGTAGTCGCCACGTCTTGGGTAGCTGTCGCCCATTGCGCTTTCATATAATCCTGAGCTACCTGTTATGATAAGTCCCAGCATTTTTTCAGGATACATTTTAGTATGGTATAATGCAATATGACCTCCAAGGGAGTTGCCCAGCATTATAACCCTGTCATATCCCATATGGGTAATAAAGTCTTTAACCCACTTAGCAAAAGCCTTTACATTAGTCTTTAAAATACTCTGTGTGTATATAGGCAGTTCCGGAATAACCACCTTATAACCTTCTTTCGGGAAGTATTTTGCAACACCGTCAAAGTTACTCAGTCCTCCCATAAGACCATGAAGTATGATTATCGGAGTGCCTTCACCGGCTTCATAATAAGTGTATTTACCTTCTTTCTTGGTGGTATGCATGTTAAATTTGTAACAATTTCAAATATGCACAAATATATAATATTATAGATAATATTCGGGCTTTATTTTTATGCATGCATGCGAAATTTATTCAGTAAGCATCGCTTAACCCTTTTTTAGAGTGTAAATACCTGATTTTTAATTTTTAATGTTAAAAAAATAATCTATTCTCAAAAAATTAAATTTTTTCAGTACAGGTGTTAATAAGTCTTAAAAAAATAAAAAATCCTCATTATATCTTTTTAAAAGCTAAAATTTATTTAAAGGTTAGTAATGAGATAAGTAGCAGAAAATTCTGTCATGTGGGTATGAGTGGGTAAAACTTATTAACAAAGTGGTAGAAAGTGGTAATAAGTGGTAAATATTTCCATATATTTGCTAATAAACAACCCAAAACGTAACTGCTTGAATACCATTGTAGGGACATACGAATGTAAGGTAGATTCGAAGGGAAGGCTGATGATTCCTGCCCCTTTGAAGAAACAGCTGCATGCCGGTCTGGAAGATGGTTTCGTTTTAAAACGCTCGGTTTTTCAGCCATGTCTTGAATTGTATCCGATGACAGAGTGGAATAAAATGATGCAGAAAATAAATAAGCTGAATCGTTTTGTGAAGAAGAATAACGATTTCATCCGCAGGTTTACTGCTGGTGTGAAAATCGTGGAGATAGATGCTGCCGGAAGGCTGTTGATTTCAAAAGATCTTGTTGCTTTTGCAGGGATTGATAAAGAGATTGTGCTTTCTTCGGCGGTTAACATTGTTGAGATTTGGGACAAAGATAAGTATGAAAAATCAATAGACGACTCGGTTGTTGATTTTGCTGATCTTGCAGAAGAAGTAATGGGGAATTTAAATGATGACGACGATGGAATATCATAACCCGGTTTTGCTGAAAGAAACCGTAGACGGACTCGATATAAAACCGGACGGGGTGTATGTGGATGTCACCTTTGGTGGCGGAGGGCACTCCAGGGAGATAATGAGTAGGCTGGGTCCTAACGGGAAACTGTTTGCTTTTGATCAGGATGAGGATGCGCAGGCAAACGTAATACAGGACGACAGATTTACTTTGATTCCGGAAAACTTCAGGTTCTTAAAAAGGTACTTGAGGTTTTATGGTATTAAGGAGGTAGACGGAGTGCTTGGAGACTTTGGGGTTTCCTCGCATCAGTTTGATGTTGCAGAGCGTGGTTTTTCTACCCGTTTTGATGCTGAGCTGGATATGCGTATGAATCAAAAAAGTGCTGTTAGTGCTTACAATGTGGTAAATGAGTATGAAGAGCAGCAGCTTAAAAAAATGTTTTTTGAGTATGGCGAGCTTAAAAATGCAGGTGCGCTGGCAAATACAATTGTAAATGCAAGGCGTGATAATAATATAAAGAGTACTGAGCAGCTTAAGCAGGTGCTTAGTCGTTTTTTACCGGCTCATAAAAGCAATAAGATACTGGCGCAAATCTATCAGGCTATTCGTATAGAGGTGAACCAGGAGATTGATGTGCTTAAAGAGTTTTTAGAGCAAACTCTGGAGGTATTGAAGCCGGGCGGAAGACTGAGTGTTATTTCATACCACTCGCTTGAAGATAGGTTGGTGAAACGCTTTATAAGAAACGGAATGTTTGAAGGTGAGCCTGAGCGTGATATGTTTGGGAATTTTGAAGTGCCTTTAAAAGCGGTTGGAAAACTGATAGTGCCTACAGAGGAGGAGATAGAGGTGAATAACAGGGCGAGAAGTGCCAAGTTAAGAATTGCAGAAAAACTATAAGGTCATGAAAGGTGGTGTTTACGGTTTACTGAAAGCTAAATATTTGGTAGATGAGGGGTCGGTTAAAAACTGGCGCTTTATTGTGTTCCTGATTTTAGTAGCTATGGTGCTTATTGCAAATTCGCACAACTATGAGCAAAAGGTATATCGTAAAACCGAACTGAATGATGAGGTTAAAAAGCTGCGATCTGAATTTGTGGATATGAGGTCTCAGTTAATGAAGCTCAAAATGGAGTCCACAATATCAAAAAAAATGGAGCCAAAGGGGATTTATCCGGCATCGGTTCCGCCAAAGAAGATAAAGGTTTATAAAACGGAAGATTAAAATATAAATTGAAGATATGGGAGCTGAAGATAAACATATCTCTTACAGAATATACCTGGTAGCCTTCGCAATTTTTGTGATGGCTATTCTTGTAGCTGTAAAGCTCACCAATATTCAATGGGTTGAAGGTGAATATTACCGTGAACTGGCACAAAAACGTACAGTTAGGGAAATAACCATACCGGCTAACAGGGGGAATGTGTACTCGTCTGACGGGAGTTTGCTGGCAACATCAATACCTAATTATGATATAAGGTTTGATGCAATGGCTTCTAAAAGTGAAAACTTTAAAGAATATTTAAAACCGTTGTCGGATTCACTTTCGGTAATGTTTGGTAAGCCGTCCAGCTATTATTACAATACGCTTAAAAGGGCGCGTAATAACCATAACAGGTACCTGTTTATTGCCAGGGGATTAAGCTATACTCAGTACATGAGGGTGAAAAGCTTTCCGCTGTTTAACCTTGGGGCATACAAAGGAGGTATGATTACAGAGCAACGTACTGTTAGGGAGCATCCTATAGGTAAAATTGCGAAAAGAACTATAGGTTACGACAGGCTTGACAGTAGTGGTAACGAGCGTGAAGTGGGAATTGAAGGTGCTTTTGCCGAATACCTTGACGGTAAGGACGGAAAGCAGATGATGCAGAAGATTGCCAAAAACCAATGGAAGCCAATAGGAGATAATAATCAGATAGAGCCTATAGACGGATGTGATATTGTTTCGACTATAGATGTGTACATACAGGATATTGCTCATCATGCTTTACTAAAGCAGTTGGAATATTATGAGGCCGATCATGGTTGTGTGGTGGTTATGGAAACCAAAACCGGTTATGTAAGGGCTATTTCAAATTTAGGGAGGGCAAACGATGGCTCGTATTACGAGACTATTAATTATGCTGTAGGGGAGTCGCAGGAGCCGGGTTCTACATTTAAGTTGGCATCGCTTATTACTTTGCTTGAAGATAAAAAAGTAGATACCAGTGAGGTGTATGATACACATGATGGTATAGTGACCTATTATAAAAGAAAAGTACGTGACTCGCGTAAGGGAGGTTACGGTAAAATATCACTGGCAAGAGGTTTTGAACTTTCTTCAAATACAGTACTTGTGCAGGCGGTATATGATAATTATAAAGATAATCCTAAGCAGTTTGTAGATCACATTAATGCTTTCGGGTTAAACAACAGGCTTGGAGTTTCTATAAAAGGGGAAGGAAGGCCAAGAATCCCGCAACCGGGAGACAAGTCGTGGTCTGGAATATCATTACCATGGATGGCTTTTGGTTATGGGGTGAGTATGACTCCGCTGCAAACACTGTCGTTGTACAATGCTGTGGCAAACGACGGGGAGATGGTTAAGCCGCTTTTTGTTCAGGAGATAAAAGAGTGGAATAAAACCATAAAGAAGTTTGATAAAGAGGTTTTAAACCCAAAAATATGTTCTCAGGAAACTATTGATAAGGTAAAGGCTGTACTGGAAAACGTAGTGAAAAAAGGTACGGGATCTAAGCTGTATTCAGAAGATTTCTCGATGGCAGGTAAAACAGGAACGGCTCAGGTAAATTACGGTCGCGGAAAAGGTAGAGATAACGGTATGTATTACTCGTCGTCTTTTGCAGGTTATTTCCCGGCAGATAATCCTAAGTACTCCTGTATAGTGGTTATTCACAAGCCTAGTATTTACAAAGGGTATTATGGAGCCGATGTATCGGGGCCTGTATTTAAAAGGATAGCCCAAAAGATATTTACAGATGTGCCTTCTACTAATCAGGTGGATAACCTTGACAGGGAAGTAGAGCAACAGGATAAAAAATATGAGTCGTACTATACTAAGGCTCAAAAAAAATACAATACTATACCTAACCTTGTTGGTATGAGCGGAATGGATGCTGTAGCCCTTTTAGGGAACATGGGGCTCAAAGTAGAGGTAAAAGGTATGGGTAAGGTAAAAAAACAATCGGTGGCTGCCGGGCAGCCTTATGAAAGGGATCAAATTATAACATTAGAATTATCATCGTGAAGGTATTAAAAGACATATTATACAAAGCCTCTCTTGAAGCAGTAAAAGGTTCAACCGATATTACTGTGAATAAAGTTGAGTTTGACTCCCGCCAAATAGGTAAGGGAGATGTTTTTGTTGCCATAAACGGTACGGTTTCTAACGGGCATGATTATATAGATAAGGCCATAAGCCTGGGTGCAAAAGCTATAGTTTGTGAGGAATTCCCGGATGAGCTTAGCGAAAATATTACCTATGTACTGGTAAAAAACAGTCATAAGGCACTGGCTTTTATGGCGGCTAACTATTATGGTAACCCGTCTAACAATCTTAAACTGGTTGGTATAACCGGTACAAACGGTAAAACCACTATAGCAACATTGCTGTACCAGTTGTTTAAAAAGGCAGGCTATAAAGTAGGATTGCTTTCTACAGTAAAAATACTGGTAGGGGATAAGGAATATAAAGCAACACATACAACACCCGATTCGCTGACTATTAACCGCTACCTGAGCGAAATGCAGCAGGACGGAGTGGAGTACTGCTTTATGGAAGTGAGTTCGCACGGTATTCACCAAAAAAGGACTGAGGGACTGCATTTTGCCGGGGGGATTTTTACTAACCTTAGTCATGATCACCTGGATTACCACAAGTCATTTAGTGAGTACAGAGATGTGAAAAAATCGTTTTTTGACAAGTTGCCAAAATCGGCATTTGCCCTTACCAATATTGATGATAAGAACGGACTGGTAATGTTGCAGAATACGGTAGCCAAAAAGCTAACCTATGCACTAAAAACCTATGCCGATTACAGGGCTCAGATACTGGAAAGTCAGTTTTCAGGACTGTTATTAAAAATAAACGATCAGGAAGTTTGGGTTAAGCTTATAGGAGCTTTTAATGCGTACAACTTACTGGCTATATATGCAGCAGCTATCAATTTAGGACTGGAAGATATGGAGGTGCTTCGCCTAATGAGTGAGCTAGAAAGCGTTTCAGGACGTTTTCAGTTTATCGTTTCGGGGCCTTCACAAATCACGGCAATTGTTGACTACGCTCACACGCCTGATGCGCTTGACAATGTTTTAAAGACGATAGAGGATATACGAACAAGAAACGAACAGCTTATAACTATTGTAGGTTGTGGTGGGGACAGGGACAAAACTAAACGTCCGGTAATGGCGCATATAGCTTCATCAAAAAGTGATGTTGCTATTTTCACATCGGACAATCCGCGAAGCGAAGATCCTGTAGATATTATAGAGGATATGGAAAAAGGCGTAGAGCCTCAAAATTACAAAAAGACACTTTCGGTGGTTGAGAGAAAGCAGGCTATAAAAATAGCATGCCAACTGGCTAAACCGAACGACATTATACTCATAGCGGGCAAAGGACATGAAACCTATCAGGAGATAAAAGGTGTTCGCCATGATTTTGATGATATGCAAATAGTAAAGGAAATTTTAAAAGAACTAAACAAATAAGCGCTCTTTATGCTGTATTATTTATTTGATTATTTAGACAAACATTTTGACGTTCCGGGGGCAGGGGTGTTTCAGTACATTACCTTCCGTTCGGGTATGGCGGTAATCCTTTCATTGCTTATATCAACTGTTTTCGGTAAAAAGATTATCAACTTTTTAAGAAGACAGCAAATAGGTGAAACCGTAAGGGAACTTGGACTTGAAGGACAGGCTCAAAAAGCGGGTACGCCTACCATGGGTGGATTGATAATTATTATGGCAACCCTTATTCCGGTAATCCTTTTGGCAAAGCTGGATAATATTTATGTAATGCTGCTTATAGTCACTACACTCTGGATGGGAACCATTGGGTTTATTGATGATTATATCAAGATATTCAAAAAAGATAAAGAAGGTCTTAAAGGTAGATTTAAGGTAGTAGGTCAGGTTGGACTTGGTCTTATAGTGGGATACATACTGTATTTCCATCCGGGAGTTACGGTAAGAACAGATACTTCTAAAGGTAATATTTACAGTACTGAGCAGGTAGAGTCAAACGTAAAACCGCAGGAAGAGAAGTCTACAGCAACTACTATCCCGTTCTTTAAAAATAATGAGTTTGATTATGCTGAGCTGTTAGCCTGGACTGGCGATAACTATAAAAATTATGCATGGTTAATATTTATACCAATGGTAATATTTATTGTTACAGCAGTATCTAACGGAGCTAACCTTACCGATGGTATAGACGGGCTCGCGGCAGGAACATCGGCCATAGCGGTGCTCACCCTCGGGATATTTGCATTCGTTTCGGGTAATATCATTTTCTCAAATTACCTCAATATAATGTATATACCCAACTCGGGAGAGATGACGGTGTTTATCTCTGCCTTTGTGGGGTCGCTTATAGGTTTCCTTTGGTATAATACTTATCCCGCATCGGTATTTATGGGAGATACGGGTAGCCTTACCATAGGGGGTATAATAGCGGTTATGGCTATTGCGGTTAGAAAAGAATTACTGATACCGATTTTATGCGGAATCTTCCTTGCAGAAAACCTTTCTGTAGTACTGCAGGTAGGGTACTTTAAGTATACGAAAAAGAAATATGGGGAAGGCCGACGGATATTCCTGATGTCGCCACTGCACCACCATTACCAGAAAAAGGGATACCATGAAAGTAAGATTGTTGCCCGTTTCTGGATTGTGGGAATACTGTTAGCTATTTTCTCACTGGTTTCATTAAAACTAAGGTAGTATGAGGTTAGTAGTTTTAGGCGGCGGAGAAAGCGGGGTAGGAACCGCGATTCTCGGAAAGAAAAAAGGATATGACGTGTTTGTGTCTGATTTCGGGAAAATAAAAAACAACTATAAAGAAGTTCTTGCACTTAATAAACTGGAATGGGAAGAGGAGAAGCACACAGAAGAGCTGATTCTTAATGCTGATGTAGTAATGAAAAGCCCCGGCATCCCCAATAAGTCGCCCATTGTAAAGCTACTTAAAAAGAAAGGTATTCCTGTAATATCTGAAATTGAGTTTGCCTACAAGTTTATGGATTACAAAACTATAGGCATAACAGGGAGTAACGGGAAAACCACTACCACCATGCTAACGCATTACCTTATAAAACAGGGAGGCTTAAACATGGGGCTTGCAGGTAACATAGGTAAAAGTTTTGCCTGGCAGGTTGCCGAAAACAAGCACGAGGGCTATGTACTGGAGTTAAGCAGTTTCCAACTGGATGGTATAGAGACTTACAGTCCTAACATTGCGGTGATAACAAATTTAAGTCCGGATCATTTGGACAGGTACGAATACAATTATGAGCTGTATATAGAAGCGAAGTTCAGGATTACCATGAATCAGACAAAAGATGATTACCTGATTTATGATGCCGATGACGAAGAGATTAACAAATGGCTCAAAAAGAATAAAACCAAAGCGAAAACCATCCCTTTTTCGCTGTCGGGAAAAGTAAAAGAAGGGATTTATGTAAAAGACAATACGATTATTTCAACCATCAATAAAGAAGAATTTACTATGCCGATTAATGAATTATCACTAGAAGGAAAGCACAACGTAAAAAATGCTATGGCAGCAACGGCAGTAGCGCAACTTATGCGCATAAGGAAAGACACCATTAGGGAGAGTCTTTCAAATTTTCAGGGGGTTGAACACCGTTTGGAGAAAGTATTGAAAATACAAAACGTTCAGTATATAAACGACTCTAAGGCAACTAATACAAACGCTACGTTTTTTGCGCTGGATAGTATGACTACTCCTACGGTATGGATTGTAGGCGGTGTGGATAAAGGTAACGATTACGATGAGTTGATGTCGCTTGTAAGAGAAAAAGTTAAGGCTATTATATGCCTTGGTGTAGATAATCATAAAATAATGAACGCCTTTAGTAATGTGGTAGACGTGATGGTTGAAACCACAAATATGACTGAGGCGGTAAGAATAGCACAAAGTCTTGCTGAAAAAGGAGATACGGTTTTACTGTCTCCGGCATGTGCAAGCTTTGATCTTTTTGAAAATTATGAAGAGCGCGGAAAGCAGTTTAAGGCAGCCGTGCAAAATTTATAGTAAGTAACCGGTGTCATTCTGAGCTAAATGTAATGAAGCCGAAGAATCTGTAGAGGTCCTTCCTTCGTCAGGATGACAAAAATGAGTAAAGATGAAACAATTAATCAATAGCCTAAAGGGAGATAAAGGGATCTGGTCGTTTGTAGTACTACTGGCTCTTATATCGTTCATGCCGGTTTTCAGTGCAAGTGCAAACCTTGTATATGTAATCGGTAAGGGTTCTACCATAGGTTATCTGGTTAAGCACTTAGTACATATTTTTATAGGTTTTACCCTTATTTATTTTGTACACAAAGTGCCTTATCATTACTATAAGGGGTTGTCCAAAATACTGTTGCCTATAGTGGCACTGTTGCTGGTATATACCTTTTTTCAGGGTACGGTTATAGACGGGGCTAATGCTAGCCGTTGGATAAAAGTACCGTTTGTTGGGGTAACCTTTCAAACATCGGCCTTAGCCTCAATAGTGCTAATGGTATATGTGGCGAGGTATCTTGCTAAGATTGAAGGTAAAGAAATAACCTTCAAATCGTCGTTCATTGAGTTGTGGATTCCGGTATTTATAGTGCTGGCGCTAATCCTTCCGGCAAACTTCTCTACCACTGCATTAATATTCAGTATGATTTGTATGCTGGTATTTGTGGGTAAGTATCCGTTAAAATATTTGGGTACGGTAATAGGTATGGGAGTATTTATGCTTCTGTTCTTTGTAACGTTTGCAAAGGCATTCCCAAAGGCTATGCCTAACAGGGTTGATACATGGATATCGAGGATAGAACGATTTACGTCGGATGAGCCAAGTGAGGATGATTACCAGATAGAGAAAGCGAAAATCGCAATAGCAACCGGTAAGGTTTACGGGCTGGGACCGGGGAAAAGTGTACAGAAGAACTTTTTACCACAGTCTTCTTCCGATTTTATTTTCGCAATCATTGTGGAAGAGTACGGGTTGTTAGGCGGAATTGGGGTGTTGTTTCTGTACCTTATGTTGTTCTTTAGGTTTCTGGTTTCGGCACATAAGGCAAAAACACTGTTTGGTAAGTTGCTCATTGTGGGGCTTGGGTTCCCCATAATATTTCAGGCACTTATTAATATGGGGGTAGCAGTAGAGCTACTGCCAGTAACGGGGCAAACACTTCCACTTATCAGTAGTGGTGGTAGTTCCATCTGGATGACCTGTGTTGCGGTGGGTGTTATACTTAGCGTGACTAAGAAGGATGAGGAGATAGAGCAGGAAAGACTGGAGAAGGAAGAACGCGAAGCGGCACTGCAACGAATGATAGACAAGCATATGGAGGAGGAAGCAGAAGAAGGTACGGAAAATACAGAAACATCGGCAGCATATTCGATAGAAGACGGGACTAAAAACCCGATGCATGCAGTAATGGGGAAACCCTGATTTTTTAAAACGAAGTAAAAAAGAATAATATAAAATAACAATGGCAGCAAAACGATTCATATTGAGCGGAGGAGGTACAGGAGGACACATCTATCCTGCCATTGCCATTGCAAACGAGTTAAAAACACGTTTCCCTGATTGTGAAATACTTTTTGTTGGTGCGCAGGACAAAATGGAAATGCAAAAAGTACCGCAGGCAGGATATAAAATAAAAGGCTTGTGGATAGCAGGAATACAAAGGAGGCTTACGTTTGATAATGCCCTTTTTCCTGTAAAACTTATAAACAGCCTGTTCAGGTCAAGAAAAATAATCAGGGAGTTTAAGCCTGATGTGGCTATAGGAACCGGAGGTTTTGCCAGTGGTCCGTTATTAAGGGCAGCAGAATCTATGGGGGTGCCTACAGTGATACAGGAGCAAAATTCCTATCCGGGTATTACCAATAAATGGCTGTCTAAAAAGGCTAATGCGATATGTGTTGCTTATGATAAGCTTGACAGGTTTTTTCCGGCTTCAAAAATTGTATTTACAGGTAACCCTGTAAGGCAGGATTTGATTACCGTGGAGGATAAAAGGGAAGAGGCAATTAACCATTTTGAGCTCGACCCAAATAAAAAAACATTCCTGATTTTAGGCGGAAGCTTAGGGTCAAGACGCATAAACCAACTAATAGCAAAAGAGCTGGGTTGGCTGTTGGAACAGGGAGTACAGGTGTTGTGGCAGTGTGGTAGGCTGTATTATGAAGAGTACAGGCATTATCACGATGGTAAGCAGGTTCAGGTAATGTCGTTTGTAGACAGGATGGATTTGGTGTATGCTGCAGCCGATATGATTATATCACGTTCCGGAGCATCATCAGTATCAGAGCTGTGTATAGTAGGCAAACCTGTGGTGTTTATCCCTTCGCCAAACGTGGCAGAGGATCATCAAACCAAAAATGCACAGGCAGTTGTGAGTAAAGGCGGAGCACTGCTTTTAAAAGAATCACAGCTTGATGCTGAATTTGAAAGTACATTCTCAGCACTGCTTGCTAACAATGAACAACAGCAGGAACTGAGAGAAAACATAAAGAAACTGGCTAAGGTAAATGCCACAAAAGATATAGTAGAAGAAATTATAAAACTGATTAAGTAGCGCTTAAGCATATATGGATTTAAACCAGATACATAACGTTTATTTTATAGGTATTGGAGGGATAGGCATGAGTGCCCTTGCCCGCTATTTTAAATCTATAGGTAAAAATGTGGCAGGGTACGACCGTACTTCTACACAACTTACCGATGAGCTTAAGAAAAACGGAATACGTGTTCATTTTAATGACAGTATCGCACTTATAGACCTTCCGTTTCTTAATAAAAGCAATACGCTGGTTGTGGTTACTCCGGCTGTGCCTAAAGAGCACTTCCAGTGGAACTACTTTATTAAAAACGGTTTTGTGGTTAAGAAAAGAGCCGAGGTGCTGGGTATAATTACCAAAGGGACTTACTGTTTTGCAGTAGCAGGTACACACGGTAAAACTACTACATCGAGCATACTGGGGCATGTACTGTATGAAAGCAAGGTAGATGTTACCGCATTTTTAGGGGGTATTGTAGAGGGGTATAACTCTAATGTAATTGGCGAAGGTAAAACCGTAACGGTAGCCGAAGCTGATGAGTTTGACCGTTCGTTTCTACACCTGCATCCTAATATGGCCTGTGTGACCTCTATGGATGCCGATCATCTTGATATTTATGGAGACAGTACGGCTATAGAGGCTTCTTTTACCGAGTTTGCCAATAAGGTTGAAGATAAAACCAAATTGTTTGTTACTAAAGATCTTCCGCTTAAAGGAGTAACTGTAGGTGTGGAGAATGGTAGTGATTACAATGCGGTAAATATAAGGGTGGAAAACGGCTGGTATGTTTTTGATGCCGAAACACCATCAGGAAAAATTACAGATATACGATTTGCTTTACCTGGAAGGCATAACCTTACCAATGCGCTTATGGCACTGGCTATGGCTAAAACCTACGGAGTGGCAGATAACGATATAAAAGCGGCACTTGAAAGCTTTAAGGGAGTGAAGAGACGTTTTTCATATCAGGTTAAAAAATCGGATATGGTATATATAGACGACTATGCGCACCACCCAACCGAGATTGATGCAGTGCATCAGGCGGTGACAGAGTTGTATCCTGACAAAAAAGTACTGGCAATATTTCAGCCGCACTTGTTCAGCCGTACACGAGATTTTATTGATGGTTTTGCTAAGAGCCTTTCGGCTTTTAAAAATATAGTGTTGCTGGATATTTACCCGGCAAGGGAACTGCCTATTGAAGGGGTTACTTCAAAATGGCTATTGGATAAAATAGAGAATCCAAACAAAAAACTGATTTCAAAAAAGGATGTGATTCCGTTTTTGAGAATTACCGATGCCGATGTGGTTATTACCATTGGGGCAGGTGATATTGGTGAGATGGTTCCGGAAATAAAAAAGGTGCTTGATGAAAAAAATTAACTGGGATAATATAAGGCTTTTTGTAATCGCGGGAGTGGTTATTTTCCTTTATTCCTTCTCTTCAAAAAGGAACGGAAGCAGGCATTTTGTGGCTGCTGATGTCGAATTTGCGGATACTGAGGAGTTTATTACCCCGGAGAAAGTTAATAAGTTGTTGATACAAAATTTTAACACTGTTGCGAGCATAACGAAAGAAAAATTAGATTTGAATAGCGTGGAGAAAAGACTCGAATCCAATCCTATGATTGACGATGCAGAGGTGTTCGCTACGGTAGACGGCAGGCTGAAGGCTGTTGTGAGGCAAAGAGTTCCTGTGGCAAGGGTTTATGAAGGGGGAGAGTCGTACTACATTGATTACAAAGGGGCTAAAATGCCGTTATCTGAGAATTCAACCGCCAGGGTTTTGTTGTTAAACGGAGCCCTTAACGTCGTTGATAAAAGTAAGCTTTATTCGTTAGTTAAATATATCTATGATGATGCCTTTTTAAGGAAGAATATTATTGGGATAGAAGTAACAGCAAACGGATCGCTAAAAATGATGAATCGCAATTATAGTTATGTGATACTTTTTGGCAGGATGGTAAATGTAGAGAAGAAGTTTAATAATTATAAGGCATTTTTTCAAAATGCAGTGAAGGATACATTGATAGAGAATTACAAAACGATAAATCTGAAATTTACACAACAGGTTGTGTGCACCAAAAATTAGGATATGGAAAAAGATAACATTGCAGTAGGTCTGGATATCGGGACAACAAAGATTGTTGCCATGATAGGTAAAAGAAATGAGTACGGGAAGCTTGAAATTTTGGGTGTTGGTAAATCCAAAAGCCTTGGTGTTGCCAGAGGAGTTGTTAATAATATTACACAAACTATCCAGTCTATACAGCAGGCCGTACAGGAAGCTGAGGCAGATAGCGGATATAAAATAAATGATGTGGTGGTAGGTATTGCCGGCCAGCACATAAGGAGTATTCAGCACAGTGATTACATCAGCAGGCATAATCCTGAAGAGGTGATTGGTGATGCAGATATCGATCTTTTAATAAATCAGGTGCACAAACTGGCTATGTTGCCGGGAGAGGAAATTATCCATGTATTGCCGCAGGAATTTAAAATAGACGGGCAAACAGAGATAAAAGAACCTATTGGAATGTATGGAGGCAGGTTAGAGTCAAGCTTCCATGTTGTAGTAGGTCAGGCTTCTTCCATAAGGAATGTGGGTAGGTGTATTAAGAGTTCGGGATTAGATCTTTCAGGTTTAACGCTGGAGCCATTAGCTTCGGCTGATGCGGTGTTAAGTCAGGAAGAGAAAGAGGCAGGTGTAGCACTTATTGATATAGGGGGTGGTACAACAGATCTTGCCATATTTAAAGACGGAATAATTCGCCATACGGCAGTAGTGCCATTTGGCGGAAACGTAATAACAGAGGATATAAAAGAGGGCTGCTCTATTATAGAGAAGCAGGCAGAATTGCTTAAAGTAAAATTTGGTTCGGCTTGGCCGGGTGAAAACAAGGATAACGAGATTGTTTCGATCCCTGGTTTAAGAGGTAGAGAGCCAAAAGAGATTTCACTTAAAAACCTGTCTAAAGTCATCCATGCCAGAGTAGTGGAGATTATAGAGCAGGTGTTTGCAGAGATTAAGGCTTACGGGCACGAAGATCCGCGCAAAAAACTGATAGCTGGTATAGTGCTAACAGGAGGTGGTTCTCAGCTTAAGCATATTAAGCAATTAGTAGAGTACATAACAGGTATGGATACCAGAATTGGATATCCTAATGAGCACCTTGCAGGAAACTCAGACGAGGAAATATCAAGTCCGCTTTATGCTACGGCAGTAGGTCTTGTAATGAACAGTTTGAGGAACAATACGCGTAGTGCAACACCAATAGGTGAAGTTAGGGAGCCGGAGCCGGTAAAACAACCTGAAGTAACTGTACAGGCAACTGCTACAGCACAGGTTCAGGAAATGGAAGAGGTGTCGGTTGAAAACGAAAACAAAGAGAAGAGTAGTGACGACTCAACAGAGAGAAAAGTTAAGAAGTCGTTTTTTGATAAGTATATAGATAGGATTAAAGAATTTTTAGATAACGCAGAGTAAAACCCGATTGATTATGATGAGCAATGAAGAATTTGGAAGCATTTCGTTTGATTTACCAAAGAACCAGTCAAACGTAATCAAGGTAATTGGTGTAGGAGGTGGCGGAAGCAACGCTATCAATTACATGTTTAAGCAGGGAATCAAGGGAGTAGATTTTGTAGTGTGTAATACTGATTCACAGGCACTGCAAAACAGTACAGTTCCAAACAAGATACAGTTAGGTGTAAGTCTTACTGAGGGTCTTGGGGCAGGGGCTAACCCAGAAGTAGGACAACAGTCTGCTTTAGAGAGTATAGAGGAAATAGAAAAAATGCTGGATACTAATACCAAAATGGTATTTATTACAGCAGGTATGGGTGGTGGTACCGGTACAGGTGCAGCTCCGGTAATTGCAAAACTTGCCAAGGAGCGAGATGTGCTTACAGTGGGTATAGTTACCATACCATTCCAGTTTGAGGGTAAAGTGCGCTCAGAACAAGCCATGCTTGGAGTTGAAAGGCTTCGAAAGCAGGTGGATTCTTTAATCGTTATCAACAATAATAAATTAAGAGAAGTATATGGTAACCTTGGTTTTAAAGCCGGGTTCTCTAAAGCCGACGAGGTGTTAGCTACAGCCTCAAGAGGTATTGCAGAGGTTATTACGCACCACTATACTCAAAATATTGACCTTAAGGATGCCAAAACTGTATTGGCAAACAGCGGTACAGCAATAATGGGATCGGCAGTATCATCGGGCGAAAGTCGTGCGAAAGATGCTATTGTAGATGCGTTAGATTCTCCGCTGCTTAATGATAATAAAATTACAGGTGCTAAAAACGTACTGTTACTAATCGTTTCGGGTACTAATGAAATCACTATCGATGAGATAGGTGAGATTAACGATCATATTCAAACAGAGGCGGGATACAATGCTAACATCATTATGGGTGTTGGTGAAGACGAGTCTTTAGGAGAGGCTATCTCTGTAACCATTATTGCTACAGGTTTTAATGTGGAACAGCAAAACGAGATAGTAAATACTGAGCCTAAAAAGATCATTCACGCCCTTGAGGAAGAGCAAAAGCTTGAAAGCGAACTAAACCAAAGATCGGTAATGTCGTCTTTTGATTTTGCTACAAAGCCGGAAACTGCTACAGATGAGCCTAAGGCAGAAGTTGTAGAAGAGATTAAAGCTGAAGAACCTCAGGAGGAAAAAAAGATAGTTTTTACACTGGAGGATGATGAAGAGGAAGAGTTTCAGGTGTCACAGCCTGTAGCCGAAACCAGTGTAGAGGTAGAGAACGAACTTGTTCCTACTACTGATTACATTAATAACCTTGATGTGTTCTTTGAAATAGTTTCACCGCAAAAAGAGCAGCCAAAGGCTTTTGAGCCTGAAATAGTTGAGGCTAAAACTAAAGTAAGGGATATTAGAGATATTGAAGTTGTAGATCCTGAGTTTGTTGTGGTTCCTAAAGAAGAACAGATAAGTTTCTCTTTTGATCTTAATAGCGCAGAAAACGTAAAAAGAGAAGAGCCAAAAGAACAAAAAACACTTTTCTCTCTTGACGAGGAAGTAAAGGATATACAGGTGAAAGATCCGGTACAGGTGGTTCCTGTAACAGAGGTTAATGAAAGTGGTGTTGTTAGATATTCTTTAGAGGAGTATCTTGAAAAAGAAAATGAGCTACTGGATTCTAAACCTCAGGATAAAGCAAAAGAAGAGCCTGTTGAAGAGGCGCTTAATATAACGCTTAAGAAAACCGAAGAGCCGGCTAAGCCACAGCAAAGCTTTAATGAGCTTTCTCCGGTAGAGATGACTATTGAGGAAACCTTAAGGCTAAGAGCAGAGGAACGCAGAAAGAAAATGAAGGAGTTTAATTATAAATTCCACAACAGTTCTGCAAAGATTGATGAGATTGAAAAAGAGCCTGCTTACAAAAGGATGGGAATTGATCTTGATGCGTCTAAGGCAGACAACAGCAAGTCAAGATTTTCGTTAGGAACAGACAGTAATGATGATTTACAGCTACGTTCTAACAATTCTTTCCTTCACGACAATGTAGATTAAACTAACCCAAATGTGATTCTTTAACCCGAAAGCCTTAATAACTTTCGGGTTAATTTTTTTATATTCGCATCACATTTTAAAAACCTGTACTTATGAGTTTACAAACGGAAATCATGGACGCCATGAAAACAGCCATGAAGGCGAAAGATACAGTAGCGCTAGAGGCGCTTAGAGCTGTTAAGTCGGCTTTACTACTTGCTCAAACAGAGAGCGGTGCTAAAGAAGATGTGGCTCAGGAAGAGGAAATTAAACTATTACAAAAGCTGGTTAAACAAAGAAAAGACAGTGCAGCTATATATGTAGAGCAGGGTAGAGAAGATCTTGCAAAGCCGGAACTTGACCAGGCTGCTATTATAGAGCAGTTCCTTCCGGCACAATTAACAGAAGAGGAAGTTGAGGCTAAAGTTAAAGCTATTATTGAGGCTAATGGCTTTTCTGGTATGGCAGATATGGGTAAAACCATGGGTGCTGCTAGTAAAGAGCTTGCTGGTTCGGCAGATGGTAAAACTATTTCGTCTGTTGTTAAAAGGCTTCTTTCTTAAAACAAAGCAATTTATATATTGTATATAATTTTTGGTAGGCCGCGTAGTTCAACTGGATAGAATATCAGATTTCGGCTCTGAGGGTTGGGGGTTCGAACCCCTCCGCGGTCGCAAAGCAGGCGTCATTGATTTATAAATCGATGACGCTTGTTTGTTTTTGTAGAGCTTATAAAGAGGATTAAATAAAATATTGATTATAGTTAGGCTTAAGTTATTTTGTTTGTGATATTGCAGAATATGTATTTTTTAGCATTTTTTTTGTAGGATTTTATCCTTTCTGCGTTATTGATGTATAAGTATTAAAAAGTCTTATTTTATGTTAAAAAGTAAAAATTAGCCTCTTTTTTTATAGAAAATATACAGTTTGTTTAAAAAGTGATAAAACAAATAAATTTATAACACTGTAGGGTTATTTTGTTTTTTTTAACAAAAATCGCAAAATAAACATTGTGTTAAATTTTTATCATTTAAAATTTTACTATTTTCGAAGTTGTTAAACAAACTGCTAAAATATTTAATATGAAAAAAATTACGCTATTGCTCTTCATGCTCTTGGCGGCAATGAGCGGTTACTCGCAACTTGCCCAGGAAGGGTTTGAAGGAACCTGGCCACCTACAGGCTGGGGTATTTATGACAATGGTTCTGGGACAGTACAGTCCTGGAAACACACAGATCCACTTAATGTAGAGTTTCAGCCTGCTTATGAGGGGACTTATGCTGCATTTGTTGATAGAGAGACTCCGTTACCGGGTAATGATGTTCCACAGGACTGGTTAGTTACTCCTTTGGTTTCATTACCGGCAAATGCACAGTTACGCTTTTATTCAAGGCTAACCATTGCGGGGGATAATGGTGGTTTATACCGTATAATGGTGTCTACTGATGCCGACCCTTCGGATTTGGAAGCTTATACCGAAGTAATTGAATGGACAGAGACCCAGATAAATCCTGTTCAGTTAGAGTACAATGAAAAAGTTGTTTCGCTTTCAAGTTTTGCTGCGGGTACAAACGTTTACATTGCTTTTGTGATGGAAGGTAGTTTTCAGGATCGATGGTTAGTAGATAATGTTTCTGTTGTAGAAGAGTGTCTTATGCCGGAAAACCTTATGGCATCAGATATAGGACTTAACACTGCTCATTTAACCTGGGATGCCGGTGCGGCTACAGCTTGGGAAATTGAAGTGCTTCCGCTTGATAATGCAGCTACAGGAACGGGTGTTAGTGTTACAGGTACTGCAGAATATGATCCTACAACTTTAACAGATAATACTAATTACAAGTTTTATGTAAAAGCTGTTTGTGAAGCGGGTGTTAACGAGAGTGAATGGGCAGGTCCGTTTTATTTTAATACAGTAGGTTTAGGAGACACCTGTGCTGCGCCGCTTGAAATTACTTCGTTACCATTCTCTACTACAGATAATACATCTAACTATGGAGACGATTATGATGGTATACCTGGTTTAACTTGTGTTCCTGATGAATGGAGTACATATTTAAGTGGGGATGATGTGGTGTATTCTTATACAGCCCCTGCTGATGGTACTATCAGTGTTGATCTTACCGATGTTGTTCAGTATTCCGGAATATTTATTTACAGTTCTTGTGATGATATAGGTGTGAACTGTTTGGATGGTGCTTATTATGATTGGAATGATATTCCGGCATCTATACCAAACTTTGCTGTAACGGCAGGTACTACTTATTATTTTGTAATATCTACATGGGCTTCTCCGCAGGCTACACCATATACTTTACTTATTCAGGAGGTACATTGTGAAAAGCCGGTAGGGCTTCCGGTAACAAATATCGGTCTTACTTCTGTAGATCTTTCATGGGATGAAATGGGTACGGCTACTTCATGGGAGTATGTTGTGCAGGCTCCAGGGGCAGGTCTTCCTGCAGGTGCCGGTATTACTGCCGATTCTAATACAAACTTCCCGGTTTCGGGTTTAACGGCAGCTACTCCTTATGAGTACTATGTAAGGGCAGATTGTGGTGACGGTACATTTAGTGCATGGGCTGGTCCTTACTTATTTGATACTATGGTTTGTGAAGTTGAAGACCAATGTACACTTACATTTATATTAACTTCTCAATGGGGAGGTTTTGATAGCAATACAATGAATGTTTCTCAAAACGGAGTTACACTTGCTGTTCTTGGTCCTGATTTTACCTGGGAAGATGGCACTGGTCCTGTAGAGGTAGAGGTACAGGTTTGTAACGGTATGCCTGTAGATTTATTCTGGAATGCCGGTGGATGGTCTAACCAGGTTGGTGTGGCTATACAAAATTCATTCAATCAAATTATATATGAAAAACCAATAGGTGAAGGTACATCAGGTACTTTACTTTATTCTGAAGCAGTAAACTGTGATACGCCAATGTGTATTCCTCCAACAGGTTTGGCGGTTTCTAACGAAGCTATGAATACTGTTGATTTAAGCTGGTTAGGTACAGATACAGGTGAGTGGGATTACTACATTGTTGAAGCTGGAGGTGATGCTCCTACTGATGCTACAGAAGGTACTTCTACTACAGAAAATCCTGTTACTGCAGGAGGATTAGAACCTTCTACAAACTACGAGTATTATGTAAGATACGTTTGTTCTGATACTGAAAACAGTGCATGGGCAGGTCCATTTGCCTTTAATACTGAGGTTTGTAACCCAGAAGATAAATGTACTTTTGTGTTTGAAATGACCAGTGTTGGTGGCTGGGGATGGGAAAATTTTACAATGTCTGTTTCTCAGGGCGGTGTGCCTATAACAACCATTGGTGATTCATTTACCTGGGGCACTTCAAGTACAGTTGAAATTCCGTTATGTCCGGATGTTGAGATTGAGGTATTTTGGAATTCCGACGGATGGGGAGATCCTAATGATAAAGGTCTTGTGATTTACAGTCCGTTTGCTGAAAGTGTGTATACTATGGTGCCGGGTACAGAAACTCCTGATTCAGTTGTTATTGAAGGCCTTGTGTCTTGTGATCCGCCACCATGTCCTAAGCCACAAAACTTAACAGCTACTGATTTACAGCTTAACTCGGCTTTACTGGGTTGGGATGAAATGGGTACTGCATCTACATGGGAGGTATGGGTGCTTCCTTATGGTTCTCCTGAGCCTACAGAGCCGGGAGTGGTTACTACAGATAATCCATATTTGGCTGAGACTTTAGATTCAGGTACTCCTTATGTATTCTATGTAAGAGCAAACTGTGGAGATGAAGACGGTGACAGTACTTGGTCTGGTCCGTTTGTATTCACAACAGCTATAGAAAACGATGATTGTGCTAATGCTACTGATGTGCCTGTAAACCCAGGTGTAGATTGTATTGAAAGTACTTTAGGTACTATAACAGGAGCAACTTCTTCAGGGCAAATGGCAAACTGTAACTGGCAGGCTCCTAATTTTGATGTTTGGTACTCATTTACAGCTACAGAGGCTACACATTCAGTTTCGCTTAATGATATGGATGGTGCTTACTTTAATTTAAATATTTATGAAGGGGCAGATTGCGGTACTTTAACAGATATTTATTGTGGATATGATACAACAGCAACTGTTTCTGGCCTTACACCAGGCGAGACTTATTACATACAAGTGTTTGCTGATTATATTGACAATCCTTCAGCGCCAACTTCATTTGAACTTTGTGTACTAACGCCTGCATCAATTATCGCTGACAATACAACTTACTCTGTAGAGGAGATTGTAACTGAGGTGCTTATTACTTCAGAGTGTGCTCAGGTAAGTAATATTTCATGGAGAACAGGTACTTCAAACGGATGGAGTGGTCAAAATGGTATTGCTATGTTTGATAAAGGATTGTCTGGTTTCCCAATGGATAAAGGTGTTATCCTTTCTACAGGAAACGCCATGAGCGCTCCCGGACCAAATACAAGTAATTTAGGTGAAGGAGCATGGGAAGGTGACGCTGATTTATTCGACTATATAACATCATCAGGAATTGATCCAGATTTAATTAGTTATAATGATGCAACTGTGCTTGAGTTTGATTTCGTTCCGTTAACAAACCATATTAGTTTCCCATTCGTGTTTGCTTCTGAAGAGTACGGTTTTTATCAGTGTTCTTTCTCAGATGCTTTTGCTTTCTTCCTTACAGACACAAGTGATCCTGATGCGCCAACAGAAAATCTTGCGGTAGTTCCTGGAACAGATGTTCCTGTTTCGGTTGTTACTATCAGGAATAGTCTTTACAACTCAAGTTGTGGTGATGCAAATCTTGACTTTTTTGAGAGTTACTATGAATTAGGAGATATGTCTGCTCCAATAAACTATAATGGTAATACTGTATTAATGGCAGCACAGGCAGAAGTTGTTATAGGTAATACTTACCATATTAAGCTTGTAATTGCTGACAGAAATGATAGTTCTTTTGATTCAGCAGTATTTATTGGGCCGTTTGATATCGGTCAGGTTAATCTTGGTGATGACTTACTTGTAGAAAACGGTAATGCACTTTGTGAAGGAGGGGAATATGTGCTGGATTCTGGCTTAGACCCTGAAGATTATGAAATAACCTGGACTCGTACAGATGCTGAAGGTAATGTAACCGAACTTGATGTTACAGGTACTGCAATTGTTGTTACAGAGCCGGGTACATATACTATTAGTGCTACATATTTGTCTTCAACTTGTATAGGTAACGATTCTGTACTTATAGAATATTTCCCTTCGGTTAACGAAGCAGTTGATTTGTTTGCATGTGATAGCTCTGGTTTTGATACGTTTGATTTAACACAAAATGAAGCGGTAATTCTTGCAGGTTTCAATGCAGCTGATTATGAGGTTACTTATTATCCTACTGAAGAGGATGCGTTAGCTGAAACCAATGTTCTTGATGAGATGTTTACAAACACGATACAATTTGGTCAACCGGTGTTTGCAAGAGTTGATGGTCTTGTAAACGGATGTGTTGTAGTAAAACCATTTAATGTTGTTGTTGAAGATAATCCGCCACAGTTTACAGTAACAGATGATTTCTATATTTGTGGAGGAACATCAGGAACTATTACAGTGACTCCGATTGATTTTGACTTAGCAGATGTAACAATTAGCTGGACTCGTAATGACGAAGGATTAACTGATACAACTCCAAGTATTACTGTTACAGAAGGTGGTATTTATGAAGTAACAGTAAATAATAACGGTTGTTTAAGTACTTCTGTAGTAGAGGTAACTTTAGTTGAAATGCCTGTAGCAGATGTTATAGAAGATTTAACTTCATGTGGTGCTTATGTGCTTCCGGCATTAAGTGAAAATAATAACTATTACACAGGTCCAGACGGAACAGGTGATATGCTTGCTGTAGGAGATGAGATAGCTACAAATCAAACTATTTATATCTTCGCTCAGGCTCCTGGTACTAACTGTATTGATGAGAGTAGCTTTGCGGTAACTGTAGTTCCGGCTCCTCAATTTGAAATGTCGGGAGATTGTATAAACAATGAGTTTGTAATCCAGGTAAACTTCCTTGATGAGACTTATGATGCTTCTAATGTAATGTTTGAGTGGTTTGACCCAACAGGTGCTACTGTGACAACAGAAACTACTGCTGTGGCAACTATGCAGGGTGCATATCAGGTAACTGTAACACCTACAGGATATGATGAAGCTTGTCCGTTTGTTATGGAATTCGAAGTAGAGAATCCAAATTGTATGATTCAAAAAGGTATCTCTCCAAATGGGGATGATAAAAACGATAACTTTGATCTTACAGGGTTTAATGTGTCTAAGCTAAGTATCTTTAACCGTTATGGTGAGGAGGTTTACAGCAGGTCTAACTATATCGATGAATGGTACGGACAAAGTGATAAAGGTAAAGAGCTTCCTACAGGTACTTACTATTATGCTATTGAACGCGTAAATGGTGAAAGTAAAACCGGCTGGATTTACATTAACAGAGAAGACTAAGAACAATTTTTAAGGCAAACAGGCTGCGGAACCCTTTTAGGGTTCCCCGGTCTTTGCTTTTGCCTAACAATA